>NZ_AYKH01000001.1 GCF_003788635.1 Salinisphaera orenii subsp. orenii MK-B5
ACCGTTCCGGCTGCCCTTGGCCAGAGAACGGTCCTCGTCCTCCGTGGCCACTTCCGGTTACTTCTTGCGCTTCGGCGGCGGAAAATGAATCGGACGACCGTCCACGGCGAGCGCGGCCTCGTGCACGGTCTCGCCCAGCGTCGGATGGCCGTGGACGATGCGGGCGATATCCTCGCTCGACGCCCGGTATTCCATCGCGACGACCATCTCCTGCACGAGTTCGGAGACGTAGGGCCCGATCATGTGCACGCCGAGGATCTCGTCGGAATCGGCGTCGGCGATGATCTTGACGAAACCGCCCTGCTGGCCGAGCGCCTTGGCGCGGCCGTTCGCAGCGAACGGCACCTGGCCGATGCGATAGTCGTTGCCGGCCGCCTTGACCTGAGCCTCGCTCTTGCCGACCCAGGCCATCTCCGGTGCGGTATAGACCACGGCCGGAATGACGTCGTAATTGATGTGCGGCTTCTGGCCGGCGAGGATCTCGGCGACCGTCACACCCTCTTCCATGCCCTTGTGCGCGAGCATCGGATTGCCGATGACATCGCCCACGGCGTACACGCCCGGCAGGCTGGTGCGGAAGTTGTCGTTGACGTCGATGTAGCCCTTGTCATCCAGCTCGACCTGGGCGCCCTTGGCGAACAGATTGCTGGTATGCGGCCGGCGGCCGACGGCCACGATCAGCCGATCGAACGACACCTTCTGGCTGTCGTCGCCCTGCGTGTATTCGACCGAGACGCTCTTCTTGTTGGCCTTGGCCGCGGTCACGCGCGCACCGAGCTGGATATCCAGCCCCTGCTTCCGGAAGGATCGCAGACCCTCCTTGGCGATGTCCCGGTCCGCGACCGGCATGAACTCGTCAACCGCCTCGAGCAGCGTGACCTCGCTGCCCAGACGCGACCAGACGCTGCCGAGTTCCACGCCGATGTAGCCGGCCCCGATTATGCCGAGCTTCTTCGGCACCTCGTCGAACTCCAGCGCGCCCCAGGAATCCACGATACGGTCGTTGTCGAAGGGCGCGATAT
The DNA here is from genome assembly GCF_003788635.1 of Salinisphaera orenii subsp. orenii MK-B5. GTDB lineage: Bacteria > Pseudomonadota > Gammaproteobacteria > Nevskiales > Salinisphaeraceae > Salinisphaera > Salinisphaera orenii. The sequence goes on from NZ_AYKH01000001.1 coordinate 1,023, forward strand.
CCAGGGCCACCGGTTCCGAACCCGAGGCGATGATCACGTGTTCGGCGTTGAAGGTGTCCTCCTTGCCCTCGTGATCGGTGTAGCGCACCTCGCCCGAATCCACGACCTGGCCGCTACCCGCGAACGAAGTCACACCGTTGGCCTTGAACAGGCTGGCGATACCGCCGGTGAGCTGGGATACGACGCCGCTCTTGCGTTTCTGCATCGCCGCGAGATCCAGGCCGACCTTGTCGACCTGGACGCCATGATCGGCGAATTCATGCTGGGCCCGATGGAACAGCTCGCTGGACTCGAGCAGCGCCTTGGAGGGAATACAGCCGGCATTCAGACAGGTGCCGCCGAGCGACGGTTTGTCGTTCGGATCCAGCCACTTGTCGATGCAGGCCGTATTCATGCCCAGCTGTGCGGCGCGGATGGCGGCCACGTAACCGGCCGGCCCGGCCCCGATGACGACGACGTCGAATTCCTTGCTCATGCTCTTCCTTGCAATGTCTTGATCGATTCAGGCGCGCGCCGGCCGCAATGCCGGCGCCGCGCCGCTAGACCTGAAGCAGCAGCCGCGCCGGATCCTCGATCAGCTCCTTGATCGTGCGCAGGAACAGCACGGCATCACGGCCGTCGATGAGGCGGTGATCATAGGACAGCGCCAGCATCATCATGGGCCGCACCACGATCTCGCCGTCGACCACCACCGGGCGGTCCTTGGTCGCGTGCATGCCGAGAATGGCGGCCTGCGGCGGATTGATGATCGGCGTGGAGAGATAGGAGCCGAACACGCCGCCGTTGGTGATCGTGAAGGTGCCACCGGTCATCTCGTCCATGGTGACCTTGCCGTCCTGGGCCCGCTTGCCGAGATCGCGAATGGTGGATTCGACCTGGGCATAGGACAGCTGATCGGCGTCGCGCAGCACCGGCACCACCAGGCCACGCGGCGAGGACACGGCCACGCCGACGTCATAGAAGCCGTGGTAGACGACGTCGCCCTCGTCGATCGAGGCGTTGACGATGGGGAAGCGCTTGAGCGACTCCACCGCCGCCTTGACGAAGAACGACATGAAGCCCAGACGGACCTCGTGGTCCTTCTCGAACTTGTCCTTGTACTGGTTGCGCAGGTCGGTCACCGCCTGCATGTCGACCTCGTTGAAGGTCGTGAGCATGGCGGTGTTCTGGCTGGCGTCCAGCAGGCGCTCGGCGATGCGCTGGCGAATGCGGGTCATGGGCACCCGTTGCTCGGTGCGCTCGGCGGGCGCGTCGGCGAGCGCCTGGCGATCGGCCTTTTCGGAGACCGCCTGGTCGTCGCGCTCGTCCACGCCCGAGCCCGGCACGTCCGTGGCATCGGATTTCGCCTCGGCGCTGGACGAGTCGGCCTGGCTCTTGCCGTCGACGGCCTTCTGCACGTCGGCCTTGGTGATGCGCCCGTCCTTGCCGGTGCCCGAGACGTCGCGCGCGGCCAGATCATGCTCGTCCATGAGCTTCTTGGCCGCCGGGCTGGCGACGGCGTCGTCCGATCCGGCCGGCTTGTCGTCCCCGGCGTCCGTGTCATCCGACGACGACTCGGCGGCTTCGGATTCATCGGACGACGTGTCTTCGGCCTCCGATTCGTCGTCGCCGCCGGCGCCGCCTTCGCCCTCTTCCAGAATGGCCAGCACGTCGCCGGCCTGGACGGTGTCGCCGGCCGCGACCTTGACCTCGGCGAGCACGCCCGATGCCGCCGCCGGCACCTCGAGCACGACCTTGTCGGTCTCGAGATCGAGCAGGTTCTCGTCGCGTTCGACGCGATCGCCCTTCTTCTTTTGCCATTCACCGACCGTGGCTTCCGAGACGGATTCCGGCAGCTCGGGGACCTTGACTTCTGTCGCCATGCTTGTCGTTCCTAAAATGCGTTCAGATATTTGACTGGGCCCGCGCTACTTCTTCTTGCGCGTGGCGTTCTTCTTGCCGCGACTGAGATCGCGCGACATGCCCTTGTCCAGGAGTGCTTCGCCGCCCGTGAGCGCGGCCTCGATCACCGCCTCCTGCTGCTTGACGTGCAGCTTGTGGTAGCCGACCGCGGTGGTCGCCGCACCCGGGCGGGTCGCGTAGATCAGCTGGTGGCGGTCCTCGAGCGGCACCTGGAGCCGATGCTTGATCTGATACCAGGCGCCCTGGTTCTCGGGCTCCTCCTGACACCAGACCACCTCGTTGGCGTTCTTGTAGCGATCGAGCACCGCCGAGTAATCGTCGGCCGGGAACGGATAGAGCTGTTCGATACGCACCAGCGCGACGGAATCCAGCTCGCGCTCCTCGCGTGCCTGGTACAGGTCGTAGTAGACCTTGCCGCTGCAGAACACGACGCGCTCGATCCGGTCGGCGTCGATATCGGCCGGTTCGTCGATCACGAACTGGAAATGGCCTTCGGCCAGGTCCTCGAGCGTGGAGGTCGACAGCCGATGCCGCAGCAGACTCTTCGGGGTCAACACCACCAGCGGCATGCGCAGATCGCGGACCATCTGCTGGCGCAGCAGGTGGAACCACTGGGCCGGCGTGGACGGCACGCAGACGAGCATGTGTCGCTCCGCGCACAGCTGCAGGAAGCGCTCGAGACGCGCGGAGGAATGCTCCGGCCCCTGGCCTTCATAGCCGTGCGGCAGGAACATCACCAGCCCGCACAGCCGGCCCCACTTGGCCTGGCCGCTGGAGATGAACTGATCGATGATGACCTGCGCGCCGTTGACGAAATCGCCGAACTGGGCTTCCCAGATGGTCAGCGTGTCCGGGTCGGCCGTCGCGTAGCCGTATTCGAAGCCGACCACGCCGGCCTCCGACAGCAGGGTGTCGTTGACGGCGAAGCGGGCGTTGTCACGCCCCACATGCGCCAGCGGAACGAACTCGTCGCCGTTCTTTTGGTTGTAAAGGACCGAATGACGGTGAAAGAACGTGCCTCGTCCCGAATCCTGGCCGGACAGACGCACGTCGAAGCCGTCGTCGAGCAGCGATGCGTAGGCCACGTGTTCGGCGAAGCCCCAGTCAATGCGCGATGCGCCGGCCGCCATCTTGCGGCGGTCGTCGATGATGCGCTGCGTGCGCTTGTGCAGCTCGAAGCCCTCCGGCAGCGAATGCAGCTGGTTGGACAACCGCTGCAGCGTCTCCACGGGCACCGAGGTGTCGACCACATGCGACCAGTGATCGCGCGTGTAACGCCGCCAGTCGACGGTATGCTCGTTACCGACCAGGCCGAGCGTCGTGCGCGAGATATTCTTGCCTTCGTCGAGCCCGTCGCGATAGGCGTCGAACAGCCGCTGCGCCTCGTTCTTGTCGATCACGCCGGCGGATTCGAGCTGCTTGGCATAGCGGGCCCGCGTGGTCGGCGTCTCCTTGACCTTCTGATACATCAGCGGCTGCGTCACCGCCGGCTCGTCGGCTTCGTTGTGGCCGTGACGGCGGTAGCAGACCATGTCGATGATCACGTCCTTGCCGAACGTCTCGCGATAGTCCATCGCCAGGCGGGTCACGAAGACCACGGCCTCGGGATCGTCGCCGTTCACGTGAAACACGGGCGCTTCGAGCATCTTGGCGATGTCCGTGCAGTACTGCGACGTCCGCGACACCTCACCCATGGGCGCCGTGATCGGGTTCTGCATCGTGAACCCGAGCTGATTGTTGACGATGAAATGAACGGTGCCGCCGGTGGCGTAGCCTTCGGCCTGGGACAGCTGCAGAGTCTCCATGACGATGCCCTGCCCGGCGAACGAGGCGTCGCCGTGGATGAGCACCGGCAGCACGGTCTCGCCGGCGCCATCGTCGCGGCGCGACTGGCGTGCCTTGACCGACCCCTGGACGACCGGATTCACCGCTTCGAGATGCGACGGATTGAAGGCGAGCACCATATGCACGCGTTCGCCTTCGATCTCGATATCGGTCGAGAAGCCGAGGTGATACTTGACGTCGCCCGACAGATCGAGCTCGTCGAGGTCGTATTCGCCCTCGAACTCCGCAAACAGTTCCTGCGGCGACTTGCCGAGAATGTTGACCAGCACGTTGAGTCGGCCGCGATGGGCCATGCCCAGCACGACCTCGTCGACGTGGTGGCGCGCGGCCGAGCGCACCATTTCGTCGAGCGCCGGGATCATGGTATCCGCGCCCTCGAGCGAAAAGCGCTTCTGGCCGACGTATTTCTTGTGCAGATAACGCTCGATGCCCTCGGCCGCGGTCAGCTGCCGGAGCACCTCGTAACGATCCTTGTCCGAAAGCAGACCCTGGTCGACACCGGCTTCCAGGCGGCGCTGGATCCAGCGCTTCTGCCGCGTGTCGGTGATATACATGTACTCGGCGCCGATCGTGCCGGTATACACCCGCTTGCAGAGATCGATGATGTCGCGCAGCGGCATCTCGTCGGCCGGCGCGAACAACGATCCGGTGCTGAACACGGTGTCCATGTCGGCCTTGCCGAGGCCGTGGAAGGCGGGATCCAGATCCGGCACGGGCGGCGGCTGGTACAGGCCGAGCGGATCGAGGTCGGCTGCCTGATGACCGCGAACCCGGTAATAGTTGATCAGCCGCAGAACGCCGGCCTGCTTCTGGGCGGCCTGCAGCGACATGCCGGTGCGCGGCCGGGCGCCCTGACCCGCCGAGGCCTGCGTGTCCACGAACGATTCGCGGATCGGGCCGTGTGCGATGTCGCTCGATCCGTCGCCGTTGAGGCTCTTGAAATAGTCGCGCCAACTGGGCTCGACCGATTCCGGATCCTTCAGATACTGTTCGTAATAGGCTTCGACGTAGGAAGCGTTGCCACCGAAAAGCGGCGAATTGGCGATGAACTTGTCGTTAAGTTCGCTTTTCATAGACGGGCTCGTAGCCGGAGGGAGGCGCCGGAATCACCTCTTGCGTGCCGTGCCGAACCGGCGTGTTCCGGGTGGCGCCGGAGACGGGCAATGATAACAAAACGGGCCCGCGAGCGGGCCCGTCATGACTGAAACGTCAGCTTGTCGCCTTGACCGGGGTGTCGCTGTCATCGTCCCACGACCCTGTCAGCGTCTTGAGATAGTCGCGGAACTCGTCGCCGATCTCGGGATGCTGCAGACCCATTTCGACGTTCGCCTTGAGATAGCCGAACTTGCTGCCGCAGTCGTAACGGGTCCCCTCGAACTCATAGGCGAGCACGGTCTGCTCGCTCATCAACGACTCGATGGCATCGGTGAGCTGGATCTCGCCGCCCGCGCCGGGCTTGGTCTTGTCCAGCAGCCGGAAGATGCGCGGCGTCAGAATATAGCGGCCCACGACGGCGAGATTCGAGGGCGCCTGGTCGGGGTCGGGCTTCTCGACGATGCCGCGGATTTCCGACAGCCCGGGGCCGATCGGTTCGACCTCGACGATCCCGTACTTGTAGGTCTCCTCCCAGGGCACGCGCTGGACCGCGATCACACTGGTGCCGTATTCCTGATACACCCGCTGCATCTGGGCCATGCAGGGCTGGAAACTGCCGGCGATCAGGTCATCGGCGAGAATCACGGCGAAATCCTGATCGCCGACAGCCGGAATCGCGCAACTGATGGCGTGGCCGAGGCCCATCTGCTCCGGCTGCCGGATATAGACACAGCTGATCCCCGACGGGAGGACGTCACGAACCGCCTTGAGCAGCTCGGTCTTGCCCTTTTCCTCGAGCGTCGCCTCCAGCTCATAGTCCCGATCGAAATGGTCCATGATCGAGTTCTTGGTATGGCTGGTGATGAACACCATCTCTTCGGCGCCCGCGGCGATCGCCTCCTTGACCGCATACTGCACGAGCGGCTTGTCGACCACCGGCAGGATCTCCTTAGCACTGGCCTTGGTCGCCGGCAGGAATCGGGTGCCGAGACCGGCCACTGGAAATACCGCTTTGCGAATTCGCATATTCAGTCCTTTGGCGTCGCCGCCCTTTGATTCTCGAAGCGTCTAAAGATGGGAGACGCTGCCCAGCAGGTGCTGAACGTCGCCTGTCTGGTCGACCAATGCAAAATCCAGACCGCTATCGGCATGCGCGTAGAGCAGGCGCGGTCGGCTGGGCAGGAATACCGGTTTGCGAAAGGCTACCGAGAGCCGATAGGCATCGCCGGACAGCTCCGGCGCCAGTTCGGCCGCTGCATGTGCCTTGAGCCACATGCCGGTCGCGATATGACGCGGGAACCCGAACACCTTGGCCGTGATCGGGTTCAGATGAATCGGATTGTAGTCGCCGGCAGCGCCCGCATAGCGGCGCCCGATGTTCTCCGGCACCTGCCAGTCGCGCTCCGTCGAAGGCTCGAAGCCGAGTGTCTCGGCGGCTTTCCGGGACGAGCTGCCCTCGCTCGATCGTTTCGTCTTGCGCCGGGAGAGCATGGTGCCCGTCTCGTCCCAGATGATAGCGCCGGCCGTGTCCCGCACCCGCGTGACCAGGTCGAACTCGATGCCCTTGTCGACATCGCGGTGGCCACCGACCGCGACCTCAAGCTGGAGGGTTTCCTCCGCGTGGATCGCACGATACTGATTGATCACGTTGCGCACGTGAATCAGGCCGAGCAGCTTGAGCGGAAACCGGCGGTGCGTCATCACCGCCATGTGCATCGGGAAGGCGAGCACATGCGGATACGTCACCGGCAGATGCTCGGTGTGATCGAAACCGCAGACGCGGCGGTACCGCGCGAGCGCCTCGGCCCGGACCTCCATGCGCGGCAGTCGGGCCACGATGTTCGGAATCGTCTCGCCATCGGACAGCCCGCCGGACAACGTAACGGCCGCCCGCACGTAGGCGGGCACGACCGGCGGCAACTGATCGTAGTCGAGCCGGATGTCAGAGGTCATGGATGCGCGCGCCTGCCGGAAACGTCTGCCGCGACGTTAACCCCTTTGCCGTACCGAAACAATACAGTCAGTCGCCCTGGAGCTGCGGCTTGTCGCCGACCAGTTCGGCGCGACGGGTTTCCACCATGTCGCGGAACTCCGCGGGCGGCTCCTCGGCGAGCAGCCGATTCCAATAGGACACGGCCCGCGCGTCGTCGCCGCGCTCCGCCGCCGCCAGACCGAGGTACCAGAGCGCTTCCAGGCTGGCCGGGTCGAGCTCGAGCACCTGCCGATACAGGTCGTTCGCACGCCCCTGCAGGTCATCGGTGGCCTGAAGCCGCGCCCGGGCCTCCGCCGCCAGAAGCGCCGGCTGCGGCTGCGGCATGGCGGCGTTGAGGGCGCCATAATTCTCGGCCGCACCGGCGTAGTCGCCGGTCGATTCCTGGGCCCGTGCGAGCAGCGCGCGCGCCTCCAGGTCGTCGGGGGATTCGTCGATCCTTTGCTGCAGCTGGCCCATCATCGCGGGCAGATCGGGACGATCGCCGGTCTGCATCGCCCCCCAGTCGCCCCGCAGCCAGTAGCCGCCGGACGACAGCCCGACGACGAGGATCACCACCAGCAGCGTCAGGACCCAGGGGCGGCGGCGAACGCTCGCGTCCGACGCGAGCGCCGGCGTCTCATCGAGGTCGGAGAGCAGCCGGGCGCCGAGTTCGTCCTTTTCGACCTCGGCCTCGCGACGACCGAGACGACCGGCGGCCACCTCGCGCTCGATCTCGGCGTAGCGCTGATGATAGATCGTGATATTGGCGTCGCGACGACGATGGGCGACGGGTCGGCCGGCCCGCCAGAGCGGCAGCAGCACGAACACCAGACTCGCGGCCACAAGCAGGGCCGCGAACACGAGAAATTCGGTCATGAACGATCCTTGTCGGTGTCGTCGGGCCCGGCTTCGTGCGATTTCAGAACCCGTGCGAGTCGTTCCCGGTCCAGCGGCGGCCGCGGCTCGGGCGCACGATAGCGCCCGCGCATCACGGCTATGACGAACACCAGACCGACGAACAGCAGTACGAACGGCCCCAGCCAGAGCACCCAGGTGGACCAGGAGAACGGCGGATCATAGAGCACCCATTCGCCATAGCGTTCGACCAGATAGGCCTTGATCTCGTCGTCACTGCGACCTTCGGCGAGCTGACGCGCCACGATCTCGCGCAGGTCCTTGGCCAGCGGCGCATCGGACTCCGCGATGCTGCGATTCTGACAGATCACGCAGCGCAGTTCGGCATTGAGTTCGTGATAGCGCTCGAGCTGAGCGTCGTTGAGATCGGCGGTCTGTGCGAACGCGATCGGCAACGCGGACCACACGAGCAGCAGCAGTAGCGACAGCGCATGTCTCATGACGCCTGCTTGAGCTGTCTGAGTTTCGGAATGAGCGTGTCGTTCATTTCCTCCCGCGTGATCGCGCCGACGACCTTGTATCGGATCGTGCCGTCTCGGTCGACCACGAACGTCTCCGGCACGGCCGCCACGCCCCAGTCGATGCCGACCTCGCCGGCGGGATCGAAGGCGACCACTGCGAACGGGTTGCCGTAGCGGCCGAGCCAGCGCAGGGCCGCCTCGCGGGTGTCCTTGTAGTTGAGCCCGACCACCGGCACGCCGGTACGGCGCGAGATCTCGGTGATCAGTTCGTGTTCGGCCCGGCAGGCCACGCACCAGCTCGCCCAGACGTTGACCAGCGTGATGCTGCCCTGGAAGGCGGCGTCGGTGATCCGCTCCCGGTCCGAATCCAGCGTCGGCAGGTCGAACGACGGCGCGGGCTTGCCGATGAACGCCGACGGCAACTCGCTCGGGTTACGCGTGAGGCCGTAGCCCAGCATCACGATGAGGGCGAACACCACGACCACGGGCATGATCAGACGCCAGCGCATCAGGCCTCCGCCGTGGCGACACGCGCCCGGGTATCCGCGGGCACCGTCTTGGCAGCGCGTTCACGGCGACGGTAGCGCTTGTCGCTCAGCGCGATGAGACCGCCCAGCGCGGACAGGAAACCGCCAGCCCAGATCCAGCGCACGAACGGTCGATGATAGATGCGCACGCTCCAGGCGTCGCCCGAGAGCGGCTCGCCCAGGGAGACATAGAGGTCACGGAATATGCCCGCGTCGATGCCGGACTCGGTCATGGTCTGGCCACTGGCGTTGTAGCGGCGTTTTTCGGGAAACAGCTCGGCGATCTGCTCGCCATCCTCGCGGACGATGAAATCGCCGATCTCGGCGACGAAGTTGGGCCCTTCCACATGCCGGGTGCCCTTGAAGGTGAAGTCGTAGCCGTCGAGCGAAGCCCGTTCGCCGGGCGCCAGCCGCACGTCGTGTTCCGAGCCGAACGCGGTGACCAGGCTCACGCCGATGACAAACACACCCACACCGGCGTGCGCGAGCGCCATCCCGACGACGCCGCGCGGCAGCTTGACGCGCCGACCGCGCATCCGGCGGAACACGTCCTCCAACGCCGTCGCGATCGCCCAGCCGCCGAGCACGCAGCCGGCTGCGGCCACGATGCCGTTGGTCCCCAGCGCCAGCCAGGGCAGTAGCACCCCGAGCACGATCGCCACGAGCAACGGGGCCCAGAGCCGTGAACGCAGCACTTCCGCACGCGTGCGCTTCCAGGCCATCACCGCCGCGACGCCCACGAGCACCACCAGCGGCACGGTCAACGGTATGAATATCTTGTTGAAGTACGGCGGGCCCACCGAGATCCGGCCCATGCCCAGGGCGTCGGCGAAGATCGGATACAGCGTGCCGAGCAGCACGCCGGCTGCGGCCACCACGAGAAAGATGTTGTTGAGCAGCAGCAGCCCTTCCCGGGACAGCGCCGCCACGGGCTCGGTGCCGGCATCGAATCGCGGCGCGCGGATGGCGTAGAGCAGCAGCGAACCGCCGACCACGATCGCGAAGAACGCGAGGATATAGATGCCGCGCGTCGGGTCGGTCGCGAACGCGTGGACCGATATGAGCACGCCCGAACGCACGAGGAAGGTCCCGAGCAGCGACAGGGCGAAGGCCGTGATCGCGAGCAGCACGGTCCAGCTCTTGAAGATGCCGCGTTTCTCGGTGACCGCGAGCGAGTGGATCAGGGCGGTGCCCACGAGCCACGGCATGAACGAGGCGTTTTCAACCGGGTCCCAGAACCACCAGCCGCCCCAGCCGAGTTCGTTGTAGGCCCACCAGCTGCCCAACGTCACGCCCACGGTCAGAAACACCCAGGCCGCCGTTGTCCAGGGCCGCGTCCAGCGGGTCCAGGCACTGTCCACGCGGCCGGTGATGAGCGCGGTTATCGCGAACGCGAACGCCACACAGAAACCGACATAGCCCATGTAGAGCATGGGCGGATGGATCACGAGACCGGGATCCTGCAGCAGCGGATTCAGATCCCGCCCCTCCGCCGGCGCCGGGAACTCCCGCGCGAACGGGTTGGAGGTGAACAGCGTGAACACCAGAAAGCCGGCGCTGACCGCGCCCATCACCGCGAGCACGCAGCTGGCGACCTCGCGCGGCAGGCTGCGGCTGGCCGCCGCCACGGCCAGACTCCACGAGGCCAGCAGCGTCATCCAGAGCAGCAGCGACCCCTCGTGCGCACCCCAGACCGCCGCAAGCCGATAGAACCACGGCAGTTCGGTATTCGAGTTCTGAGCCACGTAGGTCACGCTGAAGTCGTTGGCATAGAACGCGAACGACAGCGCCACGAACGCCACGGCCAGCATCACGAACTGACCGATGGCGGCCGGCGCGGCCACGGCGAGGCAGTCGGCACGATTGCGGGCGATGCCATAGAGCGGCAGCACGCTCTGCACCAGCGCCAGCCCCAGCGCCAGAAACAGCGCGAAATGGCCGATCTCGGGAATCATCGTTGCGCCTGCATGTTGGTGGGCATGCAGCTCACGCCCTGATCGTTCTGCATGGCTTCGGCGACGTCCGGTGACATATAGTTCTCATCATGCTTGGCCAGCACCTCGTCGGCGACGAAATCGCCGCCGGGCTCGAGCTGTCCGTAGGCCACGATGCCCTGACCCTCGCGGAACAGATCGGGCAGCGTACCCTTGAACCGCACCGGCACGCTCGCCTCGCAGTCCGAGAGCGTGAAGCGCACGACCAGATCGTCGTTGTTGCGCTCGACCGAGTTCTCCTCCACCAGGCCGCCGATGCGGAAGCGCGTGTCGGTCGGCACCTTGCCGGCGGCGATCTCGCTGGGCTGGTAAAAGTACAGCAGATTCTCGCTGAAGGCGGTCAGTGCCAGCGCCACGGCCGCGGCCAGCCCCACGAACAGGCCGCTCACCAGCAGCAATCGGCGACGTCGGGTCCTAGTCATCGAATTCCTCGTTGCGTATCCGCCGCTTGAGCCTGCGGTGCGCGACCAACGGTACGATCACGTTGGCCAGCAGCACGACGGCGGCGATGCCGTAGCTGCTCCACACGAAGGCGCCGTATCCGCCCATGGCCCAGAATGCCTGCCAGGACGTCATCGAGAATTCTCCAGCATGCGGCCGACCCAGCGACTACGCCGCTCCCGCCAGAGCAGTTGCACGCGCATTCCCCAGAGCGTGAGCCAGCCGAAGATCAGCGTGAAGCCGAGTGCAGCCGACAACAGCGGCCAGAGCATGTCCAGATCCATCGCCGGCCGGTCGAAGCGGGTGATGGTCGGGCCTTGATGAAGGGTATTCCACCACTCCACCGAGTAGTGGATGATCGGCACGTTGATCACCCCGACGACCGACAGCAGCGCACAGGCCCGCGCCGCGGTGCGCGGCGACTCGATGGCGTTGTGAAGCGCGATCACGCCCAGATAGAGAAACAACAGGATCAGCTCGGAGGTCAGGCGCGCATCCCATACCCACCAGGTGCCCCACATCGGTTTGCCCCAGATCGAGCCGGTCGCCAGCGCCAGGAACGTGAAGCTCGCCCCGATGGGCGCGGCCGCCACGATATAGATCTCGGCCAGTTTGAGCCGCCACACCAGCGCGACAACGCCGGCAACGGCCATCGAGGTGTAGCCGAACATCGACAGCCAGGCGCTGGGCACGTGGATGTAGATGATGCGAAAGGCGTCCCCCTGCTGGTAGTCGGCCGGTGCGAGCACCAGGCCCGCAAAGACACCCCAGGCCGCCAGCAGCACGCCCGGAACGGCCAGCGCACGTGCGATCGGCACACTCACGCCGTAGAAGTACGGCAGCGAACCGAAGCGATGAAACCAGCGCATGAAAGCGGATTTGGCCATGGCGCCGTCAGCCCTCGCACCGGGCGCGCTCGGAGGCGCCTTGTCGGATCGTTCTCGTCATACGCTCGACACGGTGTGCCGTGATCTCCTCGTCTCGCGGCGGGCGCGGCCCGCGGGTGCAAACGCGCACCCAGTGGCTACTGACAACGCAAACAGGCACTTGATCCCTATTCCAGACTGATTTTCAGTGCCGCCGCGATCGCCCAGGGCGCCGCGGTCACACCGAGCGCGAGCAGCGCGCCCAGCAGATAGAGCGCGCCGGCCGCCGGCAATCCGATGATCGCGGCCTGCATCGCGCCCGCGCCGAAGATCAGCACCGGCACGTAAAGCGGGAAGATCAGCAGACTCAACAGCAGGCCCGCGCGCGGCAGGCTCAGCGTCAGCGCCGTACCGATGCCGCCCACGAGCCCCAGCGTCGGCGTGCCCAGCAGCAAGCTCAGCATGATAACGCCTACCGCATGGGCCGGCACCCCCAGCAGCAGCACCAGCAGCGGCGAGGCCACCACGAATATCAGCCCGCTGGCGATCCAGTAGGCCGTGACCTTGGCCAGCGCGATCACGGCCAGCGGCTCCGGCGAGAGCAGATACTGCTCGAGCGTGCCGTCCTCGTAATCCGGCCGGAACAGCCGTTGCAGCGACAGCAGCGCGGCGAGCAGCACCGCCATCCATATCAGCGCCGGCGACACGGCCACGAGTATCGCGCCCTCCGCCCGGGTGCCCAGCGGAAACAGAGCCACCACCAGCACGAAGAACAGCAGGTGATGCACGAGCACGCCGCGCTGGCGAAACGCCAGCAGCAGATCGCGCCGCAGTACCGCCCAGAAGACCCCTAGCATGCCGGCAGCGTGACCTCGCGGAGGGTGACCGTCGGCAGATCCAGTCGCTCGTGAGTGGTGAACAGGGCGAGACCGCCGCCGCGCACATGGGCGGCGATGCGCTCGCACAGCACCGCGCGCGCATCCACGTCCAGCGCCGAGGCCGGCTCGTCGAGCAGCCACAACGGTGCATCCGTCAGCCACAGCCGGGCCAGCGACACGCGTCGGCGCTGACCGGCCGACAGTCGCTCGCAGCTGCGATGCGCGATCCGTTTCAGGCCGAGGTCGGCGAGTATCGAGCGGATCTGCTCCTCGCTCGCCGGGCGCCCCGCAACGCGCATCAACAGATCGAGATTCTCCACCGGCGTCAACGCGCCGTTGAGCGCATTGTCATGGCTGATGAAGCACAGGCGTTCGTGGAGCGTGGCGGGCTCACCGTCGGCGCCGGCCGGCTCCTGCCAGCGGATCGTGCCCTCGAGTGGCCGGTACAGTCCGGCGACGGTGCGCAACAGGGTCGTCTTGCCACTGCCGTTCTCCCCCAGGACCCGGGCGACCTCGCCTTCGCAAAGCGTCAGATCGAGACGGGCGAACAGCGCCTTCTCGCCGCGACCGCAGGACAGATTGTCGATCTCGAGTCGCGGCATGGGCGGATGTGGTCGGCTGGCAGGCGTGGCGCGCTGATGGTGCCCGGAGCCGGACTCGAACCGGCACGGCCTTGCGGCCAAGGGATTTTAAGTCCCATGCGTCTACCCATTTCGCCATCCGGGCGCGAGCGCCGGATTCTAGCAGTTCATCCGACCGCAACGGGGCACTGCGGGACGAGCAACGGGGATGGAGGCCAGGCCCGGAATCGAACCGAGGTACGCGGCTTTGCAGGCCGCTGCATCACCACTCTGCCACCTGGCCGGCGACGGTCCGGCGGCTTGCGCGCAGCGGCCGGACCCCGATAAAGAAAAACCCCGACCGTTCGGCCGAGGTTTCGGCTTGTTCAGTTGGAGCGGGAAACGAGATTCGAACTCGCGACCCCAACCTTGGCAAGGTTGTGCTCTACCACTGAGCTATTCCCGCTCATCGAGAGTGCGTATTGTAGGCACAGCGCGATGGGTGTCAACCCATTTTCCACGCTGGTATTGATCGATTATCGCTCCATGCTCAGACGCGGCCAGGCCTGGCGCAGATACTCGATCATGGACCAGAGCGTCAGCGCGGCGGAGATCACCAGCAACACGACGCCGACGCCGTAGACGATCCCCTGCTCGGTCAGCTGGAACAGCATGCAGAAGATCGCGGCCATCTGGATCGCGGTCTTGTATTTGCCCAGCGAACCGACCGCCACCACGCCGCGTTCGCCGAGCTCGGCCATCCATTCGCGCAGCGCCGACACGGTCAGTTCGCGCCCGACGGTGACCGCGGCGGGCAACGCCACGTAATAGTGCGGATCTCGATACACGAGGATGACCAGCACGGCGCACACGATGAGTTTGTCCGCCACCGGGTCCAGGAACGCGCCGAAGGCGGACGTCTGGTTCCAGCGCCGGGCCAGATGGCCGTCCAGCCAGTCCGTCGCCAGGGCGACACCGAACAGGATCGCCGCGGCGATGTTAAACCCGGACATGGGTACGAACATCAGCCCGACGACGAACGGGATCAGCACGAGCCGGAAGAGCGTCAGCCAGATCGGGAGGTTCAAGAGCGTCTCCTCGGGGCCCATAACGACCCTGCGTCAGGCCGTGTCGTGAAAATGATCGTAGATACGCTGGGCCATTCTCGCACTGATCCCGTCCACGCGTGCGAGTTCCGCCACACCGGCCCGCGCAACCTGCCGCGGGCCGCCGAATGTCTGCAGCAGTTTCTTGCGGCGCTTCGGTCCCAGACCCTCCACGTCATCGAGCATCGAGCCGCTGCGCGCCTTACCCCGCTGGCCGCGGTGCGCGGCGATCGCGAAACGATGCGCCTCGTCACGGATCTGCTGGATGAGATGCAGTGCCGGAGAGTCCGCCGGCAGTATAAGAGGGGCGTTGTCGCCCGGCAAAAACAGCTGTTCCAGACCGGGCTTGCGTGTCGCCCCCTTGGCGACGCCGAGCAGCTGCACGCCCTCGATTCCGAGCTCTGCCAGCGTCTCCCGGGCCACGGCGAGCTGCCCTTTACCGCCGTCGATCAGCAGCAGATCCGGCAACGGCGCCTCGCCGCTCCTGACCCGCTTGAAGCGTCGCGTCAGTGCCTGCCGCATCGCCGCATAGTCGTCGCCGGGTTCGATGCCGTCGATGTTGAAGCGCCGATAAGCGGACTTGTTCGGCGCCCCGCCTTCGAAGACCACGCAGGAGGCCACGGCCCGTTCGCCGCGCGTATGGCTGATGTCGAAGCAGGCCATCTGCATGGGCGGCGTCTCCAGCCCCAGAGCATCGGCCAGGGCCGCAAGACGCTTTTCCACGCCCGCGCGGCTCGCCAGCTGCGCGGACAGCGTCTGCTCGAGCGTCGCGCGCGTGTTGTCCAGCCAGCGGCGGCGCTCGCCGCGCACCCGGGGCTTGAACGCGACCTTGCGGCCGGCGCGCTGCGACAGGCTTTCGGCGAGCCAGGCATCGTCGCTCGGCAAGGGGTCGATCAGCAGTTCCGGCGGCGGCCGCCGGTCGAGGTAATACTGGCTGACAAAGGCGGCCATCATGTCCGCCACCTCGGTTCCGGCCGGCGCGTTCGGGAAGAAGCTGCGGTGGCCCAGATTGATGCCGCCGCGCACCGTGACCACGACGACCGCCGCCACGCCGCCGTCGATGGCCGCACAGAGGATGTCGAAATCGCCCTGCCCGCCGACTGTCTGGCTCTGGGACTGCAGTCGGCGCAGCGCCGCGATCTTCTCGCGCAGATGGGCGGCGGTCTCGAAATCGAGCGCTGCGCTCGCGGCCTCCATGTCACCGACCAGCCGATCGATCAGCTTTTCGTTGCGCCCTTGCAGCAGCTCGACCGCATCCCGCACATCCCGGGCATAGTCTTCCTGGCTGATGTAGCCGACACAGGGCGCGGTACAGCGCTTGATCTGATACTGCAGACACGGCCGCGTGCGATTCTCGAAGAAGCTGTCGCGGCAGTTGCGCAGCTTGAACAGCCGCATGAGCGTGTCCTGCGTCTGGCGCACGGCCCCCGAACTGGGGAACGGCCCGAAGTAGTGCCCTTCGCGCTTCTGTGCGCCGCGATGATAGACCACCCGCGGGAAATCGTTGTCGCCGGTGATCAGCAGATAGGGATAGCTCTTGTCGTCCCGGAGATAGACGTTGTAGCGCGGTCGATGCCGCTTGATCAGCGTCGACTCCAGCAGCAGCGCCTCGTCCTCGGTATGCGTGATGGTGACCTCGATATCGGCCACTTGATCGAGCATCGACTCGGTCTTGGCGTTGCCGGAGGCGCGGAGAAAATAGCTGGAAACGCGCTTCTTGAGGTTCTTCGCCTTGCCGACGTAAAGCACGGTGCCCTCGGCGTCGTACATGCGATACACGCCGGGCCGCTGGGTCAGCTGGCGCACATAGCGATTGGGGTCAAAACCGGTGTCCGTGGTCATGCGTGCATGATGGCGTCTATCGATCTGCGGGCAAGCCCTGTCCGTCGACCAGTTGCCGCGCCCGCGCGAACACGGCTGCGAACATCGCCGGCGTGAGTCGGCCGGTATTCGTGTTGTAGCGGCTGCAGTGATAGGAGTCGAGCAGTACGCGTTCACCCGGCAGCGAGTGTTCGGCGGCATGGCCGAAGGGATGACTCGCCTGGCGCAGCTCCAGCGCCCGAATCACCGCCTTGTGTGCCAGACCGCCAAGCGCGAGCAGCACCCGCGGGCGCCGCATCTCCGCGGCCAGAAAGTGGTTGCACTGATTGATCTCGGCCGCGACCGGGCGATTGCCCGGCGGCAGACACCGCACTGCGTTGGTCAGCCGACAGTCGCGCAGCGTCAGGCCGTCGCCGGGCCCGCGCGAGCACGGCGCCGACGCGAAGCCATGCGCGTGCAGAGCCGGGTACAACAGATCGCCGGCGCCATCACCGGTGAACGGCCGTCCGCTCGCATTCGCACCGTGCAGACCCGGTGCGAGGCCGACGATCAGCAGTGCCGCGTCCCCCGGGCCGAAGCCGGGCACGGGCGCGGCATGGTGGTCCGGGTGGTCCCGACGCACGCGCTCGCGCAACGCCGCCAGCCGCGGGCAGCGGCCGCAGTCCGACGGCGGCTCGGGCGGCGCCTCCACGGTCACACGGCGGCGGGCTGCGGCCCGACCGTGCCCCGAGGCCGGCGAGCGATGGCCTTCGCCCTCACTGCAGCGAACCGTCCTGTGCGGCTGATTTGACGGAAACGCCGACCGTCGAATCGTTCAGAGCGAGAGCTCCGATTCGGACACGACCACCCCGTCCAGATCGGCGTAGATCCAGTCGCCGGGCATGAAGGACACACCGGCGAATCGTATCGGCGCGTCGCGCTCGCCCTGATTCTTCTTGTACGACTTCTTCGGATGCGCGTTCAGCGCCTTCACCGCCACGCCCATCTGCGAAATATCGGCCGAATCGCGGATGCAGCCGTAGACTAGGATACCCGCCCAATCGTTGTCGATCGCCAGCTGCGCGAGGTTGTCGCCGAGCAGCGCACAGCGCTCGGAGCCGCCGCCGTCGACCACCAGCACCCGGCCTTCCCCGGGCTCCTCGAGGGCGGCGCGCACGAGCGAATTGTCCTCGAAGCATTTGATCGTGCTGATGGGGCCGGCGAAGTCCAACGCGCCGCCGAAGTCGGTGAAGATCGGGTCGGCGATCTGCAGCTTGTCGCTGAACTCGTCGCAGAGATCGGTTATGGGCGTCATGGTCGGGCTCTCCTTGAAAGTCGCGAATCAGTCATGGTGGCCGCGTCGCGTACCGAGGCCGAACACGCCGGCCAGCGTCCACAGCGACAGGCCGAGAAAACACAGCAGGGTCCAGGCCGGCAGGCTGACGCCCAGGAAGGCGCCCTCGACCGTCGCGCAGCTGGCATCGCCGCGCAGGATCGTGGCGAGCACCTCGGTGAGGGGCATCACATCGACCAGGTAGTCGAGCCCGGGCCCGCAGGCCGGCACCTGATCGGCCGGCAGATGCAGCAGCCATACGTGTCGCGCCGCGATCGCCGCGCCGGCCAGGGCCGACAGCGTCGCCAGCACCGCATATACGCGGTGCCCCACCGGCCCCGGCCCGTGCAGCAGACCGATCAGGCAGAAAACCGCCACGCCGGCCATCGCCACGCGCTGGAACATGCACAGCGGGCACGGCTCCAGACCCAGCGCATATTCGAGATAGTAGGCAAAAGCCAGAGCCAGCGCCGGCAGCGCGAAGCCGACGAGGAAGAATCCGCGTGTCGTCATGCGCGGATCATCCCATAGCCTCCGGGCACCCACAACGCACGGAGCCGCGAAGAGCGCCACACGGGCCGGTGAATGCAGCGGCGCGGCTTGACCGACCGCCGGCCTCTCGGCAGACCGGCGCGCTGTTTTGCCGGCCTGGCCACGGCATCGGTATGGCCATCCACGTTAAATTGGTGTCGTCACCCTACCGAGACCCGTCATGATCGATCGCCGTCGTTTTCTACAGAACGCCGCCATTGCGGCGGCCGCGACCGTCAGCGCGCCTCTTTCCGCGGCCCGCCGCAGCGACGACAGCGGATCGGGCGCCACATACGAACCCGACACCCTGCCGGCCAATCCCGAGGATGCCGCGCGCTACCGGCCGCCTTACAAGCTCGGCGCCGGCACAACCCAGCTCGGCAATATCTTCAAGATCACGCCCGACGCCCAGGCCGAGGCCATGCTCGAAGCCCAGTGGCAGACGGGCGTGCGCTATTTCGACACCTCGCCCTGGTACGGCCTGGGCCTGAGCGAGCGCCGCCTCGGGCATTTTCTCGACGACAAGAACCCGGACGACTACGTGCTCTCGACCAAGGTCGGCCGCCTGCTGATCCCCGACGCCTCGGTGGATTCGGTCGGCAACTGGAAGGGCGATCTCAACTTCGACTACCGCTACGACTACACCGCCGCCGGCGTGCGCCGCTCGGTCGAGGACAGCCTGCAGCGTCTGGGCGTGCCGAAGATCGATATCGTCTATATCCACGATCTCGCGCCCAGCAACACCGACTTCGACGACTGGCGCGAACAGCTCCAGATCGCGATCGACGGCGCCATGCCGGAGCTCACCCGCATGCGCGAGGAAGGCATGATCAAGGCTTGGGGCATGGGCGTGAACGATATCGAGCCGGCGGTGGCCGCCCTCGACGCCGCCGACCCGGACGTGATCCTGCAGGCCACCGAATACTCGCTGGTCAAGCACGAGGACGCGCTCGATCGCCTGTTCCCGCGCGTGCGCGAAAAGAACGCCTCGGTGGTGATCGGCGCGCCCTACAACGCCGGCTTTCTTGCCGGCGTCGACCGCTGGCACTACGGCGGCGAGATGCCCGAAGGCGTGATGGCCAAGCGCGACCGTCTGCGCGCCGTCGCCAAGGCGCACGACGTGGACCTGCGCACCGCGGCGCTGCAGTTCACGGCCGCGCCGGACGTCGTGAGCGCGACCATTCCGGGCGCGCGCAACGCCGAGCAGGCGCGCGAGAACGCGGCCTCAATGCGGGCGTCGATTCCCGCAGCGTTCTGGGACGAACTCAAGAGCGAGGGCCTTATCGCCGAGAGCGCGCCGACACCGAGCTGAGCCGCGCTGCCCGGCCCCGGTGCTGCGCCTGGCGCGGGTCGCGCTGTAGCGAGCAGCCGCGACGCGCTCGGCCCATGCGCGTTTCCCCGAGCGGGCGCGGCGGCGTCATCGAACACGCGAACGGAGAGCGCACCGCTCGGCGGGTCTCAGTGCCGGCCGTCGTCGCCCAGAAACCGCCCGGGATGATCCGGCGGCGGCGAGACACAGCAGGCGTGGCGCCCGAACAGCCGATATCGGCGGCGCGCGATCCGGTCGTAGATCCAGTCCCGCAGCGGCCGCGGCACCACGCGGAGCATCACCAGCGCCTTCCACGGCCAGCCGAGGCCGGCCACGACCCGCAGGAACGCCTCGCTCTTGCCATAGACCGCGCGCGCCTCGACGACCAGCAGCGTATCGAAGGTTGTGGTCGGCAGGCCGAAATGTCGCAGGACCGCCTGCCCCGCATCCGACTGCATCGGCGCCAGCCTGAACCGACGATCACCGTCGTGCCGGATGATGAACCGAGCCCAGCCGTTGCAGAGACGGCAGACACCATCGAACAAAACCAGCCGCTCGCCGTCCGCAAGGACGGCGGGCCGCCGCGCCGCCGACCGAAACGGCCGGCTCATGGCCGCGGCCACCTTAAACGGCATGCGGCCTCGAGCCCAGCGGCGATGGCACCCTGACGCGGATCGCTCGGCCAAGTGCCCCGCCCTCGCCCTGTGCCGGACGGCCGAACGATCGATGGCGACCGCCACCGGGGCACGCGCGTCCCTCGAACCTGTGTGATTGCAAGGGTCCGAACCGTCACGTACCGCGACCTGTCGGCCTCCTCCAAGGACCAGCGGTTCGTGCGCACGGGGCCACCCCGCCCGCGATCCGGCCGTGGCGTAGCGCGCCGTCCGCATCGAACCGCAACGCCGGAACCGCCCTGGTCACACGTCAACCGCACCGGTCTCAACCCCGCGTAACGTCTCGGACGATCCTGCACGAGCCGAGCGCGCACCGACCGGGCTGCGGGCGATAGAGGCGCCGAATCGCACATCCACGGCGTCGACGCCGGCCGCGCTCGCCTCGCACCGTCGTAACGGCATCCCTCGGGTTCGCGGGCCGATGGCGCGACCGTGACCGCTCGTCGAGCCGAGTCGGCGCAAGTCAGCGCCCGGGGCCCGCCGAAACGGGCCCCGTACGTAGATACGCGGTATCGAAACGGCTCACTTCTTGATGCCGCCCTCGGTCAGGTCCTTGGGATCGAGCAGCCGATCGAGTTCCGCCTCGCTGAGATCACTCTGCTCCATGGCCAGCTCCTTGACCGGACGGCCCTCCTTGTAGGCCTGCTTGGCGATGGCGGCCCCCTTGTCGTAACCGATCACCGCGTTCAGCGCCGTGACCAGAATCGGGTTCTTGGACAGCGCATCGTCCAGGTTGGCCTCGTTGACCGTGAACCCGACGATGGCCTTGTCGGCCATCACGCGGCTGGTGTTGGCCATGAGCTCGATGGACTGCAGGAGGTTGTAGGCGATCACCGGCAGCATCACGTTGAGCTGGAAATTGCCGGACTGGCCGGCCACGGTGATGGTGGTGTCGTTGCCGATCACCTGCGCGGCCACCATCGCGGCGGATTCGGGGATCACCGGATTGACCTTGCCGGGCATGATGCTCGAGCCCGGCTGCAGCGCGGGCAGCTGAATCTCGCCGAGCCCGGCGAGCGGGCCGGAATTCATCCAACGCAGGTCGTTGGCGATCTTCATCATCGACACGGCGATGGTCTTGAGCTGGCCGGACAGCTCCACCGCGGCGTCTTGCGAGGACAGGCTTTCGAAGTAATCGTGGCTGGCGTGGAAATCGCAGCCGCTCGCCCGGCTGATGGCCCGCGCGAAGCGTTCGCCAAATTCCGGATGCGCGTTGATGCCCGTGCCCACGGCCGTGCCGCCCTGGGCGAGCCCGCGGACCCGGGTCAGCGCGGACTCGACGCGGGCGATGCCGGATTCGATCTGGGCGGCCCACCCGCCGAGCTCCTGGTCGAAGCGCACGGGCATGGCGTCCATGAGATGCGTCCGCCCGGTCTTGACCACCTCGGCGAGCTCGTCGCCCTTGCGGTGCAGCGTGTCGCGCATGTGCCGCAGCGCCGGCAACAGGCGCTTTTCGCTCTCGATCACCGCGGCCACGTGGATCGAGGTCGGAATCACGTCGTTGGACGACTGGCCCATGTTGACGTGATCGTTGGGGTGGACGGTCTGGCCGGCGGCTTCGGTCGCGAGATGGGCGACCACCTCGTTGGTGTTCATGTTGGTCGAGGTGCCGGAACCGGTCTGGAAGATGTCGACCGGGAACTGATCGTCGTGGCGCCCCGCCGCGACCGCGGTCGCCGCCTCGATGATGGCCTCGGCGACGGCCTTGTCCAGCAGCCCCAGATCGCGGTTGACCTCGGCCGCACTGGCCTTGATCAGCCCGAGGGCGTTGATCATGGCGCGCGGCGCGCGCAGATCGGAGATCGGGAAGTTGTCGACGGCCCGCTGCGACTGCGCGCCCCAGAGCGCGTTCTTCGGGACCTTGAGCTCGCCCATGCTGTCTTTTTCGATCCGGTAGTCGTCGTTCGCCGCCATCAATCGCTCCGTTGCAAGCCTGTGTCTTTCAGCCCGTGCCGCCCGACGCGCGTCGGGCCGGCGGCAGTGCGATGCGCACCGCAGACCGTGTCGATTCGGTAGAATCGCGGATTCTATCACCCGCTCGATTCACCGGATGCGTGCCCATGGCGATGCAACTGACCGCGCTGTCTGCGATTTCCCCCATCGACGGCCGCTACGCCGACAAGACCTGGGATCTGCGCGAGATCTGTAGCGAATACGGGCTCATCCGCTATCGTCTGATCGTGGAGATCCGCTGGCTGCAGGCGCTGGCCGCCGAACCCGATATCCCGGACGTCGGCCCGTTCTCCGAGCAGGCCGACGCGTTTCTCGAACGCCTCATCGCCGACTTCGACATCAACGAGGGGCAGCAGGTCAAGGCGATCGAGGACACCACGAATCACGACGTGAAAGCGGTCGAGTACTACCTGCGCAACAAGATCAAGGCCGTCGACGAGATCGCCCACGTCAACGAGTTCATCCACTTCGGCTGCACCTCGGAGGACATCAACAATCTCGCCTACGCGCAGATGCTGCGTGACGCCCGCAACGACAATCTGCTGCCGGCCATCGATCGGGTGATCGCGGCCATCGGCGCGCTCGCCCACGACTACGCGGACGTCGCCATGCTCTCGCGTACGCACGGCCAGTCGGCCTCGCCGACCACGCTCGGCAAGGAGATGGCGGTCTTCGCCCAGCGTCTGGCCCGCCAGCGGGCGCTGCTCGCCGAAGTCGAGATCTTCGGCAAGATGAACGGTGCGGTGGGCAACTACAACGCCCATCTGGCGGCGTATCCGAATGCGGACTGGCCGGCGATCGCGGCCCGCTTCATCCGCGGCATGGATCTGGAGATCAGCCCGGCCACCACGCAGATCGAGCCGCACGATTTCATCGCCGAGTTCTTTCATGCCGTGATGCGCGTAAACACGGTCCTCGTCGATTTCGCGCGCGACGTCTGGGGTTATATCTCGCTCGGCTATTTCAAGCAGTCGACGGTCGAGGGCGAGATCGGCTCCTCGACCATGCCGCACAAGGTCAATCCGATCGATTTCGAGAACGCCGAGGGCAATCTCGGGCTGGCGAACGCAATCATGGACCATCTGGCCGCGAAGCTGCCGATCTCGCGCTGGCAGCGCGATCTCACCGATTCCACGGTACTGCGCAACCTCGGCGTCGGGCTGGCCCACGGCGGCGTCGCCTATGCGTCGCTACTCAAGGGCGTCCGCAAGCTCGAGGCCAATCCCGAGCGGCTCGCGGCCGACCTGGACGCCAACTGGATCGTGCTCGCGGAGGCAGTGCAGACAGTGATGCGCGTGCGCGGCATCAGCGGCGCCTACGAACAGCTCAAGGCGCTGACCCGCGGCAAGGTGATCGACGCCGACGCCATGCACACGTTCATCGACGGCCTCGACATCCCCGCCGATGACAAGGCGCGACTGCGCGCCATGCGCCCCCAGGACTACGTCGGCAACGCCCCGGCGCAGGCGCGGGCGGCACCCGGCGGCGCGGTCTGAGCCGGTGGACGTCTTTGAGGCCATCGCCACCCGGCGCTCGGTGCGCCATTTCGACCCCGCGCACCGCATGAGCGACGACGAGATCGACACGCTCATGAGCCACATCCTGCTGTCGCCGACCGCATTCAACATCCAGAACTGGCGTTTCGTGGCCGTGCAGGACCCGGCGCTGCGCGCCGAGATCCGCAAGGCGGCCTGGGATCAGGCCCAGGTCACCGAGGCGTCACTGTTGCTGGTGATGTGTCTGGATCTCAAGAGCTGGGCGAAATCGCCCGAGCGCTACTGGCGGCACGCGCCGGCGCAGGTCAGCGAGTCGATGGTGCGCGAGATCCGGCATTTCTATCGCGACGACGAGATGCTGCAGCGCGACGAGGGCATGCGCTCCTGCGGCATGGCCGCCCAGACCGCCATGCTGGCCGCACGGGGCATGGGATACGACTCCTGTCCGATGGACGGCTTCGACTTCAAGCGGGTCGGCCATCTGATCAACCTGCCGCCGGATCACCGGATCTGCATGATGATCACCTTCGGCAAGGCGCAGGCGGCCGCGCATCCGCGCAGCGGCCAGCTCGATCTGTCCGAGGTGTTCGTGCGCGACCGCTTCACCGAAAGCGAGCGCTGAACTCCGCGCACGTAGCGCTGATGGCATGAGCCCCGCTGTCTAAATCACCTCGACCGCCCTTTTGCCATCACCGCATGGCGAGCCCTGCGCGGCCGCGGTGCGGCGTCTGTACGGCCGCGCTGCACCCGGTTACTCCTCCGGGGGCACGTGCTCGAGCGTCCGGATGCGTTCGCGCACCGTCTCGGGCACGCGCATGCTCGTCTGCGCACCGAAATCGAACCACACCACCACGGTGTCGTAGACCGCGATGACGTCGTCGGTCTCGGCGTAGAACAGGCACTGCTCTAGCTCGAAGCTGGCGCGGCCGATGCGCTTGACGCGGGTGCCGATCTCGACATCCGCGGGAAAACGCAGCTGTTGACGAAAGCTGCAGCGCAGATCGGCCAGGAGCGGGCCGTCGCTGATCTGGGTGTCGCCGTCGTCGGCGATCGTATGCATATAGTCGATGCGTCCGTCCTCCGAATAACGATAGAAGACGGTGTTGTTGACGTGGCCCAGGCTGTCCATCTCGCCCCACTTCACCTTGATGGCGACGTAGTGCGCGTAATCGGAACGCGTCGGTTGGCGCATGTGGTTTCTTCCTTCCAGCTGTGCGGTTCCATACGGCGCCGTATTGACACGGCCCGGCAACTCGACGACATTATACGGAAGTCCAATTGTGCAGTGCGCAATGCCGAAGCCTCAGAAAACGATGCTCACCAGCCGGGACTGGGCCGAAGCCGCCCTCGATGCGATCGGCCAGCGCGGCGTCGAGGGCGTGGCCGTCGAGCCGATCGCGCGCGATCTGGGTGTGACCAAGGGGAGCTTCTACTGGCATTTCGCCAACCGTGAAGCCTTGCTCGTGGCCGCGCTTCAACTCTGGGAGGCGCGAGAGACCGACGATGTGCTAGAGCGGGTCCGACAGGAGACCGATCCTCGCGCGCGCATCCAGCGCCTGATCACCGAGGTCAACGCCTCCCGTCGCGCCAGCCGTATTCACACCGCCCTGTCGAGCGCGACCAAGCCCGGTTTCGTGCGCGATTACGTCGAACGCGTGTCCAAGCGCCGCCTCGATTTCATCCAGGATTGCTATGCCGGCCTCGGCCTCGGGGCTGAAACCGCGCGCCGCTGGGCGCTGATGACGTTCTCGGTGTTTCTCGGCGCGCTGCAGATCCGGCGCGACCTGCCGGGTGAATGGCCGGCCGCCGACGAGCCCGCCTTCGGCGATTACGTGAAGTTTCTAATGGTCACGCTCGTCCCGCCCGGTCTGGACGGTGACGACGCGGCCACGACCGACGCGGCGCCCGCTGGCGCAGCGGCCCGCGACGGTTGAGTCTTTTACTACGGAGGTTCCCATGACAGCTCTGTTATCGATACTGGTCGCGATCGCGGCTGCCTGGACGCTGGCCTACCTCGGCGTCTCGCTGATGGTCTGGAGCGCAGCGGTCGTCATCTACTTCGCCGCGCTGGCGGCGGTGGGCGCGATCGGCTGGGTCGGGCTTCTGATCGCGGCCGTGGTCTTCGCGCCGCTGCTGATCCTGTTCAACAGTACCCCGCTGCGGCGTCGCTTTGCGTCCAAACCCATATTCAAGGGTTTCAAGGCCGTACTGCCGCCGATGTCGGACACCGAGCGCGAAGCGCTCGAAGCCGGCAGCACCTGGTGGGAAACGGAAATGTTCCGCGGCAAGCCGGACTGGCAGTACCTGCTGGATTTCAAGCGCACCCAGCTCACCGAGGCCGAGCAGTCGTTTCTCGACAACGAGACGGAAACGCTCTGCGGCATGCTCGACGAGTGGGAGATCAGCGCCGAACTAAAGGACATCCCGCAGGAAGCCTGGGAATACATCCGCGCGCACAAGTTCTTCGCCATGCTTATTCCCAAGGCCCATGGCGGCCTGGGATTCTCCGCGGTTGCGCAGTCCACCGTGGTCGCCAAGATCGCCTCGCGCTCGCTGACCACCGCGGTCACGGTGATGGTGCCGAACTCGCTGGGCCCGGGCGAACTGCTCGTGCATTACGGCACCAAGGAACAACAGGACAAATGGCTGCCGGGCCTGGCCGACGGCAGCCAGATCCCCTGCTTCGGCCTGACCGGCCCCGAAGTCGGCTCCGACGCCGGCGCGCTGCCGGACACCGGCATCGTCTGCCGCGGCGAGTACAACGGCGAGGAGGTGCTGGGCATGAAGCTCACATTCTCCAAGCGCTGGATCACGCTGGCCCCGGTGGCGACGGTCATCGGCCTGGCCTTCAAGCTCTATGACCCCGACGGCCTGCTGGGCGACCCGGACACGACCGACTACGGCATCACCTGTGCGCTCATCTCGGCCGACGAGCCGGGGGTGGAAATCGGCCGCCGCCACTCACCGGGCGCCTTCATGAACGGGCCGATCTACGGCAAGGACGTATTCGTGCCGCTGGATGCGATCATCGGCGGGCAGGAGAAGGCCGGCGGCGGCTGGCGCATGCTGGTCGAGTGCCTGTCGGCCGGCCGCGGCATCTCGCTGCCGGCGCTGTCCTCGGCCGCCTCGAAGACGGCCTATCGCATGACCGGCGCCTTCGGTCGCATCCGGCGCCAGTTCAAGGTGCCGGTGGGCAAGTTCGAGGGCGTGCAGGAAGCCACCGCGCGCATCGGTGGCCTCAACTACAAGATGGAGGCTGCGCGCATCTTCACCGCCAGCGGCGTCGATCAGTGCACGCCGGCGGTGGTCACGGCCATGGCCAAATACCACATGACCGAATGGATGCGCCAGATCGTCAACGACGCCATGGACGTACACGGCGGGCGCGGCATCCAGCAGGGGCCACGCAACTATCTGTTCTCCTCCTATCAGTCGATCCCGATCGCGATCACGGTTGAGGGCGCGAACATCCTGACCCGCAGCCTGATGATCTTCGGTCAGGGCGCGATCCGCTGCCATCCCTACGTCTTCCCCGAGATGGAGGCGGCGCGCAACGACGATCTCGAGGAATTCGACACCCTGCTCTGGTCGCATGTGGGCCACTCGGTCAACCGGGCCGCGCGCACGCTCACCTTCGGCCTGTCCGGGGCGGTGACCGCCAAGGCGCCCGTATCGGGCGTGGCCGCGCCCTACTATCGTCAGCTGGAGCGCTTCTCCTCGGCGCTGGCGATCTGTTCGGACATCACGATGGGCATGCTCGGCGGCGAACTGAAGCGCAAGGAACTGCTCTCCGCCCGCCTGGGCGACGTACTGTCCGAGCTCTACTTCGGCTCGGCGACGCTGAAGTTCTTCTATGACGAGGGCGAAAAGGACGAAGACATCGAGCACCTGCACTACGTCATGCAGGACTGCCTGCACAAGATCGAACAGGCATTCGACGGCTTCTTCCGCAATTTCCCCAACCGATTCGTCGGCGGCGCGATGCGCGTGCTCGTCTTCCCAACCGGTCGGCATCACAAGGGACCGAGTGATCGCCTGATCAACACGATCGGCGACGCCATCCTCGAGCCGTCGAGCTTCCGTGATCGTCTGACCGCGAACATCTATCTCGGGACCGACGAGCACAGCGCGACGGGCCGCATGGAAAAGGCCTTCGACAAGCTGATCGAGGTCGAGCCGGCCTTCGAGAAGTTCGCCAAGGCGGTCGGCAAGGGCGAGGCCGAAGGCTTCACCGTGGACGAGCAGCTGACCAGTGCGGTGGCGGCCGGCGTGCTCACGGACGCCGAGGCGCGCCAGGTCAAGGAATACGACGACCTGCGCTACGACGCGATCCTCACCGACGCGTTCAGCAAGGAATATCTTGCCGATCCCGTCAATCACCGCCACGAGGACCATCGCATGGAATCGCGGGTCGCCTGAGACGCGTCCTGCTTTTCCCACAAGACCCCGGGCCACGGCCCGGGGCTTATCACGCATGGACTCATCGCTCGAAACCGCCTTTACCACGACCCGCTACTGCATTGCGCACGAGGGCGATCGCTGCGTGATCCGAATCGGCGAACCCACGCCCGCGCGACTGGCAGGCTGGGTGCGCCGATATGCCGGCAGCGGCCGGGCATGGCTGATCACCGCCTGCAATCCCGGTGCCGCGATTCTCGATACAGATCGCAACCGCGGACGAACTGAGTTTCTGCACCACTGGGTTGCCACGCGCGCCACAGCGTGGCTTTCGAGCGTCAACGAGGCCGCGGACGGCCGCTGGCCGGACGAGCCCGGCGTGCTCGCTGCGGGCATTGAGGAAGGTCTGATGCGTGCCCTGGCACGGCGACTGGGGCAACTGGCCATCGTGCAGGTGCCAGCTACGGCACCGGTGTCGTTACTCTGGCTGCATGAAGCGCCGGCCTAGCGCTCCGAATGTCCGAGATCACGCGACGGTGTCAGGCGATCGCGGATCTGCTGCTTGATCGGTTTGGGCTCCGGAAAACCGCCGTCGCGCTCACGCGAGTGCAGACACTCGCCGTCGAGCCGGATCTCGAAGGTGCCGGGTGATGCCGGCACGAGCGCGACTTCGCCAAGGGTGTCGCCGAAGGTCGTGAGCAGTTCTTGCGCCATCCAAGCGGCACGCGCCAGCCAGCGACAGCCCGGGCAGTAGCGGATCTCCACCCGCGGCGCGTGGATGGCTGCCGGCGCCTCAGCCACCGGCTTCTGCGACCGGTCGATAGGCGTCGACGAAACGCTGCGGCATACGCTTCGGCCGACCGTTCGACAGACCGACCGTCACGTACTGGGTCCGCGCTCGCAGCAGTGTGCGGCCATCGCCCACGCGACGAATCTGAAACGCGCGCCACATGGTCAGTCGGCCGTCATTGTCCACGATCCAGGTCGCCACCTGCAGCCTGTCGCCAAGTTCGGCGGGCAGCAGGTAGTCGAGCTCGTGGCGGCGGACCACGCAGGCGGCATCAAGGGCCTGATAGGTCGCCCAGTCCAGGCCGAGCGCTTCGGTGTGCGCCCAGGCGGCCTGTTCCAGAAAACGCAGATAGACCGCGTTGTTAACGTGCTGCAGCCGGTCGATGTCAGCCGCCTCAACGTCGATTTCGATATGGAACGGGACTTCGATGTCCCAGCGATCGCTTCGCGGCATCGTGCGCTCGTCTGCGGCAGGATCACGCGCCCACATCCAGTGGGCGCAGCGGACGCGGCCGATGCGCCATGCATCGGCCGGCCGGAGACAACGGCGATCAGCTCGCCGTGCCGCTCGCAGCGACCTTCATGTCCGGCGGCGTGCCGACCGCATCGTACAGACGCGTCAGCCACTGCTCGGCATCCGCTTCACCGGAAAACAGGGACTGATAGTTGGCCTGCATCTCGGACTGAAAGGCGTCCGTATCGTCGGCATGCATCAGATAGGCGAGCGTCTCCAGATGTTCACCCTGGCCGCGGGCGGCCTCGCGCTGCAGCATCGCCATCTGAGACCCCACAAATTCGCGACGCGCCGCGTGCGTGCGCGCATCGACGTCGTTGGCGGTATCGGTGGTCACCGCACTCGTGCCCTCGACCGCGTTCGTCGTGGCGTCGGCGATACGCGCCGAACCGTCGACGATGGTGTCCGAAGTGATCGTGATCTGAGAGCAGCCGGCAAGAGCGCCGCCGGCCAGAACGAGAACGCCCAGACGAAGAACGTTGGACCGCATGGGGTACTCCCTGATTGGTGTAATGCATTGTCATTAAAGCGCGTATCACGATTCTGCGCAAGCTTGCACACGTACCTGGCAGCTTGAACACGTGCGATAGGACCCCACTATCATTCAAGTGGCGAACTCAAGTCACCGGCTAACCGCGGTTTCGCGTTATACTTGCGGGTATTGCCGAATACTTCCACGACCACCCGAGTCGCTATGGCCGCACATCAGGAAGACGTCGAAACACTCGTCGCCGAGCGCGAATACGAAGCCGGCTTCGTCACCGATCTGGAATCGGATACGGTGGCGCCGGGCCTCAACGAGGATGTGATCCGATTCATATCCGCCAAGAAGGATGAGCCTCAGTGGATGCTCGACTGGCGGCTGGAATCGTATCGCCAGTGGCTGCAGATGCGCCACCCCAAATGGCCGCACCTGCACTACCCGCAGATCGACTTCCAGAGCATCTCGTACTACTCCGCGCCGAAGAGCGCGAAGGACAAGCCGAAGAGCCTGGACGAGATCGATCCGAAGCTGCTCGAGACCTACGAGAAGCTCGGCATTCCGCTGCACGAGCAGGAGATGCTCGCCGGTGTCGAGGGTGCCGAATTCCCCAAGAGCAATAACGTCGCGGTCGACGCGGTTTTCGACAGCGTGTCCGTGGCGACCACGTTCAAGCAGAAGCTTGCCGACGCAGGCGTGATCTTCTGCTCGATCTCGGAAGCGATCCGCGAACATCCGGAGCTGGTCCAGAAATATCTGGGCACGGTCGTGCCGCAGGGCGACAACTTCTTCGCCGCGCTCAACTCCGCCGTGTTCACGGACGGCTCGTTCGTCTATATCCCGAAGGGCGTGACCTGCCCGATGGAGCTGTCGACCTACTTCCGAATCAACGCCGAGAACACGGGCCAGTTCGAGCGCACGCTGATCATCGCCGAGGAAGGCAGCCATGTGAGCTATCTCGAGGGCTGCACCGCACCGCAGCGCGACGAGAACCAGCTGCATGCGGCCGTGGTCGAGCTCGTCGCCGCAGACGATGCCGAAATCAAGTACTCCACGGTCCAGAACTGGTATCCCGGCGACGAGAACGGCAAGGGCGGCATCTACAACTTCGTTACCAAGCGGGGCGAATGCCGCGGTGATCGCTCGAAGATCTCGTGGACGCAGGTCGAGACCGGATCGGCGATCACCTGGAAGTACCCGAGCTGCGTGCTCACCGGTCGGGATTCGGTCGGCGAGTTCTACTCGGTGGCCGTGACCCGCGGCATGCAGCAGGCCGACACCGGCACCAAGATGATCCACGTGGGCGAGAACACCAAGTCCACGATCATCGCCAAGGGCATCTCCGCCGCACGTGGCGAGCAGTCCTATCGCGGCCTGGTCAAGATACTGCCGAGCGCGCGCAATGCGCGCAACTTCACCCAGTGCGATTCGCTGCTGATCGGCGACCAATGCGGGGCCCACACCTTCCCGTACGTCGAATCCAAGAACTCGACCGCCAAGCTTGAACACGAGGCGACGACCTCCAAGATCGGCGAAGACCAGATGTTCTACTGCCAGCAGCGCGGCCTGTCCGAAGAGGACGCGGTCAACCTCATCGTCAACGGCTTCTGCAAGGAAGTCTTCAACGAGTTGCCGATGGAGTTCGCCGTCGAGGCGCAGAAGCTGCTCAACGTGACGCTGGAAAACGCGGTGGGATAACGCCGCTTCCGGCGCCGCGATGTTGTCGGGCCCGCGTCCACGACGCGGGCCTGTCCTATTCTTAAATCCGCAAACACCTTTTATGCTTTCCATCAAGAATCTACATGCCGAGGTCGAAGGCACGCCGATACTGCGCGGCATCGATCTGGAAGTGGGCCCGGGCGAGGTCCACGCGATCATGGGGCCGAACGGCTCCGGCAAGTCCACGCTGGCGAGCATTCTCGCCGGCCGTGAGGACTACGAAATCACCCAGGGCAGCGTCACCTACCAGAGCAAAAACCTGCTCGATCTCGATGCCGACGAACGCGCCTGCGAGGGTGTCTTCCTCGGTTTCCAGTATCCCGTCGAGATTCCGGGTGTCTCGAACCTCTACCTGCTGCGCGCCGCGGTCAACGCGCGCCGCAAGTATCGCGGCGAGCCCGAGATCGACGCCATGGAGTTCATGCAGCTGGTCAACGACAAGCTGTCGCACGTCGACATGAGCATGGACATGGTCAAGCGCGGCGTGAACGAGGGCTTCTCCGGCGGCGAGAAGAAGCGCAACGAGATCTTCCAGATGCTGGTGCTGGAACCGAGCCTGTCGATCCTCGACGAGACCGACTCCGGGCTCGACATCGACGCCCTCAAGATCGTGGCGCGCGGCATCAACGCGCTGCGCTCGCCCGAGCGCTCGACCGTGCTCGTGACCCACTACAAGCGGTTGCTGGAACATGTCGTGCCCGATCGGGTGCACGTGCTGGCCAAGGGCCGGATCATCCGCTCCGGCGGCCCCGAACTGGCCGACGTGCTCGAGTCCAAGGGTTACGTCAACCTGGAAGTCGACGCCCCCGAAACCACATCATGAACGATATCGCGCCGCTCATCGATCATTATCTCGCCGAATACGCCCGCGTCGAACGCGATCTGCCCGGCGGCGAGGCCGGCAAGAAGGCGCGCCATGTCGACTTGCGCGCGTTCGCCGAGACGGGTTTCCCGCACACGCGCATGGAGGACTGGAAATACACCAGCCTTCGCCCGCTCGAGAAGCGCCGTTTCGAGATCGCGGACAGCGCCGAGGATATCGACGCCGACGCGATCGCCCCGTTCCTTCCGGACGAACTCGACGCCTATCGGCTGGTCCTCGTCGACGGCCACTTCAGCAAGCGGCTTTCGGCGCTGGAGGGGCTGCCGGACGGCGCCCGCGTCGAGTCCTTCGCCGCGTTTCTCGATGCCGAGCCGACGGCCCAGGTGCGCGCCGAGGAAATCGGCGACGAACCCGGCAGCCTGACGGCCATGAACGCAGCGTTCGCCACGGATGGCGCCTATGTCGCGCTTGGCCGGGGCGTGTCGCTCGACAGGCCGCTGCATGTCATCACCGTGGCCAGCGGCGCGCACGACGACCGCATGTCCCAGATCCGGCATCGCTTCGTCATGGACGAGTCCAGCCGGGCGACCGTGATCGAGCACTACGTCGGACTCGGCGACAAGCCCTATTTCACCAACGCGGTCACCGAAGCGGTGATGGGCGCCAACGCCGAACTGACCCGCTGTCGCGTGCAGCAGGAATCCGAGCGCGGATACCACATCGCCAGTTTCTTCGCGAGCCAGACCCGGGACAGCCGCGTCTACAACCACGGCTTCGATCTGGGCGGCCGGCTGGCGCGCACCGACACCAACACGCGGCTTGTCGCGGAGAACGCGGAGATTCATCTCTACGGCGTCTATGCCCCGACCGGCCGCCAGCACATCGACAACCACACCCGCGTGGATCACGACACCGAGCACAGCATCTCGCGCGAGATCTACAAGGGTGTGCTGGCCGACCACGGCCGCGGCGTGTTCAACGGCAAGATCATCATCCACAAGCACGCCCAGAAGACCGACTCCGAGCAGGCCTGCGACGCCCTGCTGCTGTCGGACAAGGCGGAAGTGGACGCCAAGCCGGAACTCGAGATCTACGCCGACGACGTCACCGCCGCGCACGGCTCCACCGTGGGCCAGCTCGACGAGGATGCGGTCTTCTACCTGCGCAGCCGCGGTGTCGACGAAGCCGGCGCGCGCGCGATCCTGACCTACAGTTTCGCCAACGCGCTGGTACAGAAGGTCGGCATCGCACCGCTGGAACGCTACGTCGAAGCCGCCCTCCTCCACAAACTGCCGGGCGGCCGGGGCTACGCCGATCTCGCCTGAGAGGTAATCATGGCCAGTACCGCAGCACCAATCGCGACATTCGACGTGGAGCGCGTGCGCGCGGACTTCCCGATTCTGTCCGAGACACTCGCCGAGGGGCGACGTCTGGCCTATCTCGACAACGCGGCCACGACCCAGAAGCCGCTGTCCGTGATCCGGGCCAGCGACGACTACTATCGGCACGCCAACGCCAACGTGCATCGGGCGATCCACGCGCTGTCGCAGCGCGCGACTCGCGCCTACGAAAGCGCCCGCGACCGCATGGTCGATTTCATCAACGCGGCGTCGCGCGATGAGATCGTCCACACCCGCGGCACTACCGACGGCATCAATCTCGTGGCCCAGTGCTACGCCCGGCCGCGGCTCGCCGCCGGCGACGAGATCCTGATCACCGAGCTCGAGCATCACTCGAACATCGTGCCCTGGCAGATGGTCGCCGAAGCCACCGGCGCCCATGTGGTCGTGGTACCGGTCGAGGACGACGGCAGCGTCTCGCTGGCGGCTTTCGAACAACGGTTGTCCGACCGCACGGTGATCGCCGCCATCGCCCACATCTCCAACGCGTTGGGCACGGTGCTGCCGGTAGCGGAGATGATCGCCGCGGCCCACCGTCGGGATGTCCCGGTGCTGGTCGACGGCGCCCAGGCCATGGCCCACACGCCGGTGGACGTGCGCGCGCTGGGGGCCGACTTCTACGCCATGTCGGGGCACAAGATATTCGCGCCGACCGGCTTCGGCGTACTCTACGGCCGGCGTGAGCTGCTGGAGGCGATGCCGCCCTACCAGGGCGGCGGCGACATGATCGAGACGGTCTCGTTCGCCGGCACGACCTACAACGAGCTGCCCTACAAGTTCGAGGCCGGTACGCCGAATATCGCCGGCGCCGCCGCTTTCGGCGCGGCGCTCGAGTACGTCGGCGGATTGGATCTCGACGCCGTCGCCGCCCACGAGCACGCGCTGCTGGAATCGGCGACGGCAGCCATGAACGAGATCGACGGCCTGCGCATCATCGGCACCGCGCCCGGCAAGGCGGCGATCATCTCCTTCGTGATGGACGGCGTGCACGCGCACGACATCGGCACCCTGCTCGACGAGACCGGGGTGGCCATCCGGACCGGCCACCACTGCGCCATGCCGCTAATGGAACGTTTCGGTGTCTCGGCGACGGCGCGCGCCTCCTTCGCCGCCTACAACGACCAGGCCGACGTGGACGCCTTGATCAAGGGCCTGCACAGCATTCAGCGGATCTTCGGCTGAGGCCGACGGAATCGAAACCACACGAGAGGCGAAACATGAGCGACTGGGTCGATGTCGCCAGGGACGGGGAACTCAAGGACGGTCAGTGCCGGGTCGTCGATGTGGACGACACCATGATCGCCGTGTTCTATCGCGACGGCACCTACTATGCGATCGAGGATATGTGCACCCACGACGGCGGCGAGCTCGCCAGCGGTGACGTCGAGGGCGATGAAGTCATCTGCCCCCGCCACGGCGCACGCTTTTGCATCAGGAACGGCAAGGCGCTGACGCCGCCGGCCTACGAGGATGTCGACAGCTTTCCGACCCGGGTGCAGGACGGCATGATCCAGGTGCGCGACGACCGCTTCGACTGAACACGGCGCGGCACGCCGTCAGTCCGCCGGCCGCAGGTGGGTCACGATGAGATTGGCGCGGCTCTGCTCACGAAAGGTGTTGACCGCCAGCCTGTAGACCAGTCGATAGGCCGCCCCGGTCTCCAGCCGTTCCGTGCGGTTGAAGCACATCGCCTCGAGCCGCCTGCGGCCGGCGCTCGGCTGCACCGTCAGCTTGAGATGCTTTTCGCCGACGATCCGCTGATCGACCACCACGAAAAGGCCGTGGAACAGCGGCTCCTCGAAATCCTTTCCCCAGGGGCCGCCATCCCGCAGGATTTGCGCGGTGGCGAGCGACAGTTCGGCATCCGTCAGTTCGCCGTCGGTTAACAACGTCCGTGTTGCCATCGCCGGCGTCAAACGCTCGGCCACGGCCGCGTCGAAGGCCTGCGCGAAGGCCTCCAGACGCTCGGGTGCAAGCACCAGCCCCGCCGCCTGGGCGTGGCCGCCGAACTGGGCGATCACACCCGGCGCTTGCGCATCGACCCGTGCGAGCACATCGCGGATGTGCAGGCCCGGGATGGAGCGGGCCGATCCCTTGAGTTGCCCGCCGGCACCGGGCGCGAACGCGACGACCGGCCGATGCCGGCGCTCGCGCAGCCGCGCCGCGACGAGGCCGACCACGCCTTCGTGCCAGCCCGGATCGTATACGGTGAGGCCGTGACACGCGCTCGTGTCGAGGCGATCCGCGGCCTCTAGGGCCGCTTCGGCTTCGGCCTGCATGTCGGCCTGCAGGGACTGGCGCTGGCGGTTGATGGCCGCGAGCTCGGCGGCCAGCGCCTGCGCCCGCCCGGCATCGCGGGCACGCAGACATTCCACGCCGATGCCCATGTCCTTGAGGCGGCCGGCGGCGTTGAGCCGCGGGCCGAGGGCGAAGCCGATATCCGCGGCGTCGAGGCGTGCGGCCTCGCGCCCGGCGACCGCCATAAGCGCCACAACGCCGGGCCGTGTGCGACCGCACCGGATGCGCGCCAGCCCCTGACTCACCAGCGTGCGGTTGAGCCGGTCCAAGGGAACCACATCCGCGACCGTGCCGATCGCGACGAGATCGAGATAATCGGCCAGCCTGGGCAGATCGGCGACGCCTTCGGCGGCGCACCGGGCGCGCAGTGCGGCCATGAGATAGAACGCCACGCCCACGCCGGCCAGCGCCTTGCCCTCGAAAGCGCAGCCGGGCTGATTCGGATCGACGATGGCGTCGGCGGCCGGCAGCGTATCGCCGGGCAGATGGTGATCGCAGACGATCGCCCGCCAGCCCGCGGCCCGCGCGCTGTCGACACCGGCGTGGCCGGCGATGCCGTTGTCCACGGTCAGCAGTACGCCATGGCTGTTCGCGGGCGGCCCGATGGCCGCCACCACCGCCGGCGACAGGCCGTAGCCGTGTCGTGCACGGTCGGGGATGAAGTAGTCGACGCGCGCCCCGCATTGCGCGAGCACGTCGCAGACGAGTGCGGTGCTCGTGGCGCCGTCGGCATCGAAATCGCCCACCACCCGAATCGGCCCGCCTTCGCGTAACGCCGTCCCGAGCAGCTCGCAGGCGGCATCCACGCCGGCGAGGTCACCAAAATGGGGCAGCGCGGTCAGGCGGTAGTCGAGTTCGTCGCGATGGCGAACGCCGCGACCGGCATAGACGCGCCGCAGAAGCGCGGATTCCACCCCGGCCAGCGTCTCGGCCGCATCGCAGGCCCGCTCGGCGATGCGCGGCGCGTCGGCGGAACGCGCGTCGCGGCCGTCGACCGGCCCGGGCCCGCCCTGCGCCGAACGCTCAGCGCCGATGGTCGGCGACGTACTGCTGCACCGCGGCCAGCTCCGCCGGCAGCACATCGTAGCGCTCGGGGCGGGACAGCAGATCCTGCAGCGCATCCGGCAGCGGCGCGCCCTTGAAGCCGGCGCGGACGACGGCGTCCTCGAACTTCGCGGGATGGGCCGTGGCCAGCGTGATCATGGGCGTGACGGTATCGGTGCGCGCCCGCTCGGCGGCGCGATAACCGGTCGCGGTGTGCGGGTCGAGCAGTTCCCCGGTTCGCCCGAACGCTTCGCGGATGACGGCGATTATGGTGTCGTCGTCGACGCTGTGGCTTGCGAACAGCGCCCGCAGCTTGGCCAGCGGCGCCTCGGCGAGTGCCGCCGGCTCGTGCTGGAAACGGCTCATCAGCGCGTCGACCGCCGCGGCGTCGCGATCGTAGGCCTCGAACAACAGCCGCTCGAAGTTCGACGAGACCACGATATCCATCGACGGCGCAAGCGTGGCCTTGAGTTCCCGACGCGAGAAGTCGTTCGCGGACAGGGTCCGGTGCAGGATGTCGTTGGCATTGGTCGCGATCACGAATTGTCGGACCGGCAGCCCCATGCGACGGGCCATGTAGCCGGCGAACAGATTGCCGAAGTTCGCCGACGGCACGGTGAACGAGACGGCCCGGTGCGGCGCACCGAGTGCCAGCGCCGCATACACGTAATATACGATCTGGGCCATGATCCGCGCCCAGTTGATCGAGTTCACCGCGATCAGCCGCCGCCCCTGCAGGAACCCCTGATCGGCGAAGCTGGCCTTGACCATCGCCTGGGCATCGTCGAAATCGCCCTCGATGGCGATGTTGTGGACGTTGGCTGCGGGCACAGTGGTCATCTGGCGCCGTTGCACCGCCGACACCCGCTCGTGCGGATGCAGAATGAAGATGTCGAGGTTGTCGCAGTGGCGACAGCCCTCGATCGCCGCCGAGCCGGTGTCGCCCGATGTCGCGCCCATGATGACGCCGCGCTCGCCCCGCCGGGCGAGAAAATGATCCAGGAGACGACCGAGCAGCTGCAGCGCCACATCCTTGAACGCCAGCGTCGGGCCGTGGAACAGTTCCAGCAGGAAATGACTGCTGTCCAGCTGCTTCAGCGGCGTCACCGCGTCGTGCTTGAAGCTCGCGTAGGTCGCGTCGATCAGCCTGCGGAAGGTGGCGTCGTCGATGGCATCGCCGACGAACGGCCGCATCACCCGGAAGGCGACTTCGGCGTAGGGCTGGCCGGCCATCGCCGCCAGCGCCTCCGGCGAAAATTCGGGTATCTGCTCCGGCACATAGAGACCGCCGTCGGCGGCCATGCCGGTGAGCACGACCTCCTCGAAGTCCAGCGCCGGGGCGCGGCCACGGGTACTGATGTAGCGCATGCGGTATCGATCGGTGGGGTTCGCCCCGCCGCCGGGATGAATCGACGGCGGAGTCAGTCCTCGAACTGGGCCACGCGCATGTGCACGAGCCCCTCACGGGTGTAGGGCAGCGAACGGATGTGGTCGAGCACTTTCATCAGGCGGCGTTCGCGCGCCGGCTTGGTGACGATCATCACGCGCGCGTCGTCCTCGGCGGTCGGCGGGTCCTTCTGCAGGATCGCCTCGATGCCGATCTGCTGCTCGGCAAGCGCCCGGGTGATCTCGGCCATCACGCCGATCTGGTCGGCGACCTGAACCCGGAAATAATGACCGCACTCGAAGTCCGGCTCGGTCAGGATCGGCTCGTGGGTGATCTGATCCGGCTGGAAGGCCAAGTGAGGCACCCGGCCCTTCGGATCGACGCTCATCATGCGCACGGTGTCGATCAGATCGGCGACCACGGACGAAGCCGTGGGGCCCGCGCCGGCACCCGAGCCGTAGTAGACCGTCGGTCCGACGGCGTCGCCGTAGACCATGATCGCGTTCTTCTCGCCCTCGACGCTGGCCAGCAGAGCCTTCTCGGAAACCAGCGTCGGGTGCACGCGCAACTCGACCCCGGTCTCCTGGCGCCGGGCGATGCCCAGATGCTTGATACGGTAGCCGAGCTCGGCGGCGTATTCGATGTCGTCGCTGGCGATGCCCCGGATGCCCTGGGTATAGATGCGGTCGAAGGACAGCGGGATCCCGAAGGCGATGCTGCCGATGATCGCCAGCTTGTGGGCGGCGTCTATCCCTTCCACGTCGAAGGTCGGGTCGGCCTCGGCGAAGCCGCGCCGCTGGGCGTCGGCCAGCGCCTCCTCGAAGCTCACGCCCTCGAACATCATCTGGCTGAGGATGAAGTTGCCGGTCCCGTTGATGATGCCGGCCACCCATTCGATGTGGTTGGCCGCCAGACTCTCGCGGATCGCCTTGATGATCGGGATGCCGCCGGCGACCGCGGCCTCGAACGAGACCACCACGCCGGCCGCGTCGGCGGCGGCGAAGATCTCGTTGCCGTGCAGCGCGATCAGGTGCTTGTTCGCGGTGACGACGTGCTTGCCCGAGGCGATGGCGGCCATCACCAGGTCGCGGGCCTCGTGCTCGCCGCCGATCAGCTCGAGCACCACGTCGATGTCGGGGTCGTTGACGATCGCATGGCAGTCGGTGCCGATGTCGATGCCCGTGGTGTCGCAGTCGCGGGGGCTGTCGGGATTGCGCACCGCCGCGCGCGTCACACGGATGTCGCGCCCGGCGCGCCGCGTGATCTCACTTCGGTTGCGCGACAGCAGGTCGACCACGCCGGCACCCACGGTGCCCAGCCCCAGCAGACCGATATTGACCGGTTGCACTCTCGCCTCTCCTTGGTTCGCGCGGCGCCTCGCCTACGCGGGAATCACTTCGTCGCGCTTGAGCATGCGCTTGATGTTGCGCAGCGCCTGGCGCGTGCGCTGGTCGTTCTCGATGAGGCCGAAACGCACGTGCGTATCGCCGTATTCACCGAAACCCACGCCGGGCGACACCGCCACATGGGCGTCGGCCAGCAGCTTCTTGGTGAACTCGAGCGAGCCCATGTGCTGATAGGGCTCGGGTATGGGCGCCCAGACGAACATCGTCGCCTTGGGCTTGTCGACGGCCCAGCCGATGTCGTTGAGGCCATCGCAGAGGATGTCCCGGCGCACGCGGTAGGTCTCGCGGATCTCTTCCACGCAGTCCTGCGGACCGTTCAGGGCGGCGATCGCCGCGACCTGCACCGGCGTGAACATGCCGTAGTCGAGATAGGACTTCATCCGCGCGAGCGCGGCGATCAGGGTCGCGTTGCCGCACATGAAACCGATCCGCCAGCCCGGCATGTTGTAGCTCTTGGACATGGAAAAGCACTCGACGGCGACATCGCGCGCGCCGGGGACTTCCAGAATCGACGGGGCCCGGTAGCCGTCGAACACCAGATCGGCGTAGGCCAGATCCTGGACGATCCAGAGGTCGTACTCGCGCGCCATCTCCACGATGCGCTCGAAGAACTCCAGCTCCACGCACTGGGTGGTGGGGTTGGCCGGGAAGTTCAGCAGCACCATCTTCGGTCGCGGCCAGGACTCCTTGATCGCCTTCTCGAGCTCGGCGAAGAAGTCGGTGTCGGGCATCATCCGCACGTGGCGCACGTCCGCCCCGGCGATCACCGCGCCGTAGGGATGGATCGGATAGGCCGGATTCGGCACCAGTACCTGGTCGCCGTGCTCGAGGATGGCGAGCATCAGGTGCGCCAGGCCCTCCTTGGAGCCCATCGTCACGATCGCTTCGGTCTCGGGGTCGAGTTCCACCGCGTAGCGGCGCCGGTACCAGTCGCAGATCGCCTTGCGCAGACGCGGCACGCCGCGCGAGCTCGAGTAGCGGTGGGTCCCGCCGCGCTGGGACACCTCGACGAGCTTGTCGACGACGTGCTGCGGGGTATCCTGATCCGGATTGCCCATGCCGAAATCGATGATGTCCTCACCCCGCGCTCGCGCCGCCTGCTTGAGTTCGCCGACGATGCTGAACACGTACGGCGGCAGTCGCTTGATGCGCGCGAAATCGGAGTTGGGTGACGGCTTGGACATGATTCGGTCGGCTTGCAGCGCCACTGGGGCGGGTGAATGACGGCCCGTGGACCATGAAACGCTGCAGTGTGCCAGATTACCCACGGACCGACTAGCAAGACGCCGCGGCGTCGATCAGTCCGCCGGCAGGACGCTCTCCGGGTCGATCGGCTCGCCGTTCTTGCGAATCTCGAAATGCAGCATGGGCTTGTTCTGCGGACCGCGGCCCATGTCCGCGATGTGTGCGCCCGCGGCCACATCCTGGCCCTGTTCGACCCGCGTGCGTCGGTTGAAGCCGTAGGCCGAGAGATACGCCTCGTCGTGCTGGATGATGATCAGCTGGCCGTAGCCCTTCAGGCCGGTGCCGTTGTAGACCACGCGGCCACTGGAAGCGGCATAGACCGGCGAGCCCTCGCGGCCGCCGATATCGATGCCCTGCCGGGTACGGTCAGCGCCGTACTCGCGCAGGATCGAACCGCTGGCCGGCCACTGCCAGCCGTCTTCGCTGGGACCGCCCGTCCGGGTCGGTTCGACCGGGCGCTCGCGGCTCGCTTGGTTGATCTCGGATTCGTCGGCGATGGTCGGCGCCGGGCGCTCGATCGGCTGCGGCGGGCTCGCCTCCGGCGCCTTGTCCTCGCCGCCCTCGCCCTGCGACTCGCCAGCGTCGCGCCGCGTCGCGCCGGCGGAGCGGCCATCGCGCTCGATCGTACGGTCGAGCTGCGGCGTCGAGGCTTGGATCGCGCGCTCCTGCTCGGCGCGCGAATCCTGGGGCGCACGCACCGCCCGGGGGCGGCGGCGCTCCCGGGTCGTTGCCGGTTTCGAAGCGCTGCCGTCTTCGGACATGCGCGAGTAGTCGATCGGGGGGTAGGGATCGAGCGAGATCCGCTGACCGACCTCGATGCGATACGGCGGCCGGATCCGATTCCAGCGTGCGAGATCGCGCCACGACAGCGCGTGCTCCGAGGCGATTGAGTACAGCGTATCGCCGCGCTCGACCGTATAGGTCTCGGGGCGCGTGGTCTCGCGCAGCGAACAACCCGCGAGCACGAGAACGGCGAGCGCCGCGATCAGCGCAGCTGATAGACGGCGACGGCAATGAAGACGGCGGCGACGATGGCCCATCCGATCCAGTCAATGTATTTGAGCAGACGCTGCTCGAAAACCGGGCCGAACCAGCGTACCAGTCCGGCGACGATGAAAAAGCGGGCCCCGCGCCCGATCAGCGATCCCAGCGCGAACGGGACGAACGGCATCGCGACCGCGCCGGCCGCAATGGTGAAGACCTTGTAGGGGATCGGCGAGAAACCTGCAAGAAGCACGGCCCAGAAGCCGTAGTCGGCGAACCAGTCGCGCGCGGTCGCATAACCCTCGTAATAGCCGAGCTCCCGGAGCCACGGCAGCAGCGTCTCCAGAAACAGCGCGCCGATCAGATAGCCGAGCATGCCGCCCAGAACCGACCCCACGGTGGCGATCAGCGCGAACCACCAGGCCCGACGGCGATCGGCCAGCACCATGGGGGCGAGCATTACGTCCGGCGGAATCGGGAAGAAAGACGACTCCGCGAACGACAGCACACCCAGCCAGGTCGGCGCCCGAGGGTGGCCCGCGCCGCGCACGACCAGGTCGTAGAGGCGGCGGAACATCAGCGCACGTCCTGGGATTCATGGATCAAGGGCACGAAGCTGACGGCATCCAGCGTCTCGCGCACGAACGTGTCGTTTTCGCGCCGGACCACGATCAAGCGCTGATCGCCGCTCGCGCCGACCGGCACGATCATGCGCCCGCCCTCGGCGAGCTGTTCGAGCAGGCCGGTCGGCAGCGATTCCGCCCCGGCGGTGACCAGGATCGCCTCGAAGGGCCCGTAGTCCGGCAGGCCGAGGACGTCCTCGCGCGCCAGCCGTACGCGTATGTTGCGATAGCCCAGACGGGCGAATCGGCGCCGCGCCTGCTCGTAGAGCGGTTCCACGCGCTCGACGCTGTAGACCGTGGGCACGATCTCGGCGAGCACGGCGGCCTGATAGCCACTGCCGGTGCCGATCTCCAGCACCTGCTCGGGCACGCCCTCGCCGATGAGCAGCCGGGTCATCTCGCCGACGATGTAGGGCTGCGAAATGGTCTGGCCGTAGCCGATCGGCAGCGCGGTATCGTCATAGGCGCGGCTGGTCATCGCCTCGTCGACGAACTCGTGCCGCGGCACCCGGTTGATCGCATCCAGCACGCGCTCGTCGTCGATGCCGAGGGCGCGCAGCCGCTCGACCAGCCGTGCGCGACTGCGCGCCGAGGCCATGCCCATGCCGCGCACGTGCGGATGGCGCGGATCCGCGCTCACAGCCACTGTACCCACTCGTCGAGTGAGTCGATGGCACCGTGGCGCGTCAGATCGATCTGAATCGGGGTGATCGATACGCGGCCCTGGCCGACGGCGTGGAAATCCGTGCCCGGCCCGGCGTCGGCCTCGCCGCCGGCGCGCCCGATCCAGTAGATCGGGCGACCGCGCGGATCGCTGTCCTCGATCAGACGTTCCGCCCGGTGTCGGTTGCCCAGCCGCGTCGCCGCGAAACCGTCCAGTGCTTCGTAGGCCAGATCCGGCACGTTGACGTTGAGGATGGTGTCGGCCGGCAGCGGATGCCGGATCATCAGACGCACCATGTCGACCGCGACGCGGGCCGCGGTGTCGTAGTGCGTCGGATTCTCGCCGATCAG
This sequence comes from Salinisphaera orenii subsp. orenii MK-B5, assembly GCF_003788635.1. Taxonomy (GTDB): domain Bacteria; phylum Pseudomonadota; class Gammaproteobacteria; order Nevskiales; family Salinisphaeraceae; genus Salinisphaera; species Salinisphaera orenii. Next base: position 44,806 of record NZ_AYKH01000001.1, read on the forward strand.
CGAGACGGCCACGGCGGGCAGGCCCAGCGTCCGACCTTCCGTGGCGGCGGCGACGGTGCCGGAATACAGGACGTCGTCGCCGAGATTCGCGCCGGCGTTGATGCCGGATATGACCATATCGGCGTCGCGCTCGAACAGGCCGGTGGTGGCCAGATGCACGCAATCGGTCGGCGTGCCGTCGACGCAGTACAGTCCCGCCTCGAGGCGCCGGACGCGCAGCGGGCGCTCGAGGGTCAGGGAGTTGCTTGCGCCGCTGCGGTTGCGATCAGGCGCGACGGTGACGATGTCGTCGGAGATCTCGGCCATGGCCGCGCGCAGCGACGTCAGGCCGGCGGCGTACGCGCCGTCGTCGTTACTCAGCAATAAACGCATTTAACGGGCTATCGAGTGGCAGAAATCGTGCGTGCAACGCGGCCGCAGGCCCGCTAGCATAGCGCATCGAGTCCGCGTCTTGTTCGGAGGCATGCGCTCGTGACCGACCGCACCGACCCCGCCCACGACTCGGCCGCTGAGGACGACGCCTCGGTGACCGAGGCGGATCGCTCGCTGTTCCGCGATGCCGTCGGCCCCGTGGCCGGCGTCAACCGGGCGCCGCGGCGCAAGCGCGAGCGCCCGCTGCCCTCGGCGCGGCCGGCCATGCGCGAGGCCGACGAACGCGCGGTCATCGGCGAGCTGCTCGACGAGCCGCCACCCGATGTCGAGACCGGCGACGACCTGGTCTATCGCAGCGAGGGCGTGCAGCTGTCGGTCATGCGGCGGCTGCGGCGCGGCCATTATCGCTGCCAGGCCGAGCTCGACCTGCACGGCATGGTGGTGGACGTCGCCCGGCACTGTCTGGCGGTCTTCCTGCGTGATGCCCTCGACCGCGACTACCGCTGCGTGCGCATCGTCCACGGCAAGGGCCTGCGGTCCGGCCATCGCGGCCCTGTGCTCAAGACCAAGGTCGCCGGCTGGCTGCGTCAGCGAAACGAAGTGCTGGCGTTCTGCTCCGCCCGGCCCAACGACGGCGGTACAGGCGCGGTCTACGTGCTGATGCGGCGACTCTAGGTCCACTCAACGCCTCATACGAAGGTCGCTTTCGAGATCGCACATCGCGTGCGCCAGGGCGCGAGTCGCCGACCGTGATGCGCCACGGTCAGGACCTGAAACGCCGCAGGGCGCCCTCGGTGACCGGTTCACGGTCAGCCCAGCTCGAAGAACGGGCCATCCATGAAATCCATAAGGTGCGGCAGCCTAAGGTTACCGTTCGCGGGCGCGAACCGGACTGCGACACGCGCCGCCGCTCGTCCGGCCCCACGAAAGCGCCTGGTGCGGTTTCGCATGATGCCGATGCGCGCCAGGTTCAGCCATCGCAGCGCGCTGGCCGAACTGCAGATGAACCCTGTTTGCGGCTTTGCGGCGGAACGCCCCGCCGCGGTCCGGTCCCGGCGCGATACGGCTGCAGGCTCGAACCGCTGCGCAACAGGATCAGGCCCCGTCCGCGCTTTCGGCGCCCGCCTCGGCCGTATCCACGATCTCGCGCAGCACGCTGGTCGCGAACGCGCCGGTCGGCAGCCGGAACGACAGCGTCAGGGCGTCTCCGTCCCGGTGCCACTCGAGCTCGCGTACGGGCAGCCGCAGCGCCCGACGGGCGCCGTCGAGACCCGCCTCGGCCAGACCGGCGGTCAGATCCGGATAGTCAGCGAGTACCGCTGACTCCAGCTCGGCGGCGATGCCGGAGACGACGTCACCGTCCGAACGGCCGGGCAACGGCCCACTGGGATGGATATCGAAAGCCGCCAGCCGCGCCTCCAGCGCCTCGGCCGCCTGCTCGGTCTCGTTGCGGGCGAACAGGCTGTGGCTGCCATCGAGCATCACCGCCTCGCCGTCGAGCAGCCGCTGCCAGGAGCCGTCGCGCACGCGTGCATCCAGCACCGCGTTGAACAGCAGCGAGCGGGCGGCCGACAGGGCGAATCCTCGGCGGTTGCGCGACAGCCGCCGGCCGGCGAACAGCCGACGCGCCAGATCGATGTTGCGGCCGCCATGGCCGAACCGCTGGGCCCCGAAATAATTCGGCACACCGCACGCGGCCACGCGCCGGATATCCTCGTCCAGCGCGGCCGTGTCGCCGGTCAGGTCACGGATCCGGATGACGAAGCGGTTGCCGCGATGCGCCCCGCGCTTGAGCTTGCGCTCGTGACGAACCATGGATTCGATCCGCACGCCCGGCAGGTCGTCGAGATCGGGCAGAGGATCGTGCACCGGCCAGGCGATCGACAGCCACTGCCGCGTCACCGCATGCCGGTCCTTCAGTCCGGCGACTCCGATGTGGCGCGGGTGCACGCCGGCACGGCGCGAGATCGCCTGCACGGCGTCGTGGGTCGTCAGGCCCGTCTTCTCGATCCGACACCACAAATGCTCGCCGGAGCCGGTGTGCTCGATGGCGCAGTCCTCGTCGACCCGAAAGTCCGCCGGCTCGACGCGAATCCGCCCGCGGCACGGCGGTGGCGCGCCGCGGGCATGCGCCAGCGCTGCCACGTCCACCGCATCGCCCGTCAGGAGTGCGATGCTAACGGGCCGCCTGCCGGTCTTTCTCGGCCGACGTCTCGTTGCGACCGGGCGGCGCCACGGTGAGAAAGAAAGATTCGTCTTTCCGGATCATGCCGATATCCGAGCGCGCACGGCCCTCGGTGGCCTGCTCGCCGGACTTGAGATCGTCGATCTCCGCCTGGAGCGCCGCGTTGCGATTCGAGGCCCGGGCGTTGCGCGCCTCCAGTTCGGCGCGCTGCTGGCTCAGCCGATGCACTTCCGACCAGCCGCCGTCCGCGACCCACAGCCGATACTGCAGGCCGACGAACACGACCACGAGCGCGATGACGGCAATCCGGTACATACTCGGATTGTAGCGCGACCGCGCGCGCTGTCCAGCGCGCAGCAGATCGGCCCTCAGCGTCATCTCAGAGCCCGACGCCGAACGCGTCGCGCCCGGAATAGACCGCCCGCGGGCCCAGCTCGGCCTCGATCATCAGCAGCCGGTTGTACTTCGCGATCCGGTCGGAGCGCGACAGCGACCCGGTCTTGATCTGGGTGGCGGCCGTGGCCACGGCCAGGTCGGCGATGGTCGCGTCCTCGGTCTCGCCCGAGCGATGCGAGACGACAGCGGCGTAATCCGCCCGGCTGGCGACGTCGATGGCCCGCAGCGTCTCGGTGAGCGTGCCGATCTGGTTCGGCTTGATCAGGATCGCGTTGGCGATGCCCTCCTCGATGCCCTTCTGCAGGATGCGGGTATTGGTCACGAACAGATCGTCGCCCACCAGCTGGACGCGATCGCCCAGACGCTCGGTCAGCAGCGCCCAGCCGTCCCAGTCGTCCTCGGCCATGCCGTCCTCGATGGTGAGGATCGGATACCGGTCGACCAGATCGGCGAGGTAGTCGACGAAACCGGCGGCGTCATAGTCGGCGTTCTCGGAGTCCAGCTTGTAGCGGCCGTTCTCGCAGAACTCGGTGCTGGCCGCGTCGAGGCCGAGCCAGACGTTGCCGCCCGGCGTGTAGCCGGCCCGCTCGATGGCCTCCACCAGCGTATCCAGCGCCGCGGCGTTGGAGGGCAGATCCGGCGCGAAGCCGCCCTCGTCGCCGACGGAGGTCGACAGGCCACGCTCCGCCAGCAGCTTCTTGAGGTGCTGGAAGATCTCGGCGCCGCAGCGCAGCGCCTCCGCAAAGCTCGACATCCCGGCCGGCACGATCATGAACTCCTGCATGTCGACGTTGTTGTTCGCATGCGCGCCGCCGTTGATGACGTTCATCATCGGCACTGGCAGATGCGTGGCGTCGTCGTGGCCCAGAAAGGCGTACAGCCCCTTCCGGCTGTCCGCGGCCGCGGCCCGGGCCACCGCCAGCGACACGCCGAGCAGCGCATTGGCGCCCAGACGCGCCTTGTTCTCGGTGCCGTCGAGCTCGATCAGGGCCTTGTCGAGACCGGCCTGATCGTCGGCCTCGAAGCCCTTGAACTTCTTGGCGATCTCGCCGTTCACACTGGCCACCGCGCGGGTCACGCCCTTGCCGAGGAAACGGTTGGGGTCGCCGTCGCGCAGTTCGACCGCCTCGAGGCTGCCGGTCGAGGCGCCCGAGGGCACCATGGCCAGGCCTTCGGCGCCCGACTCGAGCATCACGCGTGCGGCGACCGTGGGGTTGCCGCGTGAGTCGATGACCTGATAACCACGAATCTGCTTGATCTTGGACATAGGAATTTCGCTTGTTCGCTGAGGTTCGCGCGCCCTAGAGCGCGTGTTCGCTGTAACCGCGCCGCTTGACCACGCCGTCGAGTTCGACGAGCGTTTCGAGCAGCGAACGCATGTGCGCGAGCGGCCACGAATTGGGGCCGTCGCACAACGCGTTGTCGGGATCGGGATGCGTCTCCATGAACAGCCCGGACACGCCGGCGGCGACCGCCGATCGGGCCAGTACCGGAATCTGTTCGCGGGCGCCGCCGGAACGGGTGCCCTGCCCGCCCGGCAACTGGACCGAGTGGGTGGCATCGAAGACCACCGGGCAATCGGTGTCGCGCATGATCGCCAGGCTGCGCATGTCGGCGACCAGATTATTGTAGCCGAAGGCGAAGCCGCGTTCGCAGACCAGGATCCGCTCTCCGCCGGCCGCTCGTGCCTTGGCCACGACACCGTTCATCTCGCCTGGCGAGAGGAACTGGCCCTTCTTGATGTTGACCGGCGTGCCGCTGGCCGCCGCGGCCTGGATGAAATCGGTCTGCCGGCACAGGAAGGCCGGAGTCTGCAGCATGTCCACGACCGCAGCGACCGGAGCGATCTGGGCCTCGACGTGCACATCGGTCGTCACCGGCACGCCGATCTGGCGCCGGACCTCGGCCAGGATCTCGAGGCCGGCCTCCAGCCCCGGGCCGCGGTAACTGTCGCCGGAGCTGCGGTTGGCCTTGTCGAAGGAGCCCTTGAAGACATAGCCGATGCCGAGTTCGGCGGTCAGCTCGGCCATCTGTCCGGCGACATCGACGGCCAGCCCGGGCGACTCGAGACTGTCGGGCCCGGCGATCAGGAACATCGGCCGGTCCGCGCCGACCTCGAAACCGCAGATGTTCACGACCGCACCGCGGCGCGCGCACCGGCGTCAACGACAGGCCAGGACGCGATCGTCGCGGCGTCGGCGCTGCGGCACGTCCGTGGTGCGCGCGCCGGTGATATGGTCGATGACGGGCTCGCGATGCGCAAACTGTTCTCCTTGTCTGTGCCGCGGGCGGCTCGAAACGCCGGCGCGATGCGGCCGGGGCCAATCAGGCGTCCTTCCGGCGGGCCCGAGCGGCCGTGATGAAGCCGATGAACAGCGGATGCCCCGAGCGCGGCGTGGACGTGAACTCGGGATGGAACTGGCAGCCGAGATACCACGGATGATCGTCGAGCTCGACGATCTCCACCAATCCGTCGTCGGCCGAGAAACCCGAGAAGACCAGCCCACTCTCCGCCAACGCATCGCGATAGTGATTGTTGAACTCGTAGCGATGGCGGTGCCGTTCGTAGATCGACTCGGCCCGGTAGCAGCGCGCCGCCAGACTCCCCTCGACCAGGTCGCAGCGCTGCTCGCCCAGGCGCATGGTCCCGCCGAGATCGGCATCCGCGTCACGTGTCTGAACCGTGCCGCCGGCGTCGTGCCATTCGGTGACCAGCGCGATCACCGGATGCTCCGGATCGGGCACGAATTCGGTGCTGTGCGCGCCTTCGAGCCCGGCCTTGCTGCGCGCGTACTCGATGCAGGCGACCTGCATGCCCAGGCAGATGCCGAAATAGGGCACGTTGTTCTCGCGGGCGAAGCGGGCCGCGGCGATCTTGCCCTCGATGCCGCGCTCGCCGAAGCCGCCCGGCACCAGGATCGCGTCCATCGGCGCCAGACAGGCACCGCCGTCGCGCACCACGGTCTCGGAATCCACATAGTGAATGTCCACCCGGGTGCCGGTATGCAGCCCCGCGTGCGACAGCGCCTCGTTCACCGACTTGTAGGCATCCGCCAGGTCCACGTACTTGCCGACCATGGCCACGCGCACGGTCACGTCCTGGGTCTTGCGCGCATCCACCAGGCGCGACCAGTTGGACAGGTCCGCATGCGGCGCCTCGATGCGGAAATGATCCATCACCAGACCGTCGAGCGCCTGCTGCTGCAGCAGGCCCGGCATCTTGTAGATATCGTCGACGTCGATCGCCGCGATCACCGCGCGGTCCGAGACGTTGGTGAACAGCGCGATCTTGCGGCGTTCGTTCTCCGGCAGCGGCCGATCGACGCGGCAGATGAGGATGTCCGGCTGGATCCCTATGGAACGCAGCTCCTTGACCGAGTGCTGCGTCGGCTTGGTCTTCATCTCCTGGCTGGACGGGATATAGGGCACCAGCGTCAGATGCATGAACAGCACCCGATCCCGGCCGAGCTCGACGCCGAACTGTCGGATCGCCTCCAGAAACGGCAGGCTCTCGATGTCGCCGACGGTGCCGCCAATCTCCACCAGGCAGATATCCGCACCCTCGCCGCCCTGGAGAATACAGCGCTTGATCTCGTCGGTGATGTGCGGAATGACCTGTACGGTCCCACCGAGGTAGTCGCCGCGGCGTTCCTTGTTGATGACGTTGTTGTAGATCTGGCCGGTCGTGAAGTTCGACAGCCGCGAGGTCCGCGTCTTCAGGAAACGCTCGTAATGGCCCAGATCCAGATCGGTCTCGGCGCCGTCACGCGTGACATAGACCTCGCCGTGCTGGAACGGGCTCATGGTGCCCGCATCCACGTTCAGATAGGGATCGAGCTTGATCACGGACACGCTCAGGCCCCGGGCCTCGAGCAGCGCGCCGAGCGACGCGGCCGCAATGCCCTTGCCCAGCGAGGAGACCACCCCGCCAGTCACGAAGATATATCGGGTGCCTGCCGCGTCGGCTGCCATGCGCGATCCGAAAGGTCGTCAGCGGGACAATGGCGCGCATGCTAGCCGAAAGGCGGGACATCGACAACGCGCGCGACCGCACCGGCCGGCGCATCACGCCAGTGAAAGTGAATACCGCGACCGCCGAGCAGCCGCTCGATTTCCGGGTGCCGCCAGACGTCGCCCGCCGCAACCAGCACAGTTTGAGCATAGACGAGCGGAATCCGGCCACGCAACCAGGGCGCGACGCGCTGCTCCCTGAGCACGTCCTTGAGAGCCCGATGATGGCCGTCGCGGCCGGCCACGCGCTCGCCGCCGCGCCGGAAGGCCACCTGTAGTCGCGCGTCCTCGACGCCGGTCTCGACCACCCACACGAGTCGACCGCATCCGGCGGGCAATTCCAGCGGTTGGCGCCCGTCCCAGTCGCTCGACCAGTCGAACGGCGCAGACGCCAGCACCGCCATCGCGTACAGATGATCTCCGAACGCGCGCACTTCGGTCGAACCGAAACGCACGCAGGGACTCGCCGTGCGGCGACTGCCCGGCAGTGCCCGGATCTGCTCGATGTGGCGTTGGTCCGGCGCGTCCCGTGCCTGCGCATCGAGCCAGTGGCGCAGCAGTGCCCGTTGGCGATCGGCGGTGAGCGCGGACAGCACGGTCGTATCGAGTCGGCCGGCCGCATCCACGGCATCCGCGTGGTCGCGCGATGCGAGATCGGCCACGGTGCGCCGCCCGGCCGCGGCATGCCCGCTGCTGCGCGCGAGTGTGCGCGCCGCGGCCGGGTAACGTTCGCTCAGGATCGGCCAGAGGCGCTCGCGCAGCCAGGCGCGGTCGAGCGACAGATCGCAGTTGCTCGGATCCTCGATCCACTCCAGTCGGTGCCGGCGCGCGTAGTCGGTGATCGTCGCGCGCTCGACGGCGAGCCATGGCCGCCAGTGCTGCGCCGCACCGAGCGGGCGCAGCACGGGCATCGCCGCGAGTCCGGCCAGACCAGCGCCGCGCAGCGCCTGGAGCAGAAAGGTCTCGGCCTGATCCTCGGCGTGATGCGCGGTCAGAAACAGCTCGTCGCCGCCCAGCGCGGCGGCAACGGCATCGTAGCGGGCGCGCCGTGCGGCGGCTTCACGGCCCTCCACCCCGGCCGTGGCCACGTCCACGTCCAGCCGTGTGAAGCCGACGCCGAGTGCGGCGCACTGCGCCCGGCAGTGCGCCGCCCAGTGTTCGGCCTCGGCCTGCATGTGGTGGCAGACATGGATCGCGCGCAGTACCCGCTCCGGGTGCGCGCCGCGGACCGCATGCAGCAGCGCCGTGGAGTCGCGACCGCCGCTGTAGCCCACCGCAAGCCGACCGGCAGGCGCCGGCAGCGTGGCCAGCGCGCGCCGGAGGGTGCTCACCCCGCGGTCTTGAAGTCGCCGAAGGCCATCCAGCGCTTGTAGCGCGCCTCCAGCAGCGCGTCGACGTCCTGATGCCTGAGCCGCGCCATATTCGACAGCAGGCGATCCCGCAGACTGGACATCAGCTGTGCCGGATCGCGATGCGCGCCGCCGAGCGGCTCCTCGATGATCTCGTCGACCAGTTTGAGCCGGTGCAGATCCTCGGAGCCGACCTTCATCGCCTCCGCGGCTTCCTCGGCCTTGTCCGCGCTCTTCCACAGGATCGAGGCGCAGCCCTCGGGCGAAATCACGGAATAGATGCTGTACTGCAGCATGAGCAGGTGGTCGCCCACGCCGATGGCCAGGGCGCCGCCGGAGCCGCCCTCTCCCACCACCGTGCACAGGATCGGCACGCGCAGACGCGCCATCTCGAACAGATTGCGGGCGATGGCCTCGGACTGGTTGCGCTCCTCGGCGCCGATGCCGGGATAGGCGCCGGGGGTGTCGATGAACGTGAGCACCGGCATGTTGAACCGCTCGGCCAGCTTCATCAGCCGTAGCGCCTTGCGATAGCCTTCCGGCCGCGGCATGCCGAAGTTGCGGTGGATCTTCTCCTTCGTGTCGCGGCCCTTCTGGTGGCCGATGACCATCACCGACTGGCCGCCGAGCCTCGCCGTGCCGCCGATGATCGCCGGATCGTCGGCATAGGCGCGGTCGCCGTGCAGTTCGACGAAGTCCGTGAACAGGCCGTCGATGTAGTCCTGCATGTACGGCCGCAGCGGATGCCGCGCCATCTGCGCGACCTGCCACGTCGACAGCTTGGAGAATATCTGCTCGGTGAGACTGCGGCGCTTGGATTCGAGCCGCGTGATCTCCTCGTTGAGGTTGACCTCGCTGCCGTCGGCCACGAAGCGCAGTTCCTCGATCTTCTCCTGCAGTTCGGCGATCGGTTGTTCGAAGTCCAGGTAATCGAGGTTTTTCTGCGCCATCAGTTCGTTTTTGCTGCGTTGTGTTACTGGAGTGTCGTCTGAGCGCGACGATAACGCACTTGCACGGCTTCCGCACCCACCAGACCGCGCAGGTCATCGAGCAGACCGTTGCAGACGCGCACCCGGGTCTCGCCGAGTGTGAGCACCGCACGTGCGTCGGCGTTGGCATAGCGCAGCACCACGTCACAGCCGGACTCCGCACGATAGCGGTCGACACAGCCCGCGAGCGCGTCGACGTCCACGCCCGATTCCGCCTGCAGCTGGAGCATGATGCGGCTGGCGTAGCGCTCGCGCGCGCCGTCGATGTCCATGACGCTGTTCGCGTTGAGCCGGAAACCGTCGGTGAAATCGTCGTACTGGAGCGTGCCGTCGACGATGACCAGGCGATCGGCGGTGAGCAGATGGCCGTACTCGGCGGCCTTGTCCTCGAACAGCGGACACTCGATGCGCCCGCTGCCGTCGTCGAGCACGACGATGATGCGGCGGCCTTTCTTCATCCGCCGCACCTCCACCACCAGGCCCGCCACGATCGCCGCGCGCTTGTCGGCCCGCCGCGCGCGCGCGCCCTCTTCCGGACGCGGCATCGCCGCGACCTGATCGGCGATCTTGCCGTGGGTCATCAACGCGAGCTCGGCCTCCCAGGCGCGGATGGGATGGCCGGTCAGGTACAGGCCCAGCGTGTCGCGCTCGGCGCGCAGGCGCTCATCCTCCGGCCACTCGGCCAGCACCTCCAGCGGGGGCCCGCTGTTGTCGGCATCCTCGGCGAGGCCGAACATGTCGTTCTGGCCCGCGGTGGAGGCCGCGCGGTCCTGATCGGCCGCGGCCAGCGCCCGCGTCAGGCCGTGCATCAGGCTGGCCCGGTTCGGCGCCAGCGCGTCCAGCGCACCGGCATTGACGAGCGCCTCCAGCGCCCGGCGATTGGCCTTGCCGGTGTCGATCCGCCGGCAGAAGTCGTAGAGGTTGGCGAACGACCCGCCCTCGCGACGCTCCGCGATGATGGCGTCGATCGCGCCCTTGCCGACGCCCTTGACCGCGCCCAGGCCGTAGCGGATGGTCGCGTCGTCGACCACCGAGAAATCGTATTCGGAGGCGTTGACGTCCGGCGGCGCCACGGCAATGTCGACGCGGTGGCACTCGTCGATCATGATCACGACCTTGTCGGTGTGATCCATGTCCGCGGAAAGCACGGCCGACATGAAGTCGGCCGGATAGTGCGCCTTGAGCCAGGCGGTCTGGTAGGTGAGCAGCGCGTAGGCCGCCGAGTGCGACTTGTTGAAGCCGTAACCGGCGAACTTCTCGACCAGATCGAATATGTAGGCCGCGGTGTTCTCGTCGATGTCGTTGGCGACGGCGCCCTTGATGAAGCCGTCGCGCTGCTTGGCCATCTCCTCGGCCTTCTTCTTGCCCATCGCCCGCCGCAGCAGATCGGCGCTGCCCAGCGAATAGCCGGCCAGCACCTGGGCGATCTGCATCACCTGCTCCTGATACAGGATCACGCCGTAGGTCGGCTCCAGCACCTCGGCCAGGGAGGCGTGCGGATATACGACCTGGGCGCGGCCGTGCTTGCGGTCGATGAAGTCCTCGACCATGCCGGACTCGAGCGGGCCCGGCCGATAGAGCGCGACCAGCGCGATGATGTCCTCGAAGGCATCGGGGCGCAGGCGCTTGATCAGACGCCGCATGCCCGAGGATTCGACCTGGAAGACCGCGGTCGTGTCGCCGGCCTTGAGCATGTCGAAGGCGCGCTTGTCGTCCATCGGGATCGAGCGGATGTCGATCGGCTCGCGGCCGGCGCGCTCCAGGCGCCGGTTCGCCACGCTCACCGCGCGATCGATGATGGTGAGCGTACGCAATCCCAGGAAGTCGAACTTGACCAGGCCGACGGCCTCGACGTCGTCCTTGTCGAACTGGGTGACACGGTTGTTGCCCCCCGGCTCGCAGTACAGCGGCGTGAAGTCGATGAGATCCGAGGGCGCGATGACCACGCCGCCGGCGTGCTTGCCCGGATTGCGCGACAGCCCCTCCAGCGACATGGCGAGGTCGAGCAGATAGCCGATCTCCTCGTCGGCCTTCGAGGCGCGCAGCTCCTCGGATTCCTCCAGCGCGCGCTCGAGCGTCATGTCGGGGGCGAACGGCACCTGTTTGGCGATCCGATCGACCATGCCGTAGGGATGGCCCAGCACGCGGCCGACGTCGCGCACCACCGCGCGTGCGGCCATGGTGCCGTAGGTGATGATCTGGCTGACCTTGTTCGCGCCGTAGGTGTCGGCGACGTACTCGATCACGCGGTCGCGGCCGTCCATGCAGAAGTCGACGTCGAAGTCCGGCATGGACACGCGTTCGGGGTTGAGAAACCGCTCGAACAGCAGATCGAACGCCAGCGGATCGAGATCGGTGATCCCGAGCGCGTAGGCCACCAGCGAGCCGGCGCCGGAGCCTCGCCCCGGCCCCACCGGCACGCCGTTCTCGCGGGCCCAGCGGATGAAGTCGGCCACGATCAGGAAGTAGCCCGGAAAACCCATGCCCTCAATCACGCCGAGTTCGTGCGCCAGCCGCTGTTCGTATTCCGCGCGGCGGGCCTCGCGCGCATCCCGGTCGGGATAGAGATCGGCCAGCCGGGTCTCCAGACCGCGCTCGGACTCGGCCTTGAGAAAACTGGCCGCATCATGCTCGGCGGGCACCGGGAAGTCGGGGAGCACGTTCTCGCCGAGCGTCAGCTCCAGATTGCAGCGGCGGGCGATCTCCACGCTGTTCTCGATCGCCTCCGGCAGGTCGGAGAACAGCTCCACCATCTCGGCGGGCGTCTTGAGATACTGCTCGGCCGTGTAGTGGCGCGGCCGGCGCGGATCGGCCAGGGTGTAGCCGCCATGGATGGCCACCCGCGCTTCATGGGCGTCGAAATCGTCGGCCGTGGGAAAGCGGACGTCGTTGGTGGCCACCACCGGAATGTCGTGGCGCAGCGCCAGCGCAACGGTCTCCGACAGCCAGGCGGACTCGCCGGCACGCCCGCAGCGGGTGAGCTCGAGATAGTAACGGTCGCCGAACACCGCCTGCCAGTGGCGCGCCGCGGCGTCCGCGAGCTCGGGCTTGCCCGCGAGCAGGGCCGCCCCCGTGTCGCCGGCCATGCCGCCGGACAGCGCGATCAGCCCCTCGGCCTTCTCCTCGACCCACTCGCGGCGGCACAGCACCTGCCCGCGGTCCTGGCCCTTGAGATAGGCGCGGGTCAGCAACTCGCACAGATGCCGGTAGCCCTCCCGGCTCTGGGCAAGCAAGGTCAGGCGCGACGGCGGTGTTTCCGGGCCCTCGTCGATCTTGAGATCGACCCCCACGATCGGCTTCACACCGGCGCCCAGCGCGGCCTTGTAGAACTTGACCATGCCGAACAGATTGACGTTGTCGGTCACGGCCACGGCCGGCATGCCGGCCTCTCGCGTCTGGGCGATCAGCGGCTTGATCCGCACGATCCCGTCCGATAGCGAATATTCGGTGTGGACGCGCAGGTGAACGAAGGGCGTGGTCATGGGCTTATCGTAACGTGTAATCGAAGACGGTCTGGCGCGCTTCGGCCAGGCGGGCGACCGGAGCGAAGCTGCGCCGGTGGATCTCGGTGACGCCGAGCCGTTCCAGGGCGCGGCGATGGCCGGCAGTGCCGTAGCCCTTGTGCCGGGCGAAGCCGTAGCCGGGATAGGCCGCGTCGAGCGCGACCATCTGCCGATCGCGCGCGACCTTGGCCACGATGGAGGCGGCACTGATCGCCGGTACCGCGCCGTCGCCACCGACCACCGCACGCACCGGCATCGCCAGCCCGGGCGCGTGGTTGCCGTCCACCCAGGCCGCGAAGGGCGTGAGCGTGAGTGCGGCCACGGCCCGCCGCATCGCGAGCAGACTCGCCTGCAGGATATTCATGGCGTCGATTTCCGCAACCGACGCCTCGCCCAGCGCCCAGGCCAGCGCCCGCGCGCGGACCTTGGCATCGAGCCGCTCGCGCTCGGATTCGGTCAGCGCCTTGGAGTCCGTCAGACCCCGCGGCAGCCCCTTCGGCGGCAGAATCACGGCGGCGGCCACCACCGGCCCGGCCAGCGGGCCACGGCCGACCTCGTCGACGCCGGCGACACAGGGGCAGGCGAAACGTCGGCGGCGGCGCGTCACGGGCGGGCCTCGACGAGATCCACCACCGCGCGCGCCGCTCGCGCGTCAGCATCCAGCGCGAGGCGAGCGTGTATCCCGTCGAACGCGTCGATCTGGCGCCGGCGCGCGGTCTCGGCGTGCAGCAGACGATAGAGCCAGGGGCCCATGAAGTCCGGGCTCGCCTCCTGCTGCAGGAATTCGGGCACCAGCGCACGGCCGGCCAGCAGATTGGGCATGCTCACGTGCTCGGTCTTGATCAGGCTGAGGCTTCGGGCGATCCAGTAGTTGCTGTCCGACAGTGCATAGGCCACCACCATCGGTGTCTTGGCCAGCAGCGCCTCCAGCGACGCGGTTCCGGAGGCCAGCAGCAGCACCTCGACCGCGCGCATCACCTCGCGCGATCGACCGTCGATCAGCGTCACGTCGACATCAGGATAGTCGGCGAGATCGGCCTCGAACAGGGCGCGGACGCGGGCGTTGGCCATCGGCGCGACGAAGCGCAGGCCCGGCGAACGGCGCGTGAGCCAGCGCGCGGTCTCGAGAAACGGGCGCCCCAGCCGGCTGACCTCCGCACCCCGGCTGCCGGGCAGCAGGCCCACCCAGCGGGCGCCCGGCTCCAGACCGAGTGCGCGCCGGGCAGTGTCCGCGTTCGGATGCCGCGGCAGCTCACCGGCCAGGGGGTGGCCGACATAGGTCACCGGGATGCCGTGACGCGCGAAGAACGCCTCCTCGAAGGGAAAGATCGCCAGCAGGCGATCGACCGCACGCCGGATGTGGCGCGTGCGCCCCTCGCGCCAGGCCCAGGCCGTGGGGCAGACGTAGTGGACCGTGGGCACGCCGCGCGACTTGAGTCGAAGCTCGAGCCCGGTGTTGAAGGCCGGCGCGTCGATACCGATGAAGGCCGCGGGCCGAGCCGACAATACGTGTGCCGCGAGCCGGCGGCGCAGTCGCAGCAGCCGCGGAATCTGGCCGACCACCTCGCTGACACCGAACAGCGACAACGCCTCAATATCGGCCAGGCTCTCACAGCCCTCGGCCCGCATGAGCGGCCCGGTCACGCCCTCGAAGCGGGCCTGCGGATAGTGCGCCCGCAGCGCCCGGATCAACCCCGCGCCGAGGCTGTCGCCGGAGGTCTCGCCGGCGACCAGCGTGAACAGCGGTGCCGCATGGGACACGCGCGCTCGCCGCGACGCTAGCGGATGATGCCGCGCTGGGCGGCGTCCAGCGACGCCAGCATGACGCGCACCGCCTCGCTGTGTTTGGCCGGTTCGCGCAGTGCCTCGCGGGCCTGATCCAGGCGCAGCTTGGAACGATAGATGGTGCGATAGGCCTGCTTGGCCGCGGCCACTTCGTCCTCGGAGTAACCGCGCCGGCGCATGCCCACGGAATTGATGCCGTGGGGCTCGGCGGGCGCCCCCGAGGAGCGCACGAATGCCGGCACGTCCTGCTGCACGCCGCTGCAATAGGCCAGAAACGCCATCGTGCCCACGCGCCGGAACTGATAGACCAGCGCGAAGCCGGCGAGAATACAGAAATCGCCGATACGGACGTGGCCGGCCAGACTCGCCCCGTTGGCCATCGTGATGCCGTTGCCGAGCACGCAGTCGTGAGCCACGTGGGTATAGGCCATCAGCAGATTGTCGTCGCCGATGATGGTCTCGCTCTGATCGATCGTCGTGCCGCGGTGCACGCTGCAGTATTCGCGGAACGTGTTGCGATCGCCGATGACCAGCCGCGTCGGCTCGCCCTTGTAGACGCGATGCTGCGGCTCCGCGCCGAGCGACACGAACTGGAATATGTGGTTCTCGCGACCGATGTGGGTGTGGCCCGTTATCACGGCGTGCGGGCCGATGCGGGTGCCCGCGCCGATGCGCACGTTGGGGCCGATCACCGAGAACGGGCCGACATCCACGTCGTCTGCGAGCTGGGCCTCCGGATGGACCTGTGCGCTGGGATCAACTGGCATCGGCCTTCCCCGGAATCGCCATCATCTGCGCGCGGCAGGCCAGCTCGTCGCCCACCCAGGCTTCGGCATCGAAACGCCAGAGACGCTTCTTGGCCGAGCCGACCACGAGCTTGAGCAGCAGCTGATCGCCCGGTACAACCTGACGCTTGAAGCGCGCCTTGTCGATCCCGGCGAAGTAGACGATGGTGCCCTCCTCGGACTCGACCGTACGCATGCCCAGAATCAGGCCCGCCTGCGCCAGCGCCTCGAGGATGAGCACGCCCGGCATCACCGGATGCTCCGGGAAATGGCCGGGGAAGAACGGCTCGTTGATGGTCACGTTCTTGATCGCGGTGATGGACTGGCCCGGCTCGCACGAGAGCACGCGGTCCACCAGCAGAAAGGGAAACCGGTGCGGCAGCTGCCGCATGATCGCCCGGATGTCGTCTTGCTCGCTCATTCGTCCTTGTCTCCTGTGAAAGCGCCGGGCCGCTCCACCCGGCGCAGACGGCGCTCGATCCGGTCGAGCTGGCGAAACAGCGCCAGACGCTTGCGCCACTTGCCCGCCGGCATCGCGCGCAGGGTCGACGAGTATACGCCGGCCGCAGTGATGTCCTTGGGCACCTGGCTGGCGGCGGTGATGATCACGCCGTCGACGACCGTGACGTGATCGCCGATGCCCACGCCGCCGCCGATCATGCAGTGCGCCCCGATGGTGCAGGAACCGGCGATGCCCGTACAGCCCGCGACCACCGTATGCGCGCCGATGACGCAGTTGTGGCCGATATGGACCTGATCGTCCAGCTTCACGCCGGGGCCGATGACCGTATCGTCGATGGCGCCGCGATCGATCGTGGTGCCGGCCCCGACCTCGACGTCGTCATCGATGCGCACGCCTCCGAGCTGCGGGATCGGGTCCCACCCCTGGCCGTTGTGAACGAGACCGAAGCCGCGACCGCCGATCGCGGCATTGGCCTCGATGCGCACCCGGGCACCGATGACGACGCCGTCGCCGACGCTGACGTTGGCCTCGATACGCGTATCGGTCCCGATGCGCGCTCGCGCCCCGATCACGCTCGACGGCCCGACCACGACGCCCGCTTCGAGCACCGCATCCGCCCCAACCACCGCCTGCGGCCCGATACTGGCTCCAGGGTCGACACGCGCGCCGGGCTCGACGACCGCACTCGGGTGCACGCCGGCCGCCGGCGGCGCCGGCTCGAACACGCTCGCCGCCCGGGCGAACGCCAGCCGCGGGCGCTCGCAGACCAGCGCCGCCACGGGGCAGCGCGGCGCCAGCGCCGCGGTCAGAATGACCGCCGTCGCGCCGGTCGCGGCCAGGGCGTCGGCCTGCGCCTCACTCTCGGCGAAGGCCAGACCGGCGTCGCGGCCGGGGGTCAGCGCACAGACGCCGTCCAGCCGCGCGCCCGGATCCCCCAAGGCGAGCTCGAGGTCGAACTGCTCGGCTATCGCGCCGAGCGTGGTCTCGTAACCGGAATGATGCGACACGTCAGCGCTGCTTCAGGCGGTCGAGAATCTCGTCGGTGACGTCGATCGCCTCGGTCGCATAGAGCACGCCGTCGCCGAGCATGAGATCGAAACCTTGCTCCCGGGCGTAGGCGTCGATCACGCCGCGGATATCAGCGCGCATCCGCTTGAACTCCTTTTGCTCGGCCTCGGCCACGTCGTCGTTGTACTGGCCCTGGCGCATCTGCAGCTCCCGCTGGCGCTCACGGATACGGGTCTGGAGCCGGGCCCGATCGTCTTCGCTCATCACCGAACCGTCCCGATTCAGCCGCTCCATATCCTGGCGCAGACTCTCGGAGGCGGCCTCCAGCTCGTTCTTTCGCTTGGCGAACTGCTTGGCCATGCTGGTTCGCGCACGGCTGGCCTGCGGGGATTCGCTGACCAGCCGATCAACGTCGACGACGCCGATCCGCGGTGTCTGCGCGGGTGCAGACACTGCCACCGACGCCAGCAGCAGGCCGAACATCAGCACGAAGGCGTACCGCAGATGGGTCATGGTCGCTCCTGGACAAGGCAGCGCAGGCGCGGCGCTACAGCCCCACACCGAAGGAGAACTGGAAGCGATCGGTATCGTCTCCCGGCTGACCGTCGACGTAGGCGGCGTAACTCACGCGCAGCAGACCGAAGAACGGGGTGAACCAGTAGAAGGCAACACCCGCCGACTTGCGCAGCTCACTGGCGTCGAAATCGCTGGCTTCCTCGTACACGCTGCCGATGTCGTAGAACGCGGCCAGACGCGTCGACTTGTTGTCCGACTCGAGGAAGGTCGGAATCACGAGCTCGTTCTGCAGAGTCGTGAGGAACTGGCCGCCGTAGGGATTATCGAAGGAGTCCTGCGGGCCGATGCCGCCGTTCGAGAAGCCGCGCACCGAGCGCGCGCCGCCGCCGAAGAAGTTGTCGTAGGGTGGTACGTCTTCGCCCTGCCCCCAGATATCGGTCTGGGCGATGCGGCCGTCGGTCTGCAGCACGACCTTGTCCGACAGCCCCGGAATCCAGGCGCCGATACGGAAATAGCGCTGGTGCTCGAAGCTGACGTCGTAGTACTCGAGATCCGAGCCCGGGCCCTTGATGTTGAACTCGACCTGGGAATTCGAGCCGCGGGTGGCGAAGAACGTGCGGTTGCGCGTGTCGCGCTGCCAACCCGTCTGCAACTCGTAGGTCGTGGCCTCGCGGCCGTTCTCGTTAATGAACTCGGCAAGCTCGTCGGACAGACGCTGCTCGCCGTCACGATTGACCGCGGAGTTGATTTCGTTGCGCTCGACGCCAAGCCCCGCACGGATCTGCGAATACTCGGTGATTGGCAGGCCGAACGTCATCGCGCCGCCGACCGAGTTCAGATCGAAGCCGGAACCGATGCGAATGAGCTGATCGGTGTCACGATAGAACGCGGAGATCGTGCGCGAAACGCCCTCGTCGGTGAAGTAGGGATCGGTCCAGCTCGCGCCCACGCTACGCGCGTAGTCGTTGGTCTCGGCCTGCAGGCTGACCTTGTTGCCGGTGCCGCGGAAATTGCTGTGCGACACGCTGCCATTGATCAGAAAGCCCTGGGCGTCGGAGAAGCCGACACCGAACTGCAGCGTGCCGGCCGCACGCTCGGACACGTCGTAATTGACGTCCACCAGATCCTCGGAGCCGGCGACCTTCTGCGTGTCCACCTGCACGTCCTGCATGAAGGGCAGACGCGCCAGCCGGGTGCGCGAGCGCTCGACGCCACTGCGCGAGAACGGCGCGCCCTCGAACTGGCGCATCTCGCGACGCAGCGTTTCGTCGTTGGTCTTTTCGTTGCCGGAGAACGTGATCTGACGTACGTAGGCCCGCTTGCCGGGATCGATGAAGAACGTCAGATCGACCGTCTTGTCCTCCTCGTCGACCTGGGTCAGCGGATCGACTTCGGCGAAGGCATAGCCGAAGTCGGCCAGCCCGGAGCTGATGCGGCTGGCCGAACCGTCGACCTCGCTGCGACGGAAGATCTCGCCGGCCTCCACGTCGACCAGACGCTGCAGCGTCGTCTCGGGCACGATCATGTCGCCGGCGAATTCGTAGTCGCTGATCGTGTACTGCGCGCCCTCGTCGACGTTGATCGTCAGGAAAATGTCGCGCTTGTCCGGCGACAGCGACACCTGGATCGAGGACACGTTGAAGCGGATGTAGCCGCGGTCCTGATAGAACGAGTTCAGCGATTCCAGGTCACCGAGCAGCCGCTCCCGCGAATAACGGTCGCGGTCGCGCCAGAAGGTCAGCGGATGCGTGTAGAACGGCGCGCTCGATTCAAGCTGGAACACGTCACGCAGCTGATCGTCGGAGAAGCGCTCGTTGCCGATGATGTTGATGTCCTTGATCGAGGCCACCGGCCCCTCCTGGACATCGATATCGATCGCGACGCGGTTGTTGTCGAGCTCGGTGACCTCGCTGTCGAGCTGGACGCTGTAGTAGCCGTTGGCATAGTACTGGCGCCGCAGTTCCTGATCGAGCTGATCCACGAGAGAGCGCTTGTAGAGCTCGCCCTGGGCCAGCCCCTGCTGTTCGAGGCTCTCCTTGAGCTGATCGCCACCGATCTGCTCGTTGCCCTCGATCGTGAAGCGCGCGATCTCCGGACGCTCGACGACGTCCACCACGAGGGTGTTGCCTTCGCGCTGCAGCGTGACGTTCTCGAACAGCCCGGTGTCGTAGAGGGCGCGGATCGCCTGTTGCGCACGCGCCTGGCTCAGCCGGTCGCCGGTCGAAAGGGGCAGATAGGTCAGTACCGTGCCGGGTTCGAGCCGTTGGACGCCGGTCACCCGCACGTCCTGCACGCGAAAGTCATACTGAGCCCACGCGCCGGCGGCATAGAAACACAACAGCACGACGAGCGCGCGCATCAGAATTCGAGGCATATAAACAGCTCCGCTACCCGAGCAAGCGCAGGATATCGTTGTAGAAAGCCAGAGTCATGAGCATGAGCAGGGCAACCATGCCCGCCTGCTGACCCGCCACCTGTACAGCCTCAGACAGAGGCCGCCCCCGTATCCATTCGATCGAATAATACAGAAGATGCCCCCCATCCAACACCGGGACGGGCAACAGGTTGAGCACCGCCAGACTGACGCTGACGAGTGCGAGGAAGCCAACGAAGGCCTCCAGACCAACGCTCGCGGTCTGGCCGGCGATGTTGGCGATCTGGATCGGGCCGCTGACGTTGCGCCAGGAGACGTCGCCGGTGACCATGCGCGCCATCAGCCGCACCGTCAGCGCCGAGACCTCCCAGGTCTTGTCGACGGCGGCGGGAATCGCCGCCAGCGGGCCGAGCTGACGCGTGGTGCGCATGGCATCCCAGGCCGCGGCATCGACACCGATGCGTGCCCCAAGCTGGCCGCGGGGCTCACCGTCGTCGCCGTCGACCCGTGCCAGCGTCACCGGCAGTGTGAGCCGTTCGCCGTCGCGGGTGACGTCCAGTTCGACGCGTTCACCCGGCCGCGCCTGGACATAGTCGACCAGAGCCTGCGGCGAATCCAGTGCCCGCCCGTCGATGGCCGTGACATCATCCCCGCTCTCGAGACCCGCCCGTGCCGCGGGGGAATCGTCGACCACGCCCGCGATCCGCGGCGTCGCCGGCGGCTGGTAGGGGGCGAGCCCCAGGCGTTCGAACAGCGCTTCCGGATCGGACGGCGCGCTGCTCAGATCGATGGTGATCGAGCGTCGACCCGCGTCCGGCCGCGCCACATCGAGGGTGATCGGATCGCCGTCGAGGCCACGGTCGAGCAGCGTCAGGCGCAGCTCCTGCCAGTCACCCACCGCACGGTCGTCGATCGCCACAATTTCGTCCCGGGCCTGCAGGCCGGAGGCCGCCGCCAGCGTGCCGTCGGCGACCGGACCGATCACCGGCTTGATGCCGGCGACGCCGATCATGAACACGAACCAATAGGCCAGAATGGCGAACAGGAAGTTGACGCCCGGGCCCGCGGCGACGATGGCGATCCGCTTGGCCGGATGCTGTCGGTTGAAGGCGTAGGGCTTTTCCGATTCGGCAACCGCCCCTTCCCGCTCGTCGAGCATCTTGACGTAACCGCCCAGCGGAATCGCCGACAGCCAGTACTCGACTCCGGAACGGCGACCGGTGAAGCCCCAGATACGCGTGCCGAAGCCGATCGAATACCGCAGCACCTTCACGCCCATCCGACGCGCGACCCAGAAATGGCCGTATTCGTGGACCGCGACGAGGATGCCGATCGCCACGATGAATGCCGGTACCGACATCAGCCAGTCAGACATGCGTTTTGATGCTCCCTGTGAACGGCGATGCGCGGCACGGCGTCACGGCCTTCGACCGCGGCGCTGCCGACATGATCCCTCGATGACGAAAATTCCCGATTGCAGCTAGACCTGCGCCGGCAGCCAGTGCAGCCCGGCAACAAACCACGGCGCGGCCGCGAGCACGCTGTCGAGACGGTCCAGCACGCCGCCGTGGCCCGGAAACAGCGTACCGCTGTCCTTGCGCTGTGCGTGTCGCTTGAACATGCTGATCGTGAGATCGCCGACTATCGAAACGGCCGCGACCCAGCCGGCCAGCACCATGAAGGCGATTGTACGCCCACCGCCGTAACCGAGCAGCCATGCGGCCGCAGCGCCCATGATCATGGCGGCGACCAGACCGCCCACAGCGCCCTCGATCGTCTTGCCCGGACTGACGCGCGGCGCCAGCTTGTGGCGGCCGAATCCCTTGCCGGCGAAATAGGCGCCGGTGTCCGCCGTCCAGACGAGCACGAACAACGTCAGCAGCAACAGCACGCCGTCGTCGCTCTGATGCAGATAGGTCACCGCGGCGACCGGCGCAACCAGCGCGACGACGCCGACGGCCGCACCCGGGCCGAGGCGGCCAAGCACGCTGGACCAGCCCTGCGGGTAGCGCACGATCCAGGCGATCGCGGCCAGCCACCAAAGGCATGCCAGACCGATCACGAACAGTTCCGCGCTCACCGGCAGCGGCGCGTTGCGCAGAAGCACGACCAGGCCCATCACCGCAGCAACGACCGCGACGAACACACCGCGACCGGTGGTCTCAAGGCGCACAAGGCCGCCCCATTCCCAGGCGCCGAGCAGCATCAGCGCCGAGAATACGAGCGCGATCGCGCCGGTCGGCAGAAACAGCATGCCCAGGACCGCGATGGGCACCACCACGGCCGCGGTCGCGATTCGCGTGGCCAGCATGCTCAGCGGCCCGGTGCGGCCGCCTCCGGCAACCGACCGAAGCGCCGCTCGCGGCGGGCATACCAGTCGATCGCCTCCTCCAGCGCCTCGCGATCGAAGTCCGGCCAGAGACGATCAGTGAAGTAGAGCTCGCTGTAGGCGAGATCCCAGAGCAGGAAATTGCTGATCCGGCGCTCGCCGCCCGTGCGGATGAACAGATCGGGCTCGCGCACGTGCGC
Organism: Salinisphaera orenii subsp. orenii MK-B5; assembly: GCF_003788635.1. Taxonomy (GTDB): domain Bacteria; phylum Pseudomonadota; class Gammaproteobacteria; order Nevskiales; family Salinisphaeraceae; genus Salinisphaera; species Salinisphaera orenii. The sequence continues at coordinate 67,071 of NZ_AYKH01000001.1, forward strand.
CAGGCTGCGATATCGGCCGAACACCGCTTCCGTGATGCCATCGGGATCCAGCCGTCCGGCCGCGCAGTCGCGCGCCATCTCGCGGGCGGCGCGCACCACGTCCCAGCGTCCGCCGAAGTCGACCGCAACGACCAGATCGAGACCGTCGTTGTCGCGCGTGCGCGTCTCCGCGGTCTCCATGGCGCGCTGCAAGCCGGCGGAGAAATGGTCGCGCTCGCCGATGAAACTCAGGCGCACGTTGTTGTCGTGGAGCGAACCGAGCTCGCGCTGGATCGTCCGGCGAAACAGGTCCAGCAGCAGCCGGACTTCCGCACGCGGACGCTGCCAGTTCTCACTGGAGAAGGCGAAGACCGTCAGCACCCGGATACCGGTCTCGCGGGCGCTCTCGACGATCGCCCGGGCCGCGCGCGCGCCCGCCCGATGACCGGCGGCGCGCGGCAGACCACGCGCGTTCGCCCAGCGGCCGTTGCCGTCCATGATGACGGCCACATGTTCGGGAACAGTCATGGCAGCGGCGTCCGCGTGATGGCTCAAACCGTCATGATTTCCTGCTCCTTGTCCTGGAGCAGGCTATCGATGCGGGCGACGTGCTGATCGGTCAGCTTCTGGATATGCGCCTCAGCGGCATGCTGGTCGTCGGCGCTGATGTCCTTGTCGTTGAGCAGCTCCTTGACCGTGGCGTTGGCATCGCGACGCACGTTGCGGACCGCGACCCGCGCATCCTCGGCCTCGGCCCGGATCACCTTGACCAGGTCCTTGCGGCGCTCCTCGGTCAACGGCGGCAGCACGATGCGGATGACTTCGCCTGCCGTCGACGGATTGAGGCCGAGATCCGCGCCCATGATCGCCTTCTCGATCTTGCTCACCATGGACTTCTCCCACGGCTGGATCGTGATCGTGCGCGCATCCTCGACGGACACGTTGGCGGCCTGATTGATCGGCACTTCGGTGCCGTAGTAGTCGACGGTCACGTGATCGAGCAGGCTCGTGCTCGCCCGACCGGTGCGGATCTTGCTGAAATTGTCGCGCATGACGCTGATGGTCTTGTCCATGCGCTGCTGGGTATCCTTGTAGATGTCCTCGATCATGCTGTGGCTCTCGTCGTATTGTTGTCGACCAGCGTGCCGACATCGGTGGCGCCGTCGACGATCCGCAACAGATCCCCCGCGCGATTGATGTCGAACACCCGTAGCGGCATGCCGTTGTCGCGGCAGAGCACGATCGCCGTCGTGTCCATGACCGCCAGACGCTGGTCGATGACCTCGTCGTAGGTGAGATGCGTGTAGCGGCGGGCGCTGCTGTCGCTGACCGGATCGGCGCTGTAGATGCCGTCGACCTTGGTCGCCTTGAGCATGAGATCGGCGTTGATCTCGATCGCCCGCAGGCTCGCCGCCGAATCGGTCGTGAAGAACGGATTGCCCGTGCCCGCCGCGAAGATCGCCACCCGGCCCTTCTCGAGATGCCGGATCGCACGACGGCGGATGTAGTCCTCGCACACCTGATTGATCCGGATCGCCGACATCACCCGGGCGGTCATGCCCTGGTTCTCGATCGCATCCTGCAGGGCCAGCGCGTTGATCACGGTGGCGAGCATGCCCATCTGGTCGCCGGTCACCCGATCCATGCCGCGCCCGGCCAGACCCACGCCGCGGAAGATGTTGCCGCCGCCGACGACGAGCGCCACCTGCACGCCGGCCTCGATCAACTCACCCAGTTCGCGAGCGAGCCGCTCGGCCACATCGGCGGAAATACCGTAGTCCGACTGGCCCATCAGGGCCTCGCCACTGAGTTTCAGCAATATGCGTCGATAGGTCGGCTTCTTCTGGCTCATCGACAAGCGTGCACGTGGGAGGACATGGGCAAAACTCCGGCCGGGTCAAGATAACAGTACGCACGGCCCGCCGACGGCGGCGGGCAAAAAAAACCGGCTGCCTCGGCAGCCGGCATCTTTCTTCAGGCGGTCTTCTCGGCTTGCGCCTTGACTTCGGCCGCGAAGTCTTCCTGCTTCTTCTCGATCCCCTCGCCGACCTCGATCCGGGCGTAGTCGGTGATCGTCGCGCCCTGCTGCTTGCAGAGCTGCTCGACCGTGACGTCCGGATCCTTCACGAACGGCTGACCCATGAGCGTGATCTCGGCCAGGAACTTGCGCAGACGACCGTCGACCATCTTCTCGATGATGTCGTCCGGCTTGCCGGAGTCCTGCGCCTGGGCGACGAGAATCTCGCGCTCCGCCTGGCGGCGCTCGGCGGGCACGTCGTCGGCCGACAGATGCGCCGGCGCGGTCGCCGCGACGTGCATCGCCAGATCCCGGGCCAGCTCCGGCTCGCCACCTGACACCGCCACCGCACTGCCGATACGGGCACCGTGTTTGTAGACGTCGAGCCGGCCCTCGGCGGACTCGATGCGCCGGAAGCGACGCACCGTGATCTTCTCGCCGAGTTTGGCCACGAGGGCACGTCGGCGCGCCTCGATGTCCTCGCCGTCGATCGTCAGCGCGCCCAGCGCGTCGACGTCGGCCGGATTCTCGTCCAGCACCACGCGGGCCACCGCCTCGGCGAAGGCGATGAAGTCGTCGTTCTTGCCCACGAAGTCGGTCTCGCAGTTGACCTCGACGAGGACCGCCGACTTCGCGTCCTCGGACACGACGGCCGCCACGCGGCCCTCGGCCGCGATGCGGTCAGCCTTCTTGTCAGCCTTGGCAAGACCTTCGCGGCGCATGGCCTCCGCCGCGGCCTCGATATCACCGTCGGCGGCCTGGAGCGCCTTCTTGCACTCCATCATGCCGGCGCCGGTGCGCTCCCGGAGCTCTTTCACCAGAGCAGCGCTAATCGCCATCACTAATACCTCTCGAAAACTGCAGTGTTACTTGTCGGCGTCGTGCGCGTCGGACTCGCGCGGCTCCTCGGCCGGAACCGAGGCGACGTCGCCGAGAGAGGCGGTAGCCCGCGGCTCGGACTCGCCCTGTGATTCCTGGATGACCGAATTCTGGGTCGCCTCGCTGGCGGCCTGCGCCTCGGCCGGCTTGCCGGGCTCGTGCGCCGCGCCCTCTTCCTGGACCTCGACGATGTCCTCGCTTGGACCGGTGAACTCGCCCTTGCTGCCGCGACCGGTCAGAACGGCATCGGCCACCATCTCGGTGTAGATCCGAATGGCGCGAATGGCGTCGTCATTGCCGGGGATCACCACGTCGATGTTGTCCGGCGAGCAGTTGGTGTCGACCACGGCGATCACCGGGATGCCGAGCTTGCGGGCCTCGTCGACGGCGATCTTCTCGAAGCCGACGTCGATGACGAACAGCGCATCCGGCAGGCTCGTCATCTCCTTGATGCCGCCGATCCCGCGCTCGAGCTTGTCGCGCTCGCGGTGCAGGTCGAGGCCCTCGCGCTTGGACAGCTTGCGGATCGAGCCGTCCTCGATCATCTGCTCGAGATCGTGCAGGCGCTGGATCGAGTTCTTGACGGTCTTGAAGTTGGTGAGCATGCCGCCCAGCCAACGATGATTGACGAACGGCATGCCGCAGCGCTGGGCCTGCTTGCCGACGGCCTCGCGCGCGGCGCGCTTGGTGCCCACGAACATGACGTTGCCGCCGTTCGCAGACAGCCGGCTGATGTAGTTGTAGGCATCCTTGATGAGCGGCAGCGTCTCTTCAAGGTTGATGATGTGGATCTTGTTGCGGTGGCCGAAGATGTAGGGGGCCATCTTCGGGTTCCAATAGCGCGTGCGGTGGCCGAAATGCACACCCGCCTCGAGCAACTGGCGCATGCTGACTTGACTCATATCGTTTCTCCGGGTTGATCCTCCGCGCCTCCCATGAGACAACCCGTCGACGTCATGCCGACCGGCACCCCGTCTCATGTGCCGAAGCGCGTGTGTATTTTCGGCGGTCGAGCCGCCGGATTTCGCCTCGCATTGCCGCGAGCGCGAGCGGTTTATACCATAGCCGCCCCATTCAGGCCACCGATGCGGCGCCTCGACACGGCCCCGCCACCCCGCAACGCCGCCCCAGAAGGACAGCCACACCCATGAGCGTGACCCTAAAGACGCCCGAGGAACAGGACAAGATGCGCGAAGCCGGCCGCCTGGCCGCGCAGGTGCTCGACATGATCGGCGAGCACGTCCGGCCCGGCGTGACCACCGACGAACTCAACACCCGCTGCCACGACTTCATGGTGGACACCCTCGGCACGACCCCGGCGCCGCTGAACTACCACGGTTTCCCGAAATCGATATGCACGTCGATCAACCACGTGGTCTGCCACGGCATCCCCGGCGACAAGAAGCTCAAGAAGGGGGACGCACTCAACATCGACATCACCCTGATCAAGGACGGCTACCACGGCGACTCGTCGCGGATGTTCTTCGCCGGGGAGCCGTCGATCAAGGCCCGGCGACTGTCCGACGTCGCCGAGGCCGCGATGTACGAGGGCATCGCCGCCGTGCGGCCGGGGGCCACGCTCGGCGACATCGGGGCGGTGATCCAGACCTATGTCGAGGCACAGCGCTGCTCGGTGGTACGCGAATACTGCGGCCACGGCATCGGGCTGGGCTTTCACGAGGAACCGCAGGTGCTGCACTACGGCGAGCCCGGGACCGGCCTGCGCCTGGAAGCGGGGATGACCTTCACCATCGAACCGATGGTCAATGCCGGCAAGCGCCACGTGAAGGTGCTGCCGGATGGCTGGACCGTGGTCACCAAGGATCACAGCCTGTCCGCGCAGTGGGAGCACACCGTGCTGGTGACCGCCGACGGCGTGGAGATCCTCACGCCGAGCCAGACGGCCGCCTGAGGTGACCGACCCGATCGATAGCGCGCCCGACGCCCCGGCCTCGTCATGGGCCGATTTCCTCGAACGAGCGGGCGCGATTCAGGGACGCGAGATCGCGCCGGCCCGCGACGTCCTCGCCGAGGGCGCACGCCGCATCGAGGCCGCCTTCGAGGCCGGCGCGCATATCGACAGCCTCGTCACCGCGCGCAGCGAGCTGGTCGACACCGTGCTGGCCGGCGCCTGGGAGACACTCGTCGACACCCCCGACGCCTGCCTGGTCGCGGTGGGCGGCTACGGCCGCGGCGAGCTGCTGCCGCATTCGGACATCGATCTGCTGATCCTCTATCGCGACGGCCAGCTCGACGACATCGGCCCCGCGCTGGAAGCGTTTCTGATGCACCTATGGGACATCGGGCTGGAGATCGGCCACAGCGTGCGCTCGCCGGTCGAATGCGCCGAACGCGCCACCGACGACATCACCATCATGACCAACCTGATGGAGTCGCGCGCGCTCGCCGGGGACCTGTCGCTGTTCGCCGCCATGCGGGCGGCGACCTCGGCCGAGCACATCTGGCCCTCGGCCGAGTTCTTCAAGGCCAAGGTGGAAGAACAGCAGACCCGTCATGCCCGCTACGACGAGACCGCCTACAAGCTGGAACCCAACGTCAAGGAATCGCCCGGCGGACTGCGCGACATCCAGACGATCGCCTGGGTCGCCAAGCGCCAGTTCGCCACCGACACCCTCGACGGGCTGGTGGACTACGGCTTTCTGAGCGCGCGGGAGTTCACCGAGCTCAAGCGTGGCCAGGCGTTCCTGTGGCGGGTCCGCTTCGCGCTGCACACCCTGACCGGTCGCGCCGAGGACCGGCTGCTGTTCGATCACCAGATCCAGATCGCCCAGATGCTCGGCTACAGCGACGCCGAGAACACGCTGGCGGTCGAGCAGTTCATGCAGCGTTATTACCGCAATATCAAGGCGCTGTCCGCACTCAATGATATTCTGCTTCAACTGTTTTCGGAAGCGATTCTGCATCCGCACCAGACCGAGCGCCCGCGTCCGATCAACGAGCGCTTCCAGGCCCGTCACGGCTTCATCGAGGTGACCGCGGACGACGTTTTCATCGAGAGCCCGAGCGCGCTGCTCGAAATCTTCTATCTCATGCAGACCCGGCCGCGTCTGACCGGCATCCGGGCACACACCCTGCGCCTGATGCGACGCGACCGCCATCTGATCGACGAAAACTTCCGCAGCTCAATCCATTGCCGGCGTCTTTTCACCGAGATTCTGCGCCAGCGCAGCGGTGTGACGCGCGCGCTGCGGCGCATGAACCGCTACGGCGTGCTCGGGCGCTATCTGCCGAACTTCGGCCGCATCATCGGCCGCATGCAGTACGACCTGTTCCACACGCTCACGGTCGACGAGCACACGCTGTTCGTGATCCGCAATCTGCGCCGCCTGGCATTGCCGCGCTTCGACCACGAACTGCCGTTCGCCAGCGAACTGATGCAGACGCTCAACAAGCCCCAGATCCTGCTGATCGCGGGGCTCATGCACGACATCGCCAAGGGGCGCGGCGGCGATCATTCGGTACTCGGCGAGCGCGACGCCCGGGAATTCTGCACAAACCACGGCCTGTCCTCGGACGACACGGATCTCGTCTGCTGGCTGGTGCGCCAGCATCTGCTGATGTCGATGACCGCCCAGCGGCGCGACATCAACGACGTGACCGTCGTCAACGAGTTCGCGCGCGAGGTCGGCAGCCGGGCCCGGCTGGACCGCCTGTTCCTGCTGACGGTCTGCGACATCCGGGCGACCAATCCCAGCCTCTGGAACTCCTGGAAGGAAAGCCTGCTCGTCGATCTGTACACCAGCACGCGACGCGCGCTCGAGCGCGGTCTGGACGATCCGCTGGACGAAGACGAGCTGATCGCCGAAACGCGCAGTGCCGCCGCCGCCCTGCTCACCCGTACCAAGGTCAACACGCCGCGTTTCAAGGCCGTCTGGGAACGCTTCGAGCCGGATTACTTCCTGCGCCACAGCCCCGAGGAGATCGCGCGCCAGACGCGCGCCATCGTCAGCCACGAGGGCCGCGACGGACCGCTGGTGTCGCTGACCTACATCGAGGATCAGGGCACGACCCTGTTCGTCTACACGCGCGACCGCGACTATCTGTTCGGCGTGACCACGGGGGTGCTCGCCCAGCTCGGCCTGTCGATTCTCGACGCGCGCATCAATTCGACGCGCGACGACTACACGCTGGACACTTATGTCGTCTGCGACGAGAACGGCGAGTCGATCACGGAGGAGTATCAACGCTACGAGGTCGAACAGGCGCTGATCGACGCCATCGCCGACCCGGCGGTGCAGCACATCGACGTGACCCGGCGCGCCTCGCGTCGCAGCCGCTATTTCAATGTGCCGACCCAGATCTACTTCAGCGAAGCGACCGAACGCGACTGCACGATCGTGGAGATCATCACCGCCGACCGCCCCGGCCTGCTCTCCGAAATCGGCGATGTATTCCGCGAGTCCGGCATCCTGCTCGAAACCGCGAAGATCGCCACCATCGGCGAACGGGCCGAGGATATCTTCTTCGTCACCGATCACGACCATCAACCGCTGCGCAATCGCGCCCGGCTGCTCCAACTGCGCCAGACGCTGACCGCCGAACTCGACAAGACCGGCCCATGAATCCCCGACTCGACGCCCTCCAGCCCTATCCCTTCGAAAAACTCGCGCGACTGGTCGCCGATGTCACCCCCAACCCGGACCGATCACCCATTTCGCTGGCCATCGGTGAGCCCCAGCACCCGCCGGCGGCCTGCGCGCGCACCGCGCTGGTCGAGCATCTCGATGGCATCGCGCATTATCCCCCGACCCGCGGCGGGCCGGCGCTGCGCGAAGCGATTAGCGATTGGCTGATAAATCGCTTCAATGTTCCAGCGCAATGGATTGATCCCGAACGACATATACTGCCAGCGGCGGGCACCCGCGAGGCGCTTTTTTCGTTCGCTCAGGCGCTCATCGACGACCGCGCCAGCCCGACCCCGCGGGTGGCGATGCCGAACCCGGGCTATCAGATCTACGAGGGCGCCGCTCTGCTGGCTGGCGCCCAGCCACTCTACCTGCCCTGCCTGCCCGAGACGGGCTTTCTGGCCGATCTCGACGCGCCGTCCGCCGCCGACTGGGACCGGGTTCAGCTGCTGTATCTGTGCTCGCCGGGCAACCCCACCGGGGCGGTCGCCGACCTCGACTATTTCAAGCAGGCGCTGGCGCTGGCCGATCGACACGACTTCGTGATCGCCTCCGACGAGTGCTACAGCGAGATCTATCCGGACGAGAGCGCGCCGCCACCGGGCCTGCTGCAGGCCGCGGCGGAAACCGGGCGCGACGATTTTTCGCGCTGCGTCGTCTTTCACAGCCTGTCCAAGCGCTCCAATCTGCCGGGCCTGCGGTCCGGCTTCGTCGCCGGCGACGCACGCGTGCTCGCCGATTTCGTGCGCTATCGCACCTACCACGGCGCGACCCTCGGGGCCCACGTCCAGGCCGCGAGCATCGCCGCCTGGCGCGACGAGGCCCACGTGCGCGCCAACCGCGACCGCTATCGCGAGAAATACGACGCCGTGATGCCGCGTCTCGCGCCGTTCTGCGACGTCGCGCGGCCCGCCGGCGCCTTCTATCTCTGGCCGGCCTTCGACGCCGACGACGAGGCACTCACGGTGGCCGCGCTACGCGACGAGAATCTGCGCGTGGTGCCGGGTCGCTATCTTGCGCGCGAGGTCAATGGCGTGAATCCCGGGCGCGGCCGCCTGCGCCTGTCGCTGGTGGCCGATACCGGAGGCTGCGTCGAGGCAGTGGAGCGGCTGGCGCGCGTCTGCGAGGCGCGGACGCTCTAGGTTAGACTTCGCAGCCCGACAAGGCCGAGCCATGCACGACCCGCATCGGGGCCACCGATGCGCCGAAGGGAGAGATCATGACCGACACCCAGAAGATCATCGAGGACGCATTCGACAACCGCGATGCGATCTCGCCGGATTCCGCCGACGACAGCGTGCGCAGTGCCGTACAGGACGCGCTCGACCGGCTCGACGCCGGGCAGGCACGCGTGGCCGAGCCCCGGGGTGACGGCTGGGTCGTCAACGAATGGCTGAAGAAGGCGGTGCTGCTGTCATTCCGTCTCCGGGATAACCAGCCGATCGAAGGCGCGCACACCCGCTATTTCGACAAGGTCCCGGCCAAGTACGCCGACTTCGATGCCGCGGACTTCCAGCAGCAGGGCGCGCGCATCGTCCCGCCGGCGATGGTGCGCCGCGGCGCTCACATCGCCCCCAACGCCGTGATCATGCCCAGCTACGTCAATATCGGCGCCTATGTCGGCCGCGGCACGATGGTCGACACCTGGGCGACGGTGGGCTCCTGCGCCCAGGTCGGCGACAACGTGCATCTGTCCGGCGGCGCCGGGCTCGGCGGCGTGCTGGAGCCGCTGCAGGCCGCCCCGACCATCATCGAGGACGACTGCTTCATCGGCGCCCGTTCGGAGATCGTCGAGGGCGTGCGCATCGGCCGCGGCTCGGTGATCTCCATGGGCGTGTTCATCGGCGCGTCAACGCCCATTTACGATCGTGAGGCCGACGAGATCGTGCGCGGCGAAGTGCCGGCCGGGTCGGTGGTGGTCGCCGGCAGCCTGCCGCGCGACAACGGCCGCTACAGCATCAACGCGGCGATCATCGTCAAGAAGGTCGACGAGAGCACGCGCGCCAAGGTCGGCATCAACGAGCTGCTGCGCAGCGCCGAATAACGCGGCGGGGTCCACGATGATCCACCTCTACGGCATCGATAGCTGCGACACCTGCCGCAAGGCCCGGCAGTGGCTGGCCACGGCCGGCATCGACCACAGCTGGACCGACCTGCGCCGCGACGGTGTCGATCGCACGCGCCTGGAGCGTTGGCGCGCGGCCCTGGGCGACAATGCGCTGATCAACCGTCGCAGCAAGACTTGGCGGGACTTCGACGCGGACATGCGCGCACGCGCTGAAGCCGATCCCGTGCCGGTCCTGCTTGAGCATCCGACGCTGATCAAGCGGCCGATTCTGGAGACCGCCACGGACACCCTCGCGGGCTTTTCCGCGGCGCGCTACGAGGCCGCGCTCGCCGGCGCCGACTGACATGGCGGAGGCGGCACTCGAACTGGCCCGGGCGCTGATCGCGCGCGCCTCGGTCACGCCGGACGATGCCGGCTGCCAGGCGCTGATCGCCGAGCGCCTGGCCGCCGCCGGTTTCGAGATCCATCACCTTCGCTTCGGCGAAGTCGACAACCTCTGGGCCGTGGCCGGCGACAGCGGGCCGCTGCTGTGCTTTGCCGGGCACACCGATGTTGTGCCCCCGGGGCCTGTCGAGGATTGGCATCACGAGCCCTTCTCCGCAGAGCTCGCCGACGGCTGGCTCTACGGCCGCGGCGCGGCGGACATGAAATCCAGCGTCGCGGCGATGGTCTGCGCCTCGGAGCGTTTCCGCGCGGCCCATCCCGACCACGCCGGTCGGCTGGGGTTTCTCATCACCAGCGACGAGGAAGGCCCCGCCGTCGACGGCACCCGGGCCGTGGTCGACTGGCTCGCCGAGCGCGATATCGCCATCGACTACTGCGTGGTGGGTGAACCCTCCAGCACCGCCGCACTCGGCGACACGCTGCGCAACGGCCGCCGTGGCAGCCTCAACGGCCATGTGCGGGTGCGTGGCCGGCAGGGCCACGTGGCCTATCCGGACAGCGCCGACAACGCCCTGCACCGGCTTGTTGGGCTACTCGCCGACCTCGGCGCCCAGCATTGGGACGACGGCGACGATTTCTTTCCCCCGACTTCTTTTCAGGTCTCCAACATCCGGGCCGGCACCGGCGCGGAAAACGTGATCCCCGGCACGGCGGAGGCCCGTTTCAACTGGCGCTTCAATCCCTGCCAGGACGAAGCCGGCCTGCGAGCGCGGGTGGAACGTCTAGCCGAGGCGCACGGCATCGACACCGACGCCTTCGAATGGCGGCTGTCCGGGCATCCGTTCGTCACCCGCCCCGGCGCGCTGATCGACGCCACCCGGGCCGCCGTCGCGGAGGTCTGCGGCACGGCGCCCGCGCTGTCGACCGGCGGCGGGACGTCCGACGGGCGCTTCATCGCCCCGACCGGCGCCGAGGTGATCGAGCTCGGTCCGCTCAACGCCACCATTCACCAGGTCAACGAACACATCGCCGCCGCCGACGTGGCCCGCCTCAGCGACATCTACGAACGCATCGCGGCCCGCCTGCTCGGCGGCTGACGGCCGCGGGCGCGACGGCGTCCGCCGCCGCTCAGCGCTGATCGCTGCGGTTGCCCAGCACGCGTTCGCGCACCGGCTCGTCGCGGTCGGCGAGCCACTCGTCCAGCATTTGATCGGCGTGGTGATAGGCGCGATAGACGACCTCGTCCATTTCGTCCCAGTCGAACATGCTCACGTCGCTGACCGGCATGTGCAGGACCAGATCAGCCCGCGAGTCGATATCCCGGCTTTCGCGCTCGCTGGTCAGCGTCGCGGTGTGGAACAGGATCTTGAACATGTTCAGATGCCGGGCCGCCGCGCCGACCGACAGCAGCGACGTGGTCTGCGCATCCTCGGCGGTGTCGACGCGCAGATTCGGCTCCCGGCTGACGTCGGAGACGATGATGCGACCCCGGCCGAAGGCGGCCATCGGCTCGAACGGGATCGCACTCAACAGGCCGCCGTCGACCAACAGATCCCCCTGATGCACGATCGGCGGCGCGATTCCGGGCACCGCCATGCTCGCCCCGACCCAGGTCGCGAGCGCGCCGCTGTCGTGCACCATGGGCGTGCCCCGCGTCAGATTGGTGCTCAGGCAGTAGAACGGGATGTCGAGATCCTCGATACGGCGCTCGCCGAACAGGACCCGCAGCTGTCGGTGGAACTTCTGCGCGCTGATCAGCGAGATTCTCGACAGCGAGTAGTCGTTGAGAAACTTGCCGGTGACGAACGTCGCGCGCAGCCGGGCCAGCAGCTCGTGCGCGTCGTAGCCCATGGCCACCAGCGCGGCGACCATCGCCCCCATGCTCGTGCCGCCGACGGCATCGATGGGAATGCCGCGCTCCTGCAGTGCGCGCACAAGCCCCACGTGGGCGAAACCGCGAGCCCCGCCGCCGCCCAGCACGAGACAGACCCCGCGCCCGGAGACGAGCCGTGCCAGCCGCGCGATATCGCGCGGCGGCAGCGTGCGTTCGACGCGGTGATGGATGTCCGCGCCGACACGTTCGCGCCATGCAAGCCCGGAATAGCGCGCATCGCCGTCGTGCAATAGTGCGAGTTCGCGCGGCGCCCTTAGATTCTGCTCACCGAGCCAGGCCAGATTGCGCGAGACGAACGGGCGCTGGTCGGCGCTGGCCACCACGAGAATACGATCGGCCTGACGCAGGCAGCGCCGCGTCCAGGCGTCGGGCGCGGCGCTGCCCTGATAGACCAGATAGCGATAGCGATCCTCGAGCTGAGTGAGCCAGCCGGTGAGACGGCGGTGACGGTCACCGCCGCCGAAATCGGTCGCGGCCATGCCCTCGCCCAGCGCCTGCTCCACCCGCGCGACGTCCAGGCGCAGGGTGGCGGCGACCCGCCCGAGCTCCGCGGACAGCGCGTGCGCGAACGCCGCCACATCGACGCCCGGATGGGCCGGTACCACGGCGTAGGTGCGGGTACTGCGCACGCTCTCGCGTTCGGGTGCCGGCGTGACCGCACGCAGGCGGGCCACCACCAGCCGGGTGACCTGAAGCATGGCCGTGGGATGTCGCACGACGAGGTCGTCGAACACCTCGCGCGAGAGGCGAATCATCGCGGTGTCGCGCAGGGCGTAGGCGTCCGCGGTGTGGCGCTCGGCCGTCACCAGCGTGATCTCGCCGACAGTGTCGCCGGCACCGACCTCGCCGAGCATCAGCGGCGGGCCGTCGGCGTTCGTGCCGACCACGCGAATGCGCCCGTTGACGATCAGATAGAGCGCGTCGCTGGGCTGGCCGACACGAAACAGGTATTCACCGCCGCCGATCTCGATCCATTCCGCGCGGGCCGCCGCCGCGCGCAGGGCACGCCGGTCGAGATCACGGAACAGCGCGTTGGCTTTCAGCGCTGCCTGTATATCCATGCGGCCATTCTAGAGCCTGTGGCCGGGTTGCGCGCGGCACGCATTGCAGCTCGGGGCCATGACACGCGGTCGGGCATTGAAGCGCACGCCAGCGATTCGGCAGACCGGCCCGACACAACCCGCGCCCGGCCGCGCTTCACGTCGTCGTAAGCGGCGCGGCCGATGCCGCGCTCCGGGCCGGCATACGCCCCGTGCCGCGGAAGAGCGAATTGCGCCGGATACAAAAACCCGGGCGAACCCGGGCTTTTCGACGCGCCTCGTGCGGGGTTTTAGGCCGCGTCTTCCATGTCTGGGCTGTAACGACCCTCGGCGGCCGCGCCGTTGTTGCGGGCGCGCTTGTAGTAGGCCTGCTGCGCGGCCGGAATGTTGTCTGGCTCGCCCCGCCAGGCGGCCAGCGCCGGCGCCTGCAGCGCCCGGCCGTAGGAGAACGACAGCACCCACGGCTGCGGGCCGCGCTTGTTCATGGCGTCCAGGTGCGCGGTGGCGACCTCGTCGCTCTGGCCGCCCGACAGGAAGACGATGCCCGGCACCGCCGCAGGCACCCGGCGCCGCAGGCAGCGCAGCGTCGCGTCCGCGACTTCCTCCACGCCCGCCTGCTGCGGGCACTGCTTGCCGGCGATCACCATGTTGGGCTTGAGCAGCATACCCTCGAGCAGCACCCGCTGGGTCTTCAGTTCGTCGAAAACGCGGTCCAGCACGCGATCGGTGACCGCCTCGCAGCGCTCGATCGAGTTGGCGCCGTCCATCAGCACTTCCGGCTCGACGATCGGCACGATGCCGGCCTCCTGACAGAGCGCAGCGTAGCGGGCCAGCGCGTGGGCGTTGACATGGATGCAGTAGTCGCTCGGGCGATCGTCCGCGATGTCGATCACGGCCCGCCACTTGGCGAACCGCGCACCGGCCTCGCGGTATTCGCCCAGCCGATCGCGCAGCCCGTCCAGGCCCTCGGTGACCTTCTCTTCCGGGCTGCCGGCCAGCGGCTTGGCGCCCTTGTCCACCTTGATGCCCGGAATCACGCCCTTGTCCGCCAGCAGCCGGGCGAACGACGTGCCGTCATCGGCGTTCTGGAACAGGGTCTCCTCGAACAGGATGACGCCGCTGATGAACTGCTCTGCGCCCTCGGTCGTGAACAGCAGGTTCCGATAGGCCTGACGCGTGGCCTCGGTCGACTCCACGTTGATGCTGTCCAGCCGCTTCTTGATGGTGCCCGTGGACTCGTCGGCCGCGAGCACGCCCTTGCCCGGTGCGACCAGTGCCTTTGCCGTATCGATCAGTGCCTGTTCGTACATCGCCATTCTTCCAAACCAATTTGCGCGGAATAATACCGGAAAACGCGCACCGCGAAGAGACCTTGCGCCGCGCACCCTGAACTGGCGGAGAGGGTGGGATTCGAACCCACGAGGGGCGTGAACCCCTGCCGGTTTTCAAGACCGGTGCAATCAACCGCTCTGCCACCTCTCCGATGCACCGACGGCGCGCAGAATGCAATCGATCCGCGCCCGTCGGCGCACGCATTGTCGTTAAACCGCTGCCATCGACGCAAGCGCCGCGCATTCGCGCGCTGGCACGCCCCGTGCATGGGCTCCATGGGGGCGGCGGCGAAACGCTATTTTGCAAGCCAACCCCTGGTTCTCCTTTTCCATGCGGCGGCATCGCCCGCCGGCTCAACCAGGGTATGTCATGAAGCCAGGATTTCTGTTCCTACTGTGTCTGCTGACCGCGCTGCTCGCGGGCTGCAGCGATTCCGACGGCGGCGACGTCGATGTCGATGCGCCGGCGGAATTCGTCTTCGTCGAGGGCACGATCGCTCAAGCGCATGCGGCCATGCGAAGCGGCACGCTGAGCTGCGAGGCCCTCGTGCAGGGCTATATCGATCGCATCGAGGCCTATGATCGCGCGGGGCCCGAGCTTCGGAGCGTGATCAGTATCAATCCCTACGCGCTGGAACGCGCAAGCACCCTGGACGCACGCTACGCCGACGGCGGCCTGACGGGTCCGTTGCATTGCGTGCCGGTGTTGCTCAAGGACAACTTCGATACCGTCGACGTCTACACCACGGCCGGCGGCCTCGCGCTGGAGACGAGCCAGCCGCCGGACGATGCGTTTTCCGTGCAGGGCATCGTGGATGCCGGCGGGATCGTGCTTGGCAAGGCCAATCTGGATGAATTCGCCTTTGGTTTCCGGGGCAGCAGCTCCGTGCGCGGCCAGGTTCGAAATGCCTATGACCCGACCAAGGGCCCGGGCGGCTCGTCGTCGGGCACCGGCGCGGCGGTCGCGGCCAGTCTGGCGATGACCGGCACGGGCTCCGACACCGGCGGCTCCGTACGCGTGCCCTCGAGCGTCGAGGGTCTGGTCGGCATCCGGCCCAGCCTGCGCCTAGTCAGTCAGGACGGCATCGTGCCGCTGGCCGCTTCCCAGGACACGGCCGGCCCGATGTGCCGCACCGTGGAGGACTGCGCGCTCATGCTCGACGCCATGGTCGGCTTCGACGACGGCGAGTACAGCAATCAACGTGAGGCGTTCGCCTACGACTCCGCCCTGATCGAAACGGCCGACGACTACCGCACCGTCACCGGCGTGCCCGAGACCTACACCGGCTACCTGGACGCCGACGGCCTCGACGGTGCCCGCATCGCCGCGATCCGGCCGTTGTTCGGCGATGGCGAGGGCGACAACGCGGCCGTACAGGCCGAGCTGATGGCCGCGATCGAGCGCATGCGCGACGCCGGCGCGACCGTGGACGTGCTTACCGAAGACGACCTCGCCGCACGGAACGTATCCATCGATGCGCTGACCGATTTCGATAGCAATTCGCGATACGAATTCCGCCAGGATCTGACCGCCTACCTCATGAGCTGGTCCTCGGCGGTCGATCAGCACCCGCGCAGCTTCGATGCGGTCGAAGCAAGCGGCGGCTACGAGGCCCGCAACGAGGGCACCTTCGCCTTCTACGGCGCCATCGGTCGGGCGATCGAGAACACGGATGACGACAGCGAACAGGCCGTGGCCTATCGTGCAGCCTACGAACGCAACCTCGAGGAACGTCCGGCCATCGTTCGAAACGGCCTGCTGCGGATTCTCGACAACCGGGCCGGCAACGACCTCAATGCGCAAGCGCTGGGCGCGCCTTACGACGCCCTGCTCTACCCGTCGGTGCTCAGCCTTGCCCCGGAATTGGGCGACTCACCCAACGCCGGCAGCAACAACCGGCTCAGCCCATTCTCCGGGTTCCCGGCGCTGACCATGCCTGCCGGCATGGTGGACGATCCCGATCCGGACACAGAGGGCGAGCCCGCCCTGCCGGTCGGCATGGAGCTTCTGGCCCGCGAATTCGACGAACCGACGCTGATCCGGTTGGCCTACGGCTACCAGCAGACGTCCGAGCCGCGTGCCGCGCCGACGTTCACGCCGGAGCTCGCCACGGCGGAACAAGACACGGCGGACGACTGATCGACTATCGCAACCCTATGGGCAAAGGGCGGCTGCGGCCGCCCTTTTTGCGTGCACCACGTCGCTCGACGCCCTTCAGTCCTGTACCGACGATTCGTGAACGATCGCCAAGCCCGTAGCAAATGAGTCCGACGCTCCCGCACGAGGCATCGCCAATTCGTTTCCGTGAAGCTTTCCGGTTGCCTTAGGCCGTAAAGCTTTATAGAATCGCGCCTCGCCGAACCGGGCCGGGGTAGCTCAGTCGGTAGAGCAACTGATTCGTAATTAGTAGGTCGGAGGTTCGATTCCTCTCCCCGGCACCAATTAAAACCGGCACTTACACTTGAATCAGCCTCCCGTGTGGAGGCTTTTTTGTGTCCATGGACACACTCTTGGACACACTTTCATGGTTGGCATCGCGCTTGCGTGCGCGCATTCACTATTCGCACGCCACCGAAGTAGAAGGCCGCCTACCCGATTTGCAATATTGGAGCCGGCGGATAACGCCCCGACCATTAAGGCGCTGCTGAAAAACACGCCCAGTCTGCGCGATACGTACAACGTAAGCTCGCAACTTCTGGAGCCTGTTTGATACGAAGTCGGTAAACTACCATCGTTGTTCTCTCACGCCCCGGGCGACGGATTTCGTCGCCGCCGAACATGCGCTACGCCGGCTCCGATCGCTGTTAGATGTGGCCTGACGCTCGATAGACGGGACGTAGACGATCAGCTATTCGCGTATCGGGTGACCGCGATCGCCCCGCGACGCCTTATCCAGGCCTTGTTGCTTCGGATCCTGCACTGCACCGTCAGTTTCATCGCGCATCTTAGCTACAACATGCTCTATCGCTGGTTTATCGGCCTGTCGTTGAACGATTCGGGCTGGGGTGCCGCGACCCTGACCAAAAACCGGCGGCGCTTTATCGATAGCCTATACATCGATTGTTTGCTCGACACCGTTGTCGACCCGACCATATCCCGCCAGCGGTAACGCCGAAGTCAATGCTGAACTTTGAGTTATTGGATCCAAGACAGGGCGAATGCCGGCTGACCGTTGGCGCCGAAAAGAACTATTACAGGCATCACTTTGCACGAGGTACGCGACGACGGGCAATACTACGCCGCATGTCGGTCAAAACATGCGGGGCCGCCCATACCAAGCGGGCCTTCGCCAGCTAGAACCTTGTACGGATGGCCGCCTCGGGGCGGCATGAGGGCGTTTCGGAGACGATATACCTATGAGAGGCAGATTTTGAACCATTCTGGTGACTGAGGCGGCTAACATATAAGCATAGGCCGGTGATTGACTTTTATCTTCTGGGCATACACAACGATTTTGTCACTATCGCAGAAGCGCCCTAGCGCATTCGGTGAAGCGTCGGCGCGACCATGAATCTCGCTAGTCCGACTTGAGAGCCTCGCCAATGGGGAATGTAGCGACGTCGCGAGTATTAATCGCCGATAACTTCCCACCACGTCAGCATGTGCGAAGGCTCTAGACTGTCGTCTTCCTTTCCGAGCGTGACCGTTGCGAGCGCCTCATCGTAGTGAATATCACCGCTGCCACTCATATCAATGCGTTTGGCGACCACGCCACCATAAACATCGCCACTACCGGTGATCTCTACATCAGTCTCGGACGCGTATACCGCGATGAATGCGTCGTTGTCTCCATCAATCGTGACGCCAGCTATCCCATTGCCACCGACTTGGTTATAGGCGCTGTAAAGCATTACCGCTGGACGCTTTTCGCCATCCGCTCCGGTCCGCACGAAAGAATCTTGGGTTACCAGGTTGGAGCCTCCCCCCAGCATAGTTTTCCCGGTTACGAAAAGTGTCAGGGTCGCACCATCTGCGACATCCAGCTGCGTATTGCCACCAAGTTGGAAGTCGCCGAGCACGACAAGAGAGACATGTCCTTTAATCGTAAGCCGCTCAAGACGGCCGCCCGTGGTCGCATTATGATTGATCAAAAATAGGGTCTGTTTATCATCGGTACCGATAGTGGTGTTCGCGGCGTCCCGATCTCCTTCTCCTCCAGTGAATTCAAAGGCTGTGTCATTAATTTGATAACAGTATTCGCAATCATTCACCTCGAACCACGAAGCCATCGTTCTAAGTCGACTGTCGTTGAGAACCTCCGTGAATACAGCACCGAGTTCTCCTGTTTCCGGATCTTTAACCTCCCAGGGTGCACAATCTAGACTGGGGTCATAGACGGGTTCAACCTCGGGAATATCCAGCTGAGATGGCGGCAAATTTGCGCTATAGCTCTGCAGGATGAGTCTTTTTTCGCTGTTATTTTTCCACCAATCCGGCACTTTGATCGCACCGCCGGCTTTGACAGATGGTGGTGGGCGGCTCGTGGATTCAATATCGACCCGGCCACCCGCAACGACGCCGCCGTTACTGGCTGAGGCGCTTGAGAACGCCGCATCACCGCCCGCGGTGATCGTACCTTCCACTCGACCGCTCGAATCAAAGTTGCCTCCGACCACCGCATTGCCTTCGAGTATCCCGGATGTCCCAAAACTAACATTGCCGCCGACGATGAGATCTCCATAGATATGGCCATTGAGATCGCTGTCGATGTAGTCTTCTAGGTAAGCATTACCGTTAACACGAACATCACCGAAGACAGGGGTCTGACTGTCCATCTGCAGGTTACCCGTGCTGATGAGATCGCCATAGATCGGCGAGTTGCCGTTGAGTGTTACGTTTGCATTGCGCTCACAAGTGCGGGAGGCGGCGCCGTCAAAGATCGACTCGGTGCCGCTATCCGTCGAATTACGGTTGACAAACGTCGACTCACCGGAGGTTACAGTCTCACCATATTCGCCATAACGCGAATCATAACTATCGATCTGTGCCCCCCCTCCAAGCGAGATGCCGTCGATACCGGTTACGCCGCCAGTGAATGGAGAGCGCACTTTGCCACGGCGGGGAGGAGCGATATAAGCGCCAACCGTTCGCCGCGCTACGATAGCTCCGCCTCGTGATATGTGCCCAGTCGATATAACTTCGAAACGCTCGGCGGCGGCATTCCAATAGCCGCCATCCGAGCCAGCCGCTGCGATGCTGAATTCAGCACCCGAATCATCGCCCAAAAGGGGCGCTGGAGTCTCATGTTCGCTTATTAGCGTTCGCCAAACTGACTCGATCTCATCATCGTCGCCGCTTGCGACCGCAGCACTCACAGCGTCACTGTCAGCGACGTTTCTGGCGACAGCCAAACCTGCTTCCGCTGCCAGAAAACTGTTGGCCTGCGTATGCTGATTGGCGGCCATGCGTTCTTGCAGGGTCGATTGATCCGCACTCGACAGCGTGATCATCGACAACAGCGTGAGCATAAGCATCGAGACAACGAGCGCCGCTCCGCCCTGGCGGGCCCCGAACGTTGCATGTGCGGACAGCGGCTGTCGCAAAACGCCGTGCCGACGTCGGCGATCCGATCTCATGGCGTCCCGGGCTGTCGTCGGTTGGGACGTGCTCAACCGACTCACAAGCCACTCTCCGTGTGCGTGAGCGGCGTCAACGTATTATTGCGAACCGCGACCGTGAATTCGATCGACGGCAACGCGCGATCAGACGGCGTCACCCCGACAGCCACGGCACCCCGAAACGTGAGATTGAGGCGCACCGTCCGCACGGCCTCAGCGTCGGTGATGCCGCTGGAGACATAGCGCAGATTGCCGTCGCCGGTCTCGACCCCGAACCAGATCCGGTTGAGGACCACCCCCTCAAGCAGCCCTTCTGGACTCTGACTGGTGCCGATCTCGCGCTCAACGTAGCGAACTGTGGGATCGCCGCTTTCCGAGTCGGGCTCAAAGTCGTACACGGACTCGAATGCAGTCGCGCCCTCGCAGTAGCGCGCTGTGAGAATCCGCTCGGCGGCGTCCCAGGCCAGCGCCGCTGATAGTGCACCGCAATCGTCGCTCTGATAGCCCGCCATGCGGATATCCCGTGCCATGAAGTCGGTGAGAAAACGAATGTCCTCGGCGACCCTGTTGAGATGCGCCTGTGCGTCTTGGGTCTGACGACTCGCGGCGAACAGTCCGACCACACCCAGCAACAGCAGACTGCCGATCAGCAGCGCAATCATCAGCTCGACCAACGCCAGGCCCTGCACGCGACGCTGTTTGTCGGCGAAATTCATGCCGTACTCAACCGGAACAGATAACGCAGCGAACGCGGATCATCGGTTGTCTCTTCGAGCTGGCTTCGCTCTGTCCACTGCAATGTCAGCTGATACACGCCGTCACCCACTGACTCCAGCGAGATGTCGACGGTACCGGCGAAAAGGCGACGCGTATTCGCCACCCACCGATGCATGTCGTATGTGGCAAGAGCCAGCGCACTGCAGTCAGCCTCCCCGCCCTGACAGTCCGTGGCCGTCTCGGTATCGTCGATGTCTTCGGGATCGGTTTCGACGTATGTGTCTAGCGCGGCCCGATTCGCACGCATGCGCTCTTCCAGATCCATCGCCTGGACGCTAGCGATCGATGCAAGGTACGCGCTGTGGCTGTAGGCCAGCGCATTCATCTGAAGCGCTAGCACGCCGAGGATTCCCACGGACAGAACGACCAATGCGATCAACACTTCGATGAGCGTGAAGCCTCGGACAGAACGCGGGCAGGCCTGAAGCGGACCAGTGCGCACGACCGCTGCTGCCCAAAGGCATGGTTCATTGCCACGTCCCGGTGGTGACCTTACACCTGTACCCATCCGATCGCGCCTCGACTCCGTCGCGCGATGCGTACACACCACGCAATAACGGAAACGTTATCGGCAGCGTTCCCAGAAACCGAAGGCCTGAAGTAGATCAGCAGTTGCCGTCGCGCTCAGTGCGCACTCGTCCCGTTCTCGATAGCACAACCTCCCGCGATTGGTCTCCTGCGCAGAACGTGGTCGTGCCAGCAAGAAATGCACCGCCGGACTGTTGCGGCACTCCGCTCGGTCCAAATCGGATATAGGGATCCGATCCGCCGAAGTTCACGTTTATTCGAATATCGGATGCGGGCTGCCATGCGCGCTCGGTCGCACTCGCCGCCGCCGGGTCGGTCGTGATCAGCCAGCCCGAGGAGTAGCCGACACCGGTGCTGCAACGGGTGCCATCGCTGGACGGGCACACCAGCGCGATCCGCCCCTCGCGCACCGCGAGACTCCGAGCCCCCTGAATCGCTGCCACGTACTCGTTGACGCTGCTCGTTAGCCGCATCCGCTCGAGCAGAGAGGCAAACGACGGCACCGCGATGGTGGCGAGCAGACCTACGATGAACACCGTGATCATCAGCTCGACCAATCCGAAGCCTCTGTTTTGCTCCATGTCCGCCCCCGCGCGTGACCGGCCCTATCGGACCTGTTGAAAAACGCTACGCGAGCCACACCACACGGTCAAAGCGCGCAATTCGGTTATTCTGAGTCGCATGTCTATACATGTTCAGCAAGACAAAGCAACCTTCGGAAAGCCGTGTGTTAGCCCGTCATTCCTGTCGACGGACGAGGCACAGGGCCGGCGATGCGCGGGCGAAGGCAGCTCCGGGTTCACGCTCATCGAATTGATGATCGTGCTCTTGATCGTGGCGATACTCGCCGCGATCGCCTATCCCGCCTATACGGGATATCTACGAAGTGCGCAGCGCGCTGATGCTCAGGCCGCCCTCATGAATGCGGCGCAGCGACTGGAGCGGCGTTATACCGCCGCGGGCGAGTACAGCGCCGCGCAGACAACGATTGCTTCGGAGCAGGGATACTGGACGGTGAAGGTGGACATCACGGATAGCGGCCAGAGTTATTTCCTCACCGCCCAGAAGACGGACAAGGGCGTGACGGACGCCACCTGCAGCGGCAGCATGACCCTAGACCCTCAGGGTCGACGCGAACCGGATTCATGCTGGTGAGCCCGTTTCATACGCGCCATTATCGACCCTCGCGACGACATATCGACAACGAACCAATTACCGAAGAGCATCGGTGCGGCCCGCAAGCGTTCAATCGACGCGACGAACGTCGTTCTCGGCGAACCCGGCCACTCTTGTCGATAACAAAAGCGAATGGCTGTCGGGGCACGCGCTCACGTCAGTTAGTTCTAGGCGTCTCCGGACCAAACAGTCAACGTACTGGCGGGTCATTCCGCCCAAAGAGCATGTCGACACCAAGCAGAATGGCGCCGAGCACGATGGCGCTGTCGGCGACGTTGAACGCGGGGTAATGCCAGCCCTGGATGTGAAAATCCACAAAGTCGATGACGTAGCCCCGGGTTGCGCGATCGATGGCGTTGCCGAGCGCACCGCCCAGAATCAGCGCCAGCGACGCCGCGACCAGCCGCTCGCCGTGGGGATGGCGCCGCATCCAGATCAGGATGCCCACGGAGACCAGCACGCTGAGTGCCACGAACAGCCACGGGGTGGCGCCGGCGAATATGCTGAACGCCGCCCCGGTATTGTGCATGAGCGTGAGGTTGAGCCAGTCGAAGACCGGAATACGATCGAATAGCGCCAGGTTGTTGACCACCAGCTGCTTGGTGATCTGATCGGCCACGATGAGCACGGCGGACAGCCACAGCCAGTGCGCGTTCTGTAGCTGGAAGCCCCGCTCGTGGGTCACGGCCTTTTCGGAGGAAGACGTCATGATGATCGGCGCTCTTGCAGGCACGCGCGCACGCGGTCGACGTCGCGGTGCATCTGGTCGGTCAGCGCCTCGAGCGAGTCGAAGCGCACTTCTTCACGGATAAACGACTCAAAGGATACGTCAACCCGCTGCCCGTATAAATCGCCCTCGAAATCGAGCAGGTACACCTCGAGCAGCGGCTCGCGCCCGTTGACCGTGGGCCGCACACCAAAACTCGCCGCGCCGCTTCGACGCGTGCCGTCGGCCAGCCCGACCTCGACCGCGTAGACACCGTAGCGCGGTGCAGGCCGACGGGCCAGCCGAATATTAAGCGTCGGAAAACCGAGCGTACGCCCCAGGCGTTCGCCAGTGACCACCCGGCCACTCACACGATAGCTGTGGCCGAGCAGGCGCGCGGCCTGATCCGGCCGGCCGTCGGCGAGCGCGCGCCGCACCCGGGTGGAACTCACGCGGGCGCCGTCCACACAGATCTCCGGCAGCGGCGCGATGTCCACGCCGCGCTGCGCCGCATGGGCCCGGAGCAGCGCGACATCGCCCGTACGGCCCCGGCCGAAACGGAAATCTTCGCCGACGAGAATATGACGGGCGTCGAGTCGTCGTTCGAGCAGATCCGTGATGAACCTGTCCGCAGACATCGCCGCGAATTCGGCATCGAAACGTGCGCAGGCGACGATGTCCACGCCCAGCGCGCGAGCGTCCTCGAGCTTTTCCCGCAGGGATGACAGCCGCGCTGGCGCGCCGTCCGGATCGAAAAAGGCCCGTGGCATCGGCTCGAACGTCATCACCACGCTCGGCAGCTGCAGTGCTCGCGCACGCTCGCGCAGGCGGGCGATGATCGCCTGATGGCCGAGATGCAGGCCATCGAAGTTGCCGATCGTCAGCACGCAGCCGCCGGGCAACCCCGCGCAGCGCTGGACCGAACGGATCACGCGCACGATCAGCGCTCCGCCGGCAGGGCGAGATGACGCGGCCGCACCCCGGCGAGCGCCAGGACGACGAAATAGACGCCGATACCGGCGCCCACCCAGGCGAACAGCCAGCCGACGCGCTGCAGCGCCGCGCGCCCGACCCACACGTCCAGATCCGCGGCGCCGTAGACCAGCACCGCCGCCATCGCGGCGCAGCCCAGCAGCACACGCAGTGCCAGCCAGCGCCAGTCCGAGCCCGGCGTATACACCCGGTCCCGGCGCAGATACCGGTACAGCAGTCCGGCATTGACGAACGCGCCGAGCGAGGTCGCCAGCGCCAGGCCGGAATGGGGCGCGGGCAGGCTCAACGCCGTGAACGCCCCGACGAACAACAGATTCATGGCCATCGCGCTGACCATCGAAATCACGCCGCAGCGGACGGGCGTGCGCGAGTCTTCGCGCGAGAAAAAGCCGGTCACCAGCACCTTGACCAAGGAAAACCCCATGAATCCAAACGCATAGGCCATGAGCGCGTACTGACTCATCAGCGCATCATGACCGGTGAAGGAACGATAATTGAACAACGTGGCCACCAGCGGCCCGGCCAGCACGAACAGGCCGATCATCGCCGGCAGCCCCAGCAGGACGATCATCTTCAGCGCCCAGTCCAGCGTATCCGAGAAAGCCGCTGCCGATCGGCTCGCATGGCGCGCGGACAGGTTCGGCAGGATCACCGTCGCGATCGCGATCGAGAACACCCCCAGCGGGAACTCCATCAGTCGGTCCGCGTAGTAGAGCCAGCTGACGCTGCCCGAGGCCAGAAACGACGCCATGATCGTATCAAGCATGAGGTTGATCTGGGCCACCGACGAACCGAACAGTATCGGCAGCATTAGTGACAGAATGCGGCGAACCTGTGGATCGTGCCAGCCCCAGCGCGGACGCGGGAAATGCCCCAGCCGGGCGAGAAACGGCAGCTGGAAGGCGAGCTGGACCACCCCGGCGATCAACACGCCGATCGCCAGCGCGATCTCCGGGCGAGCGAACCAGGGCGCCAGTCCGATCGCGACACTGATCAGCGACAGATTGAGCAGCACCGGCGTGAACGCCGGCACCGCGAACTGACCGTAGGTGTTGAGAATACCGCCCGCGAACGCCGTCAGGGAGATGAACAGCAGATAGGGAAAGGTCAGCCGCAGCAGATCCACGGCGAGATCGAACTGCTCGGTCGCGCCGGCGAACCCGGGCGCGAATAGATAGATCAGCAGCGGCGCGCCGACGATGCCGACCACGGTCACACCAATTAGAATCACGCCGAGCGTGCCCGCGACAACGTTGATCAGATCCTGTGTGGCTTCGGTCCCGTCGCGGCTTTTCGTCGACGACAGCACTGGCACGAAGGACTGGGCGAACGCGCCCTCCGCGAACAGCCGACGCATGAAATTGGGGATCTTGAAGGCGACGAGAAACGCGTCCATGCCCGGCCCGGCGCCGAACAGGATCGCGAACGCCATGTCGCGCAGAAACCCGAACACACGCGAAGCGAGCGTCATCACGCCGACCACGCCCGTGGATTTCGCTAACGACGATGCCATCACTCAAACCGTGAACCGCAGAATGCGGCGCACTATAGCGGCAACCCGACCGGCACTAAAGGCGAGTGCTCCAAAAAGTTGACAACGCGCCCCCGAATCACAATAATCGCGCGCCTGACAACGATTCATCCGACCGATTTCTCAGGAGCTGTCCGTGGCGAATTCTGCCCAAGCCCGCAAGCGCGTCCTCCAGGCCGTCACCCGTCGTGAACGCAACATGGCGCAGCGCTCGCTGGTGCGTACCCATATCAAGAAGGTCCGCAAGGCGATCGCCGCCGGTGACTCCGCCGACGCCATGGCCGCGTTCAAGGCCGCGGTACCGATCATCGACCGCATGGCCGGCAAGGGCCAGATCCATCGCAACAAGGCCGCCCGTCACAAGTCGCGCCTGAACGCCCAGATCAAAGCCATCAGCCAGCAGGCCTGATAGACAGACAAGATCGGCGGCGATCCCCGACGCTGCCGAGATCGAAGAAGCCCGCTCGCGCGGGCTTTTTTCATGTCCACCGTAGAGGCGACGCTCAGGCCAGCGTGCGCGACACCACCAGGTTGTTGCGGTGGATGAACTCGGGCTCGCCTGCATAGCCGATGAGTTCGGCGATGCGCTCGCTCGACTGGCCGGCAAGCAGGCGCGCCTCGCGCGCGTCGTAGTTCGCCAACCCCTGGGCGATCTCCTCGCCGGCGTCGCTCAGGCAGGCGACCAGATCGCCCCGACGAAAATCGCCCTCCACGGCGGTGATGCCGATGGGCAGCAGACTGCGCCCGGCGTCGCGCAGCACGCGCACCGCGCCGGCATCCAGATGCACACGTCCGCGCACGCGCCGCTGACCAGCGATCCAGTTCTTGCGCGCCGCGCGCCGGGCATTGCGATCCGGTATCAGCATCGTGCCGACCGGCTCGCCGCCGACCACACGCGCCAGCACATCCGGCAACAGGCCGTCGGCGATCACCGTGGTCGCGCCCGAGTCGGCGGCCTGGCGGGCGGCGATCACCTTCGTGCGCATGCCGCCACGCCCGAGCGCCCCGCCGCGCTCGCCCGCGGCGGCCAGCAGCGCCGCGTCGGTCGCCTCGCGGATATCGATCAGCGTCGCGTCCGGATGCGTGCGCGGGTCGGCGTCGTAGACCCCCGCCTGGTCGGTCAGGATGATCAGGCCGTCGGCATCGAGCAGATTGACCGCCAGTGCGGCGACGGTGTCGTTGTCGCCCACGCGGATCTCGTCGGTCACCACCGCGTCGTTCTCGTTGACGATCGGTATGACATCCATCTCCAGCAGCGTGAGCAACGTGCCACGCGCGTTGAGATAACGCCCTCGATTGGAGACATCGTCGTGCGTCAGCAGCACCTGGGCGGTCTGCAGACCGTGCGTCTTGAAACAGCGGTTGTAGGCCTCGACCAGCCCGGCCTGGCCCACCGATGCCGCCGCCTGGAGCTCGTTGAGCGCGGTCGGCCGGCCCGGCCAGCCCAGCCGCACGAGGCCCTCGGCGACGGCGCCCGAGGACACCAGCACCACCTGGGCGCCGGCGGCGTGAAGTGCCGCGATCTGGCCCGCCCAGTTTTCCAGGCGCTGCGTGTCGAGACCGCGCCCGTCGGCGGTCAACAGCGCGCTGCCGATCTTGACGACCCAGCGCCGCGCGGTCTTCAGCTGTTCACGCGTCGTGATCATCGCTCGCCGTGATTTCGTCCGTGGTGTCGTCCGACCGCTCGGCAACCGACTCCAGATACGACATCGCGTCGCCGAGCAGCGTCTCCAGCGTATCCGGCCGGATCGCGGAGACCGTGTAGATCGGCCCCTGCCAGCCGAGCTCGGCCGCCAGCCGACCGCGCAGCGTCTCCAGCGCCGAGGCCTCGGCCAGCTCGGCCTTGTTGAGCACGAGCCAGCGTGGCCGCGTCGCCAGTTCCGGGCTGAACTCGGCCAGCTCGCCGGCGATGGTGCTCACCTGGGCCACGACGTCACGCTCTTCCGGATCGACCAGGTCGACCACATGGAACAGCAGGCGCGTACGCTGCACGTGGCGCAGAAAACGGTGCCCGAGTCCGACACCCGACGCGGCGCCCTCGATCAGGCCGGGCAGATCGACCAGGGTGAAGCTGCGCAGCGGACCGACGCTCACCACACCGACCTGCGGCTGCAGCGTGGTGAACGGATAATCGGCGATGCGCGGCCGCGCACCGGACACGCCGGAGAGCAGCGTCGACTTGCCCGCGTTCGGCAGACCCACGAGACCCACGTCGGCCAGCAGCTTGAGCTCCAGCCGCAGCTCGCGGATCTCGCCCGGGGTGCCGTCGGTGGTCTTGCGCGGCGCCTGGTTCGTGCTCGACTTGAACCGCGCGTTGCCCAGGCCATGATAGCCGCCCTGTGCCACGCGCAGGGTCTGGCCGTCCCGGGTCAGATCGCCGATGAATTCGTCGGTCTCGCGCGCGTAGCAGAGCGTGCCGACCGGCACCGGCAGATAGCGATCGGCCCCCTTCGCCCCGGTCCGGTTCTTGCCGGCGCCGTTGCCGCCGCGCTGGGCCTTGAAGACGCGGTTGATGCGGTAGTCGTAGAGCGTGTTGAGATTGTGATCGGCACGCAGATACACGCTGCCGCCGTCACCACCGTCGCCGCCGTCGGGGCCGCCGTGGGGCACGTACTTCTCGCGGCGGAAACTCAAGCTGCCATGTCCGCCGTCGCCGGCTTCCACCCTCAGATTGGCTTCATCGACGAACTTCATGGTCGCGTCTTCCGTTGTTTCGGGCCGTGCATGATCGCATGGGCCACCGACCGGACATAAAAAAGCCCCGCGCGAGGCGAGGCTTTCAGCGCGTTGCGCCCGAACCGTCAGCCGGCGGGCTGCTCCGCCGGCTCGATCGAGATGAACTTGCGATTCTTCGGGCCCTTGACCGCGAAGTTCACCACACCGTCGGTATTGGCGTAGAGCGTGAAGTCGCGGCCCGTGCCGACATTGCTGCCCGCGTGGAAGGTGTTGCCGCGCTGGCGCACGATGATGTTGCCGGCCTTGACGCGCTGGCCGCCGAATTTCTTCACGCCCAGGCGTTTCGATTCGGAATCGCGACCGTTGCGGGTGCTGCCGCCTGCCTTTTTATGTGCCATGGTCTGGGTCCTCTAACCGATGCGTTGCGATCAGGCGCCGGGAATCGACGTGATCTTGAGCTGGGTGTAGTGCTGGCGATGGCCGTGGGCACGCCGATACTTCTTGCGACGCTTGAACTTGACCACCTCGATCTTGTCGCGGCGCGCATGCGTCTGCACTTCCGCGGAGACCGCCTTGCCATTCAGCAGCGGCGTGCCGATCTGCACGTCATCACCGTCCGAAATCAGGAGCACGTCCGAGAGTTCGATCGTGCTGCCGGGCTCGGCATCGAGCTTCTCGACGCGCAGGACGTCGCCCTCTGCCACCCTGTACTGTTTACCGCCGGTGCGAATTACCGCGTGCATGACCACTCCACGTCGCCTGTTGCTCTTGGGCTCTCGCCCGATGAAAGACGCGGAATAATACGTGCTTTCCGGCGACCGGTCAACGCGCACACCATCGCCCGCGCGCCTTGACAGGCCGGGGCCGCACGCCTAAGTTTGCCGCTGTTTTTCGGTTCCGGGCAACATGAGTATTCAGCCGCTTTTCGAGCCGGTCGAGGACGACATGCGCGCGGTCGACGCCCTCATACGGCAGCGGCTGAATTCGGACGTGGTCCTCATCAACACGCTCGGCGAGTACATCATCGCAAGCGGCGGCAAGCGCCTGCGGCCCGCGCTGGTGCTGCTGGCGGCGCGCGCGAGCGGCTACACCGGCGATCAGCACCACCTGCTCGCCACCATCATCGAGTTCATCCATACCGCCACGCTGCTGCACGACGACGTCGTCGACGAGTCCACGCTGCGGCGCGGGCGCGACACCGCGAACACGCTCTGGGGCAACGACGCGAGCGTACTCACCGGCGATTTCCTCTATTCGCGCGCCTTTCAGATGATGGTGGAGCTCGACTCCTTCCAGATCATGCGCGTGCTCGCGGACGCGACCAACCGCATCGCGGAAGGCGAGGTCATGCAGCTGATGCACAGTCACAATCCCGACCTCGCGGAAAACGACTATCTGGAAGTCGTCGATCGCAAGACAGCCAGCCTGTTCGCCGCCGGCTGTCGGCTGGCCGCCGAGCTGGCGGGCTGCGACGCCGCGCGCTGCGACGCCATGGCCACCTACGGCCGACACCTGGGCGTGGCCTTCCAGGTCATCGACGATTCGCTGGACTACGGCCGCGGCGACGGCGACTACGGCAAGAACGTCGGCGACGACCTCGCCGAAGGCAAGGCGACCCTGCCGCTGATCCGCGCGCTGTCGCAGGTCGAAGCCGCCGTGGGGGAACCGATCCGCCGGGCTCTGCGGGACGGCGATCGCGATGCGCTCGACGATGTGCTGAAAGCGATTGAATCGACCGATGCGATGGAATACACTTGCGGCCGCGCCGAGGGCGAAGCCGACAAGGCCGTCGCCGCACTCGACGTTTTCGACGAGTCGCCGTTCAAGGCGACACTCGTCTCGCTGGCCGAGTTTTCGGTTCAGCGCCGATACTGAATCGGAGTATAGCTCAGCTTGGTAGAGCGCCACCTTCGGGAGGTGGAGGTCGTAGGTTCAAATCCTGCTACTCCGACCATCGACGCGATGTCCCGCCCCACCTGTGACCGCAGACCGTTTCCGGCACGGCGTGTCCACACGGCGGCCCGCGTTCTCCCGCCTGCATCCCCGCCCACCTGAATACCGACACCGAATTCCGGATTAATGCGGATGGCGACGTCATCACGTCCGGTTCACCCTGCACGAACATTCCGGTCGCCGACGCACCGGCGCGGCGGCCCGACATTGCAGGAGTCTTCATGCAGACCGATCGTTTCATCGCCCACGTCAACCACGCCTGCCCGTCCCTGGACGCGGATGTCGCCCACGAGGCCACGCTCATCACGCTGGAAACCCTGTGCGAGCAGCTGCCGCTGGATCAGGCCAAGCGCCTTGCCGCCCAGCTGCCCAAGGAATTGACGGAGGCCGTCGAGGCGGGCGGCGACCGAGGCGAAACCTCCGACGTACCGATCACGCTCACCGAGTTCTACAGCAAACTGATGTTCCGCACCGAGCTGGACGAGGACACCACGCGCCGCGTCGCCCAGGCGGTCGCCAGCGCGCTTCGCCAGGCCGTATCGGACGGCGAGATCTCCGATGTCGCGCTCGATCTGCCGTCGGAACTCGACCAGCTCGTCGCAGCCTGACACCGCGACGCGAAACTGCCTCAGCGAATACCCGGCCCGGAGAGACATCATGGCTCGATGCGACTGTTGCGGCAACGACTACGACAAGGCGTTCGTCGTGGAGATGGACGGCAAGCGCTACACTTTCGATTCGTTCGAATGTGCAGCGCACCGGCTCGCTCCGACCTGTCCCCAGTGTGGATGTCGCGTACTTGGACACGGCGTGGAAGGCGGGGGTCGCATCTACTGCTGCGCGCATTGCGCCGCCGCTGATGGAGCGCAGGATCTGACCGATCGGCGTTGACCGCCAACTCGCGCCACTGTCCCGCGGCTGCGGCCGGCGGGCGTGATCTCGCCGTCGGCCGGTTCCGGGCCTCGGCTCGCTGATCACGAAACCGAGCGAACCGAAAACCATCGGCGAGACGTGTCGGGACCGACGAGATTCGGAACACGATCACACAGATGCGCTCGATCGCCGAGCCGGACGGTATTTTCCGTTGCCGGCTGCAGGCCTCGAACGGAGTGACCTCAATCACCCCGGGCGATCGTCCCGAATCAGGCGGACATTTCGTCCATGAACGCGTCATATCGTGTTGCCAGATCGGTCTTTTCTTCCTCACCGAGCACCCGTCCGGCCTGTTGAAAAACCTCCTGTTCCTCTTCTTCCAGATGGTGCGTGACCAGTTTCCGCAGCTTTTTCGCATCGCTCAGCCACGCGGGCGAGCTGTAGTCGGTGGTCTCCAGCGACTCGACCAGTTCGTCGATCTCGTGGTGTTCGGCGACGCTGTGGCGCGCCTTTTCCTGCGTCATGTCGTATTCCATCAACGGCACATAGAAATACCGCTCTTCCGCCGCCGCGTGGTGGGCCAGTTCGGCCTTCAAGGCCGCGAAGATGCCGTCGCGCGTATCGCTGTCGCCATGCGTATCCGTGAGCGCGTCCAGCAGGCGACGCTGCTTGTCGTGGCTCTCGCGCAGGGCCTCGAATATGTTTTTCACGTATCTTCCCGGTTTGTGGTCGATCGCGCATGGTAGCGTCATGACAAACACCATAGAATCCGTACCGTTGCTGACGCACGTCGATCTTCCTCCGCGCCCGCTGGCCACCCGTGTCGGGGCTTTTGTGGCAGGCCATTCCACAGAACGGCCACGTTCGGGCCGTCCGGGGATGCCTCCATGGCGATGAACAGGCGCAACGCGTCGTCGCCTGCCCTCGGCGGTCTGGCGCGGCAGCTGGTCGAGGACGGCCTGATCGAGGCGGAGACCGCGGCGCAGGCGCAGCGCGAGGCCGTCCGCGACGAGGAGTCGTTCGTCGCCCGCGTGGTGAATCGGGGCCTGCTCAGCGCCGCCGTTCTGGCCAAGGCGGCATGCGAGGAGTTCTCGATGCCGCTGCTGGATCTGCGGGCGATCGATCTGGCCCAGGCGCCGGTCCAGAAGGTGTCCGAGTCGCTGATCCGCAAACACGGCGCGCTGCCGATCTTCCAGCGCGGACGCAACCTGTTTCTCGCGGTGGCCGACCCAACCAATCTGGCCGCCCTCGACGAATTCCAGTTCAACACGGGGCTGAACATCGAGCCCGTACTGGTCGAGCAGGACAAGCTCGCGCGCGCGATCGACAGCGCGTTCAGCGCGATCGACAGTGCCATGGCCGGCCTCGACGACGTCTCGCTGGACAATCTCGGCGTGGATGAAGGCGAAACCGAGCTGCCCGACGCGACGCGGGTGGATTCCGACGATGCGCCGGTGGTGCGGTTCGTGAACAAGGTGCTGCTGGACGCAATCCACAAGGGGGCCTCGGACATCCACTTCGAGCCCTACGAGCAACGCTATCGGGTGCGCATGCGTCAGGACGGCGTGCTGCGCGAGGTCGCAGCGCCGCCGGCCGCGCTCGGGATGCGGCTGTCGGCGCGCCTCAAGGTAATGGCGCGTCTGGACCTCGCCGAGCGGCGCATCCCCCAGGACGGGCGCATCAAGCTCAATCTGTCCCGCAACCGGGCGATCGACTTCCGCGTGTCCACCTGCCCCACGCTTCACGGCGAGAAGATCGTGCTGCGTATCCTCGATCCGGCCAGCGCGCAGATGGGCATCGAAGCGCTGGGTTACGACGATGCCCAGCGCGCGCTGTTCGAGGAGGCCATCCATCGCCCCTACGGCATGGTCCTGGTCACCGGCCCGACCGGCAGCGGCAAGACGGTGTCGCTCTACACCGCGCTCAATATCCTCAATACCGCCGACCGCAACATCTCGACGGCCGAGGATCCGGCGGAAATCAATCTCTCGGGCATCAATCAGGTCAACGTCCACCCGAAGGTCGGGCTGACGTTCGCGACCTGCCTGCGCGCCTTTTTGCGCCAGGATCCGGACGTGATCATGGTCGGCGAGATCCGCGAC
Source organism: Salinisphaera orenii subsp. orenii MK-B5 (assembly GCF_003788635.1). GTDB lineage: Bacteria > Pseudomonadota > Gammaproteobacteria > Nevskiales > Salinisphaeraceae > Salinisphaera > Salinisphaera orenii. Next base: position 100,183 of record NZ_AYKH01000001.1, read on the forward strand.
CTGGAAACCGCCGAGATCGCAATCAAGGCGGCGCAGACCGGCCACATGGTGTTGTCGACGCTGCACACCAACGACGCACCGCAGACGCTCACGCGCCTGATCAACATGGGCGTGCCGGCCTATAACATCGCCGCCTCGGTTTCGCTGATCATCGCCCAGCGACTGGCGCGCCGCCTGTGCCCGCACTGCAAGCAGCCCGCCGAGATTCCGGCCGCGGAGCTCGTGGCGGAGGGCTTTCGCGAGGACGAGATCGACCACCTGAGGATCTTCGAGGCGAATCTCGAGGGCTGCGACAACTGCACCAAGGGCTATTCCGGCCGTGTCGGCATCTATCAGGTGATGCCGGTGACCGACGCCATCGGACAGATCATCATGGACGGCGGCAATGCGCGCGACATCGAGCGCCAGGCCGAATCCGACGGCGTACTGGATCTCCGCCAAGCCGGGCTGCAGAAAGTCCGCACGGGCGTTCTCGGCCTGGCCGAGGTCAATCGCGTCACCGTCGACTGAGCGCAAAGAACGCGTCAGGGCGACGCCAACCCCGTCGGCGCCGCCCCGAATATGCCGTTCCGCTGGCCGGGGTTAGGCCTCGGCCGTCTCCTTCGGCGACACGTCGAGCTCCAGTTCGTCGTCGTGCACCCGCACGACGACGCGACCGCCGTCGGCGAGCCGACCGAAGAGCAGCTCCTCGGCGAGCGGCTTCTTGATGTGCTCCTGGATCACCCGCCCCATCGGACGTGCGCCCATCTTCACGTCGTAGCCGCGCTCGGCGAGCCAGTGGCGGGCTTCCTGCTCGACCACGAGCTCGACGCCGCGGGCCTCGAGCTGGGCCTCCAGCTGCAGAATGAACTTGTCGACCACCCGCTCGACGACCTCGCCCTGCAGCGGCTGGAACTGGATGATCGAATCCAGCCGGTTGCGGAACTCGGGCGTGAAGCCGCGTCGGATCGCCTCCAGCCCGTCGCTGCTGTTGTCCGACGGGTTGAAGCCGATACCACGCCGGGCCATGTCCTCGGCCCCGGCGTTGGTCGTCATCACCAGGATCACGTTGCGGAAGTCCGCCTCGCGTCCGTTGTTGTCGGTCAGCTTGCCGTGGTCCATGACCTGCAGTAGCAGGTTGAAGATATCCGGATGCGCTTTCTCGATCTCGTCGAGGAGCACCACGGAGTGCGGCTGCTTGGTCACCGCCTCGGTGAGCAGGCCACCCTGGTCGTAGCCGACATAGCCCGGCGGCGCGCCGATCAGACGGGATACGGTATGCCGCTCCATGTACTCCGACATGTCGAAGCGGATCAGATCGACGCCCAGATGCAGCGAGAGCTGGCGCGTGACTTCGGTCTTGCCCACGCCGGTCGGGCCGGCGAACAAGAAGGAGCCGATCGGCTTGTCGCGGTTGTCCAGCCCGGAGCGCGACATCTTGATCGCGCTTGCCAGCGAAGTGACGGCCTCGTCCTGGCCGAAGATCACGAGCTTGAGATCGCGTTCGAGCGTCTTGAGGACATCGCGATCGTCGCGGGAGACGGTCTTCGACGGAATCCGCGCGATGCGCGAGACCATGTCCTCGATGTCACGCACCTGCACGGTCTTGCGACGCTTGCCGGAGGGCCGCAGACGCAGCCGCGCGCCAGCCTCGTCGATCACGTCGATGGCCTTGTCGGGCAGATGCCGATCGTTGATGTGACGCGCCGAGAGTTCGGCCGCGGCTTCCAGCGCCGGCTGCGTGTAGCGCACCTGGTGATGGCTCTCGAAGCGATCCTTGAGGCCGCGCAGAATCTGGACCGTATCCGCGACGGTCGGCTCGGGCACGTCGATCTTCTGGAAGCGACGGGCCAGCGCGCGGTCCTTTTCGAACACGCCCCGGTATTCCTGGTAGGTGGTCGCGCCCATGCAGCGCAGCTCGCCCGAGGCGAGCTTCGGCTTGAGCAGGTTGGAGGCGTCCATGACGCCGCCGGAGGCCGCGCCGGCACCGATCACCGTGTGGATCTCGTCGATGAACAGGACCGAGCCTTCCTGCTTGCCCAGTTCGGCCAGCACCGCCTTCAGCCGCTTCTCGAAATCGCCGCGATACTTGGTGCCGGCGATCAGCGCGCCGAGATCCAGCGCGTAGATCACACTCTTGCTGAGCACATCCGGCACCTCGCCGTCGACGATCTGACGGGCCAGCCCCTCGGCGATCGCAGTCTTGCCCACACCGGCCTCACCGACCAGCAGCGGATTGTTCTTGCGCCGCCGGCACAGCGTCTGCACCACCCGCTCGATCTCTTGATCGCGGCCGATCAGCGGATCGACCCGGCCTTCGGCGGCCTTGCGGTTGAGATTGGTGGCGTACTGGTCCAGCGCCGACTTCGACTCGCCCGCCTCGTCGCCGGTCTTCTCGGCGCTGTCGGTCGGCTGCTCGCCGGACTCCTCGCCCGACTTGCTCACGCCGTGGGAGACGAAATTGACCACGTCCAGCCGGGTGACGCCCTGCTCGCCGAGCAGGTACACGGCGTGGGACTCCTGCTCGGAGAAGATCGCGATCAGGACGTTGACCGCCGTGACCTCTTTCTTGCCGGACGACTGCACGTGATAGACCGCACGCTGCAGCACGCGCTGGAAGCCCAGCGTCGGCTGCACCTCATGGTCCTCACCTGCCGGCACGACCGGCACGTGGGTATCGATATAGCTCTTGAGTTCGCGCTCCAGGCGCGCGATGTCGGCGTTGACCGACTCCAGCACCTCGATCACCGCCGGATTGTCGAGCAACGACATCAGCAGGTGTTCGACGGTCAGCATCTCGTGGTGCTGCCGCCGGGCCACCATGAAGGCGGCATCGAGTGCGGTTTGCAGTTCCTGGCTCAGCATTTTGCGTCCCCGAACTTGGCGTTCGATTGAGGCCGGATCGTCCACCGCCGATCGGCGGCGATCAGGCTTTTTCCATAGTACACAACAGCGGGTGCTGGTGGGCACGCGCATGGTCGTTGACCAGTGCCACCTTGGTCTCGGCGACCTCGGCGGTATAGGTGCCGGCAACGCCCTTGCCGCGCGTATGCACGGTAAGCATGATCTGTACCGCCTGCTCCCGGCTCAGGCTGAAATAGGTGGTCAGCACCTCGACGACGAACTCCATCGGGGTGTAGTCGTCGTTGTGCAGCACCACCTTGTACAGCGGCGGCTGCTTGGTCTTGGGCTCGCTGGCCTGGACGGCGGTATCGCCGTCGTCCTCGACCATCGGATTCGGTTTGTCCTTGTCACTCATGACGTGCACCTCGGCTCGCGTGCACCGGCACGGCGCCGCGCGGGGTGGCCCCGTTGTCGCTGTACGCAGGATATAGGGATTTAGGGGCGCCGAATCAATCGTTCGAGCACAACCGAAAAGCGTCGAACGGGGCGACCGGGCGGCCGCCGTCGCCATACGCGCGGCGTAGCGGGCGCCGCCCTACTCGCCCAGGTTGTGCGCGAGCAGATCGTGGATGCGCCGGGGCACCTGCTGATCGACCGCCATCCGCGCGACGTTGATCGCGCTGGCGAAGGCAACCGCATCGGCGTCGCCGTGGGATTTGATCACCGTCCCCTGCAGGCCGACCAGGGTGGCGCCGTTGTATTGCCGGGGGTCCACGCGCAGACGAAAGGCCTTGAGCACCGGCATGGCGAAGAAGGCGGCCGTGCGGGTCAGCGCGTTGCGCGAGAACTCCTCGCGCAGGAACTGGGCGATCAGCTTGCCGAGCCCTTCACTGGTCTTGAGCGCCACGTTGCCGACGAAACCGTCGCAGACGACGACGTCGACGTCACCGATGTAGATGTCGTCGCCCTCGACGAAGCCGATGTAGTTGAGTTCGCTGTCCGCGAGCAGCTTGCCGGCCTGCTGGATCTGGAGATTGCCCTTAATCTCCTCCGCCCCGATGTTGAGCAGGCCCACGCGCGGCGACTCGATGCCGTGCACCGCGTGCGCCAGCACCGCACCCATCACCGCGAACTGGAACAGCTGCTCGGGCGTGCACTCGGCGTTCGCGCCCAGATCCAGCATCAGCGTGCGACCGCGACGCGACGGGATCGGCGACACGATCGCGGGTCGATCGATGCCGGCCAGTGTCTTGAGCACGAAGCGCGCGGTGGCCATGAGCGCGCCGGTATTGCCCGCGGACACACAGGCCTCGGCCTCGCCCGCCTGCACGAGGTTGATCGCCACGCGCATGGACGAATCCTTTTTCTGGCGCAGCGAGCGGGCCGGCGACTCGCACATGCCCACGACCTCGCCGGCGTGATGCAGACGCAGGCGGTCGTCGAAACGATCGGCCTTGCGGCGCCGCCCGAGTTCCTCGCGCAGGGCGGCTTCGTCGCCGACGAGCACGAGCGCGAGCTCCGGATGCGCCTCAAGACTGGCCAGCGCGGCATCCACGGCCACAGGAAGGCCACGGTCGCCGCTCATGGCGTCGACGGCAATACGAATCATGACAATGCGGGCGGGTCACGCGACCACTCGGCCGGTGACCCGCCGGAGCGTCGTCGTGGCTAGACGTCGTCGCCGAGTTCGACGACGCGGCGGCCCCGGTAGAAGCCGTCACGCGTGACGTGGTGACGTCGATGGGTCTCGCCCGTGGTCGCGTCGATCGAAAGCGTCGGCCGCACCATGCGGTCGTGGGTGCGACGCTTGTCGCGCTTGGAGCGGGATTTGCGGTTCTGCTGAACGGCCATGGCCTTTCGCCTGTATCAGATGGGTGTGTTCGTCGTGTCGTCTAATCGTCCCGCGTCAGCCGGTCGAGCCCGGCAAACGGGAACTGTCGTTCATCGGCCTCGGGCGCCGGTGCTTCCGGTTCGGCCGCGTGGCGCGAGCAGCAGTCCGCCCGCTCGCAGCGACCCACGCTCGGCAGCGCGAGCAACAACTCGTCGCTGATCAGCGCGTGCAGGTCGAGCGTGTCGCCCTCGGCCAGCACCGGCTCATCGGCGCGCGGCACGTTCGCCGCGGCCTCGTCGCTGCCCACGACCACCCCGGCGATCGGAGCGTCCATGGCCTGCGCGTAGTCTCGCAGACAGCGCTGACAGATCAACGTCAGCGTCGTCCGAATCGAGCCCTCGACGCGAACGCGCCGCTGGGCGTCCTCGAAGAACCGGAGTTCGGCCTCGACCTCGTCGTCCTCGCCCGGCCGGCGAGCGCAGACGGCCGCCACGCGCGGCAACCGCCCGAGAGTGATCGCACCACTCACCTCGCGCCGCTGGGTCGCCAGCCGCCGATAGTCGACGTGATGTGCCAGCGTGCCCGGCTCGTACATGGCGCGCGATGATAGGCCCCGGATCGGGGCAAGTCAAAGATTTTCGCCTTTGGCAGGCGCGCCCGGCCGGACCGCGCGCCCCGAGGGCCGTGATCCATTATCCTTGCCCACCCAGTTCCACCGCAAGCGCTGCATATCATGGCCAAGGACCATCCGCTGCTCATTCTCGCATCGAGCTCTCCGTGGCGCCGCCAGTTGCTGCGTCAGCTCGGCGTCCGCTTCGAAGCGACCGCCCCCGATGTCGACGAGACCGCGTTGCCGGGTGAACCGCCGATCGATCTCGCCCGTCGCCTCGCCCGAGCGAAGGCCGAGCGCGTGGCCTCGATGTGGCCGGAGGCGATCGTGATCGGCTCCGATCAGGTCGCCGACGTCAACGGCACCATTCTCGGCAAGCCCGGCAGCCGCGAGCGCGCGATCGAACAGCTGCAGCAGCAATCGGGGCAAACCGTGTACTTCCACACCGGTCTTTGCGTCTGCGCTCCCGGCCTGGACACGCCGCTGCTCACGGTCGAGACGGTGACCACGACCTTCCGCGAGTTGGGCGACGACGAGATTCGGCGCTATGTCGCCGCAGAGGATGTGACCGCGACCGCGGGCAGCATCAAATCCGAGGGCCTGGGCATCGCACTGGTGGAGTCGATCCAGTCGCGCGACCCGAGCACGCTGGTCGGCCTGCCGCTCATCGCGCTGCGGCACTTTCTGGCCCGGGTCGGCATCGCCGTCCCCTAGGCCGCCCGACGCCGGCCGACAGCCCGGAACGCATCGAGTACGGCGATCCGGCCAGGCGACTGATCGACGGGCCGCAAGCCTGTGCCCTCGGGCCCGGCTGCACGATGCGTCGTCGGAACTCGCGCGAGGTGGTCTTGTGATTCGCCCAGCGCGCGGGATCACGCCTGTGCGCCGCGGCTCGCGCCGAGCGCACACGTCTTCGCGCACCCGCCGGCCCGTCGAGTAGTGGACGGGATCGGCCGCGCGGGCCGGTAGCGATGATCGGGGCTGACGAGGCCTGCCGCCGGCCCTGCCGAACGCGCCGGCCGGGCAGGCGCATTCCACCCAGGTGCGACGCGGCCGCGATCGGTGGTCAGTCCTGCCGCGCCTTGCCCGCAGCCCGCCGATCGAGCCAGGCCGGCAGCGCCTCGACGCTGTCCAGCACCTCGAGCGCGCCGGCGCGGGCCAGCCGCTCGGCATCGTGCACGCCCCAGCCGACGCCCACGGAATCGACGCCGGCCGCGCGCGCCATCGACACGTCGTATTCGGTGTCGCCGATCATCAGCGCCCGCTCGGGCAGCGTGGCGGTGCGCAGGAGAATATCCTCCAGCATGTCCGGCGCCGGCTTGGGCACGGATTCGTCGGCGCAGCGCGTGGTCTGGAACAGATGCCGCGTGCCGCTCGACGCCAGCGCGTCGTCGAGGCCCCGCCGGCTCTTGCCGGTGGCCACGGCCAGCGTGAAATCCCGGTCCCGCAGCACGTCCAGCGTGGCGATCACGCTGGGAAAGAGCACGGCGCGCGAGCGCTGCATGCCGTAGCGGCGCCGATAGTCGTCGAGCCGGGCGCGCACCTTCCGGGTGTCGAGCTCCGGAAACAGCCGCGCCAGGACATCGTTGAGTCCGAGCCCGATCAGCTCGCGCATTTGCGCCGGCGTGCGCTCGGGCAGCCCGGTGTCCTGTATCGCCTGCTGCATCGAGCCCACGATCTCGCCGGCCGAGTCCATCAGCGTGCCGTCCCAGTCGAATACCAGCAGCTCGTAGGACTTCATTCCGCCGAGTCCAGTCGCTCGAGCACACGATGCAGATCGGCGGGCAGATCGGCCTCGAACGCGAGGCGGCGGCCGTCGTAGTCGATCTGGAGCTCGGCCGCGTGCAGGAACATGCGCCGCAGACCGCGCTCGCGCCAGCGCGTGGCCGCGGTGTTCGCCCCGTACTTGTCGTCACCGACCACCGGGTGGCCCTTGTACGCCGCATGCACGCGGATTTGGTGGGTGCGACCGGTGCGGATCGCCACCGACATGAGCGTCGCGTCGGTGAAGGCTGTCTTCGGTTCGAACCACGACAGACTGGTCCGACCGCCTTGGGTGTCCACCTCGACCATGCGTTCACCGCTGCGCTCGTTGTCGCGTGACAGCGGCGCGTCCACCTCCACCGCACCGTGGCGCCAGCGGCCGTCTACAAGCGCGAGATAGCGTTTGCTCGAGGAGACATCGTTCAGCGCGGCCCGCAGCCCATCCAGCGCGGCGCGTGAACGCGCGACCAGCAGGCAGCCACTGGTCTGGCGATCGAGCCGATGCACCAGTTCCACGAATTCGCCCGGCCTCAGAGCTCGCAATACTTCGATCAGCCCGAAGCGCAGGCCGGTACCGGCGTGGACCGCGAGCCCCGGCGGCTTGTTGAACACGAGATAGTCGTCGGTCTCCGCGATCAGCGCGCGCTCGACGCGTTTCAGCAGCGCGTCGGGCGGCCGCCCCGGCCCGGGCCGGTCGCGCTGGCGAACCGGCGGCAGACGGATCTCGTCGGCTTCGGTCAAGCGGGTGCCGGGCTTCGCGCGGCCGCGGTTGATCCGGACCTCACCGCTTCGGATGATGCGGTAGACACGCGATTTCGGCACATCGCGGAAGGTTCGCAGCAGAAAATTATCCAGGCGCATGCCGGAATCGTCGCGAGTGACGCGGACATAGCGCACTTGAGCATGCGTCGTTGTCAGATTACACTCCCAAGGTCGAGCCGATATAGCGGCCTGCGCTCTTATTCCTATCCCGAGCGGGCGGCGATCGCCGACCGACAGTCAATGCCACACGCTGCATCGCGCAAGTCCAGCCTAGCATGGCGTTCTCCGGCAGCGTGTTCATGAATCAATCGTTCGAGTCATTCACTTCATGCGCTCCTGCCTCATTGTTGCTGCCTACCGCGTGATCCTCGAGGCCCTGACCGGGCCCGGACATTCGAGCGGGGCAGCCAACGGCGCCCGCGTGTGCGCGCCGCAAGCCGCAGCGATACCCGGCAGTCGAGCGCCAGCCGGAATTCAATTCAATGAAACGCATCCTAATCAACGCCACCCAGCCGGAAGAGCTGCGGGTGGCCATCGTCGACGGCCAGAAGCTCCATGATCTAGACATCGAGGTCGGCAGCCGCGAGCAGCGCAAGGCCAACGTCTACAAGGGGCGCGTCACCCGCGTCGAGCCGAGTCTGGAAGCCGCCTTCATCGACTACGGCGGCAATCGGCACGGCTTCCTCCCGCTCAAGGAGGTCGCCAAGGACTACTTCAGCGGCGACGGCAAAGACAGCATCAAGTCCGCCCTGTCCGAGGGCCAGGAGATCATCGTCCAGGTCGAGAAGGAGGAGCGCGGCAACAAGGGCGCCGCGCTCACCACCTTCGTCAGCCTGGCCGGGCGCTATCTGGTGCTCATGCCCAACAATCCCCGCGCCGGCGGCGTATCCCGCCGCATCGAGGGTGAGGAGCGCAACGAACTGCGCGAGGCGCTCAACCACGTGCAGGTGCCCAAGGGCATGGGTGTCATCGTGCGCACCGCCGGCGTAGGCCGCTGCGCCGAAGAGCTGCAGTGGGACCTGGACTATCTGGTCCATGTCTGGAAGGCGATCACCGACGCGTCCGCCGAGCGCAAGGCGCCGTTCCTGATCTATCAGGAATCGAACGTCATCATCCGCGCGCTGCGCGACTACCTGCGCGACGACATCGGCGAGGTCGTGATCGACCAGGCCGAGATCTACGAGACCGGTCGCGAGTTCATGCAGCAGGTCATGCCGCAGGCGCTGTCCAAGCTCAAGCACTACACCGACGAGACGCCGCTGTTCTCACGCTTCCAGATCGAATCCCAGATCGAGAGTGCCTTCGAGCGCGAAGTCACCCTGCCCTCCGGCGGCGCGATCATCATCGACCACACCGAGGCGATGACCACGGTCGACATCAACTCCGCGCGCGCCACCAAGGGCGGCGGCATCGAGGAGACGGCCTTCAACACCAACCTCGAAGCGGCCGAGGAAATCGCCCGCCAGCTGCGCATCCGCGACCTCGGCGGACTGGTGGCGATCGACTTCATCGACATGGAGAACAACAAGAACCAACGCGAGGTCGAGAATCGCCTCAAGCAGGCGGCCAAGGCCGACCGTGCGCGGGTTCAGATCGGGCGCATCTCGCGTTTCGGTCTGCTGGAGATGTCGCGCCAGCGGCTCAAGCCGTCGCTGTCGGAGTATTCGAACCAGGTCTGCCCGCGCTGTCTAGGCCAGGGCAGTATCCGCAGCGTTGAGTCGCTGTCTCTGTCGATCCTGCGACTGCTCGAAGAGGAGGCGATGAAGCCGGCCACCGGACGCGTGATCGTCCAGCTTCCGATCGCGGTCGCCAGCTTCCTGCTCAACGAGAAGCGCGAGGACATCGCGGGCGTCGAGCGCCGGGCCAAGACGCTGGTCACCCTGGTGCCCAACGAAACGCTCGACACGCCCCACTTCGAGATTCGCCGCATCCGCGGCGACGAACTCGCCACCGACAACAACGATGCCACCAGCTACCGCCTGGACAACGAGGTGGACATCGAGAAACCGGTCGAACCCAACCACGCCGGCAGCACCGCCGCCGCGAAGCGCGAGGAGCCGGCGGTCAAGCGCGTCGAACGCCCCGACGCGCCCGTAATCGAACGCACGGCCGAACCCGAAAAAGAAGCGGAGACCACCGAAGCGCCCCAGGCTCAGCCCCAGCCGACGCCGGCCGCCGCCGCGATGACCCCCTGGCAGCAACTCTGGGACGCGCTGCGCCGCATATTCTCCGGTGACGAGCAGTCGACGCCGGCCACGCAGGCGCAAGCCACCGCGTCCGCGACCGAGTCTACGCAGAAGAAGCCCGAGTCCGGGACATCGGCCGGGCCCGAGAGCGGGACGGGCGAAGAGACGCGCAAGCGCCGCCCCAGCCGCAATCGGCGCGGCAGCGACGACGGCAACGAGGGCAGCCGCTCGCGCTCGCGTCGCGGCGGCCGCAATCGTCGCGGCTCGGGCTCGGGCGACGGTCCCAAGTCCGATAGCGACGGCACCGACAAGAAGAACCGCAGCCCGTCCGGCTCGAACGGCAAGAAGACGGACGGCGGCAACCACAACGCACCGAGCGGCAGCAAGGACAAGTCGGCCAACGACAACAAGTCAACCAGAGACAAACAGTCCAACGACCGCAACGGCGGCTCTACCAAGACGGCGGCCGGCGCCGAGACCGCGGGCGACAGCGCCGCTAGAAACATGGAGAAAGCCGTCGGCAATCGCGCCGACAAGACCGACAAAACCGGCAAGTCGAACAAGACGGAGTCAAACGATCGGTCCGCCAAACCGGACCACGCGGACAAGAAGAACGACAAGAACGACGAGGATCGAAAAGCGGCCAAGACGGCAACGCCTGAGGCCGCTGAGCAAAGCGATCAGACCGAAGACAGCGAGACGCACAACCGCGGCAACGACGATTCGGACAACAGCAGTGCCGGCGGCCGGCGGCGGCGCCGGCGGCGCGGTGGCCGCGGCCGTCGCGGTGGCCGTAATCGCGGCAACGGCGCGCAGAGCGATGATAACGGCAGCACCGACGACAACGCCGGCAAGACCCCGGCGGCCGCCGACACCGGCGAAACCGGCGCGGACCACTCGGCGCCGGAGCATGACAACGCACCGCAGCCCCGAGCCGACCAAGCGTCCGCGTCGGACGACCAGCGCAACGATACCGGCGACGACGCGGCTGCGCCGGCGCCCGCAGGAGCCGACGCCTCGGAAACCGAGGACACCCCCCGCGTGGCCGACGATGTGCGACTGAACGGCGATCCCCAGGACGCCACCGACGCCGCGCCCACCGCGGTACCGGCGGACGCCGACCGGCCCGCCGCGGAAGACGGGCCCGAGAATACCGAGCAGGCGGAAAACACGACCGCGGTCAAGCCGCCGGCGCCCGAGAACGACGAGCCCTGGTCGGCCGCGCGCGCAAGTGACAACGCCCGTGCCGCCTCGCGCCAACACGGGGAGCTCGCCTCGGAGGACCCCGCCGCCGGGTCCGAGTCTCGTGCCGTCGAGACGCCCGAGACGCCCGAGACGCCCGAGACGCCCGAGACGGCTGAGACGGCTGAGACGGCTGAGACGGCTGAGACGGCTGAAAAGGCTGAAAAGGCTGAAAAGGCTGAAAAGGCTGAGACGCCCGAGACGCCCGAGAAGGCCGAAAAGGATAAGCTCGCAACCGCATCGCCGAGCAGCGATGAGGCGGCCTCATCCGCGACGGCCGACACCGCCCCCGGGGACTCCGCCGTTACGACGGCGGCGCCGGAACCGACCGCCGAGACCGAGACCGAGACCGAGACGAGCGATGATCCGGCCCGGGCCGAGGTCGATCCGGAAAACACCTCGGACCAGGTTGAATCCGGCACGGCTTCCGACGCGGCGCCGGAGACCGCCGACGACGATGACTCGGCGCTGCGCCAGGTCGAAACCGATGCCCGTCGCAGCGTCGACCAGACGGCGATCGAAGACACCGCCATCGATACCCGTGAGGACACCGCGAGCACGGACGATCCGGACGAGAGCCCGAACGCGGACGGCGCGATGCCGAGCGCCACACCGCGGGCCGATGCCAAGCGCGTCGTCGCCGAGACTGCGGACGACACGGAAGACGCGGCCCTGAAGCAGGTCGAGACGCAGCGGGCCACCGGCACCGAGGACGACACCCCCGGCGGCCGTTAGCGGCGTGCACGGCGCCCGTCGGCGGTCCGACGGGCGCCGTGACTCTCGCGTCAGCCCGGATCGCGCTCCAAGTCCGCGCGTATTTCGGCGAGCAGACCCTCGGCGGCGTCCTCGATGAGATCGAGCACGCGCTCGAAGCCGTCCTCGCCGCCGAAGTACGGGTCGGGCACGGCCGCCCCGGGGTGACGACCGCTGTAATCGCCGAACAGGGCGACACGGGCGCGCGCGTCCGCGCTCTCTCGAGCCAGCCGCTCGAGCACGGCGAGATTGTCGGCATCCATGGCGAGCACGTAGTCGAAGGCCTGGAGATCGGCCGCTGCGACCTGGCGGGCCCGCAGATCGCCGATATCGCAGCCGCGTGCCGCCGCTGCCGCACGGGCCCGCGCATCCGGCGGCTTGCCCACATGCCAATCGCCGGTACCCGCCGAGTCCACCTCGATCCGGTCGGCGAGACCGGCTGCGGCGACGCGGTCGCGAAACACCCCGTGCGCGGTCGGCGAACGGCAGATGTTGCCCAAGCAGACGAAGAGCACGCGTGTCCGGTTCCGTTGCGTCATGTCGCCGCCAGTAGCCGTTCGACCGCTGCCAGGTCCGCTGCGGTGTCGACCCCCGGCCCGGGTACGGCGACCGCGCACACCAGCGCGATCGGCAGCCCGAGGTCGAAGGCACGCAGCTGCTCCAGCGACTCGCGGCGTTCCAGTACTCCGACCGGCGCCGCGGCGAAGCTGCGCAGCGCGTCGGCTCGATAGCCGTAGATGCCGATATGACGGCTGGCCGCGTCGTCGTCGACGAGACGATTGCCGCTGTCGCGATGGTAGGGAATCGGCGCGCGACTGAAATACAGCGCGCGTCCGGCCGCGTTCGCCACCACCTTGACGATGTTGGGGTCGTGAAAATCGTCCGCGCGCAGGATCGGCGTGGAGGCGGTCGCGATCGCCGCGCCGGCATCGGCGACCAGCGCCTCGCCGATCTGATCGATCAGCGCCGAGGGCATCAACGGCTCGTCGGCCTGCACGTTGACCACGATCGTCTCGTCGCCCCAGTCCCGGGCCGCCGCGACCTCGGCGATTCGATCGGTCCCGCAGGGATGATCGTCCCGCGTCATCACCGCGTCCGCGCCGGCTTCGCGGGCGGCCTCGGCGACCACCGGATCGTCGGTCGCCACCAGCACCGCCCGCGCGCGGCTGGCATGGGCGGCCGCACAGACATGCGCCAGCATGGGCCGCCCCGCGATGTCGCGGAGCACCTTGTCCGGCAGCCGGCTGCTGGCCCGCCGCGCGGGGATCACCACGACGAAACTCATCGCGTCGCTCCGGGATGCACCGCGAAACGCGCGAGCGCTCGCTCCAGGCGCGCCGCGCCGGCCTCGGTCAGCCGCGCGTCCACGGGAACATACCAGCGCGTCTCGGCCGCCAGATCGGCACACTTGACGGCATCCTTTTCGGTCATCAGCACCGGCGCATCATCGTCGAACATCAACTCCCCGGCGGTATACACATGGTGATCGGGCATCGGATGCTCGATCACGGTCAGGCCGCATCCGCGCAGCATAGCGAAAAAACGCCCGGGATCGCCGATGCCCGCCACCGCGTGCACCGGCCGGCCGACGAAATCCGCCAGCGCGCGCGTGCTGGTGTGGTCAAGCGACTGTGCCGCGCCCGGCACGAGCTCGAAGTCACCGCCGGCGCCGTGAACCAGTGACAGATCGACCCCGTCCAGTCGCCCCGGTGGCTCCCGCAGCGGCCCCGCCGGTAACAGTCGTCGATTGCCGAGCCCGCGGCGGGCGTCGGTCACCGCGATCTCCATATCCCGGGCCAGACGATAGTGCTGCAGCCCGTCGTCGGCCACCACGCAGTCGACGCCGGCTTCGGCGACAAGCGCGGCGGCCCCGCGCGCGCGGTCCGGGTCCACCGCCACCGGTACGCCCGCGCGGCGGGCGATCAGGACGGGCTCGTCGCCGGCCACGGCGGTTGGCGTCGTTGCGGTCACGCGCAGCGGGTAGCGCTCCGCCCGGCCGCCATAGCCGCGCGAGACCACGCCGGGGCGCAGTCCCCGCGCCTGCAGCGTGCGCACGATCAGGATCACCAGCGGCGTCTTGCCGCTGCCGCCCACGGTGATGTTGCCGATCACGAGCACCGGCACGCCGACCCGCCGCGAGCGCAGCCAGCCACGGGCATAGGCCGCGCGCCGCAGTGCGACGACCCGGCCGAACAGCCAGGCCAGCGGTAGCAGCGGCCACCAGGCGCCACCGGGCCGGTACCAGGCGCGCTCGAGCGCGCGCGCGAGGCGTTTCATCAGCCCGGCTGCGAGAACTGGATGTCGTGCAGGTTGCGGTAGTGGCCGCGCTGGTCCATCAACTCGCTGTGCGTGCCCTGCTCCACCAGCTCCCCGTCGTACAGCACCACGATCCGGTCCGCATCCTGGATCGTGGACAGTCGGTGCGCGATCACGAGCGTGGTGCGGTCGCGCATGAGCACCTCCAGGCCCTTCTGTATCGCCCGTTCCGACTCGGTATCCAGCGCCGAGGTCGCCTCGTCGAGAATCAGGATCGGCGAATCCTTGAGCAGCGCGCGTGCGATCGCGATGCGCTGGCGCTGGCCGCCGGACAGCATGATGCCGTTCTGGCCGACGAGCGTGTCGTAGCCCTCGGGCAGCGACTCGATGAATTCGTGCGCGTAGGCCCGCCGCGCGGCGTCGATCACGGTCTCGCGGTCAGCGCCGCCGAGGGTGCCGTAGGCGATGTTGCCTGCAACGGTGTCGTTGAACAGCACCACGTTCTGATCGACGAGGCTGATCTGGGCGCGCAGATCCGCCAGCCGGTACTCGGACAGTTCGTGCCCGTCCAGCCGGATGCTGCCGGCCTCGTAGTCGTAGAAACGCGGCAGCAGCGACAGCAGCGTCGACTTGCCGCTGCCGGAACGGCCGACGAAGGCCACCGTCTGGCCGGGTTCCACATCGAAGGTGATGTCGCGCAGGACATAGGCCTCGGTGTTCGGATAGCGAAACGCCATCTCCGAGACCTGGATCTCGCCGCGCGCGCGGTCGATGGTCAGCCGGCCTGGATCGCGCTCCGCCGGCTCGTCCAGCAGCTCGAAGATCGCGCCCGCCGCCGCCATGCCGGCCTGAATGGTGGCGTTCACGCTGGTCAGGCGCTTGATCGGCTGCATCATCCCCATCATCGCGCCGAAGAAGGTCGCCAGATCGCCCGGCGACATCATGCCGCCGCCGGTGTCGCGCACGGCGATCGCGACCACGCAGGCCGCGGCGATCGCGGTGATGAACTGCAGCACCGGCACGCTGGCCGCGGTCGTGGTGGCCTTGCGCATCGACATGCGGCGGAAGCGCTCGTTGATGCGATCGAAGCTGTTGCGTTCGTGCTCCTCGCCGCCGAAGACCTTCACCACCCGCTGCCCGGTGAGCACCTCTTCGCTGATGTGCGTGATGTCACCCATGGACTGCTGCATGGTCACGCTGTAGCGACGAAAGCGCTTGGAGACGTTGCTCACGATCAGGGCGATGATGGGCCCGACCACGAAGACCACCATCGCCAGCGACCAGTTCACCCAGAACATCAGAAAGGTGAAGCCGATGATGCGCATGGTGTCCTGCACCACGATCGTGATCGCGCTGGTCGCCGCCCCGGAGATCTGGCCGGTGTAATAGGTCAGCTTGGCCGTGGTCTTGCCGGTCGAGTGGTCGTCGAAAAAGCTCGTCGGCAGCTGCAGGAACTTGGCGAACACGTCCCGGCGCACGTGATAGATCACGCGGTTGGCGACCCACGACATGCCGTAGCTCGACAGGAAACCGAACACGCCGCGCACCATCAGCAGTCCGAGCAGGAAGACCGGAATCCAGCGGATCATCCACGGGTCGCGATCCACGATCGAGCCGTCCAGCAGCGGCTTGAGGATATAGATCAGCCCCGTATCGGCCGCGGCGTAGCCCACCATCCCGATCGCCGCGATACCGAGCCATTTCCGATGGGCCCAGGTATAGCGCAGCAGCCGCGGATAGATCTCGCGGACCGGCATGTCGGTATGAACTTTCTGGCGCGCCAAAACTACTCCTGTGATCGCGTGGCGACGTCCACCCGGGCGAAACCGGCGGCCGCCGCAGCATCGAATACGCGCACGACCGCACCGTGTCGCGCATCGCGATCGGCGCGCACCCGCAATGCGCGATCCGGGTATTGTGCCCGCTGCGCGCGCAGCGACGCGACCAGCGCCTCGGCGGCGACCGACTCGCCGGCGACTTCAAAGCCGCCGCCGGGGGTCACGCGCACGTCGACGTGCGCCTCCTTGGTCGCGCCCGCATGGGCCGCCGGTGGCAGCTCCAGCGCCAGCACGCGCTCGTCCGCGAACCGCGCCGATACCATGAAAAAGATCAGCAGAATGAACACGACGTCGATCAGCGGCGTCAGGTTCACCCGCGGCTCGGTATCGTCATTGCGGCCGAATCTCATCGCGCGGCCGCCGGCGATCCCTGCTCGGTGTCCATCAGCCGTACCGCCCAGCGCTCGAGCAGCAGCGCCCGCTCCGCCACGCAGCCGGTGAAATAACGATGCGCGGCCAGCGCGGGGATGGCCACGCAGAGGCCGGCCGCGGTCGTCAGCAGCGCCTGCCCGATACCGCCGGCCAGCCCGCCGGCCGCACCGGAGGCCTCCAGCGCGGCGAAGACGTCGATCATGCCGGCGACCGTGCCCAGCAGACCCAGCAGGGGCGCGATCGCCGCGATCGTGCCCAGCGTGTTGAGATAGCGCGACATGTCATGGGCGGCGCGGCGCCCGGCCTCTTCGATGCGTTCGCGGCGCTGATCGGGCGACGCCCCGCGCGACGCCGCGACCGCCGCCCACACCTGCCCCAGCGGGCTGTGCGCGGCCAGTGCCTCGCGATCCGAGGCACTCAGCGCGCCGGCGCGCGCGATCCGGGCGAGCTGACCGGTCAGGGCGGGCGGCGCGACCCGCGTCGCCCGCAACGCCCAGGCGCGTTCGATCACGATCGCCAGCCCGAGCACCGAGCACAGCAGGATCGTCAGCATCAGCCACCCGCCGGCCATCGTCATCTGCCCCATGCGTCGTGCTCCCTTAGATCAGACGCGCACCGAAGCCAAGCCGGCACGCTCGCGCAGGCATCATAGTCGTCGCCCACGGGCCGCGGCCAGCGGGTCACGGCACCTGCCAGAGCCGCGGGTGCTGGTCACGCCAGCGGGTGACACGGATCGCGCGTTCCGCGCTGCCGGGTACGGCCACCCTCAGCGCCCCGCCCGTCGCCGTGCCGATGCGCTGCGCGCCGACAGCCGAGAGCCGTTCGCGCACGCCCTCGGTGGGAAATCCCCAGCGGTTGCGCCAGCCGGCGGAGATCAGCGCAAATCGCGGCCGCACGGCTTCGAGGAAGGCCGAACTGGAGGAGCTGTCGCTGCCGTGATGTCCGACCACGAGCACCTCGCCGGCGAGCGCCTCCGCATTGCGGGCGATCAGGCGCGCCTCACCCGCGGCGTCCAGATCGCCGGTGAGTAGCACCCGCCCGCCGGGCGAAGCGATGCGCAACACGCAGGAGCGTCCGTTGGTATCCGCGGCCGCCGCACGCTCGGCCCGTGTCGGATACAACACCCGGAAGTCGACGCCGTTCCAGCGCCATTGCTGTCCGGCCACGCAGGGGCTGTCGCCGCCCGCGCCCTGCCATCGGACCACCTCGAGTTCGCGGACGATGGCTGCCGCCCCGCCCCGATGATCGAGATCGGCGTGACTGATGAGCAGGCGATCCACCCGGGGCCGACCGACGTGGCGCAGATACGGCACCACGATGGCCTCGCCGGTATCGAAGCCGGTCCGATAGGCCGGCCCGGCGTCGAAGACCAGCGTGTGTTCCCGGGTGCGAACGACCACGGCCAGCCCCTGGCCGACGTCGAGGACGGTCACGCGATAGGCTTCCTGCGGAATGCGTTGATCGGCGGGCTGCCAGCCGATCAAGGCCGGCAGCAGCAGCGCGGCACCCGCCCAGCGCCCCGGCAGGCCGCGCGGTAGCAGCAACAGTGCGATTCCCGCGATCGCAAGCAGCAGCGCGGCCACGCCGGGCAGCGTCAGATGAACCGCGGCCAGCGGCCAGTCGGCGACCCATGCCAGCCCCTGCCAGCCCGCTCCGAGAAGCCACGCCGCCCCCGTCAGCAAGGGTCCGCCGGCTGCCGGCCAGGCGAGCGCCAGGGCCGTGAGCGTCAGCAGCGCGGGCACCACGACCACCGCGAGCGGGATCAGCAGGGCGTTGACCACCGGCGCGACCATCGACGCCTGCTCGAAGAACCAGAGCGTCAACGGCGTCAGACCGGCGATGAGCGCGAGCTGGATATGACCGAAGGCCAGCCAGTGCCCCCGGCGCGGGCCGCTCGCGGCGATATAGAGCAGCCACGCCACGGCCCCGAACGACAGCCAGAACCCGGGCGCGATCACCGAAGCCGGGTCCCAGAAAAGCACTGCGATGGCGGCGAAGGCGAGCGTGCGCGACGGTGCCACATCCCGCCGCAGCGCCATGACGGCGAGCGCAACGGCAACCATGACCAGCGCACGCTGGGTCGGCAGCGCCAGACCGGCGAGCGCGGCGTAGCCGGCCGCACCCACGAAGGCTGCCGCGGCCGCCAGACGATGCGCCGACCAGCCCGGCGCCACCCGAAGCGCCAGCCAGCGCGCCAGAAAGAACAGCACGCCCGCGATCAGGCCGATGTGTAACCCGGAAATGGCAACCAGATGGCTGGTTCCCGTGGCCCGCAGCACCGCCCACTGGGCGTCGCTGATCGCATCGCGTGCGCCCAGCGTCAAGGCCTCGATCAGGCCACGCGCCGGCGCATCCCCCAGTATCCGATCCAGCCGCCGCAGCGCCAGGGCGCGCAGTCGGTCGAGCGACATCGAAGCGGCCCGATCGCAGTCTCCGGCCTCGCGCACGTAACCGGTGGCGTCGATGCGTTCGCGCCAGAGCCACGCCTCGTAATCGAAGGTGCCCGGGTTCGCCGAGCCGTGCGGGGTCTCCCACTTCACCGTGGCCCGCACGCAGTCGCCCGGCAACAGCGCGGGCGGGTCGTCGTACCAGGACAGCCGCACCCGATACGGGGCGACGTCGCGCGCCAGCACGAAGCGACTGCGAAAGGCCTCATGGCTGACGAGTCCGGACACGCGTCCCACGACGGTGGCGGTCTCCCCGCTGCGTTCGACCGGCAGGCGCGCGTCGAGTCGATGCGCGACGTCCAGGCTCGCCCACAGCGCCGCGACCAGACCGGCGGCGAGCACGGCGCGGCCGGGAAAACGCAGCAGACAGCAGAGTAGTCCGGCCAACGGCAGTAGCGGCGCGATCGGCGTCGGCCACAGGTAGACACCGCCGCTGGCGCCGATACAGGCCAGCGCGAGCAGCCGCGGATCCCGGGCATAGCGGGCGAGCGCCCCGTGCCAGCTGCGGTCGGGGTCCAGCTGTACGTTGTCGTCGCCCCGCCCCATCGTCGGCCGCCCGTTCATCCGCGCGAATGCGCCTGCCCCGGAACTTTCACATTACACGAGGCCGGCGGCAACGCAGCACGGAGCGCCGTGGGTCGCGGCGAACGTCAGGCCAGGTCGGACAGCTCCGCGGGCGCCAGGCGGCCGTCCGACAGGGTCCAGACCTGATCCATGCGCTGGGCCAGCGTGCGGTCGTGGGTGACCATGACCAGGCTGGTATCCAGCGACTCGTTGAGTTCGAGCATCATGTCGAACACGCTCGCCGCGGTGCGATGGTCGAGGTTGCCGGTCGGCTCGTCGGCCAGGATGCAGGCGGGCCGCGTGACCAGGGCGCGCGCGACCGCGGCACGCTGGCGCTCGCCGCCGGACAGTTCGGTCGGCTTGTGCTCCAGCCGATCGCCCAGCCCCACGCGCTCGAGCAGTTCGCGGGCGGTCTGCAGCGCCGGCCCCGTGGGCCCGCGCCGTATCAGCAGCGGCATCGCCACGTTCTGGACCGTGGTGAACTCCGGCAACAGATGATGAAACTGATAGATGAAGCCCAGTTTTTCGTTGCGCAACCGGCCGCGGGCGGCGTTCGACAGTCGCGTCATGTCGTGCCCGCCGATGCGGATCTCGCCGCTGCTGGGCGTGTCCAGCCCCCCGAGCAGATGCAGCAGCGTCGACTTGCCCGAGCCGGAGGCGCCGATCACCGCGATACGCGCCCCGGGGGCGACCTCCAGGTCGATGTCGCGCAGAACCGTGACCGGCTCGCGAACCTCGCTGAACAGCTTCGACAGACGGTGACAGGACAGTACCGGTGTGGCGCTCGCATCACTCATAGCGCAGGGCCTCCGCCGGCTGCACGCGCGCCGCGCGCCAGGCCGGGTAGAGCGTCGACAGGAAGGACAGCACCAGCGACAGCGCCGCGATGCGGAGGACGTCGGTCTGGTGCAGTTCGGCCTTGAGCTGGCTGATGTAGTAGACGTCCGCGGAAAGCAGATCGGTGTTCAGCAGGCTCTCGAGCATGGGCACGATGTGCTCGATGTTGATCGACAGCAGCACGCCGAGCGCCACGCCGAGCACGGTGCCGATCACCCCGATCAGCGAGCCCTGGACCATGAAGATGGCCATGACCGAACGCGGCGTGAGCCCGAGCGTTCGCAGGATGGCGATGTCGCCCTGCTTGTCGGTGACCACCATCACCAGCATGGAGACGATGTTGAAGGCCGCCACGGCGATGATCAGGCTGAGGATAATGAACATCACGGTCTTCTCGGTGGCGATCGCCTGGAAGAAATTGGCGTGCTGACGCGTCCAGTCGGAGACGCGCTTGCCGGGATCGAGTGTGGCCTCGAGTTGCCGGGTGACATCGGGCGCGTCGAACATGTCGGTCAGATGCAGCCGCAGGCCGGTCACGCCCTCGCCCATGTGGTAGAGCGTCGCGGCATCCTCCATGTGGATCATGACCATGCCGCGGTCGTACTCGTACATGCCGACCTTGAACACGCCACCCACGGTGAACCGCCGAAAGCGCGGCACGATGCCCGCCGGCGTGATGTTGGCCTTCGGGATCATCAAGTCCACCTTGTCGCCGACGCCGACACCGAGCAGAGCCGCGAGCTCCGCACCGATGACTATCCGATATTCGCCGGCTTCCAGCGAATCGAAGCTGCCGGCGACCATGTGGTCGGCGACGTCGGAGACCTCGGTCTCCTGTGCCGGCAACACGCCGCGGATGAGCGTGCCCGACATATTGCGTCCGCTGCGCAGCATGCCCTCGCCACTGATGTAGGGCGCCGCACCGTTGACGTCCGGCAGCCGCTCGTTGACCTGGGTCTTGAGTTCGCTCCAGTCCTGGAGCGCGTTCCGGCTGGAGGAGATCTCCACGTGCGAAGCCATGCCCAGGATACGATCGCGCAGCTCCGCCTCGAACCCGTTCATCACCGACAGCACCGTGATCAGCAGCATCACGGCCAGCGCGATGCCGCCCATGGAGATCGACGAGATGAAGGAGATGAAGTGGTTGCGACGCTTGGCCCGCGTGTACTTCAGGCCGACGTAGAGTTCGAGGGGTCTAAACATGGCGGCGCATTAAAGCATAATGAGCCCGCACGACGCAGCGCGGCGGCGCGCCGTACGGGGCCATCGGAAAATCAGTCATGCGCATGAGAACGTTACATCGACCGATAGTTCAGATCGGGCTGGAAATCGGCGCAGCACTCGTGCTCCTCGCCGGGGCGAGCACGAAGGCGGCGGCGGACGACTACGGCGCCGAGCCGACGCCGCCACGCGCCACGACTGCGTCCCCGTCCTCTCCGGCCACGTCGGCGGTGCGGCCGCAGCCGCCGTCCACCCCGCCCCGCGGCACATCGATGGCGCGCGTCGAGCGCGAGTACGGCGAGCCGCGCCGTCGCCACGCGCCCGTCGGCCAGCCGCCGATCACGCGCTGGGACTATCCCGCCTACCGGCTCTACTTCGAATACGACCGGCTGATACACGCCGTGGTGCCGGCGGACCCGGCACCCGTGGCCCACCGCGACGAACTCGCGGTGCCACGATGAGCGCCCGCCGGCTCCCGCCGGAATGGGCACCGCAGGCTGCCATACTGCTGGTCTGGCCGCGCTCGGCGGGCGACTGGGGCGGGGGCCTGGCGGCCGCCCGCGACACCATCGCCACGATGGCGGCCATCATCGGCGAGCGCCAGCCTGTGATCCTCGTGGCCGCGGACGCCGAATGCCGGCAGAGCATCGACGACCATCCGCGGCTGCGGGCCGTAGTGCCGCCGGTCGTGATCGACGCGCCGAACGACGACATATGGGTCCGGGACACCGGCCCGCTGACCGTGTTCGACGACGAGCGCGTGTTCGTCGATTTTCGCTTCGACGGCTGGGGCGGACGCTTTGCGGCACTCAACGACGACCGCCTGACGGTCGCCCTGCACGTTGCGGGCGCGCTCGGCCGCGGCACGCTCGAACGGCGTTCGGCCGTGCTCGAGGGCGGCAGCATCGAAGCCAGCGGCACCGGCGCGCTGCTGACCACCGAACGCTGTCTGCTCGCCGGCCGGCGCAATGCCGGGCTCAGTCGCTCGGGCGTCGAGGCGATGCTCGGCGACGCCTTCGGCGCGACCACGATCCACTGGCTCGCCCACGGCGATCTCATCGGCGACGACACCGACGGCCACATCGACACGCTCGCCCGCTTCGTCGCGGCGGATACGATCGCCTATCAGGGCTGCGCCGACGAGACCGACCCGCATTTCGAATCGCTGACCGCCATGCGGCGCGAGCTCGAGGCGCTGCGCGCCCCCGACGGCACCGCCTATCGACTCGTCGAACTGCCCCTGCCCGCGCCGATCCACGACCCCGACGACGGCCATCGGCTGCCCGCCGGCTACGCCAACTTCGTCATCGCCAACGGCTGCGTGCTGATCCCGGCCTTCGACGACCCCGCCGACGCCGTGGCCCGGCAGCGGCTGGCCGACTGCTTTCCCGAGCGCGAGGTCATCCTCATTGACAGCCGCGCCTTGATCCGCCAGCACGGCGGCCTGCACTGTGCCTCCATGCAGATTCCCGCCGAGACCGCCCATGGCTGACACCCGCATCCGGCGCGTGGCCGTCGCCCAGTACGCCTGCACGCCCGAGCCCGCGACCAACCTGGACACCGCCGTGGCCCATATCCAGCGCGCGGGCGAGGCAGGCGCCGATCTCGTGCTGCTGCCGGAGCTGCACAACACGCCCTACTTCTGCCAGCGCGAGGATCCGGCCGGCTTCGACCTGGCCGAACCGATCCCCGGGCCCTCGACCGAGCGTCTCGCGGCAGCCGCCCGCACCGCCGGGGTGGTGGTCGTGGCCTCGCTGTTCGAACGCCGCGCTCCCGGGCTATATCACAACACCGCGGTGGTGCTCGACCGCGACGGTCGCATCGCCGGCCGCTACCGCAAGATGCACATCCCGGACGATCCCGAATACTACGAGAAGTACTATTTCACGCCCGGCGATCTCGGCTTCACCCCCATCGACACGTCCATCGGCCGGCTCGGCGTGCTGGTCTGCTGGGACCAGTGGTACCCGGAAGCCGCGCGGCTGATGGCGCTGGCCGGCGCAGAGCTGCTGATCTATCCCTCCGCGATCGGCTGGGACGACGCCACCGACGACGCCGACGAGCAGGCGCGCCAGCTTGCCGCCTGGCAGGGCGTGCAGCGCGGCCACGCCATCGCCAACACCCTGCCCGTGATCGCCTCCAACCGGGTCGGCGTCGAGGGCGACGCCGACACCGAGATCCGTTTCTGGGGCCACAGCTTCGTGTTCGGCCCCCAGGGCGAGACCCTGGCCGAGGCCGGCGAAAGCGGCGAACTGCTCATGGCGGACATCGACACGGCGCGCACCGAGACTCTGCGCCGCGTCTGGCCGTTTCTGCGCGACCGGCGAATCGACGCCTTCGGCGAGCTGACGCGGCGTTTCCGCGACTGAAGCACGCGCGGCCAGTCGTCTCGAGCGCGGGTCTGTGCAATAATCCGCGCCCTCAAATGGCCGCTGCAGACGACATCGACGCGCGCACCTCCCCGCTGTCACCGCCGGCGCTGACACCCGGTGCGCACGACCACTGGCAGGGGCTGGCCGGCTGTGCGTCCTCGCTGGCGCTGGTTCAGGCCGCCGAGGCCGCGGACGCGCTCACGGTGGCGGTCGTGGCCGATGAGCATCGCGCCTACCGGCTCGAGGAGGAACTGCGCTTCTTCGCCGGCGATTCGCTGGTCATCCGGCATTTTCCCGACTGGGAGACGCTGCCCTACGACGTCTTCTCGCCGCACGCCGACATCGTCTCGGAACGCCTCGCGCTGCTGCACGCCCTGCCCGGCATGGGTCGCGGCATTCTCATCGTCGCCGCGGACACGCTGCTCCAGCCCCTGCCGCCGACGACCTTCGTCGACGCGCGTGCGATGGTCTTCGAGGTCGGCCAGCAGCTCGATTTTCACGCCCTGCGGCAACGCCTGGAAGCCGCCGGCTATGCCGCGGTGTCCGAGGTGCGCACGCACGGCGAATACGCCATCCGCGGCGCGGTCATGGATCTCTATCCCATGGGCGCGGCCACGCCATATCGGCTGGATCTGTTCGACGACGAGATCGACACCATCCGGGCGTTCGATCCGGAGACGCAGCGCTCGACCGACCGCATCGACACGATCCGGCTGCTGCCGGCGCGCGAATTCCCGCTGGACGACGAGGCCATCAAGGCCTTCCGGCAGCGCTACCGGCAGGCGCTGGAGGGCGACCCGGGCAACAGCGTGATCTATCGCGATGTCTCCCGCGGCGTGCCGCCGGGGGGCATCGAGTCCTATCTGACGCTGTTCTTCGACGGCACCGCCTCCCTGTTCGACTATCTGCCGGCGCACGCCCGTGCGGTCGAGCTCGGCGACGTCGCCGCGGCCGTCGACAGCGCCTGGATGGCTCTATCGGCGCGCTACGAGCAGCGCGGCGTCAATCCCGAGCGGCCGCTGCTGCCGCCCGAGGCCGCGTTCGTGAACCCCGCGACCGTGCGCTCGGCGCTGGACGGGCTCACCGCCGCCCGCATCGAGGTCGGCCGCGACGGCATCGACTTCGGCGCCACCGACGTGCCCGCGCTCACCGGCGCCGACATCGCCGCCACCGGCCATGCGCTGCGCGATTTCTTCGAGGGCTTCGACGGCCGGATCCTGATCACCGGCGACTCCGCCGGCCGCCGCGAGGCGCTGCGCGACTGGCTCACCACGCTGGGGCTGGCCCCGGCGCGCTGCGAGGACTGGGCGGATTTCCGCACCCAGAACAAGCGCATCGCCGTGACCAGCGCACCGCTGGAGGCCGGCTGCGTGATCGCCGCCGACGGGCTGGCGATCATCGCCGAGACCCAGCTCACCGGCAGCCGGCCGCCGGCCAAGAAACGCCGCCGCGTGGTGCGCGATCCCGAGACGGCCATCCGCGAGCTCACGGACCTCGCCCCCGGCGCCCCGGTGGTGCACCAGGACAACGGCGTCGGCCGCTACCGCGGGCTGATCAAGCTCTCCGCAGGCGGCGTGGAGAACGAGTTCGTCACCATCGAGTACGCCGGCGGCGACCTGCTCTACGTGCCGGTGGCCTCGCTGCATCTCGTGCACCGCTTCACCGGCGCCGACGGCGACAGCGCGCCGCTGCATCGGCTCGGCAACGAGCGCTGGTCGAAGGCGCGCAAGAAGGCCGCGGAGCGCGCCCGCGACACCGCGGCCGAACTGCTGGAGGTCCAGGCCCGTCGGGCCGCGCGTCAGGGCACCTCGATGGTGGCCGATGCCGACGACTACGCCCGGTTCGCCGCCGATTTCCCCTTCACCGAGACGCCCGACCAGCAGCGGGCCATCGACGAGGTGCTGGCCGATCTCGCCGCCGGCACGCCGATGGATCGCGTGGTCTGCGGCGATGTCGGCTTCGGCAAGACCGAAGTCGCGCTGCGCTCGGCCTTCACCGCGGCCTCCGCCGGCTATCAGGTCTGCGTGCTGGTGCCGACCACCCTGCTCGCCCAGCAGCATTACCAGAGCTTCGCCGATCGTTTCGCCGACTGGCCCGTCCGGGTGGCCGCACTCAGCCGCATGCGCACCGGCAAGCAGCGCGAGAGCCTGCTCGCCGAGATGGCCGACGGCCGTCTGGACATCGTCATCGGCACCCATCGGCTGCTGCAGAAAGACATCCGCTTCAAGCGGCTCGGCCTGCTGATCGTCGACGAGGAGCACCGCTTCGGCGTGCGCCACAAGGAGCGCATCAAGGCACTGCGCGCCCAGGTCGATCTGCTCACGCTCACCGCGACCCCGATCCCGCGGACGCTCAACATGAGCCTGTCGGGCCTGCGCGACCTGTCGATCATCGCCACCCCGCCGGAATCGCGGCTAGCGATCCAGACCTTCGTGTCCCGCCACGACGGCGCCCTGATCCAGGAGGCCGCCCGCCGCGAGATGCGCCGCGGCGGGCAGATCTACTATCTCCACAACAAGGTCAAGGACATCGAGGGCGTCGCCCGCGATCTGGCGGCGCTGCTGCCGGAGGCCCGCATCCGCGTCGCCCACGGCCAGATGCACGAGCGCGAGCTGGAGTCGGTGATGCTCGACTTCTATCACCGGCGCTTCGATATTCTGCTGTGCACGACGATCGTGGAATCGGGGATCGACGTGCCCAGCGCGAACACCATCATCATCGACCGCGCCGACACCTTCGGTCTCGCCCAGCTGCATCAGCTGCGCGGGCGCGTGGGCCGTTCGCACCATCGCGCCTATGCCTACCTGCTGACGCCGCCGCGCGAATCAATGACGCCGGACGCCGAGAAGCGCCTCGACGCACTCGCCTCGCTGGACGATCTGGGCGCGGGATTCGCCTTGGCCACCCACGACCTCGAGATCCGCGGCGCCGGTGAACTGCTCGGCGAAGGCCAGTCCGGCCAGATCCAGGAGATCGGTTTCGATCTCTACCGGCAGATGCTCGATCGTGCGGTGGCCGCCTATCGCCGGGGCGATGTGCCCGATATCGACGCCGACGGCCTGATGGGCGCCACCGAGGTCGAGCTCGGCGCCACCGCCCTGCTGCCCGAGGACTACATCCCCGATGTGCACATGCGGCTGGTGCTCTACAAGCGCATCAGCGCGGCCCAGGACGCCGCCGGCCTGCGGGCGCTCAAGGTCGAGCTGATCGACCGCTTCGGGCTGCTGCCGGAGGCCACGGAGACACTGTTCGCCGCGACCGGCGTCAAGCTGCTCGCCGCGGGGCTGGGCATCGCCAAGATCGAGGCCGGCCCCGACGTCGGCCGCCTGCACTTCGGCCGCGACAGCCGCATCGACCCGGCCCGGCTGATCGCCATGGTGCAGTCGGACGCCCGAGCCTATCGGCTCGAGGGCGACGCCCGGCTGGTGTTCTTCAAGGACATGCCGGACGTCGACACGCGCGTGGCGCGCCTGACCGAGCTGCTCGGCAAGCTGGGGGCGCAGACCGAGGACGCCGCAGGGGCCGCCGTCGCCGAAGGCTGAGCGGGCCGAGCGGGCCGAGCGGGCGCAACACACCACCGCCAAATCCTTGACGCAGGACGCGCCACCGGGCGTCAGCAGGTCAACCGCGAGTCGCGATGCCGCGCGGCACGAGCCCGCGACGACGCAGGCTCGCTATCTCGTCGGGATCGGATCAGATCAGGGCGGCTGCCGGCGCGGGCCCAACTCACCGCCGGCGAGCGGGGCTCGCATGTGGCATCGGGTCAGCGAATCGCGCCCAGGGCCAAAGGGCTACACAGCCGGAGTGGAGACCAAACGTGGCCCGCACGGGACGCCTGAATGCCTTCTAGAGCGAGGGCAACAGCTGTTCGAGAATGCGTTCCACGTTCGCCATGCCCCGGGTCAGCGTCGCCTCGATCTCGGCGTGGATCGCGCTGCCGCCGCTGCGGCCGGCGGCCTTGTTCACCACCACCGCGCAGCAGGCGTAGTCGAGGCCGGCTTCGCGGGCGAGTGCGGCTTCGGGCATGCCGGTCATGCCGACGATGTCGCAGCCGTCCCGCTCCATGCGGTCGATCTCGGCCGCCGTTTCCAGGCGCGGACCCTGGGTCACACCGTGCACGCCGCCATCCGCCGGCGCGAGATCGAGACGCCGCGCGGTCTCCAGAATGGCCGTACGCAGCGCCGAATCGTAGGGCTCGGTGAAATCTATGTGATCGAGACTGCCGCCGGCCGGATCGTCGTGGAAGCTGTGGGCGCGGCCCCAGCTGTAATCGATGATCTGATCCGGCACCACGATACGGCCCGCCCGCATCGCCGGTGTGATGCCGCCCACCGCCGCGACCGCGATGACCTGCCGGCAGCCCGCATCGGCCAGCGCGCGGATGTTGGCGCGGTAGTTGATGCGATGCGGCGCGAGCCGGTGTCCGGGGCCGTGGCGCATGACGAAGCAGGTGTCACGGCCCGCGAAGCGCCCACACACCAGCGGCCCCGACGACGGACCGTAGGGTGTGGAGGCCGGCGCCGGGTTGCCGGCGGCCTCGAGCGCGGTGAGCTCGGCGAGCGCGGTGCCGCCGATGACGCCGATCGGCGCCGTCATGTCAGCCGCCGCGGCCGACCGCGTAGACGGCCGGCAGCTGCCGGAAATAGCCCTTGTAGTCCATCCCGGCGCCGAAGACATAGCGATCCTCGACCGGGCTGCCGAGAATGTCGGCGTTCATGCCCGGCTCGCGACGATCATGGTCCTTCTGCAGCAGCATCGCGGTCCGCACCGAGGCCGCGCCCTGGGCCTCAATGGCGCGCAGGATCGCGGCCAGCGTATGGCCCTCGTCGAGGATGTCGTCGATGATCAGCACGTGCCGGTCCGCCAGCCGGATGCCGGGGCTGACCTTCCACACCAGTTCGCCGCCATCGGTGTCGCCGCGATAGCGCGTGGCGTGCAGGTAGTCGAACTCGAAGGGAAACGCCAGCCGCTTGGTGATCTCGGCCGTCGGCTGCAGCCCGCCGAGCATGACGCACATGATCACCGGATCGCGATCGGCGAGCTGATCGCTGATCTCGATCGCCATGCGGTCATAGCACTGCTTGAGCGCCGTCTCGTCGAGCACACAGTCGGCGCCGGCGTAGACCGCGCAGGCCTCCTCGTAGCGCTCGGGATCGAATCCGCTCATGCCTCTCCTTCCTCGGTCGGGCTGTCCGGGCCCCGTTCATCGGTATGGTGACGTTCGCGGGCCTCGGCCCGCCGCCGCTCGGATTGTACCTTGTCGGGGTCGATCTCTTCCTGCGTGGCCGCCGCTTCGGCGGTCGCCCGCTCGGCGCCGAGCACGCGCAGGACATCCGGCACGTGCAGGGTGGAGGTCGGATAGGCGATCGTCGCATCGTGCTCGCGGACGATGTCCTGGATGCGCTGGAGCACGCTCTGCTTCACCGCGAGATACTCGGTCCAGTCCGTGGTCCGCGTGTAGCAGTAGACCAGCAGATTGAGCGCACTCTCGCCCAGGCTGTCTAGATAAGTGAGGATGATCTGGTCGCTGTCGATGCCCTCGTCGGCGTCGAGCATGTGCCGCACCGCGGTCACGATGTCGGGCACGGCCGCGGCGTCGTCGTAGCGCAGCGCCACCGTCTCCATGATCCGGCGGTGGGTCATGCGCGAGGGGTTTTCCAGGGCCACGTTGGAGAACACGGCGTTGGGCACGTACAGCGGCCGCATGTCGAAGCGCCGCACGGTCGTCGCGCGCCAGCCGATGGCCTCGACCACGCCCTCGATGTCGCGATCAGGCGAGCGGATCCAGTCGCCCACGGAGAACGGCCGGTTCAGGTAGATGGTCAGGCCGCCGAAGATGTTGGCGAGCACGTCGCGCGCCGCGAAACCGACGGCGATGCCGCCGACGCCGGAGAACGCCAGCAGCGCGGAAGGCGCGACGCCGAAGGCCTGCAGCAGCAACAGCGCCGCCACGATCAACACGACGATGCGCAGCAGTTTCGCCAGCGCGTCGGCCGTGGTGGCATCGATGCGGTTTCGTCGTGTCGCCGCCCGCGACAGCGCGTTGGCGCCCACCGAGCGGATGATGCGAAACGCCAGCCAGGTGCCGATCAGAATCAGCGCGATCTGTCGCACCCGGGGCAGATAGGCGAGCCAGCCCTCCGGATCCTCGGGCGCTGCGATTCGGACCGCCACCGAGATGCCGATGACCCAGATCGCGGCCTGCAGCGGGCCGTTGACGCTGCGATAGATCGCATCGTCCCAGATGTTGGCCGTGTGGCGCACGCGCCGGTGCAGCAGTGCGAGCGCACCCCGGGTGATCAGATCCAGCGCGACGGTTGCCGCGAGCACGGCGGCCAGGTCGAGCCAGACGCCCCAGGTGCCGCGCAGATCGCCGTAGGCGGCGACCAGATCTGCGATGAGCGTCTCGCCCGGCATGTCAGGCGCGTGTGTACTCGTCGTCGCGCAGGCGCTCGAGTTCGGCGTGCGCCCGCCGCCAGCGCGGGTCGGCCCGCAGCGCCTTGAGATCGGGTGCGGGCGTCTCGCGCCCGCAGTCGGCGATCAGGCGCTCGCGGCGCGCGACGCCGGGCCCGTCGAGCGCCACCGCCTCGAGCAGGCCGTCGACGGCCGCGCGATCGTTGCAGACCGGCAGAAAATCGCAGCCCGCGGCCTGTGCCCGGCGGGCGCGCTCGCGGTGATCGCCGACGACCGCCGCGCCGCCCATGCTGAGATCGTCGCAGAACACGCAGCCCGAGAATCCGAGTTCACCGCGCAGCACCGTGTCGATCCAGTAGTGCGACAAGCTGGCCGGCTCGGCGTCGAGGGCCGGGTAGCGCACATGGGCCATCATCACCGAAGCCAGTCCCGACTCGATGAGTCCGGCGTAGGGCGCCATGTCGGCGCGAACGTCGCGGGCCTCACGTCGGTCCACCGGCAATTCCGCATGCGAGTCCGCGGCGACGAAGCCATGACCCGGGAAATGCTTGGCCGTGGCCGCGCTGCCGGCCTCGACGAGGCCGCCGGCGAAGGCGTCGGCGAGCGCGGCCACCGTCGCGGCGTCGGCGGCGAAGGCGCGATCGCCGATCACGGTGGAGGCGCCGTGATCGAGGTCGAGCACCGGAGCGAAGGGCACGTCGACGCCCACGGCCGCGAGCTCCGCGGCCATCAGCCAGGCGAGCTCGCCGGCGGCACGCCGCGCCGCATCGCGATCGGTGACCGCAAGCCGGCCGAGCGCACGCATCGGCGGCACGCGGGTGAAGCCGTCGCGAAAGCGCTGCACGCGGCCGCCCTCCTGATCCGCGGTGATCAGCAGGTTCGGCCGCGCCGCGCGCATGGCTGCGGTGAGCGCGGCCAGCTGGGCCGGGTCGGCGTAGTTGCGCGTGAACAGGATCGCCGCCCCGACCGCGGGGTGCGCCAGCAGCTCGACGTCGGCCGCGCTCAGTTCGGTGCCGGCGACATCGACCACCAGCGGCCCGGGGCGCGCCGGAGCGCTACTCATGGATATTGACCTTCGTGCCCACGACCACGCGGTCGAATAGATCGATCACGTCGTCGCTGGTCATGCGGATGCAGCCGATCGAGCCGGGCTTGCCCATGACCGCAGTATCGGCCGCGCCGTGGATATAAATGTAGCGGCGCATGGTGTCCATGGCGCCGAGCCGGTTGACGCCGACCTCCTCGCCGCACAGCCATAAGATCCGCGTGAGGATCCAGTCGCGCCGCGGCGCGGCCTCGGCCAGTTCCGGCGAATAGATCTCGCCGGTCGGGCGTCGCCCCTTGAACACCGTGCCGCGCGGCGCGTCGGCACCGATCTTGGCGCGGATGCGATGACGACCGCGGGGCGTCTGGTTGCTGCCCTCGAACTCGCCGCCGCCCTTGGTCGCGGTGGAGACCAGATAGCGCCGGAGCTCGTGATCCCCCGCATCCAGCACGACCAGCGTCTGCTGACCCAGATCGATATCGACATGCACACCCGCAGCATTCATCCGCGCCACCGCCCGTAGGGTTCAAAGGAAAGCGCGTGATTGTAGTACCGCCGATCGTCGGAGACCTCGTCCCCGAGCCAGTCGGGGCGCGCGAAGGTCTCGTCGGCCGCGCTCAGCTCGATCTCGGCGACCACCAGCGGCGCGTTTTCGCCTTCGAAGACATCGATCTCCCAGGTATGGCCGTCGTGATCCACCCAGTGGCGCGTCTTGATCACGGGCGGGGCGACACACAGCGAGGCCAGCATCTCGCGCGCTTCGGTCAGCGGGATCGGGTACTCGTACTCGGCGCGAGCGGTGCCGATCACCGCCGCCTTGACGTTGAGATTGGCCCGCGTGTCCTCGACGCGGACCCGTACCGAGGCCGGCCCCTCGCCGCAGAGATAGCCCTGCTCGAAACGGGCGCTGGCGCGCACGTGGTCGCGCCAGCCGTCCCCCGCCACCAGAAACTTGCGTTCGATTTCCGTCGCCATCCGTCAGCCGTTCCTCTCGAAGACCGCCATCGATTCGATGTGCGCGGTATGCGGAAACATGTCCATGACGCCGGCGTGCGTCAATCGGTAGCCGTACCGATGCACGAGCTCGCCCGCATCCCGGGCCAGGGTGGCCGGATGACAGGAACAGTAGACGATGCGCTTCGCCTCGCTCGCCGCCACCTGCGGGAGCACTTCGGCCGCACCGGAGCGCGGCGGGTCGATCAGCACCTTGTCGATGGGCGGCTGCGCCCAGGACGGCGATGCCTCGGGCTCGAACAGATTGGCGACATGGGCCTCAATGTTGTCCACGCCGTTGGCCCCTGCGTTGACCCGCGCGCGCTCGACCAGGCCGGCCTCGCCTTCGACGGTGACCACACGCGCGGCCCGCCGCGCCAGCGGGACCGAGAAGTTGCCGAGACCGGCGAACAGCTCGAGCACGGTCTCGTCGGCCTGCACATCGAGCCGCGCCAGTGCCTGATCAACCATGCGGGCGTTGATCCCGGCGTGGATCTGGACGAAGTCGTTGGGCTGGAAATACAGCCGCGCATCATGCGCCGGCAGCGTGTAATAGAGCGCCGGCGCGTCAGCCGACAGCGGCGCGATCGTGTCCTCGTTGCCGGGCTGCAGATAGATCGAGAAGCCGTGCTCGGCGCCGAACGTCGCCAACCGCTCGCGATCGGCCGCCGTGGGCTCATCGAGCACCCGAAAGACCAGCGCGATGGCATTGTCACCGGCCGCGACCTCGATCTGCGGGATGCGCTCGCGGATCGACAGCCCGTCGATCAGGTGCGCGAGGGCCACCAGCCGCGTGCCGACCGGCTCGACCAGCACCTCGCAGCGCTGAAGGAGCGCGATGAACGGCGCGCCGCGCTCGCGGAATCCGACCAGCGTGCCGCCTTTTTTCGGCACGTATTTCACGCCCAGCCGGGCCCGGCGCCGATAATGCCAGCGCTCGGCGACCAGCGGCGCCAGGGTCGCATCGGGCTCGACCTTGCCGATGCGCGCCAGCGCCTGCATCAGCTGGTCCTGCTTGAACGCCAGCTGGGCATCCTCGCCGGCGTGCTGCAGGGCACAGCCCCCGCAGACGCCGAAATGGGCGCAGCGCGGGGTGACCCGATCCGCGGAGGCCGACAGCAGCGTCTCCAGCGCGGCCTCCTCGTAGTCGCGTTTCTGCCGGGTCGGGCGATAGAGTGCGCGCTCGCCCGGCAGCGTGTCAGCCACGAAAACCGCCTTGCCGTCGACATGGCCCACGCCGCGGGCATTGCTGGCCAGATCGACGATGTCGGCGATGTTGCGCTCGACCGGACGGCCGCGCCGGCGCCGTCGACTCATGCCGCGCCCTCCGCCGGCCACGCCGCCTCTCGCTGATGGCGCTCCTCCGGGCTCATGCGGCCGCGGGCGACCTGCAGACGCAGCCAGAGCCGGTAGCGCCCTTCCGCGCGCGCGGCCGGCCCACGATCGGCCATTGCGCCGACACCGAGCAACTCGTGGTATTCGAGCTCTGCGTCCGGCTCGGCCTCGGCCGTCGGGAAGCCCAGCGCATCGGCGAGGCCGAGAAATCCGTCCGGACACCAGCCCTCCGGCAGCGGCAGATCGTGCATCAGGGCCCGCGCGGCCAGCAGCTGCAGGTCCGCAGCGCACCAGGCCACGGCCTCCGCGCCCGGGTCCGGCCAGGCCGCGAACAGACGGCGCAACCGCGTGGCCTCGTCCACGCCGGCATCGGCGTCGACGTCCAGCCGGCGGATCGCCCGCCCCGAATCGATCACCGCAGCGAGCCCACGCACCGCGCGCAGATGCGGCGGCCACGCGATACGTCCGGTGCGCTGCAGACGCACCTGCTCGAAGGCGCTGGTCAGGTCGGCGTCGTCGAGCCGCTCGTAGTCGCCCAGCCGGCGCGCCGCGCCGACATCGAGACCCGTGTCCAGCGCCAGCGCCACCACGCCGACGGTCACGGCTTGTCGTACACGCCGGTGGACAGGTAGCGATCGCCGCGGTCGCAGATGATCATGGCGATGGTCGCGTTCTCGACCTCGCGGGCCAGGGACAGCGCCGCGAACGCACTGCCGCCGGAGGACGGGCCGGCGAATATGCCCTCCTCGCGCGCCATTCGCTTCATCGTGGCTTCGGCATCGGCCTGTTCGACGTTGATGACCCGATCGACCCGCTCGGGCTCGAAGATCTTCGGCAGGTACTCCTCGGGCCAGCGCCGGATGCCGGGAATCTTGGATTCCCCGGCCGGCTGCACGCCGATGATCTGGATGTCGGGATTCTGCTCCTTGAGATAGCGAGAGCAGCCCATGATCGTGCCGGTCGTGCCCATGGTGGCCACGAAATGGGTGATCTCGCCGCCGGTGGCCTGCCAGAGCTCGGGGCCGGTGGTCTCGTAGTGCGCGCGCGGATTGTCGGGATTGGCGAACTGGTCCAGCACCACCCCCTCACCGTCGGCGTGCATGCGCGCAGCGAGATCACGGGCGCCCTCCATGCCCTCGGACTCGGAGACCGAGACGATCTCCGCGCCGTAGGCACGCATGGACGCGCGTCGCTCCTCGCTCATGTTCTCGGGCATGATCAACTTCATCCGGAAGCCCTGCATGGCCGCCACCATCGCCAACGCGATGCCGGTATTGCCGCTGGTCGCCTCGATGAGCGTATCGCCCGGGCGGATGTCGCCGCGTTCGGCGGCACGCCGGATCATGCTGTAGGCCGGTCGGTCCTTGACCGAGCCCGCGGGGTTGTCGCCTTCGAGCTTGGCCAGCAGCGTGTTCGAGGCATTACTGCCATAGCCTTCGGGCAGGCGCTGCAAACGCGTGAGCGCGGAATTGCCGACGAAGTGATCGAGCGTGGGATAGTCTTTCATGGCGCGATTCTAGCAGCGCACCCGCGCTCAGCGCAGTGCCCGACGGCCGGTATCCATGGCCGCCCGCATCTCGCGCACGGCCTCGGACAGGCCCACGAACACCGCGCGCGCGACGATGGCGTGACCGATGTTGAGTTCAACGATTTCGCCGATCGCCGCGATCGCCTCCACGTTGTCGACGTGCAACCCGTGCCCGGCGTGGACCTCCATGCCGAGCCCGGCGGCGTGTTGCGCCGCGGTGGCGATACGGCGGCGCTGATCGTCGCGCTCGGCCGTGCCGCGGGCATCGGCGTAGGCGCCGGTGTGCAGTTCGATGTGGCGGGCCCCGGCCGCGGCAGCCGCCTCGATCTGACGTGAATCGGGGTCGATGAACAGCGCCGCTCGGATGCCGGCGGTATGCAGTCGCCCGAGCGCCTCGGCCACGGCACCGACCTGACCGGCGATGTCCAGCCCGCCCTCGGTGGTCAGTTCGGCCCGCCGCTCGGGCACGAGACAGCAGTCGCGCGGATGGCCGTGCACGGCGATCTCGAGCATCTCGGCGGTCATCGCCATCTCCAGGTTGACCGCGATGTCGGTACCCTGCAGCAGCGCCTCGACGTCGGCGTCCTGAATGTGGCGACGGTCCTCCCGCAGATGGACGGTGATGCTGTCCGCACCGGCGGCCACGGCCTGACGCGCGGCCTGCACCACATCGGGATAGACCGTGCCGCGCGCCTGCCGCAGGGTGGCGACATGGTCGACGTTGACGCCCAGCCGCAGGGGCTTGGTTGACGTTCGGGTGCTTGCGTTCAAGTCGGGTCTCCCCTGGCGGTTCGTTGGGTGTCGGTGCCGGCGGCGAACTGCTGCATCGCCTGGAGCGTGGCCACGGACTTCAGCGGTCGGCCGCCCAGATGCGGCGCGATCGCGGCCTGCATGAGGTCGCGCGCCGCGCGCACGTCGGCGCGGCTGTCGAAGCGCCCGGCGGCCAGCCCGCGCAGGGCGTCACCGGCGATCTGGACCTCGCCGGGCCCAGACGCGCCGCGGGCCTGCCGCAGGCCGGTATCGGGATGATAGAGATAGCGCCCGCCCGCGACCACCGCCGTGTCGTCGTCGCTGGTGGCCTCCAGCGAGATGCCGTAGCCGAGCACGTCGAGCAGATCGCGCTCGAAGAATCGCAGCGCGACGATCGCCGGCGCTCCCGCGTCGAGTCCGTCGAGCAGCGCGATCAGGCTGTCGTAGAGCGGCGGATGCGGATCGTCACGCGCCAGCAGGCGCATGATCAGCTCGCTGGCGTAGAAGCCGCCCATCAGCGCGTGACCGCTCAGGCGGTAGCGCCGCGGCGCGTCCACGTCGGTCAGCGTATGCAGTTCGCCCCGGCCGGTCCAGGACAGGGCGAGACCGGTCAGCGGCTCCAGCACCCCCTGCCAGCGCGACTTCGGGCGCCGCGCCCCCTTGGCCAGCAGCCCGATCCGGCCGTGCTCGCGGGCGAAGGCCTCGACCAGCACGCTGGTATCGCGCCAGGCGCGGCGGTGCAGGATCAGTGCCGGGGCGAGTTCGACGCGCATAGCGCTGACATCGGCGACGGGGGCATCACATCTGCGAGCACGCGATCGGCCGACGGCGCACCGTCCCACGGCCCGGCGGCGGCCGGCACGGGCTCGGGGCCAGGTCCGACCGGATCCGGCAATCCGCGCTGCGGGCGCGATTCGAGCGAGGCGTTGACGAGTGGAATCGGATGTTGCGGACGTTCGAAACGCATGGTGACGCGCGTGGGACAGGCCGTGAGAAACGGGGCCCAGGCGCGGCAGCCCGGTCGGCCGGTTTCGGCAAGCACGAGTGGCTAGTGGCCGAGATCGCGCACGCTGGCCTCGGAATCGATCCAGTTCTCGCGCACCTTGACCCAGAGCCGCAGATCGACCCGCGTATCCAGCCGCGAAACCAGATCCAGCCGCGCCGCCCGGCCGATCTTCTTGAGCATCTGGCCACCGCGACCGATCACCATCGCCTTGTGGTTCTCACGCGAGACCCAGATACAGGCGTGGATCTCGATCGGCACGTCGCTGCTGTCGAAGCGCTCGATCTCGACCGCCGCCGAATACGGCAGCTCCTGCTGCAAAAACAGCGTGAGTTTCTCGCGCACGGTCTCGGCGGCGATGAAGCGCAGATTGCGGTCGGTGTACTCGTCGTCGGGAAACAGAAACGGGCCCGCCGGCATGCGGGTTCCGCACTCGGCGATGATAGCGTCCAGATTGCGACCCTTCTGCGCGGATATCGGCGCCACGAAGGCGAATTCGCGCTTCTCGCTGACCGACTGTATGAAAGGCAGCAGCTCGGTCTTGTCCGCGACCCGGTCGACCTTGTTGATGACCAGCCCCACCGGCGCCTCGACCCGCGCCAACCGCGCGAGCGCCGCGGCATCCTCGTCGCGCCAGCGGCCCGCCTCGACCATGAAGAGCACGAGATCGATGCCCGCGAGGCTGGCCACCGCAGTCTCGTTGAGCACGCGATTGAGCGCGCTCTTGGCGGTCGTGTGCAGGCCCGGCGTGTCGACCAGCGCGATCTGCAGATCCTCGCGCGTATAAACGCCGATGATGCGATGACGGGTGGTTTGCGGCTTGGGGGTGACGATGCTCACCTTCTCGCCCACCAGCGCGTTGACCAGTGTGGACTTGCCCACGTTGGGTCGGCCCACGAGGGCCACCATGCCGCTGCGTGTATCTCGGGTCTCGCTCATTGATCGTCCGCGTGAAGTCGTTCGAGCATGCGCCGGGCCGCGTCCTGTTCGGCCTTGCGGCGGCCGCCGCCCTCGCCGTCCACCGTGTCTCCGGTGTCGGCGAGATGACAGCGTGCCACGAAGTGCTGACAGTGGTCGGCGCCGGTGACGCTCACCAGGGTGTATTCCGGCCGCTCGCGGGCGCGCGCCTGCAGCCACTCCTGCAGCCGGGTCTTGGCGTCCTTGAGGCTGTCGGCGCTGGGCAGCGCGGCCAGGCGGCTGGCGTACAGCGCGTGCACGACCGTCTGGGCGGCGGCGAAACCGCCGTCGCAGTAGATCGCGCCCAGCACGGCCTCGACGCCGTCGGCCAGGATCGAGGCCCGCCGACGGCTGCCGTCGCGGTTCTCGCCCGGGCCCAGTACCAGCGCCTCGCCCAGATCGATCTCCTCGGCGATCGCGGCGAGCGTGCGTTCGCGCACCAGCGCAGCGCGCAGCCGCGACAGATCACCCTCCGGCGCCTCGGGGCAGCGCTCGAACAGCGCCGCGGCGATGACGAAGTTGAGCACGCCGTCGCCGAGGAATTCCAGCCTCTCGTTGTGATCGGAGGCCGCGCTCCGATGGGTGAGCGCGCGCGCGAGCAGCGCCGGACGCTCGAACGCGTAGTCCAGCCGGCGTTCCAGCCGGCCACCGGCGTCGCGCGGCGCGCTAGCGCTCATCGCCACCGGCCAGCATGGCGCTTTCCTCGAACGAATAGACCAGCGACAGATTGAGCAGCATCGGCCGGCGCACTTCGTAGCTCAGCGAGATCCGGCGGCCGTCGCCGGCCCGCTCCACGGCTACATCGCGGCCGCTGAGGTTGTCGACATAGCCGGCGTCGAAGCGGCGCTGGACGGCCTGCTGGATCTCGCCGGCGCTGGCCCGACGCAGATCGGGGTCGTCGGCGACCGCCTGCAGCGTGGTGCGCACGTCGTAGGCGTTGAGATAAACGGGCACGCTCTTGATCGCCACCAGCGCGATCAGGCCGAGCGTGATCAGCACATAGAGCAATCCCCAGATGGTGATGCCGCGCTGAGCGCGGCGGTTCCGCATGCGTGTCGCTCGCTGCACTTCGCCTCGCATCCCCGCTCGTCCCCGTCGCCGCTAGTGAAGAATATGGCCGATGCGCGAAAAGCGCACATCGAAATCGTCGAAATCGATGCTCATCCAAGTCATGAACGCCTTGCCGACGAGATGGTCCTCGGGCACGAAGCCCCAGACGCGCGAGTCGGCGCTGTTGTCGCGGTTGTCGCCCATGACGAAATAATGTCCTTCAGGCACGGTCACGCTTACGTTCGGGCCGTTACGTCCGACCACCTGCAGCACCGGATGATCGGTGCCACCCGGCAGCTGCTCGATAAAACGCAGCATACGGGCGTTGGCGTCGGCGTCGGGACCGTCGTAGACGCCCCGCTCGGCCAGCGGCACGCGTTCGCCGTTCAGGTAGAGATGCTCGTCGCGATAGGCGACGCGGTCGCCCGGCAGCCCGATCACACGCTTGATGTAGTCCTTGGTCGGGTCCGGCGGGTAACGAAAGACGACGATGTCGCCGCGTTCCGGTTCGCCCAGATCGAGAAACTTGGTGTGAAAGACCGGCGCACGCAGGCCGTAGCTGAACTTGTTGACCAGCACGAAGTCGCCGACCAGCAGCGTCGGCACCATTGAGCGTGAGGGAATCCGGAACGGCTCGAACACGAACGCGCGCAGCACCAGCACCGCGAGCAGCACGGGAAAGAACGAACGCGCGAACTCGATCGCCCAATTGGCATCCACGCCGGCCGCACGCCGTCGTGCGAGCACGAGTCGATCGATCAGCCAGATCACGCCGGTCAGCACGGTGGCCAGCGCGAGCCAGGCCTCGAAGTCGAGATGTACGGTGTTCATGGGCAGTTCGCGGCGGCGCCGGGCCTAGTCGGAATCGTCGGTCGACAGCACCGCGAGGAAGGCCTCCTGCGGTATCTCCACGCTCCCGAGCTGTTTCATCCGGCGCTTGCCTTCCTTCTGTTTTTCCAGCAACTTGCGTTTGCGCGAGACGTCGCCGCCGTAGCATTTGGCCGTGACGTTCTTGCGCATGGCCTTGACCGTGGACCGGGCGATGATGCGGGTGCCGATGGTCGCCTGGATGGCGACGTCGAACATCTGCCGCGGAACGATGTTCTTGAGCTTCTCGACCAGCGCCTTGCCGCGCTCGTAGGCGCGGTCGCGGTGCACGATGTGGGCCAGCGCATCGACCGCGTCGCCGTTGATGAGCACGTCCAGGCGCACGAGCTTGGCCGCCTGGAAACGGGCGAAATCGTATTCGAACGACGCGAAGCCGCGCGAGACCGACTTCAGGCGGTCGAAGAAGTCGAGCACCACCTCCGACAGCGGCAGCTCGAAGCTCATGGACACCGAATTGCCCATGTAGCTCATGTCCTTCTGCACGCCGCGCTTTTCCATGCACAGCTGCATGACAGGGCCGACGAAATCGTTGGGCATGAGGATCGAGGCGTGGATGATCGGCTCGCGTATCTCCTCGATGTCACCCGGATCGGGCAGCGCCTGCGGGTTGCTGATCGACAGCACCTCCCCGCCGGTCGTCAGCACTTCATAGATCACGGTGGGCGCGGTCGTGATCAGGTCGAGGTTGTATTCGCGCTCCAGGCGCTCCTGCACGATCTCCATGTGGAGCATGCCCAGAAAGCCGATACGGAAGCCGAAACCCAGGGCGGCCGACGTCTCGGGCTCGTAGTTGAGCGAGGAGTCGTTGAGCCGCAGCTTGGCCAGCGCGTCGCGGAAGTCCTCGTAGTCGTCTGAATTGACGGTGTAGACCCCGGCGAAGACCCGCGGCTGGATCTGGCGAAAGCCGGGCAGACGCGCCTCGCAGGGGGCATGCGCGTGGGTCAGCGTGTCACCCACGGGCGCGCCGTCGATGTCCTTGATGCCGGCGATGACGTAGCCGACCTCGCCCACCTCGAGCGCCTTGCGCGGCGTCTTCTTGGGCGTGAAGATGCCGACGTCGTCGACCTCGTACTCGCGCTCGGTGGCCAGCACCTTGATGCGGTCGCGCGGGGTCATGCGACCGTTGACGATACGCACCAGCGAGACCACGCCCAGGTAGTTGTCGAACCAGGAGTCCACGATCAGCGCCTGCAGCGGCGCGTCGGCACTGCCGACCGGCGGCGGAATGCGCCGGATGATCGCCTCCAGTACGTCGGTGACGCCCTCGCCGGACTTCGCGGAGACCAGCAGCCGGTCGGTCGCGTCCAGGCCGATCACATCCTCGATCTGCTGGGAGACGCCGTCGGGATCGGAAGCCGGCAGATCGATCTTGTTGAGCACCGGCACGATCTCGAGATCCTGCTCGATGGCGGTGTAGCAGTTGGCCACACTCTGGGCTTCGACGCCCTGCGAGGCGTCCACCACCAGCAGGGCGCCCTCGCAGGCCGCCAGGGAGCGCGAGACCTCGTAGGAGAAGTCGACGTGGCCCGGCGTGTCGATGAAGTTGAGCTTGTAGGTCTCGCCGTCGGCGGCCTGATAGTCCAGCGTGACCGCCTGCGCCTTGATGGTGATGCCGCGCTCACGCTCTAGATCCATCGAATCGAGGACCTGCTCGGCCATCTCCCGCTCGGTCAGGCCACGACAGGCCTGGATGAAGCGATCGGCGAGCGTCGACTTGCCGTGATCGATATGGGCGATGATCGAGAAGTTGCGGATGCGTGACTGCATGAACGGTCCGGCGCGGCAATTAAGCCCAAAACAATCGCCCCGGCAGGCGCCGGGGCGATACGATGAAGCGTCGTAGTATACGCCGAGGCCCGCCGCAGTTTCAGCGGCGGCGCCCTCAGTCGTCGCCCGGCCGCATGGCGAGATACAGTCGATTGCCCTCGCGCACCACGAGCAGCGCTACCGGGCCGTCAGCCGCCTCGAGTGCTTCACGCAGGGCCTCGGGCGACCCGACCTTCTCCGATCCGACCGCGAGCACGACATCGCCGGGCTGCAGGCCCGCCTCAGCCCCGGCGCCCTCCGCGACCGCTCCGATGCGAACGCCGTCCTGCTCCAGATCGAGCCGGCGTCGCTCCGTCTCGTCCAGAGGCTCCAGCGTCAGGCCGTAGGGGCGGCTCCGCTCGCGCCTTGGCTCGCCGCCGCCGGCGCGGGTCATCAGATCCTCGGGCAGCGCCTCGATGGTGACGTCGATAGTCTGTTCGTCGCCGTCACGCAGCAGCGTCACGCTCGCCTGCTCGCCCGGGGCGATGGTGCCCACCAGCGGCGGCAGGGCGGCGGCATCGCCCACCGCGTGATCGTTGAACGAGAGGATCACGTCCCCGGCCTGGATGTCGGCCGAAGCCGCCGGACTCTCGGGCACCACCCGTGCCACCAGCGCGCCCTCCGGGCGCTTGAGGTCAAAGGATTCGGCGAGTTCCCGGTTGACGTCCTGGATCTGCACGCCGAGCCAGCCGCGGGTCACGCTGCCGGAGTCGCGCAGCTGGCCGGCGACGTCCATGGCGATGTCGATCGGAATCGCGAAGGACACGCCCTGGTAACCACCGGTCTGGCTGTAGATCTGCGAGTTGATGCCCACGACCTCACCGGCGAGATTGAACAGCGGCCCGCCCGAGTTGCCGGGATTGATGGCCACGTCCGTCTGCAGAAACGGCACGTACTGGTCGCTGGCCAGGCTGCGCTGCTTCGCCGAGACGATGCCGGCGGTCACCGAGGTCTCGAAGCCGAAGGGCGAGCCGATCGCCACCACCCAGGAGCCCACCTGCAGCGCCTTGGGATCGCCGATCTCGACCGTGGGCAGGTCGTCGGCGTCGACCTTGAGCACCGCGAGGTCGCTGTAGCGATCCTGGCCGACGACCCGCGCGACCAGTTGGCGCCTGTCGTTGAGCTTGACGATGATCTGGCCGGCGTCGGAGACCACATGACGATTGGTGAGAATGTAGCCGTCTTCGGAGATGATGAAGCCCGAACCGCGCGACGGATGCGGCGTCGACTCCGGCCCGCGCGGCATCGGCATCTCGTCGTCGCCGCGGCCGGAGCCCTCCTCGAAGAAGCGACGCAGCCAGTCCTCCATCGGGTTGCCGTCATCGCCTTCGCCGCCGCGCTCCCCGCTGCCGTCGCTGCCGGGTTCCGGCGGCACCGCGCTGATGTTGACCACGGCCGGTGACACCGACTCGACGAGACCCGTGAAGTCCGGCAGCTGACTGACCGGCCGGCTCTCGTCCTCGCCGCCACAGCCCGAAAGCGCGAGCAGCGCGACGATCAGAAGCGTGTACAGGCGCAGTGGATGACGTAGT
This sequence comes from Salinisphaera orenii subsp. orenii MK-B5, assembly GCF_003788635.1. GTDB lineage: Bacteria > Pseudomonadota > Gammaproteobacteria > Nevskiales > Salinisphaeraceae > Salinisphaera > Salinisphaera orenii. Next base: position 143,362 of record NZ_AYKH01000001.1, read on the forward strand.
CGCTGCATGAGGAAATGCCTATCGATTGCGTGCGGACGAGTTTCTGAAGGTCAACCCGAACAGCATGCCACGCCCCGGCCGGCGCAGTCACCCGTCGCCGTCGGCCGGCGCGCGAACCTGAGCCCGCTCACCGCCACGCTCCAGATTCTCCGCGATCTCGCGTACCGTCACCGCCGGCACCTCGCCGACGACGGTGATCTGCGTGTCGTCGATCACGTGGCCGTAGGCGTTGACCGCGCCCATCGTAGTCGCGCCGTCCAGCGGCTTGCGCAGCCCCGCGGGCGCGATGAACGCGGACACGGTGGCCACGCCGTCGGTGAACAGCATCTGACGCACGAAACCATCCTCGGTGACACGGCGCACGCCGTCCTCGGCCAGCTCGAAGCCCGGTGGCAGCGATGTCGGCGTCCATGCCTCCTTCGGCACGGATTCCTCGGCGACCTCGACGGCCCGGTGCTTGATCACGCGGAAACCTTCGATATCGAAGCCCGGCTCGAACGCGCTGTCGGGGATGGATTCCGGGAACTCGATCTCGGTGAACATCAGCTGCTCGAGGACGTCGCCATTACGCAGCAGATCGAGCTTGAGCGGCAGGCGCGTCTTTTCGTCGATGAGCATGCGGTAGCCGTAGCGGTACTGGTCCATCGGCTGGATGCTGATCAGACGGCCGACACGGTCGGCGAGCCGACGCTGGCCTTCGTCGCTCACCTTGTAGTGACGGCGCATCCGCTCGGCCGAGAATTCGGTGACGCTGCCCAGAAGGCCGTCTCGCTTGCGACGCGAGATGAGCACGACCTGGCTGTCGGGCAGAATCGAGGTCACAACGCCGCCGCGGCGGATGACCTCGCGCGGCTGCCCGGTCAGCGAGACCAGTCGCTCCTGCTCGAGGCCGTCGGCAAAGCGGTGCGTGACGCGGAGCGTGTCGAGCTGGTCCTCGCGCAGGTACACCATGACGCCGCGGTAGTTCTCGCGGCCCACGGCCTGCGAGGCACTGGCCAGCAGCTCGTTGACGGACTGATCGGACGAGGGCGGCGGATCCGACGCCGCGGCCGCCTGTCCGATAAAAACGAATAACAGGAAGAACGCTGAAAGCGCCCGGGTCACTGCGTCGATTCCTGCCCATACGTCGCTACCCGAACGAACGCCGGCGTCGTGCCCGACAGGCCGTAGCCGCGGGCCAACCCGTTGTGTTCGACGAGATAGCTGTTGAGTTCATCCTCCAGCGCGGGGTCGGACACGGACCAATGATCGGCCGGCCCCTCCCGAACCGTCTGCCGCGCGCTCGCATCACCGACCACCGCGGCATCCATGCCGCCGCGCGCCGCAACTTCTTCCGTGGTCTCGAAGCGCGCACCGGCAGCCGTGGCGTCCGCGGAGGCGACGCTCGTGGCACTCATGGGCCGCGTCGAGCCGTCCGACTCGCTCTCCTGCTGCAGCGGCGGGTTCACCAGGAAGACGAAACCGGCCGCGGAGGCCGCCACGGCGAGGCCGGCCATGTTGCGCCAGCGGCGACGGCGCGGCGTGCGGGCACGCGGCAGTGACACGACCCGCGACGAGGGCGCTTCGACCGCCTCGCCGTCCTCGGCCGCGATCGCCTGCATGACCCGATCGGAAAAACCGGTATCCAGCGGCACCGCGATCTCGCCGCGATGCGCCCGCAGGGTGGTTCGAAGCCAGTGCTGACGACTCCAGCTGTCACGCAATTCCGGATCGCTCAACAGTCGGTTGACCACCGAGTCGGCTTCGTCGCGCGTGGCCTCGTTATCCAGAAATGCCGAAAAGCGCTCGTTCATGCTGACCTCACTTGTCCGCCAGGGACACCAGTTTCTGCTCGATCGCCGCGCGTGCGCGGAAGATGCGCGAACGGACCGTCCCGACCGGGCAATCCATTGATTGTGCAATCTCTTCGTAACTCATACCGTCCAGTTCGCGCAACATGATCGCGGTGCGCAGATCCTCCGGGAGATCGCGTATAGCACCGATCACGGTGTCCCGGATCTCCTCGCTTTCCAGCAACGCCTCGGGCGTGTCCCGCTCCGAGAACCGGTCGGTGTGGCCGAACGCCTCGGCATCGGCCACGTCGATGTCCTGACTGGCCGGGCGCCGCGAGCGCGCGACCAGAAAGTTCTTCGCCGTGTTGATCGATATGCGGTATAGCCATGTGTAGAACGCGCTGTCGCCCTTGAATCCGTCGAGCGCCCGATAGGCCTTGATGAAGGCCTCCTGCGCCACGTCCGGTGCATCCGCCGGATTCACGTAGCGTGCGGTCAGCTTGATGACCTTGTGCTGGTACTTGCGTATGAGCAAGTCGAAGGCACGCGGGTCGCCGGCCTGAGCACGGGCCACGAGCTGCTCGTCGCTGGCGTCTTCGTTCATCTAGGAAAGACGCGAGCCGCAGCGGATTCCAAGGCAGCTGTCGCGCGAGAATACCTCGTCTGTCTGCGTTACCCGATGGGCGATGACACTATGGACCGCATCCGCGTCAGATAGTTCGCACCGGATTTGCGCTATGCTGCAAGCGTTCATCGATCTAGTCACCGTCAGGAAGCCATACCCCCGCGCCGAGGCGACAGTCTAGCGACGCGGATGCGTTTCGTCATGCCAATGCCCGAAGACAGTACCCACCGATCCTTCGATGTCGTGGTCGTCGGCAGCGGCGCCGCCGGACTCACGCTCGCCCTGCGCCTGGCGTCCAGCGGGCGCCGTATCGGCGTGATTTCCAAGGGCGCCCTCGCCGAGGGCAGTACACTTTACGCTCAGGGCGGCATCTCCGCCGTACTCGACGCCTCCGACAGCATCGACGCCCATGTGGCCGACACCCTGCGCGCCGGTGCCGGCCTGTGCGACGAGCCGGCCGTGCGCTTCACGGTGGAGCATTCCCGGGCCGCGATCGAGTGGCTGATCGATCGCGGCGTGCCGTTCACGCCGGCCGACGAGAGCGACGAGACACCGGCCGGCTATGCCTACCATCTCAATCGCGAGGGCGGACACAGCCATCGCCGCATCATCCACGCCGACGATGCCACTGGCCGCGCCGTGGAGACGACGCTCGAGGGCCTGACCCGGCGGGCCCCGGAGATCACGGTGTTCGAGCACCACATGGCCGTCGAGCTGATCATGACCCGGACGCCGGCGGCGGCGCGGGGGCACTGCCAGGGCGTCTACGTACTCGACATCAACCGGGATACGGTCCGCACCTTCGCCGCACGGCACGTCGTACTGGCCACCGGCGGCGCCAACCTCGCCTATCTCTACAGCAGCAACCCGCACGCGGCCAGCGGCGACGGTATCGCCATGGCCTGGCGGGCGGGCGCGCGGGTCGCGAACATGGAGTTCATGCAGTTCCACCCGACCTGCCTGTACCACCCGAGGGCGCGCTCGTTTCTCATCAGCGAGGCGCTGCGCGGCGAGGGCGCGGTGCTGCGGCTGGCCGACGGCCACCGCTTCATGCCGGATCACGACGAGCGCGGCGAACTCGCCCCGCGCGACATCGTCGCCCGGGCCATCGACGCCGAGATGAAACGCACCGGCCAGCCGCACGTCTGGCTGGATATCAGCCACCGCGACAAGGCATTCATCGAGAAGCACTTTCCCGCGATCAACGCGCAGTGCCTTGAGCTCGGGCTCGACATGAGCGGGGAGCCCCTGCCCGTGGTGCCCGCAGCGCACTATACCTGCGGCGGCGTGATCACCGATGCGCACGGCTGCACCGATCTCGACGGCGTCTACGCCGTCGGCGAATGCGCCTTCACCGGCCTGCACGGCGCCAATCGCATGGCGAGCAACTCGCTGCTCGAGTGCATCGTCTACGCGAGTGCGGCCGCCGACGACATCGCTGGCCGCGATACCACGCCGCTCTGCGCGGATCTGCCCGACTGGGACGAGTCGCGGGTGACCGATTCCGACGAAGAAGTGGTCGTGGCCCATAACTGGCAGGAGCTGCGCCGATTCATGTGGGACTACGTGGGCATCGTACGCACGACCAAGCGCCTGGAACGCGCCCTGCACCGCATCGAGCTGCTGCGCCGCGAGATCCACGACTACTACGGCAGCTTCCGCGTCACCCCCGGGCTGCTCGAACTGCGCAATCTCGCCCAGGTCGCGGAACTGATCATCCGCAGCGCCCTGTCCCGTCGCGAGAGCCGCGGCCTGCATTACATCAGCGACTATCCGAAACCGCTGCCGCGGGCGATGCACACCGTGCTCTCACCGGAGCTCGGCACGGAATCGGCGACAGCCGGCTACCGCCCGCTCTGAATCAGTCCGAGCCCGCGCAGGAGACGCGCAGTGGCTCGGCCGGCGCCGCCCAGAAATCGCCGATGGCGGCGATCGCGCAGGCGTTGGTGAAGCTGGCGCCGTGGCCCGCGCCGGCGACCGTCAGCAACCTCGCTAGCGGATGCCGATCGGCGAATGCCCGCGCCCAGTCCGGCGGTGTGACGGCGTCTTCGCTGCCGCTGACGACCAGCGCAGGGGCGGCCAGCGATGCGTCATGCGCGGGCGTCGCCGTTCGAGGCACCTGCCAGACGTCGCAGACCGGCGCGCCGCGGGCCGGCGCCAGATAGGCTGCGATGGCGGGATGGCGCGAGAGCGCGTCGCGCCACGCCGACATCGAGGGAACCGTGCCGCCGAGGGCACAGCGCGTGCTCCAGAAGACCGCTTCGTTGCGGGCGCTGTCGAGGGCCTGACGCCACAGCCGTTCGGCCAGCGGTCGCAGCGCGTCGGCCGAGCCGGCGCGTGCCCGCTGCAGGCGTGCGCGGGTATCGGCCGCGTTGTTGGCGTCGTAGCTCGCCATGAGCACCATCAGCAACAGGCGATACGGTGTGACCTTGAATCGCGTCTCCACGGGCATCTCCGGCCCGGCCAGCGCGAGCGTCGGCGGTCGCGACGCGTAACGCGCGAGCAAATTGTCCACGAGATCACTGGGCACCGCGTCGCTTTTCCGACCGCAGGCGGGCGCCGCCGCACAGCTCGCATCGAGACGCGCCAGTGCCCCGCCGATCTGCGCTGGCAGGGCAAGCAGGTCGTTGCGCGCGAACGGATAGACCGAGTCGAGCACCATCGCGCGCACCTGCGCCGGCTTCGCCTGCGCGTAGACACGCGCGATCCGGGTGCCGTAGGACACCGCCCAGAGATTGACCGCGTCGACGCCGAGCGCGGCCACCAGCGCCTCCAGATCGCCCCGCTGCGCCGCCGGCCCGAGGGCCGCGGCGGTCTCGCGCCCGAGCGATCGGTAGCAGCCTTCGGCGGCGCGCGCCTCCTGATCGAATTCGACGCCCGCCGAGGGCGCCTGCGCTGCGGCCGCCAGCCGGCGGCTGCGTATCGACTCGCAGGTCGGGCGCGGACGACTGCGGCCGGTTGCCCGCGGGTCGAACAGCACGATGTCGCGAGGCCAGCGCGCCCGCTGCTGCCAGCGCTGCCAGCCCGACAACGCCTCGGGCCCCAGGCCTGCAGCCGAGCCCGGCCCGCCCGGCACGTAGACCACCGGCGTTGCATCGATCCGGTCGGGCCGTGCACGCAACCGCACCACGCGCAGCCGCACCGCCTCGCCAGCCAGGCGATCGCCCGTCTCCAGCCAGCCGCAGTCGATCGCCGCGGCGCTGGCTTCTGGGGTGGCGAGGTCGCAATCGCCCCACGTGATCGATGCGGCCATCGCCGACCGCGGGCTGGCGAGCATGACGGTGATGCCGAGCAGCGCCATCACGGCAGCCTTAGCCGCGCTAATTCGTCGCTTCACGGGCGTCGCGGGGCGGGGCCACGCGCAGGCGCGCGCGCAGACGGCGATGGTGCGCCGGGTCGGTGGCATCGCGAAAGACGATGCAGCGGCGGCGACGGCCGGCGGCGTATGGCTCGAGTGTCAGCACGACCAGCGCATCGCCGAGCGTCAGCGCCTCGACGCAGCGGCCCTCGACCCAGCCGCCGTCACCGGCCTGGCGCCAGCGGCAGTCGCCGTCGAGCAGAAAACGCAGGCGATCGATCGCACGGGGATGGCTGCGGCGGGCGTGGCGCCACGCCCGCACCGCGGGCACTGACAACATGACCAGCAACAGACCAACCACGGGCCGCGACAGCGCAAGCATCGCGCACACCAGCTCTGCACCGCCGTAGCTGCCCAGTACCAGCATGGACTCACAGCGCGATGGCCGTATGACCAGGTCCAGCGCCTGCATCATCGGGCTGCGAGGCATGTGCGTCGCGCGTCAGCCGGCGCCCGGGGGCCGCTTGAACTGCCGGATGCGCCGCAGCAGGTCCGCCTGGATCGCATCGGCCGGCTGCTCGCGTTCCATGATCAGGGCGTAGAGGTCCGGGTCCTCGAGCTGCACCAGCGCCAGCAGCCCCGCCCGTTCGCGCTCGTCCAGATCGTCGTACTCGGTTGCGACGAAACGCTCGAGAAGCACATCGAGCTCCTTCATGCCGCGACGACACAACCAGCGGATACGCGATTTCTCGCTCATCGGACAAAGATCCTGCTGCGAGGCGGCGGGCGGCCCGCGGCGGGCCACCCGCGACGCCGGAAATCAGCTGCGGCGTTCAAGCAGCAGCTTCTTGGTTTCCTGAATGGCCTTGGCCGGATTCAGCCCCTTTGGACAGGTATTGGTGCAGTTCATGATCGTGTGGCACCGATACAGCTTGAACGGATCCTCGAGCTCGTCCAGGCGATCGCCCGTGGCCTCGTCGCGCGAGTCCACGATCCAGCGATAGGCCTGCAGCAGCACGGCCGGACCCAGATAACGCTCCGGATTCCACCAGTAGCTCGGGCAGGCGGTCGAGCAGCACGCACACAGGATGCATTCATACAGACCGTCGAGCTTGGCCCGGTCTTCCGGTGTCTGCAGACGCTCACGCGTGGGCGCCGGCGTGTCGGTCTTGATCCACGGCTCGATCGATTCGAGCTGGGCGTAGAAGTGGGTCAGATCCGGCACGAGGTCCTTGACCACCGGCATGTGCGGCAGCGGATAGATGCGGACGTCGCCCTCGATGTCCTCGATGCGCGTCGTGCAGGCCAGCGTGTTCTTGCCGTCGATGTTGAACGCGCACGACCCGCAGATCCCTTCGCGGCAGGAACGCCGGAAGGTCAGCGTCGGGTCGATCTCGTTCTTGATCTTGATGACGGCGTCCAGAACCATGGGCCCGCACCGGTCGAGATCGATGGTGAAACTGTCGACGCGCGGATTCTCTCCGGCCTCGGGCTCCCAGCGATAGATGCGAAACGTCTTGGTGTTCTTCGCGTCGGCCGGCGCGTCGTGACGCCGACCCTTGGTGATGCGCGAATTCTTCGGCAGTCGGAATTGAGCCATGAGCGGTCTCCGTTACTAAAACCGTGGTGCGGGCGCAGCGCCGCGGACGGCGAACCTCAGTAGGTCCGCTTCTTCGGCGGGATGTGTTCCATCTCGCCCGTCATCGGCTGCATGTGCACCGGCCGATAATCGATGCGTACGTTCGCGCCGCCGTCGTGCCAGGTGAGCGTGTGCTTCATCCAGTTCTCGTCGTCGCGCTCGGTGTATTCCTCGTGCGCGTGCGCGCCGCGGCTTTCCTTGCGGTTGGCGGCGGCGTGCATCGTGGTGATCGCGCAGCCGAGCAGATTTTCGAGCTCCAGCGTCTCGACCAGATCGCTGTTCCAGGTCATGGAGCGATCGGTCACGCCCACGTTGACGAAGGATTCGACCTCGGCGTTGATCTGCTCGACGCCCTTGTCGAGATTCTCGGTATTGCGAAAGACCGCGGCGTATTTCTGCATCGAGCTCTGGAGGCTGTCACGCAGCTGCGCCGTGGGCGTATCGCCATCGGCGTGACGCAGCCGGTCGAAGCGTTCGAGCGCGCGCGTCTCGGCGGCCTGGGTGTCGGCGCGGTGCGCCGCCCCCTTCTTGACCACCTCCGTGCAGCGATGCGCCGCGGCGCGACCGAAGACCACCAGATCCAGCAGCGAGTTCGAACCCAGCCGGTTGGCGCCATGAACGGACACGCAGCCCGCCTCACCGACGGCCATCAGGCCCGGCACGATCGAATCCGGATCGCCGTCCTTGAGGGTCACGACCTCGCCGAAGGCATTGGTCGGCACGCCGCCCATGTTGTAGTGCACGGTGGGCAGCACCGGGATCGGCTCCTTGGTGGCATCCACGCCAGAGAAGATCTTGGCGGTCTCGGTGATCCCCGGCAGCCGCTCGTGCAGCACTTCAGGGCCGAGGTGCTCCAGATGCAGCAGCGTGTGGTCGGCGTTCTCGCCCACGCCGCGGCCTTCCTGAATCTCGACCATCTCGGCGCGACTGACGACGTCCCGCGAGGCCAGATCCTTGGCGTTGGGCGCATAGCGCTCCATGAAGCGCTCGCCCTCGGAGTTGGTCAGGTAGCCACCCTCGCCGCGCGCGCCCTCGGTGATCAGACAGCCGGCGCCATAGATGCCGGTCGGATGGAACTGGACGAACTCCGGATCCTGAAGCGGCAGGCCGGCGCGCAGCGCCATGCCCATGCCGTCGCCCGTGCAGGTGTGCGCGGACGTGCAGGAGAAATAGGCCCGCCCGTAGCCGCCGGTGGCCAGAATCACCTGATGCGCGCGGAACCGATGCAGCTGCCCGCCCTGCAGATCCCAGGCCAGCACGCCGCGGCACTCGCCGTCCTCGGTCATGAGCAGATCGATGGCGAAGTATTCGATGAAGAACTCCGCCCGCGCCTTGAGCGACTGCTGATAGAGCGTGTGCAGGATGGCGTGGCCGGTCCGGTCGGCGGCCGCACAGGTGCGCTGGGCCGTGCCTTCGCCGAAATGCGTGGTCATGCCGCCGAACGGACGCTGGTAGATGTGGCCGTCCTCGGTGCGCGAGAACGGCACGCCATCGTGCTCGAGCTCGATGATCGCCGGCACGGCTTCCTTGGTCATGTACTCGATGGCGTCCTGATCGCCGAGCCAGTCGCCGCCCTTGATCGTGTCGTAGGCGTGCCAGCGCCAGTCGTCCTCGCCCATGTTGCCCAGCGAGGAGGCGATGCCGCCCTGGGCCGCCACGGTGTGGCTGCGGGTCGGGAAGACCTTGGTCACGCAGGCCGTGGACAGGCCGGCGTCGGCCAGACCGCGGGTGGCCCGCAGGCCCGAACCGCCCGCGCCGACGACCACGACGTCGTGCTGATGTTCGATGATGTCGTAGCTCTCGCTCATCGGGCGGCTCCCACAAGAATCATGATCACGGAAAAGATGGCGGCGACGGCCAGCAGAATGTTGGTCAGCTGCAGCGCGATGAGCGCGGCGATCTTGACGGACTCGATGTGGACATAGTCCTCGATCACCACCTGCAGGCCGAGCTGCGAGTGATAGAAGATCGCGGCCAGATAGATCGCCAGCAGCGACGCCTGCAGCGGCGACGACAGCCACTCGGTGACGCTGGCGTAGTCGGCGCCGAACTGTGAGGCGAGGCAGGCGACGAACCACAGCGTCAGGGGCACAAGGGCCACGGCACTCACGCGCTGCGCCCACCAGTGGGCCACGCCCACCTTCGCACTGCCCAGGCCACGCGCCTGCGCGAGCGAGGATCGGATACTGCTCATGTCGGAATCTCCGAAAGGACTGGAAAACGCGGGATCAGGCGATGAGGGCCCAGATCCAGACAAACAGGGTCAGCGCGGCGGCGACGCCGATCGCGACATAGCCGGTCAGTTTCGCGGTCTCGAGATCCAGCCCGACGCCGACGTCCCAGACCAGGTGCCGGATGCCGTTGCACAGATGATAGAACAGCGCGAACGACCAGCAGAACATGAGCAGTTGCCCGAACCATGAGGCCGCGAAGCCGTTCACGCCCGCGAACGCCTCCGGCCCGCTGGCCGCAGCGATCAGCCAGACCGCGAGAAACACGCTGCCCAGCGACAGCACGATGCCGGACGCGCGGTGCGCGATCGAAGTCAGCATCGAGATCTGCCAGCGGTAGATCTGCAGGTGTGGCGACAGCGGGCGGTTGGCCTGTTGGTTCATGGTGGTCCCCGGACGGCGTGAAGGAAAAGCGCTAGAAATCGATGCAGCGCCCGTTCTTCTCCCAATCGCCGTAGCGCACGGGCTCGGGGCCCTTGCGACCGCCATATTCGCGCGGGCTCTCGGGCGCCTCGGCGGCAGCATCGTCGGGTGATTCGGAACGGACGGCGCGGTCGTTCGGCTCGGTCGGGGCATCGGGGGTGGATGCGTCGCGCGACACCGAGTCTGATGAACGTTGCTCTGACATGGTCATACTCTAAACCTCGAGGCCGCAGCTGGCAACGTGAACGACGGCTGAATCGCTGCCCGGACGCGCCGCTGCGGCTATCTTTACGGGCGGTCTAGAATACGGACGATGATCGATTTGGATGCAGCCATGAGCGAAGCCGGACGAGCCCCGTTGGGTGTGATCGAGGTCAGCGGCGACGACGCCGGGACGTTCCTGCGCGCCCAGCTGACCAACGATGTGCTGCGGCTCGGCAGCGACCGACATTTTCTCGCCGCCTGGTGCGATGCCAAGGGGCGCGCCATCCTGCTCGCGCAGGTCCTCGAGCAGGCGGACGACGGCTATCTGCTCATACTGCCGTCCACGCTCATCGACGCCGTGCTGCAACGGCTGCGCATGTATGTGCTGCGCGCCCGCGTCACGCTGACCGATGTCTCCGACCGCTATCGACTCGCCGGCCTCCTCGGCCCCGACCTGCCGTCGGCGAATCGACTGACCGCGCTCGACGATGCCCGACTGCTCGGGCTGCCGCCGACCGCGGACGGCGCAGCGCGCGCGTTGTGGATCGGCACGGCCGACGCGCATCCGCCCGAGAACTCGCTGAGCACCGAGGCTCCGGAATGGGCGCTGGCGTGCATCGACGCGGGCGTGCCGGAGCTCGTGGGCGCGACCCGGGGGCTGTTCGTGCCGCAGATGCTCAACCTTCACTGGCTGCTCGCCATCGATTTCGACAAGGGCTGCTATCCGGGCCAGGAGGTCATCGCGCGGCTGCATTACCGTGGCCGTCTCACACGCCGGCTGCATCGGCTGGCCTGGCGTGGCGACGAGCCGGCCCCGGGCGACGAGATCATCGACGACGCCGACCGCGTCCAGGGCACCGTGGTCAGCGCGGCGCCCACAGCGGGCGACGGCGGACACGGTCGCCTGCTCGCCGTGCTGCGGATCGACGGCGCCGGCTCGGCGCTGAGGGCGGGATCGACCGCACTCGAATTGCTGGACCTGCCCTACGCGACGCCCGACTAGGACGCCCCCCCGCCCTGCGGGCGCAGCTGCGGGAACAGGAGCACGTCGCGGATCGCGCTGCGACCGGTGAGCAGCATCACCAGCCGATCGATACCGATTCCGGCGCCGGCCGTCGGGGGCAGGCCGTACTCGAGCGCGGCGACGTAGTCGGCGTCGTAGTACATCGCCTCGTCGTCGCCGGCGGCTTTGGCATCGGCCTGGGCGGCGAACCGCTCGGCCTGGTCCTCGGCGTCATTGAGTTCGGAAAAGCCGTTGGCGATCTCGCGACCCGCGATGAACAGCTCGAAGCGCTCGGTGACCTCGGGAGCGTCGTCGCGCCGGCGCGCCAGCGGCGACACTTCGGCGGGATAATCGGTGATGAAGGTCGGCTCGATCAGCCGGTGTTCCACGGTCGCCTCGAAGAGTTCGGTCAACCATTTGCCGTGGCCCCAGCTCGCTTCACCCTTGACGCCCGCCGCCTCGGCGGCTGATTTGAGCGCGGCTTCATCATCAACGATCTGCGGCGTGATCCTGTCGTTGTACTTCAACACCGCATCACGCATCGAGAGCCGCTCGAATGCCGCTTCGAGGCGCACTGCGTCCGCGTTGCAGGCATCGGCGTGCCGGGTGGCCATGCGTTCCGACAGCCCGCGCAGGAGAGTCTCGATCAGATCCATCAGATCGCGGTAATCCGCGTAGGCCTGATAGAACTCGAGCATGGTGAATTCGGGGTTGTGCCGTGTCGACAGGCCCTCGTTGCGGAAGTTGCGATTGAGTTCGAACACGCGCTCGAGCCCCCCGACCACCAGCCGCTTGAGATAGAGCTCGGGCGCCACACGCAGGTAGAAGTCGTGATCGAGCGCGTTGTAGTGGGTCACGAACGGCCGCGCGCTGGCCCCGCCCGGAATCGCCTGCAGCATGGGCGTTTCGACTTCGAGGAAATCGCGATCTTCGAAAAAGTCGCGCACGCCGCGCACGAGCGCGCTGCGGGCCCGGAACACCGCCCGGACCTCCGGATTCATGATCAGATCGACATAACGCTGCCGGTAGCGGGCCTCGGTGTCCGACAGGCCGTGCCATTTCTCGGGCAGCGGGCGCAGCGACTTGGTCAGCAGCCGCAGCTCCGTCGCGCGCACGGACAGCTCGCCCTTGTTCGTACGCGACAGCGCGCCCGCGGCACCGACCACGTCGCCGATGTCGAGCTGCTTGAACGCCTGGTAGGCCTCCGCGCCGAGCAGATCCCGCTGCACGAACAGCTGAATGCGGCCGCTACGATCCTGCAGGGTCGCGAAACTGAGCTTGCCCATGACCCGTTTGGCCAGCAGGCGGCCGGCCACCGCGACCCGACGACCGGCGCTGTCCAGCGTCTCGGCATCGTCGTCGACGTGCGCACGCTGCAGCTCCCCGGCGAGCGCATCGGGCCGGAAGTCGTTGGGAAAGGCCGCACCCGCCTCGCGCCAGCGCGCGAGCTTTTCCTTGCGCTGAGCCACCAGACGGTGGGTATCGCCGTCACCGGCGTTGGAATCGGTCATCGGATGTCCTCAGAGACCTTGCTTGAGACTTTCTTCCACGAACTGATCCAGATCGCCGTCGAGCACGCCCTGCGTGTTGCCGACCTCGACGCCGGTGCGCAGATCCTTGATACGGGACTGATCCAGCACGTACGAGCGGATCTGGCTGCCCCAGCCGATGTCGGACTTGCCCGCCTCGGTGGCTTCCGCGGCCTCGCGTCGTGCCGCCAGTTCGCGCTCGTAGAGCTTCGACTGCAACTGCTTCATCGCCGTCGCGCGGTTCTTGTGCTGCGAGCGGTCGTTCTGACACTGGACCACGATCCCCGTGGGGGCGTGCGTGATACGCACGGCCGACTCCGTGCGGTTGACGTGCTGGCCGCCGGCGCCGCTGGCGCGATAGACGTCGACACGCAGATCCGACGGGTCGATCTCGATATCGATCTCGTCGTCGATCTCAGGGGCGACGAAGACCGCCGCGAACGACGTATGCCGGCGCGCGCCCGAGTCGAACGGCGATTTTCGCACCAGGCGGTGTACGCCCGTCTCCGTGCGCAGCCAGCCGTAGGCGTAGCTGCCGGTGACCGCCACCGTCGCGCTCTTGATGCCGGCCACGTCGCCCGGTGAGTACTCGGTGACCTCGGTGGCGAACCCCCGCCGTTCGAACCAGCGCAGGTACATTCGCAGCAGCATCTCGGCCCAATCCTGCGCCTCGGTGCCGCCGGATCCCGCCTGGATATCGACGAACGCGTTGCTCGAATCCGCCTCGCCGGAGAACATGCGCTGGAACTCGAGCGCCTTGATGTGGGACTCGACCTTGTCGAGGTCGGTCTCGATATCCGCTATCACGGACTCGTCATCCTCGGCCGCGGCGAGCTCCAGTAATTCGGTATTGTCCTCGATCGTGGTCACGGCCTCGTCCATGGGGCCCACGATCTCTTCCAGACGCACCTTCTCCTGGCCGAACGCCTGCGCCTGATCGGGGTTCTCGGCCCACAGCTCGCCGCGCGCGAGCTCGGCGTCGATCTCGGTCAGCCGCTCTTTCTTGTCGGCATAGTCAAAGATACCCCCTGAGGTCGCTAAGCCGCTCGCGCAGCGTTTCCATGCGGCTTTTCACAGCGTTCGTGTCCATTCCGACTCCGGGTTCCGGCGGCAGCAAAAGGGCGAGGATCATTGCAGTTTCGTTTTTTCGGCACAAGCCACCTGTCACATTGCCATTGGCCACCGGAACCCTCTATAATCCGATTGCACGTCACCGGTTTGGGAACCTTAGTTCGCCACTTCGGTGAATGGGACCGCACAACAATCCCCAAACCCGCTCAAGGGAGTTAGAACCTATGCAATTCAAGCAACCGCTAACCGCATGTGTTGCCGGTGCGCTTGGCCTGGCCGTTTCGGCCGGCGCCATGGCGCAGGACAACACGCCGCAGGACAAGCGTTTTTACGTCGCGCCGATGGTCAGCTACGGCTTCTTCGACAACGACACGATCGGCGGCAGCGATTCGTCCTTCGGTCAGCTCAACGTCGACAGCGACGACAGCATCGGCGGGACGCTGGCGATCGGCAAGCCGATCAACAGCTGGCTGAATCTCGAGCTGTTCGGCTTCTATTTCAATCCGGATCAGGATCTGAGCAACTCCGCAGGCAGCGATAACGCGGGCGATGCGGATCTGTACGGGTTCGGCCTGGACGCCCTGTTCTTCCCCGCGCGCGACACCCTGCCGGTCTACGGCATCCTGGGTGCCTCCTGGGGCAAGTACGAGCCGGGCTTCGGTTCGATCAACGGCGCCGAGGTCGGCGACGACGCCGATGCCGACTTCCTGGACGCGGGTCTGGGTTACATGTACCAGATCAACGATTATGGTCTCGCGGTGCGCGCGGAATATCGCTACCGCTACACCACGGTCGACAGCGCCGACGTGCTGGGCTCGGACTACGAGGATGCGCGCTTCGACGATCACATCGTTTCGCTCGGTCTTCAGGTTCCGCTGGGCGCGCCGCCGAGTGCACCTGCGCCCGAGCCGGCACCCGAGCCGGCCCAGCCGCAGGATAGCGACGGCGACGGCGTGATCGACGCCAACGACCAGTGCCCCGGCACGCCGCGCGGCACCGAAGTCGACGCACGTGGCTGCCCGATCGAGAAGAAGGCGCCGATCGTTCTCAGGGGTGTCACCTTCGAGTTCGATTCCTCCAAGCTCACGATGCAGGCCGAGAATCGCCTCGACAACGTCGTGGACGCGCTGGAGGCCAGCCCGGACGTCACATTCCGCATCGATGGCTACACCGATAGCATCGGCACGGAACAGTACAACCTGGGTCTGTCGCAGCGTCGTGTCGACTCCGTGCGTGAATATCTGGTCGAGCACGGCATTCGCACGACCCGCATCACCGGTACGGAAGGCCACGGCGAATCCAACCCGGTTGCGACCAACGAGACGGCCGCCGGCCGCGCTCAGAACCGTCGAGTCGAGCTGAACGTCACCAGCGACGAATAAGCACGACCCGACCTGACCGCATCATCTGCGGGGCCCGGCCTCTTCTGAGGCCGGGCTTTTTTGTGCGCGGCATCGCCAGCGCATCGCCTATCCCCATGCGATCATGAAAGCCCATTCGGCATAGCCCGTCCGTCATGTCGCAGATCCCCGCCGCCATTCGCGACCACTTGCAGGACATCATCATCCGGCACGCACCGGAGCGTCTGATGATCGTCGCCCCCGCCGGGCGCGGAGCGGATCTCGCCAAGCGCGTGGCCGACCAGGCGGGCGAAGTGGTGCAGAGCGAGCCCGCGGCGGTGTTCCAAGAGCTTGGCGACACGGCTCGCTACGATCTCGCCGTGGTATTCGCGATGCACGGCGACAAAGATGCCACGGTCGACACGCGCGTGATCGGCCGGCTGCGGGACGTGAATGCCGGCAGTGTCGTGGTGGCAGCCGCGCTGCAGGAGGCAACCCCGGCGGACCGCCATCCCTGGCGGACTCAGGATTTCATCGCCCTCGGTTTCCGGCGAGCTCCGGAGACGCGGGATCTCGCGCCCGGCTGGGGCGTATTCCGCTACGACATACACGACTACAAGACCACGCCGAGCTGGCTGAACTCGCGTTACTGGGCCAACCCGGGGCGGTGGGACAAGGAACGCTGGTGAGGCTCAGCCTTGGGGCACGATGAGCGCGTCCAAGCGCGGCACGGCCTCTCGGCTCCAGTGATCGATCGCCCACCGCAGAATCGCGGCCGGCGTGCGGCATGCGAGTGTCGCGAGCGGCCGCTGGCCGAGCAGGCTGAGACAGCGTACGAGCTGCGGCCCGAGCGCATCGTCGGCGAGACCCAGCGCACCCGTACTCTTACTGAGCTTGCGGCCCTGATCATCCACGAGAACCGGGATGTGGGCATAGACCGGCGCCGCCAGGTCGAGCATCTCGGCCAGATACATCTGTCTAGGTGCAGACGACAGCAGATCGGCGCCGCGCACCACATGCGTGACGCCCTGCCAGGCATCGTCGACCACCGTCGCCAACTGATAGGCCGCGTGGCCCTCGACGCGGCCTAGCACGAAATCGCCTACATCGCGCGCCAGCCGCTGCGTATATCGCCCCTGAATCGCGTCCGGGCACGTAACGGTCACATCAGCGACGCGTAATCGCGTCGATCGTGCGCGACGGCCTGCCGGCATGCCTCGACGGCAGGTTCCCGGATAGATCGGCCCTTCAAGGCCTTCCGGCCCTCCGCTCTGCTCCCGGCGCGTACAGGCGCAGCGAAACGCGCGGCCCGTGGCAAGCAGTGATGCGATCGCCTTGGCATGCGCCCCGTGGCGCTGACTCTGATAGAGGATGTCCCCATCCCACTCGAAGCCGAAACGCCGGAGTGTCGCGATGATGTCCTCGCTCGCACCGGCCACGGTACGTGCCGCGTCGAGGTCGTCGATACGCAGCAGCCAGGCACCGCCATGGGCCCGGGCATCAACGTAGCTCGCGGTCGCGGCCAGCAGTGAGCCCAGATGGAGCGGGCCGCTGGGCGTGGGTGCGTAGCGACCCACATACGCCGTCACGTCGACACGCCTGGTTGCGGCTGCGACGTCGGACGACCGCCCGACGTGACGCCGCGGCGCAGATTGTCGATGGTACAGGCATGCACAACGTGATTATCGCGTTTGCTGCGGCGTCGGGACAACCGGCGCGCGCGCCGTGGGTTCATCCGCAGGGACGCCTCTCGGACACGAAAAAGCCCGCACCATGAATGATGCGGGCCGCGCTGACTTATCCGGTTCTGGTCGGGGTAGCAGGATTTGAACCTGCGACCTTCTGCACCCCATCCTTTCCAAGCAATGCATTCCAAGCTGTTGTCAGCACTACCGATGCTTATCTAACCGCCTGCGAACCCTACGAAACCTATTGCCGACCCTATGTAATCGTGTGACACTAAATGTCACCGAATACACGCCCGTTTGCTGACACTGTGCTGACACGGGCGACAACATGGGCCGTCTGTAATGGGACACAGGTTAACCGATCGAGTCGTTAAGGCGCTCGAAACGCCAGACGGAAAATACACGATCGTATGGGATGACAAGACGCCCGGCTTCGCCGTGCGCGTAACCAAAACGGGCGCCAAGTCTTTCATCCTGAATTACCGCACACATGGTCGGGAGCGCCGATACACCATCGGTAAATATCCCGCATGGTCGGTCGCCGCGGCGAGGGAACAAGCTGCAAAGCTGCGTCGGCAGATTGACCTGGGCGAAGACCCGCTCGGCGAGCGCAAGGCGGCGGCCGGCGAGCTGACGGTCGGCGACCTGATCGACCAGTACCTTGCCGAGCATGTCGCGCATAAGAATGCGGCCGGCACGGCGACCAACTACACGTATTGGCTTAATAGCCTGGTCCGGCCCGATCTGGGTAAGCGCAAGATCACGGCAATCAAACCGGCCGACCTCCGGCGGATTCATCGCGACCTGAGCAAAGGCCGGCCGATTCTGGCGAACCGCACCATTAGCACGGTGCAGCGAATGTATAACTACGCCATCGCCGAAGACCTTTGCAGCGACAACCCGGCCAAGGGCATCGAGAAGAACCCCGAGGCCGGCCGCGAACGTTATCTGTCCGGGGACGAGCTGCGCCGGCTGTGCAAGGCACTGGCCGACTATCCCTATATGCACAAGGTGCGCCTGAGCCGCGAGGAAGCGCTCGCCACCGGCAGTAAATCCGCATGGCGGCGACGCGAGAATCCGCTGGCCGACAGAATCCAGTCGTGCAACGCGATCCGATTATTGATGCTGACCGGCGCGCGCAAAGGCGAACTGCTATCCGCCAAGTGGGCCGACATAGACCTACAAGCCGGCGTCTGGATCAAGCCGGGGGCGACCACGAAGCAACGAACAACGCATCGCGTCCCCCTGTCCGCGCCGGCAATGGAACTGCTCGCCGGCATCGAGCCATCGAGCGAATACGTGTTCCCCGGCTCCGGTGGTCAGCCACAGAAAGACCTGAAAAAGACTTGGGCGAGCGTCTGCGAGCTGGCCGAGATCGAGGGCGTGCGTATCCACGATCTACGCCACACCTACGCCGCACAACTGGTCAGCGCCGGGCTATCTCTACCGATCATCGGCGCCCTACTCGGCCATACGCAGGCCGACACAACGCAGCGCTACGCCCATCTAATGGATGACCCCTTGCGAGAGGCAACAGAGCGCGTCGGCTCAATTGTTAGCGGCGCTGAAGGTGGCGAGCGCGCTGAGGTAGTGAATATCCGAGGGCGCACGTAATGGCGATAACACGAGAATCTCTAGACCGGCATCGCGGGTTGCCCGAAGGGCTCGTATTGATGCGCAAGTTTACTCGACAGGTATCCGCCGGCAATACACCCGACGCCGATTTGCTGCTGGCCATCGCGGAGATGTTTCGCGATGTCGAGGCGGCAGCCGATAGCGGCAGCACCGATGCGCAGAGCGTTAAAAAGGCGATGAAACTGGAAGCAGGACGAGGACGAAAAGCGTCTAATTCCGCTTCTGACACCTGGCCACAAAGATCATTCTGCATCGCGGTAGAGCGGAGACGACGCGAATATGGCGAGTCCAAGCCGAAAGCGCTCGAGGCTGTATGTAATGAGCGATACGTTGCCGAGGCTACCGCTAAGCGCTGGCACGAAAAACATTGGAAGTCCGCGCAGTCTCATCTCGACCGCATGGCCGCGATTGAGCGCTGGGTAGATGAACAAGACAGCAAAACGCAAGCATGGATCGAATTGCTGGCCCGATCGCTCGGCGACGCCGAAGGCGACCCCACGAAATAAGTTATTTAATGGGGATCGGCATCGGATGACACCGACTGCAACCTGATATCCACATTCACCGGATTGGGTATCAGTATTTAGGCGGTCGGGATCACACAACGATCCACCGGCCTCGCCGCAACCTGATACCCACATTCACAGCAACGGGTATCAGCACGATGCAATCTGATAACACCGGCATTCTCGCCGACTACTACACCCGCGACGAGTTGGCCGCCGAGCTTGGCCGCTGTCGCCGCACCCTTGCCCGCTGGGCATGGCTTCGCACCGGCCCGCGAATCACTCGCCTTCAAGGTCGCGTGCTCTACCACCGCGACGATGTAAAGGCATGGCTTCGTAGCCAAGCGGAGGGCGCGGCATGAGCGGCGCCCAAAAAGAAAACCCCGGCGCGGCGGCAACCGCGACCGAGGCCAATAATGTCAGTACCCCTGACGGCTTCAAGCATACCGAATCGCCGATCAGCAAACTACTCCATCGGCTCGACAAGGTGCGACAAACCGGCCGCGGGCAGCATCTCGCCCGCTGCCCTGCGCATGATGATGGCAGCCCAAGTCTGTCGGTACGGGAGAGCAGCGACGGCACCGTGCTTATGCACTGTTTCGCGGGCTGTCCGGCCAGTGACGTGCTGGCGGCCGTGGGCATGGAGCTGGCCGAGCTGTTCCCCGATTACGGCCGGCGAGAGGCCCGCCCCAAGCGGCGCGGTGAACGGCGTATCAACCCGCTGGATACGCTGCGAGCTGTCGACCACGAGGTGCATATCGTCGCTGTTGTAGCGGCGGACATGCGAGCGCACCGGACGGTAGACGACGCCACCATGCGGCGGCTCACACTGGCGGTATCGCGCATTGGTGCGGCTCGGGGGCTGTATGAATAGCAGCGTTCAGCTTGCCCGAATCAATACCGAGGCCGACAGGCAGCGCCAGGCGACCGCCAATCTCGACGCCAGCGATTTAAGTCACGATGCGCTCGCCAATCGGTTTTCTACCGAACGGCTGCGCGGTAACGGGCTATATGTCGCGCCTTGGAATCGATGGATGCTGTGGACCGGCGCGCGATGGGAGGCCGATGACCGATTGCGCCACATGACGATGGTGCGCGCGTTTTTGCGAGACGTGGCACAGGCGGCCAGCGACAAGGATGCGGATAACCTGCGATCCGACGCGATGCGGGCCGCTGTCGAGCGTATGGCGCGAAGCAACGAGGAAATCGCCGCGAGCGCGGACCAGTGGGACGCCGACCCGTGGCTGGTGGGCACGCCCGGCGGCACGGTGGATCTACGGACCGGGCAGCTGCGACCCGCACGGCGCGACGACTACATCACCAAGCTGACGGCGGTGACGCCCGCCGACACGGCGGACTGCCCGCAGTGGCGCGCGTTTCTCGCCCGCATCTTCCGGTCGCAGCCTGACATCGTGCCGTTTCTGCAGCGGGCGGCCGGCTATGCGCTGACCGGGCAGACCACCGAGCACAAACTGTTGTTCGCGTTCGGCACGGGCCGCAATGGCAAGGGCGTGTTTTTCAATACACTGGACGGGATCATTGGAGATTACTCGACTGTGGCCGCGTCGAGCACGTTTCTCGCTTCCGGCGCAGATTCGCACCCGACCGATCTGGCCAGCCTGGCGGGCGCGCGTCTTGTGACCGCCAGTGAACTACCACCCGGAAAGGCGTGGAATGAAGCGCGAATCAAGTCACTGACTGGCGGCGATCCGATCACGGCACGGCGGATGCGGCAGGACTTCTTTACGTTCGAGCCGCAATTCACGCTGTTTATCGCGGGCAACCACATGCCGAGCTTTCGCGGCATAGACGAGGCCACCCGCGCCCGTGTGCTGATGATCCCGTTCGCCGAGACCATCCCGGCCGACGAGCGCGACCCCGACCTGTCCGACAAGCTGCGGGCTGAATGGCCGGCGATACTGCGATGGGCGATCGATGGTGC
Source organism: Salinisphaera orenii subsp. orenii MK-B5 (assembly GCF_003788635.1). Taxonomy (GTDB): domain Bacteria; phylum Pseudomonadota; class Gammaproteobacteria; order Nevskiales; family Salinisphaeraceae; genus Salinisphaera; species Salinisphaera orenii. The sequence continues at coordinate 164,268 of NZ_AYKH01000001.1, forward strand.
GCTCGAATGGCAGGACGCTGGGCTGGCTCCCCCGCCCGCCGTGGATGCGGCCTCCGAGGAATACATGGACGACGAGGACGAGCTGGGGCAGTTCGTTGCCGAATGCCTGCACCCGGACGCCGAGGCGTTCGTGCTCAATCGCGAGCTATACCAGACCTTCAGGCAATGGAGCGAGGACCGCGGTATGCGATCGCCCTGGACGCAGCGGGCACTGACGCAGGCGCTTATCGAACGCGGTTATGCGATCAAGCGGCGCAACAGCGGGCGCGGACTGGCTGGCTATCGCCTGATGCCATACGAATCAGCGCCTTACGCCAAGGCAACACGGGGATGGTGACGCAGGTGACGCAAGCTCCTATATCAGACGCATACGCGCGTGCGCGCGCGTGCGCATGGCGGGTTATATGGGGCAATCCGTCACCTGCGTCACTTGCGTCATGGTCCCAATACTCAGGTTTGGCCCTACCCGCGTTGTCGCCTGTCAAGTTTCGTTTTTATATTTAGCCGAGGCTAAGTTTCATGTCTGACTCAAAAAAGGCGATCGACTTTATCCAGTCGCTGGAAATCCCCGAGGGGCCGAAGGCGGGCAAGCCGATCAAGCTGGCGAAGTTCCAGAAACAGTTCATCCGCGGCGCGCTCAAGAAATCGACAGCGGTGGCCGTGCTGTCTGTCGGGCGCGGCAACGGCAAGTCGGCACTGACGGCCGGCCTCGCGCTCGGCGAACTGCTGGGCGCCTGGGACACCCAGCCCCGGCGCGAAGTCCTGACCGCGGCGCGTACACGCGAGCAGGCCAAGATCGTGTGGCAATTCATGTTCGGGCTGGCGGCAACGCTCCCCGACGAGATACAGGATCAACTGCACTGGCGCCGCGCCCCGTACACCGAAGTCGAGTTCGACGGCGACGGCGGCGGGCATATCTGCAAATGCATCGCGGCCGATCCCAAGAACGCGCTCGGCACCGCGCCGACGCTCGCCATCATGGATGAGCGCGGACACTGGCCCAGCGACAAGGGCGACGACCTCGAGGCCGCGCTGTTGTCCGGCCTGGGCAAACGCGGCGGGCGCGCGGTCATCATCTCGACCAGCGCCAGCGACGACACACACAGCCTGTCGCAGTGGCTCGACGACCCGCCCCCCGGCACCTACGTTCAAGAGCACCGCCCGGCGCCCGGTCTGCCGGCCGACGACTTCGACAGCATCATCGAGGCCAACCCCGGCGCCAAGGCGGGCATCGGTTCCTCGCCCCAATGGCTCCAGGCACAGGCGCAACGGGCGATCGCCCGCGGCGGCTCCGCGCTGGCGTCTTTCCGGCTCTACAACCGCAACGAACGCACGAGCGCCGAGAACCGCGACGTATTGTTGACCGTGGATGACTGGCTGGCTGCCGAGACCAGCGAGCTTCCCCCGCGCGAAGGCGGCGCCATCGTGGGCGTCGATCTGGGCGGCAGTGCCTCCATGTCCGCGGCGGCGCTCTACTGGCCGAATACCGGCCGGCTGGAAGCCGTGGGCGCCTTCCCGTCAAATCCGAGCCTCGCCGATCGCGGCCAGCGTGACGGCGTACGCGATCGCTATGTCGAGATGAAAGACCGCGATGAACTGCTGGTCATGGGCGAAAAGATCGTGCCGGCGCCGCAATTCCTGCAAGCGATCACCGACCGGCTGGATACCGCGCCCGTCACGTGCTTCGTGGCTGACCGCTACCGACAGAGCGAGTTCGAGGAAGCCTTGCAGGCCGCAGGCCTGCGCGTGCCCGTGGTCTGGCGCGGGATGGGCTTCAAGGACGGCGGCGAGGACTGCGAGCGATTCCGTAGCGCCGTATTCGACGGGCTGGTGCAGGTGCGGGCGTCCCTGCTGCTGCGATCCGCCTTTGCCGATGCCGTGACCCTGCGCGACCCGGCCAACAACATGAAGCTGGCCAAGGCGCGCTCGACGGGGCGAATTGATGCGGCGGCAGCGACGATCCTGGCGGTGGCCGAGGGACGCCGGCGCAGTGCGCGGCCGGCCTATCGTGCCCGCTCGGCGCTATGGGCGTGAGGAAATATCGCCCCAATCGCCCCAGCGAACTGGCCCAGCGCGATCGACGCTGGCCGGGCCTACGGCTGGCCGCGCTCCGGCGCGACGATTGGCGTTGTGTTCAATGCGCCAGCAAGCGCCGGCTCGAAGTGGATCACGTCGAGAGCGTGCGCAAGCGGCCCGACCTGGCGTTCGACCTGACGAACCTGCAAACGCTCTGCGCCGTATGCCACGGAAAGAAAACCCGTTTCGAGATGACCGGGCGCGAGCCGAACCCAGAGCTTGACAAATGGCGAGAACTTATAACCAACACTTGAACAGTTGTTTTATTGTATGGGATACTGTACGGGTATACACCACTCGCGAGTATCCGTATGTTGCAGTCGCAGAAGATCGCCCGCCGGCAGTCCGAGATCCGGCAGAACCTGGCCGAACTGGCCGCCAACGACGCCCCGACCGAAGAGCAGCGCAGCCAGATGGACGCGCTCGACGGTGAGTATCAGGCCAACGAATCGCGCTATCGCGCCAGCCTGATCGCCGAGGACGACGAGCGGCGCGACGCCGACCGCGACCTAGAAACCCGCGAGGCGGGCGAATGGGACAAGCTGATCGCGCAGTACGAGATGCGCCAGGCCGCGCTGCACCTCGACGAGGGCCGACAGTTCGACGGCGCCACCGCCGAGGTCGTGCAGGAGTTGCGACAGGCCGGCGGCTATCGCGGCGTACCCGTACCGTTCGCGGCTTTCGAGACCCGCGCCGGTGAGACCACCTCCGCGACCGTGCCCGATCCGGTTGCCACCATGCCGATGATCGACCGGCTGTTCCCGCAGAGCGTGGCCGGCGCGATGGGCGCGCAGATGGTCAACGTCACGGCCGGCGGCATCGAATATCCGGTGAGCACCTCACAGGTGACCGCGGGCTGGGCCTCGACCGAGGGCGGCGACGTGGCCGGCCCGACCGAGTTCTCGACCGTCGACCGGCCGCTGGCGCCCGACCACACGCTCGGCATTCAGATGCGGCTGACCCGCAAGGCGATGAAGCAGTCGGCGGGCATCGAGGCCGCGATCCGGCGCGACATGCAGGGCGCCATGCAGGTCGAGATCGACAAGGCGGTATTCCAGGGTAGTGGCAGCAACGGCCAGCCGGCCGGCGTCGTCGCCCAAGCCGCCGACTACGGTATCGACTCGACCGCCGTGGACGCAGCGGCCAGTTACGGCGCCTTCCGCAAGGCGGTGACCGAGTTCATGCTCGCCAACGCGGCCACCGGCCCCGGCAGCGTCCGGGCGCTGATCCGCCCGGAAATCTGGGACGCGATGGACGACGTGATTTTCGACGCCGGCAGCGGCGTAACCGAATACGACCGCCTCGCGGCGAAGCTGGGCAGCGTCACGCAGTCGCACAACGCACTGGCCGCCCCCAGCGGCAGCACCCCGGCGAGCAAGGCGCTGTTGACCACCAACGCGGGCGGTCAGTCGCCGATCTTCGTGGCGACGTGGGGCGCGGTCGATTTGATCCGCGATCCGTATTCCGATGCCCAGAGCGGCGGGCTGCGGCTGACCGGGCTGGTCACGATGGACGTATCCATTAGTCGCGCCGAACAACTGCGCGTGCTGTCGGGCTTGCAGTAATGCTATTCGCGCCGATCAACGGCGGTCTGGAGCTACGCGCAGAGGCGGACGGCTCGCACACGATCGCGGGCCGATTCCCCTACGGTACGCTGGCCGAGCTGGGGCGCGGGCGTCGCGAGACATTCGCCCCCGGCGCCTTCACGTTGCAGGACGACGTGCATTTACTGGCCGGCCACGACTACAACCGGCCGCTGGCGTCGCGTCGGTCCGGTTCGCTGACGCTGACCGATGCCGACGATGGGCTGGCGTTCGAGGCGCGTATCAGTGCCGACGTGGCGGATACATCGCACGGCCGCGACACCCTGGCGCTGGTGCGTGCGGGCTTGTCCGTGGGCCTGTCCCCCGGCTTTCGTGTTCGCCCCAATGGTGAGCGCGTTGAGCGCCGCTCTGGCGGCCTGCTGCGCACGGTGCACGGTGCCGATCTGTTCGAGCTATCCGTTGTCACGCGGCCAGCCTACGACAGCGCGCAGGTGGAAGCCCGATCGTGGCAGCCGGAAAACCCGGCCGGTTCCCGTTCGGTTCCGGCGGCTTGGAGGTGGCGCTAATGCCTGTCGAGATCGTCCGCGAAGATGAAGACCTGCCGAGCGACTATCCGGCAGAGCCTGCCGATCTGAGCCCCGCCGCCCAAGCGATCGACGCGACGGCGGTCTGGGCGCGCATCGAACAGTGGATCATCCGGCGCTGGCCGGCGCGTGAAGTCCAGTGGATTACCGAGGGCGAAGGCTACTTCGTGCCCCGGCTCCAGCCGGCCGAGCTCACCAAGGCCGAGCAGTGGAACGGCAAGGACTGGATCGAAGTCCAGCCCGACCCGGCGCCGATGGGTCTGTACCTGAATCACGGCACGCACCGGCTGACTTATCAGGTCGGCGAGGCCGAGCCCCCGGCGCCCGTCATGCGTGCTTATATCCGCCTGGCGGAGTATTGGGCCGAAGTCCAGCCCGAGGGCGGCGCCACGTCGGTATCCGATGGCGATTACTCGTTCACCCGATCCGCCAATGCGGTCGCGCGCGCGTTGCAGTATTCCGGCGCGGCCGATCTGCTGCGGCGCTACCGGTCATGAGCGCAGGCTACTTCAAGCGCACCTATCCGGTCTGGCGCAAGACCACGACCGACGGCCCCTATGGTGAGCCTGTCGAGGAATGGAACAAGATTGCCGACGCACCGGGGCGGGCCTATCCGGCGCGCATGAATGACACGTTCGCCGCCCAGCAACAGGCCGGGATCGTGACATGGACGTTCGCCACCCCGGCGGATACCGACATACAGACCAGCGACCAAGTGCGCTTCGATGGGCGCACGCTCAACGTGCTGGCGGTATCGGTCACGTCCCGAGGCGATCGCATCGAGGCACTGGCCGAAGAACAACAGGCGGGATCATGAGCATTCTCGATCGTTTTCGACGCACCAAGGCCCCCGACGAAACGCGCAACTACACGTCGCAGATGATGGCGTCGCGGTTCGTGGAGATCACCGGCCAACGCGGCATCGCCGATCTGACGGCGACGGTGCAGGGCTGTATCAGTCTGTGGGAGTCCGGCCTGTCCCTGGCCGACGTGAACGGCACGGATGCGCTGACACCGCGCGATCTGACGCTGATGGCCCGGCAACTGGGCCTGAAAGGCGAAAGCGTGTTTCTCATGGGCGACGACCGGCTGATTCCGGTCTCACAGTGGGATCTTAAGACTCGAGACGGTATCCCGACCGCCTACCGGCTGACCTTGCCCGACGTGGCCGGGGGGCGATCGTTCACGGCTCTGGCCGGCGAAGTGCTGCATATCCGCGTCGGCTCGACCGTTGAAGCCCCGTGGCGTGGCACGGCCCCGTTGATGCGCGCCAGTCTCACCGCCGGGCTGCTGCATGCCGTCGAGTCCGCGCTTTCCGACGTATACGCCGATAGTCCGCTCGGTAGCCAAGTGGTGCCGATGCCCGAAGACCCGAATATCAGCAACGAACAACTGGCCCGGTCATTCCGAGGCCAGCGGGGCCGCGTACTGCTGCGCGAATCCACCGCGGTCACGGCAGCCGGCGGCCCGGCCCCGACGACCGACTGGCGCCCGTCCGACCTGTCGCCCGATCTATCGCGCACCATGAGCACCGAGAGCATGGCCGCAGCCCGCCAAGCCATTCTCGGCGTCTACGGCGTCCTGCCGAGCCTGATGGATGCACAAGCCGCCGGGCCGTCTGTACGCGAAGGCCAGCGGCATCTCGCACAGTGGCAACTGCAACCGATCGCCACGCTGATCGCCCAGGAGGCCAGCGAGAAGCTGGGCACGGCCGTATCGCTGGATACCCTGCGGCCGACGCAAGCCTACGATGCCGGCGGCCGTGCGCGCACGCTCGCGGGCGTCATCGAGGGCATGGCGGCTGCGAAGGAGGCCGGCTTGTCCGATGAGCAGGTAACGGCCGCGCTCAACTTCGCGGGTATCACTGACCGGGCTTATCCCTAGACTCCCCCGAGCCAGACGGGCCGGCGCTTTCCCGGTAGGTGGCGCTGGATAATCTGGACGCGGCTTTGTCGATCTGTGCCGCGTACGGAAATCATCGACAGCCGAAGGCGTTTAAGGCGCGCACGATCGGCAGCCCCTACGCCATGCGCTGGGGGCTTTTTTGTGTCTACCGGTAGAGGTTCGCCCGTGCGCGCGGGGAGCGCAGCGAGAATAGTGGGACAACTTGTCCCACTAATCCGGTTCGCCCGTGCGCGCGGGGAGCGCAGGGTTATAGAGCCTTGTCGGCACCGTCGAGGCTGCATGCTGATACGCCATGCCGAACTGCTGACATAGCGCTGACACGAAAAACCCGGCGCTTGGCCGGGCTCTGTAAGTTCCTGTTTTTATGGTCGGGGTAGCAGGATTTGAACCTGCGACCTTCTGCACCCCATGCAGACGCGCTACCAAGCTGCGCCATACCCCGATTACAGAGCGCGCATGATACCAGAACTCGCCCCTGCGTCGACCATCTCGCGCCGGCGTCTGCCAGCACTTCATGCGAACGCCGCGTTTAAGAGTGCATGTCGCATGCGGCAAGGTGTGGAGTCGCCGATCGTGGCGAGTCCCGATCGAGACTGGCAACGCCGCAGCACTCCCATGGTCAGGTTTCATGGGCAGCCCAAGCCGAATGGCCAAGCGCTGTTGTCGGCAAGCCAGCGTTGTCGCACGCTGGCGCAGAACAAGTGCGCGGCGTGCACGGTGCCTCGTCTCGCCGCCCATCATCACTTCTCACGAAGCGATTGGCGCGGGCTCACGTGCAATGGGGCAGCCCTAGTCGAGCCTTTGAAGTATGGCCTCGAGTTCACGCCGAACCGCCGCCAGCGAATCCGCCGCGCTCGCGGCCGGCAGCGAAGCGAGCGTACGGCCCTTGCTCCGCAGCTGAAGCCGCGCACCCTGGATCGTGAACCCCTGCTCATAGAGCAGCATGCGGATGTCGCGCGCGATGAGCACGTCGTGCTGCTGATAGTAGCGGCGATTGCCGCGCCGCTTCACCGGCTTGAGCTGCGTGAACTCCTGTTCCCAGTAGCGCAGCACATGCGGTTTGACGCGACAGAGCTCGCTGACTTCACCGATGGTGAAGTAGCGTTTGTCTGGAATGTCCGGCAGCGATTCAGCGGGCTGCGTCAACGCTGGACTCGACACGGGCGCGCATCTTCTGGCCGGGCTTGAAGCTCACGACACGGCGCGCGGAAATCGGTATTTCCTCGCCCGTCTTCGGATTGCGGCCGGGCCGCTCGTTCTTGTCCCGCAGTTCGAAGTTGCCGAAACCGGAGAGCTTCACATAGTCGCCGTCCTCGAGCGTCGACCGCACTTCCTCGAAGAAACAATCGACAAACTCCTTGGACTCGCGCTTGTTGAACCCGAGCTGCTCGAAGAGATACTCGGTCAGATCTGCCTTGGTCAGTGCCACCGCTATTCACCCCTGATGTGCGCACCGCATCGGCGTCCCAGAGCCTCGACCACGGCGCTTATTGTTGTATCCACGCTGCTGTCGGTAAGCGTGCTCGCTTTATCTTGGAAAATCAAGCCTAAAGCGACGCTCTTGAATCCTCTCTCAAGGCCCTCTCCGCGAAAGACGTCGAAGACGTCGATCGACTGCAACGCCGGCGGATCCAGGTCCTCGATCACATCGATCAGTTCGGCCACCGGCCGCTCCTCGGCAACGACTACGGCGAGGTCGCGTCGTATCCGTGGCTGCTCGGAAAGCGATTCGAAGCGAATGCCGCCGCGATCACTCAGCGCATGCGAATCGACTTCAAAAAGATACGGCAAATCACTTTTTTTGCTTAGCTTCTTGAATTCCGGAGCGAGCTGCCCCAGCCAGCCGACGGCTTCGCCGTCCAAACGGATGCGTGCACTTCGACCCGGATGCAGCGCGGGATGGCTGGCCGCGTCGAAGCGCAGGCGACCGGAAACGCCGGCGAACAGCGCCTCGACATCGCCCTTGATGTCGAAGAAATCCACGGCCCGCGACGGGCGGTCCCAGTGTGTGTTTTCGGCCTGTCCCCATATCAAGCCGGCCAGCGTCGAAATCTGGGCGATCCCGTGTTCGGCCGCCGTATCAGGCTCGAACCGCAGGCCCGCTTCGTAGAGACGCACATCCGTATGCTGCCGCCGCACGTTGTGCTGCCAGCTGGGCAGCAGCCCGGCCCAGAGGGTACGGCGCATTTCCGCGTACTGCTCCGAAATGGGGTTGTCCAGCGCGACCACCGCGCCCTCGCCCATCAGCGCACGATGCAGCCCCGGCTCGACGAAACTGTAGGTGATGGCTTCACTGTAGCCGCGCTGTCGCAGCGTCTCGTGCCAACGCGCCTCGTCGTCGACGGCGGCCCCGGCGTCGGCTGGCGGCAGATCTACGCCCTGCGTGCCGCTCTGGAGACGCTCGTAGCCGTAGATCCGTGCGACCTCCTCGATCAGATCCGCCTCGAGCTCGATGTCGTAGCGCCAGCTCGGCGGCACCACGTGCCAGCGATCTTCATCCGTTGTTTCGACGACCATGCCGAGTGCGCCGAGGATCCGCTCGATCTCGACCGCGGCCACCGGCTGGCCGAGCAGGCGCTCGACGTGGGCGCCTTCCAGCGCGATCTCGCGCGACTGCGGCCAGACGGGCTCGCCGCTGACATGCGTCACCGGACCGACCTCGCCGCCACCGTGGGCGATCAGCAGCGCGCTGGCCCGCTCCAGTGCCGGTCTGCGCAGTGCGGGATCGACGCCGCGCTCGAAGCGATGCAGCGCGTCCGTGTGAATCTTGTAGCGTCGGCCCTGGCCGGCGACGGCCGACGGCGTGAAGCAGGCCGATTCGAACACCACATGCGTCGTGGTGGCGTCGACGGCGGTGCGCTGGCCCCCGATGACGCCCGCGATGGCGACGGGCCCCTCGTCGTCGGCAATGACCAGCGTATCGTCGGCAAGTGCGACCGTCTCGCCGTCGAGGGTCTCGATCCGTTCGCCCGGCGCCGCGAGCCGCACGCGGATCGCGCCCACCAGCCGATCGCCATCGAAGGCGTGCATCGGCTGACCGAGCTCCAGCATCACATAGTTGCCGACGTCCACCGGCAGGTTGATGCGACGAACGCCGGCCCGCCGCAGGCGCTCCGCCATCCAGAGAGGTGTCGCCGCATCCGCGCCTACCGACGTGATGCAGCGTGCCGCATAGCCGGCGCAGCGTTCCGGCGCATCGATCCCCACGTCGCGCCGCACCGTGCTCACAACGGCGCAGGGGGTGACGTCCGGCTCGCCCAGCGGCAGATCCTCGTCGATCGCCACCTCGCGGGCGATGCCGCGCATACTCAGACAATCCCCCCGGTTGGGCGTCAGATCGATCTCGAGCACGTGATCAGGCAGCTGGAGATAATCGGCGAGCGGCGTGCCCACCGGGGCATCGTCAGGCAGCTGCCAGAGGCCGTCGTCGTCCGTCCCCAGGCCGAGCTCGCTCGCGCTGCAGAGCATGCCGCTGGATGCGACGCCGCGAATGGTCGTGGCCTCGATCGCGACCCCGCCCGCCAGCACGGCGCCGACGCGCGCAACCGGGACACGGGCGCCGGTCTGGGCGTTGGCCGCACCGCAGACGATCGACAGCGGCTCGGCTCCCCCCACGGCAACCGTGCACACTCGCAGGCGGTCGGCCTCCGGATGGGGCGCCGTATCTTCGATCCGCCCGATCACGACCCGGTCGAGCGACGGCGCGGCCGCCTCGACGGAGTCCACCTCGAGGCCGGCCATGGTCAGGCGTTCGGCGATCGTGTCGATATCGGCGCGCGAGGCGACCCATTCGCGCAGCCATTGCTCACTGACTTGCATCGCGACTCCCGGGGCCTTGGATGATCGATCAGGCGAACTGCGCGAGGAAACGCAGATCGTTGTCGTAGAACTGGCGTAGATCGGTGACGCCGTAACGCAGCATGGCCAGGCGCTCGATGCCCATGCCGAGGGCGTAGCCCGTATAGCGCGCACCGTCGATACCTGCGGCCTCGAGCACGCGCGGATGCACCATGCCGCAGCCGAGCACTTCCATCCAGCCGGAGCCGGTCCCCAGTGCCCGGCCGTCGATATCGACCTCCGCCGAGGGCTCGGTGAACGGAAAGTACGACGGCCGGAAGCGCAGCTTCAGCTCGGTCTCGAAAAAAGCCTCCAGAAACGACTGCAGCTCGGCACGCAGATCGGCGAAGTTCACCGCCTCGGCAACGTACAGCGCCTCCACCTGATGGAACATCGGGCTGTGCGTGCGATCCGAGTCGCAGCGATAGACACGCCCCGGCGCGATGATGCGTATCGGCGGCTGGCGGGCCTCCATGGTCCGGATCTGCACCGGCGAGGTATGGGTGCGCAACAGCAGCCGCGCGCCGTCGACATAGAACGTGTCCTGCATCGCCCGCGCGGGATGATCCGGCGGCACGTTCAGCGCCTCGAAGTTGTGGTAGTCGTCCTCGACCTCGGGGCCGGTCACCACTTCGAAGCCCCGCCGTGCGAACAGCGACTCGATGCGGCGCCGCGTCAGCGTGATCGGATGCATCGCACCCGGGCGACGGCCGCGACCGGGCAGCGTCACATCCACCCGCTCCTGGGCCAGCCGCTGCGCCCGCGCCTCGGCTTCCAGCACCTCGCGTCGCGCCGTGATCGCCTCGCCGAGTTCCTGCTTCAGGGCGTTGATCGCGCCGCCCGCCGCACGACGCTCGTCGGCGGGCAGATCCCCCAGCGTCTTCAGGCGCCGGGTCACGCTGCCCTTCTTGCCCAGCAGAGCTACGCGCTGGGCCTCGAGAGCCTGCAGATCACCGGCATCCGCGATCGCAGCCAGCGCCTCGCTGCGGAGACGGTCTAGATCAGTGGTCATGCGGGAGCGGCCTCCGGTCACGTTCTCATCGCGCAAAAACAAAAGGGAAAGGCGATGACCTTTCCCTTTGCAGCAAGCCGGGCGCGCGCGGGCGCCGCAGCCGGCGACCGCCGGCTCGTGACTCGGGTCAGGCCTGGGCGGCGCGCGCCTGTTCGACCACCGCGGCGAACGCAGCCTTGTCGCGCACCGCGAGATCCGCCAGAACCTTGCGGTCCAGCTCGATGCCGGCCTTGTTCAGACCGTTCATGAGCGCGCTGTAGGACAGCCCCAGCTCTTTCGCGCCCGCATTGATCCGCGTGATCCAGAGGGCGCGAAACTCGCGCTTGCGATTGCGACGATCGCGATACGCATACTGGCCGGCCTTGAAAACGGCCTGCCGAGCAACGCGATAGGTCCGGCTGCGTGCGCCGTAATAACCCTTCGCCTTCTTGAGAACCTTCTTGTGACGCGCCTTCGCCGTCACCCCGCGACTGACTCGTGCCATTTTCGCGTTACCTGCTGTATTTCAAACCGAAGCAGTCCGCCGACGGCGGACTGCGCGAACACTCTCGGGCGATGCGCCTACTTGTACGGAATCAACCGATCCATGGACGGCTGATCGGCCTCGGCCACCAACGCGCCCTGCGCGAAGCGACGCTTACGCTTGGTCGCCTTCTTGGTCAGGATATGGTTGCCGAACGCACGGCGCCGGCGCAGCTTGCCGCTGCCGGTCCGCTTGAATCGCTTGGCCGCGCCGCGGTTGGTCTTGAGCTTGGGCATAGTAGATCTCTGACTCGAACTGTGCGTTATTTCTTGCTGTGCTTCGGCACGCCCTTGAGCGGCGACATCACCATCGTCATCAGCCGCCCCTGCATTTCGGGGCGCTGCTCGACCGACGCCAGCTCTTCAAGGTCGTCCCGTACACGGTCCATCAACTCTTTGCCGAGCTCCTGATGGGCCATCTCACGACCACGAAAACGCAGCGTGATCTTGATCTTGTCGCCCTCTTCCAGAAACTCCTTCAACTTACGCAGCTTGATGTTGTAGTCGCCGGTATCCGTACCCGGTCGAAACTTCACTTCCTTGAGCTGCGTCTGTTTCTGCTTCTGCTTGCCGGCCTGCTGTGTCTTCTTCTTCTCGAAGATGTGCTTGCCGTAGTCCATGATTCGGGCGACCGGCGGCGAGGCATTCGGCGACACCTCGACCAGATCGAGATCGTACGCGCCGGCACGCTCGAGCGCCTCCTCGATCGGCAGTATCCCGATCTGTTCCCCGTCCGGGGCGATCACGCGGACTTCGCGCGCAGTTATCGCATCGTTGCGACGATCCTTTTGTCCAGAAGCGATTTCGGCGTCCTCCTTAGCTTAGCCGGTCGTCCGCGCGGGCAGTCCACCCGACGCGAAGCGCGCGAGTATAGCAGATGCGCACGAACGTTCCAGCCATCGAACCGTTATTTTCTTTCCGAGACACGCTGCAGCGCCATCGCCACGAAGTCCGCCACGGTCATGCGTCCCAGATCCTCGCCTTCGCGGGTCCGGACCGCCACCGCGCCGGCCTCGACCTCGCGGTCGCCGACCACGAGCAGATACGGCACGCGCTGCATCGTATGTTCCCGGATCTTGTAGCCGATCTTTTCGTTTCTCAAGTCCGTTTCCACACGGAGACCGGAATCGCGGAGCTGTTTCTCGGTTTCCTGCAGGTAATCGCGCTGGGCATCGGTGATGTTGAGCAGCACCGCCTGGCTCGGCGACAGCCACAGCGGCAGAGACCCCGCATAGTGCTCGATCAGGATCCCGATGAAACGCTCCAGCGAGCCGAGGATGGCCCGATGGATCATCACCGGCACCTGCCGATCGCCCTGCTCGTCGACATAGCCGGCGCCCAGCCGCTCGGGCATGGAGAAATCGAGCTGGGCAGTGCCGAGCTGCCAGACCCGGTTGAGGCAGTCGCGCAGCGAGAACTCGATCTTGGGCCCGTAGAACGCGCCTTCGCCGGGCTGCAGGTCGAAGGCGAGGCCCTTGTCCTCGAGACACTGTTGCAGCGCGGCCTCGGACTTGTCCCATACCGCGTCGGAGCCCACGCGTTTTTCCGGACGCGTTGAGAGCTTGATCAGCACCTCGTCGAAGCCGAAGTCGGCATAGACTTCGTACAGCAGATCTATGAACCTGGAGACCTCGTCGCCGATCTGGGATTCGGTGCAGAAGATATGCGCATCGTCCTGCGTGAATCCGCGCACGCGCATCAGGCCGTGCAGCGTGCCCGAGGCCTCGTTGCGATGACAGGAGCCGAATTCGGCCAGGCGCAACGGCAGGTCGCGGTAGCTCTTCAAGCCCCGGTTGTAGATCTGCACATGCGCCGGGCAGTTCATCGGCTTGACCGCGAACTGGCGGTCCTCCGAGCCGGTGATGAACATGTCGTCGGCGAATTTCTCGGCGTGGCCGGATTTCTCCCACAGGGACAGGTCGATCAGCGACGGCGTGTGGACTTCCTTGTAGCCTTCGCGATCCAGCCGCGCACGGATATAGTCGGTGATCTGCAGATAGATCTGCCAACCGCGGTCGTGCCAGAAGATCATGCCCGGCGCTTCTTCCTGAATATGGAAGAGATCCTGCTTGCGGGCGATCAGGCGATGGTCGCGCTTCTTGGCCTCCTCGAGGAATGCCAGGTGCGCCTTGAAATCCTTTTCGGTGGCCCAGGCGGTACCGTAGATGCGCGTGAGCATCTCGTTGTCGGAGTCGCCGCGCCAGTAGGCGCCGGCCAGGCTCATCAGCTTGAAGTGGCGCAGATGCCGCGAGTTGGGCACGTGCGGGCCCGTGCACATGTCCACGTAGTCTTCGTGGTGATACAGCGCGATCGTCTCGCCTTCCGGAATCTCGCGGACGATTTCCTGCTTGTAGGGCTCGCCACGATCGACGAACGTCGCCAGCGCCTTGTCGCGGGTGACCACTTCGCGGATCACCTCGTGATCGCGGTCGGCCAGCTCGTGCATGCGCGCCTCGATGGATTCGAGATCCTCGGGCGTGAGCGTGCGGCCGATGTTGATGTCGTAGTAGAACCCGTCGTCGATGACCGGGCCGATGGCCATCTGCACATCGGGATACATCGTCTTGAGCGCCTGGCCGAGCAGATGCGCACACGAGTGACGAATGATATCGAGACCGTCCTGCTCGCGGGCTGTGACCAGTTCGACTTTCGCATCGTGATCAATGGGAACCGACGCATCGGCCAGTTCACCATCGATGCGCGCGGCGAGCGTGGCCCTGGCCAGGCCGGCGCCGATCGATTCGGCGACCTGCATGCCGGTCACGGCATGATCGAACTGTTTGACGGTACCGTCGGGGAGCGTGATCGCGGGCATCGCGGTGTCCTTTCAGTGGCGGCCGATACCAGGGGCCGCGTGCGTGGCGCCAGCGGAGACGGACCGCTGGAACGTAAAAGGCCGCCAACATGTGTCGGCGGCCGATCCGAAGTCCGGCTTGCACGACTCGGGAGACCGGGCGGATCCGACCTCGCAAAGCCGGATACCGACGTCGTGTGACCGAACGGCAACCGAGACAAGGCCGCGGTTGCGAAAGATCTGGTAGGCGCGGCCGGATTCGAACCAGCGACCTCTACCATGTCAAGGTAGCGCTCTAACCAACTGAGCTACGCGCCTAGCGAAGTGCGAGACGATACCGCCATCAGAACGGCGGGACAACCCTTTCGACGCAAAAAATCGCCTGCACGGCGCCGACGAAGCCGCCCACCGAGACATTCCGAACGCCGCCATAGCGGCAGACGCTTCCGGGCGGCCGTAAGGACGGCTCGAGGTCGTCGTCGTTCCTGGCCACCGCGTTACACCGCTGCGTTTTCATGCGGCCCTCTTTGCGCAGGCGAGACGACCGCATCGCCCCCTCTTGCGCCAGTCGATCGCCGCTCCCCGCCGGCCAGCGCGCAGCCTACGCCTTGGTCGCGATACGTCAAACACATGGCGAAGCGGCGACCGGACACGCGAGAATCGGTCAGGCGCGCCGCAAACAGCGGCTGGACGCATCGCGCGGGTCGACGCCTGCAATAATTCGGAGCGGCTCGGCACCGACCGCAAAGCACCGCCCCGGCCTGTTCGCCGATCGCGTGTGCCGCGGCTCGATCGTCACGAGCCGCGAAATCGAATCATCCAGCCTTCGCAGGGAGTTCCAGTGCGTGTTCGCGGATTTTCGCGATCCGATCACGCAGTTCGCCCGCCTGCTCGAACTCAAGGTTCTCGGCGTGCTTGAACATCTGCTTCTCGAGCTTGTCGATCTCCTTGGCCAGCTGGCTGGCCGACATGCGCGCATAGTCGGCGCCGACCTCGGCCACCTTCTTGCGCTCCTTGGCGCTCGAGTAATCCTCGTAGCCGTGACGCATGACGTCGGCCACCGCCTTCTCGATCGTCTTCGGCGTGATGCCGTACTCCTCGTTGAAGGCGATCTGCTTGGCGCGGCGCCGTTCGGTCTCGTCGATGGCGCGCCGCATGGAGCCGGTGACCTGGTCGGCGTAGAGCACCGCCCGGCCCTCGACGTTGCGCGCTGCCCGGCCCATCGTCTGGATCAGCGAGCGCTCGGCCCGCAGGAAGCCCTCCTTGTCGGCGTCGAGCACCGCCACCAGCGCGACCTCGGGGATGTCCAGCCCCTCGCGCAGGAGATTGATGCCGACCAGGACGTCGAACTCGCCCAGCCGCAGATCACGGATGATCTCGCTGCGTTCGACCGTGTCGATATCGGAGTGCAGATAGCGCACCCGCACGCCCGCCTCGTGCAGATATTCGGTCAGATCCTCGGCCATGCGCTTGGTGAGCACGGTCACCAGCACCCGCTGTTCGCGCGCCACCACGTCCCGGACCTCCGAGAGCAGATCGTCGACCTGATTCTCCGCCGGCCGCACCTCGATATCCGGGTCGACAAGCCCCGTCGGGCGCACGACCTGTTCGACGGTGTTGTCCGCGTGCTCCGTCTCGTACGGGCCCGGCGTGGCTGAGACGTAGACCATCTGCGGCGCCACGCGCTCGAACTCCTCGAACTTGAGCGGCCGGTTGTCCAGCGCCGAAGGCAGACGGAAGCCGTACTCGACCAGCGTCTCCTTCCGCGCCCGGTCGCCCTTGTACATGCCGCCGATCTGGGGAACGGTCACGTGCGACTCGTCCAGCACCATGATCGCGTCGTCGGGCAGATAATCAAGCAGACAGGGCGGCGGCTCGCCCGGCGCGCGCCCGGAGAGATAGCGCGAATAGTTCTCGATGCCGGAGCAGAAGCCGATCTCGTTGATCATCTCCAGATCGAAGAGCGTGCGCTGTTCGATCCGCTGGGCCTCGATCAGCTTGTTCTGCGACTCGAAGTATTTAACCCGCTCCTTCATCTCGGCCTTGATCTGATCCATGGCCCCGACGATGCGATCGCGCGGGGTGACGTAATGCGTCTTGGGATAGATCGTCAGCCGCGGCACCTTGCGGTTGATCGTGCCGGTGAGCGGATCGAAATAGGACAGCCGCTCGATCTCGTCGTCGAACAGCTCGATGCGAACGGCCTCCTCATCGGCCTCCGCCGGAAAGACGTCGATGATCTCGCCGCGTACGCGATAGGTGCCGCGTTCCAGCGCCATGTCATTGCGCGTGTACTGCAGCTCGGTCAGGCGCTTGACGATGTCGCGCTGGCCGATCGTCTCGCCCTCGTCCAGATGCAGCACCATCGCGAAATAGGCCTGGGGATCGCCCAGACCGTAAATCGCCGAGACCGACGCCACCACGATCGTGTCGCGCCGTTCGATCAGCGCCTTGGTCGCCGACAGCCGCATCTGCTCGATGTGCTCGTTCATCGACGAATCCTTCTCGATGAAGGTGTCCGACGACGGCACGTAGGCTTCGGGCTGGTAATAGTCGTAGTAGGAGACGAAATATTCGACGGCGTTGTTCGGGAAGAACTCCTTCATCTCGCCGTAGAGTTGCGCGGCGAGCGTCTTGTTCGGCGCCATGATCAGCATGGGCCGCCCCGCCCGCATGGCGACGTTGGCCATCGTGAAGGTCTTGCCCGACCCGGTCACGCCCAGCAGCACCTGGTGCGCCAGGCCGTCGTCCAGCCCTTCGACGAGCCCCTCGATGGCCGCGGGCTGGTCGCCGGCCGGGTCCCAGTTCGCCTGCAATTTGAATCGATCGCTCATGAGATGGAGGTTCGGCCTGTGCACTAAAAATACAAGTGGGCGCGCCGAGGAAAGCCGCGTGGCCGGGCCGACGCGAACGCGTCCGAGAACAAGCTGACGCATCGCCGCCCGATTCACCGGCCGGACGGCTTGCCAAGTACCGCATGTCACCCTAGAATACGCGACCTTCGCCGCAGGGCGATGCATGCCAACGCCGTTCCCCGGTAGCTCAGTTGGTAGAGCGGGTGACTGTTAATCACTAGGTCGGCGGTTCGAGCCCGTCCCGGGGAGCCAACAAAATCAAGGGTTTAGAGAAAATTTCCAGCTTCTCTAAGCCCTTTTTTTATGGCCGGGGTACAAACCGGGGTACAACCGGATTTCCCCAAACCGCGAGGCTTGCACGCTGCTCTCGCCGAGCGCACAGACGACGCCTTCACTCCAGCTTTGGAGCCCCGAACACTCGGCACAGGTCGGCATAAGACCTTGGCCCGAGATTGGGCATAGACTCCGGCCGGATTGAGCCGTCTCGCAGCCCCGCCCGGATCGCTTCCGGCGTGTCATAGCCTGCGCGCTTCAGCATCGTGACCGTCTGCGGCCTCAAGCCGTCGTACCAACGTGGATCCCGAGCCCGCCGGCGCATGACGCGGTCGTAACGCTTCACAATCTCGGACGCGCGCTGACTGGACGTCCTCGGCCGCCCCTGAAACCTCGCCAGCCGTTCGGCGATCGCCGGGTAGGTATATCCCCGCTGCCTCAACAGCCAGGCCAGTCGGTCGCGCCGTTTGAGCTTTGCCATGGGCGAGAATTTAGCACCTCGCTGGCGCAGCGCCATCCCACCGTGATGCGACGTAAAAAAAGCCCGCCGAAGCGGGCTCGTTATCAACTGCGTGGGCGCGTCGCGTTTATCGGACCTGAATCGACTGCGACGTGCAGTCCCCATTCGATACAGTCCCCATAAAGGCATTGAGCTTGACAGTGCACTTTTCGACGTTGAGACCACTGCGGCCGTCACTAGAGATGTTCGTGACGTACGGGCCAGCGGTCGTGCATCCGACCAAACCGGCTGCGATCACGGTAAGTGCCATTATTTGCTTCATTTTTCTCCCTCGGTTTTTGCGCGCATATCGCGCCCGAGGAGCGTAAAAGCGAGCAAAGTCCCATGCAAGCATCAAGTCACAAGCTGGGCCTTCGGCAGCCCCAGAGATAGAAAGCCCCCACCGGCACCGCCGATAGGGGCTATGTCGGCCACGCGGTCAAGGAGCATGCCCGTAGGCAAAAAACCGCTGCCGGCCGTCGGGGTTTTGTCATGCACGGCACTCGCCGACTAATCCGCGTCCGTCCTAGAGCCTGGCTCGGGCGACGGCAGCCCACTCGATTGTTGGTAATAACCCCGCTAGGCAACTGCGGCCGCTTCAGCGCCCTGCACGACCCGCGCGCCGTCCGAATCGACCGACGCCAGGGTGTAGTCGTCGGAGAGCAGCACACCGGCCCGCAGGCGGCGATGTTCACACTGCCATTTCTGATTGGCGAACATGGCGTCGAAGAACTCGGGAACACGCCGGCCGCAGCGCGCCTGTTCGGCCAATGCCTCGGCGCGATCAATACCCGGCGCGTCTCCGCTGAGATGTGGCGAGTGCATGACCGCGCCCGCCGGCAACCGGACCGGCACGAAGTCGTTCTCGGCCTGATAGAGCAGACCGATCACACGCCCCTCGGCGGCACTGAACCCGGCATGCAGGACATAGCATTCACGCAACGCGGGCTTGTAGTGATGGAAGATCCGCCGAAGCTCGTCGGTCGCATAGCCCGCCAGCCCGTCAATGTCGTCGCCGCGCTGATCGAGCACATGAAGCCACGCCATGCCGTACACGACCGATCCGGCGATCCCCATGAGCAGGCGCCGGTCCGGAAATACTTGAACCTTGCACGCCTCGCCGAGCGATTGCGCCCGAAAGACGTAATCGGATGCGGTGACATCCTTCGCCGGCATGCCGCGCGAGTCATACGTGGAATGATCCTGTGCCATCCAGGCACGGTCATCAGTAATCAGGCAATTCAGGACCGTCATAGAAACACCTCAAGTGAGTCGGGACGTGGATAGGCGGATCGTCAACGCTGTCCATGCCACTGTTGCTGCTAGGCCGCTCAAGCCGAGGAAACCAACACTGCCCGCAGCTGCAGCACCGGCCGCCGCAGAGCCAATCGCCGCAGCCGCCGCAACGACCAGGCCCGTCGGCACAGCCCGGATCACCACATAATCGCCCTCGATGGGCTCATGCGTGGCGTACTGTTCGAGCGGGATCACGCGGTTGTTGACGATCACAATCGCGTGGCGCTCGGGCGGAACCATGTCCGCCACGGTGCAACCCGTATCGACCGTCAAAACGTGGCGCGTGTCTTCGAGAACCACGGGATAGACTTCTGCCGTGAACGTACTCATGGTCGCTCCATCAGCGAAACGAAATAGATGCCGGCCACGCGGTCAGGAGGGCCCGTAGGCAAAAAAACCGCTGCCGGCCGTCGGGGTTTTGTCATGCACGGCACTCACCGACTAATCCGTGTCCGTCCTAAGAGCTTTCGCCCGGGCGACGGCAACCCTCTCACTTGTTGCGCTCGTAATACTCGACCATGCGGTCATAGACGCCGCGTATGGCGCGCTCCCGCACGTCGTCGGATTCAAAGGATTCATCCGCGATCTTGACGATCGCCAAGCCCAATATGGCGGCGGCGCTTTCGGGTTTCTCGGTGCGCAGCAGCTCCCGTGCAATCCAGCTCGCCCGCTGTTCGTACATCACGCCGCTCCCTTGCGTTTGAGGTTGAAAATGTTCTGGAAACTGCGACTCATCGGGCCACGCTGGGCCATGTCGCTAACGACCACGCTCGTGATCTGATTCTCAAGCGTCTTCGCAAGGCTCTGCTGATCGCGTTGACGTTCTTCGCCCGTCTTGCCTTCGGCTTCGTTATAAGTCACGTACTGATTCACGACCGGGCCGCTATTCGAGCCACCTTGAGGAATCGCATGGTTGGGAATGACAGTCGTCGGCGTACGCGGGACGATCAATTCCGGGCCGTTCTCGCCGACGATCGAACCCTTCCCGATAGGCGGATTGCCGCCCTTGGCGAAGAAGCCGCCGAACTGAGACTGGACGCCCGTGCCGATGCCGCCGATGCCCGCGTCGGCAAACGACGTGCCGATGCTGGCCGAGCTGGGGCCAAACATGCTGCCGAACATGCCGCCGAGCGATTTGCCAGCGGCGCCCAGCAGGCCGCCGAGCTTGCCGTCGGACGCGAAGGAGTCACCCAGCAGCGCCCGGTTGAGCTGCGCCGCCTGCGCCTGCGCGGCCATTTCGAGCAGCATATTGCTCCAGCTCTCGAGAATGCCGTCGAAGTTGCCCGCCAGGGTCTGCTTGAGCGTGCGGCCGAGCGTGTCCTGCACGTTACGCGCCGCCTGCTGGGCGAACTCACTCATGCGGTTGTATTGCTCGCCCGTCATCTGGGCCACTGCCTTGGCGCGCTCGGACTGGATACGGGCCAGCACCTCGGCCTTTTTGCCCGCATCGTTGTAGTAGAGCCGCGCATACTCGGCGAGCTTGTCGTACTTGGCCTTCACGGACTCGACCGTGCGGTTGCCCTGGTTGAATTGATCCAGGGCATCGCGGGCGCGATCGGACATGCTGTAGATTTCGGGCCGCTTCGGAACCTCGACGCGCTGAACGGACGTGCCGGAGGCGGTGCCGCCGGTCGGAGTCGTCGGCGTGGGCTTCGGCGGGCCACCGCCAAAGTCGGCCATATCAATGTCGCCGGACTTGAGCTGCTGGAGGCGTTTCCGCTCCTTGTATAGCCGCTGGCTGATATCGGCGAGCTTCGATTGATTCTCGATCGCCTGCCGGTCGTAATCGTTCGCCAGCTTCTGGCTGGTCGCCTGATTCGTGGTGGCGTCGGTCACGAGCCGCCGCGACATGGCGACCTTTTCCATCTCCTGCGCCTGCTGCGAGACCTGTTCCTGCAGCTTCGTGACGACTTCCTGCTGCTGGAATATCGCGTTCTGGCGCTGTGCCTTGGTCAGCTCACCCCACTTGCGGGCGAGCGTGTCGATCTTGTTGGCCTGTTCGTTGACCTCGGAGCGGACATCGTTGGAGCTGCTGATCCACTGATACGCGGCACTGGCGGCCAGCAACAGCACACCCGCCGGCCCGCCGAGCAGCGCCAGAGCACCCTTGAGGCCGCGTATCGCCACGGCCGCCGTTGAGGCCGCCACACCCGCGCTGCGGACCGCTGCGGCGGCACTCCGGGCGGCCAGAGCGAAGGCCGACCAGCCGACGTTCACCACGGCCGCGGTCAGGCGCGCACCGATGAGCGTTGCGGCGACCTCGACCACACGGATGATGCGGTCCATGTTCTCCACAACCGCCTGCGTGGCGCGGGTAAACGCTTTGGCGAAGGACTGGATTGTCGGGGCGAGCTCGACGATCAGGGCATTGATCACGCCCGTGATCGAGGCGCCCATCTGATCGAACGACCGGGCCGCGTCGGTGATCCGGTTGGTCTCGAACGCAGACAGGGCCGTATTCATCTCGACGGCTTCGCCGGCAAATCGCCGGAGCTCCGTCGCGCCCTCCCGTAGCAGCGGCAACAGCGCCGAGCTTTCAGAGGCCAGGCTCTCGAGGATGTAGACCTGTTGTGCCTTGGGCAGCCCCTTGATGGCCTCGCCGATGCGCGTGAGCTGATCGACGATACTCAGCTTTTGCAGTTTCTCGGCATCAAGGCCGATCTGCTGCAGGACTTCGTAGCCTTCGCCCGACTGCGACATGGCCGCTTCGCCGATGCGCTCCTGCAGATCCTTGACCAGCCCCAGCGCGTCGTCGGCCTGACCGCCCACCATCGTTATCGCGTACTGGAGCTGCTGGAACTCGCCGGTTGCCACACCCGTGGCCTGCGCCATGGCGTTGGTACGCTGGACGGCCTGCGCCTGCTGGGACGCGAAGTAACCCAGCGCCGTGGCTGCGCCGCCCACGACCGTGCCGAGACGGGCGAACGTCCGCCCGAGTTGCCGCGCATCATCCGCGACCTTGCGAAAGTCACGCCGCGCCCGACGGGCAAAGCGTTCCATCTCGCTTTCGGCGCCTTTCAGATTCCGCGTGAACCCGCCCGTGCGGGCGATCAGGTCGATGCTGAGTGTGCCGAGACTGCCCGCCATGTCAGCTCACCAAACCCATCGATTCAAACGCGCCCAGCGCCTGCTCGAAGTCGATACCCGACGAACGATCCTGTGTCTTCGCCATGCCCGGCATGAAGTCGCTTGGTTCGGCCTTGCCGCCCAATGCCTGCACGATCATCGCCTGCACCCCGGCCAACTGGACTTCCAGCCGGGGCGCCGTCGCGATCGCGCCGTGCTTATTGCGGTAGGCCAGCCACATCATCGTTTCGGGATAGCTCAGGCGCTCGCGGGCTTCGGCGACCGTGCAGCCGAGGACTTGCGCGATTTCGAGCCAGAACTCGGTGCGGGCGTCGAGGCTTTTGGGTCGCCGGCATCCTCGCCCACGCCGTTGACTTCCATGACGTGCTCGGCGAACACCGTCGCAAGGTTCGGATCGAGGCTGTACGCCTGCTCATAGGTCAGCGCCTCGTCACCGTTGTCGCCCAGCCGAACCGCCTTGCTGATCATCTCGGCGGCCTGCGAGGCGTCCAGGTTCTCGCCGTTATAGATGCGATCCACATCGCCAAACGAGAGCTTGCGGACGTAGAACGTGATCTCGCTGCCGTTCCAGTGCGCCATGCGCTGGGTCAGCTGCGATTCGACGATGCCGCCATTGGCCTTCAGGTCCTCGATATTCATGCGGCGCTCGCCTTGCTGACTTCGACTTCACCCGTGATCTGAATGCCGACAGAGGCACTCACGACGCTGTTCTGCTCGAAGGAGAACTCGACGCTGGTGATGAAGCCGTTGAACGCGATGCCGCTACGCGACGTGAACGTGAGCTTGTCTTCGGCGAAGGTGGGCTCTTCATCGCCGTCGGAAAAACCGATGGCCCAGGCGGCGGTCGTGCGGTTCTTGCGCATGGTCTCGAGCAGCATGTGCGACGTGTTGCCGGTATCGAACCGCACGTCGAAGCTCAATTCGCCGGGGCTCGACAGGCCGGGAATATACTGGCGGCTCTTGTCGCTGAGGCACGTCGTTTCGATCGATTCCTGCGTCGCGCCCGCACCGCTGATCGAGGTCGGACAGCCGATCTCGACCACCGACGGGGTGCCGGAATCGTCATGCACATAAAGGGCGGTTTCTTGCGTAGGCGTTGCCATCGTGATTCACCTATTCGGTCTGTTTGCGGATGCCATCCCAGAGGTCGTCTGCGAAGGCGTTGAGAGCTTCGGTCTGCTTGGTGTCGGCCGATCGGCGCAGCACCGGGTTGGCCTGAATCTGGCTGGTGCCGAGCAGCACGAACTTGGCGTAATGAAATGTTTCGCCCGGCTTGGAGTCCTTCACGCCGACGGCAACGCCCAGGTCGCCGCCGCTGGCCTTAACGGCGCGCTTGGGCAGCGATCGCGTGGTGATCTGCTTCCACACCCGGTCAGGCGTTTCCGGCCGGTCGAATTGCTTGGCCTGTCGCCGCGCCTCGGCCTGTATGGGCTTGGCGGCGGCGCGCAGGGCATGGCGCGTGACTTTCTTCTGCACCTTCGCGTCGAGCTCGCTCAGGCTGCGCTTGATGCCTTCGAGACCTTCGACTTTCATGACGCCCGCCGATGGAACAGCGAGACGTCCAGCGAGTAGCGATGCAGGCGGGTCTCGTTCTCGAAGGATGGAATCGCGCCCGAGAGCACGTTGCCGTGCTGCGCCACACACCGCGTCACTGCCCCGGCCAGTGCCCGCGCCTGCGTCGGGTCGCCGGCGTACACGTCGATCTGGATGCGCTGCTGGTCGTCCGTCGGGCCCAGGGCGAGCGTGTTGTAGGGCACGCTGGAGATGGGCTGCCAGACGATGAACGGGGTCTCGGCGTGTTGCCGTGCGACCGTCATGTAGATCCGATCGGCCACGGCCGCCGCAATGTCCGTATCGGCGGCGAGTATCGGGTAGATGTTGGCGATCATGGCGAGACCTCACTGCACATCAGCGTCAGGTGGTCCCGGCCCGAGCCGTCATCGGCCATAACCGCTTCGATCCGGTAGGTCTGGCCCCGGTGCTGCAGCCGCATGGTGGCGTTCACGTCATCGCGGTAACGGATCGTGACGCGCGTCGAGACCTCGGACTGCACCTGCTGCGCGGCGAAGTACTCGCGGCCGGACTGCGGCGCCACATGCGCCCACACACGGGCCAGAGTCACCCAATCGACGATGATCTCGCCGTATTCGCTGCGGGTCTCCTGCTGGGCCTGCAGGGTGACCTTGTGGCGGAGTTGGCCGGCGGAGACCTGCATCACGCCACCGTCGGCTTGCGAAGCGGCTGCAGCAGCGCCGTGGCGCCGGGGCCGAGGCTGTAGCCCTGCATGAACCAGTCGACCTGATTCTTCTGCTGCGGGCCTTCCCGCTGGATGTACTGGCGGGACAGCTCGACCAGCGCGGCCAGCCGGACGCATTCGTGCAGGTCGCCGTCGGCGTCATGGAGTCGCGATTCGGATCCGCACCACAGGACGATGGCGTTGCGCACGGGCGGGAGCGCCATGGTCAGCCAGGCCGTATCGTCGTCGTCCAGGCGGAGATGTTCCTTGGCTTCTTCGGCCGTGATGATTTCAGCCATTGGTGTTCCCCACGCTGGACAGCGGCACGTCCTGCTGTTGCACGAGCAGCTGATCGCCGCCGGGGGCCGGGGGTAGATCGAACTGCTTGCGGGCCTCGTTGCGGCTATAGATGCCGTCCGTGACCAGGCGGCCGTAGACTTCGGCCCGGCGACCCTGATCCATGCGCACCAGCTGGTCGGTGTCGAGCTGGACGTACTGCCCTTGCGGCAGATTCAGCGAGCGCGTGAGCAGCGTCTCCATTGCGTTGACGTGCTGCTGCAGGCCGAGCACGAAGTAGCTCAGCATGTATTCCGCCGGCTTCTGGCCCGACGGCAGGGATTCCGCGCCGACGATGAACGGCGGGATACCGAACGGCTGGCAGATCGACTTATCGGAGAGCTGGAGCTGCTCGACGACCTGCGAATCGACCGCATTGGAGCCGAAGGGCGTGTACTTGGCATCTGCGCCCACGACGCGCGTGTCGGTGGGCTTGGTGTTCGACCAGTAGTCTTTCAGCGCCTTGGCGTCGTCATCGGATAGGCCGGCCGGCACGGTCAACAGGCCGCCCAGCACCGAGCCGTTGCTGAACAGCTCGGCGTTGTTCCGGTGGATGTGGAACGACTTGACCGCCGTCCAGTACGCCGCCGTGACGGGCGGCACGCCGATCAGCTGGTGATACAGGCAGGGGCCGCGATCATGGATCACGTCGCTGGCGGGGATGGTGATCTGACCCTCGCCGAACGCCTCGGGGAGCAGGTTCTGATTGCTGCCCAGGCTGAGCCGATAGAACACGCTGCCGGACTCGCTGACCAGCGGCTGCACCTTCGTCCAGTCGAGGACGAACATCTGACCGCCAGCCTTGAGCATCAGGGCATTGCCGTGCTGCAGCTTCGACAGGCTCCACGCCCGGCGGAACGCATCGGGCGTCTGGTAGTCGTTCGGGGACTCCAGGGCGCGGGCCTTCGCCGGCGTCTCGATCGTGCGCGGGATGCCGTTGCTGTCCTTCTGCTTGACGTGCCACGGCAGGTTCCCGATATCCGAGCTGATCCGATCAAGGCACGCGAACAGCGTCGGGCTGGACGTGACCAGCGCGTCCTGACGCACTTCGACGTTGCGCTGCCAGGCGCCGGTGAACGGCTCCAGAATCCGACGCCAGCCGCCCGAGTTATACCCGGACGGCTGATCGGTTGCGGCCTTGGTGCGGAAGGGGCTCCAGCGCATCTTTACGCCGCCGCTTCACCGTAGGCTGCGCCCGTGATGCGGGCTACGCTGTTCGTACGGCGCGGCATCCAGTTCAGGCGCTGCTCGACACGGAAGGCCGACAGATTGTTCTGCCAGAGCGAGACCAGCGAGCCGGTGCCGTCCGGGCTGTCGTTCATCTCGATCGAAGCCTGATCGGACATGCTCAGCTCAATGCCGCCGTCCGTGGCCCAGTAGATGTTGTCGGCGTCTACCAGGTAGATATCGCCCGCGGTGACGTACTCGCTCACGACAACCGGAAGGCCGCCCAGCGTGCCGCCGTTCATGCCGATGCCGGGGAACTCGGGCTGGCCGAGGGTATTGGTCATCAACGAGATGGCAAGCGCGGTGCTGCCGTCCATAACCCACGAGCAGCCGCTCACGTTGCGATTGTTGGTAATGAACTGGCTGAATACCGCCTTCATGTCGGTTCGCAGCGCTTCGGCATCCGTGCCAGAGGCTGCGATGCCGGTCACACCATCGGTGATCGAGGCCGGCTTGACGTTCGCGGTGCCACCATTGCTCGGATCGATGAAGCTGGTGTCGATCTGCATCCGCAGGGCATCGACCAGAGAATCGCGGATCAGGGCATCGGCGGCCGGGCTGGAATCGCGCAGAAGCTCCATCGAGGCAACCGCGATGCTCGCGACCTTGAGCGGGTCCAAGCTGGTCTGGCTGAAACCCTGCGACGTGGCCGGCTTCGGGCTACCTTCGCCTACCCAGTTCGCGGAACCGATCGAGTCCTGCGCAATGAGCGGCACACGGAAAGGCACGCTGCGCATCGGCAGATTACCCACGATGGTGCGGGGCATGAGGTAAGCCACGAAGTCGCCGTAGACCCCCGACTCGGTGACAAGCCCGTTGTCCGACGTCTGCGGATTCACCGCGGCCTTGGTCATGATGGCCTCGGTCGTCTTCACGATCCGTTCATCGCCGTAAAGACGCTCTGCGATCTGAGTTGCGTCCCGCTTCTCGATACTGCCCAGGGCCAGACAGCGGGCCGCCTTGGCAAAGCCGATGCCGCCGGACAGGTCCGACGTATTCTTGGCCTGGCGAAACTGCGTGCCGGGCTGGCTCTTGTCGACCGGCTCGGCGTTGGCCTGCTCGGTGGTCAGCATCTTTTCCAGCCGCGCCACGTCGGCGTCGATCTGCTCGATCTCGGTCTGGAGCTCGTCGACGCTGGCCTGCTCGTCGCTCGACAGGCTGCGGTCCTCGTTGGCGGCCTTGTCGGTGAACTCGACCTGTTTCTCGAACGCGGCCTTGCGGCTGTCCTTGTACTGCGTGATCTGTTCGGCGATGCCCATAGCGTTACCTGCAAATTGTTGAATAAGTCTTCAACCGTTACGCAAAATAAAATGCGTCTTCCGGAGAGAAAAGCCGTGATGCGGCGTGGTGATTGGCGTCGGCATTGACGCCGAAAGGCTCTTGATCGTCTGAATCGAGGCGTCCTGATTGGCCGGCACGGTCACGGCGGAGAGTTCCAGCCAGTCCCATGCGCTGATCGCCATGCCGCCGTCCTCGCGGGGCTCCCATGCCTTGGGGACAAACCCGATCGAAAGACCGCGAACTAGGCCGCTCTTGATGCTCGCCCAAGCTTCTTGCAATCGCCCGGTCATGCCGCGCGGCATGTCGTCGGTGGGCTGCGTGATGCTGGCGCTGATCTCGATGCCGGCGTCGGTGATCGAGGCGGTCTTCACGTCGCCGATGGGCGCGCCGTGATCGTGTTGCCACAGCAGCGGGATCGGCAGGGAAAACTGTGCGCCCTTGGGATCAACCGTGTCTCGCATCCGGTCAGGCGTCGGCGTCGAAGCGATGCCGGTGAAGGTCCAGCCGTCGCTATCGGCGGCCTTGATTCGGAGCGTCGAATACAGGCGGTTGTACATATATACAGTTTACCTTCATAAACTGAAAAGTGCAAGCTTCTTCGTCATAGGCTCGGGATTAAGCGCCATAATTGCAGTCGCATCGAACAGCGCCATCAGCGGATCGATCTTGCCGCGCCCGCTGGCCTGCTTGGTGATCAGGATCGAATTGGCGCGCGGCTCCACCCGTGCATTGCCGACCGCCCAGCGCATAAGCCCTTGGTCTGCCGGGATGAACGACCCATCGGCCAGCCAGCGTTCGGCGGTACTGATCGCACTACCGAGCTTCCAGCCCTGCGAGATGCCGATGATCTTGTCTTCGGGCACGCCGGCATTCTGGATTGCCTCAACAATCTGCCCGATTCCGGCGGGATCACAGCCGATTTGATATAACTTTCGCGACGCTTGAACCTTCGCGCACATCGCGGCCAGCTGCTCGATGTCCGGCCCGACCGTGGGCACGATGGTTAGATCGCCGTCCTGCTCAAAGCCCCGCAGCGTCGGCGCAAGCTGTTCCCGGCGCTGCAGGGCGATCTTGGCGCACCATGCGTGCGCCCATCCCAGCTTGCGCCCCGTGCCGCTCTCGCGACCGACCACGTACAGGCCCAGCAGGTCATCGAGGCCGCCGCCATCAACGCCGATCGTCACGACCTCGCTGCGGTCGATCAGGGAATCCAGCGTGAGCGGGGTCTCGTTGCTTTGCCAGTAGTCCGCGCCGGCCCAGCGATCGGTGCGGAGGGCGAGACCGATCTCGACGTTGAGATGTTTCGCGAGGAACCGCTGGAGCCCGCCGTCCTGCTTGTGCTCGACCTTGCGGTATTCAGCGAGCAGCCAGCGCCGCGAGACGGATGCGTCCAGGTTCGGATTCGTGAGCTCGAAGGCCCGCTCTATATCGCGCGAGTAGTCGACCCCCGTGGGGAGTTCGTACAGCACCGGCAGGAACGACGGATCATCCACTTCGCCGTCGCGGACCTGACGGGCATATTGCAGCTTGTCGCGGAAGACGCCGGCGGGCGGTTCGTCAGATTGTGTGGTCAGGTAGAGCGCCCAGCCTTCCTTACGGCTCGCCATGCCACCCATGGCTTCCTGAAGCGCGCTCTCGGCGCGGGCAATGCCACCCAACAGCCATAGTTCATCGACCAGCACATAGGAGGCCCGTTTACCGGCCAAGCTGTTGCTGTCGAGGCTGACGACCTTGAGCACGTTGTCGTTGACGCGGTGCTCGATCGACTTGAGATGGTCGCGAACGTGGAAGACGGCCGACAGGTCGGGGTCGGCGCGGACCATGCCCGCCGCGATGCTGAAGGTTGTGTTCGCGGTCTCGCGGGTGGCGGAGAGCAGCAGCAGCTCGTCGTTCTGGCGCTCGTGGAGGATCAGCGCCACCAGCATGATTCCGGCCGATATGGTGCTCTTGCTGTTCTTTTTCGGGATCAACAACAAGTATTCCCTGATCTCCTGCTCTCCGGTCTCGGGATTCAGGCCGCCGAAGACTGAGCGCACGAAGTCGAACACCCATTCCCGGCACACGTCGGCCATCGTGGGCTGGCCGGTCATGTCCGGCACGTGCAGCCGTGAGAACAGCTCCACGGCGCGTTCGGCCGACTCCGGGTAGAGGGCCACTACTTCACTAGCTTGAGGCGCTCAGCAGCCTCTACAGCGCTGTCCTTCTTCTGATCCTTGGCGCCCTTGCCCTGATAGTGGTTCACGGACTCTTTGTAGTGCGACAGCACCGCCTTGGCCGCCGTCTGCCGGTCCTTCGCGGCGAGATTCTCGTCTTCGATCTGCTCGCGGAGCAGGCCGAGCGCCTGTTCGATGTCCTGTGCCTTACTCATAAGTTTAGCCTCGGCTAAGTTTTGGCCTTTAAAAAATCTCCGTGGGGTCGCTGGGTGTTGCAGCTATCATCGCCATCGCCATATATCCAGCTCCCCGCCCGTCGCGTCCTGGCACGCTCGGTAATCTCGGTGGCCGTCTTGTCTCGGTGGCACGGCTGGCACAGCACCTGCGCGTTGTCGTCGCCTGTGTCGCCGCCATCGCAGAGAGGCGTCACGTGGTCCAGTTCAAACGATTCAAACGCCACAACGGCCGCACAGGACGCACAGCGCGGGCTCTTCTTCCATACGCGAAGCCGCTGGGCATCACGTTGGGAGGTCTTGAGCCGTCGCGCCATGTTCGCCCGCTGGCCGAGCGTCGGCAGGCGCCGAGCTTCAAGCGTCCGCAGGTTATTGGCGCGGAGTGTCTTCATAGCCTCATTATAACATTTGAATGAGTGTTGAATTGTTGTCTCGCTGATCAGATCACGGGCCTGCTGGCAGACGGTGCGGGCGCGTTTGGTGGCGCGGTTGGTGTCCTTCTTGCTTTTGCCGGTGGCTTTAGCGGTGGACTCGGCGAAGCCTTCGTCGCCCGGCGCGGCAGATTGATACGTGGGACAAGTTGTCCCACGTTCCTGCTCTCGCATCGCCTCCCAAACCTCCTTGCGCCGCTGCATATGCTCGGCGTACTCGGTGGCGGACGGATCTGCGACTAGTCTCAAAGCTGTCGCCGAGTCTCGTTTCGATGCGCATTGTCGCGAGACGCTAGTGCGATTCCGCGGGCAGCCCGGCTTGTATGCGTGACACGCCACGGGTTCCCATGTGCTCCATCAGGGCGACCTGTTCCATGCTTAGCTGTTCGTAATCCATCGTTGCCTCGTTGGTTTCGGTTTTTCGTCACGCCCAATGGGGTTCCATCGCCTGTATGACACCCAGGGCAGAGGGGGATGTGTCTATTTCTTATAGGTGGTCGATTTCGACCGGTCTTGGGGTTAAGTCATTGATTTATCGTTACGCGGGCCACGAGAACAGGCCTGCGCCATATTTAGATGACGGCCGGCGTTCCTCGACTACATACCCGTGTTGTTTTAGATACCGGCGTGCAGCTCGAAGCCGCTTCACGTTGAACGGAACGACCTTGTTCGCCATTGCGTCAGCAATCAGGAACTCGTCACGGCCCCAGTGATTGCAGCGCAGGATCGACAGCAAGATGTAGGCGTCCGGCTGGTCGAACGCGAGCGTGTTGATCTCGTCGTTCAGAAGGCGTGTGTGAGGCTGTGAGGCGTAATTCTCGCCTCGCACGGTGTACCCCCATGCCGAAGCCACGGTGCGCTGTACTTCGCTGTCGGGCAGCGCTGGATCGAACGTCTCGATCGCATATTGGCGAGCCTTGGCTAAAAGGTCAGGTTCGCTCTCACAGTTATGGGCAGCCCGCATCGTGTAAGTGAACAGGGCATGATTTCGCCGACCTGTGGTGATAGTCCGGTCGCGCGGTTCTTCGACGCCGTCATCGTTGATCGGATCGGGGAGATTGCGCAGCTTCGGCAGATCGGATAGGTCTTCCAGATCGCCGACGATGATCTCGTAGTTGCCTTTATGGCCCTGGCTGGGTGCAGCTACGGTCATACCGCCGCCTAGCAGGTCGATCCTGTGACCCGGCCACCGGCGTTTCGTGGTATCACGCGGTTCGCCGTTATTACGGTAGTACGCTTGGAAATTGCCGCCTTGGCTGCGAACGATGAACGAGGATTGACCGTGCCAATCCATTGCGTCGGCCAGTAGTTTTTCGTTTGGCTCGTCGATGTCCAGCACTGTGATACCGCTTCGGCGTAGGTCGATGCCCAGCGCATCGGTATCCGCAAACTTGGTCGCATCGGCCCAGGCTCGGCGCGTGTTATCGCCGGCCTTCAGGTATCCACGCACAGTCGGGCGTGTGCCCTCCTCGTCGATATTGACGGGGAAGACACGCACGCCGGCGTCAGCGTAGATTGGTGCCCAATCCGCGAAAATGCCCATACCGCGAGCGGCGCGGGCGCGACAACGCTGTTATAATTACGTCAGTAGATAGGGCGCTGTCGTGCCCGCTTTCAGCCGCCTAGGATTCGTCCTCGGCGGCTTTTTCTCGCAGGGCCTCGACGTCCGTAACCTCGAACACGTGATACTGATCACCCAGCTCGACGCTGACTTGCTTAGCCAACAGATATTCCTGATACGGCCCGGATACGGAGCGTTTCGGCTGCACGCTGCCGTCGTCGGTGAGTCGGATTTCGGCGACCATATAGAAGGTGCGGGTACTCATGCCGCCCCCTCAGCCGCTTGGAACATCGCTTCGACATCAGCAGCGCGCCAGCGAGTCACGCCTGCCGAGAGCTTGATCGGTTTCGCGATTAGGCCTTTATCAGCCCACCGCCAAACGGTCGAGGGATGCACGTCCAGCACCTTTGCGATGCTAGACGCACTGTAGAAACGCGGCTGAACCGCAGGCAGGGTCGTAGCTTTCATCGGTCGCTCCGTATGTGTAGAGAGCGCCCGGAGTCGTGGCAACGTTGTTGACACGTACCGACAAATTGTCGGATGCTAAGGTTGCGATAAAAGGCCCTAGCCTCCGGGCTTCCTTTCCCGCCCTCCTCGCCGAAATACCACTAACGGCGTCGGGGGCGGTTTTACGTCTAGCTTCAGTTAGTAAAACATCGTCTGTTGCTCGTATTCCTCGGATAAGGCCGCAACCAAGTGCCGCGTCCTTATGAGTTAAAACTCTACCCCACTAGATAGTGTGGTCAAGCCGCCATTCAGTGCGTATTGAACGCCGTATTTATCGAGTTAGCAGTAGTTGGCACTCAATGGCACTCAGTGGCACTCAGTGGCACTCAGTAGTTTTTAGTTGCCTTGATTATTTTTTCCAAAATTATTGAAAATTGACCTCCAGGACTTCGCTCGCGCGCGCTATTGCTCTCCCTCTGCGCTTCGTGCGCTACGCATCGCTTTAGCTTAGTGAGCTGGCGAGTTCATACTTTGTGTTCCGGCATGAAAACCGGCGGACACGACAACGGGGATATGTAGGCGCTGCCGTGCCCGCTTGATTTATCTATTGCCCGTAGTTCCGGGAATACTCATCATTGGCTCTCCTTGCCGTGCACCGCGTTGTGGATCTGTTCGATCTCTTCGCGGATCATCAGGATCGACGCAGCGATCTTGTTCGCTTTCTGCTCTAACTCACTGGGACTGCCGAACACGACTTCGCCGTCGAGATAATCCAGCAACACGAGCGCTCGCTCGGTGTGGTTTTCGGCTATGTCTTGCAGATTGCTCATACATCCTCCTCGTCGTAGCTCTTAACCTCGCAACAGTGCACACAGCGGCTCGGCTCGACGCGGCGAATCAAGTCACGCGCATTGCGGGCTTCGTCGGGATCATCGAACGGGCCGGCCACGAACTCGGTGACGGTCCGGCCGCCGGCGAGGTCGAAACGCTCCATGACGTAATATTCGCTGGTGGGTTCAGGGAACTCACTCATCGGTCGCCCCCTCCTGCAGCTGTTCGCGCAGGGCGTCGAGCTCGTTCGTCAGCTCGGCGATCCAGAGCGTGGCGTCGTGGATCTCGGAGAGGTCGGCGGAGCCCGTCATAATCTTGCGATTGATGTCGGCAACAAGCAGCTGGACGCGGCTAATGGTGGTCATCATCGCGTCGTCGATTTCATCGGGCATCATGCCGACACCTCCCGGCGAGCCAGGCGGCGGGCTTCGGCCATGTGGCGGTTATAGCGCTCAAGCCGGACGGCAAGGCTAGAATCGGATCGCAGGGCCGCGTAGGCCATGTGACGGTGGGCGTATGCGCGTGTCGCGCGGAATGGGATTTTCATTGTGGCTCCTATTTGACTGGAGCCATCCCCCACTGTCGCCAAACAATGAAAGGAGATGGCTGTACGCAGGTTGGCGAACCGGTCAAATAGGAAGCCGGCAGACCTTGCGGTCTCCCGCGCACAGCCACCATGGGAAGCGGGCACAAAAAAAGCGCCTGCTGAATAGTGGCGCTTGTGCGCCTATTTGATCGAGTCGCCAAACCCGGCCCCCGAATTTGCGGGGACAGATTCAATCTGCCACGGCTGCGGCGATGATGCAAGCAAACCGGGCCTACCGAGCCATCGGCACAACCTTGTTCTCTCTCTCGCCGTCGATGACGGCCTGCAGAGCACTAGCCCATGTATCGAGCGCGGCCCGCTTCTCCAGGTCGTAGGAATGCCGGTCGTAGACGCCGCCGATACTTCGGTCCTTGTGATTGAGCACCTTGTCCACGATCAGGCGATTGAACCCTAGTTCGCCCAGGCGCGTCCCTACAGTCCGTCTCAGGTCGTGCGGCGTATATCGTGGCTCCCACCCGTCGAAGATCCGTTCCATCGCCTGTACGGGCGCATAGCTCGTCAGGTGGCCGGCTTCACTGCTCGCCGCGAACAGGTGCTCGTCGCTGGCGGTATCCATCGCCTCGGCGATCACGTCGAGTGCCATATCGGACAAAGGCACCGTCTGGTCGAGTCCGTTCTTGGTCCGCCGACCCGGAATCATCCAAACCGACTTATCGTGATCCAGTTCGGCCAGCGCCAGCCCGCAGACTTCACCGCTGCGTTGCCCGGTCAGCAGCATGAGCCGCAGGGCCAGCCGGGTCGCGTGGTGCATCGGCAATGCCTTGTCAGATTCGCCATACGGCGCTGTAACGGCCCACAGGTGGCGGATCGCATCATCGGTCAGCACTACGTCGCGCGAACGCTCAGCGGTCAGCTTGATGTGCTGTGCGGGCGACAGGTCGAGCACGCCCCGCTCCACCGCGAAGCCGAACATCTTTCGCACCACGGCATAGGTCCGGTTGGCCATCGTGTCCGCGCCACGATCTCGGATGCGGTCCAGCACGCCGACAATATCCCGGCGGTGCACCGCGTCGAGCCCGATCTTGCCGATATACGGGGTCACCTCGCGGTCGAGAATCCGCTTGTCGGTCGCCCACGACTTCTTGTTCACCTTGGCGTGACGTTCGATGTACTCCTCGGCGAACTCCTCGACCGTGGGCATCCGGTCGCGTACCGCCTTCGCCTTCTGCACGTCGCCAGCCGGATCGCTGCCTTCGGCCAACGTCTCGTGATGGTCCAGCACGGCCTTGCGTGCCGCCGACAGCTTCATGGCCGGCCACTCGCCCAGCGACAGCACGCGGGGTTTGTCATGGAACTGATAGCGCATCCGCCACGACTTCCGCCCGCTTGGGTGCACGCGCAGGTAGAGGCCGGTCGTCTGGGCGTCCCGGATATCGGTCCGCTTGGCCGGTTTCGGCATGTTCTTGAGGACCGCTTCGGTCAGCTTCTGGGATGGCATAGCACACCTCACTAGGTCCGCTGGGGTACAATCTGGGGTACAATTTCGGGCGCAGTGTCATGCTACGCCATGCAACAGACTGAAGCGAGAGATTCCTTTTACGATGCTGTTTTGACTATATTTTTTTGGCTATCGCGCAGTTTATCGCTATGCCATGAAAAGCCGCCACGACTTTCTGTTAATCACTAGGTCGGCGGTTCGAGCCCGTCCCGGGGAGCCATTCCGAGGCCTCGATGGCCTCGAGCCAGGTTGGCACCATACCCTCATTTCCGAATTGTTCTGCGAAACCAGTCGCGGACCGTCTCCGCGCGTCCACTGTCGCCACCGCGTCATGACCAGCGCGCACGGTGTCGGATACGTGCCGACCGCCAAGACCGCCTCCACCCGCGCGCAATACGATCCGACGTATCCTCCCTACTCCGGGCATTGCCGATCACACCCGGTTTGGTCCATCGTCTGCTGTACGACACACCGACTCCGCCTGCGCGCTTGCATCCGCCGGCACGATCGATCCGCTCCGGAGACCGCTCATGGATTCCAACAACGCCCCCACCGACGTCGCCATTTCGCTTCGCGTCAACGGCACGCTGCGCAAGCTGGACGTTCCGCCGAACGTCGTTCTGCTCGACGCGCTGCGCGAGCGCATCGGCCTGACCGGCACCAAGAAAGGCTGCGACCACGGCCAGTGCGGTGCCTGCACCGTGCTGATCAACGGCCAGGCGGTCAATTCCTGTCTTGCGCTGGCGGTCGTGCACGACGGCGACGACATCACCACCGTCGAGGGCCTGGCCCGGGACGGCGAACTCAGCCCGTTGCAGCAGGCCTTTCTCGATCATGACGCCTATCAGTGCGGCTACTGCACGCCCGGCCAGCTGACCTCGGCCACCGAACTCCTGAACAACGACAGCGTTGGCTCCAGCGACGCCGACGTCGCCGAGGCGATGAGCGGCAACATCTGCCGCTGCGGTGCCTACAAGAACATCCGGGCCGCGATCCAGCAGGCGCGCGGCAATCCCGGCCTGAATCAGAGCTAGAGGTTTTCCATGCGAACATTCGACTACAAGCGCGCCGACGATGCGCACAGCGCCGTAAACGCACACAGCGGCCAGGCAGCGGCGTATCTCGCCGGCGGCACGACGCTCATCGATCTGGTCAAGCTCGATGTGATGCAGCCGGAACGGCTCGTGGACATCAACCGGCTGGCCTACGACGCCATCGAGACCACGGCCGAGGGCGGCCTGCGGATCGGGGCGATGGTGCGCAACACCGCGCTGGCCGACGACGACCGCGTGCGGCGCGATTACACCGTCCTTTCGGAGGCCCTGCTCCAGGGCGCCTCGCGCCAGCTGCGCAACCGCGCCACCACCGCGGGCAACGTCATGCAGCGCGTGCGCTGCAGTTATTTCCGCGACGGCGTGTCACCCTGCAACAAACGCGTGCCCGGCAGCGGCTGCTCGGCGATCGAAGGCCACAACCGCGAGGTGTTCGCGGTTCTCGGCACCAGCGATCACTGCATCGCCGCACACCCCTCCGACATGTGCGTGGCGATGGCCGCGATCGGCGCCACCGTGCACGTCACCGGGCCGAGCGGCGACCGCACGGTGGATTTTCTCGACTTCCACAAACTGCCGGGCG
Organism: Salinisphaera orenii subsp. orenii MK-B5; assembly: GCF_003788635.1. Lineage (GTDB taxonomy): Bacteria > Pseudomonadota > Gammaproteobacteria > Nevskiales > Salinisphaeraceae > Salinisphaera > Salinisphaera orenii. Next base: position 200,968 of record NZ_AYKH01000001.1, read on the forward strand.
ACACGCCCCACATCGAGCACGAACTGGGCGAGGACGAGCTGATCACCCAGGTCAGCCTGGATGCACCGATCGACGGCAGCGGCTCGACCTATATCAAGCTGCGCGACCGCTCCTCGTATCAGTTCGCACTCGCCTCCTGCGCCGCCGTCGTGGCGCTGGACGGTGACCGCATCACCGCGGCGCGACTCGCGCTCGGCGGGGTCGGCACCAAGCCCTGGCGCGCCGCCGATGCCGAAGCCGCGCTCGTGGGCCAGCCGGCCACGCGCGAGGCCTTCAAGCAGGCCGCGGCCACCGCAATGCAGGGCGCCACGCCCTACAAGCACAACGCCTTCAAGATTCCGCTGGCGCGCAAGGCCATCGTCCGCGCCCTGACCGACGCCGCGGCCCGCGCGCGAGGAGACACGACATGAGCGATTCCATCATCGGCGCGGCCGTCTCGCGTATCGACGGCCCCGACAAGCTGACCGGCCGCGCCCGTTATGCGGGCGACTTCCAGCCCGAGGGCATGGTCTATGCCTACGGCGTCTACAGCACCATCGCCCGCGGCCGCATCACCGGAATCGACACCACTCTGGCCATGCGTTCGCCGGGTGTCATCGATATCTTTCACCACGGTCGCTTTCCGCGTCTGCATCGTTCGCCGGGCACCTTCGCCGAGGAGAACGTCGTCGACGAGAAGCGCACGCCCTTCGAGGACGACCGCATCCACTACATGGGCCAGTTCGTGGCCCTGGTGGTCGCCGAGACCTACGAACAGGCGCGAGCGGCGGCCTACAAGGTCCGTGTGGATTACGAACGCGACGCACAGCGCGCGGCCGCGACCCTGGCCCAGGGCATCGAGGACAACGGCGTCGAACACGCCAACGACAGCGAACGCGGCGATCCCGCCGGCGCCTACGACGGCGCCGCATATCGCGTCGATGCCGTCTACACCACGCCGGTCGAGACCCACAACCCGATGGAGACGCACGCCACCGTGGCCGAGTGGGTCGACGGCCGGCTGCGGGTGTTCGACTCCACCCAGGGCGTGATCTTCACGCGCAACACGCTCTCCCGGGTCTTCGACCTCGACCCGAGCCAGGTCGAGGTCCACGCCGACTTCATCGGCTCCGGCTTCGGCGGCAAGCTCTGGGTCTGGCCGCACTGTGTCGCGACCTGCGCGGCCGCGCGCGAGGTGGGCCGGCCGGTGCAGTTCGTGCTGCCCCGTCAGCAGATGTTCACGACCGTGGGCCATCGCCCGGAGACGCGTCAGCACGTACGCCTGGGTGCCGACGACGACGGTCGGCTGCTGTCGATCCGGCACGAAACGATCAACAGCTCCTCGCCGGTGGGCACGGTGGTCGAAGCCTGCGGCGGCTCCACCCAAGGGCTCTACGCCTGCGACAACCTGCGCATCAGCCACGCCACCGCGATCACCAACCGCGGCACGCCCACGGCGATGCGCGCGCCCGGCGCCGGCGTCGGGCTGTTCGCGCTGGAATCGGCCATGGACGAACTCGCGGCCGAGCTGGGCATCGATCCGCTGGAACTGCGGCGGCGGAACTTCACCGCCCATGACCAGGGCGCGGACAAGCCCTACTCCAGCAACCACCTGCTGGAATGCTACGACCGCGCGGCCGAAGCCTTCGGCTGGTCCCGGCGCACACCGGAAGTCGGTTCCATGCGCGACGGCGATCGTATTCTCGGCTGGGGCATGGCGGCCTGCAACTGGGAGGCGATGCGCAACCCCTGCGACGCCCGCGTGGCCCTGCGCGCCGACGGCACCGCGAGCATCCACTGCGCGAGCCAGGACATCGGCACCGGCACCTACACCATCCTGGCGCAGATCGCGAGCCATGAACTCGGGCTGCCGCTGGAGTCGATCCACGTCACGCTGGGCGATTCGACCTTCCCGCACGGCCCGATCTCGGGCGGCTCCTGGGCCACCGCCACGCTGCTGCCCGCGGTCGCCGAAGCCTCGCGCGCCGCGATCAAGAAGCTCAAGAACTACGCCCGCAATGCCGCCAGCCCCCTGGCCGGCGCGCGGGGCGACAGTCTGGTCTACGACAGCGGACGACTCAGCGACGACAGCGGCCGTTCGGCGACCGTGGCCGAAATCCTGGGCGCCCAGTCCCTGGCCAACGCCGTCGGCGAGGCCCATACCGGGGGCGCCCCCGACAGCGGCTACTCCTTCGACTCCTTCGGCGTGCATTTCGTCGAGGTGGCCTGGGAGCCGGAGATCGCGCATCTGGAAGTCACACGGGTGGTCAGCGCGATCGACGCCGGCGCGATCATCAACGCCAAATCGGCGCGCAACCAGGTCGAGGGTGCGGTCGTCATGGGGCTGGGCTCGGCCCTGCTGGAGACCACCGAGTACGACGAGCGCAATGCCCGGCCGGTCAACAGCAACTATGCCGAGTATCTCGTGCCGGTGAACGCCGACATGCCCGATCTCGACGTCATCCTGCTGGATCATCCCGACTACGAACTCAACGAGTTCGGGGCCCGCGGCATCGGCGAGATCGGGCTCACCGGCATGCAGGCGGCGGTGGCCAATGCCGTCTACCACGCCACCGGCAGGCGCGTCCGCGATCTGCCCATCATGCTCGACAAGCTGATCGACGACGACTGACGATGACGGGGGCGTCGGGCCGATGCGGTCGGCCCCGCGCCCGTCGCCACAGGAAGGCCTCGATGGTTTACCGGGTCGATGGGCATGGCCGGCGGTCGCCCGCACAATCCGAAGTCTTCGCGGCACACGGCCCGCCGGCGGCGCTGCGCGCTCGATCACCGACCGATGGATCAAGCCGCAGATTCGACCTCGTTGACGACACATCGGCCGGTAGTCGACCGCCTCTTCCGGCGATGCCCTTGACGAGCCCGGCGGGCTTGTCGGTCTGCACTGCGGCGTGCACGGTTCATGCCGGCTCGAGACGATCCGAGATCCGCGCATACCCGCACGCACGGCGCCGACGACTCACTGCGGTAACGCGCCACGCGCACGCGGGACACCGCCCGCAGTTGTCGAACCTATCTTTAAAGTGATTACTCGTCGTAACCGCGGTCGAGTGTTTCCGTATCCACGACCATGGCGTTTTCGAGCGTCACCTCGCGCAGGAACCGGTTAGGGCCAAAGTTGAAGATCCAGCGCTCCCGAAAGACCGGCACCCGCCCCCGGCGTTGATAATAGGTCCGACCGGCCAGATCGCGACGCGAACTGTAGACGAACACGCCGCCGCTGCGCTGGGCCGGCTCGCCGCAGGCCTGCCGCAGGCGATACTTGCTCATGCCGCGGACGATATCGGAGGGGCGGCAGTCCGAGGCGCCGGCGCGCTCGCGAAACCCGTGACCGTCGCTCCGGATGGCCTGCAGTCGGCCGTTGCGAAAGACCAGGATCCGGAGCAGGCGATTGGGCCCGCGGTTGTATGTCCACTGCTCCATGGACGGGGCGACACCGTAGGCCAGCGACGAGCCGCCGATCCACGGGTCGACGAAGCTCGGCTCGCCGCAGGCCGCACGCACCGACACCGCCGGATCGCCCGTCTGAACGAGTGCGCCGTCACAGCGAAAACTGTCCGCGCTCACCGGCGCCGATAGACACGTTCCTGCCAACAACGCAAATGCGGCGGCACGGCGGCCCATCACGCTAGCCGGGGCCTTTCACATGAAAACGCTCGCCACGATAGTTGAGCGTGGCACCGGTCACATCGATGCTTTCCACCGCCGGCCCGGCCGACAAGCGCTCGCCTTCGTGATAGCGCTGGCCGTTGACGAGTATGAAGCTGCGTCCCGGCACGCTGCTGTACAGATGGCCGTTGATGTTGACCTCGGGCACGCCGGACGGGTTCATCGCCGGCGGCGACGCCGACCGACGCGGCGCGTTCGTCGACCGGTTCGACGCGGCAGCGTTGCCGAGGGACGCGCTGTCATCCAGCGGCGTCTTCGAATAGGTCACGCGCCCACCGCCCGAATTCGCACCCGCCGACAGACGCAGACTCGACATGTCCGATGGCTGCTGCGGCGATCGCCCCGTATCGCCGCCGAGAGTATCGGCCCCGGATCCCCCGCCGGCCGCCCGGCGACGCGGGATCGGCTGCGGCGCGGGCATCTCGGACACATCAGCTGCGCTCGGCACCGTATCGGCCGAGCCCGACGCGACGGTTTGCGCGGCGACCCGCTCATCAGCCGACTCGGTGTCGAACGGCCCGGCCACGGGCCGGAAGAGATAGACCAGCAGGGCCGCATTGCAGACCACCAGAATCATGACCACCCAGCGCATGACACGACCACCGCCGCGTCCCACATCCGACACCTCGGTCGCCGACAGAGACTCCACGGTGGCCGCCTGGTGGCGATGCCGTTCGCGCTCGGCCTTTTTTAGCGCATCGACGAGATACGACACGTCATTCCTCCACGCGATTCAGCGCGGGCGAGCCCGGCGAGGGCACGGCCCCGTTGAGCATGATCTGGGTGCGCGGGCCCGCCATGCCGTCCGCCCTCAGCCCCTTGGACAGCTGAAACGCCTCCAGTTCGGCCTGCAGCTCGTCATCGTAGACCGGCGACGGCGGACCCAGCTCCGCCGCCGGGTTGCGGCCCGATGCGCGTGCCAGTCGCTGGCGCAGCCAGACCACCGCGTCCCCGACCGCGCCCGGCTGGATCAGACCGACGCCCGAGTCCGAGCGCCAGATGATGCGGAAATCGCCGGTCCACATCCCCGCCAGCTCGCGCCGATCGACGCGGCGCGTGCCGTTGGCGCCGACCAGCGTGGCGTGGGTCTCGTCGAGCGCGCTCAGAAGCACGGTCTGTCGCCGGCCCTCGCGCTGCAGCGTCAACAGCGCCGGACGATTGTAGCGCTCGACCATCGCGAAGCTGCCGCTGTCGGACAGACAGCGGAGGTCGCCGACCCGCAGAGAATCGCAACTGCTCTGGACCTGGGATCCGAAGACGCCCCACAGCCGCAGCATCTGATTGATGTCCGCGTCGCCCGCCGGGATGCCGCTGGGTGGCGCGTCGTCCTTGCCCTCCGGCCCGGACCCGGCGCGCTCGCCGTCGGCCGCCGCAGCCTCTGCACTCTCGCCAGCGGCATCGGGCCCGTCTCCGGAGACATCGTCCGACGACTCATTCGACGCGGCCTCGTCCGCCGAGGCTACCTGAGCGGCCTGGCCGCCGCCGATCCAGCCCGCGGCGCGGCTCAACTGAATGCCCGGATACCACGCCACCGCACCCATCAAGGCCACCAGGGCAAGCGCGGCCGCGGGAAGCACCACACGCATGCGCGATACGCGACGCCGGCGCGGCAGCGTCTCCATCGCCGCGCGCGAGAGCATGAGCGCACCGATGCGCGACTTGCCGTTGGCGTAGCCGCCCATGAGCGCCCGCTCACAGACCATGTTGATCAACCTCGGGATACCGCCGCTGTACAGCCGGACGAGCGCGGTCGCTGGCCGCGTGAACAGATGCTGCGAGCCGCCGGCGAGGTCGAGCCGGTGCTGGATGTAGGCCCGCGTCTCCTGACGGTCCAGCGGCCGGAGCCGGAAACGGGCCGTGATGCGCTGCGCCAGCTGGCGCAGATCGTGGCGCTCGAGCAGCTCCGAGAGTTCGGGCTGGCCCACGAGGATGATACGCAGCAGCTTGTGCTTGTGCGTTTCGAGATTGGTCAGCAGGCGCAGCTGCTCGAGGACCTCGCGACTGAGGTTCTGCGCCTCGTCGATGATGAGCACGGTCCGTCGATTGGCGGCGTGCGTGGCCAGCAGATGGGCGTTGAGCCGGTCGACGAGCGCTTTCTGCGTCGTATCCTCGCGCGGGTCATAGTCCGCACCCAGTTCGTCGCAGATGGTGGCCACGAACTCCTTGACCTGGAGCTGCGGATTCCAGCACAGGGCGATGTCCAGATCCGCCATCTCATTGTCGACCAGGGCCCGGATGAGCGTGGTCTTGCCCGTACCGACCTCGCCGATCAGCGCGACGAAGCCCCCATGCTCGCCCGCGCCGTAGAGCAGATGGCCGAGCGCCTCGCGGTGGCTGGCGCTCAGGTAGAGAAAGGCCGGATCCGGCGTGACCGAAAACGGAAAATCCTTGAAGCCGTAGTAGCGCAGATACATGGAAGACGGGCCCGGGTCAGTCAGACGGAGTCTAACCCGGTGCCGCGCTGCGGCAAACCGCGACGCGTCGCCCATCGCGACGCCCGCGCCTGTTAACCGCAACGCCATCAACGTGGGTTAGACTCCGCGCCATGGCCATGGAACTCTCGCGAGACGCCCAGCGCTGGTTGGCTCGGGCGCCGGAACTGCTCAACCTGCTACTCATCGTGCTGATCGCGCTGTCGGCGGCACGCCTGTTCTGGCTGGCCTGGCCGGTTTCGGACAATGAGTTGCTGCCGTCGACCACCGGCCCGGCCACGGCGACCGATCGCGAGGGTGTCGACGTCGACACCATCGCCAGCGCCCATCTCTTCGGGGAACAGACCGCCCGCGACGGCGGCGACCGGCAGCAGGAGATCATCGACGCGCCCGAGACGCGGCTCAATCTGACCCTGACCGGCATCATCTCCGACAGCGCGGCGCAGCGCTCGCGGGCGCTGATCAAGGCCGGCGACAAGGATCAGGCTGCGTTCGCGACCGGCGATACCATCGACAACGGCGTGACGCTCCACGAGATCTACGCCAATCGTGTCATCCTCGACCGGGAAGGCCGCTACGAGACCCTCACACTGGAAAGCGTGAAGCAGGCGCGCGAGATGGCCGGCGTCGAGCGCACCCAGCGCGTGTCCAGCGAACTGGCCAATGATCTGGGCGCCGTACGCCAGAAGATACTCGACAACCCCTCCAGCGCCTCGCGTTATATTCGCTTGCAGCCGGAGCGGCAAAACGGCAACCTCGTTGGATATCGGGTCTATCCGGGGGCGGAAAAAGCACTTTTCGAGAAGGCGGGCCTCGAGCCGGGGGAACTCGTCACGGCCATCAACGGCCAGCCACTCGACAATCCGGCCGCTTCGCTCCAGATGCTCAGCGGGTTGGCCTCGGCCGGAAGCGCCTCGGTCACCCTTGAGCGGGATGGCCAGCAACGCACCGTAACCGTGAACTTTGAATGACAGCCTTCTCCTTCCGCCGGCTTTGCCGTGTCGTCATCCTATGGCTCGTGATCGCTACCGCCGCGACGGCTCAGACCGCGGTTGACAACAACGGCGACGCGTTCACGCTCAACCTCAAGGATGCGGACATCAAGACGCTGATCGCGACGGTCAGCGAAGTCACGGGCCGCAACTTCGTCGTGGACCCGCGCGTCAAGGGCGACGTGACCGTGTTGTCGAGTGAGCCGATGACCCCGCAGGAGCTCTACGAGACGTTCCTGTCCGTGCTCGAGGTGCACGGCTTCTCGGTGGTGCCCGCCGGCGAGATCACGAAGATCATTCCGCAGGTCAACGCGAAGCAGGATGGCGGCTTCGGCGGTAGCGAGACCGGCACGCGCGAAGACATCGTTACCCGTGTGATCAAGGTGGACAACGTGCCGGCGGACCAGCTGGTGCCGATCCTGCGGCCACTCGTGCCGCAGTACGGGCATCTCGCGGCCTACTCGGCCTCGAACACACTCGTCATATCCGATCGAGCGGCCAACGCCGAGCGCCTCGCCGGTATCGTGGACAAGATCGATCGCAGCGGAATGCAGGAGGTCGAGCACATCCGGCTCGAGTATGCCAGCGCCACCGAGGTGGCCCGCGTCATCGAGCAACTCAAATCGGAAAGTGGCGGCGAGAGTCCCGGCCGCGGCTTCACGGTCATTCCGGACGAGCGCACGAACAGCCTCATCGTGAGCGGCGGCAAGCAGCAGCGCCTGAGAATCCGGGCGATCATCGCCGATCTCGACACACAGACCGAACGCAGCGGCGGCACCCAGGTCATCTATCTCGACTATGCCGACGCCGAGGCGATCGCGCCGGTGCTGCAGAATTTCGCCGAGGGTCGCAGCAGCAGCGGCGCGTCCGCCAGCGCGGGCGGTGACAGCGGTGGCGGCGCCGCAAGCCGCACCGTGGGCGGCTCAAATAACGGCGTCACCGTCATCGCGGAACCCGGCGCCAACGCACTGGTGGTCACCGCGGCGGCGGACAAGATGCAGGAGATCCGCCAGGTGATCGAGCAGCTCGACATTCGTCGCGGCCAGGTGCTGGTCGAGGCGATCATTGCCGAGGTCAGCCTGAGCCGATCGCGGCAACTGGGCGTGGATATTGCCGCCTTCAACGACAGCGGCCCGGGCGCCGCGAGCGTACTCGACGGCGACACCCTAAACGCCGTGCCCTCGCTCGCCGAGGACGGCACGCCGCTGAGCCTCATCCAGCAGGGCCTCAACGTGGCGCTGGGCTCGTACAACGAGGGCGGCACGAGTTTCGCGGTGCTCGTCAACGCCCTGTCGGGCAACACCAACACCAATGTGCTGTCCACACCGTCGCTAATCACGCGCGACAATGAAGAAGCCGAGATCAAGGTCGGTCAGGAGGTACCCTTCGTCACCGGCAACTACACCAACAACAATGCAAGCGGCGGCGCGACCGGCGTGGTCAACCCGTTCCAGACGGTCGAGCGCAAGGATGTGGGTCTGACGCTGGCCTTCACGCCGCAGATCAACGCCGGCAAGACCATCCAGATGACGATCAATCAGGAGGTCTCGAGCATCGCCCAGAACTCGGGTCAGACGGGGGCGGTGGACCTGGTCACCAACAACCGCACGCTCAATACCTCGGTCGAGGTCGAAAGCGGCCAGATCCTGGTGCTGGGCGGCCTGATCGACGATCAGGTGACCGAAAGCGAACAGAAGGTTCCGTTGCTGGGCGACATTCCTCTGCTGGGCGCGCTGTTCACCTCCCGCAACGTACAGAAGGAAAAGCGCAACCTGCTCAATTTCATCCGTCCGACCATCCTGCGGGGCGACGGCGAAGCCAACTATTACACCCGCAAGAAGTACGATTACATCCGCTCGCTGCAGCAGGAACAGGCCGAATCCAGCATTCCGCTGATGGGCGAGCGCCAGCGCCCCCAATTGCCGCCGATCGACGAATACGAGCAGAGCGACTCCTTTTCCGAGGACAGCGGTGTGTCCACGGAGCGCACGGTCACGCCACGCGACGAAGACGGACGCCGTACGGGCGACAAGCGTCGGGGCGACCAGTTCTAGCCGGCATTCGGCGAGCGATAGCATGAGCGATACCCTCGAGGAACTCAGTCTGGAACCGGTGCGAACCACCTCGCCGGAAAACGACGAGGCCCCACCGCGGCCACCCGGGCCGGGGCCGGTCGAAGGCATCGACCGCCTGCCCTTCGCCTTCGCCAAACGCTACGGCGTGATGCTCAGCGGCGCGCGCGAGGACGCGATCGAGGTCACCTGCCGGCGCGACGTCGCCCAGAGCACGCTCTCCGAGGTCCGGCGCCATCTCGGCCGCCCGATCGTGCTCCAGCGCGTGGAGGCCGCGGCCTTCGACGCCATGCTGCAGAACGACTACGAAGGCAAGGCCAACGAGTCGATGCAGATCGTCGAAGGCATGGACGAGGAGATGGATCTGTCCGACGCCGCCCGGGCGCTGTCGGAGCCGGCCGATCTGCTCGAATCCTCCGATGACGCGCCGATCATCCGTCTGATCAACGCGCTGCTGACAGAGGCGATCAAGGAGAACGCCTCCGACATCCATATCGAGCCGTTCGAGGCGCGCCTGACCGTGCGCTTCAGGATCGACGGCGTCTTGCGCGAGGTGCTCAACCCGCCGCGCCAGCTGGCGCCGCGCCTGATCTCCCGCGTCAAGGTCATGGCCAAGCTCGACATCGCCGAAAAACGCATCCCCCAGGACGGCCGCATATCGGTGCGCATCGCCGGGCGGCCGGTCGACGTGCGCGTGTCCACCATTCCCTCCGGCAACGGCGAACGCGTGGTGATGCGTCTGCTGGACAAGCAGGCCGGCCGGCTTGATCTGCCCCAGCTCGGCATGCCGGCAGAGACGCTGAGCAACATCGACGAGCTGATCCACAAGCCGCACGGCATCATCCTGGTCACCGGTCCCACCGGCTCGGGCAAGACGACCACGCTCTACGCCGGCATCACCCGGATCAACGACCGCTCGCGCAACATCATGACGGTCGAGGATCCGATCGAGTACTACCTCGACGGTATCGGCCAGACCCAGGTCAACAGCAAGGTCGACATGAGCTTCGCGCGCGGTCTGCGCGCGATCCTGCGCCAGGACCCGGACGTGGTGATGATCGGCGAGATCCGCGACCTGGAGACCGCCGAAATCGCGGTGCAGGCCTCGCTGACCGGCCATCTGGTGCTTTCGACCCTGCACACGAACACCGCCGTGGGCGCCATCGCGCGTCTGCGCGACATGGGCGTCGAGCCCTTCCTGCTGTCGTCATCGGTGATCGGCATCATGGCGCAGCGGCTGGTGCGCACGCTCTGCGCGGAGTGTCGCGACCCCTACACCGCCGATCGCCGCGAGTGCGAGCTGCTCCACTGCGACCCCGACGAGCCACCGACGCTCTACCGCCCGACCGGCTGCGCGACCTGCAACGGCTCCGGCTTTCGCGGCCGCACCGGCATCTACGAGCTGGTCGTCGTCGACGACGAAATGCGTAACCTCATCCACGAGCAGGCCGCCGAGCACACCCTGGAGAAACACGCCCGCACGATCACGCCAAGCATCCGCGCGGACGGCCGTGCCAACGTGCTCGCGGGCAACACCACGCTCGAGGAAGTCCTGCGCGTGACCCGCGAGGGCTAGCGGCCGGGCCGCGCGACCATGGGCGCCTACGAATACACCGCACTCGACGAACGCGGTCGCGAGAAGAAGGGCGTGCTCGAGGGCGATGCCGCCCGCGGCATTCGGGCCCAGCTGCGCGAACGCGGGCTCACGCCGCTGGACGTCCACGAGATCGCCGACCGCAAGGCCGGTGGTCGACGCCGGCTGCTGTCCTTCCAGCGCGGCTTGAGCGTCACCGAGCTGTCGCTGTTCACCCGCCAGCTGGCCACGCTCACCCACGCCGGCCTGCCGATGGAGGAAGCACTCAAGGCGGTCGCCGAGCAGACCGACAGCGACAAGGTACGCAAGATCATCGTCGGCGTGCGCGCCCAGGTCGTCGAGGGCCACACGCTGGCCAACGCGCTCGGGGACTTTCCCAACAGCTTCGACGAGCTCTATCGCGCGACCACCGCCGCCGGCGAACAGTCCGGCCGCATCGACGAGGTGCTGAACGGTCTGGCCGACTATGTCGAGGACCAGCAGTCCATGCGCCAGAAGGTGCTGGCCGCGCTCATTTATCCGGCCTTCCTGTCGGTGGTCGCCATCGGCATCGTGATCGCGCTTCTGGCCACGGTCGTGCCAGACCTGGTCGAAGTCTTCGAGAGCGTCAACGCCGACCTGCCGCCGCTCACGACCACGCTGATCGCCGTGAGCGATTTTCTCCGCGCCTGGGGCTGGCTGCTCGCGCTGAGCTTCGCGGCCGCCCTGACCGTGTTCATCTACGGCATGCGGCGACCGGGGTTCAAGCGCGCGGTCCAATCGCGCATCCTGCGGATACCGCTGATCGGTCGCTTCGCCCGCGGCGTGAACACGGCCCGCTTCACCCGCACGCTGGCGATTCTCACCCGCAGCGGCGTACCGGCTCTGGATGCGATGACCATCGGCGCCGACGTGGTCACCAATCTACCCATGCGCGATGCCATCCAGCGCGCGGCGACCCGTGTACGCGAGGGCGACGCCATCCACCGCGCGCTCGGCCACGAGCGCCTGTTCCCGCCGATCACGCTGCACATGATCGCCAACGGCGAAATCTCCGGCGAACTCGACATGATGCTCGGCCGCGCCGCCGACCATCAGGAGCGCGAAGTGGAAACACTCCGGCAAGGTGTCATGGGCATACTCGGCCCCGCGGTCATCCTGGCGATGGGCGGTCTCGTACTGATCATCGTGCTCGCGATCCTGTTGCCGGTGTTCAATCTGAACCAGCTGGTCAAATAAACCGGCCGCGCCGCCGATAACGGCGGGCATGACACGCGCAACCTGCTATCTTTACGACCGTTTTCCCGCAGGAGAGGAAAGGACATGAAACACGCCCTGCCCCGGGCCGGTGCCCGTCGCGGCCAACACGGCTTCACCCTGATCGAGATCATGGTCGTGGTCGTCATTCTCGGTATTCTCGCGGCCATCGTCGTGCCCAACATCATCGACCGGCCGGACGCCGCACGTGTCGCCAAGGCGCGACAGGACATCCGCGCCATCGAGAGCGCACTCAAGCTCTACCGCCTCGATAATTTCCGTTACCCAACCACCGAACAGGGCCTGGCGGCGCTCGTGGACAAGCCCACCAGCCAGCCGGAGCCGCGCAACTGGAAGTCCGGCGGCTATCTCGACCGCATTCCGACGGACCCGTGGGGCGAGGTCTATCACTACCGCAATCCCGGCGAACACGGCGAAATCGACGTCTACACGCTCGGCCGCGACGGCCGACCGGGCGGCGAAGAGACCGACGCCGACATCGGCAACTGGACGCTGGACAACTAGCGCCGCGGCGGGATACGGCACGCACGGTGCGGCGAACGGAGGTACAGCGCGGCTTCACGCTGATCGAGCTGCTGGTGGTGGTGCTGATCATGGGCGTCGTGCTGTCGTTTCTGTCGCTGTCGATCAACCCGACCAGCAACGCCGATCGGCTCGATACCGAATCGCGGCGGCTCGGTGCCCTGCTCCGCACCGCCGCCGACGACGCGGTGCTCTACGGCCGCGAGCTCGGTCTCGACATCGTGCGCGGGGGCTATCGCTTCATTCGTCTCGGCGACGACGGCTGGCAGGTCATCAACCGGGCGGAATCGCCGCTGCGTCCACGTGACCTGCCCGAAGGCGTGGCGATCGCACTGATCGAGCGCGACGAGGCGCAGCCAAGACTGGCCGGCGGCGGCGACGAGGACGAGAACGAGGAGGACGCGCTGCGCCCCGAGGCCGTGTTGCTGTCCAGCGGCGAATTCGTGCCCTTCGAACTCGAGCTCTACGCCGACGACGTCGATCATCGCTATCGGCTGACAGGCGAAGCCAACGGCGAACTGTCGCTGGATCGCGTGGACGGCACGCGATGAGGCGGGCGCGCGGTTTCACCCTGATCGAAGTGCTGATCGCCACGGCGGTCCTCGCCCTGGCACTGGGCGCGTTCATCACGGGCGGCGCCCGCTACGCCGACTACGCGCGTTACATCCACGACCGCACGCTGGCCCAGTGGGTCGCCCGAAACCAGCTGGTCGAATACCACACCGCCGAGCAATGGCCCGGCACCGGCACCGAGGACGGCGAGGCCGAGATGGGCGACAGCACCTGGCGCTGGGTGGCCGAGATCGAGGAATCCCCCGACCCGGACGTGCGCCGCATCGACATCCGGGTGTTTCGCATCGACGGCGACAGCGGCGATCCGGAGGCCGATTCCGTCGCCCTGCTCAGCGGCTTCGTCACCCAGCACGTCGACGCCGCCGATGCCCCGGCCGGCGCCGACGGAGCCGGTGACACGGAGGACGGCGACGCGTCCGCCTCGGGGCTCGGGTCGTGAGCGCAGCGCGGGGCCAGCGCGGCTTCACCCTCATTGAGCTGATGATCGCCATCGCGGTGTTCGTGGTCATGGCGGCGATGGCCTACGGCGGCCTGTCGTCGGTCATCAGCACGCGCGAAGCCGTCACCGACGCGCTCGAACGCAGCAAGACCCTGCAGATGTCGGTCTGGCGCATCCGCCGCGATCTCGAACAGATCGTCAACCGCCCGATTCGCGACGGTTTCGGCGACACCCAGCCGGCGATCGTCGGCAGCCCGAACGTGGGCCTGCGGGTGACCCGCAACGGCTGGCGCAACCCGCTCGGCGAAGCCCGCAGCACCCTGCAGCGGGTGGGCTACCGGATCAATGAGGATGACGAACTCGTGCGCGAGTACTGGCGCGTGCTCGACCGGGCCCAGGACAGCGCGCCGGTGGAGTCCACACTTCTGGAGAACGTCGAGACCATCGAATGGCGTTATCTCGACAGCGACCGCCAGTGGCGCGACAACTGGCCGCCCGGAAGCGCCAACACCGGCGCCAACACCGGCGCCAGCGGCACGCCCAGCGCCGTCGCGTCACAGCGCTACGACCCGCCGCTGGCGATCGAACTCCGCCTGACCACGGCCGCCTGGGGCGAGCTGCGCCTCCTGTTCATGGTCCCCGGAGCCGAGAAGTGAGCGGCCCGAAACAACGCGGCGTCGCCCTGATCACGGCGATGCTCATCGTGGCCCTGGTCGCGATCATCGGCGCGGGCATGCTCTCGCAGATGAATCTGGCCCTGCACCGCAGCGGCAACATCTGGCAGTCGGAGCAGGCCTGGTGGTACGCCGTGGGCATCGAGAACTGGCTCGGCAAGCTGCTGCGTCAGGACGCGCAGTACACCGAGGTCGACAGCCTCGACGAGCGCTGGGCTGAGCCGGTGGACTACCTGCCGCTGGACGGCGGGGCGCTCCAGGGCCGCATCATCGATCTTCAGGGCCGCTTCAATCTCAACAATCTCGGGACCGGTAACGCCGAGGCGGCCATGGCGCAGTTCCAGCGCCTGATCGAGCTCGTGGCGGATACCGACACCGTCACCGCGCGCACGATCGCGGCATCCACCCGGGACTGGGTCGATGCCGACATCAACCCAACCCGGCCGGACGGCGCCGAGGACAACTACTACCTCGGCCTGACCCCGGCCTACCGCGCCGGCAATACCTTCATGATCAGCCCGAGCGAGCTGCGTCTGATCAAGGGCGTGACCGACGAGATCTACACCGCCCTCGCGCCCTACATCAGCGCCCTGCCCGAAAGCACGCCGATCAATGTGAACACGGCACCGCCCCCGGTGCTCGCGACGCTGGCACCGAATCTGCCGCCCACGACGGGCGAAGCACTGGTCGAAGCCCGATCCGAGGAGCCCTGGACATCCGTGGATGCCTTCCTGCAGGAGAGTGCGATCGCCGGCACGGGCGACACCCTCGGCGCCGATCGCCTCTCGGTGACCACCGGATACTTCCTCGCCCGCGGGCAGATCACAGTCGACCGGGCCCAGGTCCAGTTCTTCGCCGTACTGGAACGCGCGGACAACGGTGCCGTCCGTACCATCAATCACAGCACCAATGTCTACTGACCTTCCGGTAGACTGGGCCCGCCGACGCGCACGGGGGCGCGTCCGGCGCATTCACGAGACGACACGGGGTTCGCGGCGGTCGCGCGCAGGCGCGAACCGCGCGACCATCAAGGAATGCCGGTGGCAGACAGACTGATCATCCATTTCGACGGCGAGCGGGCCGCCTGGCTCGATGACCGGGGCGCTCTGGCTCGCGGCACGCCGGCCGACGCCGCGAGCGCCGCCGGCGAGCGGCCGGCCGTCGTGCTGCTGCCGAGCGAACAGATTCTGCTCACCACCGTCCGTCTGCCGCCGATTCGCCAGGCGCGGCGGCGCCTCCAGGCGGCGCGCTATGCGCTGGAGGACCGGCTCGTCAGTCGCGTCGACAGTCTCCACTTCGCCCTCGCGGCCCGCGCGGGCACGGACGGCGAGACCGCGGTGGCGGTCGTCGACGAGACGCTGCTTCGCGATCACCTCGACCGGCTCGAAGAGGCCGGCCTGGATGTCCTGCAGCTCACCGCCGACGCGTTGACGCTTCCGGCCCCGGCCGAGGACCAGTGGCAGGTGCTCGCCCTGGACGAGCGCGTGCTGGCGCGCACCGACGTGCGCCACGCCTTCGCCGCGGAGGCCGGGCTCTGGCCCGCACTCGCGGCCGGCGGCACACCGCCGGCACGCGTGCTGCTTCATGCCGACAGCGAGGCCGCGGCCGAGACGGCCGCCGCGATCGATGTCGAACCGAAACCGGCGATCGACCGCAAGATCTTCGACGGCCCCGACGCCGCTCTGATCTGGCTCCTCGCCAACGTCGATCTGCAGCACGCGATCAACCTGCGCCAGGGTGCGTTCGCGCGCACCTCGGCGATGCAGGCCTGGTGGCAGCCGTTCAAGATCACCGCCGGGCTGGCCGCCGCCTGGCTGATCGTCGCGATCGCCGCCCGCGGCATCGAGAGCTGGCAGCTCGGCAGCCGCATCGACGGACTCGAGGCCACCACCGAATCGGCGTTCAGAGACGCCTTCCCGGACGTGCAGACCATCAACGATGTCCGCGTCCAGGCCGAGCAGCGCATCCGCGAGCTGCGCGGCTCCGGCGGCAGCGGCGGCGTCTTCGCTCTGCTCCAGGCGATCGCCGAAGTCACGGGCGATGCCGGTGACATCCGCATCCAATCGCTGCAGTATCGCGACGGCGCGGTGTACCTCAATCTGCGCGGCGAGAACGTGCAGGCGCTGGAATCGCTCCGCGCCGGCTTCGCCCGACAGCCGGCTACCCGGCTCAGCGTCGAGAGCGCGGACGCCGCCGCCGACGGCGTGCAGATCCGCGCACGGGTCAGCGGAGCCGAGGCATGAACGCCGTCAAGCAGTGGTATGACAGCCTCGCGCCGCGAGAGCGTATCGCCGTGATCGCGGGGGCCATCGCCGTCGTGCTGGCGTTGTTCTGGTTCGGCATCTGGCAGCCGCTGAACGAGAGCGTGGCCGATCGCCGCCAGCGCGTGAACGTCGCCGCAGAGCAGGCGCGCTGGATGCTCGGCATCCGCGAGGAGGCCCGCCTGCTTCAGTCCGACAACAGCCAGCGCAGCATCCAGGGCCGCAACGAGTCGCTGCTGTCGATCGTCGACGCGACCAGCCGGGAGAACGGACTGGCCGATGCCGTTCGGCGTATCCAGCCAGACGACGACGATCAGGCGACGGTCAATCTCGATGCCGCGAATTTCAACCAGATGCTGTTCTGGCTGCGCAGCCTGCAGCGAGACTACGGCGTGAGCACGCGCCAGATCACGGTCACGCCCGACGAGGATGCCGGCACGGTGCAGGCCCGAATCACGCTGGCACGGAGTGGCGCATGAACTGGCGGCTGGTGCGCTACCTGCTCGTGGGGCTGATCACCTTCGTGATCGGTCTGATCGCATTTTTTCCGGCGCGGATCGCCGCAGGCTGGATCGAATCGTCGACGCCGGTCACGCTCGGCGGGGTGACCGGCACCGTGTTCGACGGACATGCCGGCTATGTCCAGGGCCCCGGCGGCGCAATCGAGAACCTGGACTGGCGTCTGCATCCGCTGAATCTCCTCCTGGCGCAGGTCGCAGCCGACATCGAGGTGGACTCCGACCTGGGCGGCTTCTCCGGCCGCGTCACGCGCTCGCTATTCGGCGGCACACACGTCCGGAACCTCACTGGGAGCGCGTCGGCCGGCTGGCTCGCGAAGCGGGGCGGTGTCACCTTCCTGCCGCTGTCATCCGACGTCGCGGTCGACATCCGCGAGGCCAGCGTCGACGACCAGCTTAATTTCAGCGCGCTCGACGGCGCCGTGCGCCTGGGCAACACCCGCTGGGAACTGTTCAATCCGCCGGTCGAGCTTGGACAGTTCGAGACCGTCCTGGCGCACGGCGACGACGGCATCCGCGCGACGATCGTCGACAGCAACGGCCCGCTGGCGATCGACGGCAGCGCCACACTCACCCCCGAACGCCGCTACCGGCTGAACGTGCGCCTGCGCGCTCGCGCCGGTGCCGATGACCGCCTCGACGGCATGCTCGACCAGCTCGGCGAGGGCGACGACGAGGGCTGGCACCGCGTGCAGGAACAGGGCTCGCTCTAGCGCGTGGCGCGCCCGCGAGCGGGCTGCCCACACAATTTCCGCCGGACCTGATCGGTCGACTCGAATACGGCCCGGTCGCGCCTCGCAGCGCTGTCAGGGTCCGCACGGGCCGCATCACCCGAGCCGGTGGCTGTGGTCTAGCCCGTTCGCTCCAGATCCGCGCTCCAGCGGGCCGCCGGGTCGCTGACCGCCGCCGCGGCCACCGGGTCGGGACCGTACTGATAGTCGCGGGTGACCGGGACGATGTCGTTGCGCTTGGCCAGCTGCATCTGGAAGACCACGAGGTCCCCCCAGCGGAAGATCGCCTGACAGCCGAGCAGGTAGAACTCCCACATGCGGCAGAAGCGCTCGCCCAGCCGGTCCCGGAACTCCCCGCGGTGGCGCTGGAAGCGCTCGTTCCAGGCCGCCAGCGTGCGTGCATAGTGGAGGCGCAGCACTTCCAGATCCGACAGGCACATGCCGGTCTCCTCAATACAGGGCGCGACCTCGGACAATGACGGCACATAACCGCCGGGAAAGATGTATTTCTCGATCCAGCCCTTGGTGTCCTCCACCGGCGGACCGCTGCGGCCGATGCTGTGGATCAGGCTGCGTCCGCCCGGCGCCAGCAGCGCGTTCACGGTATCGAAGAAGGTCTGGAACTGCGGCCGACCCACATGCTCGAACATGCCCACGCTCACGATCGCGTCGTAGCTGCCCTCGTGCTCGCGATAGTCCTGCTGCAGGAAACGCACCCGCTCGGACAGCCCTTCGGCCTCGGCCCGCTCACAGGCGTAGCGGTACTGATTGTCCGACAGCGTCAGCCCCGTCACGTCGACGCCGTGGTGGCGTGCAAGATATAGCGCCATACCGCCCCAGCCGCAGCCGATGTCCAGCACCCGGTCGCCGGGCTTGAGACACAGCTTGCGCGCGATGTGGCGGCATTTGGCTCGCTGCGCCTCCTCCAGCGAGGCGTCCGGCGTCTCGAAATAGGCGCAGGAGTACTGCATGTCGCCGTCCAGGAAGCGCTCGAACAGGCCGTTGTCGATGTCGTAGTGGTGCTGGACGTTGCGCCGCGAGCGCAGCCGCGAGTTGGCTTCGCGGATGCCCCGCAGGGCGTGGCGCGCGATGTCGAGTATCCGGCTGCCACCGAAGTTGCGCGCATTGGCGAAGTAGAGTTCGAACAGCGCCATGAGGCCGCCCTCGCCGGGCCACCAGTCACCGTCCATATACGCCTCGCCGAAGGCCATCTCCGGATCGGAGAGCAGCCGCGTGAGGACCCGGCGGTCGCGCAGATGGATGTGCGCCTTGGGCGCCCCCTGGCCGATCAGCTGCGTACGACCGTCCGGGTAATGAATGACGAGCGTGCCCTCGTCGATCAGCCGGTCGAAAAAACGTGTCTTCATTGTCTCCCGTCCCCGGGGCCGACAACACGTAGCGGCGCCGTCCGCCCCATTGATGCCAAGGACTCAACCATACACCGATCGTATTTCAATGTATAGTGCACTTTTATTTTCGCGCGACCTGCCGCCACGAGGACCGCCATGCCGCGATGGTTCAAGTGTGCCTCGGCGGCGGCCGCAGTTGAAGGCCGGGCGCACCCCGGGCCGTGCTAGGGTCGATGCCTGACCTGACGACCCGCAAAGACAACATGATCGACACGATTCTCGTTGCCGTCGACGGTTCGGAACATTCCCGGCGTGCGCTGGAATGGGCCTGCGACATGGCCCCGCGCTACGACGCCCGGCTGCACGTGCTGCATGTCCCGCAGGCGGTCGGCCACGACAAGACGCTGGTCCTCGGCGGCGCCGCGATCAGCGTGAAGACCAGCAACGAGGACGTTGAGAAGGCCGGCCACGACGTGATCGAGGCCGCCCGGCGCATCGCCGCGGACCACGCGATCCGCGAAATGACCACCGAGGTCGGCTCCGGCGATCCGGCGCGCCGCATCGTCGAGTGCGCCGAGCGGCTCGACGCCGATCTCATCGTCATGGGCCGGCGCGGGCTGACGAATTTCGGCGGCCTGCTCATGGGTAGCGTGACCCACAAGGTCGGCCACCTCGCGCCGTGCGCCTGCATGACGGTGCGCTAGGGCCTGCCAACACGGCATACGAGCCCGCGCCGGGCGTTGCCTGAAAATCACTACGGGCGGCAAGACGAGGCGTCGTGCGTGCCGCATCGTCATTCAACGCCAGAGTGCCACAACACTGGACTGCCTTACCCCGGTCGTTTCACGGGGCGCTTGGCCCTTCAGGCTGGGTCGCCCATCAACACTCGACCAGGGCGCGCTGCGGCGCTGCCAGTCTGCACCGTGCGCGCCACGCTCGGCGAGTCGCACCTTGCCGCAGTCGACGTGCAGTCTGCAACGCGACGTGCGAATGCAGTTTTAGCGGGCGCTGGCCGCCGGCACGGGCCGGGCGATCGTCGGCTACTGGCGTATCGCCTCGAACTCGAAGTCCAGTTCGACCGTGTCGCCCACCATGCCGTTGGCCACCCCGTAATCGATGCCCCAGCGGCTGCGCTCGATGCGGGTGCTCGCCGATACGCCCAGGGTATGCTGGCCGTGGCCGAAGGGATACTCCGCGCTCTTGTTGATGGTCACATCCAGCGTCACCGGATGGGTCTCACCGTGCAGCGTGAGATCGCCCTCGAGTTGTCCGCCGTCCTCGCCGTCCGGCCTGTACTCGCGCGCCACGAATACGATCTCCGGGTGATCCTCGACCGCCAGGAAATCGTCGCCGCGGACGTGGCCGTCGCGCTCCTCGTGATTGGTGAACACGCTGTCGGCGGCGATCTCCACGCGACCTTCGGACAGCTCGCGGGCAGCCTCGTCGTAGACGAAGCTGCCTTCACCCTCCAGAAACATGCCCAGCACATCGGCATAGCCGACGTGCTCGATCGAGAAACCGATGGAGAAATGGTCCGGATCGATCT
This sequence comes from Salinisphaera orenii subsp. orenii MK-B5, assembly GCF_003788635.1. GTDB lineage: Bacteria > Pseudomonadota > Gammaproteobacteria > Nevskiales > Salinisphaeraceae > Salinisphaera > Salinisphaera orenii. The sequence continues at coordinate 221,594 of NZ_AYKH01000001.1, forward strand.
CGTAGCGTTCGGGCTCCGCCACGGCCGTGCCTGCGGCACATAGGGCGAGCGCGGCCGCGGTCAGGCGCGCGCCGGTCAGGGTCGACGTCGGGAATGGCATGATCGTGTCTCCTATGGGCTCGGGGTCATCGATTGTCGTCTTGCCGCGTCGGCCGTCATGACGCGTCAGGCGTACGAGCATCGCATCGGTGGCGCAGCAGCCACCACGTGTCGCGGCCGAACGACACCGCCAGCAGCGACAGCGCCGTCGCAGCGGCCCCGACGGCCACGGCGGCGGGCATCGCCGGCACAAAGCACAGCAACAGGGTCACGACCTGCCAGACGCACACGACCTTGCGGAAAACGCTCGGCGGCAGGGGCCGGCGCATCCACGGCAGCAGGCGCCCCGCGCACACGAACAGATAGCGCGCCAGGCCGATCCCCAGCACCCAGGGGCCGACCCGTTCGGTCGCCACCAGGCCGACGCAGAGCACGAGGATGAAAAACGCATCCAGTTCCATGTCGAAGCGGGCGCCGAACGCGGTGATCGAGCGCGTGCGGCGCGCCACCCAGCCGTCGACGCCGTCGAGCAGCAGTGCCGCTAGCGCCAGGCCGAGCACGGCATAGGGGTGGGCACGCGGCACCTCCGGAAACACCAGCAGGCCGGCGATGAGCAGCACGAAGGCCGCGCGCAGCAGCGTGACCCGGTTGGCCCAGCCCAGCCGGGCCGGCGGCGCCTCGCCCGGCCCCACGAGCACGACCGCGAGCGCGAGATACAATCCCCCGGCCGAGACGCGCAGCATCGGCGGCGCGTCGAGAAGCCCCATGGCCAGCTCCACGCCCGCGAACAGCAGTGTAAATCCGATCAGCAGTTCGCCCGCCGCTCGCAGACGCCGCCGGGCCGGCGAGGCGGCGCTAGTGGGCCCCTCGCCGACCGCCGGCGTGCCATGCTCGAACGCGCGCATCATCGCGGCTCGCCGCGGATATCGATGCGCGGCCACCCTGCACGCCGGCCGCGCGCTGGATCAACCGCGCCCGGGCTGCAAGTATTGCCGGAGAATTTCTGTTGCATGACATCCATACATGAATGATACCGGCGACCGCGCCTTTTGGTTGCACCCGCCCCACGACAGCCGCATCGAGCCGATCGCCGTGGGCGCGCCGGACGCCGGCGAACTGCGCGTGCGCAGCCGCTACAGTGCGGTCAGCCGCGGCACCGAGACGCTGGTCTACGCCGGTGGCGTGCCGGCGAGCGAATACGAGCGCATGCGGGCACCGTTCCAGGCCGGCGCCCTGCCCGGCCCAGTACGCCACGGCTACGCGAACGTCGGCGTGGTCGAGGCCGGTCCGGACGAGTGGCTCGGGCGCGAGGTGTTCTGTCTGTATTCGCACCAGACGCGCTACGTGGTGCCCGTCGACGCCGTCGTCGCCCTGCCGGCGGACGTACCGCCGGAGCGCGCGATCCTCGCGGCCAACATGGAGACCGCGATCAACGCGCTCTGGGACACGGCGCCGGGCATCGGCGAGCGCATCACCGTGATCGGCGCCGGCGTGGTCGGCGCGCTGGTCGCGGGACTCGCCGCGTCGCTGCCCGGCGCCGACGTCGAACTGGTGGACATCGACGACCGCAAGGCGCGGCTGGGCGACGCTCTGGGCGTGCGCTTTCGCTCGCCGGCGGCGGCCGCGGGCGAGCGCGACCGCGTCATTCACGCCAGTGGCAGCGAGGCCGGGCTCGCCCAGGCTCTGACGCTGGCCGGTTTCGAGGCCACCGTCACCGAGATGAGCTGGTACGGCACGCAGGCGCCGCGGGTTCCGCTCGGCGGCGCCTTCCACTCGCGGCGTCTGACGCTGCGGGCAAGCCAGGTGGGCGGCGTCGCGCCCGGCCAGCGCCCGCGCTGGAGCCACCACCGCCGCCTCGCGCTGGCGGTCTCGCTGCTCGCCGACGCCCGCTTCGACGCCCTCATCGACGCCGAGGCGCCCTTCGAGCGCCTGCCCGAGGTCATGGCGCGTCTGGCCGACCCGCAGGATGCCACGCTCTGCCAGCGCATCCGCTATGACTAGCGCGCGCGTATCGCCACCCCATACCACAGGATCTGCCATGTACAGTCTGACCGTCCGCGATCACTTCATGATCGCCCACAGTTTCAACGGCGAGATATTCGGCCCGGCCCAGCACACCCACGGTGCGACCTACGTGGTCGACGTCACCTTCCGGCGCGAGGCGCTCGACGCCGACGACCTGGTCATCGACATCGGTCTGGCCGGCGCGGGCCTCAAGGAGGTGCTCGCCGGGCTGAACATGCGCGATCTGGACGAGGAGCCGGCCTTCTCGGGCCGCAACACCACGACCGAATTCCTCGCCGGGGTGGTCTTCGAGCGCATGCGCGAGGCCATCCGCGCCGGCCGGCTCGGCGACAGCGCCCGCGGCGTCGAGGCGATGAGCGTGACTCTGTCGGAGTCGCATATCGCCTGGGCGAGCTTCGAGGGCCGCGTGTGACGCCGATCACGTTCGTCGTCGCCGGCGATCCGGAACAGCGCACCGGCGGCTACCGTTACGACGCGCGCATCGTCGCCGGTCTGCGCGAACTCGGCCACCCGGTCTCGGTGGCCGGGCTCGAGGGCCGCTTTCCGGAGCCCGATGCCCGGGCCGCGCGCGCCCTCGAACGGGCGCTGGACGCCTGCGCCGACGGCGCCTGCGTGATCGTCGACGGGCTCGTGCTCGGCGGCCTGGCCGAGACCGCCCGTGCCCACGCCGATCGCCTGCGCCTGATCGCGCTCGTACATCACCCGCTCGCCGACGAGACCGGCCTGACGGCCGCCGCGAGCGCCCGGCTGCTCGCCGACGAACGCGCCGCACTGGCCGTCGCCCGGGCGGTGGTCGTCACCAGCGGCTTCACCGCCCGCCGACTGGTCGAGCTCGGCCTCGCCGCCGCTCCGCCGCGGGTGATCGAGCCCGGCACCGATCCGGCGCCGGTGGCCCGCGGCAGCGACGGCCCCGGCTGCCGCCTGCTGTGTGTCGCGACCGTCACCCCCCGCAAGGGCCACGCCGTGCTCCTCGACGCACTCGCCCGGCTCGCCGACCGCGACTGGCACTGCGACGTGGTCGGCAGCCTCGACCGCGAGCCGGCACACGCGGCCTGTATCCGCGCCCGCATCGACACGCTCGGCCTCGGCGCACGCGTGCACTTGCACGGCGACTGCAACGAGCGCGAACTCGCCGCCGCCTACGATCGTGCCGATCTGTTCGTGCTGGCCTCGCATTACGAAGGCTACGGGATGGTCGTCACCGAGGCCCTGGCCCGCGGTCTGCCGCTGGTCACGACTAACGGCGGAGCGCTCGCCGATACGGTTCCGGCGCGGGCCGCGCGCACGGCCGCCCCCGGCGACGTCGCCGCGCTGGCCGCCGCGCTGGGCTCGCTGCTGGACGACCCGGCCGCGCTGGCCGCCGTGCGGCGCGGCGCGCTGGCCGAGCGCGAACGACTGCGCCGCTGGCGGGCGTCCGCCACCGAGTTCTCGACGATCGTCGAAGCCCTGGCCGACGACGTGCCGGCATGAGCGATGCGATCGTCCCGGACGCCCGCTTCGCCGCCGACTGGCTCGCCCTGCGCGAACCCGCCGACCACGCCGCGCGCAGCAGTGGACTGAGCGAAGCCGCAGCGGCCCGGCTGGCCGCTGCGCCGGACGACACCCTGCGGATCGTAGATCTCGGCTGCGGCAGCGGCTCGAATCTGCGCCATCTGGCACCGCGTCTGCCCGGACCCCAGCACTGGCACCTGGTCGATCACGACGCCGATCTGCTGGCCCGCGCGGCGCGCGAGTGCGCCGACCAGCGCGATCGCTCGGGGCGCCCGGTAACGATCACCACAATCGCCGCGGACCTCGACCACGATCCGGGGGCCCTGATCGCCGAAGCGCATCTGGTGACCGCCGCGGCGCTGTTGGATCTGGTCGATGCCGACTGGCTGGATCGTCTCGCGACCGCCTGTGCCGCCCACGTCGTCCCGGCGCTGATCGCGCTCAGCGTGGACGGCGATCTGGCCTTCGAGACCGACGGCGCGCCCGAGGATGATGAAGACGACGCCTTCGTCTTCGCCCGGCTCGCCGAGCACCAGCGCCGCGACAAGGGCTTCGGCGCCGCGCTCGGCACGCAGGCGCCGGCGGCGTTCGAGCGGGCCTTCCAGCGCCACGGCTGGCACGTGGCTCCGGCTGCGACCCCCTGGCGTCTCGGCCGCGACGACGCCCGGCTCGCCGCCGCCCTGATCGACGGCTGGCGCGAGGCGGCCACCGCCCAGGCCCCGGCCCGCGCGGCCCGCATCGCCGGCTGGGCGCGGCGGCGCGCGGCGGATGTCGCCGCCGGCCGGGCATGCTGCCGCGTGGGGCACCGCGACCTGCTCGCCACGCCGCCGCGGGCCGAGCCGTGACGCCGCGCCGCGCCGCCCTGCTGCGACTGAGCGTGACCGTCATCCTGCTAGGACTCGTGGCCTGGCGGCTGGATACCGCCGAGATCGCGGCGCAACTCGGCACCATCGCACCCGGCTGGGCGCTCGCGGCACTCGCGCTGACGGTGCCTCAGGTGGTCGTCTCCGCCTGGCGCTGGCGGCTGACCGCGCACGGCATCGGCCTGGATCTGCGCCTGCCGGTGGCCGTACGCGAATACTATCTGGCGACGTTTCTCAACCAGATACTGCCCGGCGGCGTGCTGGGAGACGCCACGCGGGCCTGGCGCCACGCCCGCCACAACGACAACCGCGGCGCGGTTCACGCGGTCCTGATCGAACGCCTGTCCGGACAGCTGGCCATGCTGCTGATCGCCGCCCTCGCGGTCCTTCAGGCACGGGGGCTGCGTCAGGGCGTCGCCCGTGCCTTCGAGCAGATCGACCCCTGGGCCGCCACGGGGGGATTCATCCTACTGGCCGGCGGCGGTCTGCTCACGGCGTTCCTGGTGCGCGGTTCGCGGCGCATGGCGATTCATCTGCTGAGCCTGATCGACAGTCTCGGACGCGGACTGCTGGGACGCCGCATGGTCGCGCTGCAGCTGGCGAGCTCGCTGCTCGTGGCCGCCAGTTATGTTGGCGTGTTCGTGCTCTGTGCCCAGGCGCTGGGGCTGGATCGCGGCGCGCAGTCCCTCTGGATGCTCGCGCCGCCGGTACTGCTGGCGATGGCGATCCCGCTGTCGGTCGCCGGCTGGGGCCTGCGCGAAGGCGCCGCCGCGGTCATCTGGAGTCTGGCGGGCCTGCCGGCGCAGGAGGGCGTGGCGATCTCGATCACCTATGGCCTGATCGTGCTGGTATCCAGCCTGCCGGGGCTAGTGGTGCTTGCGCGGGGTGGCCGACGGCGGGCGGCGGCCCATGCCTAGCCGGGACCGCCGAGATCCAGATCGAACAGCGTGTCGGCATCCAGCGCATGAGTGCAGCACGGCGGCCGCAGGGCGGCATCGAGCGTCTCGATCTCGGCCAGCGTCACCGCGGGCCGGCCGGAGCCGATGACCATGGGCGCGACGACCACGTGCAGCCGATCGAGCAGCCCCGCTGCCAGAAAGCGCGAGACGGTCAGTCCGCCGCCCTCCACGAGCACCCGGCGCAGCCCGCGCGCGGCCAGCGCGGCGAGAAGCGTCGCCGGCGCCAGGGCGCCCGCCGCATCCGGCGCGACCGCCACGGTCTCCACGCCGGGGCCCCGGCATGCCCGCCGCCCCTGCGCCACCACGTGCAGCGTGGGCGCGGCACCGTCGGTGAACAGCAGCCGGTCGGGCCCGACCCGCGCGTTCGGATCGAGCACCACACGCACCGGATCGGCGCCGTCGACATGGCGGACCGTGAGGCGCGGATCGTCGGCCTGGGCGGTCCCGGCGCCGACGACCACGGCGTCCACCAGCGCCCGCAGCCGATGCAGATGCGTGCGGCTGGCCGCCCCGGTGACGTAGTGCGACGCACCGGTAATCGTGGCGATGCGCCCGTCGAGACTCTGGCCGAGCTGGCCGACGACGGTGCCGGCACGCGTGATCGGCGCAAGCGTGTCCAGCAGCGCAGCGGCTTCGGGCTCGACCGCCCCGTCGGCCCGCCAGCGGCCGTCGGCGTCGATCGTGACCGCGGGCGTCATCCCATCGCCGCGGCCCGTGCATGCATCGCGAAGCGATCGCCATGCGTAGTCGATATCGATTGCCGTCATCGGAGCCTCCGGAGTGCGCATCGTTTCCGGCGCAACACGGATAGCCGCCGCGGGCGCCGGGCATCACCCTATCCCAAAAGCCGGCTCGACGAACCCGACCGGCATTGTGTTCTTGATCCAACGGCGTGCATTTGGTCGCGTCGATCAAGCGAGGTCACATGCGACAGATAGAACGTTCGATCTTCGACCTGCGCCGCGGTGTGCCGGTGCTCGTGCGCGGCCGCGACCGCGACACGCTCGTCGCACCGCTCGAGGGGCTGACCGACGAGACGCTCACGCGCCTGCGGGCGACCACCGGCAACCCGCCGGCGCTCGTGGTCACCCGCCACCGGCTCGAGCGCATGGGCATCGAGATCGCCGCGGATGCCGCGCGGCTGTCGCTGGCGGACGGCGACAGCGCGCAGACCGTCGTCGCCTGGGCCTGCGCGCGCCACGTCGAGCACAGCCCGCACCAGCGGCCGACGGACGTCGACCGGGAATCGCACGCCGCGCTCGCGCTCATGCGCCGCGGTCTGCTGATCCCCGCCGCCGTGACCGCGACGATCGACGCCTCGCGGCGCGAGGCCGTGCAGAAGCTGATCGACGACCAGACGCTGCTCGCCATCGACGTCGACCGCATCGAGGCCTACGAGTCGAGTGCGACCCACTTCCTGCGCCGGATCAGCGCGGCGGACGTACCGCTGGCCGACGCCGAGAAGAGCCGCTTCGTGCTCTTTCGCGAGGCCGACGGCGTGCGCGAGCACATCGCCATCGTCATCGGCGAGCCGGAATCCTGGCGCACGGCGGTGCCGGTGCGGCTGCATTCGGCCTGCCTGACCGGCGACCTGTTCGGCAGCCTGCGCTGCGACTGTGGCGAGCAGCTGCGCTCGAGCGTGGCCGCCATCGCCGAGCGCGGCGGCGGCGTGCTGCTCTACCTCGCTCAGGAAGGCCGCGGCATCGGCCTGGCCAACAAGCTGCGCGCCTACAGCCTGCAGGACGACGGCCTGGACACGGTCGACGCCGACCAGGTGCTGGGTTTCGGCGACGACGAGCGCGACTACAACGTCGCCCTGGAGATGCTCGCCCAGCTCGAGATCCGGCGCATCGAACTGCTCACCAACAATCCGGCCAAGATCGCGGCGATGAGCGGCGGCGGGATCGCCGTGGTCCAGCGCAGCGGCGTCTACGGCCGCCTCACGGCCCAGAACGAGCGCTATCTGACCGCCAAGGCGGCGCGTTCCGGCCACTGGCTCGACAACGTGCTCGGCAAGCCGTCCGCGGATGTGGCGATGAACGGCAAGGGCTAGTGTCCTGTTCCCGCACGTAACCTCCCACGACGGGCGGCGTTGCGAAACCGCTCCTTATGTCCCGATACGGCCTGGTTCCGCGCCTCGCCCGCCACGCCGACGGCACATACTCGTCGAGGTAAGAGACTCACGAGACAGGGCACTAGACGACGACGCACGCGGCGCGGCTTACGGCATCGAGCGCAGTCGCGACAGATCGAAGGCTGCGGCGTCGCGCAGCACGGCCGCGGTGCGCTCGGCGATGTGCGCGCACAGGGCCGCGCCGCGCTCGGCGTCGGCCAGGGTGGCGTCGCCGGCCACGCCGCTGGGATGCAGATCCTGGGCCATCCAGGCGAAGGCGGCCTCGCCCTCGGGGGCGATCGTGCGCCCGGCGTCCGCCAGCTCGCGACCGAGGGGCCGCGCATCCGCGACGTGTGCCGTGCGAATGTGCTCCGGTGCCAGATGGGCCATGAGCGCGGTTTCCAGCGCCCCGCCGTGCACGCCGTGGGCGAGTTCCGCCGCCGGCAGCGCCTCGGCCGCGGGGGCGAAACGGAAATAGCTGGCCTTGACCACGAGCATGGCGTGCGCGGCACGCAGCTTCAGCGCGGCCAGATCCATCACGGCCTTGTTGCCGCCGTGGCTGTTGAATAGCACCAGCCGGCGTATCCCCGCGCGGGCCAGATCCGCGCCGACCGACTCGAGCGTGGCGATGACCTGTTCGGCCGCCAGACTCAGGGTGCCCGGATAGGCGCTGTGCTCCAGGCTCGCGGCCGGCGCCAGCGTCGGCAGGATCAGCAGATCGCGCGCGTCGGGCAGCGGCGTCTCGCGCAATGTGTCGCAGGCCGCGGCCAGCAGGCCCTCGCCGATGATCGTGTCGGTGCCCAGCGGCAGGTGGGCGCCGTGCTGCTCGACCGCGGCCAAGGGCCAGACGGCGACCGGATCGCCGGCGGCGACGTTGGCGAGCTCGGGCCCGGTCAGGTCCGCCCAGCGATGGATCGCACCCACGTCGGCGCTAGCCTTCGCCCGGTTGGCGGCCCATCAGGTGAAACGCGTCGTTCGGCCGCATGGCGGTGACATGGGCCATCCGGTTGGACAGGGCGAAGAACGCCGCCACGGCGCCGATGTCCCAGATGTCCTCGTCGGAGAAGCCGTGCGCGCGCAGCGTCTCGCGCTCGGCCTCGCCCACGGTGTGTGAGGCGGTGGCGACCTGTACGGCAAAATCCAGCATCGCGCGCTGACGCGCGCTGATGTCGGCGTGGCGATAGTCGACCGCGAGCTGATCGGCGATCAGCGGATCGCCCTCGCGGATGCGCAGGATCGCGCCGTGGGCGACCACGCAGTACAGGCAGTGATTGATGCCCGAGGTGGCGACCACGATCATCTCGCGCTCGCCCTTGGTCAGCCCCGATTCCTTTTCCATCAGGGCGTCGTGATAGGCGAAGAAGGCGCGGAACTCGGCCGGCCGATGGGCCAGCACCCAGAACACGTTGGGCACGAAGCCGGCCTTGTCCTGCACGGCGAGGATTCGTTCGCGGATGTCCTCGGGCAGCTCGGCCTCGTCGGGCACCTCGAACGCGCTGATGGGCGCATCGGACACGGGCATCTCCTGATGGATGAACAGCGCGACGATAGCAGCGCCGGGCGCGAACGTCTCGTCAGGCGCCGGGGTCGTCGTCCCGCGGCTGCGGATCGCGCACGAAGCCGAGCGCGGCCGGCAGCGCGTCACGATCGCAGCGGTGCACGGCCAGCGCGCGGCCGAACGCGTCCAGCGTGAGATCGGTGGCGGTGCCGCCGGGGGCTTCGAGCGCCGCTTCGAGCGCGGCGTCGTCGACCGCCTCGCCCCGATGGCGCAGACGCTCGAGCACCCAAGCCAGATCGGCGCTATCGATCAGCGCCGCACCGTCCGGGCTGTCGAGCACCGCGGCGCTGTCCTCGTCCAGATAGAGCGCGCGCGCATCGGTGACCGGCGTGCCGGTGTGGTCGACCAGGCCGTCGTCGGCCTGGACGCGCGCGACGCGGGGCGCGTAGTCCAGCGCGACATAGCCGCGCTGCGGCCCGTTCTGGAAGAACCAGCGGCCGTGCGCATCGACGGCGTAATTGCGCGAGATGGTCTCCACGATGCGGGGATGGGTGATGCGCTCGCCCTGAATCAGCCAGTGGCCGCGGCGGCTCAGGCCCAGCCAGCCGAACAGCGCCGGCACATCCGGCCATTTCGCCAGCGCGCGTCGAACCCATTCGTCCATGTCGTCGTCCCGTATGAAATCGTCGGCGCCGACGATGATACCCCTGCGGAGCGCTGGAACCGATCGCGATCCGCGCTCGTTGGATGACCATGACCGGGACGGCCGTTCGAGCATGATCATGGGAGCGCGCTATGCCCAGTCCCGGAGCCCGAATCGGATCATTCGACGCCCTGCGCGGGCTCGCGGCCTGCAACGTGGTGATCGGCCGTTTACCGCTCGTGCTGCACGGCGCCGGGCATCCGCCCTATCCGGCGGGCACGAAGCGGGCCTCGCCTGTCTCGGCCACGCGCCACTCAGCATCCTCTGGAGCGGCCCGCGGCGGTGGTACCGTTCTTCGTCCTCAGCGGATTCGTGCTTCAGTTGATGCTCGAAGGCGGGCGACTGACCTATGGCGCCTATGCGGCCAGGCGCATCCTGCGTTTCTATCTGCCCTATATCGTGGCCGTCGAACTCGGGATCGCCGGGCAGCAGTGGCGGTACGGCGGCGATCTGGCCGGGCTGGGCGACTGGATCAACAGGTTCTGGACCGACGATCCGGGGCCCCGCGCCATGCTCGGCCACTTCACCGTCATCGGTGCCTTCGACTCCTCGACCTACGACTTCGCGATCTGGACGCTGGTGCACGAGATGCGCATCTCGCTGCTGTTCCCGCTGGTCTTCCTGATGATCCGATGTCTGCGCTGGCGGACGGTGCTGGGCGGTTTCGGGCTCGCCAGTCTCATCATGGCGAGGCTGCGCATCGGCGTTTTCTCCGGTCACGACGAACTCGCCGGCTTGGCTCGCGACGGCGGTTACACGGCCTATGTGTTCACCGTGCACCATCTCCTCGCATTCGCCATCGGCGGCCCGCTCGCCGATCGGCGTGAACGCCTGGCCGCGATCCAGGCCGGGCTGCCGGCGCGCACGCGGGCGCTCCTGCTCGCTCTGGGGCTGACGCTCGACATCTATGGGGCGAGGCGATAGAGGTCACCGGCACGCGCGGGATGATGGCCGGCGAGTGACTTCTGAGACGCGGGGCGTCGCTGCTGCCGATCGCGGCCGCCTGCGAGCCGCCGCTGGCACGCGCCCCGCTGCATTACCCGAGCCGTGCCGCCTGCAGTCGCGATGTGTTCTCTCCGCTGATGCTTCTGGCGACGCTTCATGCCGGCCACACGCACATCGCCCTCGGCTGGCTCCCGGCCCTGACATTCATTGCCGGCTCCGTCGGCGCCGATCTCGCGCAACACTGCATCGAGCGCTTCGCTGTCGGGTTCACGAACGCGGCCGGACGCGCACTCGCGTCACCGCGGAGGCAGGCCGGCACGGCCCGCACCGGCCTGCCGGCGCCGGCCCGAGCGCGGCACTCGGCCCGCACAGCCGGAGCCTCCGGTATCGTCGGATCGCTGATTCATCGCTCCAGTGCGCATGTACGACTACATCCTCATCGGCGGCGGCATCGTGGGCCTGGCCACCGCGCGCCGCCTGAAGCAGACCGAACCGCAGGCCCGGATCCTGCTGCTGGAAAAGGAGGCCGGGCTCAACCGCCACCAGACCGGGCACAACTCCGGCGTCATCCACGCCGGGGTCTACTACGCGCCGGGCTCGCTCAAGGCGCGCTTCTGCATCGCCGGCAACCGAGCCACGCGGGCGCTCTGCGCGGACCACGACATTCCCTTCGAGGTCCGCGGCAAACTGATCGTGGCCGCCGACGCCTCCGAACGCGCCGGCCTGGCCCGGCTGTTCGATCGCATCGGCGAGAACGGCCTGACGCGCACCTGGCTCGAGGCTGATGCGCTGGCCGAGCGCGAGCCGGCGGTGCGCGGCGTCGCCGCGGTGCACGTGCCCGACAGCGGCATCGTCGATTATCGTGCGGTCGGTGCCGCGCTGGCCCGCGAGTTCACCGATGCCGGCGGCGAGATCCGCTGCGGCACGGCCGTGACCGGTCTCGCGGAATACGCCAGCGAAGTGGTGGTGGAAACCGACGCGGGCGCCTTCCACACCCGACAGCTCGTGGCCTGCGCCGGGCTGATGGCCGATCGCGTCGTGGCGATGCTCGGCATCGAGCCGGATTTCCGCATCTGCCCGTTCCGCGGCGAGTACTACCGGCTGGCGGCGGCGCGCGGCGACATCGTCCGCCATCTGATCTACCCCGTGCCGGATCCGGCGATGCCGTTTCTGGGCGTGCACCTCACGCCGATGATCGACGGCTCGATCACGGTGGGCCCCAACGCCGTGCTGGCGCTGGCCCGCGAGGGCTATCGCAAGACCGACGTCGATCTGCGTGAGGTCGCGGCCCTGCTCGCCTTCCCCGGCGTCCGGCGCATGCTCGGCGCACATCTGCGCCCCGGTCTGGCGGAGATGCGCGAGTCGCTGTCCAAGCACGCCTATCTCGCGGCGGTCCGGCGCTACTGTCCGTCGCTGACGCGCGCCGATCTCGAACCCCACCCGGCGGGCGTCCGGGCCCAGGCGGTCAGCCGCGACGGCACGCTCGTGGGCGATTTCCTGTTCGTGGACACGCCGCGCACGCTGCACGTGGCCAACGCGCCCTCGCCGGCGGCCACCTCGGCCCTGCCGATCGCCGAGCACATCGTCACGCGCCTGGCGTCCGCCCGCGATGCCGGGTAGCCGCCTTTTCCGGTCGCCCACGATCGGTCATGATGACGTTCGACACCCCGCGCGCGACGCCCCATGTCCGAGCAGACCTATTTCTACGAACCGGCCGGCGGCCACGGCCTCCCGCACGATCCGTTCAACGCGCTGGTCGCACCCCGGCCGATCGGCTGGATCTCGTCCTGCAACGAGCACGGCACGCTCAACCTCGCGCCGTACAGCTTCTTCAACGCCTTCAACTACACGCCGCCGATCGTCGGCTTCGCCAGCGTGGGCTACAAGGACAGCGTGTCGAACATCGAACGCACCGGCGTGTTCGGCTGGAATCTGGCCACCCGGCCGCTGGCCGAGGCCATGAACGCCAGCTGTGCGTCGGTCGAACCCGATGTCGACGAATTCGCGCTGGCCGGGCTCACGCCCGAACCCTCGCGGGTGATCGCGGCACCCCGGGTGGCCGAATCGCCGGTGTCGTTCGAGTGCCGGCTGAGCCAGCTGCTGCGCCTGACCGGCGCCGACGGCGAGGCCACCGACACCTGGCTGGTGCTGGGCGAGGTCGTGGGCGTGCACATCGCCCGGCATCTCCTCGTGGACGGCGTCTACGACACGGCCGCCGCCGAGCCGATCCTGCGCGCCGGCGGTCCGGCGGACTATTTCGCGGTCACACCGGACAACCGCTTTCGAATGTACCGCCCGGGTTGAGCCGCGCCCGCCGGCGCGATCCTCCGGCTACGAATCGTCACGCGCCTGGAGACGCTGGAGTACCGGCGCGCACTGATTCTCGTCGGCGGCGGTCGGCGAGACGAGCGCCAGCAGCGCGGCCGCCGGCGTGGCCACCGCGCCGAGGGCGATCGCGGCGGCGGCGCGGGCGACCAGCGGCGCCGCCTCGACGCCCGGCGCTGGATCGGCGTAGGTACCGCGCACGTACAGCGGCGAGCGCAGCGTCAGCAGCCGCGCGCCCTTGCTTTCGGGCGCGATCTTGAGATCCAGGCTCTCGTCGGCGAAGTGGGTCGTGCCGGTGACGTTGATCACGGCATTCTCGGTATCGAAGACGAACACGGTCGGCCGCACCCGCCCGTCGTCGACGATCAGATCGGCGGCCGCGCAGTTGATGCGCACGGGCTCGTCGCCGAACAGTTCGCCCACCACGTAGTTGCCGACGTTGAGCCCGGCCAGCTCCATGAGGTTACGGCTGATCCAGCCGCGGTCGAGGAGGACGGTCAGGCGACCGTTGCTGTCGGCCAGGAGATCGGCCACCGAGTCGCCCGAGCCCGACAGCGTCGCATCGCCGTTGATCTGGCCGAGGCTGCCCTCCAGCGCCTCGACCGCGGGCATGATCTCGTCGAGCCGCAGCCGCCGCGCGTGCATATCGACCCGCCCCACCATCGGGTCCGTTCGGCCTGTCAGTCGGAGCGTGGTGTTGAGCTCGCCGCCGGCCACGCCGAAGCGCAGCGGATCGATCAGCAGTTCGCCGTCGTCCAGCACCAGATGGGCGTGGATGTCGGACAGCGGCAGCGTGTCGCCGTGCTGGATGCTTTTCGCCGTGAACCTCACGTCGGCATCCATCCGCGACCAGGCCTCGGTGTCGAAGCGCTCGACCGGCAGCACCCTGCCCGCGGGCTGGCGTGTGTCTTCGCCGCGGTCGGCCTTGTGCGCGTTGGAATCGGCGCCGATCAGCGGCGCCAGATCGGAGAACCGCAGCCGGTTGGAAACGAGTTCGCCGCTCAGTTTGGGCCGCGGCGCGGCCTGCGTGTAGACGAGCGTGCCGCGGATGTCGCTGTCGCCGATCCGGCCGTTGAAATCCCGGTAACTGAAACGTGAGCCCTTGACCGTGTCGAAGCGCGCCGACAGATGGCCGTCGGTCGCGTAGGCGGGTGTAGCCGGCAGCGTGACACCGGTCAGCCGCTCGAGATTGTCGAGGCTCTCGCCGGAAAACGAGACGTCGAGGTCCGCGCCGCCGAGGTCCAGCGGTCTGACCAGCGCGCCGGCCACCTGCACGCGCGTGCTGCCCGAGCGCACGTCGGCCTGGATCGGGAACGGCCGGTCGCCGCCGCGCAACGCGAGCATCCCGCCCATCCGGCCCGTGCCGGACAGCGGCGCCCCCTTGTAGCGACCCTCGACCCGGACCCCGAAGACGTAGTCTCCGGCGGCCGGGTCACCGTCGCCGTCGCCGCCGGCGATCTGGGCGAACGGCACCGGCTTGCCGAGCGGGTCGATCGTCACGGTGAAGTCGGCGTCGAGCACGGCGTCGTCGTAGGTCACCGTGCCTTCGTCGAACACGAGCTCGTCGATGACCACGGTCCAGCTCGACGGCTCGGTGTCTTCCGGATCGCTCGCGGATTCGTCGGAACCGAGGTCGAAGGTCCAGTTGTCGCGCCCGTCGGCCAGCCGCACCAGGCCGGCATCGGGCCTATGCACCGCGATGCGCTGAATCGACACGCGCCGGGAGAGCAGCCCGAGAGGCGCCAGCCACACGTCGACGCGCTGCACATGCGCCATGTGGTCGGCCTCCACATGGTCGGGATTGCCGACCACGACGTCCCCGGCGTACACATGCGGCCACGGGATCCAGCCGCGCCAGCCCGACGGCGACTCGGGACGCGACCAGTCGAGCCCGAGCTCGCCGCGGATCTCGAACGGCCGCTGGATGGCGGCGGAGACCTGACGATTGACGGTCGGCTTGAGCAGGTTCCAGTCGAACAGCGACACGAAGACCACCAGCACGACGATCAGCCCGACGAGAACTGCCAAGGCCCCGATCGCGATACGCGGCGTGCGCTTCATCCAGACTCCCGGCAACGAGGCCCGTGGGACGGCGATAGCCGCGATTATGCGCCGAAACGCGCGCCGAATCGCGGGCTACGTCGGCACCCGCGGCGCGCCTGTGCCACGCTCGGCCGTCCGCCCGTTCTCGGTTTGGCTCATGCCCGGCGGTCTCGTCGCGGAAACATGGGTCGTCGCCTGGCTTGCCATGATCTTGCCTGGCCGTCGGCTGCGCCGGAGGGCGGCCGCGCGCAGTCGGGGTCTTGCCTCGGCCCGCGATGCGACGATACAGCGGTGTCGCGGATGACCGGTGGCCGCGCTAACGAGGCGAGGTTCTGTCCCCCTGACCCCGACCGCCCGTGACGCCCGGGTTCGGTGCCGGGCCGACAAGCACGAGCGGCAGGCCGCGCGTTGGTCCGGCGGCGTGCCATATCGCCGGAACGCGGGTCGGGTCGAGCGAACGGCAGCGGTCGCGACGTGGCGCGGCCCCAGACCGCGGCAGTGTCAACGGCGATAACGCACGAGCGCCGGCGGCCGGTCCGGTCGCACCCGGACCGGTCGAGCGCTTGAAGCGGCCCGCGCCCGCCCCGACCATTGGGTCACCAACCGCCACGACCGGCGCCATCGCGCGGTCGCCTCACTTCACCAGGAGCCGTATCCATGGCGAGCGACAAGAGCATTCTGACCGAAGACTCGATGGACTTTCTCGAGCGTTATCTCAACAACGCCGCGCCGACCGGCTACGAGTCCGGCGGTCAGAAGCTGTGGATGGACTATCTTCGGCCCTACGTCGACGAGTTCATCACCGATACCTACGGCTCGGCCGTGGGCGTGATCAATCCGGACGCCGAATACAAGGTGGTCATCGAGGGCCACGCCGACGAGATCTCCTGGTACGTCAACCACATCACCGACAACGGCCTGATCTACGTCATCCGCAACGGCGGCTCGGATCACCAGATCGCGACATCCAAGCGGGTCAATGTCCATACCGACAAGGGCCTCGTCGAGGGCGTGTTCGGCTGGCCGGCGATCCACACCCGCAATCCGGCCAAGGAGAAGGCGCCGCTCAAGGACAATATCTTCGTCGACGTCGGCGCGAAGGACAAAGCCGAGGTCGAGGCCATGGGCGTGCACCCCGGCTGCGTGATCACCTATCCCGACGAGTTCTTCGTGCTCAACGGCGACAAGTTCGTCTGCCGCGCCATCGACAACCGGATCGGCGGCTTCATGGTCGCCGAGGTCGCACGTCTGTTCCACGAATCCGGCAAGCGGCCGGACTTCGGCCTGTACGTGGTCAACTCGGTGCAGGAGGAGGTCGGTCTCAAGGGCGCGGGCATGATCGCCGAGCGCCTGCGCCCGGACGTGGCGATCGTCACCGACGTCACCCACGACACGACCACGCCGATGATCGACCAGAAGGCCCACGGGACCACGCGCATCGGCGAGGGCCCGGTGATCGCCTACGCGCCCGCGGTCCAGAACCGGCTGCGCGAGCACATCGTCGCCGCCGCCCAGCGCCGCGAGATTCCGTTCCAGCGCCAGGCCCGGGCGCCGGCCACGGGTACCGACACCGACGCCTTCGCCTACAGCCACCAGGGCGTGGCCTCGGCGCTGATCGCACTGTCGCTGCGCTACATGCACACGACGGTGGAGATGGTGCACCGGCAGGACGTCGAGAACGTGATCCGGCTCATCCACGAATCGGTGAAGACGATCGAAACCGGGCACCGCTTCAGCTACTTCGACTGACGTCGGGCCCGATCCCGACCCCTGTGTCGTACACTCGAGGCGTGGACGCCGGTAGCGCGTCCACGCCGCGACACTTCGATCGGGAGCCGTCATGATCGGAAGCCTGGCCGCCCTGCTGGCCTTCCAGCTCGCCGGGGAGATCCTCGTTCGCCTGACCGGCCTGCCGCTGCCCGGCCCCGTGCTCGGCATGCTGCTGCTGTTCGCCGCCCTGCTGGCGCGGGGCCGCACGCCGGCGGTCTTCGCCGAGACGACGCACGGGCTGCTGGCCTATCTGGGCCTGCTGTTCGTACCCGCCGGGGTGGGCATCATCAGCCACCTCGACCGGGTCGCCGGCGAGTGGCTGGGCATCGCCGTGACCCTGCTCGCCAGCACCGCCCTGGCGCTGGTCGCGACCGCCTTCACCCTGCGTTACATGCTCCGGCGCCAGGGGGACTAGCGCATGGATCGCATCACCCGCGTCTGGGTCTATCTGGCCGAAACGCCGCTGCTCTGGCTGGCGCTGACGGTGGGCGTGTTCTGGCTGGCCCAGCAGATCTATCACAACACCCGCGGGTTCGCGCTGCTCAATCCGGTGCTGGTGAGCATCGGGGTACTGGTCGGCCTGCTCACGATCACGGACACATCCTATGCCGTCTACTTCGACGGCGCCCAGTTCATCCATTTTCTGCTCGGCCCGGCCACGGTCGCGCTCGCCGAGCCGCTGGCCGGGCAGGCCGCGGAGCTGCGCCGGGCGTGGTTGCCGATCGTGGTCGCGCTGTCGGCGGGCTCGCTGACCGCCATCGTCTCGGCGATGGCGATCGGCTGGGCCGTGGGCCTCACGCCCGAGACCCTTCTATCGATGCTGCCGAAGTCGGTGACCACGCCGATCGCCATGGCGGTCGCCGAGGAAGTCGGCGGCCTGCCCTCGCTGACCGCGGTTCTGGTCATCCTCACCGGCATCACCGGCGCGGTGATCGGCATCCCGCTGCTCCGCGTGCTGGGCCTGCGCGACCCGTTGGCCAAGGGCTTCGCCATGGGCGTGGCCGCGCACGGCATCGGCACCGCGCGGGCCTTCGAGCACAGCGAGCGGGCCGGCGCCTTCTCCGGGCTCGGCATGGGGCTGAACGGCGCACTGACGGCGATCCTCGTGCCGCTGCTGGTGTGGCTGCTGGGTTTCTGACCCGGGCATCGCCCCAGTTGTACTTCGGGGGCGCCGTCTCTATTTTCCTCTTAAAGCCGGAAACGTCCGACGGAGACCCCTCACGCGATGTCGTCACACGATCTGGATGCCTGGATGTGGGCCGATGCGGTCAAGCGCCTCGAGCGCGCCGAAGGCCTGCAGCGACGCTTTTTCAAACCCGCCGGCCCGCGTCCGCCGCGACAGTGGGAACCGCCGGTGGACATCTTCGAGACCGACGAAGCGGTCTGGGTCGTCATCGCCCTGCCCGGCGTGTCGTCCAGCCGCCTCACCGAGCTGGAGGTCCGGGGCGACGAGCTGCTCGTGGCCGGGGAGCGTCCGGTGCCCGCACCCGACGCGCGGGCCGCGCTGCACCGGCTGGAGATTCCGCATGGCCGCTTCGAGCGCCGCGTGGTGCTGCCCTGGCCGCGGCTGGCCCTGGCCGGCCACGAGCTCGTCGACGGCTGTCTCTACCTGACGCTGCACAAGCGCTGACACAGGCCCGTCGTGCCCCGGCCCGCGCCGTGTTTACCGCCACCCGCGCCGTACGCCACGCGCACGCCGCGGGCCGATGAACGAGGCGTGCCGTCGGCGGCGGTGCAAAGCCCATAGATCGCGCCGTCCGCGACCGCGTCCGATTACGGCGCCGCGACGAATCGAAAGCCACACCGACTGTATTCAGGACCATGAACGACGATATCGAAACCCGGAACGAACCCGAACGCCGCCCGGAGGCGGAGATCTCGACCGGCACGACGCTGGTCCACAGCGGCCGCGGCACGCCGCGTCCGGAGACGCTCTCGATCCTGCCGATGCGCGAGACCGTGCTGTTCCCGGAACTGGTGATGCCGCTGGTGCTCAATGCGCCGGCCTCCATCGAGGCCGCCCAGTCCGCCATGCGCAGCGAACAGCCGGTGGGGCTGCTCCTGGCCAGTCCCAACGACGAGGACGGCCACGACAGCGACATCCGCGACTCGCTCTACCGTGTCGGCACCGCCGTGAACATCCTGCGCTACGTCACCGGTCAGGACGGCCAGCATCATCTCGTCTGCCAGGGTCTGGCGCGCTTCCGCGTGCGCGAGTTCATCGAGGACGACGATGGCCGGCTGAGCGCCCGCGTGAGCTGGATCGACGAACCGGAGGCCGAGGGCGACAAGCACATAGACGCCCGCATGAACCACCTGCGCAACCGCGCGCTGGAAGCCATCGAGCTGATGTCTCAGCCCTCGCGCGAGCTGGCCCAGGCCATCCAGTCGATCACCTCCGCGGCTCTGCTGGCCGACGCCACCGCCGGCTATCTCGGCCTCAAGCCGAAGGAGAAACAGCAGATTCTGGAAGCGGTCGAACTGGAGCCGCGGCTGGAACTGGTGCAGTCGTTCCTGGACTACCGCGTGGAGGTCATGCAGCTGTCCGCGGACATCAACCAGCAGACCCAGCAGCGCATGTCCGAGCATCAGCGCAAGGCGATGCTGCGCGAACAGATGCGCTCGATCCAGCGCGAGCTCGGCGAGGACGAATCCGTCGCGGAAGAAGTCGAGCGTCTGCGCGAGCAGCTGGACGAGGCGCATCTGCCCGAGGAGGCCCGACAGCAGACCGACCGCGAATTGAAGCGCCTCGAGCGCATGTCGGACGCCTCGGCCGAATACTCGATGGTGCGGACCTATCTCGAACTCATGGCCGAGCTGCCCTGGGGCAAGCTCTCCGAGGACCGCATCGACATCGGCGAATCGCGCACGATTCTGGACGATGACCACTACGGCCTCGACAAGATCAAGCGCCGCATCCTCGAGCATCTGGCGGTGCACAAGCTCAACCCCGAGGGCAAGGCGCCGATCCTGTGCTTTGTCGGCCCGCCGGGCGTGGGCAAGACATCCTTGGGTCGCTCGATCGCGCGCGCGATGAACCGCGAGTTCGTGCGCGCCTCGCTCGGCGGCGTGCACGACGAGTCCGAGATCCGTGGCCATCGGCGCACCTATGTCGGCGCCATGCCGGGCACCATCATCAGCCATCTGCGCAAGGCCGGCACCCGCAACCCGGTGTTCATGCTCGACGAAATGGACAAGCTCGGCGCCTCCGCGCACGGCGACCCGGCCTCGGCCATGCTCGAGGTGCTAGATCCGTCGCAGAACGACAGCTTCAACGACCACTATCTGGGCGTGCCCTTCGACCTGTCGAAGGTGATGTTCATCGCCACCGCCAACGTGCTCGATTCGATTCCCGGCCCGCTGCGCGACCGCATGGAGGTCATCGAGGTGCCGGGCTATACGCGCGAGGAGAAACAGCAGATCGCCAGGCGCTATCTGGTCGGCCGGCAACTCGAGCAGGCCGGACTGACCCGCGAGCAATGCGATATCTCGGACGAGGCGCTCAACCGGCTCATCACCGACTACACGCGCGAGGCCGGCCTGCGCAATCTGGACCGGGAGATCGGCGCGATCGTGCGCCACGCCGCGGTGCAGGTCGCCGAGGACGAGCCCGGTCCGGGTCTCATCGAGGCCGACGATCTGGCCGATATCCTGGGCCCGCGCCGCGTCGACAACGAAGTGGCCCTGCGCACGGCGACCGCGGGCGTCGCCACCGGCCTGGCCTGGACGCCGGCCGGCGGTGACATCCTGTTCGTGGAGGCCTCGCGGGCGCCGGGCTCCGGACGGCTGACCATCACCGGCCAGCTCGGCGACGTGATGAAGGAATCCGCCCAGGCGGCGCTGAGTCTGGTCAAGGCGCGCGCCGATGACCTGAACATCGAGCAGGAACGCATCGACAAGTCGGACATCCACATCCATGTGCCGGCCGGCGCGATCAAGAAGGACGGCCCCAGCGCGGGTGTGGCGCTCTACACCGCGCTGGTCTCGCTGCTGACCGAGCGCAAGGTGCGTGCGGACGTCGCCATGACCGGCGAGATCAGCCTGCGCGGCCAGGTGCTGCCCATCGGCGGCGTCAAGGAAAAGACGCTGGCCGCACACCAGGCGGGCATCACCACGGTGATGCTGCCCGCGCGCAACGCCAAGGACGAGCACGACATCCCGGACAACGTCCGCGAGGCGCTGGACATCCGTTATATCGAGCACGTCGATCAGGCCGTTCAGATCGCGCTGGAGGCCGCCGACTGAGGATGCCCCGGCCCGGGCGGCCCGGGCGCTGCGTCACGGCCGGGGCGATGCGCTCGGCCAGGGCGCGGCCGTCGTCAGCCGTCCTCGAGGGCGCGCAGCTCGGCCTCGAGGGCGAAGACGTGCGCGTCCGTCGCACCGAGTTCGCGCAGGGCCGCGGCGAGATTCAGCAGATAGTCGCGGTTGGGCCCGCTCGGCCCTTGGGAGGCCGCGATGCGGCGCGCGATCTCGGCCACCGGCGCCGGCCCCGCGAAGGCGGCGTTGTCCTCGGTGGCGATATACACCAGGCCTTCGTCGGTGGTGCCGTCGGCGAAGGTCATCTCCGTGGCGAAGCGCAGATAGCCGTTCTTCTCGCGATGATCGAGATGCTCGAAGATCGCGGGCGTGACCCGATAGGCCATGCCGAGGCAGGTCTCGCCCGGCGCCCGCACGAGCGTGGCCACCCGGCCCGGCGCGTCCGGCGTGCCGCGATGATCGTGCGAGCCCTGCCAGAAACGCCGGACCCAGCCGGTGATCGAGGCCGGCCGCCGCTCGAGATAATCGAAGCCGGCCTTGTAGATCAGCGAGCCGTAGCCGAACAGCCACAGCTGCTCGCGGTCGGCGAAGCGCCCGGCCCGGCGGTTGGCCTCGATGGTGTTGAACGACATCGGCGCTACGGTCCTCTAGGCTGCCTGCGACGCGTCCGTGGACAGGGCACCGAAATGGCCGTAGAGGCGTGCGATCAGATCGCGCAACGGCTGGGCCTGGATGCTGACCCGGGCCTGCAGTTCGGCCACGGCATCCTCGGTCTCCAGCGCGTCGAGGTCCTCCTGGATGACGTCCAGCGCGCGGATACGCTTGAGATCGAGGCTCTCGTCCAGGTCGAACTCGATCGCGTCGTCCATCGCCAGGTTCAGGCGCACCACCTGCATGCCGGCGGCCAGATGCGCTCGGACCTCATCGCGCTGCACGTCCATCGCGGTCACGCGCACGCTGGCGCGGGCCTCGTCGGTGGATTCCAGCGCGGCCCGATCGCCCGGCGCGAATCCCGCGGGCAGGCGCTCCGGCTCGTCCAGCCAGAGGCTCATCTCGGCGGCCGGCGCGATGTTGCCGGCCGGACGCGTGACCGGCAGGCTGCCGAGCGCGTCGCGCAGGGAGCCCACGACGGTCTCCGCCCGCTTCTCCGAACTGGCATCGACCCAGACCTGATGGTTGTGCAGGTCGATGAACACGGGGGTGCGACGTGCCCGCGTGAAGGCCCGCGGCAGCAGCTCGAAGTGGGCCTGATCGCGGATATCGGCGCGTTCCCGGCGGCTGACCTTGCGGCCCTCGCCGGCCTCGATGCGGTCGACGCGTTCGTCCACCTCGGCGGCCAGAACCGCACCCGGCAGCACGCGGCTGATCTCCTGATGCAGACAGATCGCCACACCGTCGACCACGTGCACCATCGCCACATCGCCCTTGACCGGCGGCACGAATCCCTGGGTCCCCGTGGACTGGGCGGCGCATTCCGGGCAGAGCGCGTCGGTCAGCTTCGTCTCTAGTTCGGCGGGGCTCCAGGCGAAGGGTTCGGAACCCAGAAAGACGCAGAGATTTCGTATCCACATAACTGATCGACCTGTTGTTTTCGGACGGGACGGGAGCGACCGGATGAATTCGGCGGACGCCGGAGCGCGGGTGCGTCGGCGGACAGTACCCAACCGTCCGACCCAACTCAAGACACCGGCCCGCAAGGCGGTTGCGGCTGTCGCCGGCGGACCGCCTGTGGCACTATCGCGCGCTCCCGCCGGCCCGCGGCGCGACGACATAAGCAAAGACACAAGCGTTCTTTGAACGCCGCGCGCGGCGCCCGCAGCCTGTAACGTTCACCATCCTTGCACCATCGCCCGTCATGACCCGACTCGTTCCGTCGACGCTGCTGATCGCCACCCTCGCGCTGTTCGCGCTCGCCGGCCCGTCGGCCCACGCCGCCGAGGACGTGACCGCCGAGATCGGCTACATGCCCATTCTGCCGGACGCCCAGCTGTTCGTCGGCCTGGAGGACGGCTCCATCGCCGAGGCCGGCATCGACGCGCGGACGGTGTCCTTCCAGAACGGGCCCGCCATGGTCCAGGCCCTGGCCTCGGGCCAGCTCGACATCGCCTATTTCGGCATCGGCCCGGCGATGGTCGCGCGCGGCAAGGGGGCGGACATCAAGATGGTCGCCTCCAACATCATCGAGCAGATCAGCTTCATCGCGCTCGGCGAGCTGGCGCCCTACTTCGAGGACGGCGAGGCGGCCACGGCGTTCGCCCGCTTCGCCGAGGATACCGGCCGGCCGGCGAAGATCTCGACCTTCCCGCGCGGCTCGGTGCCCCAGACCGTGCTCGACTACTGGCTCGATCGCCGGCTTGAGGTCGACCGCGACGATATCCGCGTGATCGCCCAGGGCACGTCCCAGGTCCAGCAGTCGCTGCTCACCGGCGCGGTCGACGGCGCGGCCATCCTCGAGCCGGTGGTTTCCATCGTGCTGGCTCGTCGCGACGACGCCCGCGTGGTCGCCGGCGGCGAGCGCATGTTCCCCGGCCAGCCCGGCGCCGTGGTCGCCGTGCGCGAAGCCTTCATCGAGGCCCATCCCGAGGTCGTGGAACGGCTGGTGGCCGCGCACGCCGCGGCCACCGAGAAACTGCGCGCCGGCGACGACGCCGCGGTCGCGGCCGTCGCCGAGTATGTCGGCGGCGGCCGGCTGCCGGAGGCGGTGGTACGGCGTGTCATCGAACGCTCGCACGACAACTTCGTCGCCGACCCGAACCGCATCATCGACGGCACCCGGCGCATGCGCGATTTCCAGGCCGATCAGGGCACGCTCGCGGCCGAGCTGGACATCGACGACCTCTTCGAGACGCGTTTCTTCGACGCGCTGGACACCGACACGGACGACGACTGACCGGTGGCCAGCGGCGGGAACAGCGGTGATGCGCGCGGCAGCCGGGCGCTGTTGCGCATCGGCCTCGGCGCGCTGGGCGTGGCCGCCTTCGTGGCCCTCTGGGACGCCGCCTACGTGTTCAACTGGGCGCCCCGCGGCACCCTGCCCGATCCGTTCGCGGTGCCCGGCGCGCTGCTTGCCGAGTGGCGCAACGACCGCCTGTTGCCGGCCGTCGGCTCCAGCCTCGTGCACTACGTCTGGGGCTTGGGCGTGGGCACCGTCCTCGGCTTCGGCGTCGGCCTGCTGTCGGCGACCTCTAGGGTCTTCGACGATGCCCACTACATGCTCGCGCGCATTCTGCGGCCGATTCCGCCGCTGGCATGGGTCGTCTTCGCCATCGCCTGGTTCCAGGTGAGCCATGCGGGTGCGGCGTTCGTGATCTCGATCGGCGTGTTCTGGGTCAACTACTTCGCAACCGCCGCCGGCGTACGCGACGTCGATCCGCGCTATTACGAACTGGCCCGCGCCTTCGGCCACGGCGGCTTCATCAAGCGTGTCGGCAGCGTTACCCTGCCCGGTGCGGCGCCCGGGATTCTTTCGGGGATGCGCACCGGCGTCGGCCAGGCCTGGATGACGCTGATCGCCGCCGAACTGCTGGGCGTGCCGGGCATGGGCCAGGAAATGAACGCCGCCGCGGGCGTGGGCGCCTACGACGCGGTGGTCGTCTACATGCTGGCGATATCGCTGATCTACACGCTTTCCGACGGCGTGTTCGCGCTGATCGAGAAGCGGCTGCTGCGGTGGCGCCCGTGAGCGCGCCGGTGCTCGAGGTCCGCGACCTGGCCTATCGCTTTCCGGGCGCCGAGGCGCCGGTGTTCGAAGGCCTGGACTTCACCATCGGCGCCGGCGAATTCGTCGCACTGGTCGGCGGCTCCGGCGTGGGCAAGTCGACCGTGCTGCGCAACGTTGCCGGGCTGATCCGGCCCAGTAGCGGCAAAACGGCCTCGCCGCAGGCCGCCGAGCGTGGCACCCGCGACACGGCGTTCGTCTTTCAGGACACTCGCCTGCTGCCCTGGCGGCGCATCCGCGCCAACGTCGGCTACGGCCTGGCCGGGCTGGGGCTGTCGCGGTCCGACAAACGCGCGCGGATCGACGAGGTGCTCACGCTGATCGGCATGCGCGACTTCGGCCCGCGCTGGCCGCATGCCGTGTCCGGCGGCCAGGCCCAGCGCGTCGGGCTGGCCCGCGCGCTGGCGGTGCATCCGCGGCTGCTGCTCATGGACGAGCCGTTCTCGGCCGTCGATGCCCTGACCCGCCAGCGCCTCCAGGACGAGCTGCTGGACATCTGGCGCCGGCTGCGCATGGCGGTGCTGTTCGTCACCCACGACATCGCCGAGGCGGTCTACCTCGCCGACCGCGTCTGCGTGCTGCGCGGCGCGCCAGCAGGCATCGTCTTCGACGAAGCGGTGCCGGCGGCGCGCCCACGCCGGCGCAACGATCCCGACCTCCAGGCCTTCGCCGCGCGCGTGGCCGACCATCTGTGAGCCGCCCATGAACGACGACCGCCTGCGCGTGGTCATCCACGCCGCCGACGCCGAGTCACTCGCCCGTGCCCGCAGCAACGCGGCCAATCTGCAGGCCGACGTCGCCGACGCGGAGATCGAGATCGTGATCAACGCCGCCGCGGTGGCCGCCGCGATCCGGGCTCCGCATGCCACCGACGCCCACCTGCGCGTCTGCGAAAACACCCTACGTAACAAGGACCTGACCGCGCCCGCCGAGTGGCTGCGGGTGCCGGCGGCGATCACGCATCTGGCGCGCCGGCAGCAGGCTGGCTGGGCCTACGTCCGGGCCTGATCGCGCACCGCGGCCAGTCGCGTCGCGCTCAGTCCGGGCAGCACCTCGACCGCGGGCCGGGCGTGGAAATAGCCCTGCTGGAGCGTGATGCCGCGGCTGTACAGCCAGCGCGCCTCGCCCAGCGTCTCCACGCCCTCCGCCACGAGCCGGATATCCAGCCGTTCGGCCAGTGGCACGAGACTCTCGAGGATGGCCTGCCGTCGCGGCGACTCGGACACGTCGCGGATCAGCTGGCGGTCGATCTTGACCACATCCGGATGCAGATCGACCAGCAGATCGAGATTGGCGTAGCCGCCGCCAAAGTCGTCGATGGCGGTGGAGAACCCCATCGCGTTGTAGGCTTCGACGATATTGCGCAGATGGCCACGATCACGCACGTACTCGGTCTCGGTGACCTCGAACATGATTCGATCGAGCGGGAAACCCAGCGTCTGCGCCACGTCCAGCGTGGCCTGGATACAGGCGTCGGGTTCATAGACCGCGTTGGGCAGGAAATTGATCGACAGCAGCTGCCCGCACGACAGGCCGTGGGCGATCTCGATCGCGCGCACGCGACAGGCCTGGTCGAACCTGTAAAGCGTGCCCGGCGTGACCCACGACAGAATCTCGCCGGCGGATTCGCCGTCGATGCCGCGCACGAGCGCCTCGTAGGCAAAGGGCGCCCCGCTCGCCACGTCGACGATCGGCTGGAAGGCCATGGTGAAATCGAAATCGAGCGCGCCGTCACAACGTCGGCAACCCTCGTCCTCGGTTCGCAGGCATCGGGCCATGGGATGAATGCGGTGTGGTGGACGTCATAGGCGGTATCGGCCGTTCGCGGCGATCCGTGAGCGACGTGACACGAAAAAACCGGCGGCCACGCGCGCCGGTCGCCGATAACGCCCGAACGGACGCCCGCACCCAGTCCATCAGCCCAGAGAACCATCGCAAGGGGCGGCGATATTCCGCCTCCCGGCCAGACCGGCTCCCGCCCCATAAGATGAATGCATCGCCATACAATCTGGGCTGCCAGCGTGCTGCACGGGTCCTTAGAGGCGCCTCACCCGTCGTCGAGACCGCTTACCGGCATGCCCACTGCCAGCCGTCCGCCACGCGCAACGGCCGCGCGGACGCCGCCGATGCCGCGCAGCGCGCTGCGCATATCGACACCCAGCCGACGTCCGAGATAGCCGCAGGGTGGACAGGTCGAGCGCACGACGACGTGTACCGCGCCGATCACCAGCGTACGGCCGCGGTGCGCCCGCAGATCGAGCCCGGCGATGACGAGATTGCGACGCAGGTCACCCGCACCCACCCACGCGCGCCGGCCGCCCGCAGCCGCGCGTTGCATCGCTCGACCGCGGCGGCGTCGATGAGCGACAGCTCGCGCGCACCGGCGAACAGACCCGCACGCGCCGAGAACGTGCCGGTGCCGTGGTAATAGCGATCCCCGGCCAGACCGCGGCCGACCACGGCCGTCGCGGCGTCGCGGGCCACGGGCGGCGCACCGCGCTCCGGGGCGATGAAAATGCCGACCAGCCGGCCGACATCCTTCGGCTCCCGGCCGGTATCGATATCGTGCATACCCCTCCATGCTAGCGCCGCCGATCGGCGCGCGCGCTTGAGCCGGCGGGGCAACCCTGCTGTGATGCGCACATGAACGGGTCCACAGCAGCGCACGCCATGGCCGGGCCGGCATGACACTGCGCAACATCGACGCGCTGTTCCACGGTCGCGACGTGGCAGTGCTGGGTTCGCCGGAAGACGACGCCCAGCGCCAGCTCGTGGCCAACATCGAGGCCTGCCTGCCGGCCGAGCGGCTCCGTTACGACCTCCCGAAGGCCGGCACCGGGGACGACGACGGCCTCGATCTCGCGGTGATCCTGTCCGACGCCTGGGCCCAGCCCCGCACCGTGGACGCGCTCGGCGCCGCGGGCTGCCGGGCGCTGCTCTGGGCCGCGGCGGAGCGCGTGCCCACCCGGGCGCTGCAGGCCGCGCGGCCCTACAACCTGCGCGTGCTCGGCGGCCGCTCGGCGGGTGTGTTCGACACCAAGGCCGGGCTCAACGTCAGCACCCTGGCGCTGGAGCCGCGCGCCGGCCGCGTGGCGCTGATCACCCAGTCGCAGTCGCTGGCCGCCGCCGCGCTGGACTGGGCGCTGGGCCGCAACATCGGGTTCTCCTGGATGGCCTGCTCCGGCTCCGAGGCCGACATCGACGCCGCGGACCTGCTCGACTACGCCGCGCTGGACCCCCAGACCCGCGCGGTCGTGCTCCAGATCGGACGCATCCGGTCGCCGCGCAAGTTCATGTCAGCGGCGCGCGCGGCCGCCCGCGTCAAACCCGTGCTGGTGCTGCAGACGCGGCGCGCCGTCGAGGGCGGCCCCCAGGGCCCCGACCGGGCGCGCTCGGCCGCCTTCGCCCGCGCCGGCCTGGTCGAATGCGAGAATCTCGGTGGCCTGTTCGACGGCCTGGCCGCGCTCGAACTGCTGCCCGCGGTGACCAACAGTCGCGTCGCGGTCCTGGGCAACGGCGCCGGCGCCTGCGCCCTGGGCACCGACGCCCTGTATCGCCAGGGGCTCACGCCGGCGCGCCTGAACAGCGCGCCGCGTCAGCGCATCACCGAGGCCGCACCGACCGCCAACGACACCGGCCTGGCGATCGACCTCGGCCGCGCCGACATCGAGACCACGCTCGCGGCCCTGCGCGCCGCGGCCGCCGACGACAACGCCGACGCCCTGCTGTTCGTGCACAGCCCGGTCGCCGGGCAGCCGCACGAACCCATGGTGGCGGCGATCGCCGATGCCGAGATCAGCCCGCGGCTGATGACGGTCTGGCTCGGTCTGCACACCGCACAGCCGGCCCGGCGGGCCAGCGCACTCGCCCGGCTGGCGACCTTCGCCTCCGCCGACGAGGCCGTGCGCGCGGTGCGCTATCGCGCCCAGTACCGCTTCACCCAGGAGCTGCTCACGGCGACACCGCCGCCCGACCCCTCGGTGACCGCGGACGTGGACCGACAGCGCGAGCGTCTCGCCCTGCTGACCGCCGACAACGTGGAGTGGCTGTCCACCGACGAGACCCTGCATCTGCTCACCGCCTACGGCATCAGCGGCCAGACCGAAGCGCCGGCCGCGCTGCAGATCCACATCCGCGCGACCCGCCACGCCGAGCTGGGCATGGTGCTGAGCGTGGCCGACGAAAGCGTCGGCCTCGCCCCGGCGTACGGCTTTCCGCCGCTGGACACCCTGCTGGCGCGGCGCATGCTGGAGACCGCCAGCGCCGGGCGCCTGCTGGGCCCGCGTGCCGCGGTCGACGCGCTGGCACGGGCGCTGGTGCGCATCGGCAAGCTGGTGGCCGATCTGCCGCAGGTCGCACGCATCGACCTGCGCCTGGCCGCCGGCGCGCAGGGCCGGCTGCACGCGCCCACCGACAGCCTGATCGAACTCACCCGGACCCCGCTGCCCGAACGCGACCGGCTGGCGATGTCGCCCTATCCGGCGCGCATGCGTCACATCGTCACGCTCAAGGGCGACGTGCGTTACATCGTGCGCGCCATCCGGCCCTCCGACGAGCCGGCCGTGCTCGATCTGCTGGAAAGCCTCAGTCCGGAGGAGATCCGCCTGCGGTTCTTCAACTACATCCGCCACTTCTCGCACGACATGGCCGCCCGCATCACCCAGGTCGACTACGACCGCGAGGTCTCGCTGGTGGTGAGCACCGTCAACGACCCCGAGGCCCTCGCCGGCATGGGCACCATCATCGCCGACCCCGACGGTCACGAGGCCGAATTCGCGATTCTCGTGCACCGCAGCCACACCGGCCGCGGGCTGGGACGGCATCTGCTCGACTGCCTGCTCCGCCAGGCCGGCGCCCGCGGCATCGACATCGTCTACGGCGATGTCCTCGCCCAGAACAAGCCGATGCTCGCGCTCTCCCGCGATCTGGGCTTCAAGGTGCGGCGCTCGCTCGACGACCCCGGCAGCGTCCGCGTCGAGATTCCGGTGCCGGACTACACCCGCCGCATCGCCTGATCCGCACCTCGCCGGAATGCTGTTAGGATCGGTCTGCATTCGACAATCCGTGACCATGGCCTGCTGCTGCAACGAAAACGATGCCGACATCGCCGCGCTCCGGCGTAACCAGGCGCGCGTGCTCTGGGCGGTGCTCGCGCTCAACGTCGTCATGTTCGTCGGCGAATTCACCGCGGGCTGGCTGGCACAATCCACCGCCCTGCTGGCCGACTCGCTGGACATGCTGGGCGATTCGCTGGTCTACGCCCTGAGCCTGTTCGTGATCGATCGCGGTGGCCGCGCCAAGGCCGGCGCGGCCGGCTTCAAGGGCAGCATCATGCTCGCCTTCGGCCTGATCGTGGCCGCGGACGTGCTCTACAAGGCGTTTCACGGCGCAGCGCCCGTCTCCGCGATCATGGCTGTCGCGGGCACGCTGGCGCTGATCGGCAATATGACCTGCCTGATCCTGCTCACGCGTCACCGCGGCGACGACGTGAACATGGGCTCGGCCTGGATCTGCTCGCGCAACGATCTGATCGCCAACAGCGGCGTCATCCTCGCCGCCGGGCTGGTCGCGCTCACCCAGAGCGTCTGGCCGGACATCATCATCGGCGGCGTAATCGCGGCCGTTTTTCTGCGCTCGTCGATCGGCGTGCTCGCAGACGCGTTCGCCCACTGGCGCCAGGCCGGCGACACGCGCGATGTCGGCCGCGCACCCGGCCCCGGCTGATCGGCCGCCGGCCTCTCCGCGCGCACCCGGCGGAACCGGGCACCCGTGGGCCGAAGACGAGCGCCGAACGTCCGTGTAACGCGAACGCGGGTCGCCGGCCTACGGCAGCCGAATCCGGGCCGAGTTGCCGCGCCAAAAGCGCGTGTTGCGGCCCGACGCGTTCCCGCCGGCGATCATCGCCGGGCCGACGGTCTGCAGCCGGTGCGGAGGACAGGTGGAAACCCACGACGTGCGGCGGGTCTCGTCGACTGGTGCCCCGGGCAGGATTATTCGCGGCTGCGCCACTCACCCTCCGGGCCCGCGCACAAGGCGCGGTTCGGTCCGCTGCGCGGACCGTCGAACCTGACTTGTCAATGTCGCAGGTTCGAATGCTTGTTCGAAAAACCACAGGAAAGCGTCGGCTCCCGCCGACCCTTTCCTGTGGTGCCCCGGGCAGGATTCGAACCTGCGACCTGCCGCTTAGGAGGCGGCTGCTCTATCCTGCTGAGCTACCGGGGCTGCGACGGGCGTAGCCTACCGCAGCCGTGTTGATAACTCGACCGTCGAGGGCACCGCGGACGTGGCGTATGCTCCGGCACGACTTCAACAGGGGCCAAGGCATGAGCGACAGCGACGCGCACCTCGACAGCCACCTGCGCATCGGCGGCACGCGGGCGATGATCGGCGGCGCGCGCATCGCGCTGCTCGAGCAGATCGCGGCGACCGGGTCGATCTCGGCCGCGGCGAAGGCTGCGGGTCTGAGCTACAAGGCGGCCTGGGATGCCGTCGCGGCGATGAACAATCTGGCCGACACCGCACTGGTCGAGCGCGTCACCGGCGGGGTCGGCGGCGGCGGCAGTCGGCTCACCGAGCGGGGCGCGCGGCTCGTACGGACCTATCGCGCCGCGGAAGCCGAACAGGCACGCTTCATGGCGCGTCTTAACCGCCGTGTACGACACCTGACCGACGACATGGACCTAATGGGACGGCTCGCCATGACCACCAGCGCTCGCAATCAGCTTTTCGGGCACGTGGAACAGATCACGCACGGCCGGGTCAACACCGAGGTCGAGGTTGGCCTGCGCGGTGGTGACCGGCTCGCCGCCATAGTCACCCGGACGAGCGCGGACAATCTCGGACTCGAGATCGGCGTGCCGATCACGGCGCTCGTCAAGGCGTCGTGGGTGATCGTCGCCGCGGGCGACCTCTCGAATGCACGGCTGTCCGCGCGCAATCGCCTCGCCGGCACCGTCGCGAGCGTGACCACCGACGACGTCAGCGGCGAGATCGTGATTCGCCTGCCGGGCGGCATGACGCTCGCCGCGACCGTCACCCGCGACTCGTCCGACACGCTCGACCTCGAGGCCGGCGATACCGCCACCGCCCTGTTCAAGGCCTCGAGTGTGATCCTCGCCCAGGGCGACTGACGCCCGCCCGCCCCCGCTGCCGCGCATCCCGACTCTCGCGCGGCACACCACAGGACCGTCGCCCAACCGGCGCTAAACGGGTCGGCCGATATCGCCGAATGTCTTCGCCCATCGGCGCAAAATGTTGCGCCGCACCACTTGAAAGACAGACATTCGGCGCTAGTATCCGTGGCAGACACGCAATACGACTTTCGTATAACGCCGGCCAAGCGGCCGATGGGCCGAAGGTCGAGGGAGCAAGAACATGCCACATCGCAGTCTCATCCGGATCGGCACGTTTGCCGTCGTCGCCGCACTTGCCGGGTTTTCCGGTACCGGTTTCGCGCAGTCCAACGCACTGCGGGCGCTCGACAACACCCAGGCCGAAACGAGTGCCGCCGGGCGCGCGGCAAGCCATCCGATGGCCGAGGAGCTGGCCGCATCGATCGATGCCTACAATCGCAACGCCGGCGCGGATAAAGTGACCGGCGACAGGGACGCCGACGCGGCGGCCGCTATTCTCCAGAACAACGGCGAAGCCCGCCAGCTTGCCCATGAGCTGGACGAATACAACGCGCGCGCCGGCAACAGCCTCGTACCCGATACGCGAGTAACGGATAACGCGGACGGCCACGCCCCCTACGAGACCGCCGACGCCCTGGCCACACGCCTGACCCGCTACAACGAGACCGGCGGCAGCCTGGCGCATCGCGGCCAGTGAGCCCTTCCGGGGGCGCGGACGATCCGCGCCCCCGACGTGTTCCACGTCGCCGTCCGGCCACAGGCAACCTCGTGGTGGCCGGCACCTCAAGTCACCATGGGCCACCCGCTTCAGGCATCATCGCGGGTGCATAACAACAAATGGAGACACATCATGCTCAATCCCAAGGCCTTATGCCGCGCCCGCGTCGGTCCGACACTCGGCGTCGCGCTGATCGGCCTGTCCGGCATGCCCGTCGCGGCTCTCGCGGATGATACAGCCGCCCGGACGAGTGACCAGACGAGCCAGCTATCGGAGGAAGTCGAGCGCTTCAATGAAAGCGGTGGCGCCCTCGAGCCGGGCCGAAACGCCGAGCCGCAGCCGGACGCCGCCGAAGAGATGCGGCAACAGGGCGGCACTGCTGGCAGCGAGACGGCAGAGAACCTCTCGGAAGAGATCGACGCCTATAACAGCAGCGGGGGCTCGATGGAGGCCACCGACCCCGCGCGCGTCGGTACCGAGGACAGCGCCGACGCCACGGTATCGACCGGCGGTCACCCGGATCACTCCAAGGCCGAGGAGCTTTCGAAAGAACTGGAGCGGCACAACAAGAACCGCTGACACCCGCACGGCGATTGGCCGGTCGACCACCGCGGGCGACCGGCCGCGCCCCGGGCCGAGGTGCCACGATCTTCCGGTGGCCCTTCGACCACACGATACGTTCGTTCCCGCATTCGCGCCGCGATGCTCTGTCGATCGCGACCAATATGACGCGCGCACGTCAAGACAACGATGCGCCCACCGCTCGCCGCGGGTGCGACCCGCGTGCCGCACGAGCGATCCCGCCCGGCTATGCCCCCGGGCCAGCCGGCTTCACGGGGCGAGCGTGAGACGATCCCGCGGATCAGGCCGACGTCCGGAGACATGCTCGACGACGGCCACGTTGCGCCCGACGAGCTGTGTGACGCGCACACGACCGTCCTCGGCCCCGGGGTTCCATGCCACGGGCCGCCCGCCGGGCGCACGCACCACCGACCCCTCGCCGTGGACGATCAGCGTGTCACCGACCGTCAGCCCGGACTCGCGGCCCGCGCTGACGTACATGTCCTCGTCCTCGGTGAGCGCGAAGGTGTGGGTGAACCAGGGCGCGATCGCCAGGCGATCCGCCGCAAGATCGAGCAGATGCTCGCTCCAGACGGCGACATCGCTGCCGGGCGCGCCCGCCTCGTCCGCATCGGCTCGGTCGAATTCGAGCGTTGTCGACGACGTGTCGTATTCGACGCCGAAATCGGTGTCCAGCATCCGCGTTTCGACCGAGGCCGAGCCGGCACGACTCTGACCCGGGTCGAGAACGACCAGCAGACGCACGCCGGGGAAGATCGACAGCAGTTTCGGGCATTCCTGTGCGGTATCGGCCGGGCAGGCATCCGTTCCGGCCACGGCGTCGTCCAACTCACCGGGTTTGACCAGCGCGATGCCGTGATCGGCGGCGCGACGGTCGAGTGCGTTGATGAGCCGGTAGGCGGCCAGCGACCCGCGGGACTCCGGCGCGATGTAGACCCCGATCCGCGGCTGCATGCCCGTGGCTGCGGCGGCATCGATCGCGTGCGAGGAATCGGACGAAGCCGCCGCGACCGTGGCGGCGCCGCGCCGAGCGGACCGCTGGCTCGCAGCGGTCTGTTCATCGGCCTCGGCAGCGTCTGAACGCGCTCGCGCGATCCAGCGCTCCCAGAAGGGCGTTTCCCAATCCGTCGACTCGTAGCCGAACGCGGCATCCGAATCCGCAAGCGCCATGCGGCCGTCATCGGCCGCCACCCGCTCGTCCGGGCCGCTGGCACAGCCCGCCGCCAGACCCGCACCGGCGAGCACCAGCAGGCCGCACCATCCTCTAGCCATTCGCTTCAAAACATCGACTCCCTGCAAACGAAGACGGCCCCGCGCACGGGGCCGTCGTCCACGTTACGCCGGCTTAGAACTCGACGCCAAGATTCACGCTTCCAGCGAGTACGCGATCATCCGCGAAGCTGCCGCCGTTGGGCAGTCCGCCGAGCAGACTGTTGCCGCTGAGCATGCCGACATCGTTCTCCTCCAGCATGCCGAGCGTCGCCCAGGTGCGCACCACCTCGTTGAGCTGATAGCTCGCCTGCAGGTCGTAGACCATGCTCGAGTCGCTCCCGCCGCCGGTCCCGGCGACGTCGGGCACATCGATATCGAGCACGCCCACGGCGCCGCGCAGGGCGAATTTCGGCGTGACGTCATAGCCGACGCTGCCGATGTAGAGGGACTGATCGTAGCCCTCGCGACCCAGATAGCCGCCCATGCGATACACGCTGGTCGGATTGGCGGTGGACTCGGGGCTGGAGTTGATCAGGCTGGAGTAGGTATCGAAGCCGGA
Source organism: Salinisphaera orenii subsp. orenii MK-B5 (assembly GCF_003788635.1). Classification (GTDB taxonomy): domain Bacteria; phylum Pseudomonadota; class Gammaproteobacteria; order Nevskiales; family Salinisphaeraceae; genus Salinisphaera; species Salinisphaera orenii. Next base: position 256,547 of record NZ_AYKH01000001.1, read on the forward strand.
GGAGATCAGACCGCCATCACGCGCGCCCACGAACTGGGCCCGCAGCTGGAAGTCGTTCACATCCGCGCCGAGGCGGAAATAACCGGAAAGCGAATCCTCGGTGAAGTAGTCGCCATCCGCCGGCGTCTGATTCGCGTTGACGTTGCCGTTCTGGATGTAATTCCCGCCGAAGGTCACGTCCAGCGGCCCGAGCGCACCCTGCATGTAGGGCGAGAAGATGTTGACGTTCGACAGCGCATAGACGTTGCGGACAGTGCCGACCGAGCCAGGCGCCAAGATCGGGTTGCCATCGGCATCGATGCCGGTGACCGCGGGCTCATCGTCCACGAGGTCGCCGTTGTAGCTGTTGAGGTAATGCACCCAGAGCATGCCGAACGACCAGCCGCTGTCGCCCAGCGGCGCGACGAAGCCGGGAAAGATCTGGTCGCCGTTGTCCTCGTTGTAGAAGCTGTCGTTGTCCTGACGCCGATCGTAGCCGAGGATCAGGTCCACCCCGCCGAGCTTGGTCAGGAACAGCGCACGGTCACGCCGATCGTCGCAGACGAGAAAGCAGTTGTTCCAGTTGCTTTCCTGGCGGCCGACGCGGAGCAGGCCGAAGCTGAAGGGAATCTGCACGAAGCCCAGGTCCAGGCGCACGTTGTCGCCGTTATTATCGGTGTTGAACGCCTGGCTGCTGGTGGTGGTGTAGTTGCGGGCGTCGCCGCTCCAGCGGTCGCCGGCGAGTTCGACGCGGGTATGCACCTCGACGCCGGACTCCTCGTGCTTGAAATCGGCGTTGACGCGCAGGTAGTGCGCGAAGCCGTTGTCGTTCTTGTCCGGATCGGTCTGGTCGTCCAGCCGCTGGCCGTCCGCCGTGGTCGGCGCCGCCTGCGCGAACGAGTCGGACTCCACGTAGAAACCGGTCGCCCGGTAGTCGACGCCGAAGTCGGTCTGGATCTCGGCCTGGGCCACGGGCACGGCGGCCATGGCCAGCAGCGTCGCCGCCAAGCCGTTGCGGGCCAGCCGCGCGCCGTCGAACTGGCGATCGCGCGACACGATACGCCTGGTTGCATTAGTCATCGTCTGTATCCCCTCCGGTCTCGCGGCGATGCCGCCTTGTTATGTCGGGTTGTCCGCGCCCCGCACAGCGGGGTCGCAAGCGCCGTGTGCGGCGATTGCGGATCGGCGTACCCTCGAACCGAACCGCGCCCGGCCGTGGGACGGGCGGATACATCGCTGCACCGTGCGGCGATCCGCTCCTGATCGAATCGCCACTCCCTGTTTAGGGCATTTGCGCCGGCACCGCAACGATTTTTCGACACACTGTTTCACTTTTCCGACTAAGGTCTAAAGCGCGTCGCAGTCGCAACAGGAAACGGCAATCCCGCCACGCGGGCACCGCCGGGGGCCGTATATGCAAAAAAGCGTTTCGCAAACCGTACGATAGCGCGCCCGCGGGGTGTCCTGCGCACGGCCGCCCCCCGCCGCTCACACGCACGCGTATCGAGGCCCGCCGAGTCCCGCCACGCCGCGAATCGGCCTGCCGCGCCCGCAGTCGCGCGGCATGCGCAGACCCGCCGACGCCGATCGCAGGCGATTCCGCCACCAGACCCACCGGCTCGCAACATGACCCGGCACCCGCGCTAGACTCGGGCCTCGCCGCGGCCGCTGCCATCGATACAGTTCGTCATGTTCTATCTCTATCACCACAACGATCTGGGTCGGCTGGCCGAGCTGCTCGGGGCCCTGCGCCTGGCGCGCCCGGCCTCGCCGCTGGCCACCGATACGCTGCTCGCGCCCAATCAGGGCATCGGCCGCTGGCTGGCGATCCAACTCGCCGAAAGCGAGGGTATCGCCGCCAATCTGGATGTCGAGCTGCCCGGCGGCTGGATCTGGAAACTGCTGCGCGAGGTCGAGCCGGCCGCGCCGCGCGGCCAGCACTTCGAGGCGGACTGCCTGCCCTGGCATCTGTATGCCGCGCTGCCCGCGATGGCGCGCGAGATTCCGGCCGTCGCCGACTATCTCGGCGAACCGGTCGACGAAGTGCGCCGCTACCAGCTCGCGCGCCAGCTCGCCGACGTGTTCGACAAGTACCTCGTCTATCGCGCCGACATGCTCGCGCGCTGGGAGGCCGGCGACACGCCCGCCACGAATCCGGGTCGCTGGCAGGCCCAGGTCTGGCGCTGGCTCACCCAGCCACAGCGCCTGGGGCGTACCCATCGCGCCCGCGTGCTCACCGACTTCATCCAGCGCCTGTCGCACGACACCGCCCTGCAGGCGCGCGTGACCGCCTGGTGCCCCGCCCAGTTGTACTGCTTCGGGCTGGTCGCGCTCGCGCCCGATCACCTGCGCCTGCTGTATGCGCTGGCCGAGCATATCGACGTGCATTTCCTGCTGCCGAACCCGAGCGAGGCCTACTGGGGCGACATCACGGCCGGGCGCCTGAGCCTCGAGCTGCCCGCGTCGGAAGACGCCGACGCGAATGCCCTGCTGCCAGGCGAAGCCGCGGTCGAAGCCGGCCACCCGCTGCTCGGCGCGCTCGGACGCATGGCCCGCGACACCCTGCGCGTGCTCTATTCCGACGAGTTCACCGGCATGATCGAGCCCGAACTCGGCGCGCTCATGGCCTACGACATCCCCGCCCGCGACACCCTGCTGCACCGCATCCAGGCCGATATCGTCGAGCTCGACTGCAGCGACCCGCCCCAGGGCATGGCCGACGACGACACCTCGCTGGAGGTGCACGCCTGCCACAGCCCGCTGCGCGAGATTCAGGTCCTGCAGGATCAGCTCCTCGACCGGCTGGCCGCGGACGACCGGCGCGTCGCCGCCGGCGAGATCGCGGCCGACGAGCGCCTCGCCCCGCGCGACATCATCGTGATGCTGCCGGACGTCGCCGCCTACGCGCCGGCGATCGAGGCCGTGTTCGGCGGCGCGCCGGCCGATCGCTACCTGCCGTTCGGCCTCGCCGACCGCGCGCGCTCGGCTGCGCACCCGATCGTGACCTGCGTCACGGCCCTGCTCGATCTGCCGCTGTGGCGCTGGGAGGCGAGCGCGCTGCTCGACCTGCTCGCCGTGCCCGCGGTCATGCGTCGTTTCGGCCTGTCCGCAGGCGAGCTGGACGCGATCACCGACTGGGTCGGCGCCGCCGGCATCCGCTGGGGGCGCAACGCGCGCCACCGCGCCGATCTCGGCGCCGGCGCCTTCGAGCAGAACAGCTGGCGCTTCGGCCTGGACCGGCTGCTGCTCGGCGTGGCCCAGGCCGACGACGAAACGCTGACCGACGGCGTCGCGCCCTGGTCGGACCTGGAAGGCGGCATCACCGCCGCGCTCGGCAAGCTCTGGCGCTTCGAGCAGACCCTGGCGGAGACCGCCGATACGCTCGCACAGGCGGCCGAGCCCGGCGTCTGGCAGACGCGGCTCAACCAGCTCGTCGATCGGCTCGTGGCACCCGCGCCGGACGCGCCCGACGAGCAGCGCGCCGTCGACGGCCTGCGCAAGCTGTTCGCCCAGTTCGAGGCCGCAGAAAGCTGCACCAGCGAGATCCCGCTCAGCCCGGCGCGCGATACGGACCCGACGCGACCGGACCGCACGATCTCCTGGGCCGCGGTGCGCGACATGCTGCGCGCCTCACTGGAAACCGCCAGCGAGCGTCAGCCGTTTCTGGCCGGCGGTATCACCTTCTGCGGCATGGTGCCGCTGCGCGCGGTGCCGTTTCGCATGGTCTGCGTGCTGGGCATGAACGACGACGCCTTTCCCCGCCAGGACCACGGGCGCGCGTTCAACGTGATGTTCCAGAACCCGCGCCTGGGCGATCGCAATATCCGCGACGACGACCGCCTGCTGTTCCTGCAGGCGCTGACCGCCGCGCGCGACGTCTTCTATATCAGCCATATCGGCCAGGACGTTCACACCGGCGAGGCGCTGCCGCCCTCGCCGATCGTCGGCGAGACGCTGGAATTCATCCATCGCCATTATTTTCGCGACTGGGACAGCAAGGCCTTTCGCCGCCGGCTCATCCACGAGCAGCCGATGCAGCCGTTCTCGGTGCGCTATTTCTCGCCGGTCGAGCCCGACCCCCGCGTGTTCACCTTCGCCGGCGACTGGCGCGATGCCACCCGCGCGGCGGTCGGCGCCCGCGCGCAGCGCACGCCGCTGCTCGACGACAGCCGCGCACCTCGGCACGAGGCCATCGAAGCGATCGATCTCGACGGCCTCAAGCGCTTCTTCGACCACCCGCCGCGGGCGTTCTTTCGCGAACGCGTGAAGCTCGATCTGGAGATCGAGGACCGCCGCGTCGACGACGCCGAACCGATCGCGCTCGACCCGCTGGCGGCATCCGCCCTCCGCCAGCGCCTGTTTGACAGCGCCCGAGCCGCCGAGCATGCCGAGATCGACCCCGCGCCCAGCGATCTCGAACGCGCCCGCGGTACCCTGCCCCCGGCGCCGCTGGCCGACCCCAACTACGCCGCCGAAGCCGAGGCCGTGAACGCCCTGCTGCCGATCGCGCAGGCCTGGCAGGCCGAGGGGACGCCGGACACGGTCGACATCCAGCTCGACGATATCGCCGGGCTGCGGGTGACCGGGCGCGTCGGCCAGCTCTGGCCGGGCGCGCTGCGGCGCCTGCGCACCGGCAAGCTCAAGGCGCGATTCCGGCTGCGCTACTGGATCGACTATCTCGCCGTGGTCGCCGCCGGCCACGACGTGACGCTGGAGCTGGCCGGCTTTTCGCCCAAGCCGAAGGACATGTCGCTCGCCCGCTACGTCGCGGCCGTGGACGCGGCCACGGCGCGCGCCGAACTCGCCGAGCTCGTACGCCTGTATCTCGCCGGCCAGGAACAGCCGCTGGCCTATCACCCGGACCTGGACGACGCCTACGATCCGGAGCAGAACAAGGCCTTCGAGAACGTCTCCTTCCGCTTCAAGCCCGGCGCGCACGTGCCGCACCACCTCACGCGCGATCCCTATTTCGCGCTGCTGCTCGGCGACGCCGACGCCCCACTGGGCGACAACGAAACCGACAGCCCCTTCATCCAGGCGATCGAGGCGGTCTCCGGGCCGATGAACGCCCACCTGTGCCCGCCGCCGGATGACCCGGCCGCGGCCAAGGGCTGACCGGCACGGCGGCGTCCGCCCGCGCCGCCTCGCCGCCGAACGCCGCTGCCATGACATCGCCTCCGGCGCCGATGGGAGCGCCCGGAACACGGCGGGCCACGGGCGTGGCTACGGCGCGTCACGCAACGCTGCCCGGCGCCCGCTCGGTCGCAGCGAGCGGGTGCGGGCCGCGTCGATACGTGGATCGCACGGGCGTCCGACCGCGCCTGACGCTCGCCCCTGCTCGGGCGAGATCGACAGGCCACTTTGCAAGGCCGCGCGAAGGCGCTAGTTTGCGCCGCTGATCATTCACCGCGCCCGCCGCCGGAAGGCGGCGCAACGCACCGTAAGGACCCGGGACCGCCGCATGCGACTGTTCCTGTTCATTCTCGTTGTCCTGGCCGGGCTGACGCTATGCGGCGCCAGCCTGCTCCCGCTGATCGACAGCGACCGCTGGTGGGTGCGCTTCGCCGATTTTCCGCGTCTGCAGCTGGCGATCCTTCTCGGCGCGCTCGTTCTCGTCTCCATGACCTTTCTGCGGCGTTACCCGAAGACGGCGGCCAGCCTGATCGTGGCCATGCTGATCGTGATCGTGCATCACGCCGTCGTGCTCTGGCCCTATCGGCCGACCGGCAGCCGCTTGGCGCAGCAGAACTGTCCGAGCGAGGGGCGGCTGTCGGTGATGGTCGCCAACGTGCAGCTCAGCAACAATCCGAACGGCCGCCTGCTCGAACAGGTTCACCGGGCGCGGCCGGACGTGCTCCTGATCCTGGAGGCCAACGACGACTGGACCGAAGCGCTCGCGCCACTGGCCGAGACCATGCCCCACCGGCAAATCCACACCACGGGCTCGTACTTCGGCATCGCGCTCTACTCGCGCCTGCCGCTGGTCTCGCCCGAGGTGCGCTATCTGGCCGGGCAGAACACCCCGCAGATCGTCACCGGGCTGGAGCTGCGCACGGGCGAGGTGGTGGATTTTCTCGGCGTGCATCCGCGCCCGCCGCATCCCTCGCAGTCCGCGCTCGGGCGCGACGCGGTGCTGCTCAAGGCCGGCCTGCTGCTGCGCGACGCCGACCGCCCCGGCGTGATCGCGGGCGATCTGAACGCCACGCCGTGGGAGAGCGCGGTCGGCGACATGCAGCGTCTCGCGCGGCTGGTCGACCCGCGGGCGGGCTACGGTTACCTGCCCACCTACGACGCCAATTCCTGGTGGATGGCCTGGCCGCTGGATCATGTGTTCTACGAAAGCGGCTTCGCGGCCACGCGACTGGCGCTGGGCGAGCGCTTCGGCTCCGATCACTATCCCTATATCGCCCGCCTGTGTCGCGTCGAACCCGGCCGCAGCGACCCGCCGGGCACCGCCGATCCGAAGCTCGTCGAGCAGGCGCGCAGCGTCATTCAGCGGGCGCGTCGCCAGGCGGACAAGCAGCGCGCGGACGACGGCGCGGGCTGATCCGCACCGGGCGCCGGGTCGCGAACTGACCCGAGCGCCGCGCTAGACTGGCGGCCACGCGTACGCCAGCGATCGACACGATGCCCTGCAGCCAACCCGCTCCATTGCTCCAGCCTCCGGTCGTGCCCGCCCGTCGCGCCGGAGGCCGTTCGACAGTCCGACCGACTCGCGACGGCGCCTCGTCCGCGCCCGTGGTCCGTTCCGCATGAGCGACGCGCCGCACAACCGCGACTTCGACACCGCCACCCTGCCGCTGCGCGGGCTGCGGCTGATCGAGGCGAGCGCGGGCACCGGCAAGACCTTCAGCCTCGCCGGGCTTTATCTGCGCCTGATCGTCGAACAGGGCGCGAGCGTGCGCGACATCCTGGTGATGACCTTCACCCGCGCGGCCACCCAGGAACTGCGCGAACGCATCCGCGCGCGCCTGGCCGACGCCGCGCGCATCGCCCACGCGCCCGAACACGCCCGCCCCGGCAACGCCGAGCACGCCTTCACCGTGCGCATCCTCGCGCACAGCGACGAAGCGCGCGCGGCGCTGGCGCGCCGGCTGGCCGACGCCGCCGCCCGCGTGGACGAGGCGACGATCGTCACCATCCACGGCTTCGCCCAGCGTGCCGCCACCGAGAACGCCTTCGAATCCGCGCTCGCCTTCGACCGCGGCGAGGCCATCGACGACCCCAGCGTCTACCGCCAGGCCGCGACCGACTACTGGCGCGAGCACGTCTTCGGCGCCGCCGAGGCCGGCGACGTGCTCGCCCTATGGCCGAACCCGAACGCGCTCTACGCCGAGATCGCGCCGGTGCTGGTCCGTCCGCACGTCCGGCTCGCGGGCATCGACCATACGCGTCTGGCCGAACTGCAGACCGAGCTCGCGCGCACCTGGCCGGGCAGCGCCGAGCCGCTGGCCGCGGCCCTTGCGGAGGCCTTCGCCGCCGACGCCCTGCTCAAGAGCGGCGCCCTCTACAGGGCGTTGAGCGCGGCCGACGACATCGCCGAGCTCGTCGCCGATCTCGATGCCCGCATCACAGCGGCCATCGCCCACGAGCGCGTGCCCGCGCTGCCCGGCTGGCTGGCCGCGCTCGCCGACCCCGCGCGCCAGTTCAAGAAGACGCCGAAAAGCGCGAAAGCCTACGCCGAGCCGCTGGCCGATCTCGCCGCACTGCCCGTACTCGCCGAGCTGCAGCCGCTGGCCCGGCTGGTTGCGATCGAGCGGGCGGTCGCGGCGGTGCGCAGCCTCGCCGCCGCGCGCAAGATCGAGCGCCGGCAATACAGCTTCGACGATCTGATCGCCGCCCTGCATGCCGCACTCACCGCGCCCGAGACCGGCGCGCGTCTGGCCGCCGCACTCCACGCGCGCTGGCCCTATGCGCTGGTCGACGAATTCCAGGACACCGATCCGCTGCAGTACGCCAGCCTGCAGCGCATCTATCTGGAGGCGCCCGAGGGCGGGCCGCGCGAACACGGCGCGCTGCTGCTCATCGGCGATCCGAAACAGGCGATCTACGGCTTTCGCGGCGGCGATATCTATGCCTATCTCGCCGCTGCCCGGGCCGCGGACGAGGCGCGCTATACGCTGACCACGAACTTTCGTTCCACCCAGGGCGTGCTCGACGTCATCGAAGCGCTCTACAAGCTGCCCGAAGACAACCCCTTCCTGGTCGAGGCCATCGACTTCCCGCACGTCAAAGCCGGACGCACCGAGGGCGACCGGCGCCTGGTCGACGCCGACGGCCGTGAGCTGCCCGCGCTCGACGTCTGGAACCTGCACGGCGGCAAGGCCAGCAAGGGCGAGGACCGCCCGCTGCTGATCGCGCATACGGTCGCCGCCATCGGCCGGCTGCTGGACGGCGGCGCGCGGTGGCAACAGGCCGACGGCGGCCACGCGCCGCTCGCCCCGCGCGACATCGCGGTGCTGGTGAACAACAACTTCGAGGCCACCGCCCTGCAGGCCGAGCTCGCCCAGCACGGCATCATGGCCGTCTGCCAGCATCGGGATTCGGTGTTCGCCAGCGACGAGGCCGCCGATCTGCGTCTGATCCTGCGCGCCATTGCCCTGCCCGACGACGCCATGGCCGTACGCGCGGCCCAGCCGAGCGCACTGATCGGCAAGCGCCTCGCGGCGCTGATCGCACTCGCCGACGACGACCACGCCATGCAGCAGGCCATCGAGCGCTTCCACGCCCTGCACGAAAGCTGGCGCCGGCGCGGCGTGCTGAGCGCGCTGGAGGAGCTGTTCGTGGCCGCCGCCCCCGGCCTGCTCGCGCTCACCGACGGCGAGCGGCGCATGAGCAACTATCTGCAGCTCGGCGAGCTGCTGGCCACGGCCGAGGCCGAATGCTTCGGCATGGCCAGCGTCGTTCGCTGGCTGGACGACCATATCGCCGCCGCGGCCGACGGCACGAGCATGGCCGAGGACGCCAGCCAGCTGCGCCTGGAATCCGACGCGGATCTGGTGCGCATCACCACCGTGCACGCCGCCAAGGGCCTGCAGTACCCGATCGTGTTCATGCCGTTCGCGCTGTGGCTCGGCGCGCCCAGCTCGAAGAATCCGCCCGACAAGCCGCCGCTGATCTTTCACGACGACGCCGGGCGCGCGCGTATCGATCTCGTCGGCGACGACGAGGCGAACAAGACGCAGGCCGTGCTCGAAGCCCGCTCCGAGGCCCTGCGCCTGCTCTATGTGGCCCTCACCCGCGCCGAGCAGGCGCTCGTGGTGGGCTGGCGCGACGCGAAGGCCTCCCAGGACAGCGCGCTCGCCAACCTGCTCGCCCGCGACGGCGGCGCGGCCGACGACGCCCTCGCGCGGCTCGCGCAGGCGCATCCGGCCACGATCGCGATCACGCCCGTGGACGCCGAGCAGACCGCACCGCGCACCGCGCGCCGCCAGCCGATGGCCGCGGATACGCTCGTCGACGCGCGCAGCGACCTGCCCGCGGGGCGCCCGCGCTGGTCCACCTACAGCTTCTCGCGTCTGGCCCATGCGCCGGCCGGCGCGAAGACGCCCGACCTGCCCGAACCGGGCGCCGAGGACGAACTCGCCACCGCCCCGGCCGAAGCCGCGCCCGCCGACGACGCCGGCGAACTACCACGCCTGGACGAACGCCTGGCCGGCGTGCGCTTTGGCTCGGCCGTGCACGACGTGCTCGAAGACGCGCTCACCGACCGCGCCTACGCCCCGTGGCCGGCGCCGGGTGCCGCGCTGGGCGACGACCGGCAGCGCCTGGTCTACGACCGCCTGCGCCAGTACGGCCTCATCGCCGAGGACCGCGCCGACCCGCGCATCGCCGACACCGCCGCGCTCGTGGCGCGCACGCTGCACACGCCGCTGCCGGGCATCGGCCCGCTGGCGGGCGTCGAGCGCAGTCACCTGCTCGCGGAAATGGAGTTCATGCTGCGCCTGCGCGGCAGCCGCCTCGGCGCGCTCGTCGAAACGCTGCGCGGCGCCGGCTATCTGCCGGCCGCGCTCGGCGGCCACCCCGCGGCCACGCTCTACGGGCTGATGCAGGGCTTCATCGATCTGGTCGTGGAAGTCGACGGCGCCTACTTCATCCTCGACTACAAGACCAACCGCCTCGGCGACACGCCCGGCGCCTATCGCGACGACGCGCTCGAACGCGCGATCGCGCGCGCCCACTACGACCTGCAATACCTCATCTACACCGTCGCTCTGCACCGCCATCTGCGGCGCTGCCTGCCCGACTACGATCCGGCCACGCATCTCGGCGGCGTGCAGTATCTGTTCGTCCGGGCGATGGACGGCGAGACCACCGCCGGCGTGTTCCGCGACCGGCCGGATGTGGCCTTGATCGAGGCGTTGGACGCGTTGTTCGATGCCGAAGCCGTGGATCGGGGCGCGACGACGGCATGAGTCCGCGTGCGTACGTTGGTCGGCCTGGGGCGCAGGCCGTCAGCCGGCATTGCTGCGGCAGGGCCGGCGTCGAATTGCGACGGAACGCCCCGTGGACATCGCGCCGCGCGGCTGAGTCACAACTCGAACGGTTCGAGCCATCGGGTTTTCGGCAGTGACGAGTTTGTCGAACCTTTTGTTTCGCGCTGTTGCGCGACTCCCTTTCGTTTGCTCGTCCAAACGAAAGGAAGCAAAGGAAAAGACGCCCGGGTTGCGCGTCGGCGCGAAACGCGCCGGTGCCGTACGAGGCGCGGAGCAGGGCCTTCGCGGCGCACCCGCGATGCGACCGCCGGCGTTCGGCATGAGCCCCGAGACGACAACTCGTACGGCTCGCCCCGCCGAGGGTCGCATCCCACAGCTTCGCTGCGGGAAGACCCTGCTCCGCCTCTCGGGGCGATACTCCGATGCTCATGCCGAAGGGATGAGGCCAGAACTCACGTCGCTTTCGCGACGCTCGAACATGCTGGCCGCACCGGCGCAGTGCGCCGGACACCCTTCAGCACTGCGCTTCTCGTTCGCTCCACACGGGGCCCGAATACAGGCTCCCCGGTCCAATAAATCGAGCCTATACGGTGATTGCTCGACGCTCCGCGCAGGTGGCTTGGTGCATATCGGATTACGCCAATGGCTAATCCAACGGGTACAAAGCACGACCTTAAGCGAGCGACAGCGAAGCTTGTCTGTATTGGGCCCCTTGGGCGCAGCGCCGAGCAGCGCGGACCGCAAGCGGAAAAAGACGGCCGGATGTTTGAGCGTTAGCGAGTTTCCGGCCGTCCCGCTTGCGGTCCGCGATGGGAGGGCACCGATGCAAAGCATCGGCGCAAGACAGGGTGTCTTTTCCTTTGGTTACTTTCGTTTGGAGGGTGTAGATAAACCTAAATGGTATACTGCGACCCTTGCATAGCGTGGCATGAATGGAATGGGAACGGACGATTCTCGGTCTGAAGACGGATCTCAGCCCAAGCGTATCGGGCGTCCACCCAAGGTGGGCCCGGCAGAACAACAGGCGCTCTGCGAGATCATCGCGGAAGATCGACATGCCACCGTTCGCCAGATCACGGCACGCCTTGCCGAACGTACCGGCGTAAAGGTACACCCGCTCACACTGGGCAAGATCATCAAGCGCCTGGGCATTCGTCGTGTGCACCAGACACGCCATCTGCCCGGCCCGGCTGCGGGCTCGCGTTACGGCTACACCGAGCGTCACCGCAATGCGCCGACGCATGCACGCTATGCCAGTTCTGTGACCGATGCCGAATGGGCCGAGGTGTGTGATCTGTTCGATCCGCCGGGGCGCGGCGGTCGGCCGCCGCGACATGATCGACGCGCGATGCTTGATGCCTGTCTTTACGTAGTCCGTACGGGCTGCGCCTGGCGCATGTTGCCCACCGATTTTCCGTATTGGGATAACGTCTACAAAACGTTCCGGCGCTGGCAGTCAGCGCGCTTGTTCGAACAGATGCACGACCGATTGTTGGTGTACTGGCGTGCGCAGATGGACCGACAGGCCTCGCCAACGCGTGCCGTCATCGATTCACAGAGCAGCCGCCATTCGCCGCAGGGCGGCGAAGCGGGTTTCGACGCCAACAAAAAGATCAAGGGGCGCAAGCGCCATATGGTGACCGATACGCTGGGCCTGGTATTGGCCGTGAGCGTCAGCGCAGCTTGCGTGAGCGACCGGAACGCGCTGGCGTCCACCATGGACGCCGCCTTGGCCAAGCATCCGCAAATTACGTCGCTTTATGCTGATGGCGGCTACGCCGGCCAAATCGCCGACGCTTGGTCTTCGGCGCATGCGGTCGTTGTTTCGATCACGCCGTCGACAGCTCGTGCGTGGACGGGGCCACAAGCCGAACTGTTTGGCGCGCCGCCGACGCCACCCGGTGGCGGGCTATACAAGCGATGGGTGGTCGAGCGCACGCATGCCTGGCAGGAGCGCTTTCGCCGCTTGATCATGCATCATGATCGGCTGCCCGAAATCGGGGAAGCCTGGGTATGGCTGGCCAATGCCCGCCTGCTTTTGAACCGGCTCTTTCGATGACCGGTTTGTCTACACCCTCTTGGACAAGCAAACGAAAGTGACTCGCACATCAGTGCGACACCCCAACCCCAAATCCATCACCGCAGTGACTTCGAAGGTAACACGGCCTCAGACCGCCCGGCCTTCGACGCTTAACGCCTACCCACAACCGTCGCCAGCCGACACGCCGCAGCACGGACCGGTTGCGCCCACGACGCAACGAAGCGAACTCGACCGAGGCCGCCCATGAACGAATCCCATACGGGCGACCTGTTCGAATCCCAACCAGCCACTCCCGAAACAACGCGACGAGGCGCGCCGAACGCCGCGCCACAGCCGGAAACACTCGCACTCGCCGAAGACGCCAACCTCTCCGATCTCGACCTGGCCCTCGCCCACTGGGCCCGCCGCCACGGCGCCGACCGCCTCGTCGCCCGCGCCTTCGCGCTCGCCAGCTGGGCCGTGGCCCAGGGCCATACCTGCCTCGCGCTCGATCAGATCCCCACGGCATTGATGAGCGCCGCGAATCAGGCCGCATTGCCCGACGCACTCGCCGCCAGCGAGCTCGTAACCGTGCTCGACGGCGAAACGAACGAAGACGACATGCCAACCCGCCCGCTTATTCTCGAAGCCGGCCGGCTCTATCTGCAGCGCTATCACGCCTATGAAACGAAACTCGCCGAACGGCTGAGCGCGCTCATGGCCGCCGAGCCGAACCCGGTGAACGTGGACGCGCTCAAACCCGGCAACGGCCTGTTCGCGCCGGACGCCGCCAACCCGAACGCCACCAACTGGCAGGCCGTGGCCGCCTTCGCCGCCCTGCGCCATCACTTCACCGTGATTTCCGGCGGGCCGGGCACGGGCAAGACCTACACCATCGTGCGCCTGCTGCGCGTGCTCATCGAAGCCGCGATCGACAACGGCGACACGCCGCCGCTCATCGCCCTGGCGGCCCCCACCGGCAAGGCCGCCGCGCGCATGCTCGAGTCCGTCCGCAACGGACTGGACGACATGGGCGCGGATACGAACTTCGACAAACAGCGCGTCGAAGCACATATCCCGCAAACCGCCCGCACCCTGCATCGCCTGCTGGGCCTGACGGGTGCGACCACCCGCGCCCGCTTCAACGCCGACAACCCGCTGCCCTACGACGTGGTGATCGTCGACGAAGCCTCGATGGTGGACCTGCCGATGATGGCCAAGCTCGCGGACGCGATTCGCGACGACGCTCGGCTGATTCTGCTCGGCGACCGCTACCAACTCGCCTCGGTCGAATCCGGCTCCGTGCTCGCCGAAATCTGTGCCAACGCCGGCGTGAACCGTTTTACCGCCGGGCAACACGCCGCCGCCGGCGAACTGCTCGCGCAACCCGTGCAACCCGCCGACCACGCCCTCGCCGATCACGTCGTCACCCTGCAAACCAGCCGCCGCTTCAACGCCGACAGCACCATCGGCCGCCTCGCCGCGGCCGTAAACGCGGGCGATGTCGAGGCCGCGCAAGACCTGCTCAACGCCGACCACGACGATCTCGTCTATCACGACCGGTCGGACGCCGTCGCCATCGGCCGACTCATGGATCAGCTGGCCGGCGACTACGCCAGCCTCTGCGAAGCGACCGACCCGTCGCTCGCCCTCGCCCAGCTCGGCAAGCAATGCGTGCTCACCGCCGTGCGTAAAGGCACCGCGGGCAGCGAGACGATCAACGCCGGCATTACCGAACGCCTGGCCCGCCGCTGCGACTTCAACCCGCGCGACGCCTGGTACCACGGCCGACCCGTCATGGTTAGACGAAATGACTACAAGACCGGGCTCTATAACGGCGACGTAGGCATTGCGCTGTTAAACCGAGACGGGCAACTTAGGGTCTGGTTTGAGGGGGACAACGGCCTGCGGGCGTTCTTGCCAAGCGCACTACCCGCGCACGATTCCGTGTATGCGATGACGATCCACAAGAGCCAGGGTTCGGAGTTCGATTCCGTCACGCTTGTGTTGCCGGATTATGACGTGCCGGTTTTGGCGAGGGAGTTGTTTTATACGGGGTTAACTCGGGGGCGGGCGCGGCTAGCTGTGTATGCCGGTTCGGCTGTTCTCGCGAGGACGGTTGAGCGTCAGGTCAGTAGAGTGTCCGGGTTAGCTAACCGAACCTCCGCGACAGCTTCGAATGACCAGATCTCCGGTGCGGGAATGCACGATGCAAGACCTCACTCTTATTAACTAAAGCCGATGACTGCGGCAACTAAATCAGATTTCTAGAACACGGGGGAGAAACGTTTGAATTCCGCAAATATAAACGTAGGCGGCGAAATAGTTAGAGAGCTTTCTGAAAAAGTTCCAACACACATTTTCGCGCTCAACGAACTAATAAAAAACGCGTATGACGCATGCGCATCGCACGTAACGATCACCATCTCCACCTCAAAATCTTCCGTAACCGTCTCTGACGATGGCGAAGGGATGAGCAGAACCGATATTGACACGCTCTTCCATCTTGCGAAAAGCACAAAAACATATGGCACCACCAGAACCTGCGGGGCCACAACTCGGTACATTCAGGGCTCAAAAGGCCTAGGCTTTCTGTCGGTATTTAAATTTGGGCGCCACGTAAAATGGCAAACCTGCAACGGGAAAACCGAGTTAAAATTCTCAGTCAATTATAACGATGTTACTTCGGTTGAAAAAATTACCGACTACAATATTCCCATCAAAGAACAAAAGGGAGCCGCTCGCGGCACGACAATAGAAATCAAAGCGGACCCCAAAGATTTATCATTTTTGGTCGAATACCTTAGTGATGGCAAAAATAATCAGAAAGTGATCGGGGCATTTCTCGACGAGAACTTCACGATAAATCTAAAAGTCGACAACGGCGTTAATATCTCGACATCAGATATAGCAAAGCCAGAAAACATATTAAAAGATCGACAATCGTTTTACGTAAAATACGATTCGAAAAGCGAAAAATTAGAATTTTACCATTTAGGCAAGGTTATAAAGACACTAAATTATAAATGTGTGACCGAAAAAACTTTAGTCTCTTTAAGTGTTATAATATTCAACCTCGCCCCCAACTCAAAACTCAAAATACCTAAGTATTTCTGGCGTGAAAGCGATGACCAGCTTTCTCCGCTTGTATTTATAAACGACAACCTATTTCACAACGAAAGATTATTCGACCCTGGAATCTTCAGATCACGCAGAACGTCAGATTCAATGCCTCAAATGATCGGCTACGTTAAAATCCAGAGTAGCAGAAAAGATCTAGAGTTTAGCGCTGACCGTACCAGAATTCTCGAGACAGACTTCAAAAGAGCAATTGACTCTGACCTCAAATCTCTTAATGAATTGATACAGCCCACCGCTGCAAAGCTCCGTCGCGAAGCCAAGGAGGACAGCAAGAAAGATGAACTAGGGCCAGCCCATCCCGACTTCGCGACACCCAGCACAACAAACGAAAATCCAACTGATAAATCAGAAATTACACTAAAAGAACCTAATTTCAAGTATCCGATCCCTCAGAAAAAGTTTAACGCACGACAGCTTGTTAAAAACGCCTGCGACGCCCACGGCAACTCCATCGATCGAAACAATCTTGGCGTCGAAGTTAACGGTGAAGAGCTGTCCGACCCAAATCTAGATTCAATTACCGAAAGCTGCCGAAAAACGCTTTATTTTTATATAAGAAAACCGAATAAGGGGAGCGCATCCCGGTTCTGTACTGTTGAGTTTTATCAGCCGATGTCGTCTATTACCGGCGGCGAAGTCGAACTGAGCCTATTTTCAGTGCCCCAGAATTCTGGTTACAAAATCTCCCATCCGACAATTAGCCGAATACTCAATCAGATCGATTGCGCACATCGCAGCCCAGATCGTTACTACGAAATTATCGCGCCTGCGCTTCGCACGGTCTTCGAAATTTCCTGCAAAGCTCTTGAGTACAAATACCCAATAATCTTCAAAAACAAAATACCAAAGCTAGATAAGGTGCTTTGGCGTGTTGCGTGTCTCTTAGCGTTTGTTCTCTCAGACGTAAACGCTAATCGAAAGATCCTTACTGAGATATCTAAAGTCGTTAAGCTAGACTATTCTACTCTTCAGAACATACTTAAAACTCAATCTTTTACAAAGGCCGTAAAAGGGGCACACCTCGGAGCCCACGGGTCAACAGAGTATTTGACGGAGGAGACTATTCGAACCATCGCGTCAGCCGCTGGTTATATAGCGCTTACCGCTGATGCTATAGAACACCATGTGAGTGGAGCACTAATCAATAATGCAAATCCTCCAACTGCTGAAGAAATTCAATACCAAGCAGAGACCAGGTGAATTTTGGCCACGGTTAGTGCTTTTAAACATTAAGATATAAGTAATGGTATCCAAAATCGGCATTTTTCCACAACCCAAAAGTGAACAGTTTGAAGCGGTAGAACTCGTGAACCAAATTTACAGCGCCGCGCGTAACGAACCCAACTACTGGGATTTTCGCGGACGAGCGCGAAGAGACTATTGCCACGGGTGGATGAGCTATCCGGCGATGATGGTCCCGGAAATGCAAGGCGCGTTAATCGACTGCTTACTTAAAAGCTCTCCCAATATTAGTCGTATTTTAGATCCTTTTGTCGGGTCTGGAACGGTTTTAGGAGAAGCGATGTTGCGAGGGAAATCGTTTGTTGGGAGTGACATAAATCCCCTAGCTATACTCTGCTGTAAAGCAAAAATAGATTTTTTCGAGAAACGTTTGGTCGACAATGCGATCCTCAGGGTTGCTGGACGGCTGTCTGATCCCCGCTATGATTACAAGCTGGTAGATTTCCCGGGCGATACCAAGTGGTTCTCCCAAACAGCCTTAAAATCCCTCTCCAAAATATCGACGGCAATACGCGCGGAAAGTGAAAGTTGGATTCGAAGGTTCCTTTGGGTTTCGCTTAGCGACCTTGTCCGTTTAGCCAGCAACACGAGAAGGAGTACGTACAAACTTCACGTGAAAGCGGACCGACAAGAAATTGGCGAGGTAGGCATAACGAATCTTTTCCTTTCTAAGTGCAAAACAAATGCTGATAGAAAGGAAGTGCTTTGGCGTCAGCTCAGCGATGATGGACTCGTTAGTCAAGGCGCCCTGAATCAGCGTTATCAGCTTTCGCTTCAAGACTCCCGGGCGCTTGAAGTCGACGAGAAGGCTGACTTAGTCGTGACTTCCCCACCTTACGGCGACAATAAAACTACCGTTACCTACGGCCAGTACTCCTTTCTCCCGCTTCAATTTATAGACCTTGACGACATCGAGGCAAACTTCGACCGTAGCTTGGCTAGCCGGCAATCATCGATAGACACCGCAAGCCTAGGGGGCAGCTTGAGTGATATGTTCGAAAAGCGCGATTTTATAGCTTCTAAATCATGGGCTTTTCGTAAATCACTCTCGCAAGTGTCGGCCCAGAGCTCGTCGGGGGAAAAGCGGTTGGTGTCGTTTTTCTACGATCTCTATCAGTCGGCCCAACAAGTCCTCACAGCAGTTTCTTTGGACGGATTTTTAATGTTGACGCTCGGCAATCGTAAAATCGCTGGTATTCGGGTCCCATTAGACCGTATTGTTTGTGATTTTCTTACGTTAAATGGCGCGACAGAAATCGTAACGCTACCTCGCTCTATTCCGAATAAGCGAATGCCAGGTTCGATGTCAGAAGAAACTGTGCTAGTTATGAGAAAGCATCAGAGTGACTGAGGCTCACAAAGCCCAGTGCGGATGGCATGAAAGAGCTTAAGAAGCATAACTCGGGGTCAGATACCCTCTACCCTCTAGAGGGGCAAGAGGGTCAGCTGGATTCGAGTCCAAACTGCACCTCTTCGGCCCGCCACAGTGAAAAGCAGCGTCAGGGTCTATCTCGCATCATGGCTGACGAGGACGACATTTCAGACTCGAGCCTCCGATTGAGAATGCGGGCCGTCAGCCACAACCTCGCCACCGATTCGACTCCAGCCCGTTTCCAGATCCTCGGCTGCCTGCGCAAATCCGAAGACAGACCCGGTAGCCACGCAAATCCGCAAACACCAAAATTGTGTTGGCCGAATCTTGTATACGATTGCGTTAGGATGAAGGCAGTGCTTCGCAAAATTCATACTGTCCGCGCTGGACGGTATTACGAACGACACGTTGATTGCGGCTTAACGAATGACGGCGGTTCCCAATGTCCAAGTCAGCCAGTGATGCCCACGCCCTGAAGATCAAGACAGAGGCCCTCGCCAGTCTGGAGCCGTTGGCCGAACAACTGATGGCCCGGCATAAAGAGAATCGCCGGCTGTGGTTCCCGGGCGATTTCCTGCCTGCCAACGAGCAAATGACCGATGAGCAGGCGCGCGATATGGCGGAGTTGCCGGAGCGCGCCCGCGGCATGCCGGATGCCGTGCGCGTGGCGTTGGCGCTCAACCTGCTCACCGAGGAGGGCCTGCCGCATTTTCACCGGCTGCTGGCCGTGACGCTGGGCAGCGACAATGCCTGGTCGCGCTGGAACTATATGTGGACCGCAGAGGAGGATCGCCACGGCTGCGCCTTGCATGACTACGTGCGCGACGCCCGGCTGTTCGACATGCGCGCCTTCGAGGCGCTTCAGTATCAGTATATCGAGGCCGGCTTCGACCCGGATTCGAGTGGCGACCCCTACCAGGTGATCGCCTATACCACGCTCCAGGAACGGGCCACTCAAGCCGCGCATGCCAACACCGCGCGGGTGGCGGGCCGTCACGAGCCGATTATCCAGCGCCTGCTTGCCCATGTGGCAAACGACGAGTCGCGGCATTTTCGCTTTTACCGCGATATCTTCCGCGGCATCCTCGATATCGACTGTACCCGCGCGCTGCAGGCCGCCCTCAAGGTCGTGCCGCGGCTGGCCATGCCCGGCCATACCATTCCGGGCTACATGGAAATGGCCGAAGTGGTCGGCCGAGCTCAGATCTATGGCCCCCGCCATTACCGCAAGGTCGTGGACGAATGTCTGGACGCGTGGCAAATCAGCCAGCTCACCCCTGACGACGCCGAAGGCCGCGAAGCCCAGGACAAGCTGATGGCCGTACCCGCGCGCCTTGACCGGCTCGCCGACATCCTGGAAAAACGCACCCGAAGTAAAAGCTTCTCCTTCGACTTTATCTATGCGCGGGTAATGGAGTTGGGCTAACGGTCCTCGCAAGGAGGTCGGGTCCAGACCTTGCGTTGCCACATGTCAGTTTTTCTTCGGCGGACTGGACGCTCACTAGCGAAGCTCGCGGTCAGGTCTCGCATTGCCACATTCGCGCTAACGAACCCGCCTTGCTGAGCATTCACTGGCGGCGGCGATCAACCTGAGCGAACGCGTTCATACCGGTCTGATCTACCGGAAATCGCGACTGGCAATCATCACTGGAGCTCGCAGTCCATGACCGCAGCGGCTGGCAGTCTTCAAACTACCGACGCATAGCCCGACAACCGCAAGGCGATTGTGTCTTCGGCGCTTTCCAGCCAGACTACGTAAATCATGGATTGAATAGCCGCGCATAACGCTTATGCGCCCCGGCGCTTGCGCGAAGGTAAAGATTTGATAACAAACCAGCGTTTTTTAGCGCTTCACGTCTCGCCCCGGTGCGATCTGACGAGCCCGGTCAATAATCATGGCTGAACGTGAACAACTGGCGGCGTGGCTGACGGCCACGGCACAAGGCGACGAGCGCGCGTTCCAGCAGCTCTATGCGGCCACTTCTTCGCAACTCTATGCGCTGTTGCTGCGTATTCTGCGTAGCCCGGAGCGCGCGCAGGATGCGTTACAGGACGCCTATGTCAAGGTATGGCAGAAGGCGGACACCTATACTCCGGAACGGGGGGCGCCTTTGACGTGGCTGTTGTCTATTGCTCGCTATCGTGCACTTGACGTACTCAGGCGTAAGCGTCCCGAAGTTGCGATGCCGGAGGAGCCGGACATGATGGCTACACTGCTCGAGGATGAGCAGGCGCTTTCGCCGCTGGAAGAAAATGAGAACCAGCAGTCCCTTGACGCGATAAGGGCGTGTTTGAAGACGCTGCAGCCGCAACAGCGGGATAGCGTGCTGCTGGCCTACTATGAGGGCCTGACGCATCAAGAGCTTTCGCAGCGGCTGGACGCGCCCCTGGGTACGGTCAAGAGCTGGATTCGGCGCGGCCTGATGCGGTTGCGCGAATGCCTGTCGGAGCGTGCGTCATGACATCTCAAGAGCGTGACGACGATGTCGTACTCGAGGCGGGCGAATATGTGCTCGGTACGGCCGCGCCCGACGAGCGCGACGCCTTCGAACAGCGCCTGAAAACAGACCCGGCGGCACGCCGTGAACTCGCCTATTGGGAACGTCGGCTCGGGAGCCTGGGCCTTGGGCTCGCCCCCGTGCAGCCGCCGGCGGCGGTCTGGGACCGGGTGTCGGAGACGTTGTCGCTAGGCGATACCCGCACGGCTGCGACGCCGCGTTCGCAGGCGCCGGCCGCCAATGATTCACGATTCTGGCGTGGCGCTGCGATCGCCGCTACTTTAGTGGCGTTGGTGCTTGGCGGCATTCTGCTCTCCCAGCCCACGTATCACCATGGTTTCGGCGAACCCGACCCACCCCATGCGTATACGAGTATCGTCTACGACGACCCGACGGGCACCGGCTGGCTTGTAACCGCCTGGGCGGGTGATGACGAAATGCAGGTCGTGGCATTGGGGGACTACGAGGTGCCCGAAGGCAAGGTGTTACGTGCCTGGCTCAAGCCTGAGGAAGGTGAGCCGATGCCGCTGGGCACATGGCCGCACTCCAAGGGCGGCTATAACATGACGCTCAGTGAAGCGACCGTAAAGCGCATGGCGCCGCCGGCGAAGCTCATGGTTTCCATGGAAGACGCGGGTACGTCCGACCAAACGCGCTCTGCGCCCGCCGGCAAGCTTATGTGGAGTGCGCCCATACTCAGTCGGGCGGGCTAAAGACCCAATCCGCGCGATGCGATCAGAGAGCTCGGAGTCAGGTCTCGGAGAGATCGAGTTCTTGCATTGCCACATCGAGCGTTCGCGGCTCGTCTTGATCCTCGCCCTGTCGGCGAGCCTGATCACTCTCAGAGCATAAAAAACGCCCGGCGAACCGGGCGTTTCTCCGAGCTATCCGTCCGGCTGATCAGCCGCCGAATTTCTCGTTCTCGCCGATGTTCGGCGTTTTGTCGCTTTTGACGTTGGCCTTGGCCATTTCATAAAGCTGGAAGACCTTGCTTTCCTTGGCCGCCCAGTGTTCGCCCATCTCGATGTCGATCTCGAGCATGACGACGTCCGGGTCTTCCTTTTCCGGCAGCCAGGCGGCGACGCCCGGGTTCCAATATTTATCGATTATGTTCTGGTCGTCGGTAATACGCGCCTTGCCCGACATCGATACATACACACCCTCTTCCTGATCGGAGAAGGTCAGGCAGACATCGCTATCGCCTTTTGCTTCGAGCACTTTTTCGGTGCTGCGGCGGGTGTAGAACCAGATCGTGCCGTCGTACTCGTTCTGCACCAGATGCATGGGGCGGGCACGCGGCACGTCGTCATCCAGCGTGACGAGCATGCCGACCTGGATCTCTTTGATCAGGTTCCAGATCTTTTGCTTGTGTTCGGGGCTAGACATAGTCGTGTGATCCTTGGAGTGCGATTGAATGAGTTGAGCGTGAACTAAAGACCGGCGGACGCGGTGTTCGACTGTGGCGCACCCGGTCGAGGCGGCAAGCGATTCGGCCACCAGGCGCGATGGCCACGAGCCACCAGCCGATCAGTGGCAACGGCCTGATCCACATAACGGAAAAACCAACCGAGCGGATGCACGCGTCCTGCCCGAGTCGTCGACAGACCGGCATGAACGCCGGCCGCCGCGATCACGATGAGACGGTTTTACGCACGGGCGTGGCGACAGCGACCGCGGGGTTCAGGTGCCACAGAAGGTGCGCTGTACGACTTCGTCCGGCTTCGGCGGCCGTGCGTAGTCGGCGAGCTCGGGATGGTCGTCGAACGGACGGGCGACCACCGTGAGCAGTTCGTCCAGCGGTTGGTAATCGCCCGCCTCGGCGGCGTCGATCACCTGCTGGATACGGTGGTTGCGCGGGATATACGCCGGGTTGACCGCGCGCATGGCGGCTCGGCGTGTCGCGTCGTCGCGGGTTTCGGCGGCCAGGCGCTCACGCCAGCGCGCCGCCCAGCGGTCGAAGCCGGCCGGGTCGTTGAATAGCGTCTGTACGGCCTGGTCACGCTCGTCGGCCTCTGCACCCAAATCGGCCAGGCGCCGGAAGGTGAGCGTGAAGTCGGCGCCCTGCTCGGCCATGCACTCGAGCAGATCGTAGACGAGATCGGCGTCGCCTTCGCGGCGTTCTTGCAGGCCAATCTTGGCCGCCAGGCCGTCGTGATACGTCGTTTCGAAGCGCTCGATATAGCGTTCCAGCACCGCCTCGGCGTGGGTTATCGCGTCCTCTTTGTCGTCTGCGAGTAGCGGCACCAGGCACTCGGCGAAGCGCGCCAGGTTCCACTGGCCGATCGCCGGCTGCTGGTTGTACGCATAACGCCCGCCCTGATCGATGGAGCTGTACACGGTGGCCGGATTGTAGGCGTCCATGAACGCACAGGGGCCATAATCGAGCGTTTCGCCGGCGATGGAGACGTTGTCGGTGTTCATGACGCCGTGGATGAAGCCGACCAGCAGCCATTGCGCGATCAAGTCAGCGGTGTGTTCGGCGACTTCTTCCAGCAGGTCGAGATACGGGTTGGCCGCATCGGCGACGTGCGGATAGTGGCGCTCGATGACGTAGTCGGCGAGCGCGCGTACCGCGTCCTGGTTGCCGCGCCGGGCGAAGTATTCGAAGGTCCCGACGCGCACATGGCTGGCGGCGACGCGGGTGAGCACGCCGCCCGGCTCGGCCCGCATGCGGAATACCGATTCGCCGGTCGTGACCATCGCCAGCGCACGGGTGGTTGGAATACCCAGGCCCGCCATGCCTTCGCTGACGACGTATTCGCGTATCACCGGCCCGAGCGCGGCGCGGCCGTCGCCCCGGCTGGAAAAGGGCGTCGGGCCCGCGCCCTTGAGCTGAATATCGCGACGGGCGCCGTGGCGATCGGTGATTTCGCCCAACAGCACGGCCCGACCGTCGCCCAGCGTGGGCGCGAAGTTGCCGAACTGATGCCCGGCATAGGCCATCGCCAGCGGTTCGGCGCCTTCCGGGACGCGATTGCCGGCCAGAATCTCGACACCCGCCGGGTTTTCGAGCGCCTGCGCGTCGAGGCCGAGCTGCTCGGCCAAGGGCCGGTTGAGCCGAAGCAGACGCGGCGCCGAGACAGCGGTCGGCGTCGCGCGGGCATGGAATTCGCCCGGCAAGCGGGCGTAGGTGTTGTCGAGCGCGAGCGGCTCGGCGGTTGCGGTGTCGGTCATGGGCGATGCTCCGCGGCGAACGACGTCGCCAGCGTTGGCTCGATGAGGTTATTAAATTGATGTTGCGGGCCGTGACCGCACCGTTCAATGGCAAGCCGCAGACGCTCGGAGTCGGGTTTGGCATCGCACGTCGACTCGGGCGCATTCAATCCCGACCGGCATGGCGCGGTACGAGCAGGTAACGGCATGCCCAAGTAGAGCCTTGCCGGGTGCATCCGCTCGAGCAATCGTGCTATCAAGCCCGTGGTACGCAACAGGCTTTACAAGGATTGCTCATGTCGCTCACCCCCGAAGTCGCCGGCGTTGTCGCGAAGATGCGCGAAGCCGATATCTCCTTCGCCGATCTCGGCCTGGCCGAGGCACGCCAGTTCTATATCGAAACCCTGGCGGCGAGCGGCGGCGAACCGGTGCCGATGGGCGAGATCGTCGAGCACGAGATTACGCTCGAAGGGCGCACGCTCGCCGCGCGGCGCTATCGCCCCGAAGGCCTGGCCGCGGGCGCGGCGCCGACGCTGGTCTATTTTCACGGCGGTGGCTGGGTTCTGGGCGATCTGGAATCGCACGATCGCGTGTGTCGACAGCTGGCCCAGCGCGCCGGCTGTCAGCTCGTGGCGGTGGACTATCGCCTGGCGCCGGAGCACTGCCTGCCGGCCTCTTCGGACGACGCGATCGCGGCCTACGGGTATCTCGTCGAACATGCGGCCGAATTCGATATCGACGCGCAAAAACTCGCGGTAGGCGGCGACAGCGCGGGCGGGCATCTGTCGGCAGTGGTCGCGCTGGCGGCACGCGATGCCGGCTGGCCGCTGGCCTTGCAGGTGTTGGTCTACCCCGCCACCGACTTGCGCGAGGCCGCGGGCAAGTATCCGTCCAAGGGGCGCAACGCGAACGTGCCGCCGCTCACGGCCGAACTCATGGCCTGGTTCGGCCAGCGCAGCGTGGATGCCAATACCGACCCGCTCGACTGGCGGGTGTCGCCGATTCTGGCGGAAACGCTGGAAGGCACCGCACCCGCGCTCGTGATCACCGCCGGGGCCGATGTGCTCATGGACGAAGGTGTGCTTTACGCCGCGCGCCTGGCCGATGACGGCGTGGACGTCGACCATGCCCACTACCCGGGCGTGATTCACGGCTTCATCGAAATGCATGCCTGGCTGGCGGCGACCGGCGAGATGATGGATCGGATCGCCGCCGCGTTGCGCGCGCGTCTCGCCATCGGCCGCTAAAGCGCTGGGTCGCACGCGTTGAGGGGGTGCACGAGGACGGCGCGAGCTTGCCTCTATCAAGCCATTACTCGGGCTGTCCCGGGCTGCGTGACGCCGGCGCCGGGTCGGGCGTCTTGCGTCCCGCGATCATTTGAGCCGACAAGCACGCTACTTGCGTCGAATTCGAACCCTGCGTTGCACCTCGCCAGGCGTTAGTTCAAGGGCCGGCCCAACACGTCGAACGCGCGGCACAAAAACGGCAAACCCCGGCACCGATGCGCGTCGATATACTCGCGAGACACGCGCCCCTATCCGACCGCCGAAACCGCGCCAATGAAGTATCGCTTTGCGCCCGCTGTACTCGCGCTGACGCTCGCCGCCGGCCTGCTCGGCGGCTGCGTGAGCCTGCCCGAGGGCACGACGGCCGTCGAGCCGTTCGCGCTCGATCGCTATCTGGGCCGCTGGTACGAGATCGCGCGGCTGGATCATGGTTTCGAGGAGGGCCTGGACTGCGTGACGGCCACCTATAGCCCGCGCGACGACGGCGGTGTGCGCGTGGTCAACCGCGGCGTGGATCTTTCCGAGGAGGAAGCGAGCGAGGCGATCGGCAAGGCGTATTTCGTGGCGGGCGAAGACACGGGCCGCTTCAAGGTCAGCTTCTTCGGCCCGTTCTATGGCGGTTATAACGTGCTGGCTCTCGACGAGGACTATACGACGGCTATCGTCGGCGGCCCGAATCGGGATTATCTCTGGATTCTGGCCCGCGAGCCGACGCTGCCCGCGGCCGAACGCAGCGCGCTCGTGGCGCAGGCGGGCGCGATGGATTTCGATACGGCCGAACTCATCTATCCGAGACAGGGCGCCGCCTGCGCACCCTATCGCGACGAATAGCGCCGCGGGCGCGGGCGCCGGGCCCTCGGGCCGGACCGCGGCTCGGCTCAAGCAGGTTCATCGACGTGCGCGCGCCTCAGCCGCCGTAATACGTCGAGGCGCCGGGCCCCAGCGGCAGGCCGAGCAGCATCCAGACGATCAGCAGCAGCGTCCAGAACAGCAGGAAGGCCAGCGAGAACGGCAGCATGATCGAGATCAGCGAGCCGATGCGCAGGTTCTTGTCGTACTGCTGGGCGTAGGCAATGATCAGCGCGAAATACGGCATCAGCGGCGTGATGATGTTGGTCGAGGAGTCCGCCACGCGGTAGGCCATCTGGGTCAGCTCGGGCGAGTAGCCGAGCTGCATCATGATCGGCACGAACACCGGCGCCAGGATCGCCCATTTGGCCGAGGCGCTGCCGATGAACAGGTTGATAAAGCCCACGATCACGACGAACAGGATCAGCAGCGGGACACCGCCCAGGCTGATGGCCTGCAGGAATTCGGCGCCGTAGACCGCCATGAAGATGCCGAGATTGGACTCGGCGAACCAGGCGACGAACTGGCCGGCGGTGAAGGCCAGCATGATGAACATGCCCATGCCGGCCATGGTGTCCGACAGCTTGTGGGCAACGTCGCTGTCGTTCCGCACGGCCCCGGTGACGATACCGTAGACCAGCCCGGGCACGAAGAAGATGATCAACAGCACGACCGCCAGCGACTCCATGAACGGCGATTGCAC
The DNA here is from genome assembly GCF_003788635.1 of Salinisphaera orenii subsp. orenii MK-B5. Lineage (GTDB taxonomy): Bacteria > Pseudomonadota > Gammaproteobacteria > Nevskiales > Salinisphaeraceae > Salinisphaera > Salinisphaera orenii. Next base: position 283,226 of record NZ_AYKH01000001.1, read on the forward strand.
GATCGCCCCGCCCTCGCCGCGCAGCGGCGCACCCGGCGGCACGACCAGCAGCGCCATCAGCGCGACCGTGACGAGGAACGCCACGCCGGCCCATTTCATGCCGCGCCTGTCCTGCGCGGTGATGGTCGTGGCCTCCTCGTCGCGGGACTCGTCTTCGTAACCCCCCTGGTAACGGCCCAGGCGCGGCTCCACCACGAACTGGCTGACGAGCGTGCCGACGAGCGCCAAGAAGAAGGTCGAGGCGATGATGAAGAAATAGTTCATCGCCAGATTCATCGATTCGGCATAGGCCGGGTCGATGGTGGCGGCCGCCTCGATCGTGAGCTGGCCGAGGACCACGTCGACCGCCGAGAGCAGCAGATTGGCGCTATAGCCGGCCGACACCCCGGCGAAGGCCGCCGCCAGGCCGGCGATCGGGTGGCGTCCGAGGGCGGCGAAGATCATCGCGCCGAGCGGCGGCAGCACGACATAACCGGCGTCGGAGGCCAGGCTCGAGAGAATGCCGGCGAACACCAGACCGAAGGTGATCAGCGACTTGGGAATGGACAGGATGAAGCTGCGCAGCAGTACGCTGATCAGCCCGGTGCGCTCGGCCATGCCGATGCCGATCATCGTGGCCAGCACCACGCCCAGCGGCGCGAAGCCGATGAAGTTGTCGACCAGCGAGCCGAAGATATACCGGATGCCCTCGCCGGAGAGCAGGTTGTTGACCGTGACCGCTTCGCCCCCGCCGGGCGGCTCGACCGAGATCCCCGTGAACGACAGCAGCGCCGACACCACGGCCACCAGCCCCGCCAGCAGTGCGAAAAGCGTGACGGGATGGGGCAGACGATTGCCTGTCCGCTCGACCCCGTTGAGCATCCGCTGCAGCAGATTGTTCTGCATCCCCCGGTCGTTCATCGTCCTGTTCCCTTTGTTTGAAACCGCCGCGTGCGCGCCTGCCGATTCCCCATTCGGCACAGGCCATGCTGACCGGCCGTTCGGCTCTCGGCACGAGACGACGCATCGCCCCGGCACGTTGAGACGCGACCCAACCCGCTACATGATGGCGCAATCGTTCCCGAATCGTAACGTTCGCCATGACGTGCCCCTGCCAGTCCGGCCGCCCTTACGACCAATGCTGCGGGCCCTGCCACCGCGGCGAACCGGCGCCGACGCCCGAAGCGCTGATGCGTGCGCGCTACAGCGCGTATGCGCTGGGCGACGCGGCGTACGTGCAGTCGAGCTGGCACCCCGACACGCGACCGGCCACGCTCGATCTCCCGAGCGGCGACCACTGGCTGGGCCTCGCGGTGTTGGACAGCGGTGAAGACGGCGATACCGGCCGCGTGCATTTTCGCGCGACCTGCCGCGACGATGGCGGCTTTGCGGTCCTGGAGGAACGCTCACGCTTCGTGCGCGAACAGGGCCAGTGGTTCTATGTCGACGGCGACCACGCGGTCACGGCGCTCAAACCCGGGCGTAACGACCCCTGCCCCTGTGGCAGCGGGCGCAAGTTCAAGAAATGCTGCGCGGCCTAAGCGCCGGCCACCATCGCAACGGTGCAGGCGCCGTCGCAGCCGCCATTGCCCACGGCAGCCTGCAGCCAGATCAGGCGTTGTAGATGCTCGTCTAATACACCACGCGGTTGCGACCGCCGAACTTCGCCTCGTAGAGCTTTTTATCGGCGATGTGCAGCATGGGATCGAGCTGTTCGCCCGGCGTGGTGGTGCAGGCCACACCGATGCTGGCCGTGAGCGCGAGGACGGCGTCGTTGTGGTGACAGCGCAGGGCTTCGATCACGGCCCGCAGGCGCTCGGCGAGATGACGCGCCTGGCTGACATCGGTGCGGGGTAACAGCACGCAGAATTCCTCGCCGCCCAGGCGACAGGCGACGTCCTGCTGGCGGGTCTGCTCGCGCAGGGTCTCGGCGATCCGCCGCAGCACCGCGTCGCCGGTCGCGTGGCCGTGCGCGTCGTTGATGCGTTTGAAGTAGTCGAGATCGAGCATCAGCAGCGACAGCGGCAACGCGCCTTCGCCTGCCGCACGCTGGAAGGCCTGCTCGAGCTGGGCGCGGTTGGGCAGGCCGGTCAGGGGATCGGTGAGCGCCTGCTGCGAGAGCTCGCGTTCGGCGCTCTCGCGCCGGGCCTCGTAGAAGTGCGAGAACATATAGCCCCAGGCGGTCACGGCCAGCACGTTGGCGGTGGCACCCGGCGAGCTCACGACCAGAGCGGTGCCGAAACGCCAGAGAAACAGTCCGCCGGCCACCGCGAGATAGAACGCGGAGAACAGACCGCCCCACCGGCGACCGAGCAGGAGGTGGGCAGTGATCGGCATGACCATGACCCAGCTGAATACGGTGATCGAGGTCGTCGGCGAGGCCAGCGCATAGATCGTGGCCGCATAGAGCGATACGAGATAGAACAGACACCAGCGCCGAAGATGGTAGGTGCCCTGCACGATGGGCAGCATCAACAGCACCAGCAGAACCAACGCAGCCTCGATCGTCATCAGCCAGTAACGCTCGGCGAAGAAGTTGACGACGACGAAGATCGCGCCGAAGAAAGCCGTGAAGGCCAACAGCAGACGCAGAAGCTGGCGTCGATGCTGGTGCGACAGGGGCATGCCCTGGTCCGGTGAAGCGCGGTTCATTCATCCCCCTGTTCTCTGCCGAGGCCGCATGCCGGGCTGATACATTTGTATCGGCCGCGCCCGCCGGCCATGAATGAACGCAGCGCCGCCGGCCACTCGCGACAGGTCATGCGCGGCCGACAAGAGCGGTTTTGGGGCATCCGCGTTCGCGAACGTCTCGTCTATCCGGCGCTACGCGGCGGTCGGGCCAACCCGGGAAACGGGGCCGCGCCGGACACGGCTCTCCCGACAGCGGATGGCGCCCTTCCGGCCGCCCCTCATGCAGCCACTCGCGCTGTTTTCAGCGTGTCCCCGCGAACGTCTGCCACCCCGACCCGGATGCCGTCGGCCACGCCGCGGACCCAGCCGTCGGGCCGGAATGGAGGCCGCATTTGATGATCGACGTGAGGCGTATCAGCGCGCCGCCGGGCGGCTCGTCAATCGAGTGCGACGTCACGTGCATGCTGGCCTCGTCGATGCGATCAGTCGACCCGCGTGCCTCGGACGACGGCGCACCGCATCGCGGCGCTACCCGGGGCAGGCCGACATGTCGGAGCCGGGCGGCATGCGTCCGGCCAAATCCGGCGGCATCGCGCCGGCTCGATCCGGCGCCAAGCCATACCGGGCGCGGGATGACGACCCGACTTTTTATCGAACAGGCGGCGGCGGACAGAGGGGGCTCTAACTAGGCGTCGTTGGCCGTGCCGCCTATCGCTGCGCGCCACTATCGGCGAAATGGCGCCGCACCAGGGCTTTTGCGTGGCGCCACAAGGCGGGGGAGCCGCGCTCGATCGTCGGGCCGTAGCGTTCATGCACCTCCCGCTCGGTGACCCGATTTTCGGTCCATGTCCCGCCGTCCGTGAGCGTGTTGAGCAGCAGCGGCTGCAGACGGTCGAGCGTCTTCGCGAAACGGGCTTCCGGCGTTTCCGCCGCCTCGAATTCCCGCCACAGGCCGGCGAACGTCGCCGCCTGATCGTCGGGGAGCAGGCCGAACAATCGCTCTGCCGCGGCGTTTTCCCGCGCTTCGACCGCCTGACTGTCGTGGTTGCCGTGGATCGGGGCGTCGCCGGCGTCGATTTCGACGATGTCGTGCACCAGCAGGAGCTTGATGACGTGGGCGGTATCCACCGCTTCGTCGTCCGACAACACCAGCGCGAACATGGCCAGGTGCCAGGAGTGTTCGGCCGAGTTCTCGCGCCGGCTGCGGTCGGCGAGCGGGGACTGGCGCACGACGGATTTCAGTGCGTCGATTTCCGCAAGAAAACCGAGCTGTTCGGCGATACGGGCTTCCGACATGACGTGACCGGTTCTGGAGAACGAGCGGCGCAAGGTTAGCGCACAAGCCTCGCGACGGGGCCGCGCGACCCGCGTTTACACGCCCGGGCAACCGATGCGCCCGCCGGCCGCCGCTGCCGTCATGTCGACAGCCCGGCCGGCCGGTCGGGCCATCGAGCCGACGCCGCTACGACGCGCAGCCGATCACTCGACCGCGCCGACCGCCCGGCTGACGGCGGCCGGACCGCTGTATTCGTCGTCCGGCAACGCGTCGAGCACCGTACGCACGCCCAGCGGCGCACCCTGCCGTTCGGCGTGGTCCGCCAGCTGTTGCTTCGAGGCGGGATAGTCGATCCCGGTGAGATAGGTCTGGATCTCCGATGCGCTCGCGTGGTCGGGACGGGCCATGAAATGCTCCGGTTGAACAAAACGCCACCGTGCCAGCCGACCGCTCGATCGGACATCCGGTAAATCCCCGGTTTACCGGCGGCCATGAACGTCTGTTGTTGCCGTTGGGCCAAGCCTTCAAATCGCCAACGCCGGGCCCGACGGGAGCCGGTCGGCGGCGCGAGGCCACGACCGGCGGTCGCGGGCCCTCCCTCGGCCTTGACGATCCGCCAGCTCGCGCGCCCGTCGAGCCGGACCGAACGGCCGAACCGCGCAACGTCTCGCCGCCGCGGTGGCCGCGTGGCACAGTGATCGCCGTCCCCGCATTCGACGCATTCGATGAACCGGTTCTCCGACACGGCATCGGCCTCGCCGCTGACCAATCCGCTGCTGCTCGTGATGGTGCTGGCCGCCTTCACGAGCGTGTTGAACAACAGCATGGTCAACGTGGCGATCCCGACCATCAGCCGCCATCTCGAGGTTTCGCCCAGCCTGGCCGGCTGGGTGATCACGGCGTTCTCGATCGTGTTCGCGACGGGCGTGGCACTGTATGGGCGGGTGTCGGACAGCTACAGTTTTCGCGGCACCTTTCTCGCCGCCCTCGTGATCTTCGGCGCCGGCTCGCTGACCTGCGCACTGGCGCCGACGTTCAGCTATCTCGTGGCCGGGCGTGCGATCCAGGCGGCCGGCGCCGCCGCCATTCCGTCGCTGGCGTTCGGCTCTGTCGCGCGGCTGTTCCCGCCCGGTCGCCGCGGCGTGGTGTTCGGCACGCTGTCTTCGGCCGTCGGGCTCGGTGCAGCGGCCGGACCGCTGGTCGGCGGCCTGGGCGTGAGCGCGTTCGGCTGGCGCGTGCTGTTCTACGGCACGCTGGCAGTGATCGGCATTCTGTTCATCGCGGCCTGGCGTTTCCTGCCGGACTTGAACGCGCAGCGCGAACCTCAACCGCATCGCTTCGTGCGGCTGGATCTGCCGGGCGGGCTGATGCTCGCGCTGGGCGCGGCCGCCCTGCTCTACGGCGTGACCGCGGCGAACCACGTCGGGCTGGCCGCGCCGCGCGCCTGGGGCACATTGATCCTTGCGGCGGCGATGCTGGCCGGGTTCGCCCTGCGCATCCGCACCGCGGCGTATCCGTTCGTGCCGCCGGCGCTGTTCGCCAATCGCCAGTTTCTCTCGGCCTCGGGCATCGCGCTGTTGTCGCAGGGGGCGTTCATCGGCGGCGGGCTGTTCCTGACGCCGCTGCTGCTGATCAACGAGCTGGGGCTGTCGGCGTTCCAGACCGGCCTGGTGATCGCGCCCGGCGCCTTCGCCGTGGCCCTGCTCGCACCGACGATCGGGCGGCTGTCGGACAAGTTCGGGCCGCGGGCGGTACTCGGCATCAGCCTGTCGTGTCTGCTGACCGGACTGCTGTTCATGTCGTCGTTCGCGGTCGGTGCGGCGCCCTGGCTGGTGGCGGTGGCGCTGGTGATCGCCAGCACCGGCTACGCGGGCGTGACGTCGCCCGCGGCCAATGCGGCGTCGAAGGCCCTGTCGGCCGAGATCGCAGGTGTGGGCTTCGGCATCTATCAGCTGTTCTTCTTCATGGGCGCGGGCACGGGCGCTGCCGTGTTCGGCACGGTGCTCTCGGCGCGCCAGCGCCTCGGCGATGCGGCGTTCAACCCGCTGTATGCCGGAGGCAAGGCCACGGCCGCGTTTTCGGACGCGTATCTGGTGGCCTGCGTGGCGGTGCTTCTGGCGCTCGTGCTGCTGGCCGGTCTCGGCCGTGCCGACTCGGTGTCGAGTGACGCGGCCCGGGGCAGGGAATAACCCGGCCCGCGTTTGCCGCCGATCCACGCGCGTACCGTCGCTCGTGGGCCTGCTTGTCCCGTAGGATCGCAGATGGCGCGGTGCCCCTGCGTCGGCCTGCAGGATCGTTCAAGACGCCCCCCGAATGGATCAACGCACGATATGCCGCCAGGGCCCTATCGCACGGCCGTCCATTGGAGATCGCCATCTATGCTTTCTCTGTCCTGTATTCGCCGGGCCCGGTGAATCTGCTGGCGCTGAAGGCGGGTCTGCACGGCCCAGATTGGCGTGTCGCCGAGTACTGCCTTGGCGTCGGGCTGGCGATGTTCACGGGTTTCGCACTGCGAAGGCTGGCCGGCAGTTTCTTCGTGCACGACCGGCTGATGCCGTGGCTGGCGGGCGTCGGTGCAGCCTATATCGCCTGGCGCCTGTTCCAGGCCGATCCACGGCTGGAGACCGAGGCCGGTGGCGGCCGGATCTTCACCTGGATCGCGGTTATCTGCTGCAGCTCTTGAACCCGAAAGGGCTGATGGTGATTCTGCCGGTCGTCACCGTCATGTGCCCGGCGGCTGAGGGCTGGGAGATTGCCGCCATCGCCGCACTGATATCGCTGGGTGCGATCGGTGCGCCGTCGGCTGGCCGCGCCCAAGTTCCTCGCGTTGTTCAACCAGACGACGGTGTACGGGATAAAAGCTGCTGCCGGTCGCAGTATTCATCGTTCGCGGGGATCGGATGGCCTGCCGGCGACCTGCGGCTACGACACGGGGCTGTGGCTGCGTTGGTCGGCGTGTCGGTTCCGGCGCGCTGCGCCACTCGATACACGATCGGGATGCTGTTCATAGCCCGGATTTCATTCGCCATCATGAACAGGGGTGCGGCTCGGCCGCCGACGCCCGCTCGGGCGGCCGCAGGGCTCGCGTCAGCCGCCAGCTCAGCACTACACCGATCAATATGAAGACCGCACTCAGGCCGAAGGTGGTCCGAAAACCGCCGGTCCAGCCGATCAGCCAGCCGGCGGCTGCCGGTCCCAGCAGCTGGCCGGCCGCGAAGAACACGGTCACGTAGCTGACGGCCAGCGGCGCTTCGTGCGGCGACACGCGCTCCGTCGACGCCGCGAGGGCGGAAGTGAACATACCGGTGACACAGACGCCGAGAATCACGTAGTGGGCGCTGAAACCCGCCAGGGTCGGCGACAGCACGGGAATGGCCGTGCTCACGAACGCCAGACCCATGGCCAGCACGAGGCTCCGACCGCGGCCGAGCCGGTCTGACACAGTGCCCCAGACCGGACCGCATACGATGCCCAGAAACCCCATGAGGGAGGCGATCCTGCCGGCCGTCGTCGCGTCCACTCCGGCATCGAGTGCAAAGCTGAACATGAATATGGCCTGCACGATATAGGTCATGCCGACGATGCCGTAGACGAGCGCCACGGTCACCACGTAGGGATTGCGGAACACGGCCCGGCGCCGCGCCCGGCGATCCGCGGCCGTGGGGCTGCGGGCGGTGTCTGTGCCTTCCGGTCGCGGCGGATCGTGCAGAAACAGCGCGGCGCCGACGAACGCGAGCACACCCACCGCGGCGAACAGGGCCCAGACCCATCGCCAGCCCTCGTCGCCGTACGCCTGGCTGAGATACGGCACCAGCCAACCCGCACTCATCATGCCCGTGCCCACGCCGCTGTTGAGCAGGCCGATGGCCAGCCCGCGCCGCTGCGGGAACCAGGTGGCGATGAGCGAGATCAGCGGTGTATAGGCGAACGCGGTCCCGATGCCCAGCAATGCCATCAGTGCGACCAGCGGGCCGTAGGCGCTGGCCTGGCTCAAACCGGTGAAGCCCGCGATCACGCACGCCAGCCCGAGCAGCACGGAGACCCGGCCACCATGCCGGGAGGCCAGTGCGCCCGCGACCATCACCAGCGACAGATAGCCTAGTGCGGTGGCCGTGCCGAGATTGCCCGCCTGCTCGTAACTCAGGCCCAGCGACTCGCGCATCGGCGGCAGGATCAGCCCGAACGACAGGCGCGCGAGCGCGACGGTCACGAGCGTCACCAGCATCCCGCTGGCGATCATCAGTACCGACGACGGTCGCGGCGATGGCATCAATTCGGCCGACCGGAAAGCGGCGCGCCCGCGACCGTGACTGCAGCAGACATTGTTGTTCCTGTTAGCCGCGCAGCGGCAGTATTGGCACACCAATCACGGTGCGCAAGACAATGGCCCGGACCGGCCCGTACGCCGAACCAGGATACGCGCTCGACGCCCCCCGGCTCAGCTTTCGTGCACGCCCCTGCAATTGAGCGTTGCTCGAGCCACGCGCTACCGCACACCAACTCAACGCAGCGGTTAAACTATGCAGTTCAGCGCCGCCTTGGCGCGGCTGTTCCCGGCGCGACACGGCGCCCGATTCCACAGGCATTGAATGTCCTCCCCGAATACCCCCGAAAACGACCGGACGCCGTTCGCGGCGATGGGTCTGTCCGACGCCGTCATGACGGCGTTGACCGACGTCGGTTATGAAACCCCCTCGCCGATTCAGGAAGCCACGATCGGCCCGCTGCTGGCCGGGCGCGACGTGCTCGGCCAGGCCCAGACCGGCACGGGCAAGACGGCCGCGTTCGCGCTGCCGATCCTGTCGACCATGCGCTTCGGCAAGGATGCCGGCAAGGAGCCCCGCGCGCTGGTGCTGGCGCCCACGCGCGAGCTGGCCATCCAGGTGGCCGAGGCCTTCCAGCGCTATGCCTCGCACATGCCGGGCTTCCACGTGCTGCCGATCTACGGCGGACAGGGCTACGGGCCGCAGCTGGCCGCGCTCAAGCGCGGTGTGGATGTGGTGGTGGGCACGCCGGGCCGGGTGATCGATCACCTCAAGCGCGGCACGCTCAAGCTGGACAGCCTCGAGTGGCTGGTGCTGGACGAAGCCGACGAAATGCTGCGCATGGGCTTCATCGACGACGTCGAGTGGGTGTTCGAGAACACGCCGCCCGAACGGCAGGTCGCCTTGTTCTCGGCGACGATGCCGGGCGCCATCCGCCGGATCGCCAAGACCCACCTGCGGGATCCGCAGGAAGTCACCATCGAGACCCGCACGACCACGGCCGACAACATCCGCCAGCGCTACTGGATCGTGGGCGGTGGCATCAGCAAGCTCGAGGCGTTGACCCGCTTGCTCGAGGCCGAGCCCTTCGACGCGATGCTGGTCTTCGCCCGCACCAAGAAGGCCACCGACGAGCTGGCCGAGAAGATCTCGGCGCGCGGCTATGCCTGCGCCTCGTTGAACGGCGATATCGTCCAGGCCCAGCGCGAGCGCACGATCGCCCAGCTCAAGAACGGCCAGCTCGACATCATCGTGGCCACCGACGTCGCTGCCCGGGGGCTGGACGTGGAGCGCATCAGCCACGTGATCAATTTCGATATCCCGCACGATACCGAGTCCTACGTGCATCGCATCGGCCGGACCGGGCGCGCCGGCCGCCAGGGCGACGCGATCCTGTTCGTGACCATGCGCGAGAAGCGCCTGTTCAAGAACATCGAGCGCGCCACGCGCCAGGCGATCGAACCGATGGACGTGCCGAGCATGGCCGACGTGAACGCGCAGCGCGTTGAACGCTTCAAGCAGCGCATTACCGACACCCTGGAAGCCGGCGGTCTCGAGCAGTTCACGGATCTGGTGGAGACGTATCGCGCCGAACACAACGTCGAGCCGACCCTGCTGGCCGCTGCCCTGGCCCGCCTCGCCCAGGGCGGTGAACCGATCACGCTGGACGCCGCGCCGGTCGACAAGTCTGCCGGGCAGGCATTCCACGAAACGGCCGACGGCGACGACAAGCCGGACCGCAAGAAGAAATCGGCGACCGGCGCGATGAGCATGGAGACTTACCGCATCGAGGTCGGCCGGCAGCACGGGGTGGAGCCGCGCAACATCGTGGGTGCGCTCGCCAACGAGGCCGGCATGGACAGCAAGGACATCGGCCGGATCGCGATCAACGACGATTTCAGCCTGGTCGATCTGCCCAAGGGCATGCCGGAGGAGATCTTCGCCCATCTGAAGACGGTCTGGGTGGCCAACCGCCAGCTCGCGATCAGCCGCGTCAAGAACAGCTTCGGTGCGCCGGCGCCCGGCCCGCGTGGCAAGCCGGCTGCGGCCAAGGACAAGCCGCGGCACAAGAAATCGGCCAAGAAAAAGAAGGCTCAGACAAAGAGCAAAGGCAAGCCGAAACGAAACGCGCCATGAACGGCCGCGCGGGTGCGGCGCACCCGGCCGGGCGCCGGTAGGCCGCGATCCGGTCGCGCACCGCCCGCGTGAAAGCTTCGCGCAGCTCGCCGCGGCATCGTGCGCCCTCATCGCCACGCGCCGCTGCGAGGGCGCGACTTAACCCGCCCCTGCCCCGGCTTGGGACAGCGCGCATCGCCGTCGCGATCGCCTTGTGAGACCGGTTTCGACGCAGGTGAAAGCGCTGATTGCGGATATGCCGCTGGTAGGCGCGACCAGCCATCCGCGACGCGGATTCCAATGATCGCCACGGCTGCCGGGCGCCTAGTACTCGTCGGGCGAAATCCGTAGCAGCCCTGGGTCTGCTCCGACGCCATCGTTCGGCGTTGGTCTCGTACCGCAAGGCGCCGGGTCCTCGGTGCGCGCCCTGCGTACGATACCGGCCGGAATCAGCCGTTTTTCGAGCCGCCCTCGTCCCGTTCGAACTCGTGCACGGCGCTCATGAGGTCGTCGAACGCGTCGTCGCGCTCGGCGGCGGCGTCGGCCATGGCGTCGAGATCGTCGCTGGGGGCTTCCTCGGTGCGCGGCGGCGCGGAATCGGGCGCGCTCGCCGCCGTTGACGGGCCCGTCGATGGGCCGGAGGCTGGGGCACTGCTGCTGCCCGCCGCCGAACCGGTCGATGACGACTGCGCCTTGCCCGGCTTGCCGGCGTTCTCGCTCTCGGTTTCGCAGAGCCAGACCTGATCGCCCGTCCACACGATCTGTGTGATCCGGGCGCGCCACTGCTTGTTCGCACGCGTGACGATGCGCACCGTGTCGCCGATCTCGACGGGATCGGTGGTCCGGCAGCCCCAGTTGCCGTTACGGAGTTTGCAGGGGCTGGCTTCGATCAGGTCGTCTTCGCTCATGGGTCTCGGGGCCGTGCGGTGAGGCGATGCATGGAATGACACGCACGCTAGGGGTAATGGGCGCAGATTTCCAGCAGCCCGCGCCGTTCGTGCAGGGTGATCGCGGCCTCGGCGTGCCCGGCGACGACGCACGACTGGGGTTCGGCCGACACGAAGACGGCGCGCCTGTAGCCAAGGAAACGAAGCGGGCGGCCCCGCCGGCACGCTCTGCCCGCGATCGCCGCCGCCACACGGCGCAAGGGATGCCGCCGGGTGGGCCCGCCGAATCTCACCGCAGGATCTCGGCGACCGCATCGGAGCGATAGAAGTCCTCGAGCTGGCGACGAATGGCCGGCGCCAGCATGCCCCGTTCGCGGAGTGCATCGACGACCTGCGGCAGGAACCGCATGCCGTCGCGCACCATCATGTCGCGGGTGACGCCGATATCGTCGAGCAGCTCGGTGAGGGTCGCGTCCCTGTAGGTCTCGAAGAAGACCTCGACACCGCTTTCGATCAGCCGGCGGTAGATCGGTGTGCGGCGCAGGCGCTGCCAGTATTCATAGCCGATGACGAACAGCTCCTGGACATCCAGCTGACCGGCGAGATCGCGCACGGAGGCGACGGAGCGGTGCTTGTGATCGTCCCAGAAATCGAGCACGGCCCGGCGCAGTTCGTCCGACTCGAAGGCGTCGTGCAGCCAGGCTTCACTGGCGCGCATCCCGGCTTCGGTATTGCGCTCGACGTAGCGCCGGATGCCGCGCTCGAGCGCCTCGCCGATCCGCGGCGGGGCGCGATCGGCGACGGCGCGGCCGATCCTCATCGCCGTGCGGGCGCCGGGCACCCGTGCGGCACGCAGCTTGCTCTCGGCCACGTAACCACGGAGGCCGGAATACAACAGCTGGGCGACCAGATCCGAGAAGACCGGATTGGACACGGACTGGTGGATGACCTCGTCGCGCAGTCGCTGCATCTCCAGCAGCTTGTCGAGCAGTTCCTCGAACTCGCGGTCGGGCAGCAGCTCCACCAGCGTGGTCTGTTCGTGCACGGGGTGTTCGTGGATCGCCACCGCGATATCGCCCACGAGCGCCGGGATCGCCCCGCCCACCTTCATGTCGGCGGCGTAGTCGACGGCGGTACGCTGGACCGACTCGACGCTGATGACCTCGCCCAACCGCAGCCGGGCGACGTCCGCCAGCAGCCAGTCGAGACGGCGCTCGAGCTCGGCCTGCAGCGCATCGCCCTGCAGACGAGCGATCACCCAGGCGACATGAGCGTCCAGCAACGCCTCGGCTTTCGAGCCTGCGAAATGGTCGGTGTCCGTCATGGCTCGGCTGCTCCGATCGATGAGCCTGCGATATTATCAGCCCACGATGACAAACCCCGGCGACGCGCACCATCGGCTCGAACTCGCGCGGTTCGCCACGGGCCGAGCGCGGTCAACTTTCCGCGCCGATGGGGCCGTTCGACGCCCGACTTTGCAAACCCGACCGACGCCCGGCGCGAAAGCGCCGTCACATCGCCAGCCTCGACCCGGCCGGACCGCGCCGCCCATTGCATCGGTCGGGACATCGACGGTCGGATCGCAACTCACGATTGAGCACGTCCCGGATCACGAGAACCGAGGGCGTAACCGGCTTGGCGCGCAACGACCGATAACCCTCGCCACCCGTGTCCGAAACGACCCGCCGATGCCAGAGAGCGTCGGACTTCCAGCCCGAGATTCCGCGACAGCGCCGCGTTGCCGTGGTGTCGCTGTGCCTTACACAACGCGCTAGAGAGCGCGCCCAAGGATCATAACCTTTTGTTTTAAAAACGAATGATTCGCAGGCACGTTTCTTGGTTGCGATGTGACCACGGCCACAACCGCCCAGGCAGAACGATGCACTGTACAAATCGAATCATCGCCGGTGCCCTGGTCTGTCTGGCGGCCTCCGCCAACGCCCACGCCACGGTAGTCTATAACTGGCACAACACGACTTCGGGGACGCGTGTCTCGGCCGTAGCCGGGACTTTACGGGTGGACGATGCCCACTACCGGGCGGGCGCTGTCGATTTCGACACCCGCGCCGTATCGGGCAACCCCGACGGCAGCCTGGACAGCCCGCTGTCGGAATCGGGACTGATTCTGAACTACAACTACACCCTGCCGAACGACGAGACGGCGACCAGCGGCCCGATTCCCGTTTTCGTCGACCCGACGCGGCCGGGTTTCGACGACAGCAACTTCGGGAACGCGCTGGTCGCGGCGCTGATATTCAACGACGACGGGACGTTGAGCGGTCGTTTCGACGTTGCCACGCCGGGCGATCGCTTCAGCTCGCATGGGGCCGGACGGTCGTGGACGGTCACCGACGTCGCCAGCGATTTTTTCGAGGACGGCTGCAACATCGATCCCGCGTGTACCGGCGGGACGGGATTCTGGCTACTGGATGAGTCGACTCGGCCGGAGACGGTCACCGTTCCCACCGCGGGTATCTGGAGCCTGTACGCCCTGGCCGTCTCCGCCATGTTCGGCGCATTCCGATTCGGGGCTCGCGGGCCCAGACCAGCGCGGACGTGATGCATCGACATGCACTGGCGTCATCCATTTCGTGAATGAGCGCTCGCGCCACGGTCGATCGGCCGCGAGCGACGCAGCCGGGAATCCGCAGCACCGGCAGCGCCCGCCCGATCCGCATTTCCGGACCCGCTGTGACCGCGAGCGAAGGCAGGCGCCTTCGCCTCGTTCGGTCGTGTTTTCGGCGCGGATCGCACGGACGTGCCCGACATTGGGAAACCCTGGTCGTCCATCACGATTTTCGAACGCGCACCGCCTCGGCGGGCACCAGTCCGCACCGGACGACTGCGGCGCCTCGCGCGCAATGGCGGTAAGCTCTACGCGCGCCATGCGCACCGGGGGCTGCAGCGTTCATGATTTCATTAGGAATTAGTGGCATGGAAAACATCCTCATCTCGGTCGTCATACCCACCTACAACCGGGCCGATCTGCTGCGCAGCGCGCTGCAGAGCGTAGCCGCATCCCGGGATATCGAAGCCGACCGGGTCGAAGTGCTGGTGATCGACAACAACAGCGTCGACGACACTCGGGCCGTGGTCGACGAGATTCGAGCCGCGCCCTATCCGTTTCCACTGCGCTACGTCCTGGAGACGCGTCAGGGGCTGTCCCATGCACGTAACCGAGGCGCGGCAGAAGCCGCCGGCTTCTATCTCGTGTTCATGGATGACGATCAAATGATCCACGAGCGCTATCTCGCCCATATCGAACCGGCGTTCACGGCAACCGGCGCCGGCTGCATCGGCGGGCCCCTGCGCTACTACAACGCGACCGGGCTGCCCGAATGGCTGCCGCCGCTTCTCGAACACGTCGGCCAGTTCGACCTGGGCGGGGAGACGCGGGCGCTGAGCGAACACGATGACGTGCTGCGAGGCGGGAACATGGTCATCCCGAAGGCCCTGCTAGCCTCGCTGGGCGGATTCGACGTCCGCCTCGGGCGTGTCGGCACCACCCTGCTGTCGGATGAGGAGACCGAACTCCAGGCCCGCATGCGCAGAGGCGGTCACCGCATCGTCTACGTGCCGGCGCTCGTCCAGCATCACTACCTGGATCCCGACCGGCTTTCCCGGCACCACTGGCGGCGGCATCGCTTCGACTACGGTCGGACGAGCTTCCGACGCCGCCTGGCCGACGGCGATTTCACGGCCGGCCGCACGTTTCTCGGGGTCCCGCGCTGGCTCTGGCTGCAGATGCTGACCCGGGAACTCCGGCTCTACGGCACCGCCTGTCTGTTGCGGCGCGAGGACCGCTTCGACCGCCAGCTCCGGCTCTGCGAATGCCTGGGCCAGATGTACCAGGCCCGCGAGAACATCAGGACGCTGGAACGGACCACCGCCCGAGCGGAATGACGTCGGGCGTTGCGCCCCGACCAACGCAGCGTTCGCAACCGATCGGCCCGTGACACCATGAACCAGGAGTGCTAGCCGTCACACCGGGGTTAGGACGCCGGTGCCGGCCGGTCGACGCTCGCTCAACGTGCGGCCAGCTGGTCCGCCAGATTCGCGTTATCGAAATCGTAGCCGAGCAGCGCGATATCCTCGGCGTAGACCATCGCGACGATCTCGCGGGTCTCGTCGGAATAGTAGTCCCGGTAGTCGCGATGACGGCTCGGATTGGTGCTGCGCAGGGTCGCGGGCACGCCCACGCGGCGGGCGATATAGGCGAAATCCTCGGCGAGGTTCTCGAACAGGCCGATGAAGTCGAGATCGATCTTTCGCCGCTTGTCCCGCATGAAGTGGTGCTGCGGCTTGAAGTGGTGCCACTTCCAGATGTTGGCCGGGCTCAGCCACCGTTTCACGAAGTCGTCGAAGTCGGCATAGCCGCGCAGCTCGCGGTCGAACCACTGCGCGTCCCGATCCCCGAAGCCGCCCGCCTGCAGAAAGAAATAAGCCGAAACCAGGCGATCCCATGGATTGCGCACGATCGTGAACTTGAAGTATCGCTCGATCAGCCGCGGCTCGAAGGCTTCGAGGTACTGGTCGAGAGTCGTGTGCCCGCCCGCCAGATTGCCGTACAGTGCCCGGCAGACCGACACGCCGGCGCATTTCGGTATATGGATGAATAATGATCGCGTGTCGTCGAACGGCTTGTATGAATAGTCGGCATCCGTGACCCGAGCGCGCCGCGCCTGCATGGTGCGATAACTTCGGCGGTTCCGTATGCGGTAATCCCACCATTTGAGCTCCATGTACGCTCTTGGAGGGATCATCTCCAACATCTTTTCTTTCATTTTCGAAGTACTCACGCCGGAACGGGATGAGCGGCAGCTCGCCATCCGGCGACTCGCCGCGGCGTGACGGCCGCTGGTGGGCTGGCACATCATCGGCCCTGCCGGCGTACCGGGATCGGGGCCAGGCGAATGCTAGCGCATTCCCGCCGCGCGGGCGCGAAAGCCACCCAATCGGAACCCATTAAGGTCACAGCGCTCCCCAATGCTCGAAAGGCGTCGTGACCGGCGCCGACGCACGACGCGCTCCCCGAGCCGGCTGCGTTGCCGCGACGTATCGGCACACGTCGATCTAAAAGCCCGCGCTCGTGGCGATTCCAGCTCTGGCTCTCGCGCCGAAGGCAGCACGCGGAGCGATCGAGCGCTGACCCCAACCCTCGTGCTGGCGCCGATCCGATGATGAGCCGTTCAACCACGACCCACGAAATCGGCGCATACTCATGTTCCGATTATCCGTTGGAGGGGTCGTTCATGCGTGTTCTCACCGCTCTTGTCGCGCTCGTGGTCGTGGCCGCGAGCGGTCTCGGGTTGCAGGGTTGTGTGCTCGCCGCCGCCGGCGCGGGTGCAGCGGGCGGTTACGCCGCCCACGAGGAAGGCTATCGCGTCCAGTCACCGGTCAAGAAGGACGAAGCTGGAGGTTACAAGGGCCAATCGCCCGTCACGCACGACGAGGCCAAGGACGAGACGCCGGAAGCCGGCGACAACCCGTAGAGCACGCGGTCGACGCGTCTGTCCGCAGCCGGCCGGTTTCGCGTCGGCGCCCGATCGCGCGCCATCGGCATCCGGCCGTCCGGACCGCCGGCCGCAAGCGCGGCTATTTGCGGCGCGCCTGCGCGGATACTGGCAGAACGCGCGGCACGAATTGCACCGAACGAGCCCCGTTCCGGCCTCCATCTCCACCAGAGACTGAGACCTTCAGAGCGCGGCCGGGCGATCGCCCGAGCGGGCCATAGCGGCGGCGGCCCATCGGCTCGAGCACGGCCCGGCGACCGGCCGATCCCCAATGCCCTTCCCGCGACGGGACCGCAATTGAGGTCGGGCCAGCAAGTCGCTGCCCCACCCTGCCGCCCGCGCGAACAGCACGCCGGAGACCGTATTCCTGCGGCCCGTCGCGTGATGAACCGGTGCGGGTGCACCTGCCCTCGGATGAAGAAGCGGGCGCGCGATCGTCCCCACGGGGATTCGGACCTGCCGGTTCCTCTCATCGCCGCACTCGGGCAAAGCCAATGCGCTGTCGGCGTTCGACCGCCGTTTTCCCTGATCGCCGACGAGCCTGGCACGAAATCCGCTTGTTACAGATCACGAGGCCGACGCCGGTCGGCATCGGGCCATGAGGCGCGCTGCGCCCGGCACGAGCGCCTTTACGCGCTTGCTCGGCCCGGCGTATGTTGAATTACCGCCACAAGGGAGAACAAGAATGCATACACTCGCGCGGAAGCTGGGGCTGAAGACCGATCCGACGATCTTCTTCGCCTCCGCCGGCATCATGGTGGTATTTCTTGCTGCCCTGCTCGTGGCCCCCGGGCCCATCGGCGACGCCTTCGGCGCCGGCCGGACCTGGATCGTCACCAATCTCGGCTGGTTCTTCATCCTGGGCGTGACCAGCTGGGTCGCCTTCCTGCTCTGGGTCGCACTGAGCCGCTACGGCGCGATCCGGCTCGGCGGCAACGACGCCAGGCCGGACTACGGCAACATCTCCTGGTTCACCATGCTGTTCGCCGGCGGCATCGGCACGGTACTGATGTTCTGGGGCGTGGCCGAACCGATGTCGCACTTCGCGACCCCGCCACGACCGGACGTCGAGCCGTTCTCGGTGCAGGCCGCGGACGATGCGATGGGTTTCGCGATCTACCATCTGGGTCTGCACACCTGGGCGATCTTCACCCTGCCCGGCCTGGCCTTCGCGTACTTCATCTACCGCTACAAGCTGCCGATGCGTTTCAGCTCGGTCTTCTACTCGCTGATCGGTGATCGCATCTACGGCCCGATCGGCAAGACGCTGGATATCTTTGCCGTGCTTGGCACCCTGTTCGGTGTCGCCGTGTCGATCGGTCTGGGCACCCAGCAGATCAACGCCGGCCTGACCGAACTGATGGGCGTGCCCGACAGCGTGACCACTAAGGTGCTGATCATCGCGGCCCTCACCGCAGTGGCGACCTGCTCGATCGTCGCGGGGCTGGATTCCGGCGTGAAGCTGCTGTCGAACATCAACATCGGCATGGCGGTCGGCCTGATGATCTTTGTGCTGGTGACAGGCTCGACCGTGTTCCTGCTGCGCGCCATCGTCGAGACCTTCGGGATCTACATCACCAACATCCTGCCGATGGCGTTCTGGAACGACGCGCTGGCGGAATACACGCACGAGGAAGGCGGCTGGGGCTGGCAGGGCGGCTGGACCGTCTTCTACTGGGCCTGGACGGTGACCTGGTCGCCGTTCATCGGCATCTTCGTGGCGCGGATCTCGCGCGGCCGCACGATCCGCGAGTTCGTGCTGGGCGTGCTGTTCGCGCCGTCCGTCTTCACGCTGGTGTGGTTCGCCATCTTCGGTTGGTCGGCGATGGAGATCGACGGCATCGGCGCGGACGCCCGCGCCGCCCTTGGCGACGAGGCGGGCCAGATATCGGACGCGGTGGCCAACAGCATCCCGCTGGCGATGTTCGCCTTCTTCGAGAATTTCCCGTTCACGACGCTGATCCAGGGCCTCGCGGTGGTGATCGTGGCGATATTCTTCGCCACCTCCTCGGACTCGGCCTCGCTTGTGGTCGACATGCTCTGCACGGGCGAGCCCGACGCGGGCCCCGTGCACCAGCGCATGTTCTGGGGCATCTCCGAAGGCGTGCTCGCCGCGATGCTGATCGTGCTCGCCGGCGAGGCCGGACTGACCGCGCTGCAGCAGGTGATCACCGTCATCGGGCTGCCGATCTTCATTCTGGTCTTCGGCATGATGTTCGCGCTCATGCGCGGGCTCTCGCAGGAAGATCTCAGCGAGATCACCGTCGGCAAGCCGCCGAGCGTCGAGCAGCTCTAGGCCGGTCGCAGCGGGCGGCGGGCCGTGACGATCGCCCGCCGCCCGCCTGGCGATGGCTTTCACGGCCAGCCACCCCGGAACCCACGGCCCCGGCGTTCTCCCGCACGTCAGACCGGGGTACGCCACGCAAGGCATGCGGCCCCGCACCACACGCAAGGCGTAAAAGGCGCAACCGGCCCCTATGCGCCGCCTGAGCGCGGTCGCGCCGGAACTCGAACCGCGTCGTCATGGCCCGTCGCGCCAAATTTATTTTCATCGACGTGGTCTTGCCGCCGTGAATCGGAATAGACTCGATTAAAACCACAGGAGGTGGTCATGGCCCGGGTGAATTACACGTTCGAGAAGCAGCAGCGGGCGGCCAACAAGAGCCGTCAGCAGGAAGAAAAGCGCAACAAGCGGCACGAGCGCCGGCAGAATGCGCGGCACGCGTCCGCCCAGACGGAGGATCTGTCATGAGCAAAGGCATGGACCGCAGGAAGAACGAGAAAAAGAAGCCGACGCGCACGCTCAAGGAAAAGCGCGCTGCCAAGGCCGCTCGCGACAAGGGGCCGAAGGGGCTGCTCGACTGACCGGGCCGCGCTGACCGCGCCGGGGCCGGAACCGCGTCCCGGCGCCACTGACTGAGCCCTGCGGTCTTCGGGAGCCGGCCCGCGCCTTTCAACTCAACGCGACCGGCTCACTGGAACGGACCCAGTCATGAAGCGCCTCGGCGGTCAACGGCCGGGCGAACAGATAGCCCTGGGCCTGTTCGCAACCCCAGTCGACGAGCAGCCTCAGGGTCGCTTCGTTCTCGACGCCCTCCGCGACGATGCGGTAATCCAGATCGTGCGCGAGGCGCACGATCGCCCGCGTGAGCACCTGCCCGCGTTCGTCGCTGTCGAGCGTCTGTACGAAGCGGCGGTCGATCTTGATCTTGCCGGCATTGAGTTTCTGCAGATAGGCCAGGTTGCAGTAGCCGGTACCGAAGTCGTCGATCGCGGTCGTCACGCCGATCGCATGCAGTTGCTCGAGCTTGGGCACGGCGGCGTCGAGATCGTCGATGAGCGTGCTCTCGGTGAACTCGACCTCGAGACTGTCACCCGGCAGCGCATGCCTGCGCAGATGCGCGTCAACGCGTTCGACGATCGCCTCGTCGGCGATGTCGTGGGCGGAGAGATTGACCGCGACCGGCAGCGTGAGCCCGCGCCGGCGCCACGTGGCACTCTGCGCCAGCGCGGTATCGAGCACCCAGTCGGTGAGCGGCCGCATCAGCGCCGTGCGTTCGGCGGCATCGATGAGCTCCGCCGGGGAGACGAAGCCGAGCGCCGGATGCTGCCAACGCAGCAGCGCCTCGACGCCGACGCAGTCGCCACTGGCGACGTCGATCTTGGGCTGATATTCCAGATACAGCTCGTCGCCCGCCTCCAGCGCACCCCGCAGATCGGTCAGCAGTCGAACCCGGCGCTGGCGCCGGGCCTCGCCCGCCGGCTCGTAGTAGCACCAGCAGCAATCACTTTCCCAGGCGTCGTCCGCCGCCGCCGACGCCCGGCGCAGAATCTCGCTGGCATCGATGTCCGTGTCGTAGCCCGCATCGATTCGGGCGACGCCCATGACCGTATCGGGAGCGAGAAGGATGCCGATCTCCGAGTCGAAGGGCTGGCGCAGCGTCTTCATCAACCGATACAGATAGTCGCGAGTACGTTCGTCGGGCTGCTCGCGCAGCAGCACACCGAAGCGGAACAGACCAATGCGATAGATCGGGTGCTCGTGGCCGAGCGCATAGGCCAGCCGCTCGATGCATTCCGCGATGAAACGCTCCGTATGCTGGTAACCCAGCACCTGGATCAGGCCGTGCATCTGCCGCGGCATCGCGACATCGACCACGCCCAGCAGCGACGCGTGGGAGTCGCCCGCTGTGGGAGACCGCCGCAACGCGGTGCCGAGCGTCTCCAGCAGCCGCTGGCGCGTGAAGATCCCGGTCGCGGCATCCAGATAACCCGCCGATTCGCGCATGCGCACCCAGCCGCTCACGAGCGCGGCCAGATCCACGAGTGTCTGCGTCTGCTCGGCGCCGAAGTCGGGTTGCGGCTCCCGGCTCATCACGCACAGCGTGCCCAGGCTGTAACCGTCGATCGTGCGAATGGGCGCCCCCGCATAGAAACGGACATGCGGCGGCTGCGCCACGAAGGGATTGTCCGCGAACCGATCGTCGGCAACGAGGTCGGGGACGACCATGACCTCATCGGCCTCGATCGCGTGGGCGCAGAAGGAATGGGCACGCGGCGTGCCAAGCAGCTCGACGCCCACACCCGCCTTGAACCACTGCCGGCTCGCATCGACCAGGGTGACCAGGCTGACGGGCATATCCAGCAGGCGCGCGGCCAGGCCGGTGGCGCGATCCAGTACCGGATCGCGCGGCGCGTGAATCAGATCGAGGCGGTGAAGCGCGTTCAACCGCTCCGCTTCGCGCGTGGAAGCGTGTGACGTACTCATGATCGGACCGGTTCGGGGATAGGGTGCCTCGGTAGAATTACGGACGCCGCGTTTCTTTCATATTCGGGGGCGGCCTTTCAACCCTGGTGCTAAACGATGTATCGGCGATTCGGCCGCCGACATGACCGGTCCGCAGTATTCGGCATGCCTCGATATGTCATGTGACGAATCGGATATGCCGCGTATGGGCCCGTACATGAACGAGATGTCGCGCCCGTCCCGCCGCCGGATCACGAGCCGAACACCGTGTCCGAGGCTCTGCGCTGAACGGGCAGGCGAAGTTCTCACTGTTTCGCGGGCGGCGATCGGACGCCCCGTCTCCGGCCAGGTCGCGCGCCCGGTACCCAGGCAGGCCGGCGCGTGCTCGCCAGCGACACGACAGGCCGGACTGCGGGCGCCTTGCCCGCCTGTTGCAAAGGCGGACGCGCATTCGACGTGTGCCCGCGGTATGCTCTGGCAGGGGTATGGGCCGCGATCGCCCGCCAGGGAGGCGCAGCGTCGGCATGAACACGGCGCCGCGGCCCTGACGGCGCGTGGCGGGTACGCCAGGGATTCAACGGCCCGGCCGCGCACCGACGAGGCGCGAAGAGCGGGCGCCGACGTGGCGGGATGGACGACTATCGCGATGAAGACATTCGCCGACCGAGTCGGCCATTGGTCTCGCTTCATGCTCGTGGGGCACGCCGAGACCCCGGCCCACCGCATGCATCTGGTGTTTCTGTTCGCGGTGGCGATCGGCTGCTTCGCCGGCGCGGCCCTCAACTACTTCGGCGCCATCACCCATCTGCTCTACGTCGCCATACTGACAATCTTCGGCCTGGTGGTGCTGGCGATGTGGTGGCATGCGCGTCGCTACGAACCGGCCCAGCGCATCGCCGTGATTTTCTGCGCGGGCGCGGTGTTCGCGATCCTGCCGTTGAACTGGATCTTCAACCAGGGCCTGGACGGACCGAGCCTGATGATACTGGTCGTGGTGGCCGGCTATGCCTTCGGTGCCCTGGTGATCCGTCCCTGGCAGCGCGTCCTGCTCATGGCGTGCTTCGTGATCGTGCCGAGCGCTCTGATCGGCGCCGATTATCTCTGGCCAGACTGGACGCCGGCCTACGCGTCGCGCGAACTCCAGGCGATCGACGCCGCGGTGACCTACTACATCTGCGTCGCGCTGCAGTTCGCGTTGATCAGCGGCTTCTTTCGACGCTTTCGCAGCGAACAGCGCCTGATTCAGGAGTACGCCGAGCAGCTGCGCGAGAGTTCGCGGCTGGACAGCCTCACCGGGCTGCTCAACCACGGCGCCTTCTATTCGGCGCTGGACGCGGCGATCTCGGGCGAGCAGCAGCCGAGACACCACTGCGCCCTGGTCTTGTACGATCTCGATCACTTCAAGCGGATCAACGACAGCCGCGGCCATCTCTATGGCGACGAGACGCTGCGCCGGTTCGCGCGTCTTCTGGAGGATACCGCCCGGACGTTCGGCGCCACCGCCGGACGCTGTGGCGGCGAGGAGTTCGCGGTGCTGCTTCGCCCGGCCTCCTCGTCCACGGTCCAGGCCATGGACGACGCGCTCCGCGCCCGCTGCGCGGCCCAGCCGCTGGCGCACGGCGTGATCCGCGTCAGCGGCGGCGTGGCCTTTTCCTCCGCGGACACGACGATCCGCTGGATGGAGCGGGCCGACGAGGCGCTCTATACCGCCAAGACCCGCGGACGGGATCGAACGCTGTTCGACCCCGTCGCTGCCGCCGATCCGGGCGCCATCGCCGAACCGATGCACGAGCTGCAGCGTCGCGTCGCCGCCGGCTCCTGAGCCGGGGCGCGGGCCGGTCGCGGGCCGGCGCTTGTCGACGCACAAGGTCTTGGCGCAGCTCGGCGCTCGGCGGAGCAGACCGCCCAATCGAGACCGGCCATACCTCTATCGGCGGCGATAGGATGGCTTACGCACGAGCGCTCGCGGCCGACGTCGACGACCACCGGCTACGCCGCTATGGTCGGCGGCGGCCTGGCGCGCATTGAACGCCGGCACGACAATGCTTCAGTGAGGCGCCCTTCACTGCCCCGTCCGGCCGACTGCAAACGTAATCCGCGAGCCCAACGCGCCGCCGCCCTCGGGCCACATGCCCGCAACCAGCGCGGAACGACCCACTCGTCTTCCGCGCGGCGCCATCCCAAGCGCGGTATGGTAACCCTACGAACGGGTCGGGGGCCCCGAGGGATGCCGAGAGCCAGCCGCAAGGCCCACGAAGGCTTTGAAGCACATCATCGCCGCGCGGTGCTGCAGGTGCTGCTCGTGCTCACCGCCGTCTGCGGTGCCGCGTACGTGGTGATCAACCTGCGCGCGGAACAGTATGTGCTGATGGTCATCGAACTGTTGATGACGGTGTTCGCCTGCACGCTTTTATTCGTCATCCGCGGCACCCGCCATCTCAAGGCCTGGACGATCGTCTTCATCATCCCCTTCTATTCGGTGATGATGTACGGGTTCTATAGTCCGGAGACCGAAATCACGGTCTTTGGCTGGGTTCTGGTGATACCGCTGCTCGCGCATCTGCTGCTGGGGCGTC
This sequence comes from Salinisphaera orenii subsp. orenii MK-B5, assembly GCF_003788635.1. Classification (GTDB taxonomy): domain Bacteria; phylum Pseudomonadota; class Gammaproteobacteria; order Nevskiales; family Salinisphaeraceae; genus Salinisphaera; species Salinisphaera orenii. Next base: position 307,215 of record NZ_AYKH01000001.1, read on the forward strand.
GTCTCGGCGCGGCGGTGTCGGTGTTCTTCGTCGGGGTGGCCGGCGTGCTTTTCCTGTATCGCTTCGGCGGCGACGCGATCGTGCAGGCACCCGGCTCTATCGCCAACATCGCCATGGCCACCGCGACCGTGTTCGCGCTCTCGCATTTCTACGAGGCCAGCCGCGAGCAGGCCGAACGCCGGCTGTCGGAGATGGCGATGACGGATTCGCTGACCGGCCTGCCCAATCGCGCGTATCTGGAGCAGCTGTTCGAAGACGAAAAGCAGTGGCATATGACCGCGGGGACGCCCTTGTCGCTGCTCATGGTCGATCTCGATTTCTTCAAGCAGGTCAACGATCGTCACGGCCACGACGCCGGCGATGCCGCCCTGCGCGCTATCGCGGGCGTCATGCGCGACAACCTTCGCGAGCACGACACCGTCGGCCGGCTCGGCGGCGAGGAGTTCGCCATTCTTCTGTCCGACACCGATGTCCATCAGGGGCTGATGGTCGCGGAGGGATTGCGCCGCGCAATCGCATCACACGGCTGCCACCACCAGGCGCATATGCTCCGCCTCACGGCCAGCCTCGGCGTGGCGACGCTGTCCCTGCCGGACGAGACGTTCGCCGACCTGCTGTGCCGCGCCGACCGCTGCCTCTATCGCGCCAAACACGCCGGCCGCAATCGCGTGGTCGCCGACACCACGACGGCCGCCCCGAGCGAAACGACGCCGTCGATTCGCCCCAGCAGCGGCGCGACCTCGCCAAAGTGACCATCGCGCCGTGCCCCGCAGCGAAACCGTGGCGACCGTCATTGGCCGCAGGCCATGCGGGCGCGATCAAGCCCGCGACCCGTTGAACGGCGACGGCCGCCCCCGAACCAGAACCATCACGCCGACATATCGTCGTCTCTTCGATGCAAGACGGCCGCCGTATCCTGCCGGCGCGCTGGAAAACCGACACGGGCCGGCCGGAGCATCCACCCGGCCTCCAGTCGACAAGCTCGTGGGCGACTGATGACGGACGGTAGACCGCCGACGCATCGTGCGTAGGTCGAACAACGGCCCACGGCATTACCATCTCTCCTCGCGCCACGCGTCGATGACCGCATGCCCAGCGCACGCGCCGCCGCGGATCGACCGAATCACCGATGTTGTTATAGCCGATGACCGGCCGCATGGCCGCGCCGATCTGCGGCCGGTGCCCTTGCAATGCACTCGCTGCCATTGACCCCGCCCGGCGCCACGCGGCCATCAGCTTTTCTTGAACGTCATCTTCTGGTTCGCCAGCCGCTCCGGCGCCCCGCTCCACGCATAGGCGAGCAGCACCGGCTCGTGGTCGCCGGTGGTGAGGCGATGCCGATGATTCGGCGGGTTATACAAAAGCGACCCGGGGGCATAAACGCCGACATCGTTCTCCGAGAGCGTGCCGCTGAGGCAGATATAGGACTCGGTGATGTCGTCGTGGGCGTGCGAGGGATAGGTACAACCGGGCGCGAGCAGCACCAGACCGAGAATCAGACGTTCGCTGACCACCGGGCCTTTCGGCCCCATCAGCTCCGCGAAGGCATACTTGCCCTGCAGGCTGCGCGGCACCCGGTCGTAGCCATAGCGCCAGGCGAGCTGATGCTGCACCCGATCGATGGTGTCCACCAGGGACGCCGTCGGCGTCTGGCGCCCCCGATCGAGCGCGCGCCCGAGCCAGTCGACGACCGGCAGCCGAGCGGGCTCGGGCAGCGACACCGCCGGGTCAAGCGCCATCTCCGCGTTCAACTGGTTGCGAACCGCCTTGAGGTGGCTGCGAATCGGCTTGCTGCCCCCGGCCGAGCCGAACCGATACACCTGGCGGAACTCGTACATCAGGTAGTGCCAGTCGACATGGGCGTGCAACGTGCCTGCCATGGGCGATTCACTCCGGCGTGAACGGCGGTCGATCCAGGGCCGATGATTGTTGCACGGGCATCCGGAGCGCCGGTATCCGTCAACGTACGAAGGCCGAGCGTTCAATCGGCGCGACGCACCGCGCCGCGCGTGCCCGCACCGGATCACGCCATCGAGCGCGGCCTCCGGCTCGTCTCGAGCGCGAGGCCGGCCCGTTTTCACCGGCCGGAGCCGCAGGCCCGAGACGGCGGAATCCCCAGGGCCGGCCATGATCGCGCTTGCCGCCGGGGGCGGCGATCAGTAGCCGAACAGGCGCGGCAACCCGGTCGTCAGAATCGGCACATAGGTGATCAGCGCGAGCACGACGAGCTGCATGAGGATGAAGGGCGTGATCTCGCGAATGAGCTCCTCGATCTTCACGCGCCCGATGGCTGCACCGATGAACAGGCCCGAGCCCACTGGCGGCGTGTTCATGCCCACGATCAAATTCACGCAGAACACGACGCCGAAGTGGATCGGGTCGATGCCGTAGCTGTGGGCGATGGGGGCGAAGATCGGCCCGAAGATGAGAATCGCCGGGTACAGGTCGATGACCAGCCCGATCGCGAGCAGCGTGATGTTCAGGATGAGCAGGAACACCAGCGGATTGTCAGTGAGCCCCTGGAACGCCGCCGCGATATCGGCGGGCACGCCCTGGGTCGACAGCACGTAGGAGAACAGGCTGCTGGTGGCCAGCAGCAGGAACATGATCGAGCTGGTCTTGGAGGCATTGAAGAACAGCCTTGGCAGCACGCGCAGCTTCAGCGTGCGCATGCCCAGGCCGATCAACAGCGCATAGGCGGCCGCCACCGCCGCGGCCTCGGTCGCCGTATAGACGCCGGTGACGACGCCGAAGGCGATCAGCGCCGGCATCACCAGCACGATCAAGCTCTTGCGCGTGATCGTGAACGCCTGACGCGCGCTGTAGGAAAATTCGCGCTTGGGATAGTTGCGGCGCGTGCTGATGACGTGATTCATGACCATCAGCGCGGCCGCGGTCAGCAGCCCCGGCACCAGCCCGGCGATGAACAGCCCGCCGATGGAGATGTTGCCCACCGCCAGCGCGTAGATCACGAAGGTCAGGCTGGGCGGGATGATGGGGCCGATCGCCGACGAGGCCACGGTGACGGCGGTCGAATAGGCCCGCCCGTAGCCGTTCTCGGACATGGCCGGGATCATCACCGAACCGATCGCCGTGGTGTCCGCGGTCGCCGAGCCGGTGATGCCGGAAAAGAAGATGCTGCCGCCGATATTGGTATGGCCGAGGCCGCCGCGCATGCGGCCGACGAACAGATCGGCGAAGTTCGTCAGCGACTTGGTCATGCCCGAATGCAGCATGAGATCGCCGGCCAGAACGAACATCGGAATGGCGACCAGCAGATAGGAGTTCACGCCCGCGAACATGTAGTGCGAAGCGACCACCACCGACTCCCCGGAAAGGAGAATGGCGAGCATCGACGCCACGCCGATGGCGAACGCCACCGGCATGCCGAGCACCAGCAGTAGGGCGAACGCCCCGAGCAGCGCGGCTACGATCATGCCGCACGCTCCCGCGCAAAGCAGCGCACCACGAGCACGAGCGAAAACAGCGCATACAGCAGTGCGCTGATCGGAATCGCACCGTAGGGGATGGCCTTCGAAATACCGAGCGCGCCGGTATCGAAACGTGCCAGCAACGACATCTCCTGCCAGCCGCCGTATACCAGACAGCCCAGAAAGCCGAGGATGAGCAACTGGATGAACAGTGTGTTCGCCTGCGCCCAGCGCCCGGAAAACCGGTCCGACAGGATCTGAATACCGGTGTGTTCGTTGTTGCGAAAAGCGAACGCGCCGCCGATCATCAGGCCCCAGATCATTAGAAAGCGCGCGGCTTCCTCCGGCCACGGCAGCGCGTTGTCGAGCACGAAGCGAAACCACACCTGCACGCAGATCACGATCAGGATCGCGAGCATGCTCAGCGCCACCAGTGCCTTGATCGCACGGTCGAGCCCTCTAAGGATACGCGCAGCCACGGCTACCCCCTTGAAACGTACGGTTGAACCATGCCGCTCCGCCCGGCCGGGCGGGATCGAGCACGGCACTCGCGCAACGCCGAGCCGACGCCGCGCGTGTTGCTGGCGAGCCGCCACGCCGCTGGCGCCCGATGCCCGGCATCGAAGGCCAGCGGCCCGGTCAGCTCCGTTCGGTCAGTCCGATTCGATGCGCTCGACCGCGTTGAACACCGCCTCGACGTTGTCCTCGCCGGAGGTCTCCTTGAGCCAGGGCGTGACCTGCTCCTGCGCCTTGGCCTTGAACTTCGCGCGTTCCTCGGCCGGCAGCGGGTAGATCTCGACGCCTTCTTCGCGCAGCGTGTCGAGCGCCTGCACCCGGTTCCGATAGCTGGCTATCCCGAACTCCACGTTCGCCGCCAGCTCCGCGCCCTGCTTGACCACCTGCTGCAGGTCGTCCGGCAGCGACTGGTAGAAGTCCTCGTTGACGAGATACATGTTGGCCACGCCCATGCTCTGGTCGAGCGTGACGTGCTTGGCGACCTCGTAGTACTTCTGATCGACCATGATGCTGGGCGTATGGCCCAGGCCGTCGATCACGCCGGTGCGGATCGAGGTATAGATCTCCGCCCAGGACACTGGCGTGGCCGAGGCGCCGAGCGCGTCCCAGGTCTTGATCGTGATCTGGCTGTTGGGCAGCGTGCGCAGCTTCAAGCCCTGCATGTCGTCAACGGTCTTGATCGCACGCTTCTTGTTGATGAAGTCGTAGAAACCATAGGGTGCAACAGCCAGCGCACGCACGCCCATGTCCTCGGCCATGGCATCGTTGAGATCGGCGAAGGTATCGCTTTCGAAGAACGCCTTCATCGACAGTTCGTCGCGAAACAGATACGGGCTGAACCAGGCCATCATCGGCTTGTAGGCGCTGGTGATCGTCTCGTCGCCCTGCGCCATCTTGTGGATACCCAACTGCAGCCCCTCGAGCAGCTTCTGGGTGTCGCCCAGCTGACCGGACGACAGAATGTCGATGGCGATACGCCCGTCGCTGTTGCTCTCGACGTACTGCTCGAACGTCTTCCAGCCGCGGGTGTTGGAGCCGGACGGCGACTCGATCGTGCCGATCTTGAGATTGTAGTCCGCCGCGCTCGCCACCCCCGGCAGCGCCAGCGTCACGGCGACGCCGCACAGCGCGGCCGCGAGCCGCTGCCGCGTACTGCGGCCCTGATTTCCCCATGTCTGATGCTTCATCTTCTTGCCCTCTTTGGTGATTGCTCTGGCAACGCGGTCCGGCTTGCGGCGCCGAGCGTCAGGTCTTCGGAATATCGCCCGTCAGGATGCGGTCGTGATCGTCGGGATACAGGCGCAGCGCGGCGGCGCGCGCATGGCCTTCCATGCCCTCGGCCTGGCTCTGGCGCACCGCGCGCGGCGCGACTTCGGCTACGCCCGCGGGCTCCATCCACTGATGCGTACAGACCTTGACGTAGGTACCAACCCACAGACCGCCGGTATAGCGCGCCGCGGCCATTGTCGGCAGCGTGTGGTTGGTGCCACAGCACTTGTCGGAATAGACCACGCTCGCGGCCTCGCCGATGAACAGCGACCCGTAGTTGCGGATCTCGCCCGCCAGCTCGTGGGCGTCGGCGGCATGGATCTGCAGATGCTCTGTAGCCATGTGGTCGGCGTAATCGATGAGCGCGCGCCGGTCCTCGCAGACCACGATCTCGCCCTGGCGCGCCCAGGCCTGGCCGGCCGTGTCGCGGGTGGACAGGCTCTCCAGCTGCGCCTCGATCGCGGCCAGTGTCTGTTCGGCGATCTCGGTCGAAGTCGTGGCCAGGCCCACGCGGGTATGCACGTCGTGCTCCGCCTGGGCGAGCAGGTCGGCGGCGATCACGCGCGGATCGGCCGTGTCGTCGGCGATGGTGAATATCTCGCTCGGCCCGGCGAGCTGGTCGATGCCGACACTGCCGAACACCTGACGCTTGGCCTCGTTCACGAAAGCGTTGCCGGGGCCCACGATCTTGTCGACCCGGGGCACGCTCTCGGTACCGTGGGCCATGGCGGCAATCGCCTGGGCGCCACCGATCTTGAAGATGCGGTGCGCGCCGGCGAGTCGGCACAGGGCGAACATGGTTTCATGCGTGTTCGGCGGCAGGCAGGCCACGATCTCGTCGCAGCCGGCTACCACCGCCGGCACGATCGACATGATCGGCGCCGAGTACAGCGGGTAGCGCCCACCCGGCACGTAGCAGCCGACGGTCCGGATCGGCAGGATGCGATGCCCCAGATGCACGCCCGGCAGGGTTTCGATCTCGAGCGGCTTCATGGTCGCAAGCTGCTGCTCGGCGAAGTTCGTGACCTGCTCGATCGCGAAGCGGCTGTCGGCCAGCGACTGCGGATCGAACTGGGCGAAGGCCTGCTCGATCTCCTGCTCGGTGACCTCGGTGGTCTCCAGGTCGGCCTTGTCGAACTGCAGGCCAAAACGGCGCACGGCCGCGTCGCCCTCGGTGGCGACAGCCTCGATGATCGTCGCTACGCTGTCGCTGATGCTGCTCTGCTCGCTCGTGTCCGCTGCCTGCGGGGCCTTTACATAGCGAATGCCGTCGGGCCGGGAGAAACCGCTCGTCTGCGTCATTGACCTGGTACACCTGTTGCTTGTGATAACCGGGCAGCCCGGTTGGAATATATATTTACCATCACACTGCCCGATCGTCTCGACGCGTGCAAGCCGGCTGAAATCACGGACGCACGACACGCCCGGCGGCCGGTGCCGGATGCGCCCCATGGCCAACGCGTGATCGGCCCCACGCACAGGCGAGCGCTCCTCGGCGCCGAAACGGCAGCACGGCAGGCATCGCCGACCGACAGCTCGCATGGCGATCCCGCTCGGACCGACCGTCGTCGCCCGGGCGGAGACCCCGACACGCGGGACCACCACCGCGACTTGCCGGCCGCCGGTGGATCATCGCTGGTGCATCGGCTTGCCGCGGCCTATCCGGGATGGGCCGACACCCCGGCCCGCGTATAATCTTTCGGGTTCGATATGACCCGGAAGGACATCTCTTGGCCACACCTTCAGCCTCTGCCGACAAAGCCGATCATCAGGGCGAGCGCATCAAGGCCCTGCGTCTGCAGAAAGGCCTCTCGATCCGCGGCCTGGCCAAGCAGAGCGGGCTCACGCACCCCTTCATCGCGATGGTCGAACGCAACGAGACCAGTCCCTCGGTCAGTTCACTGAAAAAGATCCTGTCGGTGCTCGACGTCACCCTGAGCGACTTCTTCTCCGACCGGGATTCGCTCGACCGCGTCGCTTTCTACAAGTCCGACGACCTGGTCGAACTGGCCGACGGCGATCAGGTGTCCTATCGCCAGGTCGGCGCGAACCTGCGCAACGCCCAGATGATGCTGCTGCACGAGCGCTACGCCCCCGGCGCGAGCACCGGCGACGACGGCTACAGTCATCAGGCCGAGGAAGGCGGCGTGGTCATTCAGGGCCGCCTCGAGATCACCGTCGGCGACGTCACCGAAATCCTCGGCCCCGGCGACGCCTACTACTTCGACAGCACCTTGCCGCACCGCATGGAAAACGTCTCCGACGACGAATGCGTCGTCGTGAGTGCGGTGACGCCGCGCACCTTCTAGCGCGCCTGCCGGTCCGCGGAGGCACCGGGGCGTACGCAGCACGACGAAGACCCCTGCAGCGCGAGCGATCGAGTTCTCGACCGGCACCGGCCCGGCGTCCCCAGCCGCCTTCGACGGTCTCGCAGGCGCATCGGCGATGCCCGCAGCGCGCTAAGTGCGATCCGCAGATCGGGTGCCACGCGCCACATCATGCGATTGGCGGGTTCGCGCCCAGCCGCCGCGCGAAATGCAGTCGCCCGCAGAGCCCGAACAGGCCGGCAGGACGTGGCCCGGCATCGCTTGCCCGCTCGTGGCGAACAGGCACTCGCGGGCACTCCGTACCGATGCCGGCGGCGCTCGGCCGTCGGGCACGCCAAACCGGCGTGCTGCGACCCTCCGAGACGAGATTTCCGCCAGCGCCAACCGCGTCCGAGCCCGCCGCGCGACACCGCCTGCCGTGTGGCCCGGCACCGCCATGGTCGTCGCCCGTGCCCGACCGGCCTATCGGCTTCGCGGCGGCGAGTCGACGCCGGCGCCGCAGGCATGCGCGTGGCCCTTCCCGCCTACCTGCAACCCGATCCCGCCTCGCCCTGGCGCGCCGCGCGATGATCGAAGCAAAGCAACCTGCGGATGAGCTGTAACACCCGCCGCGCGTGGCCGGCGTTTGGCCAGGGCGCGCCTGCACCCGCGCAAGCGACAGCGCCCCGCCGCGTGGCGAACGATCGACGCGAACGCATACGGCCCGCCCCACGCCGTGCGATCATTGCCCATGGCTGCATTCTCCACCTTGAACCTCGCGCCCGCCCTGCTCGAGAGCGTCGCCGCGCAAGGCTTCGATACGATGACGCCGGTACAGGCCCAAAGCCTGCCGCCGATCCTGGCCGGCCGCGACGTGATCGCCCAGGCGGCCACCGGCAGCGGCAAGACCGCGGCGTTCGGCCTCGGCGTGCTGCAGGCGCTCGAGATCGAGACCGCGGCGGTGCAGACGCTCGTGCTCTGCCCCACCCGCGAGCTGGCCGATCAGGTCGGCCAGGCGATCCGCATGCTGGCGACGCACGTGCCCAACATCAAGCTGCTGACCCTGTGTGGCGGCGTGCCCATGCGCCCGCAGCTGGCCTCGCTCGCGCATGCGCCGCATATCGTCGTCGGCACGCCCGGGCGCGTGCTCGCGCATCTCAAACGCGCGAGCCTCGACTGCGGCCGGCTGCGCAGGCTCGTGCTCGACGAGGCCGATCGCATGCTCGACATGGGCTTTGGCGAGGATATCGACGCCATCGTCGGGCGTCTGCCCAGCGAACGCCAGACCCTGCTGTTCTCCGCCACCTGGCCGGACGCAATCCGCGAGGTTTCGCGCCGGCTCCAGCGCGAGCCGGTCGAGGTGACGGTCGCCGCAGCGCAGGACCGGCCGGCGATCGCGCAATCGTTCTACAAGGTCGGCGCAAACGACAAGTCGGAAGTCCTGTGCGCGCTGCTCTCGCAAGGCGCGACCGCGCCTGACGACCACCCCCGCGCGCTGGTGTTCTGCAACACCCGCGCCGAGGTCGCCCGCGTGGCGCAATTGCTGAGCGCCCGCGGCTTCGACGCGCTCGCGCTGCACGGCGAGCGCGACCAGCGCGATCGCGACGAGGTGCTGCTGCGCTTCATCAACCACAGCTGCGCGGTGCTGGTGGCCACCGACGTGGCCGCCCGCGGCCTGGACATCGCGGAGTTGCCGCAGGTCATCAGCTACGACATCGCTCGCGACGTCGATACCCATGTCCACCGTATCGGCCGCACTGGCCGAGCGGGGGCGTCGGGCACGGCTGCAACGCTGTGCACGCCGGGCGAGGCCTATCGCGCGGAGCGGCTGGCCGAAGAACTGAAAACAGCTCTGAGCTGGCAGTCACCGCCGAAGCTCGAGCCCGTCACGCCGCTCACCGCGCCCAACCGCACGCTCGTCATCGGCGGCGGACGCAAGGACAAACTGCGTCCCGGCGACATTCTGGGTGCGCTGACCGGCGAGGCCGGCCTCGATGCCGACGTCATCGGTCAGATCAGTATCCAGCCGACCCGCAGCTATGTCGCCATCGCCCGTGGCCAGGCGCCCAGCGCGCTGGCACGGCTTCGCGACGGACGTATCAAGGGCCGACGCTTTCGCGCGCACGAACTGCGCGGTGATTGACGGGCGAACCGCCGACCGGCTTGGCCGTCGATATCTGGCGCCTGCGATATCCGCACGGACACCAGCGACCGATCGACGCTGAACTGTCCGCACTTCGAGCTCTTGGCCCAGCGCCCACCCACGACTCTCGTTCAATCGGAAAAAACGGGGCGTGGACGATTGATTCGAATCACTCGGTTGCCGGGATGCACTTCCGACGGGCGTTGCCCCATTGAAGCGCACGCCACGGGCCGGAAGACGCTGCGTCGCTCCCTAGCCTGTCGAATTCACGACGCCGCCGAAACCATAGCAGGCCCAACGGGTTAAGTTCGCCTACGGCCGCTGAATCGACCGTTTCGCGACCGCATCGACCCGCCGCGGCGCCGATCTTGCGCGTCCTGCCATCCGTCAACGACCCGCGTTCACCCGGCAACCGCCGCTCAGGCCGCTCGACCACGATGCAGCCGGCTGCCTTCGATTGCTGCGACGACGGCAGTCGTTGCCGTATCTCCGCGCTTTCCCGGATTTACCCGGCGCATCGCTCTGCTACCTTCAGGCGCTCATTTTTTCAGACCGGAGCCGACGATGCTTCGCATTGCCCCGTTCAAATCCGACGCCGAGCACGTGATCCCGATGGAACTCGAGGGCGAGGTCACCTCGCAGGATTTCGCCAACGTGCTGTCGGTCGTCGAGCAGCGTCTCGAAGACCACGACACGCTGCGGCTCTACATCGAGATCCACTCGCTGGGCGGCATGTCGGCCTCCGCGCTGTTCAATGAGTTGAAAGACGCGATCAAGCGCTGGGACCGTTTCGACAAGCTCGCCGTGGTCACCGACGTGGAAGGCGTCCGCACCGCGACCACGGTGATGGACAAACTCGCGCCGCGCATGGAATGCGAGACCTTTCGCTTCACCGCGCGCGAAGAGGCGCGCCAGTGGGTGATCTGACCGGGCCCGATGGCCGGACGGCCGTCGCGGCCTGACGAATCCGCGCGGCCGGCCGGCTGCGACCGACGACCGCCGAAGATGCGCAGGCCTGCCGGCCGGCAGGCGACAGCTCGCTACGCTCGACGGCCTGGACGGGCGCAATCCGTGGCGTCGGCCCGGGCGGATGCCGTCTTTCGTTCTGCCGAGCGCGGCGGCGCGTCACGCACGGCACCGGCCGGCACCGCATCCGCGGAGCGGCCGCCGCGCTAGCAGTTCTCCCGAGGCACGAACGGTGTTGCCGGGCCCACGCTCGTCACCGTCAGCCGGTGCATCGCACGCGTGCAGGCGACATAGAGCAGCTTCCGGTCCATGGCGGTGTGATAAGTACGTTCGTCGGCGCCGGGGACGATGACCTCGTCGAACTCCAGTCCCTTGGCCATGTGCGCGGTGCAGATCACGATGCCGAGGCCGAAGGACTGGGTCTCTTCGGTGAGCAGCTGGGCGGTGATCTCCGCAGCCGCCAGCGTATCGAACACGCGGCGCGCCTGCTTCTGCGTCTTGCACACGATACCCAGGGTGTTGCGGGCCGAGGCCTTGAACGCGCGTGCCATGGCCACCAGCCCGGCACGCTCGTCGGCCGCTCGTCGATGCTCGATCACGCGCGGCGCTTCGCCGTGGCGCTCGATCGCTTCGAGATCGGGATTCGGCGAAATCGCCTGGGCGAATCGGGTGATCTCGTAGCTGGAGCGATAGCTCTTGTTGAGCGTCACGACGACCGCCTGCCTGAACGCCTGCTTGATCTCGTCGGCCTTCGATGCGCTGTAGGGGTTGATCGACTGACTGACATCGCCGAGCACGGTCTTCTTGCAGTTGAACAGTTTCTCCAGAACGGCGTACTGCACCGGCGTGTAATCCTGCATCTCGTCGACCAGCAGGTGCTTGACACGCCGGTACGGCGAACGCACCGACTCCAGCTTGAGCTTGAGATAGATCAGCGGGAAGACGTCGGCGTACTCGAGCCGGCCGCGGCTGGCCGTGCGGAACAGCTCCGGCTCGCCCAGCCAGTCGTAGAACTGGCGGTACGTCTTGCGCAGGCTGGTCTCGTTGAGCATGCCCTTGACCGCGGTGCGCAGCGCGCGCCGGTCCTCCACGGTGAGATCGTAGTTGTACTGGATGCCGATCTTCTGCTCGGCCTCGCGCACCACCTGTCGGATGCGCTCGCGGCTGCCCATCGCCCGATGCTTGTGGAAGATCTCGTCCAGCAGCCAGGCCGGCACCAGCCGCCGCGCGATCCATACATCCTCGGCGACGAAACGGTTGCGCTCGACGTGGGCGGCATAGCGATCCAGCTGCTTGAGGAACGCCGGGGACGCCTTGCGCTCGATGCGCTCGCGCATGGCGTCGTCGTTGCGCTCCAGCAGCGCGCCCGTCTGCTCGAAGAACGACTGGAAGCGATACGCGCCTTCCAGCAATGCCTCGGCCAGATCCTCCATGCGGATCTCGTTGACCGATTCCTCGCCGAGTTCGGGCAGCACGTTGGCGATGTAGTCCGCGAACACCCGGTTGGGCGAGATGATCAGAATGTCCTCGGAGGACAGCGTGTCCTTGAAGCGATACAGCAGGAAGGCGATGCGGTGCAGCGCGATCGACGTCTTGCCGGACCCGGCCACGCCCTGAATGATCAGTACCGGCGCCTGCTCGTCGCGGATGATGGCGTTCTGGTCGCGCTGAATGGTCGCGACGATGTTCTTCATGCCCTCGTCGGACGTCCGCCCCAGCTCGTCCTGCAGGACCTCGTCGACCACGTTCACGGCGCTGTCGATCATCAGTTCGATGCGCCCCTGCTTGATGCGGAACTGGCGCTTGAGCCGTATATCGCCCGCGATCGTGCCCTGCGGCGCCTCGTAGCGGGCCGGACCCGTTTCATAGTCGTAGAACAGCGTCGCGATCGGCGCCCGCCAGTCATAGACGCGCGTGCGCCGCGTGTGCTCGTCGTGGAAATGATGGATGCCGACGTACACCGGCTCGGCCGTCTCGGACCCGTTCACCGCGAAGTCGAAGCGTCCGAAATACGGCGAACGACGCAGCTTTTCCAGGCGCTTTTGATGCTCCAGCAGCTTGTCCGCCGTCATCACGGCCTGGTCGATGGACTCGCGCGAATTGACCTTCTCCACGTGATCCATTTCGGCGCGGTTCTGCCACAGATACGTCTTCTGCTCCTGAACGTCGCGGGCATAACGCTGGAGGCGGTCCTCGGCGTTGCGCAGCGCGCGCTGCAGGCAGGATTCGATATCGGCGAGGTGCGCCTCTTCTTCGGCGCGCGGGTCGTCGTCGCGGGTGTTGCGGGCGGTCATCGAAGGCATGTCAAACGGATATGGATCGTGCGCGCACGCGGCGCGCGGCGTCGATGCGCCAGGCCGTGGCCGGCGTGCATCGCCTGCGAAGACAGACGACGCCGGCGTGGACACGAAGCCGTGCGGCATCGTGCGGCCGTCGATTCGCCCCGGCACGCACGCGGCAAGCACGGTCGCCGCCCGGCGACCGCTGCAATTCGGCAGGAGCGCGACAGTCTGCCGCGCGGATCCGCCCGGGCGCAAACCGCATCGCCACCCGCCGCTGCGGCCGACCGCCCTTTGAAACACGTCCAGGGCGTTGTCATCGTCGTCGACAGATCACAATGCACGAGTTTTCGTATGACCCAGCAGACCCTCAACGGCGTCGTCGTCGAATGCATCACCGGGGACATCGCCCGCCAGGCGGACATGCAGTGCGTGGTCAACGCCGCCAACGCCGAACTGCGCATCGGCGGCGGCGTGGCCGGCGCCCTGCATCGCGCCGCCGGGCCGGGCCTGGAGGCCGAATGCGAGCCGTTGGCGCCGATCGCGCCGGGCGAGGCCGTGATCACCGGCGCACACGCGCTGCCCAACGACCATGTGATCCATTGCCTCGGGCCGGTCTACGGCATCGACGAGCCATCCGACGCCCTGCTGGCTGCCTGTCACCGGCGCGCGCTGGAACTCGCCGAGCAGCACCGCATCGCCCGCATCGCCCTGCCCGCCATCTCAACCGGCGCGTTCGGCTATCCGCTCGAGGCGGCCGCGGACGAGGCGCTGCGCACGACCGCCGAATCCACCCGCGCCCTCGATGCGGTCGAACACATCCGTTTCGTGCTCTTCGGCGCGCGGGAACAGGCGGTCTACGCGCGAAGCCTGGCCCGTTACGCGGCCTGACCGGCATCGCTGCCGCAGGGCCGCCGTGCGGACTACCGTCCCGGCTTGACCGAACGGCTATCCTGTAGCGTACGAACAGCCGGCGGGCCCCTCGTGGTGGCGGTCCGCGCCCCTCGGCTACCGTCTCAATCCGATGCCCCGCGCCCCGCGTTCAGCCGTGCGACGGATGGATCGCCGGGCCACAGCGAACACGCCATGGACGATGCACCTCACCCGACGGCCCTAGCGTCCATGCGCCGTGTGATCGTCTTCGGCTTTCTCGCCACCTTCGTGTCGAGTTTCGGCCAGACCTTCTTCCTCGGCCTGTTCAGCCCGCAGTTCCAGGCGGCCGCCGGCATCGGCAGCACCCGCGTCAGCCTGCTCTACGGGGTCGCCACGCTGGCCAGCGGCAGCCTGCTGTTCTGGCTCGGCGGCGCCATGGACCGGCTGCCGCTGCGCCGGGCGATCGTCATCACGCTGCTCCTGTTCGTCACCGGCAGTCTCCTCGCGGCCGGCGTGCAGGGCAGCCTCGTTCTGCTGGCCGCATTCTTTCTGCTGCGGATCGGTGGCCAAGGCCTGCTCACCCAGCTCGCCGTGGTCTCGGCCGCCCGCAACGGCGGGCGCCGACGCGGTGCCGTGATCGCCTGGGCGTCCATGGGGGTCATCCTCGGCGAGGCGATCCTGCCCGCCGGCGTGATCGCGGCCCTGGATAGCATCGACTGGCGGGCGCTCTGGCTGGGTATCGCGACCGTGCTGGTCGTCCTGGTCGGGCCCGCGCTCTGGTGGCTGCAGCACGGCATCCACTGGCAGGAGCGGGCGCCGACCGCCGACCCGTCGTCGGCGCCGGCCCTACGACGTCGTACACTACTGCGAACGCCGGCATTCTGGGCCGGCGCGGCGATCCTGCTCCTGCCGCCCTTCATGGCCACGGGCTTTCTGTTCGAACAGAGCAGCATCGCCGCGCTCAAGGACTGGCCGGCCGGAGCCATCGGCGCCGCGTTCACGGTCTTCGCCGTCCTGCGTGCGCTGGGCACCTGGATCTACGGCCGAGCGACCGACCGATTCGGCGCCGCCCGCATGGCCCGTCTGCACCTGATCCCCATGGCGCTCTCGTTCGCGTCACTCGCGCTGCCGCTCGGCCCCGGTTCGATCTGGATCGCCTTCGCCGGCATCGGCTTCACCAACGGCGCCAATTCGGTGCTCGGCGGCGCGCTCTGGGCGGACCTGTTCGGCACCGCGGCCGTCGGCACCGTACGCGGGGTCTTCACCGCGGCGATGGTGATCGCGAGCGCGCTCGCACCGATCACCGTCGCCGGCGTGCTCTCGCTCGGGCTGGGCGCGGGCGGCCTCGGCCTGCTGTTCGCCGCCTGCGCGCTGGCGGTCCCCCTGCTGGCCGCCCCCTGGCTGGACCCGCGCAAAGACCCTGCGACGCGATAGCCGGCCGTCGCTCGCCGGGCATACCGGCCATGCCGGACTCGCCCGGCCGCGACGGTCACCCCGCCAGGCCGGCATGGCCTGCCGACGCCGGGCCCCGCCGACACCGCTACGGGGACGCCGCCAACGTCCGAATCACGCCCGGCGATACTCCTCCGCCAGAGCGTCGTCGACGGGCGACGTGAACCGACTCACGAGCACGAACACCGCGATGTTGCAAAGCAGGCCGATGAAGCCGGCGTTCATGTCCCAGGGCGTGGCGTCGGCCACGATCTGGTAGTAGTAGTTCACGCCGATGCCCACGACCAGCCCGCTGATCGCGCCGGCGGCCGTGCCGCGCTTCCAGATCAGCGCGCCGTAGACCGCGGGCACGAACTGGGCGATCGAGCCGTAGGCGCCAACCAGCAGCGCGATGATCCCGGCGGCGCCGAAGATGGACAGCCAGTAGGCCGCCGCGCCGATGCCCACCACCGCCAGACGCATGATCCAGATCTGGGCGCGCTCGGACAGCCCGGGCATCAGCGCCCCGCAGATATCGCGGCCGAACGAGACCGAGCCGCCGTGGGTTATTGCATCGGAGGAAGACATTGCGGCTGCCAACGAGCCGGCGCCGATCAGGCCGTAGAGCCAACCGCTCGCGCCGAGCTCGTTGGTGATCAGATAGGGCAGCAGCTCGTCCGAACTGCCGAGCGCGTCCGGCGCGACCACGCCGATGCCGGCGAAACCGACGAACAGCACGGGCACCAGAAAGATACCGAACAGCGGAAACGCGAGCGTGGTCAGCTTGATGCGTTTCTCCGTCGTGGTATACGACTTGGTGAACAGATGCGGCCACATGAGAAAACCGAGCGCCGAGACCGCGATGACGGTGAAGAACGCCATCGACGACATCGGCGAACCGTCGCGGCCGATGGTCAGGAAATCGGGCCGCTCGCTCGCGATCGCGCTGAACATGTCCGAGGGTCCGCCGTGCAGCGTGTACACGAGATAGAAACCGACCGCCCACGCCACGATCAGCATCAGCGCGCCCTGCAGCACGTCGCTCCAGGCCGCGCCGCGCACGCCCGAACTGGCGACGTAGACGACCACGATGCCGTAGGCCAGCAGCGCGCCGAACCAGTACGGGATCGCGCCTTCGGTGAGGATGCTGAAGATGAAGGCCATGCCCTTGATCTGGAGCGTGAGGTACTGGATGAAGGCGAGCACCGAGATCACGCCGATCAGTACCGTGAGCGCCCGCGAACGATAGCGATCGCCCACGAACTCGCCGAGGGTGACGAAGTTCTTGCGCGCACCGATACGCCCGACCTTGGGCCCCAGCACGTACCAGGGCAGGATGCCGAGCGCGAGATAGGCCGGCACGAAATAGGCCGCCGCGCCCTCGGAGAACGCCATGCCGGGCCCGCCGAGAAAGGCGAAGGCGCTGAACACCGTGCCGCCCATCATGAACCAGACCACGATGAAGCCCAGACCGCGATCGGCGACCGCGTACTCCGATACCGACCAGAACGACCGTTTGCGACCGGCGAGCAGCCCCAGCGCGAAGGCCAGCGCCAGATAGACCAGCATCGCGCCGAGCGCGAACATCCAGTTGCTCATGAATCACCCCCGCGCCCGTGTTCGAACAGATAGAAGCCCAGCACGGCGAGAAAGGCGCCCGCCTCGACCAGCACGATCCAGAACAGGTTGAACGGCAGGCCGAGCACCAGCGGCTCGACCCGGTCGGCGAAGGTGAACACCGGCACCGTCATCAGCGTCAGCGCCGCGATCAGGAAAACGATATAGGCGCGGGTGGCGTTCCGGCGCCCGTGGGATGGTTTCATCTCGACCCCCGGTGGTGGCTGGATGCGTTCAGGCGGACTCGGCCAGCGCCCGGCGCGCCAGCTGCACGAACAGCGTGATACCCGGCGCCATGATCCGGTCGTTGAAGTCGTAGGCCGGATGGTGCAGTCCGTGGGTGTGCTCGGCGTCGCCCGAGCCCACGTGGATATAGGCGCCCGGGCAGACGTCCAGCATGTAGGAGAAATCCTCACCGCCCATGCACGGCGGATAATCCGGTGCCAGCGCGGCCTCGCCGAAACCGGATTCGATCACGGCGCGGGCGGTCGCGGTCGGGCCCGGGTGGTTGTAGGTGATGCTGAACTTGTCCTCGATCGACAGATCGATGCGGGCGCCGTGGATGGTTTCGAGACCGTGGCACAGGGCGCGCAGGCGCTCGCGCAGCGTATTGCGGGTGGTCTCGTCGAGCGCCCGCAGCGTACCGGAGAGCCGCGCGGTGTCCGGGATCACGGCGAAACCGGCGAGGTCTCCGGCCTGGACCGAGCACAGGCTCAGCACCGCGGGCGCCAGCGGGTCGATATCGCGGCCCACGATCGCGTGTGCCTGGGTGATCAGCTCGCCGGCGATGCGTACCGGATCGATACAGCCGTGCGGATTCAGCCCACCGTGGCCGCCCCGGCCGTGGATGGCGATATCCACGCGGTCGCCCCCGGCCATGATCGGGCCTTCGATGAGACCGAACTGCCCGACGGGCAACGCCGGCCAGTTGTGCAGCGCATACACCGCATCCATCGGGAAACGCTCGAACAGCCCGTCCGCGATCATCGCGCGCGCACCGCCCACGCCCTCCTCCGCCGGCTGGAAGATGAAGTACACGGTCCCGGCGAAATCGCGGTTCGCCGCGAAGTGCTCGACCGCGCCGAGGAGCATGCTCGTGTGGCCGTCGTGCCCGCAGGCGTGCATGCGACCGGCCACCTCGGAAGCGTGGGCGACGCCGCTGGTCTCATGGATGGGCAGCGCATCCATGTCGGCGCGCAGGCCGATCCGGCGGCCCTCGCCCCGATCGCCGCATATCCAGGCGACGATGCCGGTGACCCCGATGCCGCACTCGCACGCCACGCCCAGCTGCTGCAGATGACGAAACACCCGATCGGCGGTCGCCCGCTCCTCGAACCCGAGTTCGGGGTTCCGGTGCAGCGCA
Organism: Salinisphaera orenii subsp. orenii MK-B5; assembly: GCF_003788635.1. Lineage (GTDB taxonomy): Bacteria > Pseudomonadota > Gammaproteobacteria > Nevskiales > Salinisphaeraceae > Salinisphaera > Salinisphaera orenii. The sequence goes on from NZ_AYKH01000001.1 coordinate 325,409, forward strand.
TGGCGCAGATCCACAAGGTGTGTCGGCGCCTCATCGAGCATAACGATCCCGTTCGTGCCGTCGTTCATACAAGCCTTGTCTATCGGCAAGTTAGCAAAGACCGGACGCCGATTCAGCAGCGGTGCCGCCCCGACATCGCGAGCCGGACGTCAGCGGACGAACTTGTCCGCCTCGGCCGGATCCATGCCCAGGCGTTCGTAATGGGCGCGCACGTTCGCCAGCTTGGTGAAGACGTCCTCGTAGCCCAGCGCCTTGCCGTAGGGGTCGACGTAGGTATAGCCACCGGTCACGTGGAAGAGCGTCACCATCTCCGCGGCCTCCTCGGGCACCACCAGCGTGTGCGTCTCACCCGGCGGCTCGAAGGCGTAGTCGTTCGCCCGGGCGACCCAGTCATGCTCCAGATAATGCCAGGCACCGCGGAGGGTGAAGGCGTGGACCGGGCCGGTGTGGCGATGACGCGAGAGCACGCCCGCCTTGTGCACCCAGAGAATATTGACGTAGAAGCCCTGACTCACCGACAGGACGAGCGGCTTGAACCAGACGTTCTCGTCCTGGACGACCCAGTCCGGATCGTCCGTGCCGATGGACTCGGGCAGGTCGAGCGCCCCGCCCATATAGACGTCCGGCACCATGCCCGTGGGCTGCGGCAGCTGGTAGGCCACCGCGCTGCGATCGCGATCATCCGACATCGCTGTCTCCTATTGTGTTCTTGAACGAAGGGTTCGGTTTCAGGTCATGTACAGGCCGCCGGCCACGTCGATCGTCTGGCCGGTGACGAAACTCGCCTGTTCGGAGGTCAGATAGGCGGCGAGGTCCGCGACCTCCTCGGGCCGGCCGAGCCGCCCGAGCGGCGTCATTCCGATCTGTTCGTCGTTGATCGAGGCGTCCACGCCGAGCACCATCGGCGTTTCGATACGCCCCGGCGCCATGGCGTTCACCCGGATGTTGAACGGACCGAGTTCAGCCGCGACGTGACGGGTTAAACCGATGATGGCGGCCTTGGTGGCGGCGTAGTGGCAGCCGACGATGGGCGAATAGGCGCGTCCGGCCACCGACGACATGTTGACGATGCAGCCGAAGCCGCGTTCGCGCATGCCGGGGCTGAGCAGGCGCACCGTGTTGAACGTGCCCGTGAGGTTCACATCCAGCACCGCGCGCCACTCCTCGGGCGCCATCTCCCACGGCTTGTGTGCACGGCCGTCGTGTTTGGGCGAGATGCCCGCGTTGTTGACCACGCTGTCGAAGGCGCCGAGTATCGTTTCGGCCTCGGCCACGCGCGCGGCCAGCGCCTCGTAGTCGGATACATCGACGGCCAGCGCCGTGGCCGCGCCGCGGTCGCGTTCCTCGATCTCGGCGACGACCCGCCGCGCATTCTCGCCGGACCAGTCGGCCACGCCCACCCGCGCGCCGCGATCGGCCAGGCCGATGGCGATGGCGCGCCCGATCCCGGCACCGGCACCCGTCACGAGAATGGAACGCCCCGCGTGGCTGCGTTCCGGCATCTTCGTTGGATCCGTCTGTCGTGTCTCGGCCATGCTAGATCCCCAGATAGGCTCGGCGCACATGGTCGTTGCCGAGCAGTGCATCGGCCGTATCGGCCATGGTGACGCGGCCGTTTTCCAGCACGTAGCCGCGATCCGCCGCCTTGAGCGTCTGATAGACGTTCTGCTCGACGATCAGCACCGTGGTACCGGTACGCGCGATGCGCTCGATGACCTCGAACACCTGGGCGACGATGATCGGCGCCAGGCCGAGCGACGGTTCGTCGAACATGAGCAGGCGGGGCCGCGCCATCATGCCGCGGCCGATCGCCACCATCTGCTGCTCGCCACCCGACAGCGACTCGGCGCGCTGGTCGAGCCGTTCGCCGATCCGGGGGAACATGGCGACGACTTCCTCCAGACGCTGCTTCAGGCCCTCCTGGGCTCCGCGCCGGTACGCGCCCATCTGCAGGTTCTCGCGAACGGTCATGTCCGGAAACAGCTGCCGCGCCTCGGGGATCATGGTGATGCCGAGGTCCACGATGTCGTGCGACGCCATGCCGGCGATGTTCTGCCCCTCGAAGCGGATTTCGCCCCGGTTCGGGGTGACCAGTCCGGAGATCGTGCGCAGGGTCGTGGTCTTGCCGGCGCCGTTGCCGCCCACGATCGTGACGACCTCGCCCTCCTCGACCGAGAGATCGACGTCTTCGAGAACATTGATGGCGCCGTACCCGGCGCTCACGTTATTGAGCTGCAGCATCGACCGACTCCTTTCCGAGATAGGCTTCGATCACCGCCTCCTGGCGCACGACGTCCTCCGGCGCGCCCTCGGCAATGACTTCGCCGGAATTGATCACGATCACGCGGTCGGACAGCGACATGATCGCCTGCATGACGTGCTCGATCGCGATGATGCTCACGCCGCTGTCGCGAATCGCCCGGACGAGCTCGATCGCCTCCTGAAGATCGGCGCGGTTGATCCCGGCCATCACCTCGTCGAGCAGCAGCACGCGCGGCTCCATGGCCATCACGCGGGCGATCTCCAGCCGCTTCAGTCCCCCGATCGGCAGACCGCGCGCCTCGTCGTCGAGATAGCGCGCCAGGCCCATGCGGTGGGCGATCTCGCGCGCCGAGCGACGCGCATCCGCCACCGCGGGATGCCGATGGAAGGCACCGACCATGATGTTCTCCTCCACCGTCATCGCGGCAAAGGGCTGCACGATCTGGAAGGTCCGCCCGAGCTGAAGGCGAGCGAAATCCCCGGGGCTGGCCGGCGAATGGAAATGCCCGTCAGCGCCGCGGATCGACACCCGGCCGCTATCCGGCTTGAGAAAGCCCGACAGCATGTTGAACACCGTGGTCTTGCCGGCCCCGTTCGGACCGATCACGCCGAGCACCTCGCCTTTGCGGAGCGTCAGCGAGACGTCGTTGGTCACGTGCAGCCCGCCGAAGTGCTTGTCCAGATGTTCGGCCTGCAGCACGACATCGCCGATCGGCGCGCGCTGGGCCTGCGTGCGGCTCGGCGCCGATGTCGTTGCACCTGCGCCGTCATCGTCACGCGCGGCCGGCCCCGCCCCGAAGAAACGTGAGAGCACGCTCATCAGCCCGTCGGGCATGAACAGCACGGCGATCACGAGCACGCTGCCGTAGACGAAGCCGTGGAGTCCCACCGCTTCCGCACCGAGCCAGCCGCGGGCCAGTTCGGTGACCGGAACCAGCAGGATCGTGCCGACCAACGGCCCGAAGACCGTGCCGATGCCGCCGATCAGCGCGAACATCGCGATCTGGATCGAGAACGTCAGCGAGAACACCGAACCCGGTTCGATGAAGGTCAGATACATCGCGTGGAACGTGCCGAGCATCGCGGTCAGCGCCGCCGATATGGCCACCGCGAGCAGCCGCATCTTGACGGTGCCGATGCCGGCGCTGCGGGCAGCCGACTCGCGCTCGCGCGTGGCCACGAGATAGAAACCCCAGCGGTGCTGGCGCAGGCCCCAGGCCACGAGCAGCGTGAGCAGCATCAGCCCGAAGGCGATGATCAGCGACGGCAGGCGATCCTGGAAGATCATCCACATCCAGCCGGTTTCCAGCGGCACCATCATGCCGGTGGCGCCGCCGGTCACGCCGCTGAAATGGAGCGCGAGCACGCGAAACACCTCGAGAAAGGCGATCGAGGCCAGCGCGAAGAACGGGCCGTGCAGCCGGAAACAGGGATAGCTTATGGCCACGGCGACCACCGCTGCCACGCCGCCCCCGGCGAACATGCCGAGCCACGGCGTCACGCCGGCGTTCACCAGCATCATGCCGACGTAGGCGCCGATGCCGTAGAAGGCCGCGTGGCCCAGCGACAGCTGGCCGGCGTAACCGCCGACGATGTTCCAGGCCGTGGACAGGCCCGCGAAAATGCAGATCGTGATGAAGATGTGATAGACGAATGCGTCGTCGATGACGACCGGCAGCACGAACAGCGCGGCGAGCACGCCGGCGAGCGCGACCGGCGCACGCCATCCGTCACGGTTACGAGGCAGAGACAACGTAGAAGTACTCATGATCGGCCACTCACGGGGAGACGTGGGAAAGATTGCGCCGGGCGCCGAACAGGCCGGACGGCCGGAAGATCAGCACCAGCAGGAAGATGCCGAAGACCGCGACTTCCTTGAGGTCCGAGCCGAGGTAGTAGCCGGCGAACGCGTCCACCAGCCCGATCACCAGCGCCGCGATGAATGCGCCGGTGATGCTGCCGAGACCGCCCATGACGACCACCACGAAGGCGATCAGCACGAAGTAGGTCCCGATGGTCGGCGACGCCGGATACAGGGGCGCCACCAGCGTCGCCGCCACGCCCACGCAGGCCGCGCCGAGACCGAACGTCAGCACATAGACCCGCGAGACGTTGATGCCCATGAGCCGGGCCGCGGCACGGTTCTGGGCGGTCGCACGAATCGCCCGCCCCGGACGGGTGCGCGTCAGCAGCAGATGCAGCACGACCACGAGCACGATGGAGCTGAAGAAGATCACCAGCTGCCCGGTGAGCACGCCGACCGTGCCGACCCCGACGCTGTGGCGCAGCCCAGACGACGGCGTGTTGGCGATATCCGCCCCGAAGATCAGCAGCGCCAGATTGATGAGCGCGATCGACAGACCGACGGTCGCGAAGATCTGGACGTGTTCGTCCGAATTGCGCAGCCGCTCGATCACGAGCTTCTGTGTGAGCGCGCCCATCACGAACAGCGCCGGTACCGCCAGCAGCACGCTGGCATACGGATGCACGCCGAGCTGCGTCGTAACGAGATAGACGATATACATCCCCACCATCAGGAACTCGCCGTGCGCGAAGTTGATGACGCGAGTGATGCCGAATATCAGCGTGAGCCCCACGCTGATCATGGCGTACAGCCCCCCGAGCATCAGCCCGTTGGCCGTTATCTGCAGAACGATTTCCATGATCGACCCCGAAAAGGAGCCGGAGCCTGCGCACAGGCTCCGGCGAATGACGCTAGTCTTGGAGTTTCAGCTCGGAGACTGCGGCCTCTTCCGGGAACACGGTCACCAGTTCACCGTCCTGCCACTGCATGCCCATCATCTTGGCGCGGGTGTTCTGGTTGTTCTCGCCGAACTTCACCCCGTAACCGGCAGCGGTCTCGCCCATGGGGATATCGATGGCATCCACCGCCTCGCGGATTTCGTCCGGTCCGAATCCGTCGGCGTCGTCGATGGCGTGCAGCAGAGCCATCGCGCCGGCGTAGTTGTTCAGCGAATGACCCGACCGCGGGGCGCTGTCGTACTTCGCCTTGTAGTCCTCGACGAACTCCTTCACGCCCGGAGCGAACTCGGGATTGACGTTGTACTGCGTGAAGTCGGCATCGAGAACGCCGTCGATGACGTCCTCACCGACCGCCTCGGCCGTGGGCTCCATGGAGTAGCCACCCCCGCCGCCGATGATCGCCTTCGGATCGTAGTTCTCCTCGTCGGCCTGACGCAGGAACAGCACCGAGTCGTTCTGATAGGAGGTCTGCAGAACGACATCCACGTTTTCTTCCTTCAGCAGGAGCACGATCGACGACATGTCGACGGTCGAGGCCGGGTAGGCCTGTTCGGCGACGACGTTGAGGCCGGCTTCTTCGGCGTACTTGTTCTCGAACTCGGCGACGGAGCTGCCGTAACTCGAATCCTCGTGAATGATCCCGATGCGCAGCTCGCTCGGATCCATGCCGAGCTCAGGCGCGACCGACTCCACGATCATGTCGACGATGGTTCGCGCCATGTCCTTGGCGGTCGGATTCGTGCGGTACAGATAGCCCAGATCGCGGCTGGTCACCTTCTCCGCGACCGCGCCCAGCTCGAAATAGGGAATCCGGCTGAGCTCGGCGACCTGGCTGGCCGCGATCGAGCGCGAGGAGGAGTAGGTTCCGAAGATCGCCTTGACGCCCTCGCGCGCGATCAGCCGGCGTGCTTCACCGATCGCCTGATTGTTATCGACGGCATCACCCTGGACGAGTTTCACCTGCTCGCCCTGCACGCCGCCTTCGCTGTTGATCTGTTCGACGGCGAGTTCGAGCCCGCGCGCGCTCTCCTCGCCGAGCAGCGCCAGCTGGCCGCTGAACGGGTACAGCGCGCCGAACTTCACCTCGGCGTGGGCTGCACCCGCCCCGGCGCCCAGGGCGAGCGCGCTGGTCAGGCCGATCGCGGCGTATCGGAACATGGATCGTGATTTCGACATGGTCATCTCCTCATTTTCTCGGGAACGTGCCGCCTTCAGGCGGGCGGCTACAGCGGTTGATCAGATCGGCAGATCGAGGTTCGGGCTGTCCTTGAAGCTGGTGATCGGCGGATAGGCGCGCTCGTCGGTCACGACGTCGATGACCGTCACGGCCGTCGACGCCAGCCCCTGCTCGAGCGCAGCGCGATAGTCGGCCGGGTCCTCCACGCGTATGCCTTCACAGCCGCAGGCCCGCGCGATCGCGGCATGGTCGACCGCCGTGAACTCGCAGACATCGGTGTAATCGCCGTGCAGCACCTGCTCGGAGTGCTTCTGATAGCCCAGGATCTGGTTGTTCAGCACCGTGATCGTGATCGGCAGCCCCATGCGCCGTGCGGTTTCGAGCTCCGCCCAGACGTGGGCGAAGCCGCCGTCACCGGTCAGACAGAACACGGGCGCCTCCGGCCGGGCCGCCTTGGCGCCGAGCGCGAACGGAACGCCCCAGCCCAGACCGGCGAGCCCACGCGGCGTGACGAAGCGGCTGCCCGCCCTGCGGGAGGTCAGGAAGTTGGCGACCCAGATCGAGGCATAGCTGGCATCCGCGACGACCAGCGTCTCGGGCGTCAGCACGGCGTCGAGATCCCGCATGAGGCGCTCGGGCCGGATCGGCCGGGCCTCCATGTCCACCAGCGATGCCAGATCGCTGCTCCACGCCGCCCGGGCCTCGCCGATGCGGGTCTCCAGCTGTTCGCGGGCCTGCTCGCGGACGGACAGATCGGCCGCGGCGAGCCCGCGGTTCAGCGCCTGCAGGGTCAGGCGGGCGTCGCCGACCAGGCGCAGGGCTTCGTAGTTGCGCCCGACTTCCTGCGCGTCGATATCCAGATGAATATAACGGGCATTGTCCGGATACAGCGACCAGCTGTCGGTCCCGTTCTGGTTCGTGCGATTGCCGATCAGCAGAATGACGTCGGCTTCCGTCACCAGCGAACGCAGCGGCGCGGTGCGGCCGCGCTTGCCCATGAAATAGCCGACCACGCCGACCGACAACGGGTGCTGTTCATCGACCGCGCCCTTGCCCATGGCTGTCGTGGCGACGGGGAAGCCGAGCGCCTGCAGCTCGGCCAGCGCGTCACAGGCCTTCGAGCCGTGCACGCCGCCGCCGGCGATGATCAGCGGGCGTTGCGCGCCGGCGAGCAGGTCGACGGCTTCGCTGACGCGATCCGGATCGGCCACGCTCCGATCCAGCGGATAGGTGCCGAGATCGGCCTGCCGCGCCCTGGCGGGCCCGGGGAGTTCGTCGTCGAGTACGTCCACGGGTACCAGCAGCACGGCCGGGCCGCCGCGCCCGGAGGCGGCCGCGGTGAACGCCATGTCGACATAGTCGTCGATGCGCTCGGCCTGATTGACACGCCGCACCCACTTGCTGACGCCCTTGAACAGCTCGAGGTGGTCCAGTTCCTGGAATGCGTTGCGGTCGGTGTTGGACCGCGCGACGTCCTGGACGATGGCCACCATCGGCGTCGATGCGGTCAACGCCTCGCCCAGGCCGGCCACCAGCAGCGTGGCCGCCGGCCCGTTCTGCGCGGAGACCACCGACACGCGCCCGGACACCCGGGCATAGGCGTCCGCCATCGCCGCTCCGGCGTTCTCAGTGCGATACCCGATCTGGCGGATGCCGTAGTCGGGCCCGGCGAGAAAGAGCTTCGACGGAATGCTCTGACCGAATATCTCCGTGACGCCGTGGCGTGCCAATGCCGCCGCCAGGCGCTGGGCCCCCGTTTTCGTGTTCGACTCGTTCCGGCTCGACGCACCTGTATCCATTCTCGATCTCCTCTTTTTTCGATCTTCGCTGTGGCAGAACGCGCGTCGTCAGCCGGCCGCCGGCGTCTCGAGCACGACCTTGCCGATATGGGGGGCGTCCATGCGCTCGTGCGCGGCCACGACATCGGCCAGCGCGTAGGTCGAATCGATGACCGGACGGCAGCGGCCCTCGGCCCAGAGGGGCGTCGCGAAGTCCGCGAGTGCCGCGGCGATTTCCGCCTTGGCCTCGACGCTGCGCGCCCGCAGCGTCGAGCCCGTGAACGTGACCCGCTTGGGCATGAGATGCCGCAGATCGATGGTGGCTTGCGGGCCCTGCATCAGCGCGATCTGAACGACGCGCCCGTCCACGGCCGCGACCTGCAGATTGCGATCGACATAGTCTCCGGCGACCATGTCCAGCACGACGTCCACACCGCGGCCGTTGGTGCGGTCGTGGATCTCGGAGACGAAATCGACCGCTCGGTAATTCAGCGCCACCTCTGCACCCAGCGCCCGGCAGCGCTCGCACTTGTCCTCACTGCCGGCGGTGACGTAGACCGTGGCCCCGCGCGCCACGGCGAGCTGGATCGCGGTCGTGCCGATGCCGGAACTGCCGCCGTGGACCAGCAGCGTCTCGCCGGCCTTCAACCCGCCGCGCTCGAACACGTTCGTCCAGACCGTGAAGAAGGTCTCCGGAACCGCGGCCGCCTCCACCATCGAAAAGCCGTCGGGCACCGACAGCGCGTTGCGGTCGTCGACCACCGCGTATTCGCTGTAGCCGCCGCTGGCGACCAGCGCCATGACCCGGTCGCCGACGGCGAAGCGCTCGACGCCGTCGGCCACGGCCACCACCTCGCCGGCGATCTCCAGCCCGAGCACGTCGTTGGCGCCCGGCGGCGGCGGATAGTTGCCCATGCGCTGCATCACGTCGGGCCGATTCACGCCGGCCGCCGCCACCCGTACGAGCAGTTCGCGCCCGGCCGGCCCCGGCACCGGCCGGGATTCGGTTCGCAGCGCCGCCGGCCCGCCCGGCTCCGGGGCGGTGACGACGGTCATGGTCTCGGGCAAGGCTGCAGCGTTCATGTGGTCTCCGGCTTGAGCAGAATCTTCATCGCGTCGCGGTTTCGGGCCCGCTCGAACCCGTCGATCGCATCCGCCAGCGGGAGGCGATCGGTGATCATTTCGGACAGGCGTTCTCCGTGCTCGGCGAGTACCGCGAGCACACGCGGCCATGCCGCGGCCTTGGTGTCGTGTGCCGCCCGCAGCTGTTTCTTGTCGCGCACGAGTTGCGTGAGCGGAATCTCGATCGGCTGGCTGTGGATACCGGCGACGACCAGGATGCCGCTCGATCTCAGCACGGCGAGGCCCTGATGAACGGAGTCCACGACCCCGGTCGCCTCGATGACGCGATCGACCGGCCGGCTGAAGACGCGCTGCACGGCGTCGGCCAACGGCTCGTCGGCCAGGTCGACGCAATGTTCGACGCCCATCCGGCGGGCCAGCGCGAGCCGACCGCTGTCGTGCAGCCCGGCCAGGAGCACCGGCGCGCAGCCGCGGTGCTGGGCCAGCCAGGCCAGCGCCACACCGATGGGCCCCGGGCCCAGAACCACCACCGCGTCGCCGGCCGCGCATTCGCCCACGTCCAGCGCGTTCTCGGCGATCGACAGCGGCTCGCTGAGGGCGGCCAGATCGAGATCCAGGCCCTCGGGCAGCCGATAGCAGTTGCCGGCGGGCACGTTGACGCGGGCGGCGAAGCCGCCGTCGATGTGCAGGCCGATGACTTCGCGCGCCTGACAATCCTGGGGACGTTCGGCGCGACAGTGGAAGCAGTCGCCGCAGGCCGTCGTGGGCCATGCGGTCACGCGATCGCCGACGCGAAACGACGTCGTGGCGCTGCCCGCAGCGGCGACGGTGCCGGCGAATTCGTGGCCCAGCGTGACCGGCAGCCGGTCGTGCATGAACTCGTAGCCGGGCGTCGACTCGTAGACGTGCAGATCGCTGCCGCAGATGCCCGTGGCAGCGATCTCGATCTGCACCTCGTGGGCCGCCGGCGGGCCCGGCTCGTCCACCTCGACGACGTCCAGCCCGAACGCGGTGCTCGTCTTGCGCAACGCCAGCATCACTTCTCCTCTGTCCTCGCTTTACCGACGGCCGCTTGTATCGGTTTCTGTCTTCGCAGCCGGCCGTCGCATAATCGGATTGAGCACAACCCGATGCTCGTTACATGTAATTTGTTATAACGAATACTGGATAACAACTTCTCACTCTGTCAACCCACGCCCTCGCTTATGGAAACCGACACCACCGGAAAGCTCTCTCAGGTCACGAAGAACAACCTCAGCGATCTGGCCTATCAGCAACTGCGACGCGCGCTCATGCGCAGCGAGCTGCCGCCCGGCGAGCGCCTGCGTCTGAGGCCGCTGTCCAAACATCTCGGGATCAGCGCGACACCGATCCGCGAAGCCCTGATCCGGCTGGTCTCGGAGAACGCGCTGAAACTCGACGCGCGGGGCACCGCGGTCGTGCCGTTGCTCAAGCTGGCCGAGCTTCGCGAGATTCAGTCACTGCGGATCATGCTCGAGGGCGAGGCCGGCACGCAGGCCGCCCAGCGCATCACCTCGGCCGAACTGGAGGCACTGCGGGCGATTCAGCACGAGATCGCCGACTGCCATGCGACGGAGGATTTCGACCGCGCATTGCTGCTCAACGAAAAGTTTCACTTCGGGGTGATCACGGCGAGCGGCATGCCGATCAACTATCAGATCCTCGAGACGCTCTGGATGCGCTGCGGGCCGATACTCAGCCATCTCTACGACACCGGAAACTTCAGCTGGGCGGTGCATCCGCACGATGTCGTGCTGGAAGGGCTGGAAACACAGGACGGCGCCATGGTGCGCGAGGCGATCCGACGCGACATCATCGAGGGCGGCCAGAGCCTGATCGATTATCTCTCCGCCCAGGAGAATCCCCCGATGGCGCGTCGGGCCAGTCGCTGAAGCACGGCGATCGACCGCAGCGGCCCGTGAGGACGCGACGTCGCGGATCGTTGCCGCACGCGGCCTCGCCCCGCCCTGTCTCGCAAGAATTCAAATAAGTCCGGCCGGCTCGACGCGGCGCAGCCGGCCGCCTCCAAGCGGACCGAGCTGGCCCATGCCATCGCAGCCCGGCCGCCACGCGACGATTGCCTTGTCGAGCGCGCAGAGCGTGACGGCCGATCCGCGGCGTCAGCGCAGAATCAGGAGCGGAATGGTCGCGTGGCGGATCATTTCGGTCGTGGTGCTGCCGATCAAAAGATGACGGATGCGGGAATGACCGTAGGCGCCCATCACCAGCAGGTCGATGGCGTGGCGCTGCTGGTAGTCGCGCAGACTGGTCTCGATCTCGCCGGTCAGCGTCTGCGTGTGCACACCGGCACAGGCGTCGTCGAGATGACGGCCGGCGGTGACCAGCTGTTCGGCGAGCGCCTCGCTGTCCTGGCCGACGAAGACGATGTGGCACTCGGCCTCGCGCAGCAGCGGGCTGGTGGCGATGCGCTCGATCATCCGCAGTGCGGTGCGGCTGCCGTCGAAGGCGATCAGCACACGCTTCGGTGCACCGAACCCGGGCGGCGTGATGAGGATCGGACAGTGCAGTGACCGGATCGCCCGCTCCAGATTGGAGCCCAGATGCTCGCGCGCGGCGTCGGCGTTGGTGCCGCGCTTGCCGAGCACGAGCAGACGGATCGAATCCTCGATCTCGACCAGGGCCTCGACCAGCGCGCCGTTGCGCAGCCGGGTCGTGGCGTCCGCGACCCCGGCCTCACGGGCGCGCTCCTGGGCGGCGCGCAGCATCAGGCGCCCCTGCTCCTGGGCAAGCTTGGCGCGTTTTTCGTCGAGCGAGGCCAGCTCCTCCAGCAGATGCTCGCGGGTGCCGAGCCCGATCTGTCCGCTGGCGTCGGACACGCCCGGCTCGGCGTGGTTGTCGATGACGTGCAGGATCGACATCGGTGCCGTCAGACGCCGGCTGGCCCAGGCCGCGGCGTCGCAGACCGCCGAGGCGTACTCGGAGTCGTCGATGCAGGCCGTTATCGTTTTATCCATTGTGTTGTCTCCTCAGTGGCCGCCCATGAGATCTTCCACCGCACCGGGCTTGTCGTGGACGGCGAATCGGTCGACCAGCGTGGCGCTGGCCTCGTCGAGCCCGACGACCTCGACGTCGGTGCCCTCGCGGCGGAACTTGATGACCACCCGGTCGAGCGCGCCGACCGCGGTGATGTCCCAGAAATGCGCCCGTCGCACGTCGATCCGGACGTGTTCGAGCGTCTCCTTGAAGTCGAAGGCCTCGCTGAAGCGATCCGCCGAGGCGAAAAACACCTGCCCGACCACCTCGTAGGCCCGCCCCGTGCCGTCCTCGGTGGGTGCGCTGTCCACGCGCAGCACGCGCCCGACCTTGTTGGCGAAGAACAGCGCGGCCAGCAGGACGCCGACGAACACGCCGATCGCCAGATTATGCGTCACCACGACCACCACCACGGTCGTGACCATCACGATGTTGGTGCTCATCGGATGCTTGCGCAGATCCCGCAGCGATTCCCAGCTGAACGTGCCGATCGCCACCATGATCATCACCGCGACCAGCGCCGCCATGGGGATGAGCGAGACCAGCGGCGACAGAAACACCACCATGATCAACAGGAACACGCCGGCCGCGAGCGTGGACAGCCGCGTACGGCCGCCCGATTTGATGTTGATCACCGACTGCCCGATCATCGCGCAGCCCGCCATGCCGCCCAGCAGGCCGGAGCCGATGTTGGCGATGCCCTGGCCGCGGCATTCGCGGTTCTTGTCGCTCGGCGTGTCGGTGAGGTCGTCCACGATCGTGGCGGTCATCATCGACTCCATCAGGCCCACGACCGCCATCATCGCGGCATAAGGGAAGATGATGCGCAGGGTCTCCAGACTCAGGGGCACCTCCGGCCACAGGAACACCGGCAGCGTGTCGGGCAGCTGGCCCATGTCGCCGACCGTGCGCACATCGATGCCGCTGAGGACGTAGACGCTGGTCAGCACCACGATGCAGATCAGCGGCGACGGCAGGATGCGCCCGACCCGCGGCAGATAGGGGAACAGATAGATGATCGCCAGCCCGGTCGCGGTCATCGCATACACGTGCCAGGTGACGCCGGTGAGCTCGGGCAGCTGGGCCATGAAGATGAGGATCGCCAGCGCGTTGACGAAGCCGGTGACCACCGAGCGCGACACGAAGCGCATGAGCGCGCCGAGTCGTAGCCACCCCGCCGCTATCTGCAGCACGCCGGTCAGCAGCGTCGCTGCGAGCAGGTACTGCAGCCCGTGATCCTTGACCAGCGTGATCATCAGCAGCGCCATCGCGCCGGTCGCGGCCGAGATCATGCCCGGGCGCCCCCCGGCGAAGGCGCTGATCACACAGATCGAGAACGAGGCATAGAGGCCGACCTTCGGGTCGACACCGGCGATGATCGAGAAGGCGATCGCCTCCGGGATCAGAGCCAGCGCGACAACCAAGCCGGCCAGCAGATCGGGACGCACGTTGGACAGCCAGCGGTGAGCTATGGTCTGGAGCATTCGATATCTTTCCGTCACGAATTGACGTGGCCGAAAACAGGGCCACGAGAAGGAGCACGCCCGATTCAGTCGCCGGCTACCGGCGACCGGAGGACATCGGGATCGACACCGAGCGATCGGATCGATGGGCGCGGGGGCCCTGCTGCGGACAGCGCGGGCCGAGTTCAGGATGCGGCCGGATCGACGCGCGAGCGCGCATCGACCGAAGCCGACCCGGGGCTAGGGCGGACTGCACCGGTGGCGTGAGTCACGGCCCTGCGGGCGGCTTTCGAGTCGCGTGGTCAAATCCGGATCCTGTGGTCAGTGTCCGCGGGGAAGACCTGGCGCGCGAACAGGGGCGCGGAGGATAGCACAGCGCTCGCCGGCATTTGCAGCGCGCCGTCCGCGCCGGACACCCCGGCCGGCGCCGGCGCGCCTCGAACCGACGCTGTTCACAGCCGCTGCAAAGGCGGATACTCGACGGCGCGACGGGCCACTGTCGCCGCGGGCGCCGCAGTGCGACGCCCCGCCCACCCCTCATCCGTAGGCCAAACCCATGTGGTTGCACACCCGCTGCGATCTGACGTTCGACTTCGCCGTGCCGACGCCGCTGATTCTGATGCTCCGCCCACGCAGTGAAGCGCACCAGTGGGTCGCGCGCGAGACCTACGAACTGTCTCCCGGCGTACACGCCTTCGAGTTCACCGACACCTACGGCAATCGCTGCCAGCGCCTGACCGCACCGCCCGGCGCGTTCGCGATCGCCACGACCGCGGATGTCCGCGTCGCCGACACCGCCGGCACCGCGCCGGGGTCGCCGTTCGTGGATATCGAGGCACTGCCCGACGACGTGCTGATCCACCTGCTGCCGAGCCGCTTCTGCGAATCCGATCGCTTCGGCCGGATGGCCGCGGAGATCGCGGCCGGCTGCGCGCTGGGCTACGATCAGGTCGCCGCGATCACGGCCTGGATCCGGGCCGGGGTGCGCTACGAGCCGGGCACCAGCGACGTGCCGATCACCGCCATCGACGTGAACCAGCGTCGGGCCGGCGTCTGCCGTGACCTGTCACACCTGGGCATTGCGCTCTGCCGCGGCCTGAGCATTCCCGCGCGACTGGGGGTGGGCTATCTACACGGCCTCGTGCCGATGGACATGCACGCCTGGTTCGAGGCCTATGTCGGCGGCCGCTGGCACGTCTTCGACGCCACCCAGGCCGGGCCTGTCGCCGGCTACGTGGCCGTGGGCTACGGGCGGGATGCCGCCGACGTGGCCATCTTCAACCAGTTCGGCCCGCCGGCGAACACCACGACGCAGGAAGTCGCGGTCTCGCGGATCGACTAGGGCCTGTTAACACTTCATGCGAACGCCGCGTCGGAGATCGCACATCGTGTGCTGCAAGCGCGAGTCGCCGATCGTGGCGAGCCACGATCCGGACTGGCAACGCCGCGGAGTGCCCATGGTTGTTTCAGGGGCGGCTCAACCCATAGGGCCAAGCGCCCCATGAAATGAACAAGGTGCGGCATTCCAGTGTTGTCGCACGCTGGCGCAGACTGATTGCGCCTTGCCTTGCCGCCCATAGTCGATTTTCAGAAAGCGCTTGGCGCGGGCTCGCATGAAGCGTTGACAGGCTCTGGCCGCGGGCACTCGCGGGGCAAGGCCGCTCGTCGCCCTCACGCGCGATAGGAGGCACCGGATCGGCGCGCCCGCGAAAGGCGTCGCCCCGGCTCGGGCCGTGGCGCCGCCATGGCAGAATGCGCGGTTTGGCGCACCCCGAAACGGAGGCCGACATGCAGCGCGCCCTCGACATTCCCGCCGACGGCGGCACCATCGACGCTCACATCGTCACACCCGACGATGCCGCCGGGCCGATGCCGCCGGTGGTGCTGTTCACCGACATCGGCGGGCTGCGCCCCTGCTATCACGACAAGGCGCAGCGTATCGCCGACGGCGGCTACGCCGTGCTCATGCCCAACGTCTATCATCGCGACGCGACCGGCCCGGTGGTGCCGGAGGGCAAATCCTTCCGCGACGACGACGTGCGGCCCACACTGTTCGAGTACGCCGGTCATCTCACCGCGGAAGCCCAGGCCCGCGACTTCGACGCCCTGCTGCGCTGCGTGGACCACGAATCCGAATTCGCCGCCGGCGGGGTCGCGGTCGTCGGCTATTGCATGACCGGCGCCTTCGCCCTGCGCATGGCCGCCTGGCATCCGCAACGCATCGCCGCCGCGGCGGGCTTTCACTCGGCGCGCCTGGCCGCGGCGGACGACCCCGACAGCCCGGTGCACGTCGTCGACGCCATCGAGGCCCGCGTCTATCTGGGTCATGCCGACGGCGACGAGCTGCTGCCACCGGATCAGATCGGGCGTCTGGACGCGGCCCTGGCCGCCGCCGGGGTGGACTTCACAACCGAGCTCTACCGCGGCGCGGCCCACGGCTACACCGCCGCCGACGCGCCGGTCTACAACCCGACCGCGGATGACCGACACTATCGGCGGCTGTTCACGCTGCTCGGAGAGACCATCGGCTGAGCGCTTGGCGACGGCCAAGGGCGGGAGGATGTCGGCGAGCGTCCGAGGGCGTGTTTGCCGACGGATCCCCAGGCCGAAGGGAAACACCTGAGCGGCCGATTCGATGATGCGCACGAACGCGTCGCGCGCTCACGGCGGCCGCCGACCACGCAGCGCCAACGAATTAGGACGCGCACGCTACGGCTCCGATCCGGCCAAACGTGGCCCGTAGCCAATCCGCGTCGTCCTCGCCCGTAGCCCGAAAGCCAGGGCCGGCGCGCATGCTAAGCCGCTGCCATGGGGGCGGATCCCAAGCCATCACGTCCCGGGCGGCTGCCGGTGTGACCCCTACTCCAACCCGGCCGCTCTATGCATCAGGATTCTTGCCGGAGCAAGGCTCAGGCGTGCCCTACCGGGCCAAATCGGGCCGACAACCCGATCGGACTCAACGATTCGACAGCACCCCGGGCTCTGCCCGGCTATCGCTCATCGCACGGGGACCACCACCCGGCGCATCGATCTACCGGAGCCGGCCACGCCGAATCCGTGACCGCACGCGCCGGTGCGGCGTCGTGACGACACCGAGACCCGTGGCGGCGCCGTGCCGAAGAGCGCGCCTAAACCGGGTGGCCAACTCTGTGACACGGCGCCTGTGCACCACGCCGCACGGCGGGCCGCGCGTCGTCAGACCGCGTCCGGCTGGGCGCCGTAGGTCCGGAACTTCTCCAACACCCGATCGATTTCGGCGCTGTCCAGCAACACCGGCCCGCCGAGCTGCAGCGACAGGACATACTGGCGCGCCAGCTCCTCGACCTCCACCGCCAGCGCCACGGCCTTGTCGAGGGTGGCGCCGCAGGCGATCATGCCGTGGTTGGCCAGCAGACAGGCCAGCCGGCCGTCGAGGGCGGTCAACGCCGCCTCGGATAGCGCGGCCGTGCCGAAGGTGGCGTAATCCGCGCAGCGGATGGTGGGCCCACCCGCTGCCGCGATCATGTAATGCAGCGGCGGGATCTCCCGACGCTGGATCGAAACCACCGTGGCGTACGGCGCATGGGTATGCACCACGGCGTGAACGTCCGCGCGCTGCTGCAGGATGTCGCGGTGGAAGCGCCACTCGCTGGTCGGCCGCAGCCGGCCGTCGAAACCGCCGTCCATGTACATGGGCACGATGTCCTCGGCGCCCAGCCGGTCATAGCCCATGCCGGTCGGCGTGACCAGCAGGCCGTCGCCGTGGCGCACGCTGATATTACCGGTGGTGCCATGATTGAGGCCGGCCGCGGTCAGCGCCCGGCCGTGGTCGATGATCGCCTGCCGCGTGGCGTATTCGGACATGACGGCTGTGCTCCGGCATCAATTCCAGCCGCCGATTCTGCCACGCGGGCGCGCCGGATGGTTCCGGCACCGACGGGCCCGAGCGCCTCCGGAACGCCGCCCGGCCCGGCCACCGACCACAGCGGCGGCGCCCGGCCGCGCCGCATCGCCCCGCGCGATCAGGCGGCGTCGCGGACCGCGGGTGCTTCGGGGCCGTCGGCGTTGGCGGGCCCGCCCCGCCTTGTCGACGCCGAGGCACGCGGCGCCAGCGTGGGGGCGAAGCGCCGCAGACGCAGCGAGTTCGTCAGCACGAAGACGCTCGACAGGCTCATCGCAGCCGCTGCCAGCGCCGGGCTGAGCAGCCAGCCGGTCCACGGATAGAACACGCCGGCGGCGAGCGGTATCAGCAGCACGTTGTAGCCGTAGGCCCAGCCGAAGTTCATGCGGATGGTGCTCATGGTGCGCCGAGCCAGCGCGATCGCATTGACCACGCCCGCCAGGTCGGCGCGCATGAGCACGACGTCGCCGGACTCGATGGCGATGTCGGTGCCGCTGCCGACGGCCACGCCCACGTCCGCGCGGGTGAGCGCCGGGGCGTCGTTGATGCCGTCACCGACGAACGCCACGCGGGCGTGGTCGCGCTGCAGGCGCCGGATCTCATCGGCCTTGGCATCCGGCATGACGCCGGCCATCACCCGGTCGATGCCGAGCTCATCGGCGACCGCGCGGGCGGTGGCCTCGTTGTCGCCGGTGAGCATGGCCACATCCAGGCCCAGATCGTGCAGCGCATCGATGGTGTCGCGCGCCTCGTTCCGGGCCGGATCGGCGACCGCGACGAGTGCGGCCAGCCGCCCGTCGATCGCCGCGAACAGCGGCGTGCGCGCCGCCCGGGCGAGGCTGTCGGCGCGCGCGTCGAGAGCCGCGGTGTCTATGCCGAGCCGCTGCATGTAGCGGGCCGCGCCGATCTGCACGCGCCGGCCTTCGACCTCGGCCTCGACGCCTTCACCCGTGTGCACGGCAAAGTCGGTCGCCGCCAGCAGATCGTGGCCCGCATCGCGGGCGGCCGCGACGATCGCCGCGCCCACCGGATGCTCGCTGAGCGCCTCGACCGCCGCGATCCGGCGCAGCACAGTGTCGCGGTCGAAGTCCGCGACGGGCTCCAGCTCGGTCAGCGCGGGCGCGCCCTCGGTGAGGGTGCCGGTCTTGTCGAAGACGACCGTGTTGACGCCCGCCAGCTGCTCGATCGCGGTACCGCGCCGGAACAGCACCCCCATGGCCGCGCCGCGACCGGTGCCGACCATGATGGCCGTGGGCGTCGCCAGCCCCATGGCGCAGGGGCAGGCGATGAGCAGCACCGACACGGCGGCCACGAACGCCAGCGCCAGCGCCGGGCTGGGGCCGAGGATCAGCCAGGCGACGAAGGTGGCCACCGCGATGGCCATCACGATGGGCACGAAGACCCCGGCGATGCGATCGGCGATGGCCTGGATCGCCGGCTTTTCCGCCTGCGCCTCCTCGACCATGCGGATGATCTGGGCCAGCACCGTGTCGCCGCCGACACTCGTGGCGCGGATCTCGAGATGGCCGCTCTGATTGACGGTGCCGCCCACGACCTCGGCGCCGGCGGTCTTTTCCACCGGCACGGGCTCGCCCGAGATCATGGATTCGTCCACATAGCTCTCGCCGGAGACCACCTGCCCGTCCACCGGCACGCGCTCGCCGGGCCGCACCGAGACGACGTCGTCGACCACCACCGCGTCGACGGACACCGCCTGCCAGTCGCCGTCGCGACGCACCCGCGCCGTCCGGGCCTGCAGCTGCATCAGGCCGCGAACCGCCTGTGACGTCCGGCCCCGGGCCAGCGCCTCGAGATAGCGCCCGAGCAGGATCAGGGTGACGATCATGCCCGCGGCGTCGAAATAGGTGTTCGCGGTGTCGCTCGGAAACAGCTTCGGTACGGTGAAGGCGGCCAGCGAATAGAAGAACGCCGCGTTCGAGCCGATCATCACCAGGCTGTTCATGCCCGGAGCGGCGTGCCGCAGCTCGGCCCAGCCCTGGGTGTAGAAACGCCGGCCGGCCCAGAACAGCACCGGCAGGACGAGCAATAGTTCGAGCCCCTTCCAGGCGCGCTCCGGCATCAGCCCGTGCATCGCGCTCGCCACGCCGGGGACCATCGGCGCCATGGCGATCGCGAACAGCGGAATCGTGAACGCCGCAGCGAACAGCACGGCCCGCTTCAGGCGCCCGGCCTCGTCGGCGTCCCCGGTGTCATCTTCGGTCGCGGTCTCGTCGGCGTCGAGCTCGACCGGCGTATAGCCGGTCGCCGTCACGCGCTCGAAGATGGCGTCCCGATCGACCACGCCGGCCAGATACTCCACCCGCGCGCGCTCCGTGGTCAGATTGACCGTCGCCCGGATCACGCCGTCGAGCGCGCCCAGGCGCTTTTCGATGCGTGCCACGCAACCGCCGCAGGTCATGCCCCGAACGCCGAACTCGAGAGTGTCGGCGATCGGCGTGTAGCCGGCGTTCTCGACCGCTTCGAACAGGGCGCCGACGTCGTTCGCACCAGCATCGAAGTCCACGCGCGCCCGTCCGGTCGCGAGATTGACGCGGGCATCGCGCACGCCCTCGACCTTCGCCAGGCCCTTCTCGACGCGGGCCACGCAGGCGCCGCAGCTCATGCCGTCGACGCCGAAATCGATCTGCTTCGTGTCCGTTCGGGCCATATCGGCCTCCCCCGCCGCTAGCGGTATTTGAGAACGTCCATGAGCTCGGCCACGATCGCGTCCTCGTCGCCGCGCTCGTGGGCCGTGACCACGTGATGCTTGAGATGCCCGCGCAGGATCAGATCACCGGTCTTGGACAGGGCGCCGTTGACCGCCTTGATCTGCTTGAGCGCGTCCACGCAGTAGACATCGTCGCGCTCGAGCATGCGCAGAATGCCGTCGACGTGCCCGCGAATGGAGCGCAGGCGCGACGCCGCATCCTCGCGGATGTCCGGATCGATCGCGAGGCGATCGCAGCAAGTCTTGCTTTCCTCGGCCATCAGGCGGCCCGGGCCGTGTAGCCCGCCTCCTCGACGGCGGCGATCAGCGCCTGCGTATCCGCGCGGCCCTCGACCGCTGCCTCGCCGGCCTCGAGATCCACCGCGGCGACCCGATCGACGCCCGCGACGCCGGCCAGCGCGTCCCGCACGGCCGACACGCAATGGCCGCAACTCATGCCTTCGATTTGCAACCGAATCATCTTCCTCTCCTGAAAACATCCACCCCCTATGGGGTGGGGTTTGATTGAAGTAGGCTAGGATGCGTGCTGCGTCACGTCAAACCAGACCGCGAAAATTCGCTATTGGAATGAGAACTGAGATCTATGTAATCGGCCACGGCGGCATGAGGTTACCCCCTCACCACCTGGGGTAAGACAAGGCCAGAAGCTTTCTGAAATATCCGCACTATTACGGGGATAACCGATCAGGCGTATCCGTTTACCAATCGTCCATCACGCCACTGGTGGCCTATGCCTCATTCCACCTCGTATCCGATAACGCGGCGAGGATGCCGCATTCGCGTATCGGATGCTCCCCGTCGCATGCACTCTGTAGTTGTCGCAGCCGCGCAGCCAGCGTCTGCAACTGTCTAATGCGTTTTTCGACTGAATGAAGTTGCGTCGCAATCAGGGTGTCGACGCCATCGCACGGTGAGTGCGGATGATCGGCCAGCCGAAGCAAGTCCGCCACCGCGTCGATCGAAAAACCCAACTGCCGTGCGCGATTCACGAACGCCAGACGCTCGATGTCAGCGACTTCGTAGTAACGATAACCGTTCGTGCCACGGCGCGCCGACGGCAGAAGACGCACGCGTTCGTAATAGCGGATGGTCGATGCCGGACAGCCGGCGCGGCGTGCTGCCTGCGCAATGGTGAACATTTCTGATCCCTCTTGACTTTGAAGTTACTTCAAGGTTGATCATCAGGCATCAGAAGGTCAAAAGGAGGAATCAATGACAGGCTGTTGTGATGAAAATGATGCGCATCTGCAACAGATGCGCAGTCAGCAAGCCCGGATGCTGTGGATGGTACTGGCCATCAATGCTGCGATGTTTCTGTTCGAGTTCACCGCCGGCTGGTGGGCGGCGTCGACCGCCCTGCTCGGCGATTCACTGGACATGCTGGGCGACTCGCTTGTCTACGGCCTGAGTCTATTCGTCGTCGCGCGAAGCGCACGCTGGAAAGCCGTATCGGCGGGTTTCAAAGGGATGGTCATGCTCATCTTCGGCCTGCTGGTTCTGAGCGAAGCTATCAACAAGGTCATCAGCGGACATACGCCGCAACCGACCATAATGGCGGTTGTTGGAATGCTAGCGCTCGCCGCCAACGTACTATGTCTACTTTTACTTACTCGTCACCGCGACGACGACGTCAACATGCAATCGTCCTGGATATGCTCTCGCAATGACTTGTTTGCCAATACTGGGGTGATCCTGGCGGCAGGCCTGGTTGCGCTCACGGGGAGTATCTGGCCGGATATCATTGTCGGTGCGGCCATTGCGACTTTGTTCCTTTATTCGGCCTTCGGTGTATTGCGCGAGGCGAGGCTTAGCTTTGCATCATCGACGCCACCTGAGGAAAGCCCGGCCCGGTAGCGTCGAAATCAACTCGATGGGGCTTGCGGTCATCTATACGAAGAGTGTAGCCGCGATCTTCGTCAACTCACTCTAGCAACGGCCGGCGATATTCTTTGATGCGATGGCGAGCGTGAGCGAGTAGCAACGAGCGAGTTTAATGATGGGCTTCTATAACGACGTAGTGTTACCACGGCTTTGTCATATGGCTATGCGTAACCGCCACTTCGCGCCCTATCGACGGCGTGTGTTATCCGGCACGCAGGGCGAAGTCTTGGAAATCGGCATCGGCTCCGGCCTCAATCTGCCGTTTTACGGACCGCATGTCCGCGCCATTCACGGCTTGGAGCCGTCACCACAGTTGGTTCGCATCGCGCGGCGCGCGGCGGAGCACTCCGCCGGACGGGTTACGCTGATCGAGGGCTCGGCGGAAGCCATTCCGTTTGATGACAAGAGCCTCGATACGATCGTGACGACCTGGACGCTGTGCAGTATCCCGCATGCGGGCCGGGCGCTCGCGGAAGTGCGCCGCGTGCTCAAGCCCGGCGGCCAACTTCTGTTTGTCGAACACGGCTTGGGCCCGGATGCAACTGTGGCCCAATGGCAGCACCGACTGACGCCTTTATGGTCGCAGGTCAGCGGCGGCTGTCACCTGGATCGCCCGATCCAGGCATTGATCGCACAAGCCGGCTTTGACTGTACACACCTCGAAACCGGCTACATGAAAGGTCCGAAGCCCATGACCTATATGTACGAAGGCCGGGCCGTTCCGAAGTAGACGCCGCATTATTCACCCGGTAATCCCCCCGGAAAACGACGCAGGTCAAAAGCGGAATTTTCTCGTAATCTAACCCGAGGAGGTTCCCGTGAAGACATCCCGTTATACCGACAGCCAGATCCTGGCGATCTTGAAGCAGGCGGAAGCCGGTACGCCTGTACCACAGCTCTGCCGCGAGCATGGCATGAGCTCGGCCACGTTCTATAAGTGGCGCAGCAAGTACGGCGGCATGGACGCCTCGCTGATGGCGCGCATGAAAGAGCTCGAGGACGAGAACCGACGGCTCAAGAAGATGTACGCCGAAGAGCGGCTCAAGGCCGAGATCGTGCAGGAAGCCCTGGCAAAAAAATGGTGAGGCCATCTCGCCGACGCGAGATGGCCCGACGCAGCGTGATCGAGCGTGGCATCAGTATCCGCCTGGCCTGTCTGGCCTTTTCGATCAGTCGGACTTGCTACGGCTATCAGCCGAAGTTATCCGATGAGAACGCCGAGATCGCTGACTGGCTGATCCGGTTGACCGACAACCAGCGCAGCTGGGGCTTCGGGCTGTGCTTTCTATATCTGCGCAACGTCAAAGGCTTCCGCTGGAACCACAAGCGCGTGTACCGGATATATCGCGCGCTGGAGCTCAACCTGCGGATCAGGCCGCGTAAGCGCTTGAAGCGTGATGTGCCGGAGAAACTGTCTGTGCCCATGGCGCCCAATCAGGTCTGGTCGATGGACTACATGCACGACCAACTCAGCGACGGCCGCAGCTTCCGGTTGTTCAACGTGATCGATGACTATAACCGCGAAGGCCTGGGCATCGAGGTCGACCTCTCGTTACCGTCGGCACGCGTGATCCGCAGCCTGGAACAGATCATCGAATGGCGTGGCAAACCCGCCGCGATTCGCTGTGATAATGGCCCGGAGTACGTCAGCGGCACACTGATCAACTGGGCGAAAAGCGAGGGCATACGGCTGGACTACATCCAGCCCGGCAAGCCGCAGCAGAATGCCTACGTCGAGCGCTACAACCGCACGGTTCGCACCGACTGGCTCAACCACTATTTATTCGAATCCATCGCCGAGGCACAGGAAGCCGCAACGCGATGGCTATGGTCCTATAATCACGAGCGCCCGAACATGGCGCTTGGCGGCCTCACACCCATGCAGAAACTCAGCATGGCGGCTTAGCTCCGCTTCTGGCTTGCGTTAAAAATGGGGGGATTACCACCCGGTTGCCTGAAAAAATAACGACCCCGTACCCCACTCCGGGTATTGTTCGCGGCGGATGTGTGGTCTATAGTAAATTTATGAAGTCCACCCTTGTCCACGCGCTGATCTCGATGCTGGTGTTCACCAGCGTGCTGGCCAGCCCAGCGGTCATGGCGTGGACAATGCCGGCCGAGAACACGTCAAGCGATTGCACGTTGTGTCAGGCCGACACCACGAAGTCGCAGCATTCCACCGCGGCGACTTCGACTTGCGCAGTGGCCATCTGCGGCATGATGGCTGATGTTGCGCATAATACGGCCGGGATCACGCCCCAGCCGCCCGCGGTACCCACGTTTCATATCGAAACGCATTTGGGCCGCCAACTCGAGGGGCCCGACCCTTTTCCCCCGCGAGCTATCCACGCTTGATCTGTCTGACGCCTGAGCGCGTCACCAATTCCGGCTGAGCTTACGCATACCGCACCTCTGCGGTCTGTGCTGGCCTGTCATGCGATACCAATGATTACGTCGCATGTGCGCGCCAAACGGCTTTCCGGGCATCCCTAGATCACGTGGAGTTCTTCCCATGACCCTATTACGCAATGCGACCATGACGCGGCTGATGCTCATGCTCGTTTTGTTTGTCTCGACCGGCGCGGCTATCGCGGCACCGGTACAGGCCCGTCTTTACCACAACCCCGGCTGCATATGCTGTGAGCAGTACGCCGACTACCTCAATGCCAAGGGGTACGACGTCGACGTGCTCGACACCGACGATATGGCGGCTCTCAACGAAAAGCACGGCGTCAAACCGGCGTTGTCGTCTTGTCACACCACCCTCATCGGCGACTACGTCGTCGTTGGTCACGTGCCTGAACCGGTTGTCGCCAAGCTACTGCGCGAAGAACCCGATATCCGGGGTATTGCGCTACCCGGCATGCCGAGCGGCTCGCCGGGCATGCCCGGCAAAAAGAGCGAATCGTTCGTCATCAAAACGCTGAATGGCGACGTCTACACGACGTATTGAGCCTGTATTCAGGCAATTACCGAGGTATCAATCATGAAAAGTTGTAATTCCGAAGCATCGACTTCGTCGTCCGACTCGGGCCATCCAGCCCGGCGCTGGCTCGAGCCGCGCAGCGTATTAGTCGGCGGTGTTGCAGCCGCGGCGGTCGGGCTCGTATTCAACTGGAACTGGGTCGTGGCCATCGGGGCCGTCCCGCTGCTGTTCACCCTGCCCTGCATGATCATGATGGGCTGGATGATGTGGAGTATGCGGCCGAAAGCCATTAACGATACAACGCCCCGGCACGAATCAAACACTCAAATCCCTTATTCACAGCAGACAGCGCCGTCGAGCGCGCCTTCTGCCCAATCCAAAGAGGACTAGAACATGCGTACAAAAGTAAAAACGATCATCGCCGCTGCCCTGATCGCGGGGGTGCCCGCCGTATTCGCCGCCACGCAAGGCGACGGCACGAAGTCGGCATCCGCGGACAACATGGGCCACATGATGCAAGGCCAGGACGGCAAGAGCCACGGCATGGGCATGATGGGCGATGGCAACATTGCCATGATGAAAATGATGGGTCAGATGAACGACATGATGGAAACCTGCAACAAGATGATGCAGAGCAAGATGGAGAATATGAACGGCCCGGACGGTTCGACCGACAAGGGCTAGACACAACCGCGCCGGCGGCCACCGGAATTGGGGCCGCCGGCCTCTTCTTCATCGAACAGGAGTATAGAAATGAGCCTACGTCTAGGCGATACCGCACCGAATTTTCAGGCCGACACCACCGAAGGCCGGATCGATTTCCACGAATGGCTCGGCGACGGCTGGGGCATGTTGATGTCGCACCCGGCCGATTTCACACCGGTCTGCACCACGGAGTTGGGCGCGGTCGGCGGACTCAAGGAAAAGTTCGCCCAACGCGATGTGAAAGCCATCGTGGTCTCGGTGGATTCGGTGGATGATCACAAACGCTGGTCGGCCGATATCGAGGAAACCCAAGGCCAGTCCGTGAACTTCCCGATCATAGGCGACTCCGACCGCAAGGTCGCGGAACTCTACGACATGATCCACCCGAACGCCGGCGACACATCGACGGTGCGCAGCGTGTTCATCATCGATTCCAGCAAGAAGATCCGGATGACGCTGACCTATCCGAAGAGTGCGGGACGCAACTTCGACGAGATCCTGCGGGTGATCGATTCGTTGCAGCTGACCGACAACTACAAGGTCACCACCCCGGCCAACTGGCAGGACGGCGACGACGTGATCGTGTCGCCGGCGTTGTCCAATGAAGAAGCCGAGAAGCTGTTCCCGGCCGGCTGGAACGAGCTCAAGCCCTACCTGCGGATGACCAAGCAGCCGAACAAATAACGGCTGAAAGCGTGCTCCCCTCGGATACAGGCACGTAGCTGTATCCGGGGTTTTAGGCAGGAATACGCAGCGCGCCATCCGAGTTTGGCATAGCCCGCACTATACATAACGTCAGACCTTTGTTGGCAGGGTTGGCCTCCAATATGCAAATCCAAGCCCCGCGCAAAAACGTGGTCGAGGAATACGCTCGGATTGCGGGTCGCTATGACCGGAGGTGGTCGCACTATATTGATGCGACAACGCGGAAAACGATCGCACGCTTGCCGCTGCGCAAAGGCGATCGATTACTCGATGTCGGCTGTGGAACGGGCGCCCTGCTTTATCGTCTTGCGGCCGTTCATCCCGCAACTCGACTCGTGGGCGTGGATCCGGTACCCGCCATGCTCAAAATCGCGCGCCGCAAACTCCCGTCTGATATCGCGCTTCATGAGGGATGGGCAGAGCAGCTCCCATTTGCCGACGCACAGTTCGACCTCGTCGTTTCCTGCAGCATGTTTCACTACGTCACGCAGCCGCTAGATGCACTGATCGAAATGCGGCGCGTGCTGCGCCCCGGCGGCCAGCTCGTGCTCACGGACTGGTGTGGCGACTATCTGATGTGCCGGTTGTTCGAGCGCTATCAACGGCTGCGCGCTCATGCGCACGCACGGACCTATCGAACGCATGAGTGCGCTCGAATGCTCAAAGAAAGCGGCTACGCCGCCGTGCAGATCGAAACCTACAAAATCAATTGGCTCTGGGGGCTCATGACCGCCCGTGGTACCCATGCTCAAGCTTAATTTCCTACCGAAACGAAAAGATCGGCGAGAAGCCCGATGGCGATGAACGCAGATTTGCTGTTCGTCTGCCTGGCGTTGGCCGCACTGGGCCTCGTGTTGTTGGCCGTGGTCTTCCGCACATTGCTACGCACTGCGCGCAGCGGGTGGATGATAGCGGCTGTAGTGCTAACCGCGGCACTGCTCTGGATCGATATCGTCATCGTCTGGTGCTTGGTCGAATACAGCCTGTTTGCTGTCGATTTTAGTAGTGACGGTTTGCGCACACTCCTCGAGCACGCTGGCCCCTGGGCGCCTGCGGCTTCCATCGGCCTGATGACAGCTCATTCTTTCGTGCCGTTTCCGGCCGAGGTGATCGCCATCGCCAATGGCGTCGTCTTCGGCTCCTGGTTGGGTGTACTGCTCACCTGGGCTGGTGCAATGATCGGCGCAATACTGAGTTACGAGATCGCACGGGCCTTGGGCCCGGCCACGCGGACGCGCTTGGTTCCGCTGCGTTACCAGGCGCGGTTGGACGCATTCGTGAGTGATAGCAGTATTTCGACACTGCTGACCGCGCGCCTGATACCGATCATGTCCTTCAATCTGGTCAATTACGCCGCGGGACTCGCCGGCGTACCGCGATGGACGTTCGTCTGGACCACCGGCGTAGGTATTTTGCCGCTGACTGTACTGAGCGTACTGCTCGGCAGTCAGGCGCTGCACCTGCCGGTCTATATCTGGATTCTGGCGGGGGTTGCCGTGCTGATCCTGTTCGGCGCGGCGCGCGTCATCCGATCGCGGGGCGCGCATGAGCGAAACCGCGAGCACGACCATTCCAGGGCGCGGGATCGCCGCCGCCAAAACGCCACGCGATGACGATCTGGACGAATCTTTTGCTGGCGCTGTTCGCCGGCGTGCTGCTCAATCTCACGCCGTGTGTGCTACCCGCTTTGCCCATCAAGTTGCGCACGATCGCGCGTGTGGTTGGCAGCGGTACGCGACAGCGCTTTTTGGCAGCGATCGCGCTGCTGGCCGGCACGCTCTCGTTCTTCGGCGCGCTCGCTTTGGCGACCGCCATGCTGAACTGGACCTGGGGCACCCTGTTCCAGGCGTTCTGGTTTCGAGCGGCACTGGCTTTCCTGCTCGCTGGTCTCGGCGTTTACAGTCTCGCAGGACGCGGCGTGCAACCGCCCCAATGGGTCTACCGCGTCCAGGGCAACGGCTATGCCGAACCCTACTTGGCCGGTTTTCTGGCCGCGGTCTTGTCCGCGCCCTGCACCGGACCTTTCCTGGGCGGCGTCATGGCGTTTGCTCTCACGCAGGCGCCGAGCACGATCTTCGCGCTGTTCATGGCGGTGGGCGTCGGGTTGGCCCTGCCCTACCTCGTTCTGCTGGCCCGACCCCGACTGCTGACACGCATACCACGCGGTGGCGCATGGCTGTCACGCGTGCAGCAGGTCATGGGCCTGATTCTCCTGGCCGGCGCGACGTTTTTTGCAACGACCGTGCTCGCGGAACGCGTCGGCACCCTGCTGTGGACCGCCTGGCTCGGGACCCTGGCTTTCTGGTTGATCCGCGCATTGGTGGTCGGCCCCGGATTCGGCGCACGTTTAGTACCGGCGCTCGTCTTAGTCGCTGGCGTGGCCGGCGCCGTCACGCTCGGCTTTGATCGTGGGGCCGGCGCACAGCGCGCGTTGCCTTGGCAGCCGCTAACGGAGCGCGCGCTTGCCGAGGCCCGCACTGCCAGCGCGCCGGTGCTTGTCGAGTTCACGGCGGATTGGTGTATCAACTGCAAGGTTCTGGAACAAACCGTTTACGCCGACGCCGCGATTGCGCAAGCCGTCGATGCAGCCCAGATGCGCGTTCTACGCGCCGATCTCACCCGGCCGGACGCTGCGCTTGACGCCTACCTACGATCCTTCGGTGGCGCCGGCCTGCCCTTCGCCGTGGTCTTGAAGCCGAGCGGGACCGTCCACCGGCGCCTGCCCGATTTATTTACGGTCAGCACATTGAAAGCGGCCATCGAAACCAGTGGAGAGCAGACGCGTGTCGACCCGTAAGAGTTTTGTCCTCTCTTGGCTATTGCCAGCGACCATCGCGATCACGGTCAGCGGCCTTTTTCTTTTTTGGCAATGGACCGTGCCTAGTACGGAGTCCGAAGTGCAATCGACGACGGACCAGTCAACAGTTAATAACCGGGATGCCAAGCGGGACGTTGTTGACCTCTATACCGCATCAGAGTCATCAACAGCCTCGAAGTCCGTCCCACCGCGTTTTAGCGCGGCCCACGTGAATCTCGGTGCAACGCGCGACGGCAATACGATCCAAATAGAACTGGACATCGCGTCGGAGTGGCATATCAACGCCAATCCCGCCTCCTTCGACTTTCTTATTCCGACCGACATCAAAGTATTGGCGAACGGCGTGCTGTTATCGACCGAGCTTGTATACCCAGCGGGCGATGAACTCGACGTCGGCCTTGAAGACCCGATCCGGGTGTATTCGGGTAAGGTTAAGTTGATAGCGGCCCTGGATGAAGTTGCCGACAACGACATATCCACCGTCGAGGCCGTGGTACAAGCCTGTAATGACTCGGGGCTTTGCCTTCCGCCCTCAACGCTTTCTACGTCGCTTCCGAGCACCGCGAACCCATCGCTACCTTAAGCTTCAAAAGCTCTAAGGTCTTCGATCGCTAATGTAAGACGAGCCCGGAATATGTTCGAGCTCGCATGCATGCGCCGCGCGCCTTAGAACCAGCCAACCTCGATGATTTACAAAAACGTTTTTTTGCTCGAGAAAAAACTTAGCCGACGGCCATTGCTAGCCTCGCCTATTTTGATATAGTCAAACCATGCGTGCCTTCTTGGTTCTAATTTTGCTGTTGCAAGCCTTGGTCGCCCAGGCGGGCGTTCCGGGGATATCTTGCCTGCACGATTCCGAGCACGCTAACGCGGAAACATCCGCTGTTACGAACCCGGGTGCGACGGCCAGCGAGCACTCGCACGCGACGAAGCACGTCGAGGGTAGTGGCGACTCCCCATCCCATGATCGATGCTGCTGCTCGGTCATGGGCCATTGCTCCTCAAGTGCGGTCAACACCAGCTTCCCAACTGATGCGCTGTCTCCCCCTGCGGCGCACTTGGTAAGCCGTGCGCTTGTCGCGGTCGCCCCCGGGTTCGAACATCCTCCCTATCGGCCGCCGTCTACTCGCGTCTAATTGAAGCTTTTGGTGCATTAATGATGCGCCGAACATCAATCAGAACGGTGGTTGCGGCTTTCGCATAGCGTTTCACTAGGAGATTGTTGAAAGTCGCCACTTGGCGGTTATCTCAGCAAAGTCCTAGAGCGCCGTGCTGCGTCACCGTTCCCACGGAGACGCATTGTGCGAACTTGGAAAATTGTCATAGCGACCCTACTCGTGAGCTTGCTCATCGTAGGCGCCGCAGCCGCCGGAGTCATTTATTCCGGTGTTTATAACATCGCGGCGACTAGCGAACACTGGCCGATCACGCGCTGGGCATTACAGAAAACGGTCCATCGCTCGGTTGAAAAACAGGCCTCCGGCATCGAAGCCCCGAAGCTGGGCTCTGAAGACCAGTTACTGGCAGGCGCTGCCAACTTCGACGCCATGTGCAGCGATTGTCATGCCCCGCCCGGCGGCCAACAGTCGGTCGCTGCGCGCGGCATGTACCCCAAACCACCGGAGCTTACCCATGCGGCCAAAGAGAAAAGTCCGGCTGAACTCTTCTGGGTAATCAAGCACGGCATCAAGGCATCGGCCATGCCTGCCTGGGGCGCATCGCATAGCGACGAGGAGATATGGGCGATGACCGCCTTCGTCGAGCAACTGCCGAGCATGTCCGCCTCCGATTACCGGCAGATGCTGCAGACCGCTAAGGCTCAGGGCATCGGCCATGGGGACGAAGGCCATCACGATGAATCTGACGAGAGCCACGGTGGCGGTCACGCCTCGGACGAGGCCAGCGGGCATCCAGACTCACACGGCGAGGCCCAAGAACAGCCCCATTCAGATCCGAACGGTAGTGCTCATGCACACGGCTGAGCATCACGGACTCGTCCATCTACAGAACACGAATTCAGGAGCACCCTTCAATGAGTGATCGAACACACGATAGCGACCGCCGTCGCCTGTTACGGGCCATGGGCGCAACCGGGCTGCTGGCGGGTTTCAACGCCCTGCTGCCCGCCTATGCCCGCGAGGGCATGACACGCCACCTCAATACCGCAGCGGCCCAGGTTCCGGGCGGCGGCGCGCGCGACGTCGTCATGGATGTCCATGTCCGTCGCGAGATGATCGATATCGCCGGCGGTCGCGCGTCGGCCATTACGCTGAACCACACCACGCCCGGCCCGATCGTCGAACTCTGGGAAGGACAGAACGCCCACCTGCGGGTGCATAACCATCTCGACGAGTCGACCTCGATCCACTGGCACGGCATTTTGCTGCCGTTCCAGATGGACGGCGTGCCCGGCGTCGCCTTTCCCGGCATCGATCCCGGCGAGACCTTCGAAGTCGATTTTCCGGTGCGCCAGGCCGGCACCTACTGGTACCACAGCCATTCCGGGCTGCAGGAGCAAGTTGGCCAGACCGGGCCGATCGTGATTCATTCGCAAGGCGACGACGGCATCAATGCCGACCGCGAGTACGTCATCGTACTCAACGACTGGACCTTCGAGGATCCGCATCGTCTGCTCGCAAAGCTCAAGGAAATGAGCGATTACTACAACTTCAGCGAGCGCACGCTCGGCGATCTGGCCGAGGATTTTCGCCAATCCGGCGTCGCCACCACGCTGAAGGATCGCCTTGCCTGGGGCGACATGCGCATGAGCCCGCGCGATATCGCCGACGTCACCGGTTACACCTATAGCTACCTGATGAACGGCGTACACCCGGATGCCAACTGGACCGGCCTGTTCACGCCCGGCGAGCGTATTCGCCTGCGCGTGATCAACGCCTCCGCGATGACCTATTTCAACGTCCGCATGCCGGGCTTGCC
Source organism: Salinisphaera orenii subsp. orenii MK-B5 (assembly GCF_003788635.1). Taxonomy (GTDB): domain Bacteria; phylum Pseudomonadota; class Gammaproteobacteria; order Nevskiales; family Salinisphaeraceae; genus Salinisphaera; species Salinisphaera orenii. The sequence continues at coordinate 357,530 of NZ_AYKH01000001.1, forward strand.
GATGACCGTGGTAGCGGCCGACGGCAAGGAAGTGCAGCCGGTCGAGACCGACGAGTTTCAGATCGGCGTGGCCGAGACCTTCGACGTGGTGGTCGAGCCCCGGGCCGATCAGGCCTACACGATCATGGCCGAAACCATGGACCGCAGCGGCTATGCCCGCGGCACGCTCGCGCCGCGGGCGGGCATGGTCGCCCCCGTGCCGGCACTGCGCGAACAGCCGCAGCGCACGATGATGGATATGGGCATGGACATGAGCCAGATGGACATGGGCGGCATGGACATGTCGCACAGCAAGAGCGCGAAACCGATGGGCCACGGCCAGATGGCGATGGATCACGGCTCGATGCAAAAGATGAACATGCCCAAAAAGGAATCGGGCATGGCCGGGATGTCGCATCAAGGCCACAAGATGGCCGACTCGAAGATGTCTGGAAAAATGGCCGGCATGGGCCACGATATGAAAAAGATGGCCCATGGCACGGGCCCGAATGCCGGGACCATGGGTACGGGCGCAATGATGGAACAATCCGGGCCGGTGATCGCCAAGCACGGCCCCGACATGCACGGTGCCGGCAATATCAACATCGCCAACGTACAGCGTGATCGCCTCGCCGAGCGCGGCACCGGGCTGGAGGACGTCAACCATCGCGTGCTCACCTACAGCCAGCTGCGTAACGTGGTGCCGATGCAGGACCAGCGCGAACCGTCGAAGACCATCGAGATCCATCTCACCGGCAATATGGACCGCTATATGTGGTCGTTCGACGGTGTGAAGTACTCCAATGCAACACCGATCGAATTTCCGTACGGCGAGCGGATCCGGTTGATCATGGTCAACGACACGATGATGGAGCACCCCATCCATCTACACGGCATGTTCATGGAGCTCGAGAACGGCCAGGGCGAGCACCTGCCGTTCAAGCACACCCTGAGCGTGCTGCCGGGTTCGCGCGCATCGCTGCTGGTCACCGCCGACGAGCCGGGCCGCTGGGCCTTCCACTGCCACCTGCTTTATCACATGGAAATGGGCATGTTCCGCGTCGTGCGGGTAAGCGATCAATCGGGAGAAAACAATGCTTAAAAAATCGACCCCAGCCATCCTCAGCGCGACTGTCTTTTTCTTGGGATCTACGGCGCCGGCTCTCGCCGCCTCCGATGGCAAAGCCGATCTCGACTCAGTGATACCCGCCGGGCCTGCCGACCCGAACAGCGGCGCACCGCTCAACTGGAAAAAACCGATCCACGATCAGCAGATCCATAAGTTCTTTCTGATCGATCGCCTCGAATACGGCGATGTCGACGGCACCAACAACTATCTCTGGGACGCCCAGGGTTGGATCGGTGGTGATTACAACAAACTTTGGCTGAAGACCGAGGGTGAAGGCCCAATGCGCGGCGGCTCGCCCGAGAGCACCGAATTTCAGGCGCTCTACAACCGCACGATCTCGCCGTTCTGGAGTGCGCAGGCCGGTCTGCGCTACGACGTCAACCCGAATCCGGACCGGGGCTTCGCCGTGCTCGGCCTGCAGGGGCTGGCGCCTTACTGGTTCGAGTCGGATACCTCGCTATTCGTCAGCGAAGACGGCGACGTGAGTTTCCGCGGCGAATTCGAGTACGAGTTGCTGATCACCCAGCGCCTTATCCTGCAACCACGGGCCGAGATCAATATGTCGGCCCAGGACGTCCCCGAGTACGGACTCGGTAGCGGTCTCAACAACACCGAGATGGGCATACGGCTGCGCTACGAAATCAAGCGCGAGTTCGCGCCTTATATCGGCGTACGCTGGGAGCAGACTTATGGCGAAACCAAGGACGTCGCCCAGGCCGAAGGCGAGGAAACGTCGTCGACCGCTTTCGTGGTCGGTATCCGCGCTTGGTACTGATAGGGAAATCACCGGATGTATGGAGGGCCTTCATCTCATTAGCATGTCTGTGGACTTTGCATACGGGCTTGCAGCGAGCCAAAGGGGATAAAACGCAATGGCGTTAACGGGCCTACTCACCATCATGGGCACGATCGTGGCGGGCGCCTTACTCTTGCAGTGGGTAGCGGCACGCGCGCGTCGCGATCGCCTGGCCGAGTCGCAGAAGATCCCGTTTCTCGGGGGTAGCGCGCCGAACACGCACGCCTGGCAGCGTTTTCATGTGCGTTACTACTCGATGACGCTGCTGTTCATCGCCTTCGAGATGGAGATGATGTTCATGTACCCATGGGCGGTCGTGTACGTCGCCGAAGGCGTCAAGGCGCTCGCGGAGATGGGCATGTTCCTCGCCATCCTCACGGTGGGCATCCTCTACGGCTGGCGCGAAGGCATCTTCCGGTGGCAGTGAAGCTGCTCGAGCGCCTGGCGGCACGCGCTCCCGTGCCAGTATTCGTGGCCATGGGGCGCGACCGCGCCCCTGCCGTCGAGCGTTTGCTGCGGAGTGCGGATATCGACGTAACCGCCACACCCCGACACGCCAGTATCCTGTTGATCGCGGGCCGCGTCCGGGATAGCGATCAGGCCTATCTCGACCGACTCCACGACCAGCTGCCACACCCACGCACCACGTTCTGGTGGGGAGACGAGCCGCAAGCCGACGTGGACGACGCCCGGCGCGCTGCGTCATCCGACGATCCAGTAATTTCTTTACGTGCGCTTTACCGCAACCTGATTTCCGGCGCCCATGCATCGGAGACCCACCGGCTCGCGGACGAGCCACCCGCGCCCTGGCGCGGCAAGGGCGACCACGGTCAGGGCGGCGAAGGGATGATGGGTGGCGTGCCCTACGGGCGCATGATGCCCATGCCGCCGACGCCGGATATTCGCGATGGGCTAACGCTGGATGTCTACACCACCCAGATCGGCCCGTTCATGCCGTACTGGCCGGCTGGATTGGTACTGGAGGTCACGTTCCAGGGCGATGTGATCCAGTCAGCCTATGTGGTTCAGCCGCCCTACCCGCCACGCGACGTCGATCGCGTACCGTTCGACCGCTTGTTGCACGAAACAACGGCCTTGGCCCAGATCGAGCGCGCACGCGCTGCGCACCACCTCGTGTGCATCGCCCGCGTACTGTCGCTCGTCGGATTGCCGACACTGAGTCGGCGCGCCCAAATATTGGCGGCACGCGTGCGCGCGAACGAGACCATCGCTATTGCGCCGCTGCGAAAAGCGGCCGCCCGATCCGGTTTGACGGCTGCCCTCGCACCGGGACTCGGTCGGATCGATGACCGACTGGCGCGTGAACTCGGCGGCCCGGTACAGCGCGCTGCCGGCCACGCTATCGACGACCGCAGCGATAACCCAACGTACACACGACTCGACTTCACGCCAGTCACGCAAACACAAAGCGACTGTCGGGCACGTCTCGCGCAATGGTTCGACGAAGCCGAACAAGCGCTGGCGCTCGTTTCGGCGGCACCCGACGCGATGATTGGCCAAGGCGCACTTGTCGAGGCGCCATGGGCGCTTCGGGCACCGCCGATCGACTATCGCGTAACCGAGCTGTTACCCGGACTTGAATGGAGTGAGGCGCTGCTGGTGCTCAATAGTTTCGATAGCGCCGCGCTGTGTCGCATGGGGCCACTGGAAACCCCATGACCCTGATCGCTCTAACCGTGGCCTGGGTCGCTTTCCTCCTCGGCATGGCGTGGTACATCGCCGTGCTCGACGGGCTCTGGGCGGCCGCGCGCGAAGGTCGAGCGCCGCGCGCGCCTCTCGCCAACCCGCTCTACCGGTGCGCCACGATACTGCGCCAGCAGTCCAATCTGACCGAAGCGCCGGATTTGCTGAACTGGCGTCTGGCGCCTGCACTGTATGCCGGGCTGGCCGGTACCGGCGTCGCGCTCGTGCCCTTCTCCAGTGCCAGCGTGCTTGCGGACCTCGAAGTCGGCATCGTCTGGTGGGGCGCCGTCGAAGCGCTGACGGTCGTGGTCGTCTTCCTGCACGGCTGGTCGGCCAATTCTCAACTCGGCCTGATCGGCGCCTACCGCTATGTCGCCATTGGGCTGCCGGTCATGCTGATCAGCATGTTCGTGCTTATCGCCGCCGCGTTGCCAGCCGAGTCGCTGGCCGTTCCGAAGATCATCGAATCCCAGCGCGAACTCTGGAATGTCATCCGCCAGCCGCTCGGGCTCCCGCTTTTCCTGCTGCTTGGCCTGTCTCTCAGCTTCAGAGGCCCGTTCAACTATGCCGACTCGGCAGATATTGCGGGCGGCACCGCGGCCGAGGTATCCGGCGCGCCGCGACTGGTCTGGGAATTCGCGCGGCTCGCGATGCTTACAGCGGTGGCCACCGTCGCGGCCAGTGTATTCCTGGGCGGCTACCTGGGGCCCTGGCTGCCCGGGCCGGTATGGCTGGTGCTCAAGACCACAGCCGTGCTTCTGGTCTCGGTCGGCCTCAGCCACCAGCTGGCTCGGATTTCGCCGAGTCGGATGATGACTTTGATCTGGACGGTGCTACTGCCGCTATCGTTCCTGCATCTGGTATGGGCCGGAGTATTGGCGCTATGAACGTCACCGATATCGCATTCTGGATCTTCGCGGCGATCGCCGTTGTGAGCGGCTGGCGTGTGTTCTGCACCGACTCGATGGTTCGCGCCTCGTTCCTCCTGATGCTGTCGTTCATCGCTGTCGGCTTGATCATGGTCTTGCTGAACGCGCCGTATCTCGGCATTGCGACCGTCTTCATGATGGCGGTGGAGATGATGGTGATGGCGCTGTTCATGGTCATGTACATGATGAACCCGGCGGGCCTGAATCCGATGATGATGGTGCACCAGCACCGTTTCTCGATCGCAGCCGGCGTGTTCGTCTTCGCTGCACTGACCGGTCTGATCGTTGTTACGCGCTTTTCCTCCAACCCGGTCGCGCCGGACGCCGAGGTCGTCGTCGGCCTCGGCAAGGAACTGCTCGGCGACTCGATGCTGATCTTCGAAACCGCCGGTGTCACGCTGCTGGCAACCATGGTTGCCAGCGTCATTCTGTCGAGCCGCAGCGGACGCTTCGGCGAGGCCGATACCGGCGCCGTGCCGCCGCCCCTGGAACCGGGTGGCGAACCGGCCGGGCGCCAGCCCGAACAGGCCAGCGGCCACGCCCATCACCACCATTGATCGGGAAGCGCTCATGACACTCACAACGATATTGATCGTCGCCGCCGCGCTCATCGGCATCGGACTATACGGCACGTTGTCGCAGCAGTCTTTCGTAATGCTGATGATGGGCCTTGAACTGATGCTCAACGGCGTCATGCTCGCAGCGGTCGGATTCTGGTCGCTTACCGCAGGCGGCCTGCCCACAGGCCAGCTGCTGACCATCATCGCGATGGCCGTGATGGCGGTCGAAATGGCCGTAGGCTTCGCATTGATCACCGCGGTCTATCGCAACCGCCAGGCCGATGTCACCGAAGGCCTGACGACCCTGAAGCATTGATCATGCTCTGGCTTGTCGCCCTGGTTCCGCTTCTCGCTGCCGCGATTGTTCACGCGTCGCCGATGCAGCGCCGCCCCGCTCTGGGCGCTACGGGCTGTGGTGTGCTGCTGGTCACACTATTGCTGACTGTTTTCGCGGGCCTGGACGGCTGGGTCGGAAGATTTGCCTGGAGTACCCCACTTCAGTTTGAGGTGGTGCTGACCTCACGGTCGGTCGTCATGGCGTTGCTGGTACCGGTCATTGCGCTTCCCGTGCTGGCCTATGCCGCGGCCCACGAACGCTTGCAGGGTTTGAACCGTCTGGTATCGCTGTTGCTGCTGTTCGTCGGCGCCATGCTGTTGCTGGTGATCGCGGCCGACCTTATCACCCTGCTTATCGGCTGGGAGCTAGTCGGCGCCTGCTCTTGGGCCTTGATCGGGCACGAACGGCAACGCGTATCGCATGCGGCCTCGGCGCGCTACGCATTCGTGATGACCCGTTTCGGCGATCTCGGACTGTTCGCTGCGGCCATGGTCGTGTTCAGGGATACGGGTACCTTCGCTTTTGCGGCGCTGGAAACCCTCGGCGCGCCGCAGCAAGCGATTCTGGTTGCCGGGCTTGTGCTCAGCGCGGCTTCGAAATCCGGCCAGCTGCCATTCGCGCCCTGGCTGTTTCGTGCCATGGACGGGCCCACATCGGTGTCTGCACTGTTGCATTCGGCCACCATGGTCGCTGCAGGGGCCTATCTGTTGATCCGGCTCGAGCCGACGCTCGCTCAGATGCCATGGTTTGGTCCTGCGACAATTGGCATCGGGATCGCCACGGCCCTCGCAGGCGGTTTGACCGCTTTGCTCCAGCCGCACGCGAAAAAATTGCTCGCGGCGTCCACCTCCGCGCACTACGGTTTGATGTTCGTTGCGGTCGGCGCGGGCTATCCTGAAATAGCGCTGCTCCACTTGGTCGCGCACGCGGCTTTCAAGGCGTTGCTGTTTCTAAGCGCCGGCATCGCGGGCCGCCAGGCCGTGAGTTTCAGCCTAACGGAGATGGGCTTCGGCCGCGTGCTGCCGGTCGCGGCCGTGGCAACTGCGGTCGGCGGGCTCGCCTTGGCCGGCATACCGCCGCTGGGCGCAGCGTGGACGAAGGAAATGGTCGTCACGGCCGCCGGGCATTTCAGCCCGTGGCTGGCGTTCGCCGTCATGCTTGCCGGCGCCCTGAGCGCAGCCTATGCCATGCGCTTTGTCTATAGCGCCTACGGCCCTGGTGCCGACGATATCAGCGCTACGTCGCGAACGACCGAAACCATAGCGACCGGTTCGCTGGCTGCCGCCAGCCTGGCGCTTACCCTCCTCTGGCTGCCGGTCATACAGCAGGCGTTGGGTAGCTGGTTCGCGACCTCGTTTCCGGCGGCCCCGGCCTGGGAGACCATCGGCTCGTTGCTGGCTGTCGGCGTCGGCCTTTACGGCGGCCTCGTGATCGCGCGCCTGCATCCGGCGCTGGGCGCGAGCGGCGCCATCGCAAGCTGCGCCGACTGGCTCGGCCTGCCCTTCGCGATCGAGCGCTTGGTCGGGCGCCCCATTCAGGCGCTCGCACAGCGCTGCGCGGGGTTCGACGATGCCATCATCGATGGCGCCGTGCGCCGAATCGGCGCCGGCGGGCTGTTCACGGCGCGTGTCGCCTATCGAGGGCTGGACCGTCTTGCCGACGGCCTGCCGGAGGGCGCCAATCGCTGGTTTGCCCTGAGCGGCGATGACAGCCGCCGTTTCCAGACCGGGCTTTCGCACCACTATCTCGCCTTCATGGCCGCGGGCGCCGTGGTGTTGGCAATCATTCTCTTTGTGGGGCGCTAGCATGCTCACGGCCACCATTCTGATCCCGCTGCTGGGCGCGCTCGCGTTCAGTTTCTTACGCCTGAATGAACCGGCGTACCGCTGGCTCGCCTGCGGCGTAGGCAGTGCGCCGTTGCTCCTGCTCGTGGCAGTCTGGCTCGGCTTCGATACCAGCGCGGGCGCACCCGCGTTTCAGTACGTTGTCGACTACCCCTGGATCCCGGCGCTCGGCATCGGCTGGCGTATGGGTGTCGACGGCATCGCGCTGGTAATAGCCACAATGAGCGCCGTGTTGTTCGTCGCAGCCATCGCCTGGCCCGCCGAAACGCGGGGGCGGGCACGCGAATACTACGCGTGGTTTCTGTTTCTCGAAGCGGTATCGCTCGGGGTGTTCCTGACCCTGGATCTGGCGCTGTTCTATGTCTTCTTCGACCTGAGCCTGGTCGGTCTGTTCTTCCTGATCGGGCGTTGGGGCCACGGCGATGCCGAGCGCGCCGCGATCAAGTTCTTCGTCTATACCTTTGCCGGCTCGTTAGCCATTCTGCTGGCGATCATCGGCCTCGTGCTGGCGACCGACCCGCTGACCTTCGACATGCGTACGCTGATCGCCGAGCAGCCACTCGCAGGCATGGACCTGCGCGCGACGCTGGTGCTGGTGGGCTTCGTCGTCGGCTTCGGCATCAAGACGCCGTTCGTACCCCTGCATACCTGGCTGCCGCCAGCGCACGTGAATGCGCCCGGCCCGGCGTCGGCCGTGCTCGCGGGCGTGCTGCTCAAGATGGGCACCTATGGTCTCATTCGCATCCCCTATTCGATGCTCAGCGAGACCTTCGCACGCTATGCTTTCGTGCTGGCCGTTCTGGCGGTCATCTCGATCCTGTGGGGTGCGCTGGTCTCGATGGCGCAGCGCAATCTCAAACGCCGCATTGCCTATACGTCAGTGAATCATATGGGCTATGTGCTGCTGGGTATCGCCGCGGCCGCGACCATAGGCGGCGAGCAGGCCGCGCGGCAGATGGCGTTGACCGGCGCCACCGTGGAAATGGTCGCGCACGGGCTGATCACCGGCGCGCTGTTCTTAATCTGCGGCGCCTTTTGGCAGCGCACCGGCGACTACGACCTCGAGCACTACGGCGGGCTGAGCCAGGTCGCGCCGAACCTCACGCGTTTCACGGTTCTCGCGTCGTTCGCGAGCCTGGGTTTGCCAGGGCTCGCCGGTTTCGTTGCCGAGCTGCAGATATTCGTCGGTGCTTTCAGCGTCTATCCGTGGTTGGCCGCCATCGCGCTTCTGGGGATTCTGATTACCGCCGCGCTCTTCCTGCAGATGCTGCAGCAGCTGTTCTTCGGTGAGCTGCCTGCCGACCGCCAGGGTTTCGGGGATCTCGCGCGCGTCGAAATCGGTACCCTCGCCATACTCGCACTGCTAATCGTGGTGATCGGCATATATCCGAATTGGCTGCTGACACCGATCAACAGTGCAACCGCCTTTTTGACGGCCGGGTTCTAGGATGCCGGTCGGCGACGTTCTCCCCGAACTCAGCGTTCTGGTCAGCGCTGTCGTGCTGCTACTGGCGGCAAGCTTTATGCGCGAGCGCGATCAGTGGTTGGCTGCCCCGGGCGCGCTCATCGGTCTGACCGTGGCAGCCGCGTTCTGTCTCGCCCAACTGGGCGAGGCCCCAAGAATCACATTTTCGGGAGTCTGGGCCCTCGACGGCGCCAGCATCTGGGCGCGCCTGATCATCCTGGCCACGGCTGCCTTGAGCGTTCTGCTGACGCCCGAATGGCTGCGCACCGACCGGCGCCACGGCGAATACTATGCGATCTTCTTGTTGGCCACACTCGGGGCCATGCTGCTTGCCGGCGCGGCAGACCTGATGCAGCTGATCATGGCCGTCCTGCTGTCCTCGGTGACGGGCTATACGCTGGCCGCCTACCACCGTAACTGGCCGCTCTCGGTCGAAGCCGGCATGAAGTATTTCCTGGTCGGCGCGCTGGCTAACACTCTGCTCGTGCTCGGTGTGACGTTGATGTTCGGGCTGTTTGCCACCACGGACTACGGCGAGTTGGCCACCCGCACGAACGACAGTCCGCAATGGATGACGCACGTCGCCTTCAGCCTTGTCGTTGTGGGTGTCGCGTTCAAGCTCGCTGCCGTGCCGGCCCATACTTGGATGCCGGACGTCGCCGAGGGCGCCCCGCCGCCCGCGGCCGCCTTTCTCACTATTGCACCCAAGGTCGGCGCGGCCATCGCGCTGGCCCGCTTCGTCGATCTGTTCCCGCAGGAAGACATCGCCTGGCGCGCCGTGGTTGCCACGATCGCGGTCGCGACCATGACCATCGGCAACCTGAGCGCGCTTGGCCAGAACGACGTGCGGCGCATGCTCGGCTGGTCCTCGGTCTCGCAATCCGGCTACGCACTGATGGCGGTCGCCGTGCTGGGTCTCGACCCCTATGCCCTGCCGGCGCTGCTATTCTTTCTCGCGAGCTATGCCGTCGCGAACCTCGCAGCATTTGGTGTCGTGACGCAGCTACGCGGGCGCACGAATCTGACCGACTATCGCGGCCTCGCCACCGCCCATCCGCTGCTCGCGGCCGCATTGATCCTGAGTTTTCTCTCGCTGGTGGGTATTCCGCCGCTTGCCGGTTTCGTCGGCAAGCTGGCGCTGTTCGTCACCACGATTGAATCCGGCTATGCCTGGCTGGCGGTGGTGGCGCTGGTCAATACCGTCGTTTCGCTGGTTTACTACTTGCACGTGCTTGCACCCGTATATTTCGCCGAGCCGGCACGGCCCATGCACACACTCGGCTACTGGGCGGCAGTCTCTGTCTTCTTATGTGCGTCGTTTACCCTCGCTCTGGGCGGCTTGGCAGATCCGCTCTGGCGGATGCTGTCACAAGCCACTCTTCTTCCCTAAGCCGCTACTGAAATAGCGCTGGGTTTGCGCGCCAAGCTTGGCCAGTCAGCAATAGCGCCTCGACCTCGCCTGCTTTCTGAGCAAATGCGCCACTGGCTCGATCCAGCCCAGTCAAATGCTGAGACTGGACCGCTAGGCCGGGCCCGGGCGCTCCCCGGCAGCCGCACCCGGTGTCGGCACGCGCATCAGCAGCGCAATGAACGCAGCCACCGAACCACCGGCCGCGATCGTCATCACGATCGCCATGGCGAGGGCGTTGCCGCCGAGCACGCCCACGCACCAGCTCGCGAACGCACCGGCGGTGAACTGGCAGACGCCGAATAGTGCCGACGCCGCCCCGGCCGCATCCGGCGCCTGATCGAGCAGTCCCGCCACCGTGTTCGCACCGGCCACGCCCACGGTCGACAGCAGGAAGAACAGCGGCACTGCCACCCCCCAGAAACCACCCAGCCCGGTAACCGAGGCCACCAGCAGCACCAGCGAGCAGACGAGAGTGTTGCAGACGGCCACGCCGAGCAGCCGCCGATAGCCGAAGTGCATCACCAGCCGACCGTTGGCGAAGGTGCCCATGAGCATGGCCAGCACGTTGGCACCGAAATAGAAACCGAACTGCGACTGGGGAATGCCGAACTGCTCGATGTAGACGAACGAGCTGCCCGCCACGTACGAAAACAGCGCCCCGAACATGAGGCTGCCGCAGACCAGAAACAGGGCGATGGGCCCGCGCCGGACCAGCGCCAGATAGCCAACGTACTGGGCGAACAGGCTGCGATCGCGCACGCGTCGCGCGGGCGGGTGCGACTCGCGCAGCAGCAGGCGCAGCGCGATCAGACACATCGCCGCATAGACGCAGAGCAGCGCGAAGATGCCGCGCCAGGAGGCCACCGCCAGCACCACGCCACCGACGAGTGGTGCGACCAGCGGCGCGGTCGCCATGACCATGACCACGAACGACATCACGCTGGCGGCCTGCGCGCCCTCGAAACGATCGCGCACGATCGCGCGGGCCATGACCGGCGCGGCCGCGGCGCCGAAACCCGCGGCCAGACGCGCGGCGAGCAGCACCGGCATCGACACCGCCAGCGCACAGACGAGGCTGGCCGCCAGATACAGACAGATGCCGAAATAGAGCACCGGCAGGCGACCGTAGCGATCCGCGATCGGGCCGTAGGTGAGCTGGCCCAGCGCCAGCCCGACGAAGAACAGGCTCAGGCTGTACTGCACGTGGGCGGCCGATACCGAAAACGCATCGGCCAGATCCGGCATCGCGGGCAGATACATGTCGATCGACAGCGGCGCGATGGCCGTCAGCATGCCGAGCACGCCGACGAAGATCGCGTGCGCGACGGGGCTTTGCTCACGCGTGACCATGCGGTCGGACTCCTGGCTGGCGGGTCGCGGCGGCCGGAAGGCAGCCGCCGGGCGGGCGCTTCAGCGGTCGTCGCGAACCGCGGCGCGCGCAATCAGAGCGGCGGCATTATGCCAGCCCGCATCGACCACGGCCACGGCCTCGCCGGGCGGCGCCACATCCGGATGCAGGCCCGTGAGCACCCGCGCCGGGGGCATCTCCACGGCCAGCGCGAAACCCGACTCCGCGGCAATGCGCGCGCTCGCGGCCCAGTAGACGGGCCGCGCCATGTTGTGAACCAAGTCGTCGCGCATCGCCGCCGCACGCCACAGACGACGGCGCGCGTTGGCACTGAAATAGGCACACCGCGGCGTCCGGAACGTCACCCCCGCCGCGACCTCGGCCAGCGTCTCGGCGGGTGCGGCCAGCAGCTCGCAGTGCGACGGCACCGCCATGTCCAGCCGCACGACCCGCGAGGCGCCGGCCGCGAGGGCGCGCTCCCGGATGTGTGCGAGCGCGTCGTCGCGGCCGGCCACGGCGATCTGCCGGTCGCTGTTGATATTGCCGACATACACGATCCAACCCTCGGCGCGGGCGGCCTCGACCAGCGCCCGCACCGGCGCCTCTTCGAGTCCGATGACCGCGGCCATGCCGTGGCCCTCGGGAAAGGCATCACGCATCAGCGCGCCGCGCCGCGCCACCAGTCGCAGCGCGTCGGCGAAATCGAGCGCATCGGCGACGACCGCCGCCGGCCAGGCGCCGATCGACAGCCCCATCACCGCTGACGGCTCGGCGCCGCGCGCGGCGAGCTCCCGCGCCGCCGCGACGCCGACCACCGTCAAGGCGACCTGGACCGTCTCGGTGTCGGCCAGCGCCGCGGCCGTATCCAGCTCGGCCGTATCGCGATCGAGCACGTCGGCGGCCTCGGCCAGCGTGGCCTGCACCGCCGCGCTGTCGGGCAGATCGGCGAGCATGCCGGGGCGCTGGGCGCCCTGCCCCGCGAAGGTGAACAGCGCCGTCATCCGCTCGGAGACTCGGCCACGGATGACGGGCGACGATCCGCGTCTGCGGACCCCGACTCGGACCACGGATCGGCACACAGAAACGGCCCGGCGTCGCTCTTGACCAGCACCCGCTTGGCCGCTCCCGCCCAATCGGCCAGCGCCACCCCGCCGGCGGGCGTCTCGATCTGGGCATCGCAGGGCGCGGACAATGCCTCCAGCGCTCGGGCCAGGCGCCGGGCCTCGGCGCGCGGCACCCGTTCGGGCGCGCGGATGAGTACGTCGAGATCGGAGTCGGCGTGGCAGACCGGCTCGCCGGTGGCCAGTTCGAAGCCGACCGCGCCGGTCACACCCCAGCACCAGCCGCCGGCATTGAGCAGACAGGCGGCACCCGCCGCGGCGCCGATCGCGGCCACCGCCGCCGCGCGCGGGTGCTCGATCCAGGCGCCGTCGGCCGCCAGCGACTCGGGGGTGCGCAGCGCCTGCCAGCGGCCGGTCTCGAGACGCGCGGCCTCGCGCTGGCCGCGGTGCGCGCCGCGCACCCCCACCGGCAGCCCGCGGCCGGCGTCGCGGCGCGCGCGCCGGACCACCACCGGCTGACCGGCGGCCACGCGGGCCAGAGCCCAGGGCGCGATGTGTTCACCCAGCGCGTCCGGTTCGATCCAGACGAGATCGTGCGGCCGCGGCACGGCCGTGTGGCGGCTGTAATCCACCGTCGGCGTCGTCCTAGCTCGTGCGGTCAGGACTGCCACTGTGCACGCAGACGCCGGCGCACGGCCAGCGATGCCGCCCGCCCTTCGCCGAGACGCGCGCCCAGATCCCGGCTGTCGCCGATGTCCCTACAGGCCTCGGTCAGCGCATCGCGCACCGCAGCCACATCGGGGCCGGCGGGCGAATCCGCATCGGCGACCGACAGCAGCCGGTGCAGCAGCCCCAGCCGCTGGAAACTGCGGATGTCGTAGGCCATCGGCGTGATCGTGCGCGCGAGCGCCTCCACACCCTCGACCGTGCGCTGGGTGATGCGGGCCGCGGCCTGCTTGCCCATGGCGTGTACTTCGACCGCGGCATCGTCCAGGGCGATCAGCCGATTGGCCTGATAGCCGTGCGCGAGAAAAGCGCCCGACATGGCCTTGCCCACGATCAGCCCGATCACCGGGTGCTCCGCCCGCCGGGCCGCGGCATAGGCGTCGGCGGCCGCCGCCAGCGCCTGGTGGATGCCGAAGGCCTCCTCGGTGCGTCCGTAGGCCTGGCTGGGCACGTCGATCACGGCCACGATCGGCCGTCGCGGCCCGTCAACATCGGCCGTCATCGTTTCACGTACGGCGCGCGCCAGCGTCCAGCCCTCGACCAGGCCCACTTCGCCGCCGCGTGCCCTGGGGAAATCGCTGGCCGGATCGGGCACGACCGCGATGTAGCGCGCCGGGGCACCGTCGAGTTCGCCGTCGACCACGCGCACGCTGTCGGGGTAGCCGGGCAGCGCCGGGGCCTCGTCGGTGAGCGCGGCCAGCCAGCGGCCGCCGCGGCTGGAGGGGGTCGTCGCGGTCATGCGTCGCTCCGGTCATCCGTGGGTGTCTGGAAGGCATCGCGGACCCAGTCCGCCTCGGCGCGCCGGTCGCCGTCGATTCGCGCCAGGCGGGCCAGCGCGGCGTCGACGTCCGCGACGCGGGCCGGATCTTCGGGACCGGCTGCGACCGCAGCCGCGACTTCGGCGGCGATGGCCTGCGCATCGTCGGCGCAGAGCGTGTCCACCAGGCCGGTGGCCCGCCGCTGCTCGCCGCCGGTCAGGCTCCAGATCATGGGGCGATCGCGTGAATCGAACTCGTCCACGCCGGCCTCCTGTTCGATGACCTGCGGCCCGTTCAGGCCCAGCCGGGCCTCGCGGGTCGCGATCAGCTGCGAACACAGCCCCGCCGCGATGGACATGCCGCCGAAGCAGCCCACCGGCCCTGCGACCACCCCGACCACCGGCACGTGGGCGCGCAGCGCGGCGATCGCGGCATGGATCTCGGCGATGGCGGCCAGACCGCAGTTGGCCTCCTGCAGGCGCACCCCGCCGGTCTCCAGCAGCAGCACCGGCACGACCGGCCGGCCGGCCTCGGCGTCCTCCAGCGCCAGCTCCAGGGCGCCGGCGATCTTGGCGCCGCCGACCTCGCCGATGGCGCCGCCCTGAAAGGCCGGTTCCACCGCGCAGCACACGACCGCCGTGCCGGCAATCGCGCCCCGGGCGATCACGACCCCGTCGTCGGCCTGGGTGACGATGTCCTGCTCGGCGAGCCAGGGCGAGCGCAGGCGTTCGAACGGATCCAGCAGCTCGCGCATCGTGCCGGCATCCAGCAGTCCGGCGACGCGTTCGCGGGCGCCGCGCTCGACGAAGCTCTCGCGGGCGATCAGTGTCGCGGTGTCCATCAGTGCGCTCCCGTGTCGGCGCCGGCGGCCTGTTCCATCGCCTGGGCGATACGCAGCCGCACGACCGCGGGCGTGGCGCCGAAGTCGTTGATCTCGAGGGCGACCGCCGGCTGGGCCGCGTCCGCGAAGATGCGATCCACGACCGCCGTCCAGATCTCGTTCACGCCGTCGACCGAGGTGTTTATCTCGACCGTCGAGCGGCCGTCGGCCCCCGGCTCGAGCAGCACTTCGAGATCGCCGGAACCGACCACCCCGGCCAGCGCTCGCCGGGCCGCGGGCGCGCCGGCGGGATAGTCAAGCGACAGTGTTTGCATGGTGTGTCTCCTTCGCTGCGGCCGCGCCCGGCGCGGCGTGCCCACCCCAGGCGGCGCAGGCCGCGGTTTCGAGTGCATCGACGAACAGCGCCGCGGCCAGCAGATCGGCACTGCCGCCGGGCGAGGCGTTGAGCGACAGCAATAGCCCATCCAGGCGCGCGAGCGCCCGCCCGCCGGCGACGCTGCCGACGCCGCCGGCATCGAGCACGGCCGCCGCGCCGGCCTGGACCCGCCGCAGGCCCGCCGGTCCGGCGCGGCTGAGTACACAGGTGTCCTCGAGCGTGGCCATCACCGCAAGCAATGCATTCAAGCGGGCCACCCGTTCGCCCGCGCCGGCCGCGCGCGCGTCGCGCAAGGTCGGCAGCGCGGCATCGAGCACCGCGGGAAAACCGCGCTCGGCCTCGCCGCGCGCGCCGGGCACACCGAAGGCGCGCACCACGCGCTGGCCGTTGGATTCGCGGGCCGGCGACACCGCCGGATCGTCGATGGCGGCCAACGTGGCGACCCGGGCCAGCAAGGCGCGGGCCTGCCAGCGCCCCGGCTCGGCGGCCGCCGCGGCCACCAGCAACCCCAGACACCAGATCGCGCCGCGGTGGGTGTTGACCCCGCCGGTGGCCAACATCATGCGGGCCTCGCTCTCGCGGCCGAGCACGCCCAGCTCGGCGCGCAGCCGCGCCGGCTCGCGCTCCGTCGCGGCGGCCGCCGCCATGTCGTGAAAGCCGGTGGTCAGCGCCGTGGCGGAGGCGTGCATCAGCGCATGACTCATGTCGCGGTGGGCGCCGGCGTCCCGGGCGTCGACCAGGCCCGGCTTGGGGGTCAGATCGACCTCCGCGCGCAGCGCGTCGGTCGCCGTGCGCGCGAGCATCGCCGCCAGCGTCTCCGCCCGGATCGGGGGTTCGCAGGCTGTCATTACCAGCTCCGAAAGCGCGGCGGCGGCGCGTACAGGCCGCCGGACCAGTCGACCAGGTCGGCGATGCTGGAGGCCGCCAGCTGGGACCGGGTGGCCTCGGTTCGGGACACGCCCAGATCCTCCGGCGTGCGGACCTTGTCCTCGTCGCGCAGGCGTTGCGTGGTCGCAGCATCGGCCGACAGCCCCAGCGGCGTGACCCCGGCCACGGCCGCGATCATGGCGCGGCGTTCGGCCGGCGACTCGGCCTTGTAGAGATAGGCCAGCCCCTCTTCGGTGAGCAGATGCGTGGTGTCGTCGCCGTAGACCATGACGGGGGCGATATCCAGACCGGCCTTCTCGGCGACCGCGACCGCATCCAGCGTGTCCACGAAGGTCGGCGTCAGTCCCGCCTGAAAGGTCTCGACCATCTGCACCACGAGCTTGCGCCCGCGGGCCAGCGGGTCGCCCTCGGGGGCGAGATTCGCCCAGGCCGGCGTGGCGTGGCGGCGCCCGCGCGCGTCGCAGCCCAGATTCGGCGCGCCGCCGAAGCCGGACACGCGCGAGGTCGTCACGGTCGAGGAGTTGCCGTCGGCGTCCATCTGCAGGGTCGAGCCGATGAACATGTCGGCCGCATAATGCCCGGCGAGCTGACAGAAGGCGCGATTCGAGCGCAGCGAGCCGTCCGCGCCGGTAAAGAACACGTCGGGCCGCGCGGCGACGTAGTGCTCCATGCCCAGTTCGGTGCCGAAGCAGTGCACGGTCTCCACCCAGCCGGATTCGATCGCGGGGATCAATGTCGGGTGCGGGTTGAGCACCCAGTTTGTCGCGATCTTGCCGCGCAGGCCGAGCTTTTCGCCGTAGGTGGGCAGCAGCAGCTCGATGGCCGCGGTATTGAAGCCGATGCCGTGGTTGAGCGAGGTCACCCCGTGCTCGGCGTAGATGCCCTTGAGCGCCATCATCGCCATGAAGATCTGGACCGGCGTGATATGGCGCGGATCGCGGGTGAACAGCGGCTCTATGTAGAACGGCTTGTCGGCC
The DNA here is from genome assembly GCF_003788635.1 of Salinisphaera orenii subsp. orenii MK-B5. Taxonomy (GTDB): domain Bacteria; phylum Pseudomonadota; class Gammaproteobacteria; order Nevskiales; family Salinisphaeraceae; genus Salinisphaera; species Salinisphaera orenii. The sequence continues at coordinate 374,659 of NZ_AYKH01000001.1, forward strand.
TCGACGACCACGTCCACCCAGGAGCCGGGGATATCGACGCGATCCAGCTGCGAGACGTCGTCGACGATCTCGTTGGCCTGGGCGATGACGATGCCGCCGGAAAAGGCCGCCGCCTCCACCAGCGCCGGTGTGTCCTCGGTCGAGGGCCCGGTGTAGAGATTGCCCGCCCGGTCGGCCTTGAAGGCGGCCGCCAGCACCACCTTGGGGATCAGATCCACGAACAGCCGCGCATACAGCTCGATGTAGGTGTGGATGGCGCCGACCTCGATCGTGCCGTCCATCATCAGCTGGCCGATGCGATGGCTCTGGGTGCCGGAGAAGGCGAAATCCAGCTTCTTCGCGATGCCCTTCTCGAACACCGCCAGATGCTCGGGCCGGCCGACGCTGGGCTGGATCATGTGCAGATCGTGGACCTGGTCGGGGTCGAGCTCGGCGAGCGCGCGCGACAGGAAATCGGCCTGCTTCTGATTGTTGCCCTCGGCGATGACGCGATCGCCGGAGCGGATCAGCGCCTGCAGGGCGTCGCCGACGCGATCGCGCTCGAGCACCTTGCCGTCGAGCCAAGGCTCGGCGGCGGCCATGCGCGCCCGCTTGTCGTCGCGGCGGGTCGTCCAGTTGCGTTGTGTCATGTGAAATCCTGGCTGGCGCGAACCGCGCTCACGTTAGAATGCGGAGTGCGGCGGTTCAATAAACCGGTCGTTGGGTTTGTTAACGTCGAGTCGCGCGAGTCGGGCACCGAACGCTCCGGCGATGCGCCGCCACCACGAGGCCTGTGTTGAGCAGCGACGAAATCACCCTGCGCAAGCTCGAGATCTTTCTCGTATTCATGCGCGAACGAAACCTCGCCCGGGCGGCGGAAGCGATGTCGCTGTCGAGCGTGTCCATCCACAAGGCGATCCATTCGCTGGAATCCGCCGTGGGCTGCCCGCTGTTCGCCCACCGCAGCCGCTCGCTCGAACCGCTGAACTCGGCGTTCGTGCTCGAACGTCATGCCAGCGAGATCATCGAGCGCATCCAGCGCAGCGTGGACGATACCCGCGCGGCGGCCGGCATTTCGCCGAGCATCTTTCGGATCGGCTCGCTCTACTCGCTCACGGTTGCCCTGGTGCCGCGTATCGTCAACGCCCTCAAGGAGAGCGTGCCGGAATGCGACATCGAGCTGGTGTTGGGTTCCAACGCCGATCTCGAGGCCAAGCTGGCCGCCGGCGATATCGACGCCGCGCTGATCTGCGTGCACGAACTCGGCCGCCAGCGCCACCGCATCGTCAAGCCGCTGTTCGACGACGAGATCCAGCTCGCCTGCCGCGCGGGCGACGCGCCGCGCCGCCCCGCCGGGCCGATCGATCTGGCGCGCTACGACGGCGCGCCGTTCGTGGTGCTCTCCCAGGAGTTTTCCACCGGGCGCGACAGCTACCGCATGTTCCAGACCGCCGGCATCACGCCGCGGGTGGCGCTGCGCGCGAACGACATCTTCACGCTCACGAGCCTGGTCAAGGGCGGCGTGGGCCACGCCCTGCTGCCCGGGCGCATCGACGACATCTACCCGGGCGCGCTGTCGTTCACGCCGGTGGCCGAAGCCCAGCGCGTCACCCAGACGCTCGGGCTGTGCTATCTGAAGTCGCGGTCGGCCGACCCGCGCATCGCCGCACTCGAGCAGGCGGCGATCGCGGTCACCGCCTAGGGCCGGCAGCACGCTAGCCACCGAGCACCCCGCGTACGATCAGATACAGCACCGACGGGCCGAGCAGGCAGCCGAAGCCGGTATAGAAGGTCGCCGTCATCGCGCCGTAGGGCACCAGGCGCGCGTCGGTCGCCGCGAGCCCACCGGCGACGCCGCTGGTCGTGCCCATCATGCCGCCGAACACCAGCGCGGCGGACGGATTGTTCAGCGAGATCGCGCGCGCCACCATCGGCGTGACGATCATCACCGAGATCGACTTCACCAGGCCGATGGCGATCGACAGCGCGATCAGATCCGAGCCCGCGCCGATGGCCGTGCCGGTGACCGGGCCGACGATATAGGTCGCCGCGCCCGCGCCGATCGTGGTGACTGACACCGCGTCGGTATAGCCGAAGGCATAGGCGATCGCGCCGCCGAGGAAGAACGGCACCACGATGCCCACGAGCAGCGCGATCACGCCGTTCATGCCGGCCTTGCGCAGCTCCTCGACGTCCACGCCGAAGGCCGTGGCCACGATGGCGAAGTCGCGCAGCATGGAGCCGCCCATGAGGCCCAGCCCCGAGAACAGCGCAACATCGGCCAGACCGTCCTCGCCGCCGGTGCTCACCCCGCCGATGTAGGACAGCAGCAGACCGGCGGCGATGGCGATCGCCGAGCCGTGGATACGTCCGGCGGTGAGGTGTTTCGAGATCAGGTTGCAGACCAGCATCAGCAGGCCCACCGCCGCGAAGGCGGTGATCAGGCCGTTGCCGGCGATCACGTCGAGTAGGCGTTCACTCATGACGGCCCTCCCGCGCGGTGTCGAGATCGTCCAGCGGCACGGCATACTTGCCCTTGCCCAGGCGCGCGATCACCGGCACCAGCGCGAAGCTCACCGCGACCACCACCAGGCCGCCGACCAGCGCCACCGGGCCGCCGGCGATCGCGCCGGCCACGTTCTGGCCCGCGGCCATCGCGACCACGATGGGGATATAGAGCGAGCTCCAGAACTCCACGCCGCGCCGCGACGTCGTGTCCAGCCAGCCCGCCTTCTGCATGCGATAGACCACGAACACCAGCAGCAGCATCGCCAGACCCACACCGCCGACGTTCGAATCCACGCCGATCGCGATGCCGATGACTTCGCCGATCAGCTTGCCGACGAGCATGCACGCCGCCAGCAGGGCCACACCGTAGATGACCATTCATCTCCTCCTTTCGCTTTCGTTGTGACAGGAGTGATCACACAGGCGCCGGCGGCGTTCAACGAAGACGACGTTAAGCGACTTAGACTGAACTTAAGGGTCCCGTCGCACGGGCTCTCCGCGGGGCGTGCCTACAACCAAAGTGGTAAGCCGCGACGTCGCCACACCGCCGACACGGGCCGGGTGGCGACGGTTCGCGCGCCGCCGCCAGCCGGGGCGAGCAGCGTGAACGGTCGACCGAAGGTGCCGTCGCGGGCGTCCAAGATGTGCCCCTCGTGACGGAAGGCCGATGCCGGCGTCTCCGCGCGACCTCGACATGCGGTCGATTCGCGTCGCGGCATTGGAATGGGAATGATTATCAGTTAAATTCCGATGACCGCTGTTTTGCACGAGGGCACGATGAGAGCACGTACCGGATTGAATACCGCGCTGACCGCTGCGCTGATCCTTGGCGCGACCGGGCTGTCGGCCCCCGCCTTCGCGCACGGCGACAAGGGCGCGCACGTCGATGCATTCGAGACGCATCTCGACGATTACGAGCAGGAGATCGAGCAACTCGTCGCCACCGTCGACTCGATCGCATCCGACTATGCCGGCGACGGCGTCGCCTCGGAGCAGCTGGGCCAGCGAGCCGACGCCCTGGTCGACGACTGGGAGCACGTCGATTTTCACGAAGCGCTGGAAACCCACGCGATCTCGCTGTATCCGCCGATCTGGGTCGCCCTCGGCGGCCTGGAGGAGGCGATCCACAAGGACGGCGCCGAGGCCGAGGTCCGGCAATGGCAGCAGCGCACCGAGGCCGCGCTCTGGCAGGGCATGGGCGCGCTGAAATACGCCGCGCAGCAGCGCGACACGGCCGCCGCCGACGCGGACACGACCACCGAAAAGGCGACACCTGCCAGCGGCCCGGAAACCATCGACATCATCCAGAAACGGCTCGACGAGGTGCTGGCGGCCTATCGCGAGGGCGACGGGCAACGCGCCACCACCCTCGTCAACGAGGCCTATATGCAGCGCTTTGAGGGCGTCGAGGGCGCGCTCATCGAACGGGACGCCGACCTGGTCTCCAGTCTCGAGAAGGATTTCAACGCCACCCTGCCGCTACTGATCGAACGCGGCGCCGACAGCAAGGCGGTCGCCGATCGCATCGCGGCGATGAACGACGATCTGGACACCGCCCGCGAACTGCTGAAAGAGGCCGAGACGGACAAGAGCGACGTGTTCTAACGCCGCTCGCAACACCGGCGCGGATCGCGGATAGCGCGGCGTCGGATATCCGCGGTCGCCCGAACACGCCCTCGCGCAGGCGAGCGGCCGGGCGGCCGGTCGCATGCGTCTTTTGACCGCCACAGGGGCACATCATGCAACGTCGTCACTTTGTTCAGGGACTTGCCGCACTCGGCCTGCTGTCGCCGTCGCGGCTGCTCGCGGCCGCCGCCGAATCCGGCGGGCCGGGTCCGGTCGGCGCGGATGCGCTGCCCGAGCTGTCGGGCCCGTTGACCGTCTATCTCGGTCGCGGCGAAGGCGGGCTCTACGACGACGTCGTCACCGCGATCGAAAAGCGCAATCCGGCGCTGGAACTCAAGATCCGGCGCGCGCCCTCCGCGGCGCTGGCCAACACCCTGCTCGCCGAATCCCGCGCCGGGGTCAAGCGCGCCGATTTGTTCTGGTCCATCGACGCCAGCTCGCTCGGCGCGGTCGCCGGCGCCGGTCTCGGCCGGCCGGTGCCGGACGACATCCTGAGCCAGATCAAGCCGGATTTCCGCTACGACTCGTGGGCCGCGGTTTCGGGCCGGCTGCGCACCGTGCCCTACAACCCGACACGCGTGTCGCGCGAGGCGATACCGGACGACATCATGGCGTTCGCCGACAGCGACCTGCGCATCGGCTGGGCACCGGCCTACGGCGCCTTCCAGTCCTTCGTGACCGCCATGCGCCTGCTGGCCGGCGAAGGCCCCACCCGCAGCTGGCTGACCGGCGTCAACCGACACGCCAAGACCTACGCCGGGGAACTCGGCGTGGCCATGGGCGTGGCCCGCGGCGAGGTGGACGTGGGTTTCGCCAACCACTACTACACGCTGCGCCTGAAGCAGGGCCAGCCCGACGCCGACCTGGCTCTGGCCCTGACCGCAGGTGATGCGGGCAGCCTGGTCAACTCGTCGGGCGTGGTCCTGCTCGACGACAATCCGCTGGCGGCGAATTTCCTGCGTTATCTGCTGAGCCGCGAGGTCCAGTCCTATCTGGCACGGGAGGCCTTCGAGATCCCGATGGTTGCGGGCGTGCCGGGGCCCGCGGGCCTGCCGACGCCGATCGAACCCCCGGCAATCGATCTCACCCGTCTCGACGATCTCCAGCCCACGCTGGAACTGCTGCGGGAGACCGGCGTGCTATGAGGCGGACACGCGCCTCGCTGCTCGCGAGCCTCGTCGTCGCGACGGCAGCGCTCGCTCCCATCGCCGCGATCGCGACGCTCGCGCTGGGCGCCGACATCGTCTTCGACATGCGCAGTCTCGGCATTCTGACGCATACCGTGCTGTTGGCCGGCTTGTCGGTCGCCGGCGCCGTGCTGCTCGGCGTGCCGCTGGCGGTGCTCACGACCTACGCCGATCTGCCGCTGCGCCGGCTCTGGGTCGCGGCCCTGGCCGCGCCGCTGGCCATCCCCAGCTACATCGGCGCCTTCGCCTATTTCGCGGCCTTCGGACCCGGCGGCGAGCTGGATCGTCTCATCGGACTGCCCTCGCCGCGGATCGAGGGCCTGGCCGGATCCGCGCTCATCATGAGCCTCTACACCTATCCCTTCGTGCTGCTGTCCACGCGGGCCGCGCTGCAGAGCCTGGACGGCAGCGTGGTCGACGCCGCGCGGACGCTGGGCCTGTCGCTGCCGGCCGCGCTCTGGCACGTGGTGCTGCCCCGCGCACGCAACGGCATCGCCGCCGGCGCCCTGCTGGTCGCGCTCTACGCCCTGTCGGACTTCGCGACCCCCGCGATCATGGGGCTGGACACCTTCACACGCATGATCTACGTGGAGTACAACGCCTTCGGCCTCGATCGTGCCGCGATGATGTCACTGCAATTGCTGGCGCTGGTGGTCATCGTCCTGTGGCTGGAGGCCCGCGTGCGGGTACGCCGCGAGCACTTCGGCCGGCGCGTGCACTTTTCCCTGTCGCCGGCCGCGCGGCGGCTCGCGCTGGCGGTGGCCGCGGCGGTGGTCATGGCCACCGTCGTCATTCCGCTCGCCGTTTTCGGGCTATGGCTCGCACGAGAGGGCGCGATAGGCTTCGAGGCGTCGTTCGCATTCAACTCCGCCTACGCCGCAGGTCTTGCCGCCGCGGTCACCCTCGTCGTGGCCGTGCCGGTGGCCCATGCCGCGACCACCGGCGGCCTCGGGCGTCTGTGCGAGCGCATCACCTATCTCGGCTTTGGGGTGCCCGGCATCGTCATGGGGACCGCACTGGTCTATATCGGCCTGCGGCTGCCGCTGCTCTACCAGACGCTGGCGCTGCTGGTGCTGGCGTATGTCCTGCGCTTCCTGCCGCTGGCGGTCGGCGCCGTACGCGCCAGCAGCGATCGGGTGGAAGACAGCATGGTCGGCGCGGCGCGCAGCCTGGGCGCGAGCCCCGCCGAGGCCTTTCGACGGGTCAGCCTGCCGCTGATCCTGCCAGGGGTGATCGCGGCGGCTGCGCTGGTCTTTCTGGAGGCGATGCGCGAACTGCCGGCCACTCTGCTCCTGCGTCCGACCGGGTTCGACACCCTGGCCACCTATCTCTGGCGGGTCTACGATGCCGGGCAGCTGGGCCGCGGCGCGGTGCCGGCCCTGGCGCTGGTGGCCATTTCCGCGGCGGCGCTGGCGATCATGCTCGCCGGCGAATCGCGTCGCCGGCGGCTCACGCCACTCTAGACAGACCCCGGCCAATACACCGGGCCCGCGAGGACGACCGCATCATGCTCGAGACACGTCGCCTGACCGTCCGGTACGGCCGCACCACCGCCGTCGACGCGCTGGATCTGGCGCTGGCGGACGACGAGATCGTGACCCTCGTCGGCCCGACCGGCTGCGGCAAGACGAGTGTGCTGCGCGCCGTCGCCGGTCTGCTGCCGCCGAGCGACGGCGAGATCCGGCTCGGCGCGCTACACATCGACGCCCGCCACGACGTGCCGCCGGAAAAACGCGGCGTCGGGCTCGTATTCCAGGATTTCGCCCTGTTCCCGCACCTGAGCGTTGCCGACAACGTCGCCTTTCGTCTGCGTGATCGCAGGCCGGCCGAGCACTGGATCGAGCGCCTCGGACTGGCGGCCCATCGGCAGGCCATGCCGGACACCCTTTCGGGGGGCCAGAAACAGCGCGTCGCTCTGGCCCGCGCGCTGGCGCACGCGCCCGCATTGATGCTGCTCGACGAACCCCTCGCCAGCCTGGATGCCGCACTCAAGGCCGAACTGCGCTGGGAGATACGCGACGCGCTGAAGGCCGCCGGCATACCGGCGCTGTGGGTCACCCACGATCAGACCGAGGCGCTGTCGGTCGGTGATCGCATGGGCGTCATGCACGCCGGCCGGCTGGAGCAGATCGCCACCCCCGACGTGTGTTTCCGGCTGCCGGCGACCCGCTTCGTGGCCCGGTTTCTCGGCGATGCGGCCTTCGTGCCCGGCCGCCTCGAGGCCGACCGGCTGGTGACCGCCATCGGCCACGCCCCGGCGCCGCGCGACTGTGCCGGCGAGCGGGTCGACGTGCTGGTGCGGCCCGATGATCTCTCGCTGCAGCCGGCCGCGGGCGGCGACGGCGGCAACGGCCATGTCGCCTGGGCCCGCTACGAAGGCGAGACCCGGCTCTACGGGATCGGCCTGGATCACGGCGACACGCTGCGCGTGCGCACCAACCACGAGCACGACTACGCCCGCGGCACGCGTGTCGCCGCCCGGATCTGCGCCGAGCATCCGCTGGCCGCGTTTCCGCCCGCCGACTGACGCGATCGCGGCACGCCCGCCGCCATGGGTCGGCAGGCGCTTGTTACACCGATTGGCGGCCGCTCCGGCCAGGCCGGCCGTCCCCGGGCCCCCAACCCGTCGCCATGAGCGACGCGCTTCGCGCTGCCGCCAGCCGCATGGCGTCAACTCGGGGTTCGAAGACATACGCAGCGCCTCCCGAACCGCGCTCGCGATAGCGATTCGTCATAGCGGCGCCGGCGTTGCGTACCCGGCCACACGCCGCCGATACCGCTGGCGAATCGGTCGCCAATCCGTGGATACCGAACCCCGGCCGCGGTCGCCCGCGTCTATCCACAGACTTGTGCACGGCAACTGGGGATAACACCGGGCAGCGGTCCACGCCGCTGGCCCGAGCCGGCGTTTCATCGCCTTGTCACAGGCCCGTCATCGGTGCGTCGCATGCAAGGGCTAGCCTTGCCGCGATCCACGCAACGGGGGAACCGATGACTTCAAAGACACGCCGCGCGGGCCGGCTGCGCCCGCTTCTCGTACTCGTCCTGCTCGCGGCCCTGGTCGGCTGCTCCGACAGCGACGACGACGCCGACATCGATCGTGACGAGCCCCCCGTCGGGGATGCGAGCTACCAGCTCCAGCTGCTGCATTTCGCCGACATGGACGGCGCGACCGCCGCACTCGACAACGTCTCCAACTTCTCGTCCCTGATCAACGCTTTCCGCGACGTGGACGAGCTGGGCGGCAACACCCTGGTGGTCAGCTCCGGCGACAACTACATTCCCGGACCGCGTTTCTTCGCCGCCGGCGTGGACACCGAGCAGACCCGCGAGGCTCTCAGCGCCCCGGGCAACGGCCGGGGCGACATCGTCTTCACCAACGCCTTCGGCACCGCCGCCTCCGCGGTCGGCAACCACGATCTCGATCAGGGTACGGAGGCGTTCGCGGGGCTGCTCGCCGCCGACGGCGACTATCCAGGGGCCGCCTTCCCGTACCTGTCGACCAATCTCGACTTCTCCACCGATTCGAATCTGGCCGATCGGGTGGTCGACGACGGCCAGAACGTCGACGCCGGCGCCGGCGGGCTGGCCGGCAGCGCCACCGTCGAGGTCGGCGGCGAAACGATCGGGCTGGTCGGCGCGAGTACGCCAGCACTGGCCAGCATCACGTCGACGGGCGGGATCACGGTCGCGCCGTCCGAATTCGCCATGGACGAAGCCGGCTACGACGCGCTGGCCGCCGAGATACAGCCCGCGGTCGATGCCCTGGTCGACATCGGCATCGACAAGATCGTGGTTCTGGCGCACATGCAGCAGATCGCCATCGAGAAGGCACTGGCCGAGCGGCTCGCGAACGTCGACATCATCGTCGCCGGCGGATCCAACACCCTCCTCGCCGACAGCAACGACGTGTTGCGCGACGGCGACAGCGCCGCCGACGACTATCCGCTCGCCTTCACCGGGCCCGACGGCTCGCCCACGCTGGTGGTCAACGTCGACGGCGACTACAAATACCTCGGCCGGCTGGTCGTCGATTTCGACGACGCCGGCGTGCTGATCACCGACAACCTGGACAGCAGCGACAACGGCGCCTGGGCCTCGACGGACGCGGTGCTCGAGATGCTCGCCAACCGGGGCCTCGACACGGCCGCCGACGGCACCGTGCTGGCGGTGCAGTCGGCGCTGCAGGACGTTCTGGCCGACCAGGACGGCAACGTTCAGGGCATCACCGACGTCTATCTGGACGGCCGTCGCGGCCAGGTGCGCACGGAAGAGACCAACCTCGGCAACCTCACCGCCGACGCCAACCTGTTCTACGCCCGCCGGGTCGAGCCGGACGTGCAGGTCTCGCTGAAGAACGGCGGCGGCATCCGCGATGCGATCGGTCAGGTGATCGTGCCGCCGGGCAGCACGGGCGATCCCGAACTCCGCCCGCCGCAGGCCAACGCATCCATCGGCAAGCCGGCCGGCGGCGTCTCCCAGTTCGACATCGCCGGCGCGCTGCGCTTCAACAACAGCCTGACGCTGATCACGGTCACCGCCGCGGAGCTGCGCGACATCATGGAGCACGCGGTGGCGGCCACGACCGACGGCGCCACGCCCGGTCAGTTTCCCCAGATCGGCGGGCTGCGTATCGCCTTCGACCCCGACCGCACCGCGCGCAGCGGCGGCCAGATGAACATGGGTTCGGCGACCAGCGGCAACCGCATCCGCGCCATGGTGCTCATCGACGACGCCGGCAACGAGACGACCCCCCTGGTGACCGACGGCTCGTTCGTGGTCGATCCCGACATGCCGATCCGAATGGTGCTGCTGGCCTTCACCGCGGCCTGCGTGCCCGGCGACAACTACGACGCGGGATCGCAGGAATGCGGCGACGCCTATCCGCTGACGGGGCTATCGGATCCGCAACGCCTCGACCTGGATCCGGCGACCGTCGAAGACCCCGACGCCGTGGACACGGCCTACGATCCCGGCCGCGCGGGCTTCGCCGCCACCGGCACCGAACAGGACGCCTTCGCCGAGTATCTTCAGGCGCGCTACAACCCCGCCAACGGCGGCAGCGCGTTCGCGATGCCGGAGACCGTGCCGGCCGATGACACGCGCATCGTCAATCTCGCCGCGCGCCGGGCTGCGCAGTAGTGCGGCGCCACTCGGCCGATTGGCGGGATAAGGCATCCCGACAAAAAAAGGCCCGGCGGGCGCAAAGCCTGCCGGGCCTTTATCTTGTTCGGTGGTGGAGCCGGGCGGAATCGAACCGCCGACCTTCGCATTGCGAAAGCATTTAGAGCCTACCGTCACACAAGGCTTTCGAGGGTTAAAAGCCCGTATATAAAGGCTTCCACGTTTCCCGTTGTTTCAGCGTGTCGCAGCGAGTAAGCTGTAAGTGCACTTAGGGAGCACTTACCGCATGAGAGCCAGCGTCACACAGAAGACCGTCGAGGCCGCCAAGCCCGACGCCAAGCCCTACGAGATACGCGACACAAAGCTGTCCGGCTTTATCTGCCGAGTCCAACCGTCGGGCCGCAAGACCTACATAGTCGAGTATGCACGCGGCCGTCGGATGACGATAGGCAACGCCGCTGTACTAACGCCCGCCCAAGCGCGCGAGAAAGCGAAGACGATTCTAGGCCAGGCCGCCGAAGGCCACGACCCGGCGCTTGAGAAGCGCAAGCAGAAATCCGGCACGCTGCGCGCCTTCATCGAAAACGAATATCGACCGTGGGCGAAGGCGAACCGCAAGCAAGGCGACGCCAACTGCGACCGGGCGTTAAAGGTGTTCCCTACCCTCGCCGACCGCCCATTACATGAAATCACGGCGCATCAGGTAGACCGCATCCGTACCGAGCGCCTGAACGCAGGCCGCGCACCGACCACGATCAACCGTGACGTGGCGTGCCTGTCTGGCGCGCTCAGTTATGCCGTACGCGCCAACTATATCGACACGCACCCGCTGGCCGACATGAAGGCTGCTGACGCCGACACGTCAGGCAAGGTGCGGTATCTATCCGATGATGAAGCCCGACGCCTGAGAGCGGCGCTCAGGGCACGAGACGACGAGATGCGGGCCGGGCGCAATCGTGGCAACGAATGGCGCCAGGAACGCGGCAAGGAGCTTATGCCGGCGATCCCGCTGGACGGCTACGGCGACCATCTCACCCCGCTGGTGCTGCTGTCCCTGAATACCGGCGTGCGGCGTGGTGAAGCGTTCGGGCTGGAATGGGCCGACGTGGACTTCGAGCTAGAACAGGTAACGATCCGAGGCGCGACCAGCAAGAAGAACCGCACCCGTCACATACCGCTGAACGCCGAGGCATTGGACGCACTCAAGCGCTGGCACAAGCAATCAGGCGAGACTCGACTGGTCTTTACGAACCGCGACGGTGCTCGCGTCGATAACGTGCGTAAGTCATGGGCTGGCGTACTCAAGGCGGCGAATATCACCGGCTTTCGATGGCACGACATGCGCCACACGTTCGCATCGTGGCTAGTCATGCGCGGCGTGGACCTGAATACGGTGCGCGAGCTATTAGGCCATGGCGATATAAAGATGACGCTGCGCTATGCGCATCTTGCGCCCCAGCACAAGGCCGATGCCGTGGCGAGGTTGATATGAGCGACGAACATTCACGCCTAATGGAAAGTTTAACGGCCCAAGCCAGTAAGGCGCGCGACGCTCTCGAAGTGCTGGAAGCCGCCAATGTTAGCCCTAAAATAAATCAACTGATTGTTGATTTTTATGGGGGTAACGAAGGAACCTCTATAAGTGACCGGATTTTCATTCTGGTTAGTATATGCAAGCACATACACGAAAAGAATATAAACGCTTACCCTCAAATGGAAGAAAATAACTCCGTTTATCTTTATAGATATATCTTTGAAAAATTATTTTCCGATTACTGCCAAGCTCGAGACAACAACACCGAAGCAATTAAAAAACTGGAATACAAGTGCTTAAACTCAGTAAGCGATTTGCTTTCAGCCGAAGACGAAATCCTTAGAGAAATCAGCCTATCGGAAAGGAATAAGCAGAATGCATCCAATCCTCGCACTAAAAACGCTGAAATGCACGCTGAAATTCAGCGGATCGGCAGAAGTGTTCGTCAGACCCACTCAGATCATGAAGTCACGGGCATTGTGATGCAGAGAATGGCGGACCCTCCAAGCCGTCCAACGGTACTCAAATCGCTGCGCAGGGCTGGGGTCATCAAATAAAACAGAAAAAGAAAAGCTAGCGGCGCTAGCTTTCATCTATCTTGGCATCGTTCAAATCGCCACTAACAGAAACGGTTTGAACAATGCCGAAGCAAGAAGCACCGGGGCGCAGCTACACTTTTGCCGCGTGGTGTGAACTACGGGGATTTTCCCGCACGACTGGATGGCGTTTGCTCAGGGACGGCGAGATCACGACCTATAAGGTTCGTAGCAATCGCTACGTCACCGAGGCCGCCGACCGCGACTTCATTGCTCGCAAAGAGCAGGAGGCGGCGGCATGAGCGAGTTTCCCGAGCCGAGCAGCGAATACTACGTTACCGAGCGATTCGAGCTTGCCGGTGGCCAGACCGTCACCGAGTTTGTAGCCGGCCCGTTCGATGATCCCGACGACGCCCGCCATGCCCGCGACTTCATCCGGCGCGATGCACCGAGTCGTCGTGTTCGTTGTGTCGAGGTCGTGAGCTTCGGCGACTGCCTGAGCGGTCCCAAAGAAAAAGCCGCCCGGAGCGAATCCTAGGCGGCTAACTGTGGGCGTAGCAGTG
>NZ_AYKH01000002.1 GCF_003788635.1 Salinisphaera orenii subsp. orenii MK-B5
GACGCTCTGGCCCATTATCTGCCGCGGCCCTGGCTGGACTACGCCGAGGGCGCCACGGCCCTACGCGTGGCCTTCGACGTCGGCCGCGACGGCGGGCCGTCGGATATCCACGCCACGGGCGATCTCGCCGGCATGGCCCTGAACCTGCCGACACCGATGGCCAAGACCGCCGAAACCCCGGCCCCGCTGGACATCACGATCGCCGGCGACGGCAGCCGCGTCGATGTCGCCTACGACGAGCGCCTGGACATCGGCGTGCGCCTGGCCGGCGGCCGCCCGACCCGCGTGCAGGCCCGGCTCAACGACCCCGGGCTGACGCCGCCCGATACCAACGGCGTGTGGATCGGCGGCCGGGCCGACACGGTCGACGGGCTGGGCTGGTTCTATCTCGTGCGCAACCTGCTCACCGCCGCCGAAGAGGAGGCGACAAGCACGGACGACGAAGCCACCGAGCTGGCCTTCATCGGCGGCGACCTGCGCGCCGGCGAGCTGCGCGTGGACAACCGCTATTACGAGAACGTCCACGTCCGGACCCGGCCCATGAGCGACGCGCCCGGCTGGCGCGTGGACCTCGACGGCCCCGACACCCGCGGCCAGTTCACCTGGACTCAGCCCGCGGGCGGCCGGGTGGCCATCGACGGCGATCTGGCCCGGCTGGCGATCCATACCCGGCCGCCCGAGCCGGACGACGACCACGGCGACGGACAGACGCCCTCGCCGGTGATCTGGCCGGAGGTGGACCCGCGGGAACTGCCGGGCCTGAGGGTCGACGTGGCCTCGCTGTGGGTCGACGACACCGACTTCGGCCGTGCGAGCCTGAGCGCGGCCACGCGGGCCGACGGCTGGCAGCTGGAGCGGCTGGCGCTCGACGACGGCGCGCTGACCGGCTGGGCCACGGGCCGCTGGACGCGGGCCGACGGCCGCACGCGCGCCAGCGCGGAAACGCGCTTCGAAGGGCACGGCCTGCCCGGACTGTTCGGCACGCTCGGCTACCCGCCGACGGTACGCGCCGAACGCGCCCGCGTGCATGCACAGCTCGAGATCGCGCCGAATCCGAACGGCCTGGATCTGCGCGCGCTGGACGGCGGCGTGAATCTCGCGCTCGACAACGGCACGCTGCTGTCGGTCGACCCGGGGGCCGCCCGGGTGCTCGGGCTGGTCAACCTCTACGTGCTGCCCCGCCGCCTGCAGCTGGACTTCCGCGACGTGGTCGACCAAGGGCTGGCCTTCGACAGCATCCGCGCCCATTTCGATATCGACGACGGCAACGCCTACGGCGACGGCGTGCGCATCGAGACGCCCTCGTCGCGCATCGACATCGAGGGGCGCATCGGGCTGGCCGCACGCGACTACGACGAACGCGTGACCATCGTGCCCAAGGTCGGCAGCGGCGTGGCGATCGCCAGCACCGTGTTCGGCGGGCCGATCGTGGGCGCGGCGGTGCTGGCGGTCCAGGAGCTGCTCAAGCAGCCGATCCAGAAATTCTCCAGCATCGGGTATACATTGAAGGGCAGCTGGGACGACCCGCAGATTGCGGAACCCAGCGCCGAACAATAGATTCAGTCGTTACAGACACAGTCGAACCAACCCGCACGAGGCCGCATGTCCGCGCTCGATTCCCCCACCGTCGCCGCCATCCAGATGTCCTCGCTCGGCGAGGTCGCCCCCAATCTCGCCCTGGCCGGCGATCTGCTCGCCGAGGCCGCGCGCCAGGGCGCGCAACTGGCGGTGCTGCCCGAGAACTTCGCGCTCATGGGCGCGCGCGAGACCGACAAGCTGGGCGTGGCCGAGCGCGACGGCGAGGGCACGATCCAGGATTTTCTCGCCGAGACCGCGCGCGCACACGGGCTGTGGATCGTCGGCGGCACCATCCCGATCGCCGGCGGCGAACCGGACCGGGTCTATCCCGCCTGCCCGGTCTACGACGACAGCGGCAACCGCGTGGCCCGCTACGACAAGATCCACCTGTTCGACGTCGGCATGCCGGATTCGGCCGAGGCCTATCGCGAGTCCGCGACCTTCATCGCCGGCACGCCCGAACCGCCGCAGGTCCTCGACACGCCGATCGGCAAGCTGGGGCTTTCGATCTGCTACGACCTGCGCTTTCCGGAGCTCTACCGCGCCCTGACCGCGGCCGGCGCGGAAGTCATCGTCGCCCCGTCGGCGTTCACCCACACCACCGGCAGCGCCCACTGGCACGTGCTGACGCGCGCGCGGGCGATCGAGAATCTGGTCACGCTCATCGCCCCGAACCAGGTCGGCCATCACGCCAGCGGGCGCCGGACCTACGGCCACAGCCTGATCGTCGACCCCTGGGGCCAGATCAAGGCAGAGGCGCAGACCGAGGCCAACGAGGTCATCCTCGCGCGCATCGACCGCCGGCGCGCGGCCGAACTGCGCAGCGGCTTTCCCTGTCTGGCCCATCGGCGGCTCGGCTAGCCGGCCGCATCCGTTTCCAACCAGCAACGACAAGGACGCTTCATGGCGCGACAGATCCAGTTTCGTGAGACCGGCGGCCCGGAAGTGCTCGAACTCGTGGACGTCAAACCCCGCGATCCCGGCCCCGGCGAGGTGCGTATCTGCAACCGGGCGATCGGCCTGAACTTCATCGACATCTATTTCCGCACCGGCCTGTATCCGACCGAGCTGCCCAGCGGTCTCGGCACCGAGGGCGCCGGCGTGGTCGACGCGGTCGGCGAAGGCGTCGACGATTTCGAGGAGGGCGATCGCGTGGCCTACGCCCAGGGCCCCAAGGGCGCCTACGGCGAGTTCGCGATCATGCCGGCGGCCAACGTCATCGCCCTGCCGGAGGCGATCGACTTCGAGACCGCCGCCGGCGGCATGCTCAAGGGCCTGACCGTTCAGTACCTGATCCGCCAGACCTATGCCGTCGACGAGGACGAGAACATCCTCTTCCACGCCGCGGCCGGCGGCGTCGGCTCGATCGCCTGCCAGTGGGCGCATGCGCTGGGCGCGCACGTCATCGGCACCGTCTCCAACGAGGACAAGGCTGATTTCGCCCACCGCAACGGCGCCTGGATGACCATCGACTACACCCGCGAATCGGTGCCGGAACGCGTCCGCGAACTCACCGACGGCGCCATGGTGCCGGTGGTCTACGATTCGGTCGGCCGCGACACCTGGAAGGACTCGCTGGCTTGTCTCGCGCCGCGCGGGCTGATGGTGAGCTTCGGCAACGCCTCGGGCCCGGTGGAAGGCGTAAACCTCGCCGAGCTCAACAAGGGCGGCTCGCTGTTCGTCACCCGGCCGAGTCTGGGCGGCTACGCCGACACCCGCGAACGCTTCGAGATGATGTGCGCCGACCTGTTCTCGGTTCTGGAATCCGGCGCGGTGAAGATCCACATCGGCCAGCGCTTCGCGCTCGAGGAGGCCGGCGCCGCCCAGCGGGCCCTGGCCGACCGGCAGACCACCGGGTCGACCATTCTGCTGCCCTGAGGAGTTGGGCACGATCGCGAGCCGCGACGCGGGCGCATGCCGCCGACATCACGGCCAGCGTGCGCCTCGCCTGTCGTAACCGCAGCGCGCGTCCGGGCCGAGCGCAGGAGCCCATCCGGGGCGATTTCGAAAGCCGGATCGCCGCGGGCTACGTGCCTGTCGTCGCCTAAGCCGCGGAGTCGGTCGCGTGGGCCGTACTCCGGCTGTCATGGCCAATCGCTCGGGCGGGCCGCCGGCCGCCCGAACACCGCGAAATCCGGACGCATCGGCCGTAGCGTGCAGGCGCTATCCGAGCCGCTGTGGTGTTAGCCTGACGAAATGAACAGCGCAATCGACATCGCCTCCGACACCCTGCTCGGCCGCGCCGGCATCGAGGCCGGTCAGCTCGAGGCCACGCTGGGCGCCCTGATGGTGCCCGGGGTGGACTACGCCGACCTGTATTTCCAGATCCTGCGCAACGAGAACTGGCTGCTCGAGGACGGCGTGGTCCGAAGCGCCGGCGCCTCCACCGCCCAGGGCGTGGGCGTGCGTGCGCTGGCCGGCGAGCAGACCGGCTTCGCCTACGCCGACGAGCTCGCCTTCCCGGCCCTGACGCAGGCCTCCAAGGCAGCGGCCGCGATCGCCCGCAGTGGTCGCAGCGCCACCGTCAACGCCCTGGCACGGCGCGAGACCGGCGGCGTGGCGCGCTACGCGCCGATCGACCCGGCGGCCACATTGGACGCCGATGCCAAGGTCGCCCTGCTCCATCACGCCGACCGCGTCGCCCGCGACAGCGACGATCGTGTGGTCCGCGTGACGGTGTCGCTGGCCGGGTCCTCCGACACCATGCTCGTCGCCGCCTCCGACGGCACGCTCGCCGGCGACGTGCGTCCGCTCGTGCGCGTGAACGTCTCCGTTCAGGTCGAGGACAACGGCGTACGCGAATCGGCCTCGGCCGGCGGCGGCGCGCGCATGGGCTACGACTATTTCACCCAGGACACCGACCACGTGGCCGAATACGCCCGCGAGGCCGTGCGCCGGGCGCTGGTGCGCCTGCGCGCCGAGCCCGCGCCCGCCGGCAGCCTGCCGGTGGTGCTCGGCGCCGGCTGGCCCGGCGTGCTCCTGCACGAGGCGGTCGGCCACGGACTGGAGGGGGACTTCAACCGCCGCGGCTCCTCCAACTACGCCGGGCGCATGGGCCAACGCGTGGCCTCCGATCTGTGCACGGTGGTCGACGACGGCACGCTGACGGGCCGCCGCGGTTCGCTCGCGGTCGACGACGAGGGCACGCCGGCGGCCGCCAACACGCTGATCGAAAACGGCATGCTCACCGGCTACATGCAGGACAAGCACAACGCCCGGCTGATGGGCGCGCGCCCGACCGGCAACGCCCGCCGCGAGTCCTACGCGCACACCGTCATGCCGCGCATGACCAATACCTACATGCAGCCGGGCACCTCGGACCCGGACGACATCATCGCCTCGGTCGATCACGGCATCTACGCGGTGAACTTCTCCGGCGGCTCGGTGGACATCACCTCAGGCAACTTCGTGTTCTCGGCCGACGAGGCCTATCGCATCGAGAACGGCCGCATCGGCGCGCCGGTCAAGGGCGCCACGCTCATCGGCAACGGCCCGGACGTGCTCGAGCGCATCTCCATGGTCGGTCGCGACTGGGCGCTGGACACCGGCATCGGCATCTGCGGCAAGCACGGCCAGAGCGTGCCCGTGGGCGTCGGCCAGCCCACGCTCCGGGTCGACGCGATCACGGTCGGCGGCACCGAGCAGGGCTGAGAGCGGCGCAGACGCCGCGCGCCGCATGCCCCGCCGTCCACGCCGCTCGTCCTCGCGTCCGGCCGCCGGCCTGCGCCTGATCGGCGGCGAATGGCGCGGCCGCCGGCTGGCGGTGGCCGAGCGGCCGGGCCTGCGCCCCACGCCCGACCGCGTGCGCGAGACGCTGTTCAACTGGCTGGCCCCGCGCATCGCCGGCAGCCGCTGCCTGGACCTGTTCGCCGGTACCGGCGCGCTCGGTCTGGAGGCCCTCTCGCGCGGGGCGGGCCATGTCACCTTCGTCGATACCGATCGCGCGGCCACCGCGGCCATCGAAGCCGCCCTGGTCACGCTCGGCGCGGGCGCACGCGGGCACGCGGTCACCGCCGACGCCGGCGCGCAGGCGGCAGCCGCCGGCCCCTTCGACATCGTCTTCATCGACCCGCCGTTCGATGCCGATCTGCACGCGGGGGCCGTGGCCGCGATCGCGCCCCGGCTGGCGCCCGGCGCCCGCCTGTATCTGGAATATCCGGCCGCGCGCCAGGCGCACATCGAGGCGCTGCTGGCCGACGATTTCGACCTCCTGCGGGCCAGACGCGCCGGCGCTGTCGGCTATTGTCTTGCACAGCCCGGCGCGCGCAGCGAAGATAGCCGGCCATGAGCCAATCCAAATCCATACGCGCCGCGTACACGGGGACCTTCGATCCGATCACCAACGGCCACGCCGACGTCATCCGGCGGGCCGCCAGCATGTTCAGCGAACTGATCGTCGCGGTCGCCAGCAACGCGAGCAAGAAATCCATATTCGACCACGCCGAGCGCGTGGAGCTGGCCAAGCAGGTGCTCGCCGACGTCGACAACGTCGTGGTCATGCCGGTCAGCGGCCTGATCGTCGACTTCGCGCGCAAGCACGAGGTGCGGGTGCTGGTCCGCGGGGTCCGCGGGGTCGGCGATTACGAATACGAGAAACAGATGGCGGTGATGAATCGCCATCTGGCGCCCCAGGTGGACACCATCTTCCTCGCCCCGTCGCCGGAGTTCGCCCACATCTCGTCGACGCTGGTGCGCGAGATCGCGTTCCTGGACGGGCGCATCAGCGGGCTCGTGCCGGGGCTGGTGGCCGACAAGCTGCACGAGAAGACGGCCGGCTAGCGCCGGCCGGCCCGCGGGCAGCGGCTGGAGTGCGATGATTCGACAGGGTATCTTGGCGCCCTGCCTCAACCACGTCGATCATCGATGCGCCGCACCCTGACCCTGCTGCTCGCCGCCCTCGTTCTCCCGGCCACGCCCCTGCCGGCCGCTGCCGACAGCGACACACCGCCGGCCGCGGCGATATCCAGCGCCCATCCGGCGGCCACCCGGGCGGGCATGACCGTACTCGAACAGGGCGGCAACGCCTTCGACGCGGCGGTGGCGGTCTCCGCGGCCCTGGCGGTGGTCGAGCCTCAGGGCTCGGGGCTCGGCGGCGGCGGTTTCTGGCTGCTGCACGAGGCCGACAGCGGCCGCGACATCATGGTCGACGGCCGCGAGAAGGCACCGAACGCCGCCAGCCGCGACATGTATCTCGACGACTCGGGCGAGTTCATCGAGGACGCCTCGCGCGACGGCGCCCTGGCCGCGGGCATCCCGGGCGAGCCCGCGGCCCTGGTGCACATGGCGAGCAAGTACGGCGCGCTCGATCTGGCCACCAGCCTGGCGCCGGCCATCCGCCTCGCCCGCGAGGGCTTTCCCGTGGGCGAGCACATGCACCGACTGGCCGAATACCGCCGCGACGTGCTCGCCCGGTATCCGGCCAGCGCGGCGCTGATCCTCGACGACGACGATCAGCCGCTGCCGGTCGGCACCACCCTGCGCCAGCCGGATCTGGCCCGGACGCTCGAGATCCTGGCGCGAGAGGGCCGCGCCGGCTTCTACGACGGCGACGTCGCCCGCCGCCTCGTGGAAGCCGTGCAGAGCGCCGGCGGGATCTGGACCCGTCAGGATCTGGCGGACTACGAGGTCGTGGAGCGCGAACCCATACGCGGCCGCTACAAGACGCCGCAGGGGCGCTACGAGATCGTATCCGCCGGACCGCCGTCCTCCGGCGGCCCGGTGCTGGTCGAGGCGCTGAACATCATCGAGGGGTTCGATTGGGCCGGGCTGGACGACGTCCAGCGCCGCCACATCACCATCGAGGCGATGCGCCGCGCCTACCGCGACCGCGCGGTCTATCTCGGCGATCCCGACTTCGTCGACATGCCGATCGCGCGCCTGACCGACAAGCGCTACGCCGCGGGGCTGCGGGTCGGGATCCGTCGCGACCGGGCCACGCGCAGCAACGAACTCGCCCGGGTCACCGCCGATCACGCCAACGGCCGCCATACGACCCACTTCTCGGTGATCGACGCCGAGGGCAACCGGGTCGCGGCCACGCTGTCGGTGAACTTCCCCTTCGGCTCGGGCATGGTCGCCGCCGGCACGGGAGTGTTTCTCAACGACGAGATGGACGACTTCGCGGCCAAGCCGCTCACGCCCAACGGCTACGGGCTGGTCAGCAGCGAAGCCAACGCCATCGCACCGGGCAAGCGGCCATTGTCGAGCATGACGCCGACGTTCGTGGTCGGCGACGACCGGACGCTCGCGCTCGGCACGCCGGGCGGCTCGCGGATCATCTCCATGGTGCTGCTGGGCGTGCTCGACTTCACCCACGGCGGTGACGCCGAAAGCGTGGTGTCGACCCCGCGCTATCACCACCAGTATCTGCCGGACGCGGTCGAATACGAGACCGGCGCCCTGTCGGCGGACACCATCGACGGCCTGGAGGCGCTCGGCCACCGGCTCAAGCGGGTCGATCGCCGCTACGGCGACATGCATGCGGTGATATGGGATCGGGTCGACGACCGCGTGGATGCGGCCGCCGACCCGCGCGGCATCGGCTGTGCCGCGATCGGGCAGGAAAGCCCCGTCTGCGCTAGCGCCGACTAGTCGCGGCCAGCGACGGCGAGGCCGGCGTGAGCGCGTCGACGTCCAGCACGTGCTCGCCGTCGCGCTGCCACTGCGCGCGCTCGGCCGCGTCGGCCCGCGGGGAGAACCACCCCAGCCAGCCGTAGGCCATGCCGATCAGCGGCGACAGCCAGCAGGCGAAGGCCAGCGGGATGTAGAGCAGGTTGATCGCCTGGCCCTCGGCGATGCCCAGCCCCAGCGCGGTGATCACGACCGCGCCGCCGGCGTTCCAGGGCACCAGCGGGGAGACGAGCGTGCCGCCCTCCTCTGTCGCCCGCGAGAGATTGCGCATGGCCGCTCCCTGACCGCGATAGGCCGGACCGAACATGCGTCCGGTGAGCGCGATCGACAGATAGGGATCGCCGGCGACCACGTTGGTGCTCGCCGCGGCACCGATCGCCGAGGTCTGAAGCCCGCCGAAGCTGCGCACGCGCTGTACCAGCGCCTCGATGAGCGCCCGCAGACAGCCGGTGCGCTCCAGCACGCCGCCGTAGGACAGCGCGATCAGCAGCAGCGTGATCACCCAGGTCATCGACTGGATGCCGCCACCGTTGAGCAGGCCGTCGATGGACTCGACGCCGGTCTCGATGCTGTAGCCGGCGAAAGCCTCGTCGAAGATCGAGGCCAGACTCGCCCCCTGGGCGATCAGGGCGGTGACCGCGCCGACGAGCACACCGAAGAACAGTGTCGGCATCGCCGGCATGCGCGCCAGCGCCAGGCCGATCACCAGCACCACCGGGAGGAGCGTCCACGCCGAGATCGTGAAATGCGCCGCCAGGCCGTCGGTGATGCTCGTAATGCGCTCGAACGAAACCGGCTGGTTGCCGATCAACACGAAGCCGGCCACGGTATAGACGGCCAGCGCGATCGCCATCGAGGGCACGGTGGTGGGCATGAGGTTGCGGATATGCGTGAACAGATTCACGCCCGTGACCGCGGGGGCGAGATTGGTGGTATCGGACAGCGGCGATATCTTGTCGCCGAAGAACGCGCCCGACACCACCGCGCCGGCGGTCCAGTAGGCCGGCAGGCCGAAGCCGTGACCGATGCCCATCAGCGCGAGACCGACGGTGCCGAGCGTGCCCCAGGAGGTGCCCAGCGACACGGAGACCACGGCACAGAGGATCGCCGCGGTGGCGAGAAAGGCCTGCGGGCTGAGCAGTTCCAGGCCGTAGTAGATCAGGGTCGGGACGGTGCCCGCTGCGATCCACACGCCCGTGATCATGCCGACCAGCAGCAGAATCCCCAGAGCCGGCAGACCGACGCGCACCACGTGCAGCATGCCGTCCTGCATGGCGTCCCAGCTGCAGCCGTTGAGCCGGCCGAGCGCGGCGGTGATGCCGATACCGAGTATTAGCGGCACGTGCGGCACGAAGGTGTCGAACACGAAAAGCTGCAGTCCCAGCACCAGAAACGTCAGCACGATCGGCAGCGCCGCCATGGGCACACTGATGCGCGGGGTATCGTCTGTGGTTGTCATCCACACTCCATCATTGAAATGATCGGGGCGCCGGACGATGCGATCCGTCTCGCGGACATGCGCACAGGCGAACCCGCCACGAGGCCAAGCCGCGGCGTTTTCGAAAAACACCGGTAGAGGTTCGCTCCGCGCGAACCCTAAAAAGGCCTAGGGCGCGACCTGCAGCCGGCTCAGCCCGGCACGGCCGGGCGGCACGCCGAAGCGCTGCTGAAGCGCCTGGGCTTCGGCGAGCACGGCGTCTCGCGCCGCGAGTTCGAACGCTTCCCGCTCGCGATCGAGGCGGCGTATCTCGCGTTTCGGCCGGGCATCACGCTCGGCGCCGCGTGGCATCGTACAGGTGGACAGATAGAGACGATAGATCGCGGGGTAGTCGGCCTGCCCGCTGCCGGGGGCATACCAATGGTCCAGCAGCACCTTGAGCCGGATCGCGCCTTCGGAGAGATTGAGCTCGCCGGTCAGGAGGCTGTCCGCGAGGATGGCGATGCTCGCGCTCCGCTCGGCCTGGGTGTCGGCCAGCACGGCCGCGTTGTGACGGTCGCGGTCGCGTCGCTGGGTCGCGACCCGCCACCACAGCCAGCCGGCATAGGCCGCCAGCGCGACGATGATCGCGCCGGCGGCGACGGTAGCGGCCCAGAGCACGCTATTCGGCCATCGGCGTCGACTGTGGACGGCTGCCGCCGCGCAGGGCGTACTGTTCCGTGATGTCGATGGTGGCCATGCCGCCCTCGAAGTCCGGCCGATAGATCACGATCTGGATCACGCGGTCCGGATAGCTGAAGTACACCCGCGACGTGCCGCCCTGGCCCGACCCGGCGCGATCGGTGTGCACGCTCGGGCGTTCGCCGCTCGCGGGCGCCCGGTCGAAAGCCGCGATGAGATTCTCGATCGCGGCCTCGGCGTCCTCACTGCGAAACGAGCCGAGATTGTGCGTGACCCGCACGAGCCGGCCGTCCTCGAGGGTGAGGCTGCCGATCGCCGGCCCCCGTGGCGTATCCCAGGAGTCGCCGGCGCGCGGCTTAGGATAGAGATTGTAGTGCCCGCTCGTGCCGGTCGGCGACACGTCGAACTGGGCGTTGGCGATCGCCAGTGTGTCGGCCCGCGACTCGCCGAGGTCGAGCGTGGTGCCGCCGATCTCGACGGTCTGGGCCGCGGCTGTCGCCGCCATGCTGGCGAGCGTGAGCCCGATCAGGGCGGTGCCGATTCGCAGCGTATTCTTCATGGTCGTGTTCCTCCGTGTCGGTACGCCCCCGACTATGCCCGCTCGCACCGCCGGGGGCGACCCCCGCACCTAGGCCGCGCCCCGCGAGACCGCCAGCAGCATCTGGTTCATCCGCCGCACGAAAGTCGCCGGATCCTCCAGCTCGCCGCCCTCGGCCAGCACGGCCTGCTCGAACAGCATCTGCGAGAAGGAATTGAACTCGTCCTCGCCCTGCTCGTCGGCCAGCTTTTCCACCAACGGATGGGTCGGGTTGATCTCCAGATGCGGCGCGGTATTGGGCATTTCCTGGCCGGCTTCCTTGAGGATGCGCTCGAGATGCGCCGACATGCCGTGCTCGTCGGCGACCAGGCAAGCCGGCGAATCGGTCAGACGATGCGTGACCCGCACTTCGTTGACCCGTTCGCCCAGCGCCTCCTTGATGCGCTCGACCAGATTGGAGGATTCTTCCTCGAGCTTTTTCTGCTGTTCTTTCTCTTCTTCGGTTTCGGCTTCGCCGAGATCCAGCGCGCCCTTGGCGACCGAGGAGAACTCCTTGCCCTCGTACTCGGTCATGTGGGCCATCACCCACTCATCGACGCGGTCGGTGAGCAGCAGCACTTCGATGTTCTTCTTCTTGAAGATCTCGAGATGCGGGCTGTGCTTGGCCTCGGCCAGCGTATCCGCGGTGATGTAGTAGATCTTGTCCTGGCCTTCGGCCATGCGCTCGATATAGGTATCCAGCGACACGCCCGGATCGGCGGACTCATCCTGCGTGGTCTTGAAGCGCAGCAGCTTGGCGATGCGGGTCTGGTTTTCGTAGTCCTCGACGACGCCTTCCTTGAGAACGGTGCCGAACTCGTTGGAGAAGGTCTTGAACTTCTCCGGATCGTCTTCGTCCTTGGCCATCGATTCGATCAGGCCGAGCACCTTCTTCACCGACCCGGAGCGGATCTTGTCCAGCAGACGGTTGTTCTGCAAGAGCTCGCGCGAGACGTTGAGCGGCAGATCGTTGGAATCGATCACGCCCTTAACGAACCGCAGGTAGCGCGGCATGAGCTTTTCCGCGTCGTCCATGATGAACACGCGCTGCACGTACAGCTTCACGCCGTGCTGCTTGCCGTTCGGGTCGAACAGATCGAAGGGCGCACGCTTCGGGATATACAGCAGGTTGGTGTATTCCTGGCTGCCCTCGACCTTGTTGTGGGTCCAGGTGAGCGGATCCTCGAAGTCGTTGCAGGTGTGCTTGTAGAACTCGGCGTAGTCCTCGTCGGACAGCTTCGACTTGGGTTCGGCCCACAGCGGCGCGCCGCGGTTGACCTGCTCCCAGCCGGCTTCCTTGCCTTCGTTCTCGTCTTCTTCCGACAGCTGCTCGCGCATCTTGATGGGGAAGGCGATATGGTCGGAATAGGTCTTGACCAGATGCCGCAGCCGATGCGGCTCGGTGAATTCCTCTTCGCCTTCGCGCAGATGCAGCGTCACGGTGGTGCCGCGCTGCGGCTTGTCGATCTCTTCGAGCGTGTATTCGCCGCCGCCGTCCGAGATCCAGCGCACGCCGGTGGACTCGCCGCCGCGGCGGGTGTCGACCACGACCTGATCGGCCACGATGAAGGCCGAATAGAAGCCCACGCCGAACTGGCCGATCAGCTTCGCGTCCTTCTTCTCGTCGCCGGACAGGCTGTCGAGGAAGGCTCGCGTACCGG
The DNA here is from genome assembly GCF_003788635.1 of Salinisphaera orenii subsp. orenii MK-B5. Classification (GTDB taxonomy): domain Bacteria; phylum Pseudomonadota; class Gammaproteobacteria; order Nevskiales; family Salinisphaeraceae; genus Salinisphaera; species Salinisphaera orenii. The sequence continues at coordinate 12,566 of NZ_AYKH01000002.1, forward strand.
ACTTGGCGATCGTGCCGATGCGCTCCATGACCTGGTCGCGCGTCATGCCTACGCCGTTGTCGCCGATGGTGACCGTGCGGTTGTCCTTGTCCTGCTCGATCCAGATCTGCAGCTCAGAATCGCCTTCGAACAGCGAATCGTCCTTGAGGCCCTCGAAGCGCAGCGTGTCCAGCGCATCCGACGCGTTGGAGATCAGTTCGCGGGCGAACACCTCCTTGTTCGAATACATCGAATGGATCATCAGCTGCAGCAGCTGTTTCACCTCGGCCTGAAAACCGTGTTTCTCGGCGTTCGCGCTCGGCTGCGCGCTTTCGGTGTCCGGGTTCGACTGCTCTTCACTCATCGCTTGGCTCGTCCGATCTGTGGCTGTTGAATGGTGACCGTGGCGCCCTCGCCACCTAACACGGCGGTATGCGGCCCGCTCGGCGCTTTTTCAAGTTCTGCGGCCGCCGCGCGACGAGCCCCGGCCAACAAAAAAGCCCGCCGGTGGCGGGCTTCGAAGGCGATCGTGAACGACCGCTCAGGTCATGGTCAGCACGACGCGGAAACGGGCGTCGTTGTTGATCATGCGGGCGTAGGCGTCGTTGACCTCGGACAGCGGATAGGTCTCGATACGCGTCTGGATATCGCGCAGCGCCGAGAAGTCCAGCGTGTCCTCGGAGTCCCGCGGGGTGCCGCTCGGGTGGCCGGCCACGCTGCGGCGGGCCATCAGCAGCTGGAACGGCGAGACCTCGATGGGCTCGGGCGAGGCCCCCAGCACCAGCAGCCGGCCGTTGACGCCCAGACCGTCGACCACCGAGCTCATCAGCTTCGGATTGGGCGCGGTGGCCACGATCACGCGGGCACCGCCCAGCGCCTGCAGGGCCTCGACCGCGTCCTGGGCCTCGGTGTCGATATAGGTGTCGGCGCCGAGTTCCTCGGCCAGGGCCTTCTTGTCCGTGCCGCGCGACATGGCCACGGTATGAAAGCCCATGGCGTGGGCGTACTGGATGGCCAGATGACCGAGCCCGCCGATGCCCTGGATCGCGACCACGTCGCCGGCCACCGCACCGGTGTTGCGCATGCCGTTGTAGGTGGTCACGCCGGCACACAGCAGCGGCGCCGCGTCCACCGACGACAGGGTGTCCGGGATCGCGACCAGCGCCTCGGCCGGGGCGATCATGTATTCGGCGTAGCCGCCGTCATAGGAGATACCGCAGATCTGCTCGTTGGCGCAGGTGACGAAGTCGCCGCGGCGGCAGGACTCGCAGGAAAAGCAGTGCCCACCGTGCCAGCCGACACCGACCCGCTGACCGGGCTGCCAGTGATCGACGTCATCGCCGAGCGCGTCCACAGTGCCGGCGACCTCGTGGCCCGGCACCCGCGGGTACTCCAGTCCCGGAAAGCCGCCGTCCTTGACGAAGGCATCGGAGTGACAGATGCCGCAGGCCTCGATCTTCACCCGGACTTGATCGGGCCCGGGCTCGGGGATGTTGCGTTCGACCAGCTCGAAATCGGCGCCGGCGGCGCTGAGCTGTGCGACTTGCATGCGCGACATGACCGTTCTCCTTGTGCTGCATGACTGCGTGAACCCGAGCCTAACACCGCGGTCCCGCCCGCGCGGCGTGCGGCCGGGTTACGCGCTACTACTGATGCCGGCCCGCGTCGGCGGCTGTTAGCGTGCCGCGTCCTGGGCATCCAAGCGAGAGCAACCATGGAACTGATGCACGAACAGGCCTATGTCGGCGGTCGCTGGATCGTGGCCGACGACCGTTCGACCACGGCCGTGGACGATCCCGCCACGGGCGAGACGCTCGGCCAGGTGCCCGCCCTGTCGGCGACCTACATGGACGGCGCGATCGACGCCGCGCATGCGGCCTTCGACGCCTGGCGGCAGCGCCCCGTGCTCGAACGCGCCGACGTCCTGCTGACCTGGTATCAGGGCATGACCGCCCATCGCGAGGCGCTCGCGCGGCTGATGACCCACGAACAGGGCAAGCCCATCGCCGAGGCGCGCGGCGAAGTCGACTATGCGGCGAGTTTCCTGCGCTGGTTCGCCGAAGAGGCCCGCCGCACGACCGGCGCCACCATCCCGCCCGAGGACCCGACGGTGGCCATCGGCACCCTGCGCGAACCGGTCGGCGTGGCGGCGGTGATCACGCCCTGGAACTTCCCCCTGGCCATGATCACCCGCAAGGTGGGCGCGGCCCTGGCGGCCGGCTGCACGACGCTGGTCAACCCGGCCAACGAAACGCCGTTCTCTGCGCTGGCGCTGGCTGCGCTGGCGGCCGAGGCGGGCCTGGACCGCGGCGAATTCAACGTCGTCACCGGCCCGGGCCGAACGTTTGCCGAACGCGTGTGCGCCGACGCCCGCGTCCGGGCGCTGTCGTTCACGGGCTCGACCGAGGTCGGCAAGTCGCTGATCCGTCAGAGCGCGGACACGGTCAAGTGCACAGCCATGGAGCTCGGCGGCAATGCGCCGCTGATCGTCTGCGACGATGTCGACGTGGAGACCGCGGTCGATACCGCGATCGCCGCCAAGTTCCAGACCTCCGGTCAGGACTGCATCGCCGCCAATCGCATCTTCGTCCACCGCGCCCTCTACGACGACTTCCTCGATCGCTTCGTCGAACGGATGAACGCCCTGGCCGTGGGCAACGGCCTCGACGAGGCCAACGCCATCGGTCCGCTGATCCACGAAGGCGCGGTCGACAAGGCGCAGGGGCTGGTCGACGACGCCCGTCAGCAAGGCGCGCGCATCCTCGGCCGCGATCAGGCCGAGGCGCCCGGGCCGCGCTTTTTCATGCCCACGGTCGTCGCCGACTTCACCCCCGGGATGCGGGTGTTCTCGGAGGAGGCCTTCGCCCCGGTCGCCCCGATCTGTGCATTCGACGATGACGACGCCGTGATCGCCGCGGCCAACGACACCGTCTTCGGCCTGGCCGCCTATGTGCTCACGCACGCCGACGCCCGCATCCGCCGCTTCCTCCGCGGGCTCGACTACGGCATGGTCGGCGTCAACACCATGGACATCACCGGGCCGCACGTGCCTTTCGGCGGCGTGAAGCAGTCCGGTCTCGGCCGCGAGGGCGCCCATGTCGGCATCGAGGAGTATCTCGAGACCAAGTACTACTGCATCGGCGGCCTGCCGCAGGGATAACCGCGACGCAGGCGGACGCCGCGCGGCGCGCCATGGCCGGTGAACCCCGCGTGATCGGCGTCGACGGCTGCCGCGCCGGCTGGATAGCGGCGACGCCCGCCGGCCTGGCCGTCGGCCCAACGCTGGCCGGCCTGCTGGACACGCTCGGTGCGGATCCGGCACGCAGCGTGGTTGCGGTCGACATGCCGATCGGCCTGCCCGTCTGCGGCAGCCGCGACTGCGACCGGGTCGCGCGGGAACAGCTCGGCGGACCGCGCCGTGCCAGCGTGTTCGACACGCCGACGCGGGCGGCCGTGCACGGGGCCGCCTCCCAGGCCGAGGCCACCCGCATCAACCGCGCGCACGGCGGCGCCGGGGTCTCCGCCCAGGCCTACAATCTATTCGACAAGCTGCGCGAGGTGGATCGGCTGCTGCACGACGATCCGCGCTGGCGGGCGTCGATGGTCGAGGCCCATCCGGAGCTGTCGTTCGCGGCCTGGAATGGCGGCGAGAGCACGCGCCTGCAGCCGATGCCGCATCCCAAGACCGCCGCCCTGGGCGCCTTCGATCGCCTGACACTGGTCCTGGCACGCCACGACCGCCGCCTGCTCGAAGCCGTGCGCGCAGCCCATCCACGCAAAGCTCTGGCCGACGACGACATCGCCGATGCCCTCGCCTGTCTGTTCACCGCCGAGCGGGTGGCCGCCGGCCGCCATCAGGTGCTGCCGGGTCGCCCGGCGTACGACGCCGACGGCCTGCCGATGCGGATCTGTATCTGAGCGCGGCGCGCTCAGCCGACCAGCTGACCGAAGATGCGAAAACCGGCGATATAGGTGCCGGCCGCCGAGCCGATGGTCGAGAACACGAACACCAGCAGCGTGCGCGAGACGCGGTTGCGCCACCACCCGGCCGGCCGGGTGACGTCCGTCTTGAGGGTGGAGAAATCCCCCACCCGCGGCTTGCGCAGCCACAGCTCCGCGGCCGCCGTGACCATGCCGGCGCCGATGGTCGGGTTGAGGGAGGTCAGCGGCGCGGCGACGAAGGCGGTGAGCACGGTCAGCGGATGCGCCAGCGCGACCGCCGCCCCGAGCGCGGACAGGGCGCCGTTGATGAGCACCCATTCCACGACCATCTGCTGGCCGAGCCCGGTGTCGCGGGAGAAACCCAGGGCGAAACCGCAGACCACGAGCGCCACCACCACCCACGGGATCCACTTCACCCAGCGCGCCCCCGGCGGCACCCGGTCCAGTGCGGCGACGGTGGCCGCCGGGTCGTCCATGCCCGCTTCGAGATAGCCCGCCAGGCCCTTGAGGTGGCCGGCGCCGACGACGACCAGCGTGCGTGAAGCGCCGGTCTGCTGGAGCAGGCGCGCGGCCATGTAGCGATCGCGCTCGTCGATGAGCGCCTCGTGCAGGTCGGCGGACTCCTGCGCGAACTCGTTGAAGGTGGATTCGAGCATGTCGCCGCGCTTGAGCTTCTCGATGTCCGACTCCTCGATCTTCTCGCGCGAGAGCAGGCTCGCGAACAGGGCGCCGAGGGTGCTCAGCCGTTGCCACCAGGGGATGCGACGGTAGACGCGCTTGAGCGTGATGCCGATGTTGCGATCGACCAGCTGCAGCGGCAGGCCGGCCCGGGCGCTGGACTCGATCGCTGCGCGCATCTCGGCGCCGGGCTCGATGCCGAACTGGTCGGCCAGCCGCTGCTGATAGGCGCCCAGCGCCAGATTGGCGGCGACCATGCCGGCCTTGCCCTGGCGCAGCACCTGAAACAGGTCCATCTGTTCGAGTTCGCCCGAGCGGGTGAGGGCGGCGTGGCGCGCATCGCAGAGCTCGATGGCCACGGCGTCGTAGTCGCCGGACTCGATCTCTTGCCGGACCTCGTCCGCGCTGGCTCGCGAGACGTGGGCGGTACCCAGCAGCAGATAGTCGCCCTCGGCGCGCGTCACGCGGCGACGGGGACCGGCCTCCGCACCGGCGTCGATGTCGTGGTCGCCTGGGCTATCGGTTTCAGCCATGCCTGTCCTTGCGCGCCGCACGGGCGCCGCGGCCGGTCGCGGCCCGCGGCCGCACCGGCGTGTCAGAAGTTGTTCGGGTTGCCCTCGACGATCGTGCCCCGGCCTTCGGTCTCGCCGTCGCGCCGCCAGCTGACGCTGTCACCGTCGATGCGCACGTCGTAGCAGTCCGCCTGTGGGGCCTCGTCGTAATCGAAGCACATCCGGTCGCCGTCGATCCGCCATTCGGCCTCGTAGCCGGGGCCGTGGATGGTGCCGTCCTCGGCGTAGTACTCGGTGTAGCTGCTGTCCGGCGACATGGTGCCGCCGACCGTGTTGCCGATGATGCGCGCGCGGATCCGCTCGGCGCTCACGGTGCCGGACGACGCGCCGTCCTCGGTCGATGCCTCGGAGCTGTCGCTCTCGTCGTCGCTGTCGCAGCCACTCACGAGAGCGACGGCCGACAGGGCCAGCAGCATCGCGGCGCCCCGTGCGGCGCGCGAACGAACCGGATATCCGGGAAAGCTCATGCCATGTTCCGGTGGGCTTGGGTGTGCCGATGGTATCGGTTTCCGGGCGAAACCGTCAGGCCCGCGTGGCCGGCCTCCTGTACAGGACGATGGTTTGCCAAATATAATTAAGAATCGTTCTCATTCATATACAGCCGCGGTTCACTATCGCGGCCCAGGGGGATTCACGTGCGACCGTTTTCGTCCAACGCTCATCCGCACCGCACCGCGCTGGCCTCGGCGCTGGCCGTCGGCCTCGCCATGGCGGCGCCGCCCGGGCTCGCCCAGAACAGCGCAACCGCATCGGAGACGCTGTCGGAGATCAGCGTCGAGGGCGACAGCGACGTGCCCTCGGCCACAGCGCCGGTCGACGGCTACAGCGCCGAGCGCACGCGCTCGGCCACCAAGACCGACGCACCGCTGGCCGAAACCCCGCAGGCGGTATCGGTGATCGGCTCCGACCAGATCGACGCCCAGGGCGCACGCGATCTCCGCCAGGTCATGCGCTACGTCTCGGGCGTGGTCCCCGAACTGCGGGGCAATGTGGCCAGCCGTTATGACCAGCTCACGCTGCGCGGTTTTCAGCCGGATCTCTATCTCGACGGCCTCAAGCAGCTCAGCTACTTCTACACGATTCCCAAGACCGATCCGTTCCTGCTCGAGCGCGTGGAAGTCGTCAAGGGCCCGGCGTCCGTGCTCTACGGACAGACGCCCCCGGGCGGCCTGATCAATCTGGTCTCCAAGCGCCCCGTCGAGGACCAGGAGAACCGCTTCTATCTGGAGACGGGCAACGACAACCGCCTGGGCGCCGGTTTCGATATCGGCGGCGCGCTCGACGAGGACGGCGACGCGCTCTACCGCGTGGTGGCCACCGGCAGCCGGCGAGACGGCCCCCAGGAGACCGTCGAGACGTCGAACTTCTCCATCGCGCCGTCGCTGCGGCTGCGACTGTCCGAGGACACGGAGTTCACGCTGCTGGGCAAGTACCGCAACGACCCGGACTCCGGCTCCTACGGCGCCCTGCCCTATCGCGGCACCGTCGACCCGCTGGGCGACGGCTCGAAGCTGGATCGCGATTTCTACGACGGCGACGAGAGTTTCGAGAGCTTCGACCGCAAGACGGTCCAGATCGGCTACGAATTCTCGCACTGGTTCAACGACAGCCTGGAGTTCCGTCAGAACTTCCGTTTCCGTGACGCCGAGGTCGACTATCGCAGCGTCTACGGCGCCGGCCTGGTCGACGACGAGACGCTCGCGCGGGGGACCGCGGCTTCGCAGGAGAGCGTCAACGGCATCCTCGTCGACAACCAGCTGCTGGGCTACGCCGACACCGGCCCGGTCGAACATACGCTGCTGGCCGGTTTCGATTACCAGAACCTCGACGCGGACCGCTACTACGGCCTGGGCGCGGCACCGTCCCTGTCGATCGCCGATCCGAACAACGATCAGGCGATCACGCCGCCGGCCCGCAGCAGCTACGACTTCGATCAGGACCAGATCGGCTTCTATCTCCAGGATCAGGCCAAGCTGGGCCGCCTGACGATGCTGGCCGGCGGGCGCTACGACGTCATCGACACGACCGCCGTCGGCCCGGACGGCACCAATCGCGACACGCGTACGGACCGCGCCTTCACCGGCCGGCTCGGCGCGCTCTACGCGTTCGACAACGGCATCGCGCCGTATGTCAGCTACGCCGAGTCGTTCCAGTCGCCGGCGACGAGCAACACCGCCGCCGGTATTCTCGACCCGACCGAGGGCGAGCAGTACGAGGCCGGGCTGAAGTACCAGCCGCCGGGCAGCGACGCCCTGTTCACCGCCTCCGCCTTCGAGCTGACGCGCACTAACGTGCCCACGACGGACCCGGCCACGCAGATCACCACCCAGACCGGCGAAGTCCGCATTCGCGGCTTCGAGATCGACGGCAAGGCCAGCCTGGCCAGCGGTCTCGACCTGTCGCTGGCCGCGGCCTATCTCGACTCCGAGATCACCAGCGCCGACGACGGCACCGAGGGCAACGAGTTCTCGCAGACGCCCGACTACACCGCCTCGCTGTGGCTCGACTACACGCAGCCGGGCGGTGCCTGGAAGGGCGCCGGCGCCGGAGTGGGCCTACGCTACGTCGGCGAACAGCAGGTCACCAACGACAACGACCTGCAGGTGCCGGACTACACCGTCGCCGACGCCGCCCTGCACTACGAGCTCGGCGGCGTCAAGCCCGCCTGGGATGGCTGGCGTGTAGCCCTGAACGTGCAGAACGTGTTCGACAAGAAGTACGTCTCCTCCTGCGCGAGCCCGAATTTCTGCTACTACGGCTACGGTCGCGAAACCACGGCCACGGTGAGCTATCGCTGGCGTTGAGGATTCCGTCCACCCGTCACCACAACGCGGCCTTCGGGCCGCGTTTTTTTTGCCCGCGAGGGCCCAGACCACGGGAGAGCGAACGCCGCTTGCAGCTTCCGATCTTTTGTATATAATGCGAATTATTCGCATTCGCGAATGCGTCTTCGTTCGCCAGCCGGCGCGAGGCACCGCGCTCGCGAATGCGATTTGGGGAAACCTCCCACTCGGTGGATTGCGCGGCCTTCGGGCCGCGCTCTTTTAAGCGTGGGATGACGGTAGCACCGGCCGGCGGCCGCGCCGGCCAACAGGGGGACAGGATGACGTCGAACGAGGCCCACGCCCGCGGACTGCGCGCAGATCGCCTGTCGACGCCCGCGCCGTCACCACGGCTGGCGCAGCGCCGGCCACACCGGACGGCTCGAGCCGGCGCGGCGCCAAGGGGTATCCGATGACGCTTCGGGACCGACTGCGGGCACTCCATCCGATCTTTCAGCTCCACTGGCTGCTCGGCATCACGGCCGGCTCGGTGCTGGTGGTCGTCGGCGTGACCGGCGGCCTGATGTCGTTCCAGCAGGACATCCTGGAATGGCTCAATCCTGCGACCGTCGAACGCCTGAGTGTCGACACACCGCGCCTGTCGCCGCCCGAGCTCGTGGCGCGCTATCACGAGGCTCACCCGGAGCACCGGGTGTCGTCACTGTTCTGGCGCCAGGACCGGCCGTATCCGATGCTGATCGGCTATGACACGCCCGAGAGCACGGACCAGCGCGGCGGGCGCGCGCTCCTCGACCCTTACACCGCCGAACCGATGGCCCAGCCACGCGGGCAGTGGACATTCGGCCTCATCCGCCAGCTCCACGAGCGCCTGGCCGCCGGGCGCACGGGCCAGATCATCGTCGGCATCGCGACGATCACGCTCGTGGTGCTCTCGATCAGCGGGCTGTACCTGCGCTGGCAGCGGCGGCCGCGTCAGGGCTGGCGCTGGCTCTGGCCGCGCGCGCTCGGCGGCAAGCTCGCCGGCGAATGGCACGCGGTGCTCGGCGTCTGGGCGCTCGTCGCCTATCTGCTGGCTTCGCTCACCGGGCTGATCTGGTCGTTCGACTGGTACCGCGACGGCGCAAACGCCCTGTTCGCCTCCGGCGAGACCGCCGCGCACCCCAGCCTCGAGGCGCCGGTCGCCGACCCCGACCTCGAACGGATCTGGGCAGGCATCGCCCCCGAGATGGCCGACGCGCTCTCGGTGTTCATCCGCCTGCCGGACGAGCCCTCGGCCACGGTCGACGTGCACTATGTCCCGGGCGACGCCCAGCACCGTTTCGCCGACAGCGAGCTGTTCGTCCACCCCGGCACGGGCGAGATTCTCGGTCGCGAAAGCTTCGCCGAACTCGGCTTCGGCGACAAACTGCTGGCCAGCGCCTACGCCCTGCACATGGGCGCCTTCTTCGGCACGCCGGGCGTGGTGTTCATGATGCTCGCCAGCCTGGCCATGCCCGTGTTCTTCGTCACCGGCTGGCTGCTGTATCTGCGCCGACGCCGCATGAAACGACAGGTGGCCGCGCCGACGCGGCGGGCCGTCGACGCCGCGCCGGGCGAGCAGACGGTGCTGGTGGCCTATGCCAGCCAGAGCGGGCTGGCCCAGCGTATCGCCACCCAGACCGCGAACACGCTGCAGCAGGGCGGCCGCGCCGTGCGCATGGCCGATCTGGGCGCGTTGACGCCGACCTGTCTGCGCGCACACCGACGCGCCCTGTTCGTGGTCAGCACCCACGGCGAAGGCGATGCGCCCGTGGCCGCGCGCCACTTCGACCGCCGTTTCTGTCACGCCGGCGAGCCGCGTCTCGAACAGCTCGACTATGCCCTGCTGTGCCTGGGCGACAGCGACTACGCCGACAGCTACTGCGCCTTCGGCCGGCGACTGGACCGCAGCCTGCGCGAACGCGGGGCCCGCACGCTGCTCACGCCGATCGAGGTCGACAAGGCCGATCAGCACGCGCTCGCCCGCTGGCACGCCGCGCTGGCCGGGCTGTTCGGCGTCGCCGCGGCCCGGGCCGAGCCGGCGTTCTCGCGCTGGCGGCTGGCCGAACGCGCGGTACTCAACCCGGCCAGTCTCGGCACGCCGACGGCCTGGCTGCGCCTGACCTGCGACGAGACGCCACCCGCCGAGTGGCGCGCCGGCGACATCGCCGAGATCCGGCCGCATCATGCGGGCGCGCGGGTCGCCGCATGGCTGGACCGCCACGGGCTCGACCCCTGCGCGATGGTCGTGCGCGGCCACGTCGCGATGAATCTGCAGGATGCGCTCGCCGACCGGCAATTGCCCGAGACGGCCGACGCCGACGCCCGCGCCGATCTGCAGGCCTGGTACGACGGCCTGCCGCCCCTGGCCGCACGCAATTACTCCATCGCCAACATCGACGCCGGCCGCGGCATCGAGCTGGTCGTCCGTCTGGCATGCCACGACGGCGGCACCGGCGTGGCCTCGGGCTGGCTCATCGAACACGCGGCCCTCGGCGCGGCCGTCGACGTCCGTCTGCGGGCCAACCCCGGCTTTCGCGCCGATGCGGACGCGCTCGCCCGACCCGCCCTGCTGATCGGCAACGGCACCGGCATCGCCGGCCTGCGCGCCCATCTGCAGGCCCGCATCGCCGCCGGCCGCCACGACAACTGGCTGATCTTCGGCGAACGCCAGCGCGCCCGTGATTTCTACTTCGCCGAGGAACTCACGGACCAGGAACGCGAGGGCCGGCTGCGGCTGGATCCGGTGTTCTCGCGCGACGGCGAGACGCGGCGTCATGTGCAGCACCGGCTCGCCGAACAGGCGGACGTCGTTCGCGAGTGGCTGGCCGCGGGCGCCATCGTCTATGTCTGCGGCAGCCACGAGGGCATGGCGCCGGGCGTGACCGCGGCGCTGGCCGAGATCGTCGGCGACGCCGGGCTCGACCGTCTGCATGCCGAAGGCCGGATCCGCATGGATGTGTACTGACGCCGCCGCCATAGCGGCGGCCCGGCCAGCCGATTCTTCAGGAAACGACCGAACCACAACCCAGCACGCCAAGGGGGACCTCATGCCCACACCGACCGCACCCAACACCTCGCGACGACCGGCTCAACGACCGTCGACGACCCTGCGAAAGGCGCTGACCACCCTGTCGCTGGTACTGATCGCCGCCGGCGCGGCCGCCCAGAGCGAATCCGGCGAGACCCGGCTGGCGCCGATCGATGTCGAGGGCGCCGGCGTCGAACGCGCCTTCTCGCCGGTCGACGGCTATGTCGCCGAGCGCAGCGCGACCGCCACCAAGACCGATATCCCGCTGATCGAGTCGCCCCAGGCGGTGAGCGTGATCGGTCGCGAGCAGCTCGAGGATCGCGACGCCGACACGCTCACCGAAGCCGTGGAATACAGCCCCGGCATCGCCGTCCTCAACCGTTTCAACAACAACATCATCGATTCGATCGGCATTAATATCCGCGGCTTTCAGGCCTCGGACGCGACCTATCGCGACGGCACCCGCCTGTTCGCCGGCCTGCCCTACGATGCGCCGGTCGAACCCTATGGCCTGGAGCGTATCGAGGTGCTGCGGGGCCCGGCCTCGGTGCTCTACGGCCAGGGCCAGCCGGGCGGCATCATCAATCTGGTGACCAAGCGCCCGACCGCCACGCCGCTGCGCGAATTCGGCCTGGAGATGGGCAGCGACCACCACAAGCAGCTCAAGGGCGACGTGAGCGGGCCCATCGACGACAACGCCCACTGGCGTTACCGCCTGACCGGGCTGGTGCAGGACGCCGACTCGCCGATCGACTTCATCGAGGACGATCGTGTCTATATCGCCCCGGCGCTGACCTGGGCGCCGAGCGCGCGCACCGAGCTGACCGTCCTCGCCGACTATCAGAAGAACGAATCCGACTACTACTGGACCGGCTTTCCGCGCGAAGGCACCGCCTACGACAGCGACAACGGCCGCATCCCCGAGGACCGCTATATCGGCATCCCGGGCCTCGGCGGCTACGAGTCGGAAGTCTATTCCGTGGGCTATCTGTTCGAGCAGCTCATCGGCGATCGCTTCACCTTCCGCCAGAACGCCCGCTATCGCCATATCGACTACGACGTGGTCGACGTCTTCCGCGACTATTTCGCCAACCCCGACGACCCGGACGATCCCCTCTACCCGCTGAACGAGGACCTCACCGAACTGTCTCGCGACGCGCGTCTGCGCTTCGACGAGGGCGATACCCTAACCGTCGACAACCAGCTCGTCACCGAGCTGTCGCACGGCAACTTCGACCACAGCGTTCTGGTCGGCTTCGACTACAAGACGCTGGACTACGAGGCCCGCAACAGCGGCTTTCGCAACCCGACCACCGACATTCCGCCGCTGGATCTCTACGATCCCGACTACAGTCAGGACTACGCCCTGCCCACCACCTTCACCCGCAGCCGGACCGAGGCCGACCAGTACGGCCTGTATGTGCAGGACCACGTGAAATACGGCGACCACTGGGCCTTCACCGCCGGCGCGCGCCAGGACTGGGTGCGCGAAGAATCGCTGGGCGCCGACGAGAACGACCAGAACAACCTGAGCTGGCGCGCCGGGCTGGTCTATCTCGCCGACAACGGTCTGGCGCCGTATGCCAGCTATAGCGAATCGTTCACGCCGCAATACGGTGTCAACGAGGCCACCGGCGCCAGCTACGAACCGATCAGCGGCAAGCAGTACGAGATCGGCCTGCGTTATCGGCCGATCGGCTGGAACGCCTCCTTCGAGATCGCGGCCTTCGATATCAGCCGCGAAAACGAACTGGTCGCCCTGCCCAGCAACCCGACCGTGCAGGACCAGATCGGCGAAACACGCTCGCGTGGCGTCGAACTGGGCGCGGAAATCGATCTCACCCGCGGGCTGTCGGCGATCGCCAGCTATACCTGGAACGAGGTCGAGGTCGTGGAAGCCGGCGGCGCCCAGGCCACCAACGGCAAGCGCGTGGTCGATCGCCCCGAGCATATCGCCAAGCTCTGGCTCGACTATGAATTCCAGCGCCCCGTGCTAGACGGCCTGGGCATGGGCGCGGGCGTGCGTTATCGCGGCTCGGCATTCAGCAACGCCGACAACACCGCGCGCTACCCCTCGGCGACACTCGTCGATGCTGCCGTGCGCTATACCTTCGACAACGTGCGCCTGCAGGTCTCGGCCCGCAACGTCTTCGACGATGTGAAGGTCTATTGCACCGGCACCGAGCCGAGTTCGTTCTGTGATTACGGCGTGGGGCGCAACGTGCTGGGCAGCATTACCTACCGCTGGGATTGACCGGCAGCGCGACGCCCGCTCGCGCGCCGAGCGGGCGTGGTGCTAGCCGAAGCGCTCGAGCTGGAAATCCAGGTTCTGGCGCACCGCCGGCCACTCGGCGGCAATGATCGAGAACACCACGGTGTCGCGCAGGATACCGTCGCCACTGACCTGGTGATTGCGCAGCACGCCGTCCTGTTTCGCACCCAGGCGCGCGATGGCCGCCCGCGAGGCGCGGTTGTGCCAGTGGGTACGGAACTCGATGGCGATCGCGTCGAGCGTATCGAACGCGTGCGCCAGCATCAGCCACTTGCATTCGGTATTGATCGCGCTGCGCTGGAACCGCTTGGCATACCAGGTATAGCCGACCTCGGCGCGTCGATTGAGCTCGTCCACATGGCAGAAACGCGTCGATCCCACGACGGTATCGCTGGCCAGATCCCGCACCGCGAACGCCAGCCCGCCACGCCGATTTTCGGCCAGCGCGGACTCGATATAGCCGTCGACGCTATCGGCTGCCGGCACGAAGGTATACCAGAGCCGCCACAGCTGGCCGTCCTGCACGGCCTCGGCGAGCGCGGGCGCGTGTTCATGGGTCAAAGGCTCGAGTCGAACATGCCGTCCGGCCAGCGTGGTGGGTTCGATCCAGACACTCATACAATTTCCCGAAATGCTTTCGTGAAGGCGTAATCATATTCCAGCACAAACGGTTGCCGTATTTTTTGCTATATTTTTCACTTAATTGAAATTTTTCTGCCGCAGCGGCCGGCGCATTGCCCATATGGTCCCGGCCTGCCTGTCGTCGTCGGCGCGGGTGATAGCCACGCCGCGGCTGCGGTCTGTTTTTAGGGGATTGGATTGAAATCGCGTGTAAGGCGCCGACGCGCCGGAATGGTAATTCTATTGTCGGCGCCCGACCCGGCATGGTCTGCATGGCGGTCTTGTGCGGGTCGTTCCGGAACCCGGCGCGACGCACCGATGGCTCGATGCGCGCACCGGTCATCGGCGCTGCATGGCGAATGTGTTCCGACCTCGCCATCGGCAGCGTTGCCGGCCAGGCGGCCGCTCACGCCATGAACCGCAAACGCTGGATACTCGGCGTGCTCGTGCTGGCCGTATTCGGGGCCGCGGGCATGGCGGCAGCCCTGAGCCTGCGCGCGTCGACACCGTCGCTCGTGTTCGCCCCGTCGGCCGGCGACCAGCACCGTTATCGGATAGGCAATCGTGTGAACGTGACGATCGACGGCCGCAGCCTCGATCACACGGCCACCGCCTACGGCCTAGTGCGTTATCGCGTGGTCGATACCGGCGAACCGGTGCATCTGCACGCCGATATCGACATGCTCGACCTGCAGTTCGACTATCAGCCGGTGTTATCCAGCCCGGCCCTCGACCCCGGGGACGCCTATACCACACAGGTGGCCGAAGCCCTCGGCGCCGGCTTCGACCTGCGCCGGGCCAGCGACGGCCGGATGCGAGTCACGGCGGTCGACGAGGCCGCCATGCAGGCGCTCGCCAAACAGTTCGACCGATTCGGTGGCGATCCGTTTTCGCAGGCGGTGCTCGGCCCGGCCGTGCCGCCGGGCATTCCCGCTCGCGAGGGCGCGCAGGCCAAGCTCGACGGTTTTCAGGGCTTCGACGGGCTGACCGTCACGGTCGAGGCACTGGACGACACGAACGCCCGGCTCAGCGTGACCGGCGAATTCGATACGCTGGCCGCCGACTCGCCGCTGGTCCAGCGGATGGCGCCGCCCACCGAAGCGATCGAAATCTCGGATATTCGAGTCGCCGCTCGCATGAACGTCGACCGCGCACACGGCTGGATCGAGGACATGACACTGGTCGTTCACCTGCGCATGGCCGTGGGCGAGCGGGCCGCGACGATGCGCTCGATCACCTATGCCCATCGCGCCGACAACGTGCTGGCCGGCAGCACACGAACGCCGCTCGACGGTTTCAGCATGCTGCCCATCGAATATGTCCAGGGCAGCGATCTGAGGCAGGCCCAGTACAGCGGCGTGTTCGCGCCACCGCCCATGCACGAACCGCCGGCCCGGATCGAGCCGATCGACAACACGCAGATCCTCATGGGTGCGCGTGGGCATCTGATGCTGTATCTCAACGACGGCAATACGCCATGGCTGCCGTATGGCAGCCTTGAGTTGCAGAACGCGACCGCGCTCGATGCCCACGGCAAACCGGTCGATCGTCCGCTGGCCTACAACCGCGTGAATTACGACGACGCCGACGGTGGCGGCTGGCTGTTCGATCTCGTCGCACTCGGCTGGAAAAGCGCGGATGTGAACGACATCGCCGAGGTCCGCGCCGATATCGGCTATCGCCGGCGCGAGACGGGCGAACCGGTGACCCTGGCACTCGACGACCGTCGCCATGTCCTCGAACACGGCGACGCCCGCGCCGTGGCCGAGCCGATCGCGGGCGCGACCCACGCCTGGCGTTTGACCCTGACCAGCGGCGGCCAGCGCCAGTACTGGCTCGACCCGATGACCCTGCCCGACGGCGTGAGCGGCACCGGCTGGGTCCAGGACCCCGATACCTGGCTGACCCCGGCCGACCAGATCATGCTCGCGCGCAACGAACACCCCGGCGCCTGGCACAACACGCTGCGTATCGAGGCCGACCGCCCGTCGCTGGAGCTCACCCTGCTGGATGCCGACAACGGCCGGATCACGCAGACCGAGACCGTGCGCTTCACCAACCCGTTGGCGGTGGCACCCACCACGCGCCATATCGACCAGCCGTCATACCGCGAACGCGATCTGTCGTTGGCGCGACTCGCCCCCGAGCCGGACGGCCGCGGCGGGCTGCAGATGGATCTGCCGCTGGGTCTGGACGGCCAGTGCGGGCTGGCCGCCTGGGTCGCGCGCCCGGACCGGCCGGTCCGGCTCTGGCGCAAGATGCCGCGGCCCGACGACGCCGGCCCGCCATCGGGCATGCAGCGCTGGCAGTTGACCCTTGCCGATGGCGCACACGCCGACGTCAGCGAACTGCCGCTGGACACGATACTCACCTGCCCCGGCACCCCGGTATGGCGCCGCATCGCCGTGACCGGGGACCGACCATGGCAGCTGGATCTACGTACGTTGACCGGCCGCTGGCCGCAGTCCACCGGCTCGGCCGCCGATTATTTCGATCACGTGCAGTTTCTGGATGCCGACGACCGGCCGCTGCGGCCCCGGTTGCGCGGCGCCGCCGCCGAGGACACGCCCGGCGACTGGGCCGAGGAATCCCATCAGCACCGGGTGGACGACTACGTCGGCGACAACGGCGTCATCCGTATCTGGGGCGAGGTTGCCCGTGTGGTCATGCTCGATTACAAACCGCTGGTGGTGAAGAAGTCCTGGCCGAACGCCGCCAAGCGCCGAGCCGGAAATCTCGAGGAACCGCAACCGTGAAACGCGCGATCATTCTGCTCGGCGGCTTATGCGTTATCGCCGTGGCAGGCGTGGTCGTCTGGCAGACCGGCCTCACGCAGAGCGCCCACGGCGACGGCTTTTCGCCGTCGGCGGGCACGACGGTGGCATACCGGGTCGGCCATCGGGTCGTGGTGCGCGAGGCCGCCGACGAGAACGGGCCGACCGATCGCTGGGCCCAGACCTACGGCCTGATGCGCTACCGCGCCGAGGATTTCGGCGATACCCGCCAGCTGCATATCAGCCCGCTCACGCTCGTCGCCCACAACCAGGACGGGCCCGTGTTCACCTCTCAGCTGGCCGCGCTGTATTCCTCCGCTGATCTGCGCCACGTCCAGGAGCGCGGCTTCGATATGCCGTTCGACAGCGACGGCGCGCTCGCGCTCGAACGGCCGCGCACCCGGGCGCTGGCCGCACTAGCCGAACAGATCGATACGCCCGACGGCAACCCGATCCTCGACCAGCTCATCGTCCCGACCCTGCCGCCGGCGCTAGCCTCTCATCTGGCTCCCCGTGTCGGCGCGACGCATGTGCTCGAGCGCTATCGCGGGCTAAGCCATATCCGGGCCACCGTCGAACGGGTCGATGACGACACGCTCACGATCCGTCTGGAAACCACCGACCGGTCCCGAACCGTGGCCGACAACGGGGCCCCTGAGACGGCGGACAGATCCCGCCTGCTCGCGCGCCTGCGCGTGAACCGCCACGACGGCTGGATCGAGTCCATGACGCGGGTGCGCCGCGATTACGCCACCCGCGACGGTCGGGCCGTGGCCATCGACCACGTCACCCGCGCGCGGCGCAAGCGCGACCTGCTCACCGGCGACATGCACGACACGTCCGACCCGTTCTGGGGCGTGACCGACGAAAGCCCCGACGACGTCGAAGTGCGACAAAGCCCGGCCAATACCCGCCAGCCCGACCCGGCCACCGACGACCCGGCCTTCGACACCCGCGAAACCGCGTTGCGCGTGGAGCTGAGCGTGCTGCATCTGGGCGTGCGCGTCGACGACGAGCACGCGCGCCTGCCACTGAACACCGTGGCGCTGACCGATCTCACGCTCTACGACCGCGAGGACCGGCCGGTGGAGTTGCCGATCGAGCTGAACAATATCCTGCCGTCCTGGGATTACCGCACCTTCGAGCCCGGGCGTCTGTTCATCTACGCCCCGCTCGCCGGCGATCCCGCGATCTTCGAGCCGGTCGCCCGCGCCGAGGCGACGCTGACCTATCGCCAGACGAAATCTCGGAGTGTCACGATCGCACTCGACGACGCGCGCCACGAACTGACCCACGGCCCGGCGCGGGTCAGCGTCGAGCCCGATGCAGCCGCCGACAACGTGTGGTGGCTGCAGATCGAAAACCGCGATGGCTATGCCTATAAACGTAGCTGGGCACAGGCCGCGCCCGGCGTGCACGCCATGGCCGGCGTTGCGCCCCGCGACAGCTGGCTGAGCGCCGCCGAAGCCGAGCTGATGGCCCGGGTCGACAGCCCGAGCGCCGAGATCGAAACCGTACGCGTACAGGCCGACCATGCGCCCGCCGCCTACCCGCTGATGCGTATTACGCCCGGCAAGACCCGGAGCTATACCGTTGAATTCAAACGCCGCGACACGCCGCAAGACGAGCGCGGCGACCGGCCCTGAGCTGTTCAGATTTCGTTTCGAGTTGGGAGTTTCGCGTGAAAGCAGGAAAACCGGTGCTGATTCTGATCGCTCTATGGGCACTGTTCGCCGCCCATGGCGCAGTCGCCGCCCCTGCCGAGGTCGTCTTCGACCCGGCCCAGAGCACGCCACACACGTATCGCGTGGCCATGCGTACCCAAACCGAGGGGGCCCGGCAGGCGTCCAGCGGCCGGTGGCTCACGCTCCAGGGCGTGACGCGCTATCGCGTCAGTGCCGGCGCCGACGAGCCGATGCTGACAATGCACGCCGAACCGCGGTTCCTGCAGGCCGATAACCAGGACGGGGTCGTGTTTTCCAGCGCCCGGCACAGCGCACCCGAACACGCCCTGCTGGCGCGCACGATGGACAGCGGCTTCGAGCTGGACATCACGCGCGAGACCGGTGCAACAACGCTCCAGGCCGGCGACGATCGCGCCTTTCAGGCGATCGCCGCCAAGATCGATCTCCCGGTCGAGCAGCTCGGGCAACTGATACCCGCTCCGGCCGTGGCCCGCGCCATACCCGCCGAGACGGGCGCCCAGGTCACGATCGACCGTTTACATGGCTTGCCCGCCTTGCGCCTGACCGTCGAGCAGGTGGATCGCGACAGCGTCACCGCGGCAATCGACCAGGCGCAGGCCGGCCACACCGCCAACATCCCCGTGACCGATGTCACCGGCCGCCTGCGTATCGATCGCCACAGCGGCTGGATCACGGCCATGACGCTGATCAGCGATCGGCAGGTCGGGCGCGCCGGACGGACCCTGCGCCTGCACAGCGCCGTGACCCTGCGCGCCGTCGACGATCCGGCCACCGGCGGCATGTACGACAGTCTCCGCCAATTCAAGACCAACGCCATGCTCGCCGCGCTGGCCGGCGCCGACATGTACCTGCCCGAGAGTGCGGCCGACGCCCCGGAGCGCCGGGTGATCGAGCCGCCACAAAGCCCGCTTGCCGATGCCGAACCCGTGTTTCATACCGACGACGAGCACGGCGCGCTCGTTCTCGATATCCGTCATCACGACGGTGAAAACATCGGCATCGACCAGATCACAGTGGATACGCTCACGCCGCGTGACGCCGAGGGCCAACCCCTGGATCTGGGCTTCGTGCTCGAATCGATCGGGCAGAATCGCGATGAAGACAATACCTCGCGCATACGCCTGCTGGCCCTGGGGCCACAGGCCGACCGGCTCGACGAGATCGCCGACGTCCAGGCGGGCGTGACCTACCAGCCGGTCAGCGCGCCCACCTACGTGAGCCTGCCGCTGCGTGATGCCACCACTGAACTCGACCATGGGCCGGCGCATGCCCGGGCCGTGCCCGTCGACGACGGCTGGCTCATCACCCTGATCGGCTCTTACAGCACCTACTACACCTACGACCACACCACCGTGTTCAAGGGCCGCTCGGCCATCACCAGCGACCGCGCCGACGGCGGCGCTGCGCCCACGGATCAGGTCCTGCTCGACAGCGTCGACGACCCCGACGTCTGGGTTCAGCAGTACGAGCTCGCCGGCGATATCGACTCGTTCGCGCTCGCGCTGTATACGGCCGAAGCGAAAGCGAGCACCCATGATTTGACGTTCACCCGCGCGCCTCGAGGCGATGACTAGCGTGACCGATCGTTGTTACGAACCCGGCGCGTGCCCGCCTCGAGGCAACGTGTCGTCGAGCGCGGTCTGCCGCGACCTGTTTGATTTTTGGTTTGCCCCATGGGGAGTTGCACGTGTCGACTAAAAAACTGGTTCTGGCCCTCGTGGCTCTGTTGGCGCTCATCGCGGCGGGTATGGCCACGATGTTGTTCTGGGGATCCTCGGGTGTGGCCTTCGACCCGGCCAAGGGCGAAACGCGCGACTACCGCGTGGGCGTGGTCGCGCATGTCCGCGAAGGCGACGACCCGCCGAACGCCTACAACAGCCAATCGCTGGTCATGCAGAGCGTGATGCGCTATCGCGTCGATGCGGACGGGCCGACGCTCAAGATGCACGTCCAGCCACGCTTTATCGATGTCGAAGACGGCGATGGCGCCCAGATGTTTTCCAGCGCCAACCGCGACAAGCTGCGCGGCACGCCGGTCATCGATCTCATGAGCGACGGCTTCGATCTGATCATGGATCGCAAGAGCGGCGACACGCGGCTTAATGCGGTCAACCAGAACGCCTGGAACGAGTTCACCGAACGCCTGGGCAGCACTCAGACCGATCAGTTCAAACAGCAGATGGCCGCCCCGTCGCTCACCCGGGAACTGCCGGCCCGTGAAGGCGCACAGATCACGGTCGACGCGTTTCAGGGCATGCCCGCGCTTACCCTGACCGTCGATACGGTCACCGACGACATCGTGACCGTCACACTCGAGCGCGCCGACGATGCCGACAGCGCCTATACCCCGGTCGGCGGTTCCGACAACAACGCCCGTATGCGCGTCACCGCGGTGCACGGGCGCATGCGCGTGGATCGCGACGGCGGCTGGATCGACGCGATGACCCTGATCAGCGATCAGGACGTCCAGACCGACGGCCAGAAGGGCCATATGCATACGATCATGACCATGCACGCCGTCGACGATCCCGCGCTCGGTTCGTTGGCGAACGGTCTGGATCAACTACGCGCCACGGCACACATAAGCCCACAATCGGACGAGGTCGAGCTGCCCCTGGCCCACCGCCCGAGTGAAGCCGACCGCGGGCGCGGGTTCAACCCGGCCAAGACACCCTATGCCGACGCCGACCCGAGTTTCTCGATCGACGAGGCCGACAACGCGCTGGTGCTCACCCTCGCGCACGATATCGGCATCGACGAAAACCTGGGCATGTCGACACTCAAAAGCCTCACCCTGCGCGACGCCGACGGCCAAACGCTGGATATCCCGATGGTGCTGGAGTCCATCGGGCCCGATTATGCCAAGGGCAGCATGAACACCATCGTGCGCCTGCTGCCAATGGGCTGGCAGGATGCCGGGCTGGATCGCATCACCGAGGTCGAAGCCCAGCTCGACTACGCCGCACCCGCCGAGCCCGAGCACGTCGAAATCCCGCTGGCCGATACGCCCACCGAACTGCACGACGGCGCCGCACAGGCCCGCGCGGTGCCCACCGACGACGGCTGGCGGCTGTTCCTGTCGGGCACCGAGCAGACGTTCTATATCTTCGACAGCAGCGCGGTCTTTGCGCGCGACCTGTCGGCACGGATCAGCCAGACAGCCCACGACGGCTTGACGCCTTCGGATCGCACCCTGCTGGCGCGCGTCGACGTCCCCGATGCCTGGGTGCAGCAGATTCTCGTCGAAGGCAGGGGCGATGCTTTCGGGCTGAAGTTATACAAGAACATGCCCGGGCCGAGCACGCACGACGTCACGTTCACCAGCCGCCAGCAGCGTTATTCCAACCGCGAACTGCCGCCGCCGGAGACGCGCGAGCTGTATATCGACGAGATCCCTGACGATGCGTCGCTGAGCCTGGACGACGTTGCCCCCGAAGGCGCGGACGAGAATCAGCTGAACATGCGTTTGCCCATCGGCGTGGGCTCGGCCTGTGAGCTCAGCGCCGACGCCCCGGCCGAATCCGGCCACGCCCTGGTCTGGCGGCCCGACGACGAGCGGGCGTCCGGTTTCGGCATCGGCAGCCGTCGCGCCGGCGAACATCCGGATACCGCGCCGTGGCAGCTGATGACCGACGACGGTGTGCGCGTCTATTTCTATGGCATCGATGTCACCACCACCCTGCGCTGCCCGGGCCAGCCGGCGTGGCAGACACACGAGGTGAATACGGATAGCGACAAACCCTGGCTGGTCGATCTCGATGCCGTGATCGATGGCCCGATCGATCGGGGCCAACAGGCCAAGCGCTTTTTCGACAGCCATCGTTTTCTCGACGGCAGCGGCGAGCTCGTACGGCCCATGCTCAAGGACATGACACCGGACACCCAGCTCGACGACTGGCGTGTCGAAGGGGCGAACCACACCGTGGCCGATTATCTGGACGATGCCGGGCGTATCCGCTTCTGGGGCCGGATCGCGCGGGTGAAGTCGGTGACGTTCTCTGGCGAGCCGATCGAGAAACGCTGGCATACCCATCTCGAAGGCCTGCAATGAATCGCGCGATTGATCGCTGCGCGTTGCAGACCGCGCTCGTTGCCGGGCTGACACTACAGGCCGCCGGCGCGTTTGCGGCCCAGACCTACTGGCTCGACGACGACTTCGAAGCCGTGGCCAAGGCCAACGCCACGCACGAGGCCATTGTGGCCGACGAGCGCGACGGCCCCGGCTGGCCGGTCGAGATCCGTCGTATCCGCTACGACCAGCTGCATTTTCGCGGCTATAGCTCCACCCCCGACCTGCGCGATGCCGATCAGACATGGGTGGGCGCCTACCAGCTCTACCGATTCGCCGGCGATCACAGGCTCGAGGAAGTGGGCACCCGCAACCTGGCCGGCGAACGCAACGGCCTGGCCGTCGGATTCAGCCGGGACGGCGATCTCGCCTACGAAACCCCCTATGTCGACGGCGTGATGCAGGGCATGGGCCGGCGCTATGTCCGCGGCGAGCTGCGTCATCTCACCCCGTTGGTCGACGGCAAGTCGGAAGGCATTCAGACCACCTACCGCGACGGGCGTATCCGCAAGCTCATGGAACTGCACGACGGCAAAATCGACGGCGTGGTCGAAGAATACGGCTATGGCCGCTCGCCGCAGGTGCTCACACGGCGTGCCCACTATCGCGCCGGCAAACTCAACGGCTGGGAACGTATATGGTCGCTCGAAGGTGCGCTGCTCAAGGAAACCCAGTACGTCGACGACAAGAAGAACGGCGTCGAGCGGCGGTGGGAAGACCAGGCGGCGGGCCATCTTGACGCGGTATACCACTATCGCGACGGCAAGCTATACGGCCTGCTGCAGGAGTATAGCGGCGGGCGTCTCGATGAAGAGCGCGTGCTGGGTGATGACAAGCGCCGACTGCGCCGAACCCAGTTCTGGCCGATAAAGGGCAGCCCGCGCAAGGTCGAGGAGCGGATCGACACCGACGAACAGGGCCGCGAGCAGCGCATCACCGAGAACTTTTTCAACACCGGCTATCTCGCGACCCGCCGTATCATCTTCGCCGACACGCCGCACCAGATCGTCACGCGCTATGCCGGCGACGGCGGGATCATATATCGCGAGGAAGTCGTGGCCGGCAAGAAGACCGGCCTGCAGATCGATGAGACCTACGAGGGCGGCTATGAATGGCGTCGCTACGACGGGCAGGGCCGGCTGCACGGCGAACAGGCCGACCACCGAAGCGACGGCACGATCCATCGCTGGCAGATGAACCACGGCAAGCCGGTCGACCACGCCGCCGCCCGGGCAATGCAAGACGAACAGGCCGCACGCGCGCGCCACGACCGGGTGCGCCCGGCATGATCGGCGTCGCCGCGAATGCGACCCGGCCAAGGCACACCCGCCGGCTGACCGCCCTGGCCCGGACGTTGCTACTCGCCGCCGTCCTGCTGGGCTATGCGCTCACGGCCCGGGCCGAGACCGTGTTCTGGTTCGACGACGGGCTGTATCCGGTCGACAGCCAGGCGCGCGCCAGCTATCGGCTGAGCGTGGCCGACGAACGCGACGGCATCGGCTGGCCAGCCGAGCTACGCCGAATCGAGGACGATGCGCTGCGCATGCGCGGCACGGTCGCCCGCCCCGAGCCCGGCGATACGGACGTCACCTGGATCGGCGCCTATCAGCTCTATCGCATGGCCGGCGAACACCGCCTGGCCGAAGTCGGCACCACCGATGCCCAGGCCCGCCAGCAGGGTCTGGTCACGACCTTCGACGAACAAGGCCGGCTCGAAAGCGAAACCCTGTATCGCGACGGCAAGCGTCACGGCCGGGCCCGCCGGTATATCGACGGCGAGCTCAATACCGTCACCCATTATGAAAACGATCAGCGCCACGGCGTGCACGTCGAGTATGTGCAGGGCAAGGTCTGGCGTATCGAGGACTATCGCCACGACCGGCTCGATGGCCTGACCGAGCAGTACAGCGTCGGCATGCAGCCGGCGCTGACCAGCCGCGGCCATTACCGTCACGGCAAGCCGCACGGCTGGTTTCGTCGCTATGAAGCAGGTGCGACGATCAGCGAAATCCATTATGTCGACGGCAAGAAGGACGGCCCCGAGCGCTACTGGCACGACCAGGCCGCCGGCCAGCTCAGCGAAATCGCTCATTACCGTAACGGCGAGCGTGTGGGCCAACAGATCGTCAACCGCTACGACGTTGACAGCCAGGTGACCGTGAAGGCCGTGTTCGATAGCGACAACAACCTCCTAACCAAGACCGAATACGACGACGGCCGGCCGAAGATCCGCGTACGCCATCTGCGCGACGGCGATCGTGCGCGCGAGATCCATGACTATTTCGACCGCTACGGCTATGTGCAGGCCCGCCGCATCCTGTTCCCGGGCACGGCACGGGAAATCGAGCGGCGTTTCGCCGCCGACGGCGCGCTCACCTATCGCCGCGAACTGCGCAATCATCACCGCGTGGGCCGTTTTTTCGAACGGCGCGAGCCGGGGCATAGCGTCGCAATCGTCTACGACGACCACGGCGAACGCCACGGCCGCCAGATCGAGACCCGCGACGGCAAGACCGTTCGCATGACCACCTGGGTGCACGGCACACGCGAGGGCGCGTTCTTCGAAATCGCCTACAACGGCCGGCGCACCGAAGGCCGCTACGCCCAGGGGCGCCTCGACGGCGTGCAGCGCGTGCTCGACGGCGACCAGATTCGCGAGATCACCCACTACGACCACGGAACGAAAGACGGCGACTACGCGCGCTACGACCAAAACGGCGACCTGCGCGGAAAAGGGCGCTATGTCGACGGCGCGAAACACGGCGACTGGATGGAGAGCGCCGGTCGTGGCACGCGCTGGCATGGCCGCTACGACCACGGCGAACGGGTCGGCCGCTGGCAGACGTTGAGCGTCCGGGGCTACCCGGTCGCCGAGGGCCGCTTCGACGAGCACGGCAAGCGCACCGGCGTGTGGACCTTCTATCGCGACGACGGCGAACTCGAGGGCTGCCCGCTCTATCGCGACGGCGAGCGCGTCGCGGCGGCCGACTACAACCGCGACTCCGCCCAGAGCCGCGTCGAATACTGCAAAAGCCAACTCGATGCGCGCCCAGACTGACGATCAGACCGGCGGCCCGCCACGGCCGCCGGTTCTGCCCGCGCCACCGGCCCGTCGCACGACGCCACCGGTTCCTTGGCGCGGCCAGACGCACGTGGCACGGCCCCGACGCGCCCGCCCGCCTGCCGGTTGACGCACTCGCGCACGCATCGTAAAAACGCCCGATGAAATTCGGCGTCATCGGCGACATACACGGCTTCTGGGACGAACGCGACACCGCGTTCTTCAACGCCGCCGGCTACGACATGCTGCTGTTCGTGGGCGATTTCGCCCGCGTGACCGGCAGCCGGCCGGTCGCGCGTCGACTGGCCGGCCTGACCACCCCGGCCTGGGCCATCCCCGGCAATCATGACGGCGTGACCCTGCCGCAGCTGCTCGCCGAGATCCGCGATCGGCCGTCAATGGCGCTTCTGGGCGCCATCGGCATGGGCCGACGCGTCCGGCGCATGGCGCAGGCCATGGCTCCCGTACGACTCGGCGGCTACACGCTGGAGACGCTGAACGACGATCTGGGGCTGCTGATCGCGCGCCCGCACGCCATGGGCCCCGACCGGTTCTACTACCGCAGCTATCTGCAGCGCCGCTTCGGCGTATCCGACTTCGAATCGAGCGCGGCCCGCCTGGCACGCCTGATCGACGCCGCGCCGCAGGATCTGATCGTCCTCGCCCACAACGGGCCGTCGGGGCTGGGCGACGACCCCACCGCCCCGTTCGGCTGCGACTTCAAGCCGGATCTCGGCGACTTCGGCGATCCGGACCTGCGCGCCGCCATCGCGCACGCCCGCGCGAGCGGACGCCGTGTGCGCACGGTGCTCGCCGGCCACATGCATCATCGCAGCAAGCACAGCGGCGCCTGGCGCCGGACCCACCTCCGCGAGGCGGAGACGCTGATGCTCAACTGCGCCCGCGTGCCCCGCATCGAGGCCGATGGCGCCCGGCGCCATCATGTCGCGCTCACGGTGACACCGGAGGCACTCGAGGCCGAGACCGTGTTCGTCGACGCCGCCGGCGATGTCGTCGAACGCACGCCGATCGAGCCGCCGGCGGCCAGTAACGACGCGTCGCCGCTCTAGCCGCCCTGGCCGCGTACGGCGAAAGCGGGCCGCCGGGCGCTGTCATCGACCGCCCCGGGCGGGGCCGGGCACTAGCCCCGCTCGCGCACCGCCAGCCAGCGCAGTGGCACCGCCATGAGCAGGATCGAGGCCGCGACCGCGCCGTAGGCCGGGCCGTAGCCGAACAGCCGGCCCAGCTCGAGGCCGGCGGCCGGACCGAACGCGCCGCCGAGATCGCTGGACCACTGGTAGACCGACAGCGCCCGCCCGTGCAGGTGCCGCGGCGCAACATCGCCGAGCAGGGTCAGCATCGGGATGGTCAGCCCGCCGGAGCCCACGCCGATGACCAGCAGTGCGGCGACCGCGGTGGCCACCGATCCGGCCTGGCCCAGGGCGACCAGACCCGCAGCCACCAGCAGCATGGCCGGGAGCAGCAGCCGGGTGCGCGAGGACGCCCGGTCGAGATAGCGCCCGGCGGCCAGCGACGCGCTCGCCCGCGCGCCCATCAGCACGGCCATGAACAATCCCGCGCTGCCCTCGGCCCCGAAGCCGAACAGATACAGGGCCCGCTGGTCGACCAACACCGCGATGGTCGCCAGCAGCACCCCGGACACGGCGAAGAACAGCAGCGCGTTGGCGCCCCAGATGATGCGCAGCGTCGGCATCGCCAGCAGCGCGCGCCACTCCGCGCGACGCTCGGCCCGGCCGGCCGTGCGGCTGGACGGCGGCGCGCGCCGATCGACCCGGGCCGGCAGCACGCGGAGCGCGGCCAGCGCCGCCACCAGACTCAGGCCGGTGGCCGCGAGAAAGGCGGCATTGGCCGAGACCCCGTCGGCGACCAGGCCGCCGATGACCAGTCCGGCCGGCAGCCCCAGGCTGATGGCCGTGCGCACCCGTGCCGTCAGGCTGCCGCGACGTTCGACCGGGGCGATCGCCATCACTGCGGCCAGCGTGCCGACCAGCAGCAGCGACGAGCCGATGCCCCAGATCACGCGCCCGGCCAGAAACCACACCGCCGGAGAATCGGCGACGAGCGCGGCCGAAAAGGCCAGCGTGCCCAACGCCTCGATGGCGAGCCCGGCCGCGACCGGCCAGCGCGCGCCGAAGCGATCCAGCAGGCTGCCCGTGATCGGATTGAAACCCAGCCGCGTGATGCGGTTGGCCGACAGGATCAGCCCGACCATGAACCCGGAGATGCCCAGGTCCAGTCCGACGACCGGCAGGATCGGAAACACCACGCCGCCACCGACCCCGCCGAGGAAGGCGATCGCGGCGATGCCCCAGGCACGCGGGGCGACGGCGGAGCCGGCGCCGGCGGCGCTCAGGAGCCGCTGCCCGCCGACGGCTGCGGCCCGCTCGTGGCCCGGTCCGCGGCGCGGCCGTAGCGGCGGGCGATGACCGCGCACACGATCAGCTGGATCTGGTGGAAGATCATCAACGGCAGCACCACGGCGCCCAGCGCACCGCCGGCGAACAGCACCTTGGCGATCGGGATGCCGCTGGCCAGGCTCTTCTTGGAGCCGCAGAACAGCAGCACGATCTCGTCCTCGCGCGCGAAGAAGCGCCGGCCGACGGCGAAGGTCACCCCGAGCACGATCGCGAGCAGCACCGCCGAAACCAAGAGCAGCAGCAGCAGCGCCTGGAGGGGCAATTCCTGCCACAGCCCTTCGTTGACCGAGGCGCTGAACGCACCGTAGACCACCAGCACGATCGCGCCCTGATCGACGAACTTGACCAGCTTCGGATGCGCGCTCACCCAGGCACCGACCCAGCGCCGGGCGATCTGGCCGACCCCGAACGGCAGCAGGATCTCGAGCACGATGGAGGCGACCGCATCCAGCGAGAAGCCGGCGCTGCCCTGGCTGCTGATCAGCCAGCCGGCCAGCAACGGCGTGACCAGCACGCCCAGCAGGTTGGAGGCGCTCGCGCTGCAGACCGCCGCGGGCACGTTGCCACGCGCCATGGAAGTGAAGGCGATCGAGGACTGCACCGTCGACGGCAGCACGCACAGAAACAGCAGGCCGGTGTAGAGTTCCGGCGTCAGCCAGTCCGACAGCAGCGGGCCGCCGGCCAGACCGAGCACCGGAAACAGCACGAAGGTGGCCGCGAGCACGCACAGATGCAGCCGCCAGTTGGTCGCGCCCGCATACACCGCCTCGCGCGAGAGCTTGGCCCCGTGCAGAAAGAACAGCAACGCGATCGCGGCCGTGGTGATGTGGCCGTAGACCGCCGCCGGCGCACCGGATATCGGCAGCACCGTGGCCAGCACGATCGCGCCCACGAGCGCCAGAATGAAGTTATCCGGGAGAAAAACGGGTCGTTTCATGATGCAATTGTAGCGTTGCCGCAGGTCGCGTGTCGCGCTGCAGCATAGGCGAGCCCGGGCACCGATGACAGCCGCGCCCCTCCATGCGGCTTATACGACGGTGGAAACGATCAGCGCCCGCGTCCAGCCACAGCCGCGCGTACGGCGCCTACGGCGGCCGATGTCCCACGCGTCCTGACGTTGATACTGGCACCCGCCGCAAAAGCTGACGCATACCCGTTCCGGCTCTACGGACCGCGCGGGCCCGCACCGCACGCACCGGCGCGAGCTCGCTGCGTCACGACGCCGGTGTTCGCCAGGGCGACAGGCGTCGCCGCCCCGACGCTCGGCGACCTCGCTCGCGGGGCGACCGACGGCGACATCAGCCCGCGGCGTCGCGCTCCCGGGCGAGCAGCGCCCGCTTGCGCTCGACGCCCCAGCGATAGCCCGACAGCCCGCCATCGCTGCGCACCACCCGATGACAGGGCACGGCCAGCGCCAGCGGATTGGCACCGCAGGCCGCGGCCACGGCGCGAGCCGACCCCGGCGCGCCGATGGCGCGGGCGATCTCCGCGTAGCTGGCCGTGCCCCCGAGCGGGATCTCCGACAGCGCCCGCCAGACGCGGCGCTGGAACACCGTGCCGCGGATGTCCAGCGGCAGATCCAGCCCCAGCGACGGCGTTTCGACGAAACCCACCACACGGGCCACATGCGCCGCGAATCCGTCCTCGTCCGCCACCAGCGAAGCGCGCGGGAAACGCGCCTGCAGCCCGCGTACCAAGGCGTCGGGATCGTCGCCGAGGGCGATGGCACAGACACCGCGCTCGGCGCCGGCGACGAGCACGGCACCCAGCGTCGCCTGGCCGACAGCGAAACGGATCGTGCTGCCCGCCCCGCCGCGGCGATAGCGCGACGGCGGCATGCCCAGGGCGCCGGTGGCCCGGGCGTGCCCGGTCCCGCCGGCATCATGACCGGCTTCGCCCAGCGCTCGGGCGACCGGCGCGCCGTCCGCCAACGCGCACCGCAGACGTTCATCGCGCTGGGCGCGCTCGTACTGATGCGGCGTCAGCCCGGTGTGTTCGCGAAACAGACGATGAAAATGGCCGCGACTGAGCCCGGCCGCCGTCGCCAGATCCGCCAGCGATACGCGGCCCGGCCCGGCGTCGATCCGTCGGCAGGCGCGCACGACCAACTCGCGGTGGCGCTCGGCGCGGCTTCGGCCGCTCGGCAGACAGCGCTTGCAGGGTCGATAGCCGGCCTCCGCGGCGGCCGTGCCGGTGTCGAAGAAGACCACGTTCGCGCGCCGCGGCTGGCGGGAGACACAGCCCGGGCGACAGTACACACCGGTCGTGCGCACGGCATAGACGAAGCACCCGTTCGCGCGCCTGTCGTTGGCGCAGACCGCCCGCCAGCGCGCGGCATCGCCATCGAAATCCGTCGACACCGCAGCCTCGCTCTCCTCGCTCATCGGACACGCTCCGTCACCGATCGCATGCCGTCAGTCTGAACCGGCGCCCCGCGGGTTGCACGTCCGATGTTGCGCGTTCATTCGTGCGGCGAGCGGCCGCTCGCCCGAAGGCACATCGGCTTCGCCCTCGGCGCCCCCGTGTCGCCTGCTACGCAGGGCGCGGAGGCAAGACCGGCCGATACGTTCGCGCGTTCGCCTCGAACGCGATTCCGCCGACTTCGCCAACACCAGGGCATGCGCCGCGCGGCCATCTTCCCAACACACGGGCCGGCGATCCGCCGCGTGACTCGCGACACGGCAAGCCGACGCGCGATGCGCTCGCGTCGAACCTCCAATAAGTGGGCCGAAGCGGCGTTGCGGGCCCGCTCACGAACTCGACGGCCGAACGCCGCGAGCGCCCACGGACGCAGCAACCGACCCGGCCGCGCGGGTTCGCCGCGACGCGGGATCGGCTGGCCCATCGAACGGCCTGCGCTCCCTGCAGAGCCGGCCCTGATCGCCGCCTGCGCTCGCGGGCATCAGCCGCTGGTCCGTCGCGACCCGGCCTGCCGAAACGGCCCGAGTGTCGACCGCTCGCGCCGCACGCGGATGCCGCACCCGCGGCTCGGGTCAGCGCCGGGCGCGTTCGTACTGCGGCGGCCAATCGGCCTCGGCGTGGCGCAGTTCGGCGGCCGCGCGCAGCGGGAAGTGGGGATCGCGCAGGAATTCGCGGGCGAGCAGCACGCAGTCGGCCTGGCCCGAATGCACGATGTGTTCGGCCTGCACCGGCTCGGTGATCAGCCCGACCGCGCCGGTGGCGATGCCGACCTCGTGACGGATGCGCGCGGCGAACGGGGTCTGATAGCCGGGCCCGGTCGGAATCACGGCATCCGGGGTGCTGCCGCCGGCCGAGCAGTCGACGAGGTCCACGCCCTCGGCCTTGAGCCAGTGCGCCAGCCGCAAGGACTGCTCGATGTCCCAGCCGCCGTCGACCCAGTCGGTGGCCGAGATGCGCACGAACAGCGGCAACGCCTTCGGCCAGACCGCGCGCACGGCGCGCACGACCTCGAGCGGAAACCGGGCGCGGTTTTCCAGCGCGCCGCCGTAGTCGTCGTCGCGTTCGTTCGACAGCGGCGACAGGAACTCGTGCAGGAGATAGCCGTGGGCCATGTGGATCTCGAGCACGCGGATGCCGGCATCCCGGGCGCGCCGGGCCGCGTCGGCGAAAGCGGTCACGGTCTCGGCGATGTTGTCGGCGCTCATCGCTCGGGGCACGGGATGCCCCTCGGCGAAGGCCAGCGCACTCGGGGCCACGGGCGTCCAGCCGCGTTCGTCCGGGCCCAGCGGCCGACCGCCGCGCCAGGGGGCGTCGGTCGAGGCCTTGCGCCCGGCATGGGCGATCTGCATGCCGGCGACCGTCCCCTGGGCGTGCATGAAATCGACGATGCGACGGAACGAGTCGATATGCGCCTCGTCCCAGATGCCCGAGTCGTCCGGGGTGATCCGGCCATCCGGCGTCACCGCGGTGGCCTCGATCATCACCAGGCCAGCGCCGCCGACCGCCCGACTGCCCAGATGCACGAAGTGCCAGTCGGTCGGGTGCCCGTCCGCGCTGGAGTACTGGCACATCGGGGCGACGAAGATGCGGTTGCGGAAAGTGACTTCGCCCAGGGTCCAGGGGGAGAAGAGATCGCTCAAGAGCAGCTCCGGTCTGGGGTGACGTGTCGACGCCGGACGGCGTCTTTCCATGCATTCTACATCGGCCGCGGCGGGGGTGTATCGCCCTCCGTCTCACGACGCCGCGAAGCGCCGCTCGCGCCAGCGCAGCACGCCGGTGAGCATGGCGGGCAGGAACGTCACGGTCGTGAACATCGTGAACAGCAGGCCGAACATGACGATCGCGCCAAGGCCGCGATACAGCTCGGTGCCCGCGCCCGGCAGGAAAACGAGCGGGGCGAGACCGAACGTGGTCGTGATGGTGGTCATCAGGATCGGCCGCAGCCGCACCTGCACGGCCTCGACCACGGCATCCGCGGCGGCCATGCCCCCGGCGGCGTTGGCCCGCGCCCGTTCCACGATCAGAATCGGGTTGTTCACCACCGTGCCCACCAGGATCAGGAAACCCAGCATGGTGATGAGATCGAAGGGCTGGGAGAGCGCGCCGATGCCGATCACGGGCAACCAGCTCCCGAGGGCATTCAGCAGCCAGAGTCCGACGATGCCGCCGGCGATGCCCAGCGGCACGCTCGTCAGGATCAGCAGCGGATACCCCCAGTGGGAGAAGATCGCCACCAGCAGCAGGTAGCAGACCAGCAGGGCCACGATGTAGTTGCCGGTGAGCGCGTTGCGCGTCACCTCCAGTTCGTCCGAGGCACCGGAGATGTCGATGTCGACCGAGGACGGGATCTCGCCGGCGTCGCGCATCTCGCCGATGATGTCGCTCATCACGCGATCGACCCCGGCCTCCAGCGGCACATCCTCCGGCGGAATGATGCGCAGCGTCACCGTGCGCCGGCTGTCCAGTCGACGGATCACGTCGGTGTCCACGGTGGGCTCGACCCGCGCCAGCGCGGTCAGCGGCAGCACCCCGGCCTCTGGCGTGTAGATCGGCAGCCGCGAGAGCGCGTCGACGGCGTCGGGCTTGCCGCCGTCGTCATAGAGATAGATGTCGACCTTGTCGTCCGCGAAGAAATATTCGTCGACATAGGCGCCGTCGACCAGCGCCGAGACCGCATAGCCGATGGACTCCGCGTCCAGCCCCAGTTCGGCGATGCGCGGATAGTCCGGCTCGACCCGCAGCAGCGGCTGGGCGAGGGTCAGCGTGGACGGCTCGGCGAGCAGCTGCGGGTTATCGAAGACCGTCTCGGCGCGGTCGTAGGCGGTCTCGGCCACGGCGTAGATGTCGGCGAGCTCCGGCGCAGAGATGTCGAGATTGATCGCCCGCGTGCCGCCGTCGTTGGAGGAGATGATCGAGCCACGCGTGGAGAACGCCCGCATGCCCGGATAGGCCTCGAAACGCTCGTTGAAGGCCCGCATCAGCGCGGCCAGATCGCCGTCGTCGACCGGCTCCGAGATGATGCGCAGCTCGTTGGTCGACACGCTCATGTTCATGTAGGCGATCGGCGGCACCGCGTTGTCGTCGGCGGCGATGTCGCCGTCCTCGTCGACCACGTAATCGAGGAGATCGGCCCGAAGTTCCTCGGCGATGCCCGCCATTTCGGTGAGGTTGTAGCCCGGCGGCGGCAGCATGGTCGAGAAGGTCTTGGCCTCCTCGCCGTCGGGCAGGTACTCGGCCGGCGGCGTGAGCGCGTAGACGCCGAGGCCCAGCGCGCCGGCGATCGAGAGCATCGTGCCCCAGCGCCGCATCCGGCGCGCCACGATCCAGCCGGCCAGCGCCAGCACGCCACGCGAGAAGCGCCCGGGCGCGGCGTCCACGTCGGAGACCTGGCGCGGCAGCACGCGCGCGGCCGCCGCCGGCACGACCATGATCGCGACCACCATGGAGGTCAGGATCGCCGCCGCAATGGCAATCGAAATGTCCGAATAGAGCTGGCCGGCCTTCTCGGTGATGAACAGCACCGGCGCGAAGACCATCACCGTGGTCAGCGTCGAGGCCAGCACCGCCGGCCAGACCTCGCGCACCCCGGCCACCGCCGCATCCCATCGGGAGCGACCGCGGCGGCGCTCGCGCTCGATGTTCTCCAGCACGACGATGGTGTTGTCCAGGGTCATGCCGATCGCGAAGGCGATGCCGGCCAGCGAGATCACGTTGATCGTGCGGCCGAAGATCAGCAGGCCGATGAAGGCGGCGATCGCGCATACCGGGATGCCGAGCACGGTGATCAGCGTGGCCGGCAGCGACCGCAGAAAGAGAAACATCACGATCGCCGCCAGCACCGCGCCCAGCGCCAGATTGCGCCAGACGCTGGCGATCGAGGCCTCGACATAGCGTACGTCGTCCGAGGTCAGCGCCAGGCGCATGCCGGCCGGCTCGGCGATGCGGGCGTTGATGCCCTCGACCGCGGCGGCCATGTCGTTCTTGATGTCGATCACGTTCGAGCCCGGCTGACGCCGGACCTGGAGGTTGACCACCTCCTCGTCGTTGAAGAACGACAGCTGGCGCTGCTCGGCGTGATCCAGCCGGATGCGGGCGACGTCGCCGAGCGTGGTCACGGCGTCGCCCTCACGCTCGAGCACGACCTCGGACAGGCCCGAGATATCCTCGAAGCGGCCGACGGTCCGGATCAGGTAGCGCCGTTTGCCGGCATCCATGTCGCCGCCGGAGAAATCCTGGTTGCGCTCGCGGATGGCGTCGCGCACATCCGCCAGGCCGATGCCGCGCGCGGCCAGCTGCGACGGGTCCACCGCGATGCGGATCTGGCGTTCGGCGCCGCCGCCGACCTCGACGTCGGCCACGCCCTCCACCCGTTCCATCCGTCGTCGGATCGAGTCGTCGACGAAATCGCGCATGAAGGCCATGTCCAGGCCCGCGGGATTGCCCTCCAGTGGCGCGACGTTGAAGTACATGAACGAATTCTGGGAGAACGAGGCCGCGATGACCTCCGGCTCGTCGACGTCCTCGGGGTAGCTCGGCACCTGCATCAGCGCGTTGGTCACGCGGATGAGGGCTTCGTTGATGTCGGTCGAGAAGGGGAACTCGAGCTCGATCTCGGCCTCGCCGGTCTTGGCCTCGGCGGTCATCCGCTGCAGGCCGATGATGTTGGCGAGATACTCCTCCTGCTCGATCAGGATCTCGTTCTCGATATCCTGCGGCGTCGCCCCGGCCCAGCTGGTGTTGACCGTGATCGTGCGCACGGCCAGATCGGGGATCATCTGCACCGGGATGCGCATCGCCGCGAGCACCCCGAACAGACAGATCAGCAGCACGGTGATCGTGATCAGCGTGCCGCGCCGCATCAGCGCCTCGAACATGGGCTAGCCGCTCGTGCCGTCGGACAGTCGCAGCGACCGGTCGGCGGCGGTCGCGGCCCGATCCGGACCGGCGCGCGGCTCGGCCAGGCGTACGCGCTGGCCGCGGGACAGGCTCTCGTTGCCGCGCACGATCACCCGGTCACCCGCCGACAGCCCCGACAGCACCTCGACCCGGTTGTCGGCGCTCCGACCGAGGCTGACCTGACGTTCCACGGCGCGCAGGCCCTCGTCGCCGGATTCGACGATCCAGACGCGCGTGCCGCCACGGGGCTCGCGCACCAGCGCGTCGCGCGGGATTACCAGCACTTCCTCCGGCGAGGTGATCTCGAAGAGCACCTTCGCCGACATTCCCGGCGTGAGGCGCCCTGCGGCGTTGTCCACGAAGATGCGGGCGAGAAAGGTCCGTGCCAGCGCGTCCGAGGCCGCGACCTTCACGTCCACCTTGGCCTCGAGTGTCTCGCCGTGCAGCGCTTCGGGCTGGATGCGCACCGGCATGCCGGCCTCGATCGCGGAGAAATACTGCTGGGGCGCGGCCACATCCATGCGCAGCCGCTCGGTCGCCACCAGGCCCACCACCGGCGTGGATTCGGCGACGTACTCGCCCGGCTCGACCAGGCGCTCGCGCACCGTGCCCGCGAACGGGGCGACGATCTCGTGGCGGTCGAGCACCTCGCGCTGGCGCGCCGCCTCTGCCCGCAGCCGATCCAGCGCCGCGGCCTGCACATCCACTTCGGAACGCCGGCTGGCCAGCTCCGTCTGCGAGATGGCGCTGCGCGCGGCCAGACGCTCGGCCTCGGAGGCCAGGCGCTCGGCCTCGGCCAGCTGCGCCCGGGCCTCGGCGACCGACGCCTCGAGCGTGTTCAGGGTGAGACGCGCCAGCGACCGGTCCAGGGTGATCAGGGTCTCGCCCGCGTCCACGCGATCGCCGGCGTCGACATCCACCCGCTCGACCAGGCCCGCGACCCGCGGCGTGAGCTCGGCGTCGCGCGGCGACGTCAGCGTGCCGTAGAGCGGCAGGGTCTGGCGCCAGCGCTGCTGTTCCACATCGACCGTCTCGACCATGGTCGGCGCCGCCAGCGCCGTGCTGCCGACGAACAGCATGACCAGCCAGACGGCGGCCCGACCCGTACTGAATGCGGCTTTCGGGCCGCAGACGTTTCCTGCGCCGAGCAATCGACGAATCACGTTTCCCCCATGCGAATGGTCCGGCGGCCCGCGATATGCGGGCCCGTCTCCTGGGCCTACGCATATAGAACCCGCAGCGACGCACAAGGTTCCGGATGGGCACGAAATTTCCTGCAACCCGCATCTTCGGGGGCCACGGTCGCCCGCGGAAACCGCTCGCCATGCGCGCTCATGCCGACGGCCGCTGCGCGCCGCCGGCCGGGCATATCGGCCTGCGCTCCCCGGAACGTCGTCACGCAGCGGCTGCGGCAGCCCGGGGACGCGCGCTGGCCGGCGCGGCGGTTTCATGCGTAAGCTGGTGACAACCCTTTCCGGCCCGCCTAGATCATGACCCGCACCCCAACCACGCTCGCCGCGCTATTCATCGGTCTGCTGACGGCGCTGGCCGCTCCGGCGGCCTTCGCCGCCGACGACGAGTCCGACGTCCGGGCCCTGGGCGCGAACCTCGAACACTACGACTATCCCTGGCCGGTCGAGCGTCACACGCTCGAGGCGCCGCAGGGCGAGGTGTCGATGGCCTATATGGACATCGCGCCGGACGACGACATCAGCGACCCGCCGGTGGTGGTGCTGCTGCACGGCAAGAACTTCTTCGGCGCCTACTGGGAGGATACGGCGCGCGCGCTGGCCGCCAACGGCTATCGGGTGATCGTTCCCGACCAGATCGGCTTCGGCAAGTCCGACAAGCCGGCCGCCTACAGCTACACCTTCCACCATCTGGCCGAGAACACGCGCACGCTGCTGAACGATCTCGATATCGACACCGCGACCGTCGTCGGCCACTCCATGGGCGGCATGCTCGCGGCCCGCTATGCGCTGATGTATCCGCAAGCGGTCGAGCGGCTGGTGCTGGTCGATCCGATCGGGCTGGAGGACTGGAAGGCCAAGGGCGTGCCCTATCGCGGCATGAACGCCTGGTATGCGCGGGAGATGAAAAAGGACTATGCCGCGATCAAGGCCTATCAGAAGAAAAGCTACTACGACGGCGAATGGAACGAGGACTACGCCGAGTGGGCGAAGGCGCTGGCGGGCATGTACGCCGGCGAGGACCGGGCGCGCGTGGCCTGGGCCCAGGCCGCGACCTACGACATGGTCTACACCCAGCCGGTGGTGCACGAATTCGGCCAGCTGACGGTGCCCACCACGCTGATGATCGGTACCCGCGACCGCACCGCACTCGGCAAGGACCTGGTCTCCGACGAACTGCGCGCCCGGCTCGGCGACTATCCCCGGCTCGGCCGGCAGACCGTGGCCGCCATACCGGAGGCGGAACTGGTGACCTTCGAGGGGATCGGCCACCTGCCGCCCATCGAAGCGCCCGAGCGCTTCCGCCAGGCCCTGTTCGACGCTCTCGGCACGCCCCACGACTAGTACCCGACGACCGTGCGGGTCGCATTCCCGCCCATCGTCGTGATCCGGCTCGGCGTCGGCGCTTGCAGTGCCCGGAGCCGGCGCCGTGCGACACCGGCCGACGCGGCCTAGTGGGCGCCGCGATCCGGCACGGCGACTCGACGAGAGAGGGCCGGCCCCGAGGCGGCTCGGCGCCGAGCGCCCCGTCGCTTGCCGGCGAGTTGCGGATCGGCGTGCGATCCGCATCGACCCGCGCGCGCCGGTCGAAGGGCCGGAACACACGGCCCGGCGCATGGACGGCTGCACGCCGCGCGCAGTCGGTGCGGACGCCGCCACCGCCCCTGCCGATCATGCGCTGTAGGCTCAACGGCTTCGGCCATCCGACGCGCCGTGGTCGATGACCGATCGCGGGTCGCGGCTTTCGAAACGTGGATGCATTCCCAGCGCCCGCGCCACTGGCGATTCCTCGCGTCAGGGCGGCCCGGCTGTCGCGGATGTCGGCTGGTCAGCCGTACTCACAGTCTCGTCGAGCGACTCGGGCGACCGTGCATGCGCTGTGGACGGCCTGTCGGGGCCGTCGACATACCCGACGACCGACCGCCGGAGCCGCCACGACGCGCGTCGGTCACGCCGGGCCGCGGCAATCCGTCGACTCCTGCGTCCCGGCGCACCGCCGATCCGCGCTATCCGCCGTCCCGCCAGGGCACGGCGCACGCCGGCGCGGCGACGCCGGCTAGAATGACACGCTGTCCGCGAACCGATACGCCATGACCATGACCGAACTCCATCAGCTGTCCGCCCGCGCGCTGGCGCGCGCGATCGCTACCGGCGAGACCGGCAGCCGCGCCGCGCTCGATCATTATCTCGAACGCATCGAACGCCTGGGCTCGCCGATCAACGCCGTGATCGCGCTCGACGCCGAGGGCGCGCGCGAACGCGCCGACGCCGCCGATGCGGCGATCGCCCGCGGCGAATCGTGGGGGCCGCTGCACGGCGTGCCCATGACCGTGAAGGACACCTACGAGGTGCGCGGCCTGCCGACGGTCGTCGGCGAACCCAAGCTGCGAGACTATGTCAGCGACCGGGACGCCGTGGCGGTGGCGCGTCTGCGCGCGGCGGGCGCGGTGATCTTCGGCAAGACGAACACGCCGCGTCTGGCCCAGGACGTGCAGACCACCAATCCCGTCCACGGCACCAGTCACAACCCCTGGAACCCCGAACGCACGCCGGGCGGCTCCTCCGGCGGCGCGGCGGCCGCCCTGGCCGCGGGCTTCACCGCGCTGGAGATCGGCTCGGACCTCGCCGGCTCCATCCGCACGCCGGCGAGCTGGTGCGGCGTCTACGGCCACAAGGCCAGCTACGGGCTGATCCCGATGCGCGGCCATGTGCCCGGGCCGCCGGGCACGCGGGCCGAACCGGATCTGTGCGTGGCCGGACCGCTGGCGCGCAGCGCCGACGATCTCGGGCTCGCACTGGAGGTGCTCGCCGGCCCGGACGCCGTGGATGCCACGGTGTGGTCGGCGCGCCTGCCGGCCCCCGGCCCGACCACCTTCGGCGACTTCCGCGTCGCCCACTGCTTCGACCACGCCTTCTGCCCGGTCGCGTCGGCCGTACGGCAACGACTCGAAGACGCGCTGGAGACGGCCCGCCGCGCCGGCGCCCGCGTGGCGGCGATCGACGATCTACCGGGCGGTTTCGAGACCGGCTACGACACTTACGACCGGCTGCTCAACGGCATGGTCGGTGCGGCCATCCCCGACAAGCTCTACGCCAAGGCGCGCCGCGGCGCCCGCTTTCTGGGCCTGGCCGGCCGCGACAAGGGCCCCGGCACGCTCGCCAGCTTCACCCGCCGGGCCACCACCAGCCATCGCGACTGGATGGTCGCCAACGAAGCGCGCCACCGGCTGCGCGAGACCTGGCACGAATTCTTCCGCGACTGCGACGTGCTGCTGCTACCGAGCGTCTGTGTCCCCGCCATCGCCCACGACCACAGCGGCAACGTGCTCTCGCGGCGTATCGACGTGGACGGCCGCAGCCGCGGCTACACCGATCTCTTCCGCTGGATCGCCCCGGCCACCGTGGCCGGACTGCCCGCCACCAGCGCGCCGGTGGGCGTCACCGCGGCCGGGCTGCCGGTCGGCCTGCAGATCGTGGCCGACTACGGCCGCGACACCACGGCCATCGCCTTCGCCCAGCATCTGGCCGCGGCCATGGGCGGCTTCAGCGCACCGCCGACGTTTGCCTGACCTCGGCCACCAGCGGCTTCAGCGCCGGCCAGACGTGCTCGAGCAACGCCGGCTGGGCCGCGGCGTCCGGGTGCACGCCGTCGTCCTGGAAAGCGCTGCGGTCGCGGGCGATGGGCGCCAGGAAGAACGGCACGTAGGCCACGTCATGACGCTCGGCCAGGGTCTCGAAACTCGCGTGGAAGCGTTCGCCGTAGTCGCGGCCGTAGTTGGTCGGGATGCGCATGCCCAGCAGCAACACCTCGGCCCCGGCCTCGCGGCTGGCCTCGATCATGGCCGCGAGGTTGGCCTGCATGGCCTCGAGCGACAGCGCCCGCAAGCCATCGTTGGCACCCAGCTCGAGCACGACGATATCCGGCTCGGTGCGGGCCAGCGCCTCGGGCAGGCGCTCGCGGCCGCCCGCAGTGGTCTCGCCGCTGACGCTGGCGTTGTGCACGGCCAGCGGTGCATCGGCGGCGGCCAGACGCTCGCGCAGCAGGGCCACCCAGCCGGCGCTGCGATCGATCCCGTAGGCCGCGCTCAGGCTGTCGCCGAAAACCAGAATCCCGCCGGCTGCGTATACCGGCAGCGTCGCGCCCAGCAGCAGGGCGCACACGAGCAGGCGCCAGCCGCGCCCGCGCATCCGTGAATCATTCGTCCGGGGAAAACCGTTCAATGGCCTCTCCTGCATTGGTGGCCCGCGGCGTGGCCAAGACCGTCGCCAGCGGTGAGCGTACGCTCACGATACTCGACGACATCGAACTGACGCTGACTGGCGGCGACACGCTGTCGATCGTGGGTACGTCCGGCTCCGGCAAATCGACGCTGCTGGCCCTGCTCGCCGGGCTCGACGCCCCCAGCCGCGGCCGCATCGAACTGCTCGGACGCGACCTCACCGAGCTGGACGAGGACGCCCGCGCGGCCTGGCGTGCCGCGCGCGTGGGTTTCGTGTTCCAGTCCTTTCAACTGCTGGCCGGCCTGTCGGCGCTGGACAACGTGATCCTGCCGCTGGAACTGGCCGGTACGGATCTGACGACGGCCCGGGCCACCGCCCGCGACCTGCTCGATCAGGTGGGCCTGGGCGATCGCCTGACGCACACGCCGCGCCAGCTCTCCGGCGGCGAACAGCAGCGCGTGGCCATCGCCCGCGCCTTCGCCTGCCGGCCGCGGATCCTGTTCGCGGACGAACCGACCGGCAATCTCGACGGCGCCACCGGCGCGCATGTGGCCGACCTGCTGTTCGCCCTGAACGCCGAGCAGGCGACCACGCTGGTCCTGGTCACCCACGACGACACCCTCGCCGAACGCTGCAGCCGCAGCGCCCGGCTGGCGGACGGCCGGCTGCATGTCTGAGCGCGGCAACGAGGCGTCCGCCCTCGGTCTGGCCTGGCGCCACGGCCGGCGCTCCGCCGGGCGCGGCGAATGGCTGATTCTGCTCGTCGCGCTGGCGGTCGCGGTGGCGGCCGTGACCGCGGTCGGCCTGCTGACCGACCGCGTGCGCTCGGCCATGGTGCGCCAGGGCGCGACCACGCTGGCCGCCGATCTGCGGCTGTCGACGCGGGCGCCGCTGGAGGCCGATCGCGCCCGCGCGCTGGCGGCCACCGGCGTGGAGACCGCAGCGGTGACGGTCTTTCCGAGCACGCTCTCCGATGACGACACGGTGACGCTGGTCTCGGTCAAGGCGGTCGAGCGGGCCTATCCGCTGCGCGGCACGCTCACTCTGCGGCGGGGACCGCCGGGTACGGCCACCGAGACCGTGGCCCACGGCCCGCCGCCGGGCCGCGTCTGGGTCGCCCAGCGCGTGCTCGACGAACAGGACCGCGGCGTCGGCGACCGGCTGCAGCTGGGCGATGCCGAGCT
This sequence comes from Salinisphaera orenii subsp. orenii MK-B5, assembly GCF_003788635.1. Lineage (GTDB taxonomy): Bacteria > Pseudomonadota > Gammaproteobacteria > Nevskiales > Salinisphaeraceae > Salinisphaera > Salinisphaera orenii. The sequence goes on from NZ_AYKH01000002.1 coordinate 54,422, forward strand.
CACGATCGACGCCGTGCTGGTGACCGAACCCGACCGCGATCCGGGCTTTGCCGGCCTCGCGCCGCGGGTGATGATCGCCGCGGCCGACATCGAGGCCACCGGGCTGCTCGGATTCGGCAGCCGGGCCGAGTACGCCACGCTGATCGCCGGCGACGCCCCGGCAGTGGCCGCGGCGCGGGCCGCGCTCGATGACGATCTGGCCACCGGCGAACGCCTGCAGACGCCGGCGGAGTCGAACCGGGCCCTATCGCGGGCGCTCTCACGGGCGGATGTCTTCCTCGACCTCGCCGCCCTCGTGGCGGTGGTGCTGGCGGGCGTGGCCATCGCCCTGACCGCACGGCGCCACGCCGAATCGCGGCTCGACGAGATCGCATTGCTCAAGACGCTCGGCGCCCGCCGCGGGCTGATCGCCCGGGTGCTGGCCTGGCAGCTGGTCCTGATCGGCGTGCTGGGCATCGCCGGCGGTTTGATTCTGGGCGCCGCGGCCCAGGCGGGCATCGGCCGCGTCATCGCCGGCGCCTTCGAGATCGCGCTGCCCGGTCCGGCCTGGCGCGGGCTCTGGCCGGGGCCGATCGCCGGCGCCCTGCTGCTGGCCGGCTTCGCCTGGCCGGCGCTGGCGCGCGCCCGCCGGACACCGCCGGCGCGCGTGCTGGCCCGCGCCCTGGCCGACGACGATCGCCGGGCGTGGCGGATGCACGCCGGCGCGATCGCGAGCGTGGCCGTGCTCGCGGCGCTCGCGACCCGGGATGCAATGCTTACGGCCTGGGTGCTCGGCGGCGCGCTCGCCGGCGCCGCGGCACTTGCTCTCGGCGCGCTCGGCCTGCTCTGGTGCGTCGAGCGGGCGCGCACCGGCCTGGGTGGACGGCTCGGGCCCGGCATCCGGCTGGGACTGGCCGCGCTGTCGCGTCGACGCGCGGCCAGCGTACTGCAGATCGTGGCCTTCGGCGTCGGTCTGATCATGCTGTTCCTGCTGGTGATCGTGCGCGGCGATCTGCTGGCCGGCTGGCGTGCGGATATCGCCGCCGACGCGCCCAATCGCTTTTTGATCAACATCACGCCGGATCAGCAGCCGCAGGTGGCCGATTTTCTGGCCGAGCACGGCATCGAGGCGCCCGCCTTCTTTCCGCTGGTGCGCGCACGCCTGACCACGGTCGACGGCCGAGCGATCGAATCCGACCCGGCGCTGGCCGAGTCGGCCGGCGAGCTCGCCCGGCGCGAGCTAAATCTGTCGTGGACGGACACCCTCAAGGCCGACAACCGTCTGCTCGAGGGCCGCTGGTGGCAGCCGGCCGATCGCGGCGAGCCGCATGTGTCGATCGACGAATCGGTCGCCGAACGGCTCGGTGTCGGCATCGGCGACACGCTGGGCTTCGACCTCGCCGGCCGGACGTTCACCACCGAGATCCGGAGCATCCGCAGCATCGACTGGTCGAGCCTGGAGGCCAATTTCTATGTGCTCTTCCCGCCCGGCTTTCTCGACGATTATCCGAGCACCTACATCACCAGTTTCCATCTGCCCGACGACCGACGTGCGGTGCTGGGCGATCTGGTCCGCGAGTTCAACAACGTCAGCGTCATCGATATTGCCGCGATCCTCGACCAGCTGACCACGCTGATCGACCGCGTGAGCCTGGCGGTCGAGCTGGTCTTCGGTTTCACCCTGGCCGCGGGTCTGGTCGTGCTGCTGGCGGCGATGCAGGCCAGCCGCAGCGCGCGCCGGCGCGAGGCGGCCCTGCTGCGCGCGCTCGGCACGCGCGCCCGCTGGCTGCGCCAGGCGGTGGTCGTGGAATGCCTGCTGCTCGGCGCCTGCGCCGCGGTGCTGGCGGCTGTCGTCGCCCAGATCGCGGCCGTCGTGCTGGCCACCCAGGTGCTGGACCTCGGCTACACCTGGCGGCCCGGCGTGTGGCTGGTCGCGGTGACCTCGGCGACGATCGCCATCGCGCTGGCCGGGCTGGCGTCGCTGGGCGATGTGCTGCGCCAGCCGGCCTGGACGAGCCTGCGCGCCGAGGACTGACGCCGCCACATGAAAAAGGCGGAGCCCGTCGGACTCCGCCCGATGAGCGGCCACGCGACGCCCGCAACGGGGCGTCGCGGTCGCAGCCGTCTGCGACAGGCCTGCGGCGCGCTAGCCCTTGACCTCGATCCGCCGCGGCTCGCTCTGCGGCTTCTTGGCGATCGACAGGCGCAGCACGCCGTTCTCGGCAGTGGCCTCGACGTTGTCCTCGTCGGCGGTCTCCGGCAGCGAGAAGCGGCGCACGAAACGGCCGTAACTGCGCTCGATGTGGCGTGTCTGCTCGCCGCGACCGCCGTCGTTGTCGCCGGCCGCTTCCGCGGCCTTCTCGTGCGTGCTGCGACGCTCGCCCTTGAGCGTGAGCACGCCCTTGTCGAGGGTGACCTCGATGTCGGCCGGGTCGATGCCGGGGATCTCGGCGTCGATCAGATAGGCGTCGGCGTTCTCGTGTATGTCGACCGCGGGGCGCCAGCTGCCCCCGGCGAACGCCGGCACGGCGTCGGTCTCGCCGAGAAACATGCGGTTGATCTCGTCGTTGAACTGCTGCAGCAGGCTGCTGGTCGGCTGAAAGCGCTGGATTGCCATGTCGAACTCCTCCTGTGTGAATGGGCCTTGTTGCCTGTCCAGAACGATGGGCACGGCGCGACACGTTTCAACGGTTGTTTTATCGTTTTTCCGTAACGTCTTTGCTTCGTCCCGGGGGAACTGCTACAACCGCTGCATATTCCCTAACCCGCAATATGATTATGCGACCCACTATTCTCAGACTCCTCGCCGGCTCGGCCGCCATGGCCGGCGGCGTACTGGCCGCCCCGGCGGCGCTGGCCCAATCCTGCGACACCGCCGGGCTGGACCTGCCCGACGGCTTCTGCGCCACCGAGTTCGCCACCGACGCCCACCAGCCGCGTCATCTAGCCGTCGCCGACAACGGCACGGTCTACGTCAATCTCGCCAGCGAGGGCGACGACGGCGGCCTGATGGCGCTGCGCGACAGCAACGACGACGGCAAGGCCGACGAGCGCGCGACCTTCGGCAAGGGCGGCGGCACCGGGCTGGCCATCCATGATGGCTGGCTCTATGCCGCGACAGTGACCGACATCTACCGCTACCGACTGGGCGATTCGCTCACCCCGGAAGGCGAACCGGAACACCTCGTGACCGGCATGCCGGAGCAGGACTCGCACGCCGCCCGCGGCCTGGCGGTCGGCGACGACGACATGATCTACGTCAACAACGGCGCGCCGTCCAACGCCTGTCAGGAAGAGGATCGCTCGCCGGGCTCCAAGGGTCAGGACCCCTGTCCGCTGCTGGAGAATCACGGCGGCATCTGGCAGTTCTCGGCCACCGAGACGGGCCAGGAATTCTCGCCGGATGCGCGCTTCGCCACCGGTCTGCGCAACATGTTCGCGCTCGCCTTCCACGACGGCCAGCTCTACGGCGTGCAGCACGGCCGCGACCAGCTGCACTCGAACTGGCCGGATGAATTCACCCAGAAGCAGAGCGCACACCTGCCGGCCGAGGAGATGTTCGCCGTTTCCGAGGGCGACGACTTCGGCTGGCCCTACTGCTACTACGATCCGGATCAGGACAAGAAGGTGCTCGGGCCGGAATACGGCGGCGACGGCGAGAAGGTCGGCCGCTGCGACCAGTTCAAGGATCCCATCGCCACCTTCCCCGCGCACTGGGCGCCGATGGACATCGCGTTCTACAGCGGCGACGCCTTCCCGAAGGACTATCGCGGCGGCGCGTTCATCGCCTTCCACGGCTCCTGGAACCGGGCACCGAGCCCGCAGGCGGGCTATCGCGTAGTCTATCTGCCGTTCGAGAACGGCAAGCCGGCAGACGACCATCGTACGTTCGCCGAGGCGAAAGGCTTCACCGGATCGGACACGATCCGCTCGCCCGGCAGCGCCGAGCATCGCCCGGCCGGCCTGGCGACCTCCGCCGACGGCGCGCTCTATATCAGCGACGATCAGGGCAGCACGATCTTCCGTGTGACCCACGGCGGCGACTGAGCGCGCGCCCACGCGCGCGAATGCAAAAGGCCGGCACGTGCGGTGCCGGCCTTTTTTCGTGCGCCATCTTCCGGACCGCCGGCGAAATGTCGGACTACGCCGCTCGCGCCGAATGCCCTCGGCCCGCCGAAGCGTCGCGACCGACCTCCTCGTAGTCCCCCGGGGCGAAGCGCCACAGCCGCAGGCGATACTCCCAGTTGAAGCCGGGATAGAGCGTGGTGTTCTTGCCGGAGTCGGTGAGATACCAGCTGTTGCAACCCGAGGTCCAGGACGTGTGTTTCATCCGCCACTGGATGCCGCGGTTGAATCGATCCTGCACCCGCTGCTTGACGTCGACGAACTTCAGCCCGCGGCGCGCGACGTGCGCGATGGCCTGCAGGGCATAGTCCATCTGCTGCTCGGTGAAGGCCAGCACCGAGGTATGGCTCGGCCCGGTGTTTGGCCCCATCAGGAAGAACAGGTTGGGAAAGCCCGACACCGTCACGCCCTTGTAGGCCTCCGCGCCGTCGGCCCAGACGCGGTTGAGATCGACGCCGCTGCGGCCGGTCACCTCGAAGGGCGAGGCCGTGCTCGGCACCCGGAAGCCGGTCGCGCAGACGATCGCGTCGACCTCGATCTCGCGGCCGTCGCGGGTGACGATCCCGTGCTCGGTGATGCGCTCGGGCCCGTCGCCGATCAGCTCGACGTTGTCCTGCTGCAGAGCCGGATACCAGTCGTTGGAGATGAGAATGCGCTTGCAGCCGATCTGATAGTCCGGTGTGACCCGCCGGCGCATGGCCGGGTCGGCGACCTGCTTGCGGATGTGGCGCCGGGCGATCGCCTCGGCCTGCTTCTTGAACAGCCCGACATCCGAGATGATGAACGGCGCGAACAATTCGTTGAGCCAGTAGATCCGCAGCCGGCGTGCACGCAGCTTCAGCGGCGATTCGCTGTATTTTTCCTGTTCCGAATCCGGAATCGGCCGGTCCGGCTTGGGCATGATCCAGCTCGGCGTGCGCTGGAACACGGTCAGCTGCGCGGCTTGGCCTGCGATCTCCGGCACCACCTGGATCGCGCTGGCGCCCGAGCCGATCACCGCCACGCGCTTGCCGGCGAGGTCGTAGTCGTCGTCCCACTGTGCGGTATGCATCAGCTTGCCGCGGAAGCCGTCCAGGCCGGCGATGCGCGGATAGGCCGGATCGGCGAGCGCGCCGACCGCGGAGATCACGAAGTTCGCGGTCAGGGTGTCGCCGTCGGCGGTGGTCACCGTCCAGATGCCGCTGTGCTCGTCGAACGTCGCCGAGACCACGGCCGTGTTGAAGCGGATGTAGCGACGCAGGTCGTATTTCTCCGTGCAGCGGCGGATGTAGTCGAAGATCTCCGGCTGCCGGCCGAAGGCACGCGACCAGTTCGGGTTCTGCTCGAAGGAGAACGAATACAGATGCGAGGCGACGTCGCAGGCCGCACCCGGATAATGGTTGTCCCGCCAGGTGCCGCCGACGTCGTCCGCGCGCTCGAGGAGAGTGAAGTCGTCGAGGCCGGCCTCCTTGAGGCGGATGGCCATGCCGAGGCCGGAGAAACCGGCGCCGATGATGACGACGTTCATGTCGGTGTCGATCGTGGTGTCGGTCGACAGCGGATTGAAGCGTGAAAGCAGGGAGGAGACGCCCATGATGCGTGCCACCGTTGGTCGAATGGATCGGCCGGTCTCGGGCCCCGGCGGATCTGAAAATACCAAGTTTCATTATTTCTGACAAGACACGATGTCACATTAAACGACTGGCGCCGCCAGCAGTCGCGGGTTACCGTATTGATAATGATTCTCATCATCTCACGCCGCACGGACGCGCCCCGGCCGCCTCGTTCGACGCCGCCGTTCTAGGCGCGCACGCATGTACGCCGAGCATTTCCAGGGCCTGTTGACAGGGTTCGCCGACGCGCTCGTCGCCCGCCTGCCCGCGGCGCCGATCGTGCTCGACGGCGGCCAGTTGCGCGAGTCGGACCATATCGACGCGCTCCTGGATCGCTACGCCGCATCCGCCGGCTGTCGCGAACGCCGCGCGACCGCCTCCCAGTGGTCGAAGTATTTCTTCAGCCGGCTGGGTATCGCCGTCACCGTGGTCCAGCTCGCCACCGACCGCGCGCTCGACGTCGATCTGGAGCGGCTGCGCATCGCCTTCGACGCCGACGGATTGCCGCAGCATTTCAGCGGCGTAAGCCCGCGCGCGGCACCCGGCGACGATTTCGACGGCCTGCTCGACGACGCCTTCGCGCCGGTGATCGCCACGCTGCACGAGCGCTCGGGGCTGGCGCCGCGGATCTTCGCCAGCAACGCCTCGATCTACTTCGAATGGGCGCTCGGCCAGCTGCGCGCCCAGGCTCGGGTGCCGGCGCCGCGCCTGGCCCGGGCCGAGAAGCTGATGGAGGTACGGCGGCGCAACGGGCACCGCAACATCCTCCACGCCCCCTACAAGCGCGTACCGCCCGGCGCGCGCGACGGCGAGGGCGAACCCGTGAGCCACTGCCGCCGCCTGTGCTGCGTGCGCGACCTGGATGCACAATGGGGGCTGTGCGCGAACTGCCCGCGGGCGATCACGCTCGCGACCGGCACCCACGGCTGATCCGATGACCCTGCTCCGCCTCGTGCTGCGCGACTACCGCGCGGCGTTCATCGCCGTCATGGCCGCGAGTATCGCCAGCGCGGCGCTCGGTATCGGCGTGATCGCCTTCATCAACGCCCGCCTGATCGAGACCGGCGACCACGCGCTGAGCGCCCTGCCCCAGTTCTTCGGCCTGATCGCGCTGCTGCTGGCGGTATCGCTGGCCGCCCAGCTGGGGCTGACCTGGCTGGGCCACCGCTTTGTGCTCGACCTGCGCACGCGCCTGGTCAAGCGCATTCTCGACACCGACATCGAGCGCATCGAGGCCCTGGGCAGCGCCTCGCTGCTGGCGAGCCTGTCGGCGGACATCCGCAACGTCACCATCGCCTTCGTGCGCCTGCCGGAGCTGGTCCAGGGCACCATCCTGACGGTCGCCAGCATCGCCTATCTGGCCTGGCTGTCGCCCTCGATCCTGGTCGTCACCGCGCTCTGGATCGGCCTGACCATGGCGGTCGGCGCCTGGCTGGTGGCGCGGGTCTATCACCACCTGCATCACGTGCGCGAGGCCGAGGACGCCCTCTACCGCGACTACGAGACCGTGATCGACGGCCGCAAGGAGCTGGGCCTGAACCGGGCGCGCGCCCGCCGGGTCTTCGAGGACGTCTTCCGCGCCAACGCCCGGCGCTATCGGCACCACATCGTGCGCTCGGACACCTTTCATCTGAGTGCGAACAACTGGGCGAACATCATGATGCTGGGCGCCATCGGGGTGGTGTTCTTCCTGGCCAACGGCCTGGGCTGGGCGAGCACCTCGGTGGCGGCGACCTATGCCCTGACGATCCTGTTCCTGCGCACGCCCATGATCCAGGCGATCGGCGCCCTGCCGACGCTGATCAACGCCCAGGTCGCCTTCGACAAGCTCGCGACCCTGTCTCTGGCCGAGCACGACCCCGCCTTCGACACCCCGGCGCCGCTCGACACCGACTGGCAGACCATCGAGCTCCGCGGCGTGACCTTCGCCTACGACCGCGAGGACGGCTTCGGCATCGGCCCCATCGACCTCACGATCGAACGCGGCGAGCTGATCTTTCTCATCGGCGGCAACGGCAGCGGCAAGACCACGCTGGCCCGGCTGCTGACCGGGCTCTACCGCCCCACCGGCGGCACCGGCGGCACCATCCGGGTCGACGGCCGGCCGGTCGCCGAAGCCGATCGCGGCGCCTATCGCCGCCTGTTCACGGCCGTGTTCACCGACTTCCACCTGTTCGACACGCTGCTGGACGGCGCCGGCAATCCGGCCGATGCGGCATTCGTCGACGACTGGCGACACCGCCTCGGGCTGGACGCCAAGCTGAGTGTCGACGCCGATGCCCGCATCGCCGATACGGCGCTGTCCCAGGGCCAGCGCAAGCGTCTGGCCCTGATGCTGGCACTGGCGGAATCGCGCGACGTGCTGCTGCTCGACGAATGGGCGGCCGATCAGGACCCGGGCTTTCGCCGCGTGTTCTACCGCGACCTGCTGCCGATCTTCCGCGAACGCGGGCACACGGTCTTCGCCATCAGCCACGACGACAGCTATTTCGAGCACGCCGACCGCCTGCTCGAGATGCGCGCCGGCCGGCTGACCGAGCTGACCGGCGAGATGCGCCGCGCGGCGAGTGCGGATGCCGTGGCCCGGACCGGCGAACGCTAGAGTCTGTTGACGTGTCCTGCGAGCGCTCTGTTTCCGACCGCACATCCTGTCCGGCAAGGCGCGAACCGCCGGCTCTGGGCGTGTCACGACCCAGGCCCGCAACGCCGGCCCCCTGGTCGTTTTTCATGGGCGGCCCGACCCATCGGAACAAACGCCCGGAAAATCAGCGATACGACGGCAATCCAGCGTTCTAGCGTGCTTGTGCAGAATGACTGCATGGCGCGCTACTAAGCCTCGTCTTGCCGCACAACAGCGTTTGGCGCGGACGCGTACGAAACGTCAAAAGGCCCTAGCCGTCCGACGCGGCGGCGCGGTCGGCGGCACCCGCGGCCGATACCGGATCGTTCACCGCCCCGCGCGGTATGCGTCTCAATGCCCGGCTAGAGCCGCCGGAGTCGCCACATGAAATAGCTGCCGCCGACCAGCGTGGCCACCAGCCCGGCCGGTATTTCATTGGGAAACAGCAGCATGCGGCCGAGCCAGTCGGCGGCGATCATCAGCAGCCCGCCGAGCAGCGCCGCACCGACGAACTGCTCGCGCGCCCGGGCCAGTCCGAGCAGACGGGCCATGTGCGGCGCCAGCAGGCCGACAAAGCTGAGTGGGCCGACCACCAGCGTCGCTCCGGCGGTCAGCACCGCCATGACCAGGAGCAGGATCAGGCGGCTCCAGGTGACGTTGACCCCGAGCGCGCGCGCCGTGGGCGCGCCCAGCGGCAGCAGATCCAGCCACACCACCAGCGGCCGGACCACCAGGAGCAGCAGCGCGGCGAGCACCGACACGGTCAGCGCCAGCGACAGATCGACGTAATAGGTGGTCCCCGACATCCAGGCCAGCAGCTGCTGGGTGCGCGGGTCGCTGCCGGCGAGCACGATCTTGGAGATGGCGTCGAACAGAAACAGCACGCTGATGCCGGTCAGCAGCACGCGCTCCGGCTCGAAGCCGCTGCGGGCGTTGAGTGCGACCAGCAGCGCCAGCGTGAGCAGCGCCCCGACCACCCCGGCGCCCAGCATCGCGGGCGTGCCGGCCGTCGGCCAGACCAGCACCAGACCGAGCACACCGATGGCGGTGCCGGCGCTGATGCCCAGCACTTCGGGACTCGCCATGGGGTTGGCCGAGACGCGCTGCACGATGGTGCCGGCCACCGCCAGCATCACCCCGGCCGCGCCCGCAGCGAGCACCCGTGCGACCCGCCACGCCCCGGTCTCGGCCCAGGGCAGCTCGAACGGCCAGCTCCAACCGTGCACGCCCTGACCGACGAGCAGCGCCACTACCACCATGGCCGCCATCGCCGCCAGCAGGCCGAGCAGCAGTCCACCCGTGGCGGAACGGCGCGGCGCCGGTGCGCCGGCGACCGCGGTCGGCGCCTCGCGATGCATGTTCAAACGCGGGATCAGCCACAGCAGCAGCGGCGCACCCAGCGCCGCGGTGGTCGCCCCGGTCGGGATCAACGCCGCGCCGTCCGCAGTCCACAGCTGGAGCAGCTGGTCGGTGACCGCCAGCAGCAGGGCGCCGAGCACCGGCGCCCAGACCAGCCGCGCCAGCAATCGGCGCGCGCCGGCCAGGCGCACGATCGACGGCGCCGCCAGCCCGATGAAGCCGATGACGCCCAGCTCCACGACCACCGCCGTGCTGGTGAACACGGCCACGCCCAGGCTCGCCGCGCGCAGCCAGGCCAGCGACACGCCCAGATTGCGGGCGTTGGTGTCATCCAGATCCAGCAGGGCCAGGGCGCGCGCCAGGGCGGCCGCGGCGACGCCGCCGATCAGCAGCCGCGGCAGCAGATAGCCCACGCCGCCCCAGTTGTTCTGGGCCAGTGAACCGGCGCCCCAGATCATCATGCCGCGCAGGGCTTCCTGGTTGAACAGCAGCAGCACGACCGCGAGCGAGCCGAGATAGAGGTTGACCACCAGCCCGGCGAGCACCACGACCGTCGGCGCCAGCGATCGTCGCCAGGCCAGCAGGAACACCAGCCCCATCGCCGCGGCGCCGCCGACGAACCCGACCACGCCGCGGGCGTGCAACATGAGCGCGGGCGCGAAAAGCGTGCCAAGCAGCAGGAACAGATGCACGCCGCTGACCACGCCGAGCGTGGTCGGCGCGGCCAGCGGGTTGCGCAGCGTCTGCTGCATGAGCACGCCGGCCAGGGCCAGCCCCGCACCGCCGAGCAGCGACGCCGCCAGCCGCGGCAGCCAGACGTGGCGGGCGAGAATGCCGGACAGCGATTCCCCGGGCGCCCAGAGCGCGGCCAGACCCGCCGGCGCGCTCTCGCGCAGCGTCAACACCGCGAGCACCGCGAGCACGACGGCGAACAGGCCGCACAGCCGGCCGGGGGTGAGCGCGGGCCGCGGCATCAGGAGTCGGGCGTCCCGGCCACCTGCGGCGCGCTCAGCGCGTCGGCGAGCGCCCGCGCAAAGCGCGCCGCCGAGGGCAGCCCGCCGAAACTCCATACCGCCGGCAGGTCCAGCACCGGCCCCTGCCTCACGGCCGGCAGATGGTTCCAGAGCACGCTGCCATCGATCTCCTCGGCCACGCCGACCGGCATCGGATCGAGCACGGCCATGCGCGCGTCGTCAACCTCGGCCAGCCGCTCGAGCGAGACGAGCGCAAAGCCCCAGAAGGTGGTCGAGCCGGTCCAGGCATTGTCGAGACCCATGCGCGTCATCACGTCGTCGAGCAGGCTGCCCTCGCCGTAGACGCGCACGTGACGCGCGTCCATGAACTGCACCACCAGCAGCCGCGGCGCCTCGGCCGGGACACGTTCGGCCGCCGTCTCGACGGTCCGACGCGTGTCCGCCACCAGCCGCTCGGCCGCGTCCGCGCGACCGACCAGCGCCCCCAGGCGGCGGGTCGACTCGACGGTGTTATCCCAGGCGCTGCCCTCGTGGTAGTAGACGTCGATTGTCTCCACCGGAGCGATCGCCTCGAGCCGCGCGCGCGAACTGGCATACATCGGCGTGATCGTGATCAAGTCGAGATCCAGCTGCGACATCAGCTCCATGTTCGGCTGCACCCGCAGGCCGAGTTCGCGCACCGAGTCGGGCACCGGCGGCACGCCCACCCAGTCCTGATAGGCATCGATCTGGGCCATGGCCACCGGCGGCGCGCCGAGCGCGATCAGCGTCTGCGCCTGCCCCCAGTCGATCGCGGCCACCCGCGGGCGGTCCCCGCCGTCGGTCGCGGCCGCCACGGCGCCGCAAAAAAACAGGGCCAGCCCGACGAGCCAGCCCGAAGTCCACGCGCGCCGCCGCCCGGCGGCGCTGCGAGCGCCTGCCCGTCGCGTCACTGGACGACGGCGATGGGGTGGTTGTCCGCGGGGTGGGCCATCACGCTCATGCGGATGCCGTAGATGGCCTCGAGCGTCGTGTCCCGCATGAGTTCGTGCGGCGTGCCCCGGGCCAGCAGACGGCCGCCGCGCAGGGCCACGAGCTGATCGCAGTAGCGCGAGACCATGTTCACGTCGTGCAGCACGATGATCACGCCCAGCCCCAGCGAACCGGCGAGCTCGCGGATCAGCGCCAGCGTGTCGACCTGATGCGCGATGTCCAGCGCCGACAGCGGCTCGTCGAGCAGCAGGAAACGGCTGCCCTGCGCCAACAGCATCGCCAGCCAGACGCGCTGCTTCTCGCCGCCGGAGAGCGTGTCGACCATGCGCTCGGCGAGCGTGGCCGTGTGCGTCAGATCGAGCGCGCGATCGACCTGGCCCCGGTCTTCGGCGGTCATGCGCCCGAGCAGACCGCGCCAGGGATAGCGCCCGAAGGCGACCAGTTCGCGCACCGTCAGGCTGGTCGCACCGGGCAGATGCTGGGGCAGATAGGCCACGTTGCGCGCGAACTCGCGATCGCCCCAGGCCTGCACCGACCGGCCGTTGAGACAGACCTCGCCGCAGCTGGCGCACTGCTGGCGCGCGAGCAGCTTGAGCAGCGTCGACTTGCCCGAGCCGTTGTGGCCGATCAGGCCGTAGACCAGGCCCTCGCGGAAACTCAGATCGTCGGCCTCCAGCAGACAGTGGCCGTTGACCTCGAAGCGGCAGGCGTTGAGTTCGAACATGGGCTTCTCCAGGGCGCCCGCCGCGAACGCCGTCCGGCGGCGGGGAGCGCGCCACGAGAATAAACTGAATACGAATGCGTATCAAAAAGAGCGGCGCTTCGGCAGGCGCCGCGTGAGACCGCGCTCGCGGTGCCTGACAACCGCACTGCAGGCCACACTCCGACGGTATCCGACCCGCAGTGTGCGCCCCCGCACGCCGGCATGCGAGACATGGAACCCCGCCGGGCAACCGGCCGGTCGGCGGCGCCCGCGCGTTTCGGCGGCGTCGCCCACCCCGCCGAAACGGACGACATCCGATATCGTCTTGCGTATCGGTGGCTTATGCAGGTACCGAACGCAGCGGCTCGCACTCGTCGCCCGCCGCGCTTAAGCTGCTGCGATCGCGAGCGGCAAGGAGACGGGATGTCGATTCTGCACTGGACCCGATCACTGATCGACGGCGCAAAGGCGCCACCCGACGACGACTCCACCGCCGTTTCCCTTGCCGGCGCCTACCGCGCCTATCGCGCGGGCGCGCGCTTCGTGGACGTGCGCCAGACGTTCGAATGGCGCGACGGCCATATCGCGGGATCGGTGCATCGGCCGGTCGACGAGCTCGTCTCCGACCCGCGCCTGACGGTGACCGCGGACGCCCTGATCGTGACCTACTGCGCGGCCGGCGCACGCGCGGCCCGGGCGGCGGCCGCACTCCGGGCCAACGGCTACGCCCGGGTGCGGGCCCTGGCCGTCGGCTATGGCGACTGGCGTCGTGCCGGCTATCCGGTGGAACGGCCCGAACGGCGCGACCCATCCGCGCGCTGAGCCGCGCAGTGGGCGCACGCGTGGCCCGTACTGGCGTTCGCCGACGGTCGGATGCGCCCCGCGCCCGAATCGCCGCCAGCCGCATGTCAATACGTGTTCACGCCGATTCACGGCCGCCGCGCGGGCCCCGCCATCGCGCCGCAACGTTGACGCTGGCGGTCTCGATACCGATATTGTCGCTTGACCCGCGCCGCGGGTGCACCGCCCGAGGCCGGGCGGCGACCGAAAGTTCAGGGAGAGCCGCGTTGACCCGTCTGCCGCCGGAAAAGGACTGGAGCTGATGCCCGCCGTCATCGACGCCATCGAATACATGCTGCCGGCGCGCACCGAATCGATCGAGGAGATCGCCGCACGCTTTCCCAACTGGCCGCTGGAGAAGATCGCCGAGAAGACCGGCATCCGCGCCCGCCACGTCGCCGCCGAGGATGAATGCGCCTCCGACTTCGGCGTGATCGCGGCCCGCCAGCTGTTCGAACGCACCGGCACCGATCCGGGCGAGATCGACTATCTGATCTTCTGCACCCAGACGCCGGACTATCTGGCCCCGACCACCGCCTGCCTGATCCAGGACCGGCTCGGCCTGGGCCGTCACGTCGGCGCGCTGGACATCAACCTCGGCTGCTCGGGCTACATCTACGCGCTGGGCGTGGCCAAGGCGTTGCTCGAGACCGGCCAGGCGAGCCGGCTGCTGCTGATCACTGCCGATACCTACAGCAAGTTCGTCCATCCGGGCGACAAGAGCGTGCGCGCGCTGTTCGGCGACGCGGCCGCGGCCACGCTGATGAGCAACCGCGGCGACGACGAGACCATCGGCCCCTTCGTCTACGGCACCGACGGCTCGGGCGCGGACGATCTGATCGTGCCCACCAGCGGCATGCGCAAGCAGCCCTACAACCACAGCGCCGAGGAATACACCGATCGCCACGGCAACACCCGCAGCGATCATCACATCTACATGAACGGCCGCGCGGTGATCGAATTCACGCTGCGCGAGGTGCCGAAGTCCATTCTGACGCTCTGCGAGCGCGCCGGCCTGTCGCTGGACCAGATCGACGCCGTCATACCCCACCAGGCCAGCGCCACCGTGCTCAACGGCGTGCGCAAGAAGCTGGGCCTGCCGCCGGAGCGCTTCATCGTGTGCATGGAGGACATCGGCAACACCGTCTCCTGCAGCGTGCCGATCGCGCTCAAGCGCGCGGTCACCGAGGGCCGCATCGGCCCGGGGGATCGCCTGCTGCTGGCCGGCTTCGGCGTCGGCCTGTCCTGGGGCGCGACCATCGTGCGCCTGCCGACGGACTTCCAGCGCTAGAGCCCGTACTTGTCCAGCCGATAGCGCAGGGCGCCGCGGCTCAGGCCGAGGCGGCGGGCCGCCTCCGAGATGTTGTCGCCGGTCTCGGCGAGCGTGCGCTCGATCAGCGCCTGCTCGTTGCCGGCCAGGGTGCCGTCGCTGCCGGGCGCGCGTTCGCCGGCCGCCTCTGCCGATACCGTCTCGGTCGTCGCCCGCCTCGGACGCAGGCGCAGATGCCCGGCCTCGAGCCGGGTGTCGGCATGGACCAGCACGGCCCGTTCGATGACGTGACGCAGCTCGCGCACGTTGCCCGGCCAGTCGTGGTCGATAAGCGCCACGCATGCGGCCTCGGTGAGCCTCGGCGGATCGCGCTCATAGCGTGCCGCGGTTTCGTCGACGAAATACCGGGCCAGCTCGAGCACGTCCTCGCCGCGTTCGCGCAGCGGCGGCAGGGCGAGGGTCAGCACGTTGAGGCGATAGTAGAGATCCTGACGGAAGTCGCCAGCGGCCATCATCTGCTCGATGTCACGATTGGTGGCCGCGATGAACCAGGCCTCGATCGCGCGCTCGGTGTCGCTGCCGATCTCGCGCATGGTTCGCGACTCCAGCGCGGTCAGCAGCTTGGCCTGCAGCCCCAGCGGCAGCTCGCCGATCTCGTTGAGAAAGGCACTGCCCGCGCCGGCGGCGGCGAGCAGGCCGCGGCGCGCCCGATGGGCGTTGGTGAACGCGCCCTTTTCGTGCCCGAACAGCTCGGCCTCGATCAGGTCCCGCGGCAGCGCCGCGCAGTCGACCTGCACGAACGGCGCCTCGGCGCGCGGCGAGCCCGCATGCAGCACCCGCGCGGCGAGATCCTTGCCGGTGCCGGTCTCGCCGGTCACGAGCACGTTCGGCGGCGCCGAGCCGCGCCCGAGGGCGGCGATGCGCTCGATCTCCCGGCGCAGCGTGCGCACCGCGGGGCTGTCGCCGATGATCACGGGCGCGCCCGTGGCGTCGCCGGCCGCGGCCTCGGTCCGGGTCGCGGGACTATCCCGATGCAGGGCGTCGCTGACGATGCGTTCAAGCGCGTCCAGGTCCAGCGGCTTCTTGAGGAAATCCACCGCGCCCAGGCGCATGGCCCCGATGGCGTCGTCCAGTTCGCCGAAGGCGGTCATCACCAGCGCGGGCACCGGCCCGATCTCGGCGCGCAGCCACTCGAGGAATTCCAGACCGTGGCCGTCCGGCAGGCGCAGATCGAGCACGGCGAGCTCCGGCGGCCGGCGCTGCGCGGCCAGGCGGGCGTTGGCCAGATTCTCGCAGGCCGCCACCGTATAGCCGTCGCGACGCAGGCGGCGGTCGATGGCGCGGGCCAGGGCGCGCTCGTCCTCGAGCAGGAGAATATGCGGGGCGTTCATGCGATCGTCTCCCGGGGCAGGCGACAACAGACGCGCGTGCCCCCGTCCGGCGCCGCACTGTAGTCCAGGCTGCCCCCGTGCCCGTGGATGACCTTGTAGGCGAACGGGATGCCGAGCCCGGTGCCGCGGCGCTTGGTCGTGGGCAGCGGGGCCCTCGCCTCGGGGTCCGGGGCCACCGCCATGCCCGGGCCGGCGTCGTCGATGACGAGCTCGACCTGGGCGTCGGTCGCGCGCGTGGCCACCCGGAGCGTGGTCTCCGGCGGCGACGCCTCGAGGGCGTTGGCGAGCAGCCCGTGCAGGGCCTGTTCCAGCAGCGGCCCGTCCACGGCCACGCGGGCTGCAGCGCCGCGCTCGCGATCGAGCGTGAGGCCGGCCGCGGCCAGCCGGCCGCCCAGCGCGGCGACGGCCCCGTCGACGATATCGTCGAAGACGTGATCGCGCCGGTCCAGCTTGAG
The DNA here is from genome assembly GCF_003788635.1 of Salinisphaera orenii subsp. orenii MK-B5. Lineage (GTDB taxonomy): Bacteria > Pseudomonadota > Gammaproteobacteria > Nevskiales > Salinisphaeraceae > Salinisphaera > Salinisphaera orenii. Next base: position 70,702 of record NZ_AYKH01000002.1, read on the forward strand.
CGGGTGCAGATAGGCCAGCAGCGCATCGAGCCAGCGTTCGAGGCGGTCGGCGGCATCGATGATGTCGGCGCCGGTCTCGACCACCTCGTCGGTGTCGGCCTCACGGTCGAGCATCTGCGCGTTGGCGCGGATGCCGGCGAGCGGATTGCGGATATTGTGCGCGATGACCGGGACCAGCGCGCCGAGTGCAGCCTGGCGCTCGCGCTCGACCAGCGCACGCCGGTTGGCCTCCAACTCCGCGGCCATGCCGTTGACGGTTTCGGCCAGCCGGCGCAGCTCGGTCACGCCCTGCGCGTTCAGCCGGTGGGACAGATCCCCGCGCGCCAGTTCGCCGGTTCCGTCGAGCAGTCGCTGCAGCGGTTGGAGAAAATCTCGGACGAAACGCCGGTTGAGCCACACGGCCAGGGCCAGGCCGAACACCAGCGGCAGCCAGGCCAGCCATGGCGCCAACCGATTCCACAGCCCCAGCCGCTCGGAGAGCCTGTCGCGCTCGGCCGCGACTTCGGCGGTCAGGGCGTTGTAGGCCGCCTCGAAGTCGCCGGTGCTCCATTGGTCGATCGGCGCGTCCGCCGCGGCGGCACTGCCTGGGTTGGTCACCACGCGGTTCATGGCGGCCAGAATCAGGCCGTAGGCGGCTTCCATGCGGGCTATGCTCGCCTGTTCGTCGGCGGTCTCGGCATAGCCGCGCATGCGATAGAAATGCTCGTCGATGCGGTAGAGACGCTGCCAGTAATCCTCGCGCGGCCCGCGGGCGCGGACCTCGTCGATCGCACGGATCTGGCGGTAGAGATCGCCACGCACGGCCTGCGCCTCCACCAGCAGCCCGTTGAGCCGCAGCGAGGCCTGGTACCCCGACTGCCACAGATTGGCCCACAGCCCGCCGACGCCGGCGGCCGCCGCCAGAATCAGCAGCAGCGCGAACTGATAGCGCCGGATCAGGCTCTTGAGCGACAGACTGTGCGCGTTCGACATGCCGCCGAGTCTAGAGACGCGGACGGGCGCTGTCTCCATGCGCCGCGCCGGCACCGCCGCTGGCCACTATTGGCCATTCGGGCGGCCAGTTTCAGCCACTCTCCTGGCCACTCACCGGCCAACGCCAATGTCGCTGAACGAAACCGGAATACAACGTATGCAAATCAGCGATTTAGAAAAAAACATGACAAAGCCATGCCTGGCATGGACGATGCATTATTTCGTGTGCCATTCCACACAATCAGAGGAGATCGGCATGAAACAGTGGACGACCCCGACGGCGCATGACATGCGTCTTGGATTCGAAATCACGATGTACGTCAGCAACCGCTAGCACGCGGTGGCCGACGAGGGAGGGGGCCGCGCGCCCCCTCTTTTGTTTCCATAGCCGGCAAACCCATGGAATTCCCCACACGACACGACGGCGAGACGACGGCACGACCGCTCTGGCTGCTGGCCGAGCTCACCTACGCCTGCCCGCTGCAGTGCCCGTACTGCAGCAACCCCACCGAACTGGCGCAGATCGGCCGGGAGATGGACACCGCGGACTGGATCCGCGTGCTGGGCCAGGCCCGCGCGATGGGCGCGGCCCAGCTCGGCCTGTCCGGCGGCGAGCCGCTGGTGCGGCGCGATCTGGAAGAGATCGTGGCCGAGGGCCGGCGCCTAGGTTTCTACTCCAATCTGATCACCTCGGGCGTGGGCATGGACGCCGACCGCGCCGCGCGCCTGGCTGAGGCCGGGCTCGACCACATCCAGATCAGCTTCCAGGCCAGCAACGCCGAGCTCAACAACTTCCTCGGCGGCACCGACAGCTTCGAGCAGAAGAAGGAGATGGCCCGCGCGATCAAGAGTCAGGGCTATCCCATGGTCCTCAACATCGTCCTGCACCGGAAGAACATCGACGATATCGAGGAGATCATCGCCATGGCCGAGGCGTTGGACGCCGACTACGTGGAACTGGCCAACACCCAGTACTACGGCTGGGCCTGGCACAACCGCGAGGCTCTGCTGCCCACGCGCGAGCAACTCGCCCACGCCGAGCGCGTGACCACCGAATATCGCGAGCGCGGCGGCGCGATGAAGCTCTACTTCGTCGTGCCCGATTATTACGAGGAACGGCCCAAGGCCTGCATGAGCGGCTGGGGCGAAATCTTCCTGACCATCGCTCCGGACGGGCTCGCCCTCCCCTGCCACGCCGCACGCCAGCTGCCGGGACTCTCGTTTCCCGACGTACGTGAGCACGACCTGGACTGGATCTGGTGCGAGTCGCCCGCCTTCAACCACTTCCGCGGCTACGACTGGATGGCCGAGCCCTGCCGCAGCTGCAGCGAGAAGACCAAGGACTACGGCGGCTGCCGCTGTCAGGCCTACATGCTCACCGGCGACATGTACGCCGCCGACCCGGTGTGCGCGAAGTCGCCGTCCCACCACCGCGTGACCGACGCCGTGGAACGGGCCAACGAGCGCCCGGTGGCCGAGGCCTCGTCCCAGCCGATTGTGTTCCGCAACCCGCGCAACTCCAAGCGCATTCACGGTACCGCGACCGAGCGCTGATCGACCGGCGTCCGCGCCGCAGCGGACGGCCCTCGACCGTCAGTCCAGCGTCACCCAGCCGTGCGAACGCGCGAGCTGCAGAAAGTGATGGACGTCGTCGTCCACCGCGGCGCCGCCGAAATCGGCCGACAGCGCCGCGCACAGCTCGGCCACCGTGCGCGCGCCGTCGCAGCGACCCAGAATCTCCGCCGCGCTCGGATTGAGGGTGACCATGCCTTCGGGATAGAGCAGCACGTGACAGTCCTGGGCGGGCTCGAACTGCAGCCGATGGCCGCGCGCGATCCGCGGCACGGCGTCGCGCCGGATCTCCGGCGGGGTCGTCTCGGGATCGTTCACGGTCGCGGCTCCGCGCAGCTGTGATAGGGCGGCATGTCGGCCACATAGGCCATCCACATCGCGTCTAGCATGCTCCAGAGCACGTCGAGCTTGAACTGGAGGATGGACAGGGCGTGCTCCTGATCGGCGCGGGTGGTGAAGTGATCCAGCGTGATCGCCAGTCCGTGCTCGACGTCCCGGCGGGCCTCGGACAGGCGCTTGCGGAAATAAGTCAGGCCGGCGTCATCGATCCACGGGTAGTGATCGGGCCAGCCGGTCAGGCGCTGCTGGTGAATCTCGGGCGCGAACAGTTCCGTGAGCGAGGAACAGGCCGCCTCCTGCCAGCTCGCGCGGCGGGCGAAATTGACGTAGGCGTCGACCGCGAAGCGCACCCCGGGCAGCACGTCGGTGAGCGCGGCCACGCGCTCGCGATCCAGCCCGCAGGCATCGGCCAGCGCCAGCCAGGCTTCAATGCCCCCGGTCTCGCCGGGCGCGCCGTCGTGATCGATGATCCGCTGGACCCACTCGCGCCGCACGGCCGGGTCCGGACAGTTGGCGAGCACGTTGGCGTCCTTGATCGGGATGCAGACCTGATAGTAATAGCGGTTGATCACCCAGCCACGAATCTGATCCTTCGTGCAGCGGCCTTCGTGCATCATCCGGTGGTAGGGATGATGGATGTGATAGCGCGCGCCCAGCGCCCGTAATCTCGCCTCGAACTCGTCGCGCGGCCAGGGCGCCGCCGGCGCGCTCGTGCCGGCCGCGGCCGGCGCCATCGGGGCCGCCCGGCCGCGGGTCTCATCCGCGCCGGCGGCACCCGTCACGCTTTCAGGCCTGTTCATAGCGGAATCTCCATGCCATCGAAGGCGACCTCCACCCCCGCGCGTTCGACGGTCGCCCGTTCGGGCGAGTCCGGATCGAGGATGGGGTTGGTGTTGTTGATGTGGATGAGCACCCGGCGCGTGTCCGGAAACCGGCCGAGCCAGGCCAGCATGCCGTGCTCGCCCGACTGCGGCAGGTGGCCCATCGAGGCCGCGGTCTTGGTGCCCACACCCTGGTCGATCATCTCGGTCTCGGTGAAGAAGGTCCCGTCCACCAGCAGACAGTCGGCATCGCGTGCAACCGCGGCCAATTCGTCGTCCGGTGCACCCAGGCCCGGCGCATAGAACAGCCGCCCGCCGGTCGTCTCGTCGGTCACGATCAGGCCGATGTTGTCGCCCGGATGCGAATCGCCCCGGTGCGGCGAATACGGCGGCGCCGCCGAGCTGAGTTCGACCGTGTCGAAGCGCAGCCCGGGCACGCCGGCCATGGTGAACTCGCCACCGGCGGTATCGATCTCATGCCAGTCCACGCCGCAGTAATGGGCCAGCACGTTGAACAGCGGCAGCCCGGTGGTCAGGTCCTCGTACACCGGCCGCGTGGACCATACCGTCAACGGCTCGCCCTCGCGCAGGATCGTGAGCCCCGCGGTGTGGTCGATCTGGCTGTCCATGAGCAGGATCGCCGCAATGCCGGTGCCGCGGGTGTCCGGGGCCGGCCGCAGCGCCGGGAAATCCAGGATCTGCTGACGCACATCCGGCGAGGCATTGACCAGCAGCCAGTGGCGGCCATCGGCGCTGACCGCGATCGACGACTGGGTGCGCGGGCTCGCCCGGGTCGTGCCCTCGTGCCAGGCCCGGTTGAGACCGACGTTGGTGTTCCACTGCGGAAACCCGCCGCCGGCCGCGGAGCCGAGTACGCGTACGAACATGCTGATCCCTGATTCGATGAAGCGGCTGTCCTGCCCGCAGGCAGGACTCGTGCCACTTCGTGGTGTGCTGCGCGGTCAGTGGCCTGTCGGCCTGACGGCGCCCGTGCGGCCGCATCCGCGGGCGCGAATCGCGGCCGATGATGCCGCGCGATCCCGTCGCGCGGCACGGCAGCGCCGGAGACGCGGGCGGCGCATGCTAGCCGCGACCGGACAGCGGAATGCCGTGCTTCTTCATCTTCCGATACAGCGTGTTGCGACTCATGTCGAGCCGCGTCGCCGTGTTGGTGATGTTCCAGCGGTTGTCGTCGAGCGCGGTCAGGATCGCGGAACGCTCGGCCGAGTCCAGCGGGTTCGGGCCCGGCCCGGTATCCCCGGCCCCGGCGATCGCGGCGTCGTCGCCGTGGCCGGACGCCTCGGCGCTCATCGGGCCCTCGACGATCTCGGGCGGGAGATCGGCCGCGCGGATGATGTAATCCTCGCAGAGGGCGAGCGCCGTGCGCAGCACGTTGCGCATCTGACGGATGTTGCCCGGCCAGGAATAACGGGTGAGCGCGGCCAGGGCCTCTTCGTCCACGCGCGCCTCGACGTCGCCGTCGTGCTCCAGGGCCAGAATGGAGCCGAGCAGCGCCTGGCGATCGACGCGCTCCCGTACCGGCGGCAGCGTCAGCGTGATGCCGTTGAGGCGATAGTAGAGGTCCTCCCGGAAACGCCCCGCCGCCACCATGTCCTTGAGATCGGCGTGGGTGGCCGAGACCACGTTGAGATCGACCGTGATCGGCGTCTCGCTGCCCAGCGGCACGACCTCGCGCTCCTCCAGTACCCGCAGCAGGCGCGTCTGCAGCTCGGTCGGCATGTCGCCGATCTCGTCGAGAAACAGCGTCCCGCCGGAGGACTGGAGGATCTTGCCGCGCATGCCTTCGCGCCGTGCGCCCGTGAACGCTCCGGCCTTGTAGCCGAACAACTCGGACTCGATCAGCGACTCGGGAATCGCCGCGCAGTTGACCGCGACGAACGGCGAGGCCGCGCGCCGGCTGACGTCGTGTATGGCGCGCGCGAACAGCTCCTTGCCGGTGCCGGTCTCGCCGCGCAGCATGATCTGGACCTGCCGGTCCACCACCCGCCGTGCACAGCGCACGTTGTAGGCCATGCGCGGGTCGTTGCCGCACAGATCGGCGAAGCCGCGCGCCTGATGCCGCCGCGCCGCACTCACGCGCAGGGCGGAGTCGTCGTTGCGGGCGACGGTGACCCGACGGCCGGCCTCACCGCTGGCTCGCACGCTGGCGAAGTAACGCCGGCCGCGCTGGACCTCGTGCATCGGCCAGACCGAATGCGACCCATCGGTGGAGCGCTCGTGGAGCATGTCGGCGTCCACGTCGAACACCTCGGCGATGTCCAGACCGACCACCGACTGCCGGGTCTCGAGCCCGAGCTGGCACGCCGCGCTGTCGTCGGCGGCAACGATGTGCCCGTCCGCGCCGACCGCCATCATGCCGTCGTGAATGAGACTGACGAACTCGGGCCGGCTGTGAAAGCGCAGCACCAGATGCTCGCGGTTGGCGTTGAGGAACACGCACTTCTCGATCAGGCGGGCGGACATGCTGACCAGCGCCATGGTGTGCGTCTGGCCGGCACGGGTGCCCTCGCACTGCACCGACGAGGCGTCCAGCACCGCCAGCAGCTGGCCCTGCGGATTGCGGATGGGGGCGGCCGAACAGCTCAGGTCGGTGTGGCGGGCCGCAAAATGATCGGCGCAGTGCACGGTCACCGGCCGATGCTCGACGATGCACGTGCCGATGCCGTTGGTGCCCTGGCGCAACTCGCTCCAGTCGGCGCCGTCCCAGAGCCCCGCGGCGCGGAAGCTCGAACGCAGCGCCTGCTCGACGCGGTTGTAGAGAATCAGGCCGTGGGCATCGGTCAACAGCAGCGCGTAGCCGGAGCCGGAGATCTGGGCGGCGAGATTCTCCATTTCGGCGCGCGCGATGCTCACCACTTCGCCGAGTTCGTCGCGATGCTCGCTGAGCTTGCTGCGGGAGACGACGTCCAGCTCGATCTGGGACGGGTCCAGCCCGTAGTCGCTGAGACAGCGCTGCCAGGAACCCGCGATGAAATCGTCCGCGTTGCTCCCCCCGGCGCGCGCATAGACCGCAGCCTCGTGCTGCGCCGCTACGGTGGCCATGGTGCTCTCCTCCTCGTGACGCGGCTCGCACCCGCGCCCGTTCGTTGTTATCGCCGATGAAATCAGCCGACCGCATCTCGCGCGGCCTTGTCATTGTTCGTCTTCGCTTTTAGCACCTTTGGCGCGAACGGACAAGCGCAGTCATCGCAAAGCCACACCGGATGCAACACGGTTGCGCCACATTCGTGACAGTGCCATCGTCGAAGCGCCGATAAAGACAGAACAGAGCGGGCGAAGGACGGCGAGCGGGCGTGGCCTGATCCTTGCTTCGAACCCGCTCAGGCACGGTCGCCGCGCAAGGGGCGGACACGTGCTCGACACACGCCGCCGCCACCGCATCGGTGGCGGCGTACGCGAACATGCACTGGAGGAGATACAACCATGTGTGCAGTAGCTGCATCCGAAGTCGCGCTGGATCCCAGCGTCAAACAATTCATCGATACGCCGCGCAAGATGCTCATCGGCGGCCAGTGGGTCGCGAGTGAATCCGGCGAGACCTTCGACGTCTACAACCCGTCCAACGACCAGGTCATCGCGCAGGCGCAGTCGTCGGGCAAGAGCGACGTCGACAAGGCCGTGAAGGCCGCCCGCAAGGCCTTCGACGACGGCCCGTGGACGAAGATGGCGCCGGCCGAGCGCCAGCGCATCGTCTGGAAGATCGGCGATCTGATCATGGAGCACCAGGAGGAGCTCGCCCAGCTCGAGTCCCTGGACAACGGCAAGCCGATCTCGATCGCCCGGGCGGCCGACATCCCGCTGGCCGCGGAGATGTTCCGCTACATGGCCGGCTGGGCGACCAAGCTCAACGGCGAACTGATCAGCCCGACCGTGCCCTACGCCCCCGGCGCCGAGTGGCACGCCTACACCCGCCGCGAGGCCGTGGGCGTCTGCGGCCAGATCATTCCGTGGAACTTCCCGCTGCTGATGGCTGCGTGGAAGCTGGCCCCGGCGCTGGCCACCGGCAACACCATCGTCATGAAACTCGCCGAGGAGACGCCGCTGTCCGGGCTCAAGCTCGCCGAGCTCATGCAGGAAGCCGGCGTGCCGGACGGCGCGGTCAACGTCATCACCGGCTTCGGCGAAGAGGCCGGCGCGCCGCTGGCCGCGCATCCGCAGGTGGACAAGATCGCCTTCACCGGTTCCACCGAAGTCGGCCGTCTGATCGTCGACGCCGCCAAGGGCAACCTCAAGAAGGTGTCGCTGGAACTGGGCGGCAAGTCGCCGAACATCATTCTCGAGGACGCCGATCTGGACAAGGCGATTCCGGGCGCGGCCAACGCCATCTTCTTCAACCACGGCCAGTGCTGCGCGGCCGGTTCGCGTCTGTTCGTGCACGAGCGGATCTACGACCAGGTGGTCGAGGGCATGGCCGACTTCGCCCGCAACATCAAGCTCGGTCCGGGCATGGATCCGGAGACCCAGATGGGGCCGCTCGTCTCGCGCACCCAGCTCGAGCGCGTGACCGGCTTCCTGGACTCCGGCAAGAGCCAGGGCGCCAAGGCCGCGGCCGGCGGTGAGCGCGGCGAGGGCGACGGCTACTTCGTCAAGCCCACGGTACTCACCGACGTCTCGGACGACATGAAGGTGGTCCAGGAAGAGATCTTCGGCCCGGTCGTCACCGCGACCAAGTTCTCCGACTTCGACGAGGAACTCGTCAAGCGCGCGAACGACACCGTGTTCGGCCTGGCCTCGGGTGTGTGGACCCAGGACATCGGCAGAGCGCACCGGCTGGCCAACCAGCTGCGCGCCGGCACCGTGTGGGTCAACTGCTACAACATCTTCGATGCGGCGCTGCCGTTCGGCGGTTTCAAGCAGTCCGGCTGGGGCCGCGAGATGGGCGCCCAGGTGCTCGACAACTACCTCGAGACGAAGACGGTCACCGTCTCGCTCTAGCAGGTCCGACGGCATCGCTGCGGCGATGCGTCACGAGCCGGCTGCCGTCGTGGCAGCCGGCTTTTTAATGGCTGGCGTTCGGGCGTCGTTGCACACGCGCCGCCGTCGGCGTTCATGCCATGATGCGGCCATCGACGGTGTCGCACGGGCGCGTCCGTTGCGGTTCTCGTTGCGGGCGCCAGGGAGGAGGAGCATTCATGAACAAGCGGCCGATACAGGTTCTGCTGGTCGACGACCACGCCGTGGTGCGGGCCGGCTACAGCCGGCTGTTGAAGATGGCCGACGACATCACGGTCGCCGGCGAGGCGGACAGCGGCGAACGCGCCTATGCGGCCTGCCGCGAGACCGCCTTCGACGTCATCGTCATGGACCTGTCGCTGCCGGGCATGAGCGGCATCGAGGCCACCAAGCGCATCCACGGCCGCCATCCGGGGGTGCGCGTGCTGGTGTTCTCCGTCCACGAGGAGAACATCTTCGTGCGCCGCGCCCTGGCCGCCGGTGCGACCGGCTACATCAGCAAGCGCGAGGTCTCCGACGTGCTGGTCGATGCGGTCCGCTGCGTGGCCCGAGGCGAGCGCTATATCGGCGCCCTGCTCGACGCCGATCCCGATCGCGGCGATATCAATCCGCTCGCCCAGTTGTCGGCCCGTGAGTTCGAGATCTTCCGGTTGCTGGCCTCGGGTGCCAGCATTCAGGCGATCGCGGACGAACTGTTCCTGAGCCCCAAGACCGTGGCCAATCACACCAGCCGCCTGCGCGCCAAGCTCGGCACCCAAGGCACGGCCGATCTCACGCGGCTGGCGATCCGGACCGGCGTCGTCAGCCTGTAGACCGATGTGGAGACCCGCCCGCCTGCGGCTGCGCCAGCGCCTGATGCTCTCGGTGACGCTGCTGCTGGCGGTGATCCTGCTGGCCGCCGGCGTGCTCGTCATCGTCAACGCCCATCGGGCGATCTCCGACGAGATGGATTCCAGCGTCACCCTGGCCTCGGATCTCATCGAAGCCAGCCTCAGCTCGGGCGACGGTGCGCTGGCGGCGGCGCGCGAGCTGGCCGACATCGGGCACCTGCGACATCTGTGCCTGTCGCTGATCGTCGCCGATCGGTCGCCCCGGCCCTGCGCGACCGACGCCACCAGCCGCGCCCCGGCCTGGTTCGCCGCCGCGACTCGGCCCGCGGAACTGCCCGAACGCATCATTCGCGTGGCTCCGGACACGCGCATCCGCGTGCTCGCCGATCCGCACGACGAAATCGACGAGACCTGGCGTGACACGCGCGGGCTGCTCGGTCTGCTGCTGGTCTTCTACGCCGCCATCCTGGTCACCGTCTACCTGCTCCTGGGCCGTGCGATCGTGCCGGTGCGCCGTATCGACGCCGCCCTGCGCGGCATCGAGCACGGCCGGTACGACATGCGGCTGCCGACCTTCACGCTGCCGGAATTCGACGGTATCGCCGCCCAGTTCAATCACATGGCGGCCACGCTCGCCGCCGCCCGGGACGAGAACCAGCGCCTGCGCGATCATTCCCTGCGCATCCAGGAGGATGAACGCCGCAGCCTCGCGCGCGAACTGCACGACGAGCTCGGGCAGAGCCTGACCGCGATCCGGGCGGACGCGGCCGGCATCCTCGCGCACCGCGACGCCCTGCCCACAGGCGTCGCGGAATCCGCCCGCGCCATCGCCGATGTCGCCGGCCGGCTCTACGACCAGGCCCGCGTGATGATGCGCCGGCTGCGGCCGCCCGGGCTCGATGAACTGGGCCTGACGGCGGCACTGGAGGAGCATATCGCCGGCTGGCAGCGCACGCGGCCCGACGTGGCCTTCGTGTTCGACGGCGACGACACACCGGACACGCTGACCACGAACACCGCCATTCACGTCTTCCGGCTCGTGCAGGAGGCCCTGACCAATGCCCTGCGGCATGCGCGACCGGGACGAATCAGCGTGCGCCTGGCCGCCCATACGGATCGGCTGCGCGTCGCCGTCAGCGACGACGGCTGCGGCTTCGACACCGATGCCACGGCCCCGGGGCTGGGCCTGGCGGGCATGGCCGAGCGCATCGAGCTGCTGGGCGGCGACTTTCACCTGACGAGCCATCCCGGGCACGGCACCCGCGTGGCCGCCGACGTACCGCTCAGCCACTGACACCCGAGACCGGGAATATTTCCCATTGAGGCCGGCGTCCCGGTCGATGAATACTGCATGCACGGCCACTCGGCCGATGCACAAGACGAAAAATCCGAAGGGGATGGATATGGGAGCAACAAGAGGCCTCTGCATGGCCCTGGGGGTGCTGTGCGCGACGACCGCGGCGGCACAGGACAACGAACTCGGCGCCATCGAGGTGATCGGGGCAACGCCGTTTTCGGGCAGCGACATCGACGCGGAGCGCTATCCGGCCAACGTGCAGCATGGCGATGCCGAGGACATCGCCGACAGCGCGACGCTCAACCTCAATGAATACATGAATCAGGAACTGGGCAGCGTCCACGTCAACGACGCGACCAACAACCCGTTCCAGCCGGATCTCAACTACCGCGGCTACACCGCGTCGCCGCTGCTCGGCCTGCCCCAGGGGCTGTCCGTTTACCAGGACGGCGTGCGCGTGAACGAGCCGTTCGGCGACACCGTCAACTGGGGCCTGATTCCCGACGTGGCGATCGATTCGATCGACCTCGTGCCCGGCTCCAACCCGCTGTTCGGCCAGAACACGCTGGGCGGCGCGATTTCGGTCAAGACCAAGACCGGCTTCACCTACGAGGGCAGTGAGTTCGAATTCTTCGGCGGCGACTTCGGCCGCTACGGCGGTCACGTCCAGGCCGGCGGCAACGACGGCGAGACCGGCTGGTACTTCGCCGCCCAGGGCATGTCGGAAGACGGCTGGCGGGACTTCTCGGATTCCGAGGTGACCCAGCTGTTCACCCAGTTCTCGACGCTCACCGACAACGGCACGCTGGATTTCTCGATCACCGCGGCCGACAACACCCTCCGCGGCAACGGCGCGATACCGCGCGAACTGGCCGACGCCGAGGGCCGGGACTCGATCTTCACCTACCCGGACGAAACCAATCCGAACATGGTGATGCTCAATCTCCGCGGCACCGAAGAGATGACCGAGGACTTCACGCTGGCCTGGGGCGCCTACTACCGCCGCAACGAGATCAACACCTTCAACGGCGACGGTTCCGAGTTCGAAGCCTGCGACGGCAATCCGGGCGTACTCTGTGAAGAAGCCGAAGGCGGCGGGGAACCCGAGGTCGTGGTCGATACCGACGGCAACCCGATCGCGACGCGCCCGGCCGTGCTGGGCGGCACCCAGAACACCTCGCAGACCAAGGAGGACGGCTTCGGCTTCAACCTTCAGGGGCAGCAGAACGGCGTACTCGGCGGCGAACTGATCGTCGGCACCAGCCTCGACTACGGCAGCAGCGAATTCCAGTCGCGCACCGAGCTGGCGCGCCTGACCGACGAGCGCGGCACCGTCGGCAGCGGCATCTTCAGCGGCGAATCACTGACGGGCGTGTCGGCCCACAACAGCACCGCCAGCCTGTTCTTCATGCAGCGCACGCCGCTGACCGACAGCGTCGAGGCCACCGTCTCCGGACGCTACAACCGCACCGCCATCTCTCTGCACGACACCTCGCCGGGCTATCCGGGCGAAGAGGACGACGGCACCAGCCTGAGCGGCGATCACGAGTTCAAACGGCTGAATCTGGCCGGCGGCCTGACCTGGGAGATCAACGATCACCTGACCAGCTTCGGCAGTGTCTCGCAGTCCTCCCGGGCGCCTTCGCCGGTCGAGCTCACCTGTGCGAATCCGGACGCGCCGTGCCGACTGCCCAACGGCTTCGTCGACGATCCGCCGCTCGAACAGGTGGTGGCCACGACCTACGAGATCGGCCTGCGCGGCGGAAACGACGACCTGCACTGGAGTGCCGCGGCCTTCCGCTCGGACAACCAGGACGACATCCTGTTCATCGCGGCCGAATCGCGCTTCGCCGGCTACTTCGACAACGTCGGCAAGACCCGGCGCCAGGGCGTCGAGCTCGGCCTGGACTGGACGTTCGCGGACAGCTGGCGCGTCTCGGCCAACTACACCTACCTGAACGCCGAGTTCCGCGATCCGTTCATCACCAATTCCCCGAACCATCCGCTAGCCGACGACGACGCCGCGCCCGGCGACGATCCGACGCAGCAGGTGGAGTCCGGTGATCGCATCCCGCTGATCCCGGAGCACCTGTTCAACGTGGGTCTCGACTGGCGCGCGACCGATCGTCTGATGGTGGGCATGGATGTCATCGGCAACGGTGACCAGATCTACCGCGGCGACGAATCGAACACCGACGACGAACAGATCGACGGCTATGCCATCGTCAACGCCAACGCCTCGTTCAAGGTCACCGACCGCATCACGACGTTCGTGCGGGTCAACAACCTGTTCGATTCCGACTACGAAACCTTCGGCCTGTACGGCGAAGCCGACGAAGTGCTCGAAGGCGATCGCTACGAAGATGCCAGCCGCTTCATCGGTCCGGGCGCGCCCCGGGGCATCTGGGGCGGTGTGCGCGTGGAGCTCTAGCGCCGCATCACAGCATCGATTGAGGTCTCCTCCGGCAGGGGCCGGCCGGCAACACTTTCTCCCCTCGGTGTGCCGGTCGGTTCCCTGCTTTTTTTTGGCACAATCGAGCCATGAATCACCCACGATCGAAAGAGGTATCCGTATGATTTCGACCACGCGCAGCATTCTGTATACCGTCCCGCTGGCACTGCTGGCAGCCGGCCCTGCTTTCGCCGGAAGCGGTGATCGTGACGTCTCCCTGGACGGATGCATCAAGTCCGCCCAATCCGTGCGCCAGGGCGACATCGTCAAGGTCGAGTATCTGAGCGTGAGCCCCGCGGGCGCACCGACCTACGAGATCGAGATCCGGGACAGCTCTGACACGGAGTGGGAGCTGATGTGCAATGCCCGCTCGGGTGACATCTACGAGATCGAGACCGAAGTCGACTCCGCCGACGACGAACTCTTCTCAAAGACCGCCAAGATCAGCGAGGAGGAAGCCAGAACGACCGCCACCGATCGCTTTGGCGGCGAGATCGTCGCACTCGAGTACGAAGTCGAAGCCGACGGCTCGCCGACCTACGAGATCGATCTGGCCCAGGACGGCCAGGACACCGAATTCAAGGTCGAGGTCGACGCCGTCTCCGGCGATATCATCGAAGTGTCGGTCGAACAGTGGCAGATCGGTCAGGAGCCGGAGGAAGCCGGCGACCGGCAGAACGCGTCGAGCGACGCGTCCTGATGATCCCATCACGTTCTGGGCGCGGGCCCGCCGGGCCCGCGCCCAGACGCTCGCTGCAAAGGCGCTATACCGTGGTCCGCACTAACGCTTGCCGGCGGCCACGGGAACAAACCCGGCCGCCCGGGCCATCGAATGGCGGCCGCGTATAGCGAATCTCAGCACGCGGCGCGAGCGCTCTCCCGCCGGATACCCCAGAGGGCTCGTCTCCCGCCTGCCCGGCCCGATCGCCGCGTGGCGTCAGCGAACCAAACACCGCGCCTGATTCGAGCCGAGCGGCCCTCGGGCGCAAGTTTCCAGCCCACCCGGGCCGAAAGTCGACGAGGCTCATGTCTACGCGCCGGCCGACGCCTGTCAGCCCGGCCGACGAGACGCTTACCCCTTGCGCCGCACCAACCCCCGCTGCGGATCGTAGCCCCAGACGGCGATCGCGAAGAAAGCCGCGAGCGCGCCGGCGACCACGGCGAAGGCGACGGCGTTGAACTGGCCGTACATCGCGAAGCGCACCAATTCCACGCCGTGGGTGAACGGGTTGATGCGCGACAGCTGGTAGATGATCGTCGCGCCCGACTCCTCCAGCTTCCACAGCGGATACAGCGCCGGCGACAGAAAGAACATCGGGAAGATGACGAAGTTCATGGTGCCGGCGAAGTTCTCGAGCTGCTTGATGTAGACCGACAGCAGCAGCCCGAGCGCGCCGAGCATGAGCCCGGTCAGGATGAGCGCGGGCAGCACCGTGAGCAGACCCGGCCACCACGGCAGGTCGACGCCGAACAGGGCACAGACCACGAGAAACGCGTAGGCCTGCAGCACCGACAGCACGGTGCCCGCGGTCAGCTTGCAGGCAAGCAGCACGCTCCGCGGCAGCGGCGCGGTCAGCAGCAGCCGCATCAGGCCCATCTCGCGGTCGTAGACCATCGCCAGCGACGACTGCATGCCGTTGAACAGCAACACCATGCCCAGCAGCCCCGGCACCACGTAGACCTGATACTCGATGTAGCTGTCGTAGGGCGGCAGCACGGAGACGCCGAAGACGTTCTTGAAGCCGGCGGCGAAGATCAGCAGCCACAGGCTCGGGCGCACCACGGCCGAGGCGAGACGGCCGCGCTGGTGGAAGAACTTGACCGTCTCGCGCGAGGACAGCGCCAGCAGCGCCTGCAGGACATGGCCGATGCGCGGCAGGCTCATGACGCGTCCTCCACGGGCCGCTCGCAGGCGCTCTCACGCGGGTCGAAGCCGAGGGTGTCCAGATAGTTGTCCGGATGCAGGAAACCTTCCAGCGGCGCGCGCGCGATCACCCAGTTGCCGCTCGCCAGCAGAATCGGCTGGCGCAGCTGGCCGTTCCAGTGCCGATAGCCCATGCGGTAGCCCTTGAAGCCGTCGAGATTGAATTCGTCGCCAAGCATGTAGTCGACGAGCGTGCCGTGGCCGGTTTCACCCGTGCGTTGAACCGCCTCGACGACCGACTTGACCGCCACCCAGGCAGCCCAGTCGTAGGCGGTCATGTGTCGATCGGCCTTGTCCTCCAGCCGATTGTTGAGCTGGCGTGCGCCGTGACGCATCCAGGCCCAGTGCCAGGCCTGCGGTACCAGGCCGCTGCTGCCGACGACCGGCCGTGGTTTCTGGACCGCGAAATTGGCGCGGCGGGAGAACTCGCCCTGGGTATCGGCGATATAGACCACATCGTAGTCCAGCCCCGAGGTCAGCAGCTTGGGGTTGTTCTTCTCGCGCTCGCGCGGGTTGTTGCCAAGCACGAACCGGCGCTCGGCCACCACGTTCAGGCCGAAGCGCTCGGCCGAACGCCGGAAGGAGTCCGCCAGCACGGCGTCGGCGCGCTCCGGCCCGACCAGAAGCAGTACGTCGTTCCACTGGCGCGAGACCAGGTATTGCGCGAGCGCGTCGTTGCGCATGGCGTCGGACGGAATCGTGTGCAGCAGGTTGGCCTGACAGTGCGCGCCCCTGAGGCGATCGTCGCGGGCGGCCACGTTGAACAGCGTGATGTCCTCGCCGGCGAACTCGTCGGCCACGCGCGAGACCGTCCCCGGCGGCAGATCGAGCAGAAAGAAGCGCGTGTCCTGATCGCGCATCTCGCGTATCGCGGCCAGCACCTCACGCGTATTGCCGACCTGCCGCTCGTCGAGCGAGAATTCAACGCCGGCTGAGATGCCCGGGAAGCGCGCCTCGTCGATCGCCACGCGGGCGCCGGCGACCGGCCGGCCCCAGGGCTCGCCCTGGAACTCCTGATCGAGCCGGGCCTGCGAGTAGCGCGGATCCTCGTCCCAGCCGATGTAGCCGAAGGCGAACGGAGTGAGATCGTCCTTCTGCGCCAGCGCCGACGACGGCAGGCCCGCCGTCAGCACCGCCAGCAGCATCAGCGCGGCGATCAGGCATCGTCCGTCACGCCCTCGCCTGCGGTTCGCGAGCATCGCCACCTCTACTCCGACGCCGTATCGACGACCACGCTGTGCGGCACCCGGCCGACGGGAATCGAGCGCAGCTGCTCGCGTTCGTCAACGTCGACCACCGACATGTCGTCGGACAGACCGTTGGTCACGTACAGCTGGCTGCCGTCGTTGGACAGCGCGACGCCCCAGGCGCGATCGCCCACGAGCACGTAGTCCTGCACCTCGCGCGAGGCCACGTCCACGAACGCCACGTGGTTGGCGCGACCGAGCGTCACGAAGGCCTGGCTGCCGTCGTCGGAGAACGTGATCCCGACCGGGGTGACGTCCTCGGGCCGGAAGCCGTCCGGATCGAACTCGATGGTGTCGGTGACTTCGTTGCTCTCGGTGTCGATGATGCTCACCGAACCCGACAGTTCGTTGGTCACCCACAGATGGGCGCCGTCCTCGGTCAGCGCGAAGCGGCGCGGCCGATTGCCGACCACGATGTTGGCCTCGATCTCGTGGCTGTCGAGGTTCACCCGGTGGACCATGTTGGCCACCTCCGAGGTGACGTAGGCGGTCTTGCCGTCCGGCGTGACCAGCACGCCCTCCGGCTCCTGGCCGACGTCGACCTGGGTGACTGCCTTCTTGGCCTCGATGTCGTAGACCGTGAACCGGGCGTCGTCCTCGTTGGAGATGTACAGATGCTTGCCGTCCGGGCCGATGGCGAAGATCTCCGGATCGTCGATGCCGGTCAGGCGGTCGACGACCTCACCCTTGTCGACATCGATGATGTCGATCGAGTCGTCGTCGCCGCAGGCCACGTAGAGCCGGCTGTGGTCGGGCGAGAACGCCAGCCAGCGCGGCCGCTCCGAGACCTCGATGGTGTCCGTCTTTTCGAGGTTCTCGCCGTCGAGCACGGTGACGACGTCGTCGTCCTCGCTGGATACGTAGACATTGCCGGTACCGGCCGCCCACAGCGCGGGGCTGGCAACGAGCAGCGCGGCCGCGGCGATGCCCGGCAGCAATCGATTGGATGAAATAGACATCAAACAGTCTCCTCTTTCTTCTGTGGCGTCTCCCCGGTCAGGGCCATGAAGGCCGCACCGAGCGAGTTCGTTCCGGCCCGTTCGCGCAATGCCGCCGGCGTGTCCACGGCGATGCGCTGGCCCTGGTGCAACACGATCACGCGGTGCGCGCGCTCGGCTTCATCGACGAGATGGGTCGCCCAGAGCACGCCCATGCCGCGATCACGGCAAAGCTGGTGGACATAGTCAACCAGCAGCTCGCGGGAACCGGGATCGAGGCCCACTGTGGGCTCGTCCATGAGCAGCAGCGCCGGATCGTGCAGCAGCGCCCGCGCGAGCTCGACCTTGCGCCGATTGCCGCCCGAGAGGTTGCGCGCGGCCTCGCGGCTGCGCTCGGCCAGGCCGATGCGCGCCAGTTCGTCCTCGATGCGGCGCTTCGCCGCCCGGCCCATGCCGTGGAGGCGGGTGTGGAAACGCAGGTTCGCGGCCACCGACAGATCGAGGTCGAGCGTGGGCTGCTGGAACACCACGCCGAGCTTGGCCAGCGCGGCCCGGGACTCGTGGCGCATGTCGTGGCCGGCGACCTCGATACGCCCTTCGTCGGGCACGAACAGACCGGTCAGCAGCTGAAACAGCGTGCTCTTGCCGGCGCCGTTGGGTCCCAGCAGCGCCACGAATTCGCCGCGGGCGACCGCGATCGAGAGGGTATCCAGCGCCTTGAGGCTGCCGTAGGACTTGCTGACCTCCTCGACGGCCAGCGCTGCGCGATCCGGCGTGTCGGCTGCGCCGCTCATGCCTGCTCCTCGTTGTTCTCGTCCTGATTCGCGTCGGCCCCGAGTATGCCTGACAGCAGCTGCGGGTGGCGGGCCAGCAGCGACTGCTGCGCGGCGGCCACGTCGACGGATTCCAGATCGCGGCCGCGGGGCGTATCCACCGGATGATCGAGCAGCACGCGGGCCGGCGCATCGCCCATGAACAGCACCCGGTCCGCCATGGCCAGCGCTTCACGCAGATCGTGGGTGACGAACAGCACCAGCGGCCGCTGGCGTTCGCACAGAGCCAGCAGCGAGCGTCGCAGCCGGTTGCCCGTAGGCATGTCCAGGGAGACGAACGGCTCGTCCATGAGCAGCAGGCGCGGTTCGTTGACGAACGCCCGGGCCAGGGCCACGCGCCGCTGCATGCCGCCCGAGAGCTGGTTCGGCCAGACCTGATGCGCGGCCTCGAGACCGACCTCGTCGAGCAGCGCGGCCGCGCGCGACTCGAACCCCGACTCGCGCGCCGCGCGTTCGGCCTCGACCAGACGGACGTTGTCCAGCGCGGTCAACCAGGGCATCAGCCGCGGCTCCTGGAACATCATGCCCATGTGCTCGGGCGACTGGCCGGGCCGCGACAGCGGCGCACTGTCCCAGGTGATCGCGCCGTCGTAGTGGGCATCGAGCCCGGCGACCAGCGACAGCAGCGTGCTCTTGCCGGCCCCGGACGGCCCAACGAGGGCGATGAATTCGCCCGGCGCGGCGGTGATTTCGATCTCGCCGAGCACCGCCTCGCCGTCGAAGCGCTTCTCCCGAATCGCGATCCGCAGTCCGCTCATGAGCGCCACCGATTCAGCCGGTTGTCCATGGGCCGCATGATGAAGGCCTCCACCAGCAGCACGATGCCGGCGAACGCCAGCGTGTAGGCCAGGATGCTGGTGATGTCGAAGAACTGGTAGTACAGATGCAGCTGGAAGCCGACACCGTTGCTGCGACCGAGCAGTTCGACCACCAGCACGATCTTCCAGATCAGCGCCAGCCCGTTGCGCGCCGACGCCATCAGATAGGGATACAGCTGCGGCAGAAAGACCCGCCGCAGCGCGGTCAGGCGCGGCAGACGATAGGCCTGGGCCACGGCCAGCAGCTTCGGATCCACCGCCCGGGCGCCCTCGCGGACCATGACCACCACGATCGGGATCTTGTTCAGCGCGACCGCGAGCACGGCGGCGACATCGGTCAGCCCGAACCACAGGTAGCACAGGATGATGGTCACCAACGCCGGGATATTGAGGCCCAGCACCAGGGCGCCGTCGAACACTAGATCCAGCTGCTTGTAGCGGCCCATGATGATACCGATGGCGGTACCGATGGCCATCGCCAGAAAGAACGCCACCGCGACTCGCGCCAGCGTCACCGACAGATGAAAGGGCAGCTCGCCGGAGGCGGTGTGCGTGGCGACGCTGGCCAGCACCGCCAGCGGGGTCGGCAGCAGGTCGCTGGCGGCGATCAGCGCCACCAGCTGCCAGATCAGAACGAGGCCCGCCAGCGAGGCGGTACGGATCAGCCAGCGCCATTTCATTGCAGGCGGAAGCCGTCCCAGAACACGTCGGGCGAGAGTTCGCTGACGCCGCCGGTGATCTCGCCGTCGCTCTCCTGGGCGAGTATGTTGAACACCTGCCCCGCCGCAGCGATCTCGGCCGCGCCGTAGTGCTCGATGATCCCGGCCCGGTAGCCCTCGCGGATGGCCGCGAACACGGCCTCGCTCTCGGGTTTGACCAGCGGTTCGAGCGGCTGCCAGGCCTCGTCGGACTCGGCCAGGATCTCCTTGGCCTCGTAGGTCGCCTCCATGAAGGACTGGAGCGCTTCGCGGTTGTCATCCGCCCAGTCGCTGGAGAACACCCAGCCGAGCAGCGGCGGCACCGTCTCGATGCCCAGCCCGTCGAGCATGTCCTCGACCGAGAGCAGCGGCTCCATGCCGAGCGCGGACAGCCGTGCGTTGTAGTGCCAGAAATTGATCGCCGCCGGCAGCGTGCCGTCCATCACGAGCTTGTTGATCATCGGCGGCGCGGCGAAGGTGGGCTCGACCGCGGATTCCAGATCCACACCCTCGGTCTGGTGCGCGTACGCGCGCGCCAGCAGCCAGGTCTTGTCGATCGGGCCGCCGGCGATGCCGAGCTTGCGGCCGTCCAGGTCCGCGAGGCTGTCGATCTCCGCGGCCGGATTGACCATGATCGCGCCCACCGCCAGCGAATACGGGGCGAACTGGTAGTCCTTGTCCTTGGCCCGCTGGCGGGCGACCCAGAGCCAGTCGGAGACGATCAGATCGACGCGATCGCCCTGCAGCGCCACCGCGAGCGCGTTCTCCGACGCCAGCGGCACAACCTCGATGTCGATGCCGTGCGCTTCGTCGAGACCGCGACGATCGACCACGTCGAGTTCCCAGTTGACACTGCCGAACTTGAGCACGCCCACGCGCAGCGTGTCCGGTTCGCTGTCCTCACCGGTACAGCCCGTCAGCAGTGCCAGCAGCATCGCAGCCGCCAGACACGCCGCCGTGCCCCGACGCATGCGTCCATATATCGTCATTGTCTCTCCTGCCTCGCACCGGCCCGCCTCGCGGGACGGCTGGCGCCGTCGCCCGGAGCCGTCGGTTCTGAGAGCCGCGGCCCGTATCGTATTGTTCGTTCTGATGACCCGGCCGTGCGTGATCCGGCATCGCCCGCCGCCAGCCGTTGCCGCACGTTATTCCGCGCCAAGCAATCAAATTGCCCGTAAAGCGCTTCCGAAGCAACCAAGCCGGGGCGTGTTTCTTCCCCGATTCGACCATAGCCCCGCGCCGACGTTCCCGAGTTTCTACCGCGACGACACGCAATCGGCTGCAATCGGCCTGTCACGAAAACGAGACGGTTGCTCGAGCGGCGCGGGCGGCGTAGCGTCAGTGCATTATGCAATCCCGATTCCGGCTGCCGATTGTCCTGATCGCACTCGCCGTCGGCCCGGCCCAGGCCCAAGCCCTGGCCGGCACGACCGACGGCGCCGATCTGGCCGCCGCCTGCACCGGCTGTCACGGGCCGGGCGGCCACAGCGCCGGCGCGGTGCCCGACATCGCCGGCATGCCGGTGGCCGAGTTCGAGCGGCGCATGGCCGCGTTCCGCGACGGCGAAGGCACGATCATGAATCGTCTCGCGCCGGCCTACGATGCCGCCGCGACGGCCGCCCTCGCGCGGTATTTCGCCGACCGACCCGAGCCCGCCTCGCCATGAGCGACGGTCACGATGCGCGTCGCCGCGCGCTCATGCGCGCCCTGGCGGGCACCGGCCTGCTCGCGGCAGCGGCGCCGATGCCGATCCTCGGCGCGCAGCGCGGGCCCCGGATCGTGATCGCCGGCGGCGGCTTCGCCGGTGCCAGCTGCGCGCTGGCGTTGCGGCGGCTGGCCCCGGCGGCGCGGGTCACCCTGATCGACCGGCAGCGGGAATTCGTCACCGGCCCGTTCTGCAACACGGTCGTCGGCGGTTTGAACCCGGCCGCCGCGATCACGCAGGACCATCGCGGCCTGGCCGCGGCCGGCGTGGATGTCGTCCACGCCGAGATCGAGGGCGTGGATCCCTCGGCACGCGCCGCGCATCTGGCCGACGGCCGCCGGATCGCGGGCGACCGGCTGGTGGTCGCCCCCGGCATCGACTTCGACTACGACGCGCTCGACGGCTACGGCCCGGAAGCGCTGGACCGCGTACCCGCGGCCTGGCCGGGCGGCGCCGCGGCGCTGCGCCGCCTGCACGGCCAGCTGCAGGCCATGCCCGAGGACGGCCGCGTGGTTCTCACCGTGCCGGACAATCCCTACCGCTGTCCGCCGGGACCCTACGAACGCGCCAGCCTGATCGCGCATTTTCTGGCCGAACACAAGCCGCGCGCCCGCGTGCTGCTGCTCGATGCCAAGAACCACTTCTCCAAGGAGCCGCTGTTCCGGATCGGCTGGGACAGCCGCTATCCGGGCCGCGTCGAATGGCGCGGACGTGACGACGGCGCCCGGGCGATGGCCATCGACGTCGCCGGCCGCCGGGTGCACACGGTCGGGGGTGACGAGATCGCCGCCGACGTGCTCAACGTCATTCCCCCGCAGCGGGCCGGCCGTCTCGCACGCGACGCGGGGCTGGCCGACGACGCCGGCTGGGTGCCGGTGAACGTGCACGACTTCGCGGCGCCCGGCCACGAGGGGGTGCACGTGCTGGGCGACGCGATCCGCGCGGAGCCGATGCCGAAGTCGGCCTATTCGGCACACATGCAAGCCCAGGTCTGTGCCCGGGCGATCGCGCAGGCGCTGGCGGGCGAGCCGCCGGGCGAAGCGCCTCTGATCAACGCCTGCTACAGCCTGGTCGCGCCGGACTATGGCATCAGCGTCACCGAGGTCTACCGGATCAACGGCGACCGCATCGCCGCGGTCCAGCAGGCCGGCGGCACATCCGCGTTGGCGGCGGGCCCCGACACGCGCCGGGCCGAATCCGAATACGCCCGTTCGCTGTATCGGAATCTGGTGCGGGACAGTTTCGGCAGCGGCGCTGCGCCGGGGTGAACGGGATCGGCGCCGGGTGGCGAAAACCCGGCCGGCGGCAGCGAACGGGAGAACAAGATGGGGCTATCGACGACAGCGCAACCACACCGCGAAGGCGCTGCATGGCGCGTCCTGCAGCAGTGGCTGATCATCACCGGCGTCCTCGTGTTCGCATTGTTCGTGGCGCATCAGTACCGGGCCCTCGAGGCGCTGGTCGCGGGCGATCGCACGCGCATGACGCTCGTGATCGCGGCGATCTTCGTCGTGACCTGGTGCTACGCAGGGCTGCGCAGCGCTTGGCTGTCACGCGAGGCGGCCCGCTTCGACGCCATCATGATCGGCGCCCGAAACGGCGACACGCTCGCCGTGGCCACGGACGGCGGCCTGAGCGTCGGCGCGCGGCGCGTGCCCGACAGCGCCGGCGCGCACTATCTGGCCGCACTCCTGCATATTCGCAACACCCGTTCCGCGGAGGCGCCGGAGGCGCTCGTCGACGTGCTCGGCGAACGCCTGTCCGGCCCGCATGAATTCGGCTGGTTCATCGTCAACGGCCTGATCAAGCTCGGGCTGCTGGGCACGGTGATCGGCTTCATCGTGATGCTGGCGACCGTGGACAGCGCCACCTCCTTCGACGTCGCCGCGGTCCAGCAGCTGCTGGTCGGCATGAGCCAGGGCATGCGGGTGGCGCTGTACACGACGCTCGCGGGTCTGGCGACGAGCATGGTGCTGAGCCTGCACTATCTGCTGCTCGATCGGGCCGCCGACCGGCTGCAGGCGCGGATCGTGACCTTCGCCCAGCAGCGGCACCTCGGCTAACACGACGCGCATGGCGTTCCGACGCAAGCGCCGCGGCACCGAGACGGATCCCTTCACGGATCTGCTGTTCAACGCCCTGCTGGGCTTCACCTTCATGTTCCTGATTTCGGTGTTCTTCCTGAATCCGCCGACCAAGGAAGGCGACATCCCGGCGAAGGCCGAGTACATCATCACCGCCACCTGGGAACCGGGCCGACCCGACGACGTCGACCTGTGGGTGCGCGGGCCGGGCGGCACCAAGGTGTGGTACCTCAATCCGGAGTCGGGGCTGATGAACCTCGACCGCGACGACCGCGGCCTGCAGAACGACGAGATGATCGTCGACGGCCGGCGCGTAACCAATGACCTCAATCAGGAAGTGGTCACGATCCGCGGTCAGGCGCCGGGCGAGTACGTCGTCAACCTGCACTATTACGCCACCGAGAGCGATCGCGAAGAGGGCCGGCCGGTGGACGTCGAGGTGACGGTGACCCGGATCAATCCGCAGGTCTCGATCGTCTACCGGAACAACACCACACTCGAATACGTCGGCCAGGAGAAGACCGCGGTGCGCTTCACCGTCAACGATGACGGCTCGGTCGACGACGTGAACACCCTGCCGGCATCGATCGTGGAATGATCGGGATCGGCTTCAACGAGGTATGCCATGACTGAGACCCTTTGGCTGCTCGCCGGCGCCTACGTGGCCCTGGGCGTGCTCGTGCTCGCGCTCAACATCCGCAGCGGCTGGCCGCTGTGGGTGCGACTGGCCTGCATCGTGGCCGTGAGCGCGCTCTACTTCGTGACCTGGCAATCGCTGCAGGGGCTGCGCGGCTGGCCGACCGGTCAGGCTCTGCCCCACCATTTCATTCTCAACGCGTCGACAGTGACCGAACCCGACGAGGGCGACGGCGACCCCGGCCGCATCTACCTGTGGGTGACGCCGGTGATCGACGACGACCCGATCGGCACGCCGCGCGCCTTCGCGCTGCCCTACGAGCGCCGGCTGCACACACAGGTCCAGCGCGCCCGCGACGAGATGCGCAACGGCCAGCTGCAGCTCGGCACGGCCACTCCGGACGTCGAGGGCCGGCGTGCCGCCGACACCAACTACTTCGCGCCGGAAACGCAGCAGATCCAGCTCGAGGACCTGCCCGAGCCGAGCCTGCCGGAGAAATGAGCATGCGCCGATCGTTTCGCACCGGCCTGGTCCTGGCCGCCGTCGGCACGCTGCTGGCCGGCTGTGACAGCGCGCCGGAACCCGATGCGCTGTTCCCGCTCGCAGCGGGGCTCGAATGGCAGTATCGCGTGACCACCCGTCCCCACGGCGAAGACCCGCGCGACAGCCGCCTGACCATGAGCAACGTCGAACGCGGCTACTTCGCCGGCGAGGAGGACATCCTCATCCGGCGCAACCAGCACGGCACGCGCTACTACATCGCCGAACGCGAGGACGGACTCTATCGGGTGGCCGTGAAATCGGTCGCACAGACGGTACCGATCATGGATCAGCCGCCGGTGCGCATCCTGCCGCGACCGGTCGAGACCGGCCAGCGCTGGCGCGCCCCCGCCCACACCTATCTGCTCGGCCGCGCGCGCACCTTCATCTCCGACCATGCGCCCGGCAACACCATTGATCTCGATTACCACATCGAAGCCACCGACGCCGAGATCGAGGTGCCCGCAGGCCGTTACAGCGACTGCGTGCTCGCAGTCGGCCGGGCCAGCTTCCATCTGGACGCGGAGACGGGCTTCGCCGCCTCGGACGTGCCCATCGAGCAGCGGGAGTGGTACTGCCCCGGCGTCGGCCTCACGCGGCTGTCGCGGGACGAACGCCTGACCAGCGGCGACCGCACGATCACCGGTGGACGCATCGAGATCGTGCTGACGGGGGCGCCGGGCTGAAACGGCTCGCCGGTTCGTCGACGCCCGCCGCGGGCCGCGTCGCCGCCGGTCGTGATACACCCGCGCCATCAACGCCGTACGCCGGGACCATCGGGTCGACCGGTGCCGCGGGACGCGCCGGCTTGATGGCCTTCGAAGCTCCGGGCCACGGGATCGGATTCGGATCATCGGCGCCGTTGCGATCGCAGGCCGGGCTGCATCGCCCCACGGCCGGCGGTCTCACGCCCGGCGAAGCGCTCGAACGATACTCGCAGCAAGGCCGACGCGGGCGATTTCGGCTGATCCTACTCGGTGCGCTCGGGCAGCGCCGACTGCTCGATGGCCGGATACAGATGCGAGACCGAACGGCGGTACTCGCCGGGCTGCACCGCGAGCCGCGCCCAGCGCTCGGGCAGCGGCTGGAACATCACCTCGGCCGCACTCATGCCGTCGTTCGCATCCTGCGTGAAGCGATCCACCAGCCAGGCGAGATAGTCGCCGGTCTGGCTCAGGGGCGCGTCGTCCGGCGTGCTCGGCCCGTGCCCCGGGACCAGCACGGCGAATTCGCGCTCCCGGGTCTGCGCCAGTACCGCCCGCCAGGCGTCGATATCGGCATTGGGTGTGGTCGGCGCGCGATCGTGGAAGGCGATGTCGCCGGCGAAGAGCACGCCGGTGGTGGTATCCATAATCATCAGATCGGCGGCGGTGTGGCCGGAGGCCGCCAGCAGTTGCAGCCGATGATCGCCGAAGGTGGCGGTCGTGCCGGCCTCGACGGTCTGATCCGGCACGACGGCGCTGGTGCCGCGCATGGCCGCGCCCACGAGGTTGTACAGATTCCCGGCCAGATCGGCGCCAACGGCGCGCACAGCGTCGATGGTGCCCGGCAGCGCCGCGATCGGCACATCGTCGAAGGCGTTGTTCCCCAGAAAATGATCCGGATGGGCGTGGCTGATATAGACCTGGACCACCGGCTGCTCGGTGATCCTGCCGATGGCTTCGCGCAGCGCCTGGCCGTAGAGGCGCGAGGGTCCGGTGTCGATGACCACGACGCCCTCGTCGGTCACGATGAAACCGGTATTGGCGATCGCGCCATGATTGGCGTCGTTGAAGTTCTCCTGGGCACCGAACACGACGTAGGTATCGGCGGCGACCTCCACCGGCTCGATGTCGTAATAGCGCGATGCCGCCATCGCCCCCGGCATTACGAGCAGCCCCGCCAGCAGCAGGCACCCGGACAACGCACCCCGGCTCATGAGGCGGGCGCCGGAATGCGGGCGCTAAAGACATTGCCGTTGTTGTCACGGCCTTCCACGGTGACCGCACCGGCATGCTTCAGATCGAGCGCGAACACCGGGTTCTCGGCGACCGGCTCGTCCGGTTCGAGCCGGGCCAGCGTCCGGCCGTCGGCATCGCTGACGGTCACGCTGCGGATGAAAAACGCCGGGATGCCGGCGGCCAGGCCGGTGTCCATCGGATGCACGACCCGAAACTTCAGGCGCTGGCTGCGATCGCCCCGGGCCCACAGCCGGCCCTCGACCTCGCCCAGACGGGACTCCCACAGCGGGCTGGCGCTGCCGACGCTCGGCGCGGTGCAGCCGCCACCCTCGGCGTCCACCCAGACGCCGCCGACGTGCCAGGTGCCGTCGGCGGTGCGCATCGCCGCGCGTATCGGCGTGGCTTGCTGCACCTTGAAATGGAAGCCGATCGCGGGTGCGGCGCGAACCGGGTAATAGTCCAGTACGGGGTTGATCGGGCTGTGGTCGGCGAGCACCAGCACCCGCTCGACGTCCTCCAGGCCCTCGGCCCGCACCTGCACTGGCGTGGCCAGCGAATCCTCGGCGTAGTCGGGGGCGACGACCCGAACCCGGTCGTCGAAAACCACCTTCGCATCGGGGAAGTACTGCCGCAGCATATAGCGCCACTGAGACGAATCCAGCGGATCATCCGACGCTGCAGCCGCCGCCGGCATCGCCAGCACCAAAAGCATCAGGGCCAGGGTTTTAGAGATCGTGTTCATTCGTTGGCCTCCTCACGCGCCGTGACTCACCGTGCCCGACATCCCGACCGCCGACTCGTACCGCGACGATGCAATCGCCGCGTCTCACCCGGCCGAATGCGGCGACCACGGCGCAGCGCCCGCCGGAAAGACGGCGTCTGCCTACCGGCTCGATCGCCGTCGCCCCGGTCGGGCTTACGCCGACACTCAGCTGGTGGTCGGGCGCTCCTCCCCGCCGGCCGCGTCGCCGTCATCATGCGGCGAACGATACGGTACATCGTACTGCTTGAAGATCGCCTCGATGGTGCCGTCGCTGCGCATTTCGGCCATTTCGGTCCGGATCGCCTGTGCCAGATCGGGATTGCCGGCCTTGATGGCCACGCCCACGTCCCAGTCCGTCTGATACATACCGGTGAGCTTGACCGTGCGCGTCGTCACGTTCTGTTCGTCGAGCATGGCCGCGGCCCCGGCCAGTTCGCCGACCGGGGCCATCACGGCACTCACCTCGCCCTCGTTGAGCGCGGTCATGGCCTCGGGCACCGAATCGAAGTGCACGACGTCCTCGCGCAGCTGGCCCTGAAACGCGGAGGTCAGAAAATAATCGCCGAGGGAATCGATCTCGACACCGATGCGTTGGCCCTTGAGCGCCAGCGCGCCGTCGATGTCGCCGCCCAGGCGGCTGGCATCGTAGGCGAAACCCATGGTCTCGTTGTAGTAGGGCGCGATGAAGGTCGCCTGATCGTTGGCGTTCTGGAAGGCATCCGCCATGCCCACATGCAGCATCGCATCCGCCGTACCACCGCCGAGGTAGTGCCCCTTCCAGACCTGGTTTCGGATGTCGTCGCCCATGGTTTCGTCGGCGGTGAAGCTGCGCAGCGAGAAGCCGACCCCCAGCCGCTCGGCCAGCGCCCGGCCGATGTCGACATCGATGCCGGTCACACCGGCGCTCTCCGAGCTGTAGGACCACGGCGGGAAGTCGCGATAGACCGCCACTTCGATGGTGCCGTTGTTGCGGATCCGCTGCAGTCCGTCGGGACGGTCGGTGTCGGCCGCCGGCGTGGCGCGGGCCGTGTCCGCGTCGCGGCCATCAGCATCCGTGGATGGCTCGCCGGTCGAGTCGGCCGCCGCCGAATCCTCCGTTTCGGCTTCGTCTTCGTCGCTTGAGCCGTTCTCGTCGGACTGCTCGTACAGGGACTCGAGATCCTTGTCGTTGTACTCGTAGTGGCGCTTGTCGACATAGGCGCGGATCGCCCACATCGTCTTCTGGTCGAGCACGCCCTCGAAGGCGGGCATCTTGGTCATGCCCGCACGCTTGACGCCGTTACGGACGTGGTTGATGAAGTACTCGTCGTACTGCGGCCCGAGCTCGCGCAAATCCGGCGCGATGCCGCCCGAGATCATGTCGATGCCGTGACAGCGGGCGCAGTTGGCGTCGTAAGCACTTTCGCCGACGTCCATGGCCTTCTTCGAACCCCGGTAGGGATTCTCGCTCAGCCACTGGCCATCGGGCAGGTCGGCTAGCGCGCTGGTATCGACCGCCTCGCCGCCGCCCCCGTGCTGGGCGAAGGCCGGCACGCCGAACACGATCGCGCCCGTGGCGGCCAGCGCCATCGCCGCATGCTTGAATCTCGTCATAGGGTGTTTCTCCTCCGATCCGGCGCTGCCGACGCGGCGCGTCAGCCGCGGCCCTCGGCCTGCTCGTAGAGCGCGGCCGGATCCTTGTCGTTGTATTCGTAGTGGCGTTTGTCCAGATAGGCGCGGATCGCCCACATCGCTTCCTGATCCAGCACACCCTCGAAGGCCGGCATGTAGGTCATGCCGTTGCGCTGCACGCCGCTGCGGACCTTGCCGATGAAATAATCGTCATACTCGGGGCCGAGTTCACGCAGGTCCGGTGCGATGCCACCGGAAACGGCATCGAGCCCGTGGCACCGGGCACAGTTCTGCCCGTATGCGGAGGCACCGATCTCGATGGCCTGCCGATTGCCGCGGTAGGGATTCTCATCCAGCCACGCGTCCGCCGCGAGCGGTTCGAGACCGTCGGTAGCCACCGCCTGCGGCCCGACGTCGCCGTGCGCCCACGCCGGGCCGACGGCCAGCCAGAGCGCGCTGGCGCCGATAGCGACGGTCAGCGCACGCCTGTTCGTTCTGTTCATGTGTCAGTGGATCCGTGCAATGAGGCGCAGGCCGGCGCGAACGCCGGCCCTGCCTCCCGATGAGACGTTACTGCTTGAGGCCGTCGGGGATCTTGAAGACCCAGACGCTGCCCCCCTGGTTGAGGAACTTGACGCGCTTGGCGACTTCGCCGCCCCACAGCGGAACGGCGCCGCCCCAGCCGGAAGTCACGGAGACGTACTGATCGCCGTCCATCTCCCAGGTGATCGGCTGACCGACCACGCCGGAGCCGGTCTGGAACTTCCACAGCTCCTCGCCGGTCTCGGCGTCGAGCGCCTTCAGATAGCCCTCGGGCGTGCCGTAGAAGACCAGGCCGCCGGCCGTGGTCATCGTGCCGCTCCACAGCGGCGCGTTGTTCTTGGCCTCCCACTTGATCTCCCCGGTCTTCGGGTCGATCGCACGCACTGCGCCGATATAATCTTCGTTGAGCGGCTGGATGTTGAAGCCCGCACCCAGATAGGCCGCGCCGGCCTTGTAGGTGATCGGCTCGTTCCAGATGTCCATGCCCCACTCGTTGGTCGGCACGTAGAACAGCCCCGTGTTGGGGTTGTAGGACATCGGCATCCAGTTCTTCGCCCCCAGGAAGGACGGCGTCACGAACACCGACTCGCCCTTGCTGCCCTCGGTCTCCGACGGATCGCCCGGGCGCTTGCCGGTCTCGACCGGACGGCCGGTCTCCATGTCGACCTTCTCGGCCCAGTTGACCTCGTTGACGAACTTGGTCGCGCTCTCGAGATCGCCGTTCGTGCGGTCCAGCACGTAGAAGAACCCGTTGCGGTCGGCCGACGCACAGTATTTCTCGCCGTCGCTGTCGAACGGGATGCACATGTTGGTGCCGTCGTAGTCCCAGGCGTCATGCGGCGTCTTCTGGTAATGCCAGGCGATCTTGCCGGTCTCGGGCTCGATGGCCAGCATCGACGACGAGAACAGGTTGTCGCCCGGACGCATGTGCGAGTTCCAGGGCGAGGGGTTGCCGGCACCGAAATAGATCAGGTCGGTTTCCGGATCGTAGGTCCCGCCCAGCCATGTGGCCGCGCCGCCGCGCTTGTACATGTCTCCGGGCCAGGTCTCGCCGCGGGTGCCGCTGATGCCGTTCTCGGTCTTTTCGCCGTCCTTCCAGACATAGCCCATGTTGCCTTCGACGGTGGGCCGGCTCCAGAGCATCTCGCCCGTCTTGGCGTCACGCGCCTCCACTCTGCCGAGCACGCCGAACTCGCCGCCGGAGACGCCGGTGACGACCATGTCGTTCACGATCAGCGGCGCCGCGGTGTAGGAGTATCCCTCCTTGTAGTCGGCCATGGTCTCGCTCCAGACCACGTCGCCGGTCTCCTGGTCCAGCGCGACGAGCTTGGCGTCGAGCGTGCCGAAGATGAACAGATCGCCGTAGAGCGCGCCGCCACGGTTGACGACGTCACAGCAGGGCATGATGCCGTCGGGCAGACGCTGCTCGTACTGCCAGATCTCCTCGCCGGTCTTCACGTCGATCGCCCAGGCGCGCGAATACGACCCGGTGACGAACATCTTGCCGTCGTGAACCAGCGGCTGGGATTCCTGGCCGCGCTGCTTCTCGCCGCCGAACGAGAACGCCCACGCCGGGTAGAGATGTTCGACGTTGTCGGTGTTGATCTTGTCCAGCGGGCTGAAACGCTGCATCTGGGTGCCCATGCCCACGTGCAGCACGTTGTCGGTCGATTGCTGGTCGTTCTTGATCTGTTCCCAGCTGACCCCGGCGGCCATTGCCGTCGAAGACGCCAGAAACAGCGTCCCGAGCGCCAACAACCCCCCTCGCCTTCCGAGGACGGAATCGGTTTTCATGGTCTCCTCCTGAATACGGTTTTTCTTGTGTGTCACCGGCGAATCCGGCGACGCCGTGACCACGGGTCGCAAGAAGGGTGCCAGCGATTGATTGCGGCACGACCGATTCAAAAAGACACCGCGATTGCACCTCAAAGTATTGATTTAAAAATAGTAAAACGCGCCAAACCCCGCGCGCCGGCCCGCCGTGGCCACGACCGCGAACCGGTCTTCTGGGGGACGTCATAAAAAGCAGCCGGGAAAATGTCCCGGCCGCGTGACAGATTGTCCCGATCGGGCGTATCGCGGGTTACGGCAGTCGTTCGAGCAGCGCGTCCTTTTTCTGCTCGTAGTCGTCGGCGCTGATCAGATTCTGCTCGCGCAGGCGCTTGAGACGGGTCAGTCGCTCTTCGATACGCGACCATTCGGCGTCCCGCGGGGCAGGGGCCGCGGGCGCCGGCTCAGCCGTCATCGACGCCGACGACTCGGCCGCCGCGGGAGCCTCGGATGCGGGTTCAGCCGTGCCGGTCTCGGGCTTGCCGGCGGCGGCCGGGCCGTATTCCAGCGGCTGCGCCGCGGTGCTCGCACTCGATTCGATCACCCGCGGCGCCGCGGCCCGGGCCGCCTCGATCGCCTCGGGCGTGGCCTCGAGCTCGATCCAGTCGCGCCGTTCGCCGTGCCAATGCCAGCTCTCGCCGGCCACGAGGCGCTGCGCACCCACCTGTCGCGGTTCCGCGCGGCTGCCATACTCGAATTCGTTGATCGACATGTCGCGGAATTCGCTGAACCTGTCGTCGAACTCGCCGAAGATGATGTGCAGCGTATCCCCCCGATAGAACGCCCGGCCCGTGGTCACGTGGCGGGCGCTGCCGGCGAACTGACCCTGGGCGACGCGTCGGAACACCACGAAGGCCACGTCCTGACGCGGACCGGCGCGCACGAACGCCTTGGACAACGAGGCCGATAGCTGCCGGATGCGCGACGGCGACGTCAGCGTCGACGCCCGGCCGTCCTCGTTCTCGATCCGCAGCGAGCTCAGCAGGGCCTCGAGCTGAGCCGGCTCGAAGGCTGCCGGATGCTCGTTGGTCTGCTGCGCGCCCGCATCCTGCGGGATGAGCCGAATCCGGATCTCCTCGGTGTTCACGACGTTGACGTAGGCCGGCGGATTGTCCCGGTCGCCGACGTTCGGCAGCGCGCTGCAGCCCGCCGTCATCGACGCGATCATCAAACCCGTCAGTATTCGCTTGTTATGCATTGCTCCTCCCTGTTCGCCCTGCATCGTTCGACTGCTGGCTTCGATCATAGAGCATGACCGGTTCGAACAACGCCGGGCCATGACGAAAAAAGCCGGGCAGAGGGAAACCGCTGCCCGGCTGGAGAATGCGGATCGCGCTGCTCTCAGAAGGAGAAGAACGCACCCACGTTGACGTTGTTGGCGTCGTACTCGTCGCCCGCATGGTTCTGCGACTCGGCGTAGGAGTACTCGGCCGTCAGGGTCAGATTCGGCGTGAAGCTGTAGTAGTAGCCGGCCGTGACCTTCTGGTTGGATTCGAACAGGCAGACCGCATCCGCATCGCAGACACCGTCGGCGGTCGGGTTGGCCTCGTCGAATTCGGTGGTATCCAGATAGGAGATACCGTAGTTCAGGCCGAACTTGTTCTTGCCCGCGGTGTAGGTTACCTGCGCCAGACCACCGTAGGAATCGCGCTTGTTGCCCTCGGCGTCGAAGGCGTCGAACAGATAGGCCACCGAACCCAGGCCTTCGGTGTAGTAACCCGACAGCAGGAAGTCCAGCGCGCCCAGCGACTGCTTGTAGTTCAGATCGACGCCGTAGACGCGCTCGTCGTCAATCACTTGAGTACCCGGCTCGAGCGCGCCATCATTGTCAATATCAATATCGTTGCCATTAACTTCCAACGTAACGGCGTTCATCGATACAAAGGCACCATCCCACTCATAGCGTAGCTGGCCGTGAAACCCTGGCAGGCTCTCGCCTACGCCAACAGTCGACGGCGAACTCAGCGAATCGATCGTCTGAAACACACCGGCGGTCGCGGTGAAGCCACCCATGTCCGGGGTGGTGTAGTTGATCTGACTGAGCGTATCCGTATAGATGTAGCCGAAGCCGATCGAACCCAGCGTGGTGTTCGCCGGCGAACCGACCGCGTTCGTCGCCACGCCGACGGCCGGGATCGTCATGTCGTTGATGATGGCGTCATAGCCGAACAGGCCGAAGTCGCGACCGGCCTTGACCGTGCCGAACTCCGAATTGCCGAACTCCAGAAAGACCTGACGGATGTCCAGACTGGTCGAGCCGAGCGCCACGTTGTTGCCCGGTGCCAGATTCGGCGAACCGCCGGTGCCGTTCGCGTTGTCGTTGGTCACGATGCCCGGATAGAGGCCGAACGTACCCGAGATGTCCCAGCCGTTCTGCTGCGTCGAGGCGCCGAAGACCAGCGCCGCCGGCAGCAGGCCGGTGCGAACCGACGATACGTTGTCGTCGATGGGACCGTTGATGTTGCAGGCCCCCACGACACCGCCCGCCAGGGAACCGCCGAAGCTGATCGGCGAACCGCTGTCGCAGGAGGTGTAGACATAGTTGGCATTAACGTTGCCGTTGACCGAGAACGTCCAGTCGCCGGCCTCCATGTCGATGGCATGGGCCGCGGGCACCGTTCCGATCAGGGCCAGCGAACCCGCCGCTGACAGCGCCAGTTTCCTCAATCGCATGTTGAATCCCCTCTCCACTTTGTTCGTTGTTATGCGGCTGCGGCGATCGCGTTGTGCGAGCGGCACGGCGTGCCTTATTTGTTGTCGAAGCCGCGACTTACCGGTCCATCCCTAATCGACCGGATGAAGTTTTGGCAGCAATCCGCGTGCCATGCTGGAACGAGACCCGCCGGCTGCGGGTTTTCAGGGAATAATCGGAAGATGGGGTGCGCGGCAGCGATTCACTCGCGTGACAGCCTGTCGCCGAGGCGATGCACCACTGTCTTGTTTTTGCAACACACCCAGACGGCCACCGGCTGCAGGGCGCAGCAAACTCACATGTAGCACCGCAGGCGCGAGAGGCGCTCGTCGCCCGGCGGATGGGTCGCATGGAACGCGGCGTACCAGCGATCCATGGTGGGCGCGTTGAGGTTGTGGGCCAGCAGCCGCCGCAGGGCCGAAACCAGCGCCGCGGGCTCTGCGTGGCGGGCCGCGAACGCGTCGGCTTCATACTCGTAGCGACGCTTGAGCGCCGACAGCAAAGGCCGCAACGGCCAGGCCAGTGCCGGCAGCAGCACGAACAGAGCGGCCGCCATCACTACCGGCGCAGCCTCCATGCCGGCTGCCGACAGCAGCGCCGGCAGCAGCGACACCGCAGCAAGAATCAGGCCGAACAACAGGCCATAATAACGTTGCAAATGACCGCACCGAAAATGGCCCAGCTCATGCGCCAGCACGGCCTCGATCTCGGCCGGTGGCAGCTGCTCCATGAGCGTATCGAGCAGCACGATCCGCTTGCTGCGGCCGACACCGGCGAAGTAGGCGTTGGCCAGCGTCGAGCGGCGCGATCCGTCCATGATGCGGACATCACTCAGGTGCGCGCCGCTGCGGTCCATCATCGCGGCCAGACGCTGGCGCAGCGCACCGGCTGGCAGCGATGTGAAACGATTGAACAGGGGCGCGATCAGGTTGGGCCGGGCCCAGAAATACGCGAGTGCGGCAGCGATCGCGAGCAGTCCGCACAGCGGCCAGGCCACGGCGGCCGGCATCAGGCCGAACGGCCAGAGTGCCCAGGCGGCGGCCAGAGTCGCCAGCAGCACGGCCAGGCCGCCCGATGCGAGCCTGTCCCGCGCCATGCCCGCCGCGTCGAGACGGGACGTTCCGAAGGCGCGCTCGACCGCCCACCAGCGCCCCCAGCGCAGCGGCTGCCCGAGCAGCTGATCGACGGCGGCGAACAGCGCCACGAAAACCACGCCCGAGAGCCAGCCGTCCGGCGTCACCGCGCGCGCCAGCAGGCTCAGTCCACCGCCCAGCCAGACGGCCACGCGCAGCACGGTCTCGGCCGAGGCCAGCCACTGGAACAGCGCGCGCCGCTGACCGTAGCGGATGCGTCGACAATGCGTGGCCGCCGGCTCGCGGCCCGGCTCGACCCGTGCCAGATGACGCCACTGGCGCCAGGCGAGCACGGCCTCGAGCACGAGTCCGGCAAGCAACCACACCGCCAGCACGATCGCCACGGTCCACGGCAGACCGCTCATGGCGCCGGCATCGTTCGGGAACCGGCCCGCGCGGCCCGTCGGCCCCACGCCCCGCGCCGCGCGCCTCGGCCCATCGCCCGTGCAGACAGCATCTCCAAGTTGACCTGCTGCGCAAGCCGCGTAATGTGACGGATAGCGCGGACGCGATCGAACACCCGCGGCCCGCATCCACAACGAACAATCACATTTTCCGAAGACGAGGAGTACTCCATGAGCATCGCGATCCATCCTTCCGTGGACAAGGGCATGACGCCGGCGGCCGACAACTTCTCCGGCGGCACCCTGCGCTGCAAGTG
The DNA here is from genome assembly GCF_003788635.1 of Salinisphaera orenii subsp. orenii MK-B5. Classification (GTDB taxonomy): domain Bacteria; phylum Pseudomonadota; class Gammaproteobacteria; order Nevskiales; family Salinisphaeraceae; genus Salinisphaera; species Salinisphaera orenii. The sequence continues at coordinate 106,556 of NZ_AYKH01000002.1, forward strand.
CAGCGACCCGGTCGAGGTCAGCGTATCCTCTCAGTGCGCACACAACCACGTCTGCGGCTGCACCATGTGCTGGAAGCCGGAGGGCGCCCTGTTCGCGCAGATCGCCGTCGTGCCCAGCGACAGCGTCAAGGTCACCAAGAACCAGGACAAGCTGAAGGTGGTCAACCCGGACGCCGCGATCAAGCGTCACGCCTGTCAGGATTGCGGCGTGCACATGTACGGCCACATCGAGGACACCAACCACCCGTTCCACGGGCTGGACTTCATCCATACCGAGCTCTCGGACGACGACGGCTGGGCGCCGCCCCAGTTCGCGGCCTTCGTGTCGTCGATCATCGAATCGGGCCAGGACCCGGAGAAGATGGGCGATATCCGCCGTCACCTCCACGACACCGGCCTCGAGCCCTACGACTGCCTGTCGCCGACGCTGATGGACGTGATCGCCACGCACACGGCCAAGCAGAAGGGCGTGCTCTAGCAGCCGCGACCCACCGGCCCGACGTCGATCGCCCCGGTCATGCCGGGGCGATCGCGTTGGGGCACCGGTACGACGAGCCGCGCCCGTCGACCTGCCGCTGTCCCGCGCGGCGCGCGCCGTGCGGGCATCTTCGCGCCGGCGTGCTACAGCGCTGAATCGCCGCATCTCTTGTGTTTCACGGGACGCTTGCTTTCAGGGTGGGCCGCCCTGAACCGTCGGCCCTGGGGGCCCTGGGGGCCCTGGGGGCTCTGGGGCTCTGGGGCTCTGGGGCTCTGGGGCTCTGCACGCCAGGATCGTGGCGTACCACGCAGCGACGGCCGGACACGAGGTGCAGCGGCCGACGCGGCGTTCGTGTGAGGCGTTGACGGCCCTAGTCGAAGGTCGGCGTCGGCCCGCGCAACAGCTCGGTATCGAAGTCGGCCGGCAGCGCGATCTCGATCGGCAGCACTGCCGAGGCCAGCGTCTTGCCGTAGTTGTCCAGTCGCAGACTGCGCGACACGCCCCCGCCCAGCGCGCCTTCGCAGACGAAGTTGAGCACGCCCAGCCCGTCGACCGCGTAACGCCGCACCTCGCCTTCGACGACGCCGGCGAGCCGATCGGCGACCCGGGCTGCGGTGAGCTGCTCGTGCAGCAGCACGTAGGCCGGGCGATTGTAGGCGATGACGGCGATGTTGGAGGTATCGCCCTTGTCGCCGGAGCGCGAATGGGCCAGCGCCCGAACGGTGGTGTGGTGAGCCATGCGACCTACTCCGAGTCGACGAAGACGATGTCCGGCGCGACCGCCTCGCGGTCGATCAGCGTCGACCAGATGCCGATGACCTCGCGTACGCGATCGGCGTACGGCACCCGCTTGCCGGTGGAGCCCAGCCCGGACACGGCCATGCCGTCGACCTCCCGGCCGATCTTGGCGGCTTCGGCGCGCGTGGCGCAGCGCGCGGCCACCCGCACCCCGACCTCGTAGGGTTCGGCCGCCGGTTCCGGCGTGGCCGCCCCGTGGATGGCGTTCACGCCCAGAAAATCGAAGCGCAGGTCCGCCGCCTTCAGGTCGACCACCGCAAAGCGTTCGCGCAGAATCCGTTCGGCCAGCCGCGCCTTGTCGAGGGCGCCCGGCCCCGCGTAGAAGAACATGTCCTCGCCGATGAAACCCTCCTGCGCGCCGATCGAGACCTTGAGCGTGTCCGTGCGGGGGCTGCCGGTGATGCCCGACACGCGTACCCGATCCAGCCCGATCGGCTCGATCGACGCGCCGGTGAAGTCCACCACCACGTCCGGCGTGATGTAGCGCGCCGGATCGTGCACTTCGTAGAACATCTGCTCGAGCACCGTGCGCCGGTCGATCACGCCGCCGGTGCCCGCAACCTTGGTCAGCACCGCCGCGCCGTCGGCCTCCACTTCGGCGACCGGAAAGCCGAGATTCCACGGCTCGGGCACGTCCTTGTAGCCGGGATCGACGAAATAGCCGCCGGTCACCTGGGCGCCGCATTCCAACAGATGGCCGATGCCCGCGCCCTGACCCAGCCGCGCGGTGTCCGCCCGCGTCCAGCCGAAGGTGTGCATCATGGGCGCGAGAAACAGCGCCGGATCGGCCACGCGACCGGTCACCACCACGTCCGCCCCCGCGGCCAGGGCGGCGACGATCGGCTCCGCGCCGAAATAGGCCTCGGCGGAGACGATATCGCCCTCGATCGTGTCGATCGAGGCGCCGGTTTCCAGAATCGGCCCCGCCAGCCGGCCGATGCGGTCGGTGACCTCGGCGCCGATCACGGCCGCCACCTTCCAGTCATGGGCGCCGTGGGCGTCGAGCCGGGCCCGAATCGCCCGCGCCGCGCCCAGCGGGTTCACCCAGCCCTGGTTGGTCACGATCTTCGTGCCGCGGCGGATGCAGTGCGGCAGGACCGCGTCGAAGCGATCCTCCAGATAGGTGTCGTAGCCGCCGAAGTCCGGATCGCGGCGACGACGCACCTGGGCGGTCGAGACCGTGGCCTCGGCCATGGTCTCGAAACACAGATAATCGAGATCGCCCTTCTCGGCCACCTGTGCGGCCGGCGAGATGCGATCGCCCCACCAGCCGGAGCCGGTTCCGATTCTCAGCATGGTTCGTCCGTGGTTTTAAGCCAGAAAACGATGTCGCTCACTGCATCAGGCTGGGTATGTATAGCGAGATCGACGGGAACGAGAACAGCAGCACCATGACCACGGCCTCGGCGCACAGGAACCACAGGGTCCCGCGCACGACGCGATCGAAGGGCACCGCATCGCCGACCGCGGCCGAGGTCACGAACAGATTGAGCCCGATCGGTGGCGTGAGCAGGCCGATCTCGATGAACTTGACCACGATCACGCCGAACCAGATCTCGTCGACGCCCAGGCTGGTCATGATCGGCGCCAGGATCGGCAGCGTCACCAGCATCAGGCCGATGGGATCGAGAAACATCCCGAGCACGAGATAGAACGCTGAGGTGAGCAGGAAGAACACCAGCAGGTTCACCGAGTATTCGTTGACCAGCAGGCCGATCTGCATGGGGATCTGGCTCAGGGTCAGGAAACGGCTGAACAGCACCGCGCCGACCGCGATCAGAAAGATCGCCGCGGTGGTGCGCACGGTCTCGACCACCGAAATCCGCAGCATGCCCCAGGAAAAGGAACGATCGAGCACCGAGGCCACGATCGCCACCACCGCGCCGAAGGCGCCGGCCTCGGTGGCGGTGACGGTGCCGGAGTACAGACCGCCGACGATGCCGGCCACGATCAGCGGCAGCGGCCAGGCCCGAACCAGCAGCCGCCATTTCTCGCCGCGCGTGAACACGTCGTTGCTGCGTGGCGCGAGCTCGGGGTTAAGCGTCGCCCGCACCATGATCAGCCCGGTATAGGCCACCATCGTGAGCAGCCCCGGCAGCAGCCCCGCCAGCAGCAGTGCGCCGACCGAGGCCTCCATGAACACCGCATAGAGAATGAACGGGATCGACGGCGGGATGAGCGCGCCGAGCGTTCCGGAGGCGGCCACGACGCCCGTGGCCAGGCCCTTGTCGTAGCCGGCGCGCAGCATCTCGGGCACGGCCAGTCGCGACATCGCCCCGGCCATGGCCACGCTCGAACCCGACGCCGCGGCGAAGCCGGCGCTGGCCAGATTCGTCGCGATCGCCAGCCCGCCGGGCAAAAACGACAGCCACGCCCGCGCGGCGCGGAACAGATGTGCGGTCAGCCCCGAATGGAAGGCCACCGCCCCCATCAGGATGAACATGGGGATCGCGGTGAGCGACCAGTGCGCCACGAAATCGAACGTGGCCGCGCCCAGGGAGGACAGCATCGCCGTGAGTCCGCGCAGCCAGTAGATGCCCACGGCCGCGGTGGCACCCAGGGCCACGCCGATCGGCACGCGGATGGCGATGAGCACCAGCAGCAGGCCGACGCAGTACAGTCCGATCATCGGGGGGCTCATCGCGTGGCCTCCTCGTCGTCGATGACCAGGCCTTCGGCGGCCTCGTGCGTGTCGGCACCGACGAGCATGCGGCCGAGCCGCCAGACCACCGCCGCCGCCGCCAGCACCAGACCCGCCACCGCCAGCCAGCGCGCCGGCCATACCGTCAGATGGGCGAAGATGGCATCGACTTCCTCGCCCTGGCGCGTCTTGGTCAGCGCGGTCCGCCACAGGCCCCAGCCGAAGCACAGGAAGAATGCCAGCGTGATCATCTCGGCCAGCAGATCCGTGACCCGCCGCACGCGGGCCGGCAGGAGATTGGCCAGCACATCCACGCGGATATGGGCGTTCTGCCAGGCCGCGGTGAAGATGCCGAGAAAGACCGCGGCGACCATGTAGAAGTAGCTCACGACCTCGATCGTGCCAAGCAACGGCTCGTTGAAGCCCACCCGCATGAACACGGCGACGGTCACATGCACCATCATCAGCACGGTCGCGACGGCGGCGATGAACGCCGCCACCCGGGCCAGCGGCGACAGCACGGATCTCATGCGTCCACCTCGGCGTCGATGACCAGCACCACCTTGCCGATCGCGCGCCGCTCGACCAGGTGATCGAGCGCGGCCACGACCTCCTCCAGCGGGCGCCGATGACCGATCACCGGCGCGATGCGACCGCTCGCCGCGGCCTCCAGCAACGTGGCCATGCTCGCCTTGAGCCGCGGCGCGAACTCGACGCTGCGATCGCGCACACCCCAGCCGAAGTATTCGCTGAAATTGAGCCCCAGCAGGCTGATGTTCTTGACCAGCAGGATGTTGGCCGGCACCTGCGGAATGCTGCCGCTGGCAAAGCCGGCGGTGACCACCCGGCCCTCGACCGCGGTCGCGCGCAGCGACTCGCCGAGCACGTCGCCGCCGACCGGGTCGAACACGACGTCCGCACCGGCGCCGTCGGTCAGCCCCTTGACCGCGTCGCGAAACCCGCTCCGGGCGTAATTGATCGTATGGGCGGCGCCGGCGGCTTGCGCGGCCTCGCACTTGGCGTCGCTGCTCGCGGTGGCGATGACCCGCGCACCGGTCATGGCCCCGATCTGAACCGCGGCCAGACCGACCGCGCCGGCCGCGCCGTGCACCAGCAACGTCTCTTCGGCGGCCAGGCCCGCACGCCAGATCAGCCCGGCATAGGCGGTGCCGTAGGAAATGGGCACGTTGACGGCCCGGTCGAGTCCGAGCCCGTCGGGCACCGGATAGACCGTGGTGGCCTCGGCGACCACGTGCTCGGCGTACCCGCCCTCGCGCACGATCGCCACCACGCGGTCGCCCACGGCAAACGCATCGACGCCCTCGCCGATCGCCTCGACCACCCCCGAGACCTCGCTGCCGGGCACGAACGGCGGCTCCGAGCGGCGCTGGTAGCGGCCGGCGATCACCAGCGTGATCGCGAAGGACACGCTCGCATAGGCGGCCCGCAGGCGCACCTGGCCCGGCCCCGGCGACGGCACGTCCCGTTCGGCCACGGCCAGATCGCGATAACTGCCGAGTTGCTCACAGACGATCGCCCGCATGGCGCGTTTCTCCTTCAGTCCGTCGGTCGCTCGAGACAGGTGCCGGCGCCGATCAGGGTCGATACCTCCGCGGCCGTGTAGCCGGCCTCCGCCAGGATCTCGCGGGTGTGGCCGCCCAGATCCGGGTCCGGGCGCAGCCGGTCGGGCGTCAGCCCCGCCCCCGGCAGCCCGACCAGCGGCAGCGGCCCGAGCCCCGGGGCCTCGACCTCGGTGAACAGGCCGAGATGCCGGGCCTGCGGATCGTCCACCAGATCGGCGTATTCGTTGACCGGACCGCAGAGCACCCCGGCGGCGTTGAAGCGCTCGATCCAGTCGGCGCGATCGCCCTCGGCCAGCACCGCGGCCAGTTCGGCGTGCAGGGTCTCGGCGTGTGCAATGCGATCGCGATTGTCGGCAAAACGCGGATCGGCGGCCCATTCGGGGCGGCCGACGGCGTCGCAGAGTTTCTCGAACATGGTGTTGCGCAGGCAGGTGAGCGCCATCATGCCGGTGCGCGTCGGGAAGAAGCCCGACGGCGCGGTGGTCGGCGTCCCGGCCTGGCCGTCGCGCATCAGGTTCTGCAGCAGCGCGGTCATCTGAAAGGCGGCCGCGGCCTCCAGCAGTGAGATCTCGAGATGCCGCCCGGCGCCGGTCGCGCGCTGCTCGAACAAGGCCGCGCCCATGGCATAGCCCGCGTACAGCCCCGTGACCATGTCGACCGCAAGCATGCCCACCCGCCGCGGCGCGCCGTCGGCATCGCGATTCATCGCCGCCATGCCGCTCGCGCCCTGGAGAATGGTGTCCGACCCGGGACGCTTCGCATAAGGTCCGTCCTGACCGTAGCCGGATATCGAGGCCAGGATCACCCCCGGCCGCAGCGCGGACAGACGGGGATAGTCGAGCCCGAGCCGGGCCATGACGCCGGGCCGGAAGCTCTCCACGACCACATCCGCGCTGACGGCGAGCCGGTGCAGCACGCCCCGGCCCTCCTCGGAGCGGGCGTCGAGACAGATCGCCCGCTTGCCCCAGTTGGCCGGTGCCGCCATGGTGCTGTGGCCGCCGCGGGTCTCGCCCATGAGCCGACCCCAGTCGCCTTCCGGCGGCTCGACCTTGATCACGTCCGCGCCCATCGCCGCGAGCATGCCGGCGGCGTAGGGCCCGGCCAGCCCCTGGGCCAGATCGAGGACGCGGATGCCGCGGTAGGGCTGCAGTGCCGCGTCGCTCATGCCGTCCTCGTCGTCGTGCTCCGCCGACCCGCGGGGTTGTCGCGGCTCACTGGCCGTTTTCGCTCAGGAGGTGCTTCTTGAGCAGGGCGTAGTATTCCTGCTCGGACAGATCCTGGCCCTCGATGCGACCACGCCACGCCTCCAGATTGTCCAGAAAGGCCTGAACGATGGCGTCCGGATTCTCGACCCCGCGCTCGCGCGCGGTCTTGGCGGACTGCTCGATCTGGGATTCCATGAAGGCGTCACGCCGCTCGGCCATGTCCTCGGAGACATCGACGAAACGGATACCCTCGCTTTTGGCCTTGTCGCGCGCCGTCTTCTCTTCCGCGGTGTAGGCATAGACGGTGGAGGCCAGCGCCTGCAGCGCGGCGTCCTGCATGATGCCCTGGGTGTCGTCGTCGAGACCCTCCCAGACCTGCTGCGAGATGTTGAACAGCGATCCGCCCTGGAAACCGCCCATCGGCAGGGTCACGACGCTGTCGACCACCTCGGCCAGCGAGAGCGAATCGAGCCAGCTCACCGCGCCGATCACGCAGTCGAGCTGGCCGCGCTCCATGGCCTCGTAGGCCTCGCTGTTGGGGATGTTCACCGGCACGCCGCCGATCTGGCTGACCCAGCGCCCGACCTCGGACCCCGGCACCCGCATGCGCAGCCCCGCGGGCTCGAAGCCGTCCGACATGTCGCCCTTGCACATCGCCTGGTAGGGCGGGGTCGCATAGGTGGCCAGGAAGTGCACGTTCTTGTTCTTGAACTCCTCCATGCATCGCGGACAGTCGTTGAGCACGGTGTCGGTGATCGCGGCGGCCGTGATCGCGTTGTCGGCGTTGTAGAACGACAGATCCGACAGCACCATGTTCACCGGCAGGGAGGTCGGGAAATAGACCGAGACGATGAAACCGGCGTCGATGAGCTGATCATTGATGGCCGAGAGCATCGTGTTGGCCGAGGCCGCCGCGCCGGAAGGATAGAAGGCGAATTCGATCTCGCCGTCGGTCTCGTCCTCGACGATGTCGACGAAGCGGGCGATACCGTCCTCGCTGGTCGGATGCGCCGGCGGCAGATAGGACCCGTAGGTCAGCTGCCGGGCCTCGGCGGCCCCGACGATGAAAACGGATGCGGCAAGCGCATAGACGATGCCGCGCAGCGACGGCCCGATGCTGATGGCCATGAAGGCTCTCCTCCGGTTGTTGTTCGCAGGCGGTTTCTGGCGAACCGCTCCGGGCACGATCAGAGCACAGCGGCCATCGTCCGTCAACCGTGTTCCGTATACGGATAACGCCACACGAAGCCGCACCCGCGGCCACGACGCTCCGCTGCATCGGAGTGCCGCACTGCCGACGCGCTGACGACGTGCATGGATCGACTCGTCGCGGACACCATCGGCCATCGACGGGGCGCGGATCGCCGCGGCTCGGCAGCCCGGGCCGATGTCCCGTCTGGCGTCATCGTCGACCGCGCCGTGGCAGCGGCAGCGGTGGCCAAGCCCTATCGCGAAACGGAGAGGCCACGGACCATGTCAGCGCCTTGGCGCGGACACTGCCGGCCACGCGCCGGCGCGATCGTTCGCGGGCCACCGTGCGGGCTCGTGGTGAGGCGAGTCTGATCGTACCGCGCACGGGCGCGCCGCCGGCATCCGCCGGCCGCGTCACCTCGTCGCGACCGCGCGCCGGCCGATTTTCCGGACAGATCGACACCGAGACCACTTCTCGAAGCCGCGGCCGAGACTGAAGGCGTCGACGCCGTCGGGCGAACGCGACCGTTGACCCCCGCCTGCTGAATACGGCCGGGCGACACGCCGAACGATCGTCGATCCCACGCGCCGCCACTTGCCGGTCGGGCGCCCGAGCGATCGTGCCCAGCGGCAGCTCGGCACACGCCGGGCACGACGCCGGTATCGCGAGGGCCCGATCCCCACAGCTCCTCGCAGGCCGCAGGGTTGGCTTTGAACGAGCCGCCCGGGTTGCCGGAGCCGTCACGCGGGGGCGGCGAACGTCATGCAAGTCGCGGCCGGCCACGGGCGCCGCAGATTCGGAGCTCTGCCTCCGAGGCCCGAAGCCTTGGTCTGGCGGACAACCACATCCCCGCCGGCGCGGCCGTCAGGCGCCGACGACCAGCCGTTCGACGACGATGAACGCCGCGGTGGCCAGCATCGCGACCGCGAATACGAACTGGAGCGTCGCACCGGCCAGATAGCGGGCCAGGACGCGACCGGAGAACATCCCGAGCACCCCGCCGATGACGAACAGCCCGGTCAGCGCCCAGTCGATCTCGCGCCCCGAGACGGCCGCCGAACCAAGTCCCGACAGCCCGATGAGCGTGATTACCAGCAGGGAGGTCGCGACCGCGCGGTGGATGCCCATTTCGGTGATCAGGATCAGCGCCGGCACGATCAGGAAACCGCCGCCCACACCGAAGAATCCGGACAGCACGCCCACGACCAGCCCCACTCCGGCCAGCGCAGCGCTGCAGGGCGCATTCAGACGCAGACGGCCGTCGTTGCTGTAGTGGCAGACGGTGCCCGCATCGCCTTCGGCCTCGGCCGACAGCCGCGCGCGCACCACCCGCGACTCGTCCGGCCGCCGCCGGGCCTTGAGGCCCATGCGCACCGCGACCACCGCCATGAGCGCCGCGAACGACAGCACCACCAGCGTATCGCTGACCCGACCGCCGATATAGACGCCAAGCGGCGCGGCCAGCATGCCGGCGACCGCGAAGATCAACGCCGCGCGCAGCTCGACCACGCCGCGATACAGCCCTTCGGCGGCACCGAAGGCGGCCGTGATCGCCACCGCGCCGAGCGAGATCGCCACCGCGCTCGCCGGCGCCACGTCCAGGCCGTAGATCAACAGCGGCACGGCGAAGATCGACCCACCGCCGCCGGTCAGCCCCAGCGCCAGCCCCACCACGATGCCGAAGACGATACCCATCACGCGGCACCGCCCGGCTCAGAGATCGCTTCCATCAGAACCTGTCGATATATGTTTATGCCATAAACTATCATTCTATTACCCACAGGGGTATATTGAGGCTGTGCCATACAGGGAGATCGCCATGCACGGATTCACGCACTGGCTCCTGACTGCGGCCATGATCGCCACCGGTTCGGCCGCGGCAGCCCAGCCTTCGGGCCAGACCATCGCCAACGAGGGCCTCGGCAGCGATGCCGCGCCCTGCACCAGCTGTCACGGCGCCGACGGCGGCGGCAACCCGGCCGCCGGATTTCCGCGCCTGGCCGGCATCGGCGCACCCTATCTCGCCGACCAGCTCGACGCCTTCGCCAGCGGCGCGCGCGACAACGCGGTAATGAAGCCGATCGCCCAGGCATTGTCCGACGACCAGCGCCGCGCCGTGGCCGAGTACTACAGCGGGCTGCCCGTGCCCGAGCAAGACAGCACCGATACGGACGACATACCCGCCGCCGGCGTCGAGCTCGCCGAACACGGGCGCTGGAGCGACGGTCTCCCCGCCTGCGTGCAGTGCCACGGCCCGGCCGGCGTGGGCGTGGGCGAACGTTTTCCGCCGCTCGCCGGACAGTCCGCGACCTATATCGAGAATCAGCTGCGCGCCTGGCGCAACGGCAAGCGCCCGGGCGGGCCCATGGGACTGATGGCGGGCGTCGCCGCCAAGCTCGAGGAAGCCGATCTAGCCCCGGTCGCACGCTACTTCGCCGCCCAGTCACCGACCACCGACGAGGCAGACGATCATGAGTAGCCGTATTCCGCTTCTGACCGTCGCCGTGTCGTTCTTCCTGCTCGCCGGCGTTCTCGTCTGGATCGCCACTCAGGAACGCGGCCGACCGTCTCCCGAGCCCCGAGCGACGGCGCAGGCAAGCGACGCCCCCGGCACAAGCGACGAACGGCCGGCGGGCAGCGCGCCCGATGAGCCGGCCTCGACCACCAGCGCCGGACCGACCGCCGACGACGGTTCGCAGCCCTTCACGCCGCCGCCGCGCGACGCCCTGCCCGACGACGAATTCGGCGCCATGGTGCGCAAGGGCGAGCAGGTGTTCACCAATACCCAGGAGCACGCCGGGCAATTCGTCGGCAACGACCTGCAGTGCGCCAACTGTCATCTCGACGCGGGCCGGCTGGCGGATTCGGCGCCGCTCTGGGCAGCCTGGGGCGAATACCCGGCCTTTCGCGGCAAGAACAAGCACGTCAACGACTTCGCCGAGCGCATCCAGGGCTGCTTTCGCTACAGCATGAACGGCACGCCGCCGCCGCGCGGTCACGACGTCCTGCTCGCGCTGCAGGCCTACAGCTACTGGCTGGCCAGCGGCGCGCCGGTGGGCGAATCCCTGCCCGGGCGCGGTTATCCCGAGCTCGACGAACCCGAACAGTCGCCGAGCTATGCCCGCGGCCAAGACGTCTTCGAAAGCCACTGCGCGCTCTGCCACGGCGACGACGGCCAGGGCCAGCGCGCGGCCGACGGCGAAATCGCCTTCCCGCCGCTGTGGGGGCTGCGCTCCTACAACTGGGGCGCCGGCATGCACCGCGTGAACACAGCCGCGGCGTTCATCAAGGCCAACATGCCGCTCGGGGCGACCACGCTGAGCGATCAGCAGGCCTGGGACGTCGCACGGTTCATCAACAGCCACGAACGGCCGCAGGATCCACGCTTCACCGGATCGGTCGAGGAGACCGCGGAACGCTTCCACGGCCAGTACTCGACCTACGGCCAGACCGTCGACGGCCGTCGGCTCGGCGCGAACGCGCCGCCCGCTGGAACCGCGCCCGCGTCGCCCTCACCGTAGGGGTCAGCACAGCCATCACCTCGAACAGGAAACCGACATGGCCGACTACACATCGGATCTCGCCAACGCCCGCAAACTCGACGGCGACATCGTCGCCGCCGGCCAGCCGACGGCGGCACAGCTCGACGCCGCCCGCCGCGAGGGCGTACACACGGTCGTGAACCTGCGCCCCGCGGGCGAGTTCGACGCATTCGACGAAGCCGCGCACGTGCGCGACGCCGGCATGACCTACGTGCACATCCCCGTGGCCGGGCCCGACGACATCAACGACGCCAGCGCACGCCGGCTCGACGAAGCGCTGGGGGCCGAGGGCGGCGTGCCCGCGCTCGTGCACTGCGCGAGCAGCAACCGCGTCGGCGCGCTGCTGGCCTATCGCGCCCGCCATATCCAGGGCCGCAGCGCCGACGAAGCCATGGAGATCGGCCGCGCCGCCGGCCTGAATCCGAAATCGCCGCTGCTGGAGGCCACCCGCGCCAAGCTCGGCTGAATCGGGCGATACGTGGCGCAGGCGCCCATGGTGATGACGCCCGACTGAAACGCCGCCCGGCGTACGGCCGCAGGCGCGAGGCGCCGAGAGCTCAGCTTTGCGTCGCGCCGGCGCCCGGCAGCGAGAGCATCGCGACAAGTCCGCTCGCGGCGCGCGGCTCGAAGGCCAGCTCGCCGTCGAAACGCGCGGCGATGGCGGCGACGATCGTCAGGCCCAGGCCACTGCCCGCGCCGCTGGCCGCGCCCTGACCGCCCCCGACCGCGCCGCGCCAGAAACGCCGGGTGAGGGCGTCGGTGCTGCGATCCGCCGGCCAGTCGCCGCGATCGCGCACGGTGAACACGACCTGCGCGCCAGCCGTGTCGATATCGAGGGTCACCGGCTCGCCGGCCGGCGCATGCCGCAGGGCGTTCTCCAGCAGGTTGCGCAACGCCGCACTCGCCAGCGCCGGCGGCGCGGCGATCACGGCTCCGGGCGCGCGGTCGTCGACCTGCACGCGGTCGGCCGCGGACAGATCGGCCAGCGCCGCCGCCGCGATCCCCTGACCCGAGGCGGGTTCGGCATCGGCGAACACGGCATCGCCGGATTCCACCCGGGCCAGCAGCAGCAGTTGCTCGAGCGTGCGCTGCAGCCGGGCGATACCAGCCTCGGCGTCGGCGATCGCGGCCGCGCCGCGGGCCGGGCCCAGCCGGGACGCGAGCTGGACATGCGTCTTGATCGCGGTCAGGGGCGTGCGCAGTTCGTGGGCGGCATCGCTGGTGAAGCGCTGTTCGCGTGCGAGCGCTTCGCCGGTACGCACGAGCAGCCGGTTGAGCGTATCGATCGCCGGGCGCAGCTCGCTGGGCGCCCGCGCGATCTCGATCGGGGTGAGCGTGTCGGGCGCGCGCTGAGAGAGTTCGCTGCGCAGTCGGTCCAGCGGCGCCAGTCCGCGCCGGATACCGAACCAGAGCACGACGAGACTGCCCAGCAGCGCGACCACGAACGGCACGACCGCGACGACGATCACGTTGCGCTGCAGGGTCACACGTTCGGACAGCCGGTCGGCGGTGGTGATGTGCAGCCCGTTCTGCACATAGGTGAACAGCCGCCAGGATTCACCGTCGATGACGCGATCGGCAAAGCCGGGCGCCGGGGCTTCGAGACCGCCCTCGAATTCGCCGTGGGTCCGCAACAGCACCTGGCCGCGCGGCGAGCTGATCTGGCAGGCGACGCCGGTACTCGCGGGAATCGACAGCACCGGGCTGCCCGCCTGGTCCCAGGCATTCTCCGGCAGTTGCGCGACCAGCCCCGCCACCATGCGCGCCGACGCCGCCAGACGCTGGTCGAGCGTATCGCGCATCTGCTGACGCAGATCGCTGTAGAGCCAGGCCGCGGCCAGCAGCCACAGCAGTGCGAACGACAGCCCGAGGGTGAGCAACAGGCGCGCGCGCAGACTCATGCCGGCCCGCCGCGATCGATATCGGCCGGCTCGCCCAGCCGGTAACCCAGCCCGCGCACGGTGCGGATGAGCCCGGGGCCGAGCTTGCGCCGGAGGTTGTAGATATGCACGTTCACCGCGTTGCTCTCGACGTCCGTGTCGAGGCCGTAGAGCGCGTCCTTGAGCTGTTCCAGGCTCAGAATCGCACGACGCGCGTACAGCAGTTTGGCCAGCAGCGCGAACTCGCGCCGCGTGAGCTCGACCTCGCGGCCGTCGCGCCAGACCTGGCGGCCGGCGGGATCGAAACACACCGGCCCGTGCTCGATCAGCGAGGTCGCGCGCCCGGCCGCACGCCGCAGCAGCGCCTGCAGGCGGGCGGTCAGCTCGTCGAGATCGAAAGGCTTGAGCAGATAGTCGTCGGCACCGGCCTGCAGCCCGGTCACGCGATCGGCCACAGCGTCGCGGGCGGTGAGCACGAGCACCGGCACCGGATTGTCCTGGCGCCGCCATTCGCGCAGCAGCGCCAGACCGTCGGTATCGGGCAGGCCCAGGTCGAGGACCACGACATCGCTGTCCACGGCGGCCAGCAACAGCCGGGCCTGTTCGGCGTTCGTGGCCCAGTCCACGGTGAAGCCGGCCACCTCGAGTCCGCTGCGAATGCCCGAGCCGACCAGCGTGTCGTCTTCGATGAGCAGTACGTGCATGATGCGTTCGCGCCAACCAATCGGCCCAGTATGCCCGGCGCGATTAAGCGGCGATGAAGTCTCGCGCCGCCTGCCGGCCGAGCACTTCATGCTGACTTAATCGGCCGGCTCGAGTCTCGGCCCATCGGTTTTACGGCAAGGCCCTTGCCCGATGGGTTCAATGCATCCTCGAGTCGTCATCGCAGCCGCTGCCGTGCTGGCGGTCTGGGCCGGCGCGTTCGCCCTGCCCGCCGCCGCCCAGAGCGCGGACGAGGATTTTCTCAGCGCGGACCAGGCGTTCTCCGTCGAGGCCGAGGGCGCCGACGACGGCCGCCTCACCGTCACCTGGCGCGTCGCACCGGACTATTATCTCTACCGCCATCAGTTCGATGTCCAGGGCGATCCGGCGCCCGTGGCCGACGTCGACATCCCCGCCGGCGAGCCGATCAGCGACGAGTTCTTCGGCGAATCCGAGGTCTATCACGACGACGTGTCGATCGTCGTCGACCCGGGCGAAGCGCGCCGCCTCGAACTGACCTGGCAGGGCTGCGCCGAGGCGGGCCTGTGCTACCCGCCCCAGCACACGACGCTGAATCTGGCCGACTACGACCTGGGCGGCGGCGAGGCCGCCCCCGTGGGCTCCGACGACGAGGGCCGGGCCCCAACCACGCCCGCTGGCGCCGGCGACGCCGTCGCGCTCGGCGAGGATCAGTCGCTGGCCGCGCAGCTGTCCGACAGCAACACGGCCTGGGTGCTGCTGGTGTTCTTCGGGCTCGGGCTGCTGCTGGTGTTCACGCCCTGCGTGTTGCCCATGGTGCCGATCCTCACCAGCCTGATCGTGGGCAGCGGCGCGCGCGGCCGGCGCGGACTGACGCTGTCGCTGGCCTATGTGCTGCCCATGGCCGTGACCTATGCCCTGCTCGGCGTGGCCGCGGCGCTGGCCGGTGCCAATCTGCAGGCCGCGCTGCAGACGCCCTGGGTGCTGGGTGCGTTCGCGCTCGTGTTCGTGGCACTCGCGCTGGCGATGTTCGGCGTCTACGAACTGCAGCTGCCGGCGGCGCTGCGTGACCGGCTCGATCGCGCCAGCAGCGCCCAGCGCGGCGGCAGCCTCGGCGGCGCGGCGGTCATGGGCGGGCTGTCGGCGCTTTTAGTCGGCCCGTGCATGACTGCGCCGCTGGCTGGCGCGCTGCTGTTCATCGCCGAATCCGGCAACGTGCTCATTGGCGGCAGCGCGCTGTTCGCGCTCGGCCTGGGCATGGGCGCGCCGCTGGTGCTCGCCGGTAGCCTCGGGGCTCGATTCCTGCCACGCCCGGGGCCGTGGATGAACGGCGTGAAGGCGGTGTTCGGCTTCGTCCTGCTGGGCATGGCGCTGTGGTTCGTCGCCCGCGTGACGCCCGACCCCTGGATGCTCGGACTGTGGGGCGCGTGGCTGCTCGCCATCGGCACCACGCTCTATCAGGTCGCGCTGCGCGCCGCCCAAGCGACGCTGCCGTCAGCGATGATCGCGCGCGTGGCCGGCCTGCTGATCGGCCTCTGGGCCGCGCTGCTGGTGATTGGCGCCGCCGGTGGCGCCAGCGATCCGATGCGGCCGCTGGCCTTTGCCGGCGCGCCCGCGAACACGACCGGCGCGGGCGGCGAAGCCGGCGCGCAGACACACGACTTCATGACCCGTTTCGAGCCCGTGGCCGATCTCGACGCCCTCGATGCGCAGGTGGCCGAGGCCGGCGCGAACGGCCGCTGGACGCTGGTGGATTTCTATGCCGACTGGTGTATCTCCTGCAAGGTGATCGAATCCGAAGTCTTCGGCGACGCCCGCGTGCAGGCGGCACTGGCCGACGTGCAGCTGCTGCGCCCGGACGTGACCGACAACGACGACGCCGACCGCGCACTGATGGGGCATTACGGCGTCGTCGGTCCGCCCACCCTGCTGCTGATCGGCCCGGACGGCGAAGAAGCCCGCAGCGCGCGCATCGTCGGCGAGCTCGACGCCGAGGCCTTTCTCGACCACCTCGAACGCGCACGCGGCGACGCGGAGAATTCCTGATGCTGTCCTTCAACCTCGGCCCGCTGGCGATCTCGGTCGCCCATGCCCTGATGCTGTTCGCGCTGGCCACGGCGCTGGTGGCCGGCAAGATCGCCGCGCGCCGGCGCGACGTGCCCATCACCGACACGCTGTTCAACCTGGCGCTGGCCGGCGCGGTGGCGGCCCGGCTGGTGTTCGTGATCCGCTACTTCGGCGAATACCGGCCGGTGCCACTGGGCATTCTCGACATTCGTGACGGCGGTTTCGATGCGATCGGCGGGCTGCTGGGCATGGCCGCCTACGCCAGCTTCGTGGTCTGGCGCCGCCCGGCGCTGCGCGCGCCGCTGGCCGCCGCGCTGATCGCCGGCGGCCTCGCCTGGGGGCTGACCGGCGGCGCGCTCACCCTGATCGAGCAGCAGGCGGCAAGCCTGCCCGAGGCGCAACTGCAGACGCTGGACGGCCGCGCCACCGATCTCGCCACGCTGCAGGCCGAAGCCGAGGGCCGGCCGATGGTGGTCAATCTCTGGGCGACCTGGTGCCCGCCCTGCCGCGCGGAGATGCCCGTACTCGAGGCCGCCCAGAACGAGCGCGACGACGTGCTGTTCGTGTTCGCCAACCAGGCCGAGGCGGCGCCCACTATCCAGCGTTTTCTGGACAGCCAGGACCTGCATATCGACCACGTCCTGCGCGACGCCGGCGGGCGCCTGGCCAAACAGGCCGGTTCCGCCGCGCTGCCCACCACGCTGTTCTATGACGGCGACGGCCGGCTGGTCGACAGCCATCTCGGCCAGCTCTCGCGCGCCTCGCTCGCGGCCGCGCTGGAACGCTTCGAACGCCCGTGACACCGAGCGCCAAAGGAGAAATCATGACCCGTCTCACCCGCATGCTGCTCGCCGTACCGCTCGCCGCCGTGGTGGCGGGCGCCTATGTGCTCCTGGCCTGGGCCGGCCCCTCCGACGCTGACAACGACCGCGACGCGGATCGCCCCGCGCCGGTCGCCGCGCTCGCCGACCGCGGCCTGGAGATCGTCGACCGCTTCGAGGCGCCGGGCGGGCTGACCGGCTACGCCGCCACGTTCCAGGGGCGGCCCATGGCGATCTATCTCACCCCCGACGGCGAGCACGCGCTGCTGGGCACGCTGGTCGACAGCGACGGCACGGACCTCACCGCCGAGCCGCTCGAGCGCATCGTGTCGGGACCGAAGAACGACGACGCCTGGGACCAGCTCGCCGACAGCACGTGGGTACGCGACGGCGACGAAGACGCCGAGCGCATCGTCTACGAACTCACCGATCCCAACTGCCCGTACTGCAACCAGTTCTGGCAGACCGCGCGGCCCTGGGTCGAAGCCGGCGATGTGCAGATACGCCACGTCATGGTCGGCATCCTGAAGGCCGACAGCGTGCCCAAGGCCGCCACCATCGTCGCCGCCGACGATCCGAGCACCGCGCTCGAGCGCCACGAACGCAACTACGCCGACGGCGGCATCACCGCCGCCGACGACATTCCCGAGAGCGCGCGCGACAAGATCACCGCCAACAACGATCTGATGAGCGCGCTCGGCTACTTTGCCACCCCGACCATTCTCTACCGCGACGCCAATGGCGAGATCGCCGTCAAGCAGGGCATGCCGCGGGGCGATGAGATCGAACAGATCCTCGGGCCGAAGCCGTGAGCAGCACGCTCTCTCGCACCCGCGTCATGGCTCGGCCACGTAACGACTGCAGCATGCGATCGCTGACGTGTCGTATCCGTGCCGTATGCCAGCAAACGCCGAGACCGGCCCGCGGCACAGCCACGACAGCGCGCTGACGTGCCGACGATCGACGCACTCCACAACGAGCGCGGCCCGCGCCGGCTGCCGCCTAGAAGCGGTTCATCGGAATCTTGAGGTACGACGTGCCGTTGTCTTCCGGCGTGGGCAGGCGCCCGCCGCGGGTGTTGATCTGCAGCGCGGCGAGCATGAGCGCGGGCAGCGGCAGTTCGGCGTCGCGCTTGTTGCGCAGGGCGACATACCCCGCTTCGTCCATGTCCTGCAGGTGCGGGTTGCGGGCACGCTGTTCGCCGACCGTGGACTCCCAGCGCGGTTCGCGCCCGTCCGGCATGTAGTCGTGGCCGGTGAACACGCGGGTGGCGTCCGGCAGTTCGAGAATGCGCTGGATGGAGCGATACAGCGTAGCCGCGTCGCCGCCGGGGAAATCCGCCCGCGCGGTGCCGAAGTCCGGCTGGAACAGGGTGTCGTGCACGAACGCGGCGTCGCCGATGACATAGGTGATCGAGGCCAGCGTGTGCCCGGGCGAATGCATCACCCGCACGTCGAGATCACCGACCTTGAAGGTGTCGCCGTCGGCGAACAGACGGTCCCACTGCTGGCCGTCCGTGGCGAAGTCGTCGCCGAAGTTGTAGATGTCCTTCCAGAGCTTCTGCACGTCGATCACGTGTTCGCCGATACCCCGCGGGGCATCGAGCTGTTCCTGCAGATAGATCGCGGCGGACAGATGATCCGCGTGCGGGTGGGTGTCCAGGATCCAGTCGACGCTCAGGCCGCGAACACGGACCAGCTCGAGGATGGCGTCGGCGGAGGCCGTGCCGGTGCTTGCGGACTTTTCGTCGTAATCGAGTACCGGGTCGATGATCGCGCAGCGATCGGTGGCGGTGTCGATGCACACGTACTGGACACTGAAGGTCTTGTGGTCGAAGAAGCCGACGACTTCGGGGGATCCGCCCTGCATGATCTGTCTTCCTGCGGCTGTGAAACGTCGGCCCGGCGCACCGGGCCATTCGAACTTTGAGCTATTTGCAAATAACTGATAGCTTAATCTATACCCTATGGGGTATAAGCCGCAAGCAGGAGCCCTCCCATGACCGATCCACGCCCCACCTCTTCGCATCACCGCATCGTGATCGCCGGCGGCGGCACCGCCGGTCTGTCGGTGGCCGCGTCGCTGCTGCGCGAATCGCCGCAGCTGGATGTCGCGGTGATCGAGCCCAGCGACGACCACTATTACCAGCCCGGCTGGACACTGGTCGGCGGCGGCGACATGCGCGCCGAGGACACCCACCGGCGCGAAGCCGACGTCATGCCCGACAAGGCGACCTGGATCAAGGACGCCGTCGCCGGCTTCGCGCCGGACGACAATCGCGTGGATCTGGCCTCGGGCGCCGGCGTGAGCTACGACTTCCTGGTCGTCGCGCTCGGCCTGCAGATCGACTGGGACGCCATCGACGGCCTGCCGGAAACGCTGGGCGCCAACGGCGTGACCTCCAACTACCGCTACGATCTCGCGCCCTATACCCACGAGCTCGCGCGCGGGCTCGGCAACGGCGCCAACGCGCTGTTCACGCAGCCGGCCATGCCGATCAAGTGCGCCGGCGCGCCGCAGAAAGCGCTGTATCTGACGGCCGATACCCTGCGCAGGCGCGGCGTGCAGGCGAACGTGGCTTTCTACAACCAGGGCGGCGCCATGTTCGGCGTGCCCGCCTATGCCCGGGCGCTGGACGACATCATCGCCGGCTACGGCGCGACGCCCCACTTCAAGCACGATCTGGTCGCGGTCGACGGCCCGGCCCAACAGGCCGTGTTCGAGACCGACGACGGCCGGGTGACACGCGACTTCGACATGCTCCACGTGGTGCCGCCCCAGTCGGCGCCGGACGTGATCAAGAACAGCCCGCTGGCCGGCGACGGCGGCTGGGTGAGCGTGGACAAGAACCGGCTCACGCACACGCGCTACGACAACGTCTACGCCCTCGGTGACTGCACCGACACGCCCAACGCCAAGACCATGGCCGCGGTACGACGCCAGTTCCCGGTCCTGGTGGGCGAGCTGCGCACCGCGCTCGGCGAGCGCGCCCAGCGTCGCGAGTACGACGGCTACGGTGCCTGCCCGCTGACCGTGGCCCACGGCAAGGTCCTGCTGGCGGAATTCCGCTACGGCGGCGAGGTGGTGTCGAGCTTTCCGCTGGACCCGCGAGTCGCCCGACGCATCCACTGGCCGCTCAAGAGCCGGGGCTTTCCCTGGATGTACTGGCACGTCATGCTCAATGGGCGCGACTGGCACTGGCCCGAGCCCAAGCCGCGGCCCGACCTGACCGCCTAGCGCCCCGCCGCCGGAGCACGCCATGCCCGCACCGTTTGCCGCCATCGTCGATTTCACGCCGGCCACCGCGCTGGCCGGCGGTCTGCTGATCGGCCTGGCGGCACTGTTGCTGCTCGCGGGCATCGGCCGTATCGCCGGCATTTCGGGCATGGTGCACGGATTGGTTGCCGGCGAAGGCGGCGGCTGGCGGCTATCGTTCCTGCTGGGGCTGGTGGCCGGCGCCGGGCTTTACGTCACGCTCTGGCCGGCCGACCTGCCGGCACGGCAAGGCTTTCCGACCCTGATGGTCGTCGTGGCCGGGCTGCTCGTCGGGCTCGGCACGCGCCTGGGTTCCGGCTGCACCAGCGGTCACGGCGTCTGCGGTATCGGCCGCCTGTCGCCCCGCTCGCTGGCTGCGACCGCGGTCTTCATGGCCACCGGCGTGATCGCCGCCGTCGTGCTGCGCCACGGTCTGGGCATCGGGCCGTGAAGACGCATGCCATCGCGCTGGCCGCCGGTGTGCTGTTCGGTTTCGGTCTGGCGCTGTCGCACATGGCCGACCCGAACAAGGTGCTGGCGTTTCTCGACATCCTCGGCGGATGGGATCCGAGCCTGGCGCTGGTAATGGGCGGTGCGCTGGCGGTGTTCATGCCCGGCTTCGCCTGGCTGCGGCGCAGGTCACGACCGTGGATCGGCGACACATTTCATCTGCCTGCGCGCGGCATGATCGACCGGCGCCTGCTCGGCGGCGCGGCGCTGTTCGGCCTGGGCTGGGGCCTGGCCGGCTACTGTCCCGGCCCGGCGCTCGCAGCACTCACCTTCAACCCGCGCGAGGCGGTGATGTTCCTCGCCGCGATGATCGCCGGCGGGCTTTTGCCGCGACTCGCCGGGCTGCCCTCACGCCTGCGCCGGCGGCGCATGTATCAGCGCTAGCCGTAGCGGGCGAGCAGTTCGGTCGCGTACTTCAGGCGCTCACGCGCGTCGGCGTCGTCGAGATGCCGGCAGGACAGTTCACGCTCGATCACGCTGGAGAGCATGTTGTAGAAGGTGCGATCCAGTGCCTTGCGGGCCGCCGACATCTGCACGGCCACCTCTTCGCATTCGGCGTCGCGCTCGATCATCGCCTGCAGCCCGCGCACTTGGCCCTCGACCCGGCGCAGGCGCCGGATCAGCGCGCTCTTGCTGGTCTCCCAATCCGCCTCCGGATCGATCGCATCGGATGTCCCGGCCGAGTCCGACATGTTCACTGCGCCGCTCGCATTTCTGAAGTCGAGAGTCTAGCAGCCATCGCCGGCCGGCAGGCGCATCGCTCGACGATCGGCGTCGTTGCCGTCGCGAGCTCCTGAACGCCACGCCGGCGGCCGGGTAGCTCGCCCCGTCCGACCCGCGCCACCCCTGAAAACGGCGGCGCGCTCGCCCAGCAACCGGGCTCGCATCGTTCTGGACCAAACCCCGCACGCCGATGGTGCGCTCCGCAGGCGGCCACGCGGCGCCGCAATCGCACATCCATTCGTCGCGAATCATCAAAGCCCTGTTTCTCCGACGCTTTTGCCGCGCCGGCCATGTTCTGGCGCGGAAATTGCTCAAGAATTTCTATAAAAGAAACTATGTTTCTCTTCAGGAAACGCTTGCAGGCAATCGATCGATTCGAGAATCGCCAAGGGAGGCGCTAGGCAATGGAAGAACTGCAGACGCAGCTTGATCAGCTGAGCTCCATGAACATGGAGATATTCTACTGGTGGTGTACGGCCCTGATGGTCGTGATCCACGCAGGATTTCTTTCCTATGAGATGGGTGCGTCGCGGGCGAAGAACGCCCTGGCCGCCGGCGTGAAGAACATTCTCGCGCTGGCATTCATCATCCCGGTCTTCTTCTTCGTCGGTTGGTGGATCTATAGCGCCTTTCCCGGCGGTTTCACGATCGCCGACGGCGCGTCCGCGGCGCTGCCGTGGAGTTCGAGCATGGGCCCGAACATCGAGGACCGGGCGACCGGCATCTTCTGGGCCGCGTTCACGCTGTTCGGTGCGACCACTGCATCGATCCTGTCCGGCTCGCTGATCGAGCGCGTGCGCATGAGCGCATTCGTGATCATGGCCGTCTTTCTCGGCGCGGTGGTCTGGATTCTCGCCGCGGCCTGGGGCTGGCACCCGGACGGCTGGATGCTGACTGAACTCGGTTTCCACGACGTCGCCGCTGCAGGCTGTGTGCATACCGTGGCCGGCTTCTTCGCCCTGGGCGTGCTGATCAATCTCGGCGCCCGCATCGGCAAATTCGGCAAGAACGGCGAGATCAACGACATCCCGCCGCATAACCTGCCGATGACGCTGGTGGGCCTGATGCTGATCATCGTCGGTTTCTTCGGCTTCCTCGGCGGCTGCATCATCTACGGCGACTGGACCACCATCTACGGCAACCCGACCAACCTGTCGGCGTTCGGCTTCAACACGTTGATGGGTTTCGCCGGCGGCGTGATCGGCGCCTATGCGGTCAGCCGTGAACCGTTCTGGATGATGTCGGGTGGTCTCGCGGGCATCATTTCCGCGGCTGCGGGCCTCGACCTCTACTATCCGCCGCTCGCCTTCGTCATCGCGTTCCTCGGCGGCTGCATGATCCCGGTCGCCGGCAAGTTCATCGAGAAGATGGGCCTGGACGACGCGGTCGGCGCCGTCGCGGTGCACGGTTTCGCCGGCGTCTGGAGCATGGTCGCAGCCGGCATCTTCCTGCACGGCTACCCGAACATGGGCGACCTGCCGCCGATCACCTTGTGGGGACAGATCATCGGCGCCGTCGTCATGGCCGCCACCGGCTTCATTCCGGGCTACCTGCTGTCGCTGCTGCTGCGCTCGGTCGGCATCCTGCGCGTACCGCCGGAAGTCGAGGAGGCGGGCCTCGATGCGGTCGAAATCCCGACCAAGGCCTACCCCGAAACCAATCCCGCCACACCGAGCCGGGCCACGGAAAGCCACTGATCGGCACCGGTATCGGTGCGGCATTCACACCCACGTAGTAATAGGAGTATCGCTATGACCACGAGTCCAATCACGACCTGGGAAGGTGCACAGGCCGTTTTCACCTTCGGCCCCGGCTCCCTGGGCGTCTGGCTCTTCCTGGCACTGGCGGTCGCGATCGTCATCGGCGTCGCGGCCCGGATGATCCAGCACGAGAATCACACCTTTCGTGAACTCAGCCCGGACCTGATGCACGGCGGCGCCTTCAAGGGCGTCAACATCTAGCCCCGCAAAGGGGCCCGTAACCGCCCCGGCTGCCGAACGGCAGCCGGGGTTTTTTTCGTCCGATGCCCGGACGTGTTGTGCAACGAACGTGCAACGCGATCCATCACGCCGCACCGAATTGCACAACAACCATGCAAAACCACGCCCCATGCACTGCCGCGGTATCGACCCGATTGACCTCGGAGCCGAGAACCGAAAAATAAATAATGATAATCAATAACTTAAGAAAAACCAGCGAATTTCTAAGCCAATGCCCCAAAAGCGGCGAGACACTGGCAAGCCATTTGCATTATTCTAATGAAACAATTTTTCTTATCAGGAAACATTCAATGCCACGCCTTCGCGCTTCTGCCGTCACGGCCGGGCTACGGCATCGCCCACCGTCCGTAACGAACCATCGGGCCGCCGCACGTCAGTCCGCTAGCGGCCCGATCGAACGGCGCTGACCCATGTCCTGGAAACTGTTCAAACTCGGCCTGACCAGCCCCGAGAACGAACCGCGCTTCTTTCCCGAAGAAAAGCCGCTGGCGTCGCACTACGACGTGGTGATCATCGGCGGCGGCGGGCACGGTCTGGCCTGTGCGTACTACCTCGCCAAAGAACACGGCATCACACGGGTCGCGGTTCTCGAGCAGGGCTATCTGGGCGGCGGCAACACCGGGCGCAACACCACCATCGTGCGCTCGAACTATCTGACATCGGAAGGCGTGAAGTTCTACGACGCCAGCGTGAAGCTCTGGGAGAACCTGTCGGGCGATCTCGACATCAACCTGTTCTACTCGACCCGCGGCCACTTCACGCTCGCCCATTCGGACGACGCCATGCGGACCATGCGCTGGCGCGCCGAGGTCAACAAGCACCACGGCGTCGACAGCGAGGTCGTCGACCGCGACGCCATCGCCCGGGCCGTACCGACGATGGATCTGGATTGCGGCGGCGGCCCGGCCGTGCACGGCGCGCTCTATCACGCGCCGGGCTCGGTGGTGCGCCACGACGCGGTGGCCTGGGGTTATGCCCGCGCCGCCGCGCAGCGCGGCGTGGAGATCCACCAGCAGACCGCGGTCACCGATATCCACACCGCGGGCGGCCGCGTGACCGGCGTGGCCACGAGCCGCGGCGACATCAGCTGTGACGCGGTGGTGTCGATGGTCGCCGGCTACACGCCGCGCATCACCGACATGCTCGACCTGCCCACGCCGATCGAGATCTATCCGCTGCAGGCCTGCGTGACCGAACCGGTCAAGCCGTTCCTGGACACGATCATCGTCTCCGGCAGCCTGCATGTGTACGTCAGCCAGTCGTCGCGCGGCGAACTCGTCATGGGCTCCGCGGTGGACCCGGCGGTGCTGCATTCCACCCGCTCCACCTTCGAGTTCGTCGAGGGCCTCGCCGATCACATCGTCGACATGTTCCCGTTCGCCGGCCGGCTGCGGCTGCTGCGTCAATGGGCCGGCATGGCCGACATGACGCCGGACTTCGCGCCGATCATGGGCACCACGCCGGTCGACGGTTTCTATCTCGATTCCGGCTGGGGCACCTGGGGCTTCAAGGCCACGCCGATCAGCGGCCAGACCATGGCCGCGACCGTCGCCGCGAAACGCAACCACGAACTCATCGAACCCTTCCGCCTGGGCCGCTTCGCCGACTTTCAGCTCGTCGGTGAAAAGGGCGCGGCCTCGGTCGGGCACTAGGGCCTGTTGATGTTTCATACACGCGCCGCGTTGGAGACCGCAAATCGTGCCCGGCAAGGCGCGAGCCGCCGGCTCGGGACGTGCCACGACCCGGGCTCGCAGCGCCGCAGCGTGCGATTTGCGGCCCAACCCGAAGGGACAAGCGCTGTTGTGCGGCAATCCAGTGTTCTAGCGCGCTTGTGCAGCGTCACTGCACGGCGCGCACTACGCCTCGTCTTGCCGCACAACAGCGCTTGGCGCGGACGTGTACGAAACATCAAAAGGCCCTAGGACCACCATGAAACGCATCGACTGCCCCGAGATCGGCCCGCGCCCGATCGACGAATTCACCTACGGCGGCGAAGTGCGCCGGCCGCCGCAGGCCGGCGCCGACACTGCCGCGCTCGCCGACTATGTCTTCAACCGCGCGGGCGCGCCCGGCGTACTGCGCGAGTGGTGGCATCACGACCCCAGCGGACGCTGGTTCGTGCTCGAACGCGACACCCGCACGGACACCGTGCTGCGCTCGGTCCCGATCACGGAGGTGGCCCATGCCGTACCGACGCGCTGAAGCCGGCCCGCGCGAGTGGATCGACCGCGGGCGTACGCTGCGCTTCACCTTCGAGGGCCGCAGCTACGAAGGGCACCCGGGCGACACCATCACCTCGGCGCTGCTGGCCAACGGGGTATCGCTGCTCGGACGCAGCTTCAAGTATCACCGCCCGCGCGGCGCCTTTTCGCTGGCCAACCACGACGTCAACGCGCTGTTCTGCACGCCGCAGGACACCCACATCCGCGGCGACGTCACGCCGCTGGTCGAGGGCATGGACGTGCGCCCCGTCAACGTGCGCGGCGGCCTCGACAACGATCGCGATCGCCATCTCGACCGACTCGGGCGCTTCATGCCGGTCGGCTTCTATTACAAGGCGTTTCATCGCCCCAAGGCGCTGTTCCCCTACTGGGAGCGCGCGATCCGCAAGCGCGCCGGCCTCGGCCAGGTCGACCTAGACTGGACGCCGGACCGCCGCGCCAAGCGCCATGCGCACTGCGACGCGCTCGTGGTGGGCGCCGGCCCGACCGGGCTTACCGCCGCACTCGATCTCGCCGACAACGGCTGTAGCGTCGTTCTCGTCGACGAGAACCCACACCCGGGCGCGAGCTTCGACTACGCCCACGCCGGAGATGAAACGGCCCTCGCGCATCGGGATGCGCTGATCGCGTCCGTTCACGCCCATCCCGCGATCACGCTGCACACCCGGGCGGTCGCGCTCGGCCACTATGCCGATCATCTGGTGCCGATCGCCACGCCCGACGGCATTATCAAGGTGCGCGCACGCGGCGTGCTGCTGGCCACCGGCGTGATCGAACAGCCGGCGGTGTTCCACAACAACGACCGCCCCGGCGTGATGCTCGCCTCGGGCGCCCAGCGCCTGCTGCACCGCTTCGGCGTCGCGGCCTGTCGCCGGGCGATCATGGTGGTGGCCAACGGCGAAGGTTATGCCGCCGCGCTCGATCTGCACGCCGCCGGCGTCGAGATCGCGGCAATCGCGGATATGGGCACGCCCGAGTCGCAGATCCCCGCCGCGCGGCTGCTGGCCGCCGGCATTCCAGTGCATCGCGACCATGCCATCCACGCGGCCCACGGCGAGAGCGCGGTCGAGGCCGCGACCCTGGCGCCGGTCGACGCCGACGGCCACTGCGATCTCGCACGGGCGCATCGGGTGCCCTGCGACGGCGTCTTCATGAGCGTCGGCTGGGCGCCGGCCGGGCAGCTGCTCTATCAGGCCGGCGGCCGTCTGCGCTATGACGACACGCTCGCCATGCCGGTGCCCGAGACCTGGCCCGACACGGTCGTGCCCGCCGGCCGGCTCAACGGCGTGTTCGATCTCGACTGCCAGTACGAGGACGCCCGCGACGCGGCCGCCCGCCTGCGCGCGGCTCTCGCCGGCGAGCCGGTTCCGGCAGTGGCCGATCACCGCGATCGCGTGTCGCACGGCGCGGCCTGGCCGATCGTGGCCCACGACCGGGGCCGCAACTTCGTCGATCTCGACGAGGACGTCCAGCTCAAGGACCTCGAACAGGCCGCGCGCGAGGGCTTCGACAACATCGAACTGCTCAAGCGCTTCTCCACGGTCGGCATGGGCCCGAGCCAGGGCAAGCACGCCAACCAGAACGCCATTCGTATCCTGGCGCGCATCCGCGATCAGGGGATCGACGCCACCGGCACGACCACCGCACGGCCGATGTTTCACCCGGTGCGTCTGGAGGACCTGGCCGGCCGGCGCCTGCGCCCGACCCGGCGCAGCCCGCTGCACGATGCGCACGCCGAACTCGGGGCGCGCTTCATGGACGCCGGCGCGTGGCTGCGCCCGGCGTGGTACGGCGCCGCCGGCGACCGCGCCGAGGCGATCGCGGCCGAGGTGCGCGCGGTGCGCGAGGCGGTCGGCCTGATCGACGTCTCCACGCTCGGCAAGATCGAGGTGGTCGGGCCGGACGCCGCCCGCCTGCTCGAGGCCGCCTATACGGTCCGGGCGGCCGATCTGAGCGTTGGCGCCGGGCGCTATGCGCTGATGGTCGACGAATCCGGCGTGGTGGCCGACGACGGCCTGATCGCGCGTCTCGGCCCCGAGCATTTCTTCGTCACCGCCTCCAGTGGCCATGCCGCGGCCACCCGGCGTGAACTGACCCGCGAGGCCGCCCTCGGCGGTTTCGACGCCTGGGTCGTGGACCGCACGAGCGAGCTCGGCTCGATCACCATCGCCGGGCCGCGCTCGCGCGAGCTGCTCGCCCCGCTCACCGACGTCGATCTCGATCGCAAGGCGTTCAAGGGCGGCATCCGCACGGGCCATGTCTGCGGCCAGCCGGCGCGGGTGCTGCGGGCCGCCTTCGTCGACCGGATCGGCTTCGAGGTGCACGCCGACGTCGCCGCCACCCGGCTCATCTGGGCCCGGCTGATGGACGACGGCGCCGCCCTCGGGGTGCGCGCCTTCGGCGTCGAGGCCCAGCGCGTGCTGCGCCTGGAGATGGGCCACATCATCGTCGGTCAGGACACCGACGGCCTGACCGATCCCTTCGAGGCCGCGATGGCCGGCGCCGTGCACTTCGACAAGCCCGCCTTCATCGGCCGCGGCGCGCTGGCCCTGCTCGCCGAACGGACGCAGCGGCGGCTGGTCGCCTTCACCCTGCCCGCGGACGCCGATACCCCGCTGCCACGCGAATCCCATCTGGTGATCGAGGACGGCGAGATCGCCGGGCGGGTGACCAGCATCGCGCACAGCCCGACGCTCGGCTACGCCATCGGTTTCGCCATGGTCGACACCGCCCTCGCCGACAGCGAACGCGCACTGACCCTGCGCGTCGACGACGGCGTGCAGGTCCGCGCGACCCGCGCGGCCACGCCGTTCGTCGCGCGCCGCGGCAAACGGGCCCAACCGGAGAGCCGCTCATGAGCTTCGAGATCACGACCGTCACCGACCTGGCACTGCGCCAGCTCGTCGGCCCGGGCGCCGGTGCCGCGCTCGCCGAAGCCGGCCTGCCGCGGCCCGACGACCTGTGCGCCGCCGCCCACGACCACGGCTTCGTCGCCTGTCTCGGCCACGAGCACTATCTGGTCGCCGGCCGCGACATCCCCCTGCCGGTCGCGAGCGCGCCGCCGTGGTGTTTCACCCGCAGTGACGCCGTGTTCCGGATCTCGGCAGAACACAGCCGCGCGCTGCTCGCGCAGTACTGCGGCCACGACCTGCGCCGACTGCCCGAAGCCGGCTGGCTGATGACGCGCGTGGCCGACATCGATGTCTGGCTGCGGGCCGGGGCGCACACGCGGAACGGCGTGCTCGTCGGCTGCGACGCCTCCTACGAACGCTATCTGCACGACGCACTTCACGGCGCCGTGCCGACCGCCGACGCCCAAAACGCTTGATCCTCGAGGGAGACCGACGATGACACTCACCGAAGCGCAATCGCTGATCGACGAATACGACATCCGCTACATCCTGGCGCAGTTCGTGGACATTCACGGGGTCGCCAAGACCAAATCGGTGCCCGCCCACTGCCTGGAGAACGTGATCGAGGACGGCGCGGGCTTTGCGGGTTTCGCCGTCTGGGGTCTGGGCATGGAGCCGCACGGGCCCGACTTCATGGCGCGCGGCGATCTGGACACGCTCACGCCCGTACCCTGGCAGCCGGGCTATGCCCGCATCGCCTGCGTGGGCCACGTCAACGATGCGCCCTACCCCTACGACTCGCGCCACGTGCTCCAGCAGCAGATCGCGCGCCTGGCCGAACGCGGCTGGACCCTGCACACGGGCGTCGAGCCGGAGTTCTCTCTGTTCGCGCGTGACAACAGCAACGGCGACGGCCGCGCCCCGCTGACGCTCGCCGACGCCAGCGACACCCTCACCAAGCCCTGCTACGACTACAAGGGGCTGTCGCGCTCGCGGGAATTCCTGGAGCGACTGGTCGAGAGCTTCCAGTCGATCGGCTACGACATCTATCAGATCGACCACGAGGACGCGAACGGCCAGTTCGAGATCAACTACACCTACAGCGACGCCCTGACCTCCGCGGATCGCTTCGTGCTCTTTCGCATGGGGGCCGGCGAAATCGCCGCCCAGCTCGGCATGATGTGTTCGTTCATGCCCAAGCCCGCCTCCAGCCGCACCGGCAACGGCATGCATTTCCACATGTCGATCACCGACGCGGACGGCGACAACGTCGTCGGCGACGACAGCGACCCCCAGGGCATGGGCCTGTCACAGACCGCCTATCACTTCCTCGGCGGCATGCTGAAACACGCCAACGCGCTGTGCGCCTTCGCCGCCCCCACGGTGAATTCCTACAAGCGGCTGGTCGTCGGCGGCTCGAACTCGGGCTCGACCTGGGCGCCGGTCTACGTCACCTACGGCGACAACAACCGCTCGGCCATGGTGCGGGTGCCCTACGGGCGCCTCGAACTGCGGCTGCCGGATTCGGGCTGCAACCCGTACCTGGTGACCGCGGCCATGATCGCGGCCGGCCTCGACGGTGTGGACAACCAGATCGATCCCGGCGAGGCCCAGAACATCAACTGTTACGACCTCGGGCCCGAGGAGTGCCGGCGGCGCGGCATCGAGATCCTGCCGCAGAACCTGGGTCAGGCCGTGGACGCGCTCGCCGCCGACCCGCTGTTCGCCGACACGCTGGGCCCGCAGATCGTCAACGAATTCATCAAGATCAAGACCGACGAGTGGATCGACTACAGCCGGCATGTCTCCGACTGGGAGGTGGAACGCTATGCCGAATTCTTCTGATCGTCACGCGGACGCCCAACCGTCGGCACAACACAGGGAGAACAGCTCATGTGCGGCATCGTAGGACTCTATCTCAAGGACCCGGCGCTGGAACCGCGTCTGGGCGCGTTGTTCGAACCCATGCTGGTATCGATGGCCGACCGCGGCCCGGACAGCGCCGGCTTTGCCGTCTACGGCGACGAGGTCGACGACGGCATGCTCAAGTTCACGCTCCAGAACGCCGATCCGGCCCTGGACTGGGACGCGCTCGTCGCCGGTCTGACGCGCGATCTCGACGCGACCGTCGACTGGTTTCGCAACGCCAGCGCCGTCGTGCTCAAGACGCGCGCAGCGGAAGCCGCCGTGCGCGGCTGGCTGGCCGATAACGCGCCGGACACGCGGCTGATGAGCGTCGGCCGCAGTATCGAGATCCTCAAGGGCGTCGGCCATCCCAAACTGGTCGCCGACCGCTTCTCGCTCGCGCAGATGCAGGGCTCGCACATCATCGGCCATACCCGCATGGCCACCGAGTCCGGCGTGAGCATGGAGGGCAGCCACCCGTTCACGACCGGCGAGGATCTGTGCCTGGTGCACAACGGCTCGCTGTCGAACCACAACCGGCTGCGGCTGACGCTCGAGCGCGCCGGCATCCGTTTCCAGACCAACAACGACTCCGAAGTCGCCGCCGCCTATCTCAGCGAACGCATGAGCCGCGGCGAAACGCTCACCGAGGCGCTGGAAGCGGCGATCGACGACCTCGACGGCTTCTTCACCTTCACCATCGGCACCCGCGACGGCTTCGCGGTGCTGCGCGACCCCATCGCCTGCAAGCCCGCCGTGCTCGCCGAGACCGACGCCTTCGTCGCCATGGCCTCGGAATACCGCGCGCTCGCCAAACTGCCGGGCATCGCCCACGCCCGCGTCTGGGAGCCGGAGCCCGGCCGGGTCTATGTCTGGGAGCACAGCACGCGCACCTCGATGCAGGAGACCGGCACATGAGAACGATCAGTCTGAGCGAGACCTCGGTGCGCGAGGCCAACCGGCAGTTGCACGACCAGACCGCCGAACTGGCCGAGGCGCAGTGGCGGATCACCGATCCGGAAGGCCGGCACGCCCTGGCCTGCGGGCTGGACCAGACGCTCGAGGTCGAGATCGACGGCCATGCCGGCTACTACTGCGCGGGCATGAACCAGAAGGCCCGGGTGACCATCAACGGCATGGTCGGCGTGGGCGTGGCCGAGAACATGATGTCGGGCCAGGTGCGGGTGAAAGGCAACGCCTCGCAGTCGGCCGGCGCGACCGCCCACGGCGGCCTGCTCGTGATCGAGGGCGACGCCTCGGCGCGCTGCGGCATCTCCATGAAGGGCGTCGACATCGTCGTCGGCGGCAGCGTCGGCCATCTCAGCGCATTCATGGGCCAGGCCGGCCGGCTGGTGGTCTGCGGCGACGCCGGCGAAGCGCTGGGCGACTCGATCTACGAAGCCCGTCTGTACGTCCGCGGCTCGGTGAAATCGCTCGGCGCCGACTGCGTCGAAAAGGAGATGCGAGACGAACATCTCGCCGAACTGCGCGACCTGCTCGACGCCGCGGGCCTGGACGCCCGGGCCGAGGATTTTCGCCGCTACGGCTCGGCGCGCGAACTCTACAACTTCAAGGTGGACAACGCCGATGAGTACTGAACACGACACCACCCGCGGCATGGTCGAGCGCTGGGGCCTGCAGGAATCGGCGTCCTTCGACCGTCACACGATCCACAACATCCAGCGCGCGGCCGCCACCGGCATCTACGACATCCGCGGCTTCGGCGCCAAGCGCCATCTGCCGCATTTCGACGACCTGCTGTTCCTGGGCGCGAGCATGTCGCGCTACCCGCTCGAGGGCTATCGCGAGAAGTGCGCCACCGACGTGGTGCTGGGCGATCGTTTCGCATCGAAGCCGCTGCATCTGGACATCCCGATCACGATCGCAGGCATGAGCTTCGGTGCCCTGTCGGCCAACGCCAAGGAAGCGCTCGGCCGCGGCGCCTCGGCCGCGGGCACCAGCACAACCACCGGCGACGGCGGCATGACCGACGAGGAGCGCGGCCAGTCGCGTACGCTGGTATACCAGTATCTGCCCTCACGCTACGGCATGAACCCGGACCACCTGCGCATGGCCGACGCCATCGAGATCGTGCTCGGCCAGGGGGCGAAACCCGGCGGCGGCGGCATGCTCATGGGCCAGAAAATCAGCGACCGCATCGCCGAGATGCGCACCCTGCCCAAGGGCGTGGACCAGCGCAGCGCCTGTCGTCATCCCGACTGGACCGGCCCGGACGATCTCGCCATCAAGATCGAGGAGCTGCGCGAGATCACCGACTGGGAAAAGCCGATCTATATCAAGATCGGCGCCAGCCGCACCTATTACGACGTCAAGCTCGCGGTTAAGTCCGGCGCCGACGTGATCGTGCTCGACGGCATGCAGGGCGGCACCGCCGCGACCCAGGAAGTCTTCATCGAGCACGTCGGCATTCCGACGCTGGCCGCCATTCCACAGGCCGTGCAGGCGCTCCAGGAAATGGACATGCACCGCAAGGTCCAGCTCATAGTCTCCGGCGGCATCCGCAACGGCGCGGACGTGGCCAAGGCGATGGCGCTGGGCGCGGACGCGGTCTCGATCGGCACCGCGGCGATGATCGCGCTCGGCTGCAACCATCCGCGCTGGGAAAGCCAGTATCACGAGATCG
>NZ_AYKH01000003.1 GCF_003788635.1 Salinisphaera orenii subsp. orenii MK-B5
ATAAGATCATGGCAGCCAGTCAGAACATTCGGATCCGGCTCAAGGCGTTCGATCATCGTTTGATCGACAAGTCGGCACGTGAGATCGTGGAGACCGCGAAGCGGACCGGTGCCCAGGTGCACGGTCCGATTCCGCTCCCCACGCGCAAGGAGCGCTACACGATCCTGATCTCGCCGCACGTCAACAAGGACGCGCGGGATCAGTACGAGATCCGGACGCACAAGCGGATGATGGATATCGTGGAGCCGACCGAGAAGACGGTCGATGCGCTCATGAAGCTGGATCTGGCGGCGGGCGTCGACGTCCAGATCAAGCTTCAGTAAAAAAGACGTTACAAATCGGGTTCGGTCTGTTATAGTCCGCGCCCCTGGTCGACAAGGCCCGCGCTCCGCGGGCCTTGTTCGCTGGACACAACCATACTTGAACTGTCGCCCCCTCTAGCGAGTGGCGATAAGCGAGAAGGTGTTTCATACATGGCTATTGGATTGGTAGGTCGCAAGCGCGGCATGACGCGCGTGTTCGACGACAACGGCGTGTCCGTGCCTGTCACGGTCGTCGAGGTCGAGCCGAACCGCGTCGTCCAGAAAAAAGATGTCGACACCGACGGCTATCGTGCCGTGCAGGTGACGACCGGGACGCGGCGCGCTTCTCGCGTGACCCGGCCGGCCGCAGGGCATTTCAAGAAAGCCGGCGTCGATGCCGGCCGCGGACTCTGGGAGTTCCGCGTGGAAGGTGATTGGCCGACGGTGCCGCTGGCAGCGCCCGCCGGCAATCAGGACGAAGACGAGGCCGCCGAGGCGGAGCAGACGGACATCGAGGTCGGCGGTGAGCTGACGGTGTCGCTGTTCGCCGAAGGTCAGGTCGTGGACGTGGTCGGTCAGTCGATCGGTAAAGGCTATGGCGGTGTAATCAAGCGGCACAATTTCCGCTCGCAGCGCAACAGCCACGGCAACTCGAAGGCGCATCGCGCGCCGGGTGCCATCGGTCAGAACCAGTCGCCGGGTCATGTGTTCAAAGGCAAGAAAATGGCGGGCCAGCTCGGCAACGCCCGGACCACGGTGCAGAACCTCAAGGTCGTACGTGTGGATGCGGAACGCAACCTGCTCCTGATCCAGGGCGGGGTTCCGGGCGCCAAGGGCGGCGACGTGGTCGTGTCGCCCGCGGTCAAGAAGGCCGGGTAGGCGCGACATTTCGGATAGGCACTGAAAGTCATGGAATTGAATCTAGCGACAGGCGGGAAATCGGTATCGGTGTCGGACGACGTGTTCGGCCGGCCCTTCAACCGCGATCTCGTGCACCAGATCGTCACCGCGCATCTCGCCGGTGCGCGTGCCGGCACCAAGGCGCAGAAGAATCGCGCGGCGGTGCGGGGCGGCGGCAAGAAGCCGTGGCGTCAGAAGGGCACGGGCCGGGCCCGTGCCGGCACCATCCGCAGCCCGCTGTGGGCCGGGGGTGGCGTGACGTTCGCGGCCGTGCCGCGAAATCACGCACAGAAGGTCAATCGCAAGATGTATCGCGCCGGTATGCGTGCGATCGTCTCGGAGCTTCTGCGCCAGGATCGTCTCACCGTAGTCGAGGCTCCGTCGCTCGAGGCGCACAGCACCAAGGCGCTGATCAAGGCGCTCTCGGATCAGGGCTGCGAGGCGCGCGGACTGCTGGTCATGGCCGAGGTGGACGACAAGGTCGGCTACTCGGCGAACAACATCCCGGGTTTCGACGTGGTCGAATCGGGCGGGGTCGACCCCGTCGTGCTCGTCGGGGCCGAGAAGGTGCTGATCACAGAGGAAGCGCTGCGTGCGCTTGAAGGTTGGCTGGCATGAATCAGGAACGAATTTTTCAGGTCCTGCGCGCGCCGCACGTCTCCGAGAAGAGCAGCGTGGTGGGCGAAGCGCACAATCAGGTCGTGTTCGAGGTCGCCAGAAACGCGAGCAAGCCGGAGATCGCCAAAGCGGTGTCGCAGCTGTTCGACGTCAAGGTCACCAAGGTCACGACGCTGAACGTTCACGCTAAGCAGAAGCGATTCCGGGGTCGGCCTGGCATGCAGTCGGGCTGGAAGAAGGCCTATGTGACGCTGGCCGAAGGCGAGGATCTCGATTTTCTCGACGGCGCCGCCGGCTAGGCGTCAGAGCACAGAGCGAGAACAGTTATGGCACTCAAGAAAGCCAATCCGACCTCTGCAGGCCGTCGCTTCGTCGTCAGCGTCAAGAACAAGGCGCTGTACAACGGCAAGCCGCACGACGCGCTTACCGTCAAGAAGCACAAGCAGGGCGGCCGGAACAACAACGGTCGGATCACGGTCCGGCATCGCGGCGGCGGCCATCGCCAGCACTATCGGCTGATCGATTTCAAGCGCGACAAGGACGGTGTGCCCGGCCGTGTCGAGCGCTTGGAGTATGACCCGAACCGCAGCGCGAACATCGCGCTGGTGCTGTACGCCGATGGTGAGCGTCGTTACATCATCGCGCCGCGCGGTGTCGACGCCGGCACGCCGATTATGTCGGGTCCGCAGTCGCCGATCCGCCCGGGCAACGCCATGCCGCTGGCCAGCATCCCGGTGGGCACCACGATCCACTGCGTCGAGATGCGGCCGGGCAAGGGTGCCCAGCTGGCGCGCAGTGCCGGCGCCACCGTGCAGCTGGCCGCGCGCGCCGGGGAATACGCGGTGCTGCGGCTCAAGTCGGGCGAGACCCGTCGCGTGCACGTGAACTGCAAGGCGACGGTGGGCGAGGTCGGCAACTACGAGCACAGCCTCCGCCAGCTCGGCAAGGCCGGCGCGAAGCGCTGGCGCGGCCGCCGGCCGACGGTGCGTGGCGTAGCCATGAACCCGATCGACCACCCGCACGGCGGTGGTGAGGGTCGCACCAGTGGCGGTCGCCATCCGACCAGTCCCTGGGGCTGGAAGACGAAGGGTTTCAAGACGCGTGCGAACAAGCGCACCGACGGCATGATTGTTCGTCGCAGCGTCAAACGGAAGAAGCGGTAAGCCGCGTCAACAGGCACGGGAACAGCTATGCCACGTTCTATCAAGAAGGGTCCTTTCGTGGACCTGCACCTGGCCAAGAAGGTCGAGGCGGCTTCGGGCAGCACGACCAAGCGTCCGATCAAGACCTGGTCGCGGCGCTCGATGGTCACGCCGGACATGATCGGTCTGACGATCGCCGTGCACAACGGCCGTCAGCACGTGCCGGTGTTTGTGTCCGAAAACATGGTGGGTCACAAGCTCGGTGAGTTTGCGCCCACGCGTACGTTCAAGGGCCATCTCGGCGACCGCAAGAGCTAAGGCGAGGACACTAGTCATGGAATCGATCGCCAAACTGCGCTTCGCGCGCATTTCGCCGCAGAAGGCGCGCCTGATCGCGGACGAGGTCCGGGGCATGCCGGTCGAGCGTGCGCTCGAGATTCTGCAGTTCTCGACCAAGAAGGCCGCGCAGATCATGCGCAAGGTCCTCGAGTCGGCCGTGGCCAACGCCGAGCACAACGAGGGTGCGGACATCGACGAGCTCCGGATCTCGACTCTGATGGTCGACGAAGGGCCGACGATGAAGCGGATGAAACCGCGGGCGCGTGGCCGGGCGGACCGGATTTTCAAGCGCACGAGTCACATCACGATTCGTGTCGCCGACAAGTAATCGGCAGAACAAGCGGAACTAGATATGGGTCATAAAGTACATCCGATCGGCTTCCGGCTGGGGATCACGTCGGAGTGGAGCTCGCGCTGGTACGCCGAGAGTGCCGGCTATCGCGACGCCCTCAATACCGATCTCGAGATTCGGGATTTCATCCGTGAGCGCCTGGCGCACGCGTCGGTGAGCCGCATCCAGATCGATCGTCCGGCCCGTTCCGCGCGGATCACGCTCCACACGGCGCGGCCGGGCATCGTGATCGGCAAGAAGGGCGAGGACATCGACAAGCTGCGCATGGAGGTCTCCGAGCGCATGGGCGTGCCGGTGCATCTGTCGGTCGAGGAGATTCGTCGCCCCGAGCTGGACGCGCTGCTCGTCGCGCAGAACATCGCGCAGCAGCTGGAACGTCGGATCATGTTCCGGCGTGCCATGAAGCGCGCGGTCGGCAACGCCATGCGCCTGGGCGCCGGCGGCATCCGTGTGAACGTGGCCGGACGGCTCAACGGCGCCGAGATCGCGCGCACGGAGTGGTATCGCGAAGGCCGCGTGCCGCTTCACACGCTGCGAGCGGACATCGACTACGGCCTGGCGGAAGCCAAGACCACCTACGGCGTGCTCGGCGTCAAGGTGTGGATCTTCAAGGGCGAAGTGTTCGACGCCGATCCCAAGATCGAGGAAACGCCCGCGGAAAGCGGCGCGGCAGCGGGGTAATCAGTCATGTTGCAACCCAAGCGAGTCAAGTTCCGCAAGGTCCAGAAAGGTCGCAACCGTGGCCTGGCCCAGCGCGGCAACGAAGTCAGTTTCGGTGAGTACGGCCTAAAGGCCGTGACCCGCGGGCGGCTCACGGCGCGCCAGATCGAGGCCGGTCGTCGCGCGATGACCCGCCACATCCGCCGCGGCGGCAAGACCTGGATCCGCGTGTTTCCGGACAAGCCGGTGACAAAGAAGCCGATCGAGGTCCGCATGGGCAAGGGCAAGGGCAACGTCGAGTTCTGGGTGGCCAAGGTCCAGCCCGGTTCGATGTTGTACGAAATGGAAGGCGTGAGCCGCGAGGTGGCGCAGGAGGCCTTCCGGCTGGCCGCGTCCAAGCTGCCCGTCAAGACTGCGTTCGTCGAACGCAAGATCCTGTAGAGGTCGTCATGAAAGCGAAAGAGCTGCGCGAGAAATCGCCGGAAGATCTGCATAAGGAGCTGCTGGCCCTGCGTCGTGAGCAGTTCAACCTGCGCATGCAGCAGGCGACCGGTCAGCTGTCCGGTACGCATCAGTTCGGCGCCATTCGTCGTGATATCGCGCGCATCAAGACAGTGCTGCGCGAAACGCGCAACCAGGGTTGAAAGACATGAGCGAGAACAACGAAGCGGTGGATGGCAAGACCGGGCAGCAGACGCGCAGTCGCGTGGTGGCCGGCAAGGTCGTCAGCGCCGCGATGGACAAGACGATCGTCGTCTACATCGAGCGCCGGATGCAGCATCCGCTGTACGGCAAGTACATGCGGCGCAGCACGCGCCTGAAAGCGCACGATCCGGAGAACACGTGTCAGGTCGGCGATCTCGTGGAGATCGTCGAGGGTCGCCCGGAGTCGCGCGGCAAGGCGTGGGCGCTGTGGCGTGTGGTCGAGAAGGCCGGCGAATTCGATACCGCGGGATAAACCAAAGCCATGATCCAGACAGAATCGGTACTCAATGCGGCTGACAACAGCGGCGCCCGCCGGGTCCAGTGCATCAAGGTGCTGGGCGGCTCGCATCGCCGGTATGCGCGCGTCGGTGACATCATCAAGGTCACCGTCAAGGACGCGATTCCGCGCGGTCGAGTCAAGAAGGGCGACGTGATGAACGCCGTCGTGGTGCGCACCCGGCACGGCGTGCGTCGCGTCGACGGCTCGCTCATCCGTTTCGACAAGAATGCGGCGGTGCTGCTCAATGATGCGGACCAGCCCGTCGGCACGCGCATCTTCGGTCCGGTGACGCGAGAGCTGCGTGCCCGCTTCATGCGCATCATCTCGCTGGCGCCGGAGGTTCTATGAGCTCCAACAAGATTCGCACCGGCGACGAGGTCGTCGTCATCTCGGGCAAGGATCGGGGCCGTCGCGGCACCGTGAACCGTATCCTGGATGACAAGCTCGTCGTCGAAGGCATCAACATCGCCAAGAAGCATGTCCGTCCCGACCCCAACCAGGGCATCCAGGGCGGCATCGAGGAGCGGGAAATGCCGCTCCATGTCTCGAACGTGATGTTGTACAACCCCGACGCCGACAAGGGCGACCGGGTCGGTTTCAAATGGCTGGGCGAAGGATCGGATCGGCGCAAGGTCCGCATCTTCAAATCGTCCGGCGAAGTCGTGGACGCGTAGGCAAACGTCATGGAACAGGCAATGGAACAACCGGCACGCTTGAAAACGGTGTATGCCGACCAGATCCTGCCGGACCTGATCAAAAGGTTCGGCTACAGCAGCCCGATGGCGGCGCCGCAGGTCACCAAGATCACGCTCAACATGGGTGTGGGCGAGGCGGTATCCGACCGCAAGGTGATCGAGGCGGCGATGGCCGACATGGCGACGATCACCGGCCAGCAGCCGATCATGACCCGGGCACGCAAGTCGGTCGCCGGGTTCAAGATTCGCGAGGGCTGGCCGATCGGCTGCAAGGTCACGCTTCGGCGCACGCGGATGTACGAGTTCCTCGATCGTCTGGTCAACGTGGCACTGCCGCGGATCCGCGATTTCCGCGGGCTCAATCCGCGGGCGTTCGACGGTCGCGGCAACTACAGCCTGGGTGTGCGCGAGCAGATCGTGTTCCCCGAGGTCGACTACGACCAGGTGGATAAGCTGCGCGGGATGGACATCATCATCACCACGTCCGCGCGAAACGACGAAGAAGGGCGAGCGCTGC
Organism: Salinisphaera orenii subsp. orenii MK-B5; assembly: GCF_003788635.1. GTDB lineage: Bacteria > Pseudomonadota > Gammaproteobacteria > Nevskiales > Salinisphaeraceae > Salinisphaera > Salinisphaera orenii. Next base: position 6,511 of record NZ_AYKH01000003.1, read on the forward strand.
TCGACGGCTTCAACTTCCCGTTTCGGAAGTAGGCTCGGCCCGGAGATAACTATGGCGAAGAAAAGCATGATTGCCCGCGACCGCAAGCGCGAAAAGATCGTGGCGAAATACGCCGCGAAGCGCGAAGCGATCAAGGCCCGTATCAACGATCCCGAGGCCACGCCGGAAGAGCGTTTCGCGGCGGCTCAGGAACTTCAGGCGCTGCCGCGCGATGCGAGTCCCACGCGGGTCACGCGGCGCTGCCGCGCCACCGGGCGCCCGCGGGGCGTCTATCGCAAGTTCGGGTTGTCGCGCAACAAGTTGCGCGAAGCCGCGATGCGTGGCGAGGTCCCCGGCCTCGTCCTGTCCTCCTGGTAGGCCACAGAATAGGTATCGGTACGCATGAGTATGACTGACCCCATTGCCGACATGCTGACCCGTATCCGTAACGGGCAGTCGGCAGACAAGGAAAGTGTCGAGATGCCCTCGTCGAAGCTGAAGCTGGCGATTGCCGGCGTGCTCGAGTCCGAGGGCTATATCGCCGGTTACGAGACTGGTGAGCTCGACGGCAAGCCGCGCCTGAAGATCCGGCTCAAGTATTTCCAGGGCCACGGCGTGATCGAAAACATCGAGCGCGTGTCGAAACCGGGCCTGCGGGTGTACCGCAGCAAGGGGGACATTCCCTCTGTCGTCGGCGGTCTCGGCATCTGCATCGTATCGACGTCGCAGGGCGTGATGACCGATCGGGCCGCGCGCGAAGCCGGTCACGGCGGCGAATTGCTCTGCACGGTGTCGTAGGTCGGCGGTAACGCGAGGAAGCGCAATTATGTCTCGAGTAGCAAAAGCGCCCGTCGCCCTGCCCAGCGGTGTGGAGTGCAACGTCTCCGGCCGCGAGGTCAAGGTGAAGGGCAAGAACGGCGAGCTCCTGTTCACGCTGCCGCCCGGCGTCGATCTCGATGTCGAAGAGGGTCAGGCGCGGGCGCGTCCCAGCGGCCGTCAGGTCAACCTGGCGATGGCCGGCACGGTCCGCGCGATCGTGGCCAATATGGTCCACGGCGTGAGCGAGGGCTTCGAACGTCGCCTCGAACTGGTCGGCGTCGGCTATCGCGCGCAGGCGCAGGGCAACACGCTCAACCTGGCGCTCGGGCTGTCGCATCCGGTGGCGCACCAGATGCCCGAGAGCGTGAGCGTGCAGACGCCTTCGCCGACGGAAGTCATCATCACCGGGGCCGACAAGCAGGTCGTCGGTCAGGTCGCCGCGGAGATTCGGAACTATCGTCCGCCCGAGCCTTACAAGGGCAAGGGCATCCGATATTCCGACGAGCGCGTCGTCCGCAAGGACGCGAAGAAGAAATAGCGCGTCGTCACACGCATCAAACGGTAAGTCAAGGTCATGCACAACAAGACGATCTCGCGTTTGCGCCGTGCCCGCCGCGCGCGCATGCACATGCGCAACCTCGGCGTTCATCGGCTGTCGGTGCATCGCACGCCGCAGCATATCTATGCGCAGCTGTTCGCTCCGGACGGGTCGCAGACCCTCGTGTGCGCCTCGACCAACGAGAAGGCGCTGCGCGAGGAGTGCGGCACCACGGGCAACTGTGACGCCGCACGGCTGGTTGGGCGCACGATCGCCGAGCGGGCGAAGGCGGCCGGTGTGGAATCGGTGGCGTTCGACCGCTCCGGTTTCGCGTATCACGGCCGGGTGAAGGCGCTGGCGGATGCCGCGCGTGAAGGCGGCCTGAAGTTCTAAGCAGGATTTTCCAATGGCAACACGTAACGAACAACGCACCGAAGGCGACCTGCTCGAGAAGCTGATCACCGTCAATCGCGTGGCGAAGGTGGTGAAGGGCGGCCGGCAGTTCGGCTTCACGGCGCTGACCGTGGTCGGCGACGGTGAAGGCCGCGTCGGTTTCGGCTATGGCAAGGCGCGGGAAGTGCCGCTGGCCATCGCCAAGGCCATGGACGCCGCGCGCAAGAACATGATCCGCGTTCAGATCAAGGACGGCTCGACGCTGCAGCACGCGATCAACGGCCATCACGGTGCCACCAAGGTGATCATGCGCCCGGCCTCCGAGGGTACCGGTGTGATCGCCGGCGGCGGCGCACGCGCGGTCTTCGAGGTTGCCGGCGTGCAGAACGTGCTGGTCAAGAGCTACGGCTCGCGCAACCCGATCAACATCGTGCGCGCCACCATCAACGGCCTGCGCGACCTGCACGATCCGGAGTTCATCGCGGCCAAGCGCGGCAAGACTGTCGAAGAGATTACGGCTTAAGGAGCGCGTGATGGCCAGCAATCAGATCAGGATCAAGCTCGTGAAGAGCACCATCGGGCGCGTCAAGCGCCATCGGGACTGCGTGCGCGGCCTGGGGCTGCGCCGCATGCACCACGAGGTGACGGTGGCGGACACGCCGGAGAACCGCGGCATGATCAACAAGGTCGCCGACATGCTCGCGATCGAGGAGGCCTAGGCATGAAGCTCAACGATCTCCAGCCGGGCGAAGGCGCCCGGCAGTCGGCCAAGCGCGTCGGCCGCGGCCCGGGTTCCGGGCTCGGCAAGACCGCGGGCCGCGGCCATAAGGGCCAGAAGGCGCGTACCGGCGGCAGCATCAACGCCGGTTTCGAGGGCGGCCAGATGCCGCTGCAGCGGCGCGTGCCCAAGCGCGGCTTCCGCAGCCCGATGGACGGCCCCGCCGAGGTCCGCCTCGACAGCCTCAACCGGCTCGACGGCGAGGTGGACCTCGCGGCACTCAAGACCGCCGGTGTGGTCCCGCGTGACGCGCATCGGGCCAAGGTTATCGCCACGGGTGCTCTGAACAAGGCGATCACGCTCAAGGGCGTGGCCGCGACGGCGGGAGCCGCCAAGGCGATCGAGTCGGCCGGCGGCAGCGTAGCCGAGTAAATCATGGCAAAGCGCCCCAACAATCAGGCGGCCGGTGGCGGCGGGAAGCTACCCGATGCAGGCAACCTGACGGAGATCCGGCAACGACTGCTGTTTCTCGTCGGGGCGCTCGTCGTCTTCCGTATCGGTACGTTCATCCCGGTGCCGGGCATCGACCCGGCGCAGCTCGCGCAGCTGTTCGAGAACCAGTCCGGCACGATTCTCGATGTCGGCGTGATGTTCACCGGTGGCGCGCTCAAGCGCCTGTCGATCTTCGCGCTCGGTGTCATGCCGTATATCTCCGCGTCGATCATCATGCAGCTGATGACGGCAACGATTCCGAGCCTGAAAGAGCTCAAGAAGGAAGGCGAGGCCGGGCGCCGCAAGATCACGCAATACACGCGTTACGGCACGGTCGGGCTGGCATTGTTCCAGTCGATCGGCACCGGCGTGGCGCTGTGGAACCAGGGGATCGCCCAGTCCGGGATCAGCGAATATGCGTTCATATTCACGACCGCGGTCTGCCTGACCACGGGCGCGTTGTTCCTGATGTGGCTCGGCGAACAGGTGACCGAGCGCGGCATCGGCAACGGCATTTCGATGCTGATCTTCGCCGCCATCGTCTCCGGCCTGCCATCGGCGATCGGCGGCACGCTGGACCTGGTGCGTACCGGCGAGCTCAGTATCTTCTTCGTGATCGCGCTGTTCGTCGGCGCACTGGCGGTGCTCGGCTTCGTTGTCTTCGTGGAGCGCGCGCAGCGACGGATTCCGGTGCATCATGCCCAGCGCCAGCGCGGGCGACGCATGTACGCCGCGCAGACCCAGCACCTGCCGTTGAAGCTGAACATGGCCGGCGTGATTCCGCCGATCTTCGCCTCGAGCATCATACTGTTCCCGGCGACGATCGTGCGGTTCCTGGGTGAGGGCGGAACGATCGCGAATTGGGTGTCCAATGCGATCGCGCCGGGACAGCCGCTGTATGTGCTGTTCTACTCGACGATGATCATCTTCTTCTGCTTCTTCTATACCGCGCTCGTCTTCGATTCGCGGGAGACAGCGGAGAATCTCAAGAAGTCGGGTGCCTTCATTCCGGGTGTGCGCCCGGGCATTCAGACGGCCAACTACATCGACACGGTACTGACCCGCCTCACGGTGGCCGGTGCGGTCTATGTCACGTTGGTCTGCCTGCTGCCGGAACTGCTGATCCTGCAGTACAACGTGCCGTTCTATTTCGGCGGCACGTCGCTGTTGATCATCGTGGTCGTGGTCATGGACTTCATGGCCCAGTTGCAGGCCCATCTGATGTCGCATCAGTACGACGGGTTGATGAAGAAGAACAATCTCAAGTCCCAGGGCCGCGCCGGCGTGCTTCGGTAGCCTTCGCGGACGGGTTGTTCTCCAGGAATGAAACGCCGGCCGCGAGGCGGCCGCGCAATGTCAGAGGTAGGACATGAAAGTCAGAGCTTCGGTCAAGAAAATCTGCCGTAACTGCAAGGTCATCCGCCGCAACGGTGCGGTCATGGTGATCTGCTCGACGGACCCACGGCACAAGCAGCGCCAGGGTTGAACGGCGGGGCTTGTAAACACTGAATAAAGAGGCTATATTGGCGGGCTTTTCCGGAGTCGCTAGGCGCAAGATGGCGCACGGAACACGTTCTCGTCCCCGGTAGCTGGGAGATCAATCGAATGGCGCGAATCGCTGGAGTCAACCTCCCGATCAACAAACATGCGGCCGTGGCGCTCACGTCGCTCTATGGTGTCGGGCACACGCGTGCTCGCCAGATCTGCGAATCCGCGAATGTCGCGGTCGATACGAAGGTCAAGGATCTCACCGAGGGTGAGGTCGAGTCGCTTCGGGCGCAGGTTCAGGAATACACGATCGAGGGCGATCTTCGGCGCGAGGTGTCCATGAACATCAAGCGGCTGATGGACCTCGGCTGCTACCGCGGGCTGCGTCATCGGCGCGGGCTGCCCGTCCGGGGCCAGCGCACCAAGACCAATTCGCGGACGCGCAAGGGTCCGCGTCGACCCATCCGCCGTTAATTTCGCTTCGGCTCGGGAATTTACAGGTAACGCTCTATGGCGACAGGCACGTCCAGTTCCAACACTCGTACGCGCAAGGCGCGTGCGCGTCGCAACGTCACCGATGGCATCGCCTTCGTGTATGCGACGTTCAACAACACCATCATCACGATCGCCGATCGTCAAGGCAACGTGCTCTCGTGGTGCACTTCGGGAACGTGCGGATTCAAGGGCTCGCGCAAGAGCACGCCGTTCGCCGCGCAGGTCGCGGCCGAGCGCGCCGGCGAGGGTGCGGGCCAGTACGGCGTCAAGAATCTCGAGGTACGGGTGAAGGGCCCGGGCCCCGGTCGTGAGGCGGCGGTTCGTTCGCTCAACGGTGCCGGGTTCAAGGTCAGCAGCATCATCGACGTGACCCCGATCCCGCATAACGGCTGCCGGCCGCCGAAGAAGCGCCGCGTTTAATCGCGTTGCCAGCCAACAGGTAGATCAGGAATGGCTAAATATACCGGTCCCAAATGCAAGCTGTCGCGCCGCGCAGGTACTGACCTGCTGCTCAAAGGGCGCGGACGCTCGCTGGAAGGCAAGTGCAAGATCGACACGCCGCCGGGCGCCCAGGGGGCCCAGCGCCGCCAGCGTCTGTCGGACTATGCCCTGCAGCTGCGCGAGAAGCAGAAGTTGCGGCATATGTACGGCGTGCTGGAGAACCAGTTCCGCAATTACTACAAGAAGGCGGCGTCGCAGAAGGGCGCCACGGGTGTGTTGTTGCTGCAGCTGCTGGAGTCGCGCCTCGACAACGTGGTCTACCGCATGGGTTTCGCCGCCACGCGCGCCGAGGCGCGCCAGCTGGTGAACCACAAGGCGGTCGCGGTCAACGACTACCCCGTCAACGTGCCCTCCTACCAGGTGGGCCCGGGCGATGTGGTGGCGATCCGCAACAAGGCGAAGAACCAGACGCGCATCCTCGACGCCATCCAGGTGGCCTCGCAGATCGGGCTCGCCGAATGGGTTGAAGTCGACGAGAAGGGGCTCAAGGGCACCTACAAGTCGATTCCGGACCGCGATCAGGTGCTGCCCGACATCAACGAGAATCTGGTCGTCGAGCTGTACTCGAAGTAAAAGTCGCTGTCGCGGACAGCCAGAGGTATTTGCAATATGCAGTCCAGTGAATTGCTGAAACCACGCCTGGTCGAGGTCGAGCGGCCGAGCGAGCGGCGCGCGAAGATCGCCCTCGAGCCGCTTGAGCGCGGTTACGGCCACACCCTCGGCAATGCGATGCGGCGGATCCTGCTGTCGTCGATCCCGGGCGCGGCCATCACCGAGGTCACGATCGACGGCGTGCTGCACGAGTACACCACGGTCGAGGGCATGCAGGAGGACGTCATCGACGTGCTGCTCAACCTCAAGAACGTGGCGGTGCGCATGCACTCGCGGGAAGAGGCCGAGCTTCATCTCCACAAGAGTGGCGAAGGCGTCGTGACGGCGGGCGACATCACCACCGATCACGACGTCGAGATTGTGAACCCGGACCTCGTCATCGCGCATCTGACCAGCGGCGAGCTGCGGATGAGCATGAAGGTGCGCCGCGGTCGCGGTTATCAGCCGGCCCAGGGCAACGAAGAGGCCAACGACGAGGAAGGCGGCGGCGTCGAAGTCGGCGCACTGCGTCTGGATGCCTCGTTCAGCCCCATTCGTCGGGTGAGCTACGCGGTCGAGCGGGCGCGTGTCGAACAGCGCACCGACCTCGACAAGCTGGTGCTCGACATCGAGACCAACGGCAGCGTCGAGCCGGAGGATGCGGTCCGTACCGCCGCCGCCACGCTCTACGACCAGCTGTCGGTGTTCGTGGATCTCGAGGCCCGCGAGGAGGCCGGTCGTAAGGGCGATTCGGGTCAGGTCGACCCGGCGCTGCTCAAGCCGATCGAGGATCTCGAGCTGACCGTGCGCTCGACGAACTGCCTCAAGGCCGAGGACATCCACTACGTGGGCGATCTCGTGCAGCGTACGGAGACCGAGCTCATGCGTACGCCGAATCTCGGCAAGAAGTCGCTGACCGAGATCAGCGAAGTGCTGGCCGAGCACGGACTCAAACTGGGCATGACGGTCGAGAACTGGCCGCCGGCCGAACTGGAAAAAGCCTAGGCCTTTCCAGCCAGACACAGGGAATTTCAGCTATGCGTCATCGCAAGAGCGGTACCAATCTCGGGCGCGAGTCCTCGCACCGCGCCGCCATGATGAAGAACATGTCGGCTTCGCTGATCAAGCAGGAGCTGATCCGCACGACGCTGCCCAAGGCCAAGGAGCTGCGGCGCGTCGCCGAGCCCCTGATCACGCTCGGCAAGACCGACAGCGTCGCCAATCGCCGGCTGGCGTTCTCGCGCCTGCGGGACAAGGAAGCGGTCGGCAAGCTCTTCGGCGTGTTGGGCGAGCGCTATGCGCAGCGGCCCGGCGGCTATCTGCGGATCCTGAAGTGCGGCTATCGCCCGGGCGACTGTGCGCCGATGGCGTATGTCGAGCTGGTCGATCGGCCCATGGCCGATGAGGACGACGAGGACGAGGCGGCGTAGGCGCGTCACGAACGCGCGGCGCGTCAGCCACGAAGCCGGTGCCCGGATGGGTACCGGCTTTTTCGTGGGCGCGATTTTTCATCGGGCTCGAACCGTTGGGGCCCCGCGCGGTCCGCAACTCGGCGGCGCCGCGGAGTTGCGGCGCGATGGCGGCCGGTTCGGTCGGAAAACGCAGGTTCGGCCGCCCCGGCTGTATCGGCCTGGGCGCGGCCGCGCGTAGTACGAAGCGGTCGCGGCGACCCGGCTCGGACGAGAAGACCGTCGCGGTGAATCGCAATCAGGGGCCAGCGGTACGCCTGCCGCTGTGGCTCGCGCGAAGCCTCATCGGGGCTGATCGAGCGTGGCGAACACGCGCATTAGACGATCGACCGACGGGGATGCGGCCCGCGCGCGCGGCCGTCGCCGACGGGCGTTGGTGTGAAGCTTAGAGAGACGCGCTGGGGCGCCCTGCGCGCGCGGCGATGGGGCGGCCCGGCTTTGGGCTGCGCCGCGGCCCGCGGTATCGTCGGGCGCGCAGAGAACTCGGTGTGCGGGTGGCGCCCAACGGGTAGCTACCGTCGAGTGGGTTATGGCGGCGGCCGTGACCGCGCAGCCGGCTCAGAGGCCGCGCCGGTGCGAGGCGCCGCGACCAGCCGCGAGGCCGGCCCGCGGACGATCGAAGGCGTCGGTGCGTGAAGGTGGCACACCTAGGCGCTCGCGCTGGCGGCTTCGACCTGGATCAGTTCCGGCTCGGGCGTGTCCAGGCGCAGGGCGCTGAGTTGCCCGCCCCAGGCGGCGCCGGTGTCGATGCCCCAGACGTTGTGTTCCGGCCAGGCTACATGCTCCAGCGCCGACCAGTGCCCGAAGACGATGCGCTGCCGCGCGCTGGCGCGCTCCGGCATCGCGAACCAGGGGATCAGCGCCGGCGGGGCATCGGCCAGCGTCTTCTTGTAGTCCATCTCCAACCGTCCGTCCGGATGGACGAAGCGCTGGCGCGTCAGTGCGTTCGCGGTATAGCGCAGGCGCTCGATACCGGCGAGGTCCGGCGCCCAGCGGGCCGGCGTGTTGCCGAACAACGCGTCGAGGAAGGCCAGATGATCGGGCCCCTGAAGCGCGGCTTCCAGCGCCCGTGCCTCGGTCTGGGCCTCGGCCACCGACCACTCGGCCGGGAGCCCAGCGTGGACCATGGTCCAGTCGAGCGTGGCGTCCCGATGCATCAGCGGCCGATGCCGCAGCCAGTCGAGCAGCACATCGCGGTCAGCCGCTTGCAGCAGGCCCTGCAGCGAAGCGTTGGCCCGGTCCGTCGCATCGTCTTTCTGGGCCAGTGTCAGAAGGCTCAGGTCGTGGTTGCCCAGAATCGTGATCGCGCGCTCGCCCAGCCCGCGTACCCGGCGGATCACCTCCGCCGAATCCGGGCCGCGGTTGACCAGGTCGCCCACAAACCACAGCCGGACGTCGTTGTGATCCGCATCGAGCCGGTCCAGCAGCCGTTCGAGCGGTTCCGCGGCGCCGTGAATATCGCCGATTGCATAAGTGCGCATGGCCGTAGTGTAACGTCGATCGGCCATGTGACGCCCGCGGCATGGTCGGTGCATGACTGCGATCGCCACGGTTTAGTCGGGGTCGCCCGTGTTGGGCCGATGGTTGCGAGGCACGAGGACGGTGCGATAGCGTTTCGCCCCGATTGGCGGCCGCCACGCGCTTTCGAGACGCGCGCCAACGGAGCGTACAGTCCATTTTTATCCATGGCCGGTGATGCGTTATGACAGACACTGCGCATGAAGCCCCCGAAGACCGAGTTCGACGGCATCAGGCCAACCGTATGCGGCGCCTTGGCATGGCCGGCGCCTCCTACTCCATGCCCGCCTCGATCGCCTTCGCCGCGGCGATGGCAGGCGAGCTCGGCTGGACGCCACTGCTGAACTATCTACTGACTGTTACTGCACTGTTGGTGGCTTTCTACGTTGTGTTCCGAACCGGGGCGAACCTGCGTTTCGCCGAGCCCGGGTTGACCACCGCCCAGGTCATGGCACCGCTGCCGCCCGGGCTGTATCTCATGTATCACGTCGGATCCCATGAAGCCCGGGCGGCCATGCTGCTCACCGTCATCGTGCCATTGTTCTACGGCCTGCTGGACTTCGGCATGCGCCGCTTTCTGGGTGTTACGGCGGTCTATTTTGTGGCTTACTGCGCGCTGTTCGCCGTGCTTGCCTGGCACCAGCCCGAACTGCTGCAGGATCCCGACGAGTGGATTATGCTCATCGCCTTGGCCGCGCTCATGGTCCAGCTCGGCCTGATCGGCGGCTTCGTCAGCGAATTGGGAGACGTGCTACGCCGCAAGAACCGTGAACTCGGCGAGGCCCTGACCCGGATTGCCGACATGGCCGTGCACGACGAACTCACCGGTGTCTACAACCGCCATCACCTCGTCGATGTCCTGCGCAGGGAGGTGTCGCGCGCCGCCCGCGGCGATGCGGTGTTCTCGGTCTGTCTCATGGACCTCGATCTGTTCAAGCAGGTCAACGACCGTCACGGCCATCTCGTGGCGGATGAGGTTCTGCGTCGCTGCGCGCATCACGTCGAGAGCCGCATCCGTGACATCGATACGTTCGGGCGCTACGGCGGCGAGGAATTCGTGCTCGTGCTGCCCGCCACTGGTGCGCCCGCCGCCCGGGATGTCGCCGAGCGCCTGCGCCGTGAGCTGGCCGACCTTGAGTTCGCCAACGATGCCGGCGAGCGCTTCGGCATCACCGTCTCCGTGGGCATTGCGGTAAGTCCCCGCAGCCCGTCCGCCACCGTCGACGCCCTTCTGCACGAGGCTGACGCGGCCCTTTACGATGCCAAGAACAGCGGTCGAAACAGGGTGTGTAGCGCCGCGGTCCCGGGCTAATCGTCTCGGGCGGTCTCTCGGCTCAACGCGGTACGCCGGCACAGGTGGCGACGTAGCGGATGGCGCCAAACCGGTTGTGCGCGCGTTGTCACACCGCCGCCCGGTCCCCGAGCACTTGCGCGAGAGGCAGCACCCGTAGCCGGTGGCCCGGCGCCTATCCGTGCATGGCCATGGCGTTGGCGTTCTTGGTCTCAATGAATCCGGTACGGCGTTCAATCAACTGTTCAGGATGGTCGCGCTCGGTCGATAACGAAATCGGGACTGGAAAGCTGAACCCAGTCAACTATTGGTCGTGATCCCTCGGAACAACGCTGGCCTTCAGGTCGGAGATTCCGCGCCGTCCGATGGCCGCCGAAGGCCGTTCGCGGCGAGGCAGTGGCCCTGTGATGTCGCGTGATAAGCGTGTGGCGTGTCGTGGGCATGGAGATCGCTGTGGTCTTGGGAGTCGGTGAGTGGAAATAGGCTGCAGGATCAGAGAGTTTTCGGTGATGCCCTATCGTTTGTCGAAGGTGCGAGTGCATCAATCCATTCTCGATAATCAATGCGACGGCTTCGGAATATCCGAGCCTGCGAAAAACGCTGGCTGCCAGCGGTTTCGAGAAGAACGTCGAATGGCGTTTGCGTTCCGTTCGCGGCCGCCTGTGTGCACGGCCAGTCTTCTTTATCAAGGCGCGGGCTATGAGATCCATCGGGTCGTGCGTCGTGTTGGCCGCCCCGGGATCGAATCCGCGAAAGCCATCAATGCGATGTCGGTTTCATCGGCGTCACGCGTGTCGGCCAGCCCGCGGGACAACACGCTTGTTATCGGCATCCGCTTATGTGGTCCGAGACAACCGCGGAACGCTTCGGTATGCCCGATGCGGGTAACGTACGCCGGGCCGCCCGCTGGCTCGGCCGGGTCGTCATCCATGCACGGCGGAATCCACGCGCAATGCCCCGGTCGGCACTGATGAATGGTCGATCCGGTGCCGCAGCTCCAGGCGCGCTGGCCGAGATCGTGCGGCGGGGCGCGCATCCCGCGTCGATGCCCATGCGGCCCCTGTCGTCGATCAGGGGCGGTTCCAGCCGGATGCAAAAGAGACTAGTGATGATCGCCGCAGCGGCGAACGAAAGTCGCCGAGTTGTCCAACGCCGGACATCGGCTTGGCAATTGATCTCGGCAATGCATGACCGGAGAGATAACGACCTCTGTGCCGGGCGAGACATCCATTGGCAGTTCGGCGATGCCGATGCCGAGGCGAACGATGTCGCGCCACCGTGCGCGACGGTTTGGTGCCGTCCGACAATGGTGGTTAGCGCCGGCATGGCTAGCGTCTCCGGTGGGCGTGGGCACGGGTCCCTGCGGATGGTTGCGGAGATTCGTGGATGAGCGCGAACGCGCGCGCCCTGCGCTACGGACTGGCGGTGGTCGGCCTTCTGCTGGCCGGCTGGGCCGGCATGCGGGCCGCCGGTGTCCTCATCGAGGCCCGAAGCGGGGCGCTGCACGACGCCGAACGGGCCATCGCGCAGGCCACCGCACCGTTGATCGAGCAGCGGCGCATCTCCGATCGCCTGATCGTGGCGGTGGAAGCGCTGGTCGGCGGCGACGATCTGCACATCGACTATCTCACCCTGCGCAACGCCGATAATGTGACGCTGGTCTCGCGCGGCCATCTGGGCGATACGTTCGGTTGGCTGCCCACCGACCTGGCGCGCGCCTGGCGCGGCTGGCTCTATCGTGTGGGCGCCGCCGAGGACAATCGCGCCGTGATGCGCGATGAGCGCCGTGTCGGTGACGCTCGCTACGGGGTCGGCTGGCTGCACGTCGTAGGGCGTGCCGGCGCCGGCTTCTTCATGTGGGCCGGGTTGGCCGCGCTTGGCGTGATCGGTTTCCTCTTCGGCCTGTTCGGCCGTGATACATCCCGTCGCCGGACCGCCGACGCATCCGCGAGCCGGCCCAGCGGGGCCGCGATCGCCTCAACGGCAGGGGCGGACAGGGGACGATCCGCAAGGGCGCCGCTGTCGCGGCTGATCTCGCGTCGGCGCGAGACCGCCAACGATTTCGCGCCGATCGCCGCCAAGCCCCGACAGTCGTACGACACGCTCGTCGGCGACAGCGGGCGCACCGGCGCGCCCTCGGGGTTGTCCGCAGCGGCAGGCGCCGAGCAGTCGGAGGACGCGCTGGCGCACCCCGCGCCGTCGACCGGGTCACCGGCAGCCGCCGACGCATGGATATCTCCGACGTCGGACGCCGGCCGGCCTGCATCGACAGAGGCGCCGCCAGCCGAATCCGATCTGGGATCGCCTGCGGTGCCGGCCTTGCAGCCCGCTTCGTCCTCGGCCGGGTCGTCGATGACAGCGCCGGTGCCCGGCGCGGCATATGCGCCGGAGGGCAGCCTGCACGCGCCCTCGCTCGATGCCGTGCCGCAGCTGGGCGACGATACACTCGACCTGAAGCTCTACCCGGTCTGGCAGGGCAGCGGGCCGCAGCGCCGTCTGGCCGCTGCGCAGGCCATGCTCGCCTGGCGCTCGGGTGAGGCACATCTGGTGGATCCGGCGACGCTGACGCAGCTGGCCGAGCACGAGAATGCGCTGCGCGCCTTCACACAGTGGATCGCCCGCCGCTTTTCCCTGCTGCACGGCAACTGGCGCACGCTGGAACTGGCGACCGTGCCCATCCTGCTGCAGGTGCCCAGCGCGCTGCTGGCCTTCGCCGACGCGGAATCGATCTGGCGCGAGGCCCTGCGTCGGACCGACCGCGACCCGGACGACCTGATTCTGCGCGTCGCCCCCGAGGACGCCAAAGCGTCGTCTTCAGGGCTGCCGGTGCGGCGCGCGCTGACGCTCGACTCGCCAGAGGCGGATATCGCCGATCAGTGCGATCTGCTGTGTCTCGATGCGGACGATGTCGACGGCGCGCAGGTATCCTGGCGCGACGTCATGGCCGGGCTCGACCGCCCCGTACTGCTGGGGCCGATCGCCGACCCGGAGGAATGGTCGGATCTCATCGAGGCCGGCGCCTGCTGGTATCGCGACAGCGCGGATGCGCTCCACTCGCCGCGCTCTTTCGGCCGGCTGCTCGCCCGTCAGGCGGTCCGGCCGATCTAGGGGCATCTAGGTATGACCTCTCAGTAGATTGTTCATCCGAGCCGCGTGCCCTGAAGCTGATGGGTGCTGAAATCCGTCAGACGAAGGAGCGACCCGGATGAACACGCACAAGAATGCGCGACTCACCGTTCACAGTCGACAGGTGTTGGTTCGTCGTGTCATCGAACAAGGGCAAAGGCCCATCGATGTCGCCCAGGCCATGGCGGTGAGCCCGCGCACCGTCTACAAATGGCTGAATCGCTATCAAAGCGAAGGCTGGGCCGGCTTGTCGGATCGAAGTTGTCGGCCCCATCGATGTCCGCACCAGATCTCAACCGCGCAGCGAGCGCGCGTGATCCGTTTGCGCCGACAACGTCTGATTTATCGTGCGATCGTACGCCAGACCGGCGTGCCGCGCGCGACCGTTGCGCGGGTGCTCCAACGCGCCGGCTTGAATCGGTTGTCGGCGCTTGAGCCGTCACGGCCGGTACGACGATATGAGCACGCGGCCCCGGGCGACCTGCTGCACCTGGATATCAAGGCAGTGAATCGCTTCGTGCGCCCCGGCCACCGCGTGACGGGCGATCGGCGTCATAAATCGCGTGGCGCTGGGTGGGACTATGTCCATATGGCCATCGATGACCACAGCCGGGTGGCCCATGCCACGATCTGGCCGGACGAGACCGGCGCCAGCGCGGTTCGGGCGCTGATGGCCGCGTTACGTTACTACCGGCAACTGGGCGTGCGCTTTAAGGCGGTGCTGACCGACAATGGGGCCTGTTATCGATCCTGGCGCTTTGCCAAGGCCTGTCGTCGACTCGGGCTCAAGCACAAGCGCACATGGCCGTACCGGCCACGCACCAACGGCAAGGCCGAGCGGTGGATCCAGACGGCGCTACATGAGTGGGCGTATGCCCATGTGTATCAGAACGCCGACGAGCGCGCGGCCTATCTGCCGTACTGGCTCCACGACTACAACTGGCATCGACCCCATGCCAGCATCAAGCACAAACCACCGATCAGCCGATTGCAGCTATCCGTGAACAATGTGGTGGGTTTACACATCTAGGGCCATTCGCAGCCTGGCTGGCACGAGGTCGGACCAGTTTTGCGCTGAAGACCGCACATCGTCTTTGACGAGCCACGAGCCACGAGCCACGAGCCACGAGCCACGAGCTACGAGCCACGAGCCACGAGCCGTGAGCCGTGAGCCGTGAGCCGTGAGCCGGACGTGCAACGCCGCTGCGCGGTCATGGTGAGTTGCTCATGGGGGTCACGGGCCAGGTGCCCGTGACATGGGCCGGGTGAGGCGATCCGGCATGGGAGCACGCTTAGGTAGTGCACGGTGCCGCTCGCGCCGAGCCTCGTGTTGCCGAGGAACAGCGCTGGGCGCGGGCTTGCATGAGGTGTTGGCCGGCGGCGCCGGGATCAGCGTGGCGCGTCCCGCGCCGGTCACAGGTTGGCCCCGAGGCGGACGATGGCCGCGGCCCGGGCCAGCCCACGCTTTTGGCGGGTTGCCGTGCACCGCGTTCACGGCGGCGCGTCGCCCGTGTCGTGCCCGCACGCCGTGCCCGTCAATCCCGAAGCCGCGTGCGCGCGGCGGGCGCGGCAATCCAGGTCGGTCGTCCGCTGCATCGCCTGCGGTGATCAGCCGGTGCGGCCGATCGGTTTTGGTAGTCCGATGCGCGGGCGCTTGGGCGGTTCGATGCCGGTGACACCGCCGAGCCCTGCGGCGGGGCCTCAGCGGCCCGATCGAGCGAGCGGCGGGCGCGTGGCCTGCGGACGTGCGCATGCGTCGCCGACCCGTGACGGCGACGGTCCGGGCGCGGCGTCAGTAGCGCTCGGCCGCAGCCCGGGCGAGCGCGGCGAAGTCCGCCGCTGAGAGACGCTCGGCTCGTTCGGCCGGGTCGATGCCGCAGGCGGCGATCGTCTCGGCCTCGAGCTCGCCGCGCAGCGCATTGCGCAGCGTCTTGCGGCGCTGGCCGAAGGCCGCGGTGACCACGCGGTCGAAGCGGGCCGGGTCGTCGATTGTGAAATCGGGGCTGCGCGGGGTGATCCGGACCACGGCCGACATCACCTTCGGCGGCGGTCGGAAGGCCCCCGGACCGACATCGAACAGATGCTCGGCACGGGCGCGGGCGGCCAGGGTGACGCTCAGGCGGCCGTAATCGCGGCTGCCGGGGGCGGCGACCATGCGGTCGACGACCTCCTTCTGCAGCATGAAGTGCATGTCGACGATCGGCGCGTCGCCGCCCAGCAGCGCGAACAGCAGCGGCGAGGAGATGTTGTAGGGCAGGTTGCCCACCAGCCGCAGCGCGCCGCCGCGCCGGGCCGCGAGCGCGGCGTAGTCCACGCTCAGGGCGTCGGCCTCGATCACGTTCAGGCGCGGGTCGCCGGCAGCGGTCTCGCGCCAGCCGGCGGCCAGTTCGCGGTCGATCTCGATCACGCTCAGGGCGTTCACGCGTTCGAGCAGCGGCCGGGTGAGGGCGCCTTCACCGGGGCCGATCTCGACCAGCCGGTCGTCGGCGGCGGGGTCGAGCAGGCGGACGATGCGCTCGATCACCCCGCGTTCGTGCAGGAAATGCTGGCCGAAGCGCTTACGGGCCATGGCTGCCCGCGCGGGCCATGTGCAGGGCGGTGGCAATGGCCGCCCGCAGGCTGCCGGTGTCGACGGCGCCCGTTCCCGCGAGATCGAGCGCGGTGCCGTGGTCGACCGAGGTGCGCACGATCGGCAGGCCGAGGCTGATGTTGACGGTGCGGCCGAAGCCCAGATGCTTGATCACCGGCAGGCCCTGGTCGTGATACAGCGCCACTACCGCGTCCGCGTCGGCCAGCCGATGCGGCGTGAACAGCGTATCCGCCGGCAGCGGGCCGACGAGGTCCAGCCCGCGCGCGCGCTCGGCGGCGATGACCGGCGCGATGGTGTCGATCTCCTCGCGCCCGAGATAGCCGTCCTCGCCCGCATGCGGGTTCAGGCCGGCGACCAGCAGCCGGGGCCGGGCGATGCCGAAGCGGGTGGTCAGTTCCTGCGCGGTGACCCGCAGCACGTGGCCGAGGCGTTCCGCGGTCACGGCCGCCGGCACGGCGGACAGCGGGATGTGGACCGTGACCAGCGCGACGCGCAGGGCGCCGTCGTCGGTGGCGAGCATCATCACCGGCTCGTCGGCGCCGCAGCGCTCGGCCAGATAGCCGGTGTGGCCGGAAAAGTCGATGCCGGCGGCGTTGATCACCGCCTTGTGCACCGGTCCGGTCACGAGTGCGGCGCACTGGCCGTCGCGGCAGCGCTCCACGGCGCGGTCGAGCGTGTCGAGCACGTAGCGGGCGTTGGCGGGATCGGTGCGGCCGGGCGTCGGTGCGGCCGGGCAGGCCACGGCGTCGACGCGCAGGACGCCGGCCGGTGCCGGCAAGGGCGCTCGAGCGTAGTCGACGGGCTCGAGCGTCAGCGGCAGGTCGAGCAGGCGGGCGCGTGCGGCGAGCATCTCCGGATCGCCCACGGCGACGAGTTCGCAGGCCTGGCGCGTCTGCGCGAGGCGCACGGCCAGATCCGGGCCGATGCCCGCCGGCTCGCCCGGGGTCAGTGCGAGGCGCAGCGCGCCCATGGCCGCTCCCGTCGCCGTTCTAGCCGCCGCCGGCGGTCGGCGTCGATTGATAGCCCGGCATGCGGATGTCGACGTAGGCCTCGTCGCGCAGCTTGCGCAGCCAGAGCTGGCCTTCCTCTTCCGACTTCTGTTCGCCGAGCGCCTGCCGGGCCTCCGCGCGGACGGCCTCGCGGGTCTGGTCGCGCTGGCGGCGGTCCTCGACCTTCACGATCTCGTAGCCGTTGCCGGTCTGGAAGATGCGGCTGACTTCGCCGGCCTCCAGGTCGGCCAGCTGCGCGCGGCTCGCGCCCGGCAGACGCTGCGGCTGCACCCAGCCCATGTCGCCGCCCTGGCTGGCGGTGGCGCTGTCGTCGGAGTAGTCGCGGGCGAGCGCGGCGAAGTCGGCGCCGGCCTCAAGGCGCTCGCGCAGCTGGCGTGCGAGTTCGCGGGTGCGCTCGTCGTCGCGGATCTCGTTGGGCCGGAGCAGGATGTGGCGGGCCTTGACCTCGTCGACCATGACCCGCTGCTCGGCGGGTGCGCTGGCGCCGCCGCGACGCGCCTCCAGCCGTACGATCTGAAAGCCGTCCGGACCGCGGAACACGTCGCTGATCTCACCTCGCTGCAGGCCGGGCACGACATCGGTGAGCGCCTCGGGCAGGGCATCGCCGGCAATCCAGCCCATGTCGCCGCCATCGGCGGCGTACTCGCCCTGCGACTGGCTGGCCGCGACGCTGGCGAAGTCCGCGCCCTCGTCGACGATGCGCGTGCGCAGGCGATCGATGCGTTCGCGGGCTGCGGACAGCGCTGCGTCGTCGGCGTCCGGCGCGACGGAGATCAGCAGGCGGCGCAGCCGATAGCTGCGATTCTCGGCCTCGCGCAGCGACTGGTTCTCCAGATACCGATCGACGTCGGCGTCGGTGACCACGACCTGCGACATCACTTCCTGGCGCCGCAGCTTGGAGATCATCAGCTCGTTGCGGACCTGTTCACGCAGCTGTTGCATGGACATGCCGTCGCCGGCGACCGCGCGCGTGAACTGCGCCATGTCCATGTTGTTCTGCCGTGCGATGCGGGCGATGCCCTGATCGATCTCCTCGTCGCTGACCTGAATGCCGCGCTGTTCGGCGCGCTGCATCTGCAGGCGCTGCAGGATGATGCGATCGAGCACTTGCGAGCGCAGGACGTTGGGTGGCGCCTGATTGACCCGCTGCCCGGCGCGGGCGCGGATCTGGGCGACCGCGTTGTCGAGCTCGCTTTCGAGCACGACGCCGTCACCGACGACCGCGACGATCTCGTCGAGCGTCTGCGCGCCCCCCGTGCGGCCGCCCGTCGACGGGGACGACAGGCCCGGTGATAGCGAGAAGTCGTCGAGCGAGGGGCCGCCCTGTGCGCCGGCGGTGGTCGCGGCGACGGCGAGGCAGGCCGCAAGCAGGGTGCGGTGGGGCGTGGCGCGGTATCTCATGGGAAGCGGATCGTATCAAAACTGCTGCTGGAGCGACGGCCGGTGTCGTCGTCGGCGTAGACGTCGTCGTCGACGAAGGACTGCACCGTGTCGCCGAACTGACCCAGCCCGTTGAGCACGAACTGGAACATGATGGCCGAATCGTAGCTGCCGTCGTCGTCCGAGACGTAGCGCCGCCAGGCCACGCGCCCGGCCCAGCAGCAGGACGGCCGGTACTCGAAGCCCGCCAGCGTCTCCACGTTCTGACTGCGCTCGAGCGAATAGTTCCAGCGCCCGAGCACATCGAGGTTGTCGGTGACCGGCGCGCGCAGGCCGACCGCGGTCTGTTCCAGGCTTTCGTAGCGGCCGGGGACGATGTTGACCTCGCGGCCGTTGCTGCCGCTGACTTCGCGCAGCGGGCGGTAGTCGCGATAGCGCCGGTAGGCGAGGTCCAGCTGATAGCCGCTGTCCGTCGACAGGCTGGCCGAGGCGATGGCGCGGTTGATGCGGCTGTCGTCCGGGTCGTACTGGACGGTGGTCTGGGCGCGCAGATTGCGCGTCGGCCGCAGTTCCACGCCGGCGACGTAGTCCGAGCCGCGGTCGCCGTAGCCGATCTCGCCGCTGCTGGGCATGTTGACCTCGAGATCGCGAAAACCGGTGACGCGGCCGAAGTCGAGCTTGGCCACGGTACGGCCGTCCTCCGGCGAGATGAAGCGCGAACTCACGCCGAGTGTGAGCTGGTTGGCGTCGCCGATACGGTCCGAGCCGACGAAGCGGTTGTCGGCGAACAGGCGGTCGAAGTGCAGGTCCGCGATGCCCGAGTCGAACACGGGAATCTCGGACTGGTCCTCGTAGCCGGTGTAGAGATACTGCGCCCGCGGTTCGAGCGTCTGTACCCAGCCGTCGCCGAAGGTCCGCGACAGGCGCAGGCCCGATTCGGCCTGGAGTTGGGGGATGTCGCGGGTGATGACGTCGTCCTCGTAGGCGGCGGCGTCGACCGTCGGCGCGTCGTCGAAGCCGCGCAGGTCGTAGCGCGTGATCCGGTACGACAGCTCGCTGTTGGCGTACCAGCCGCCGCGATCCACGCCCCACAGCAGCCGGGGTTCGGCGTCGGTGCGCAGCGCGTCGATGTCGTCGTCGCGCTTGAAATTGGAGAATTCGCCGTTGAAGCCGACCCGGAACGGGGCCGTGGGCGTGAGCATCTCCAGGCGGGCCTGGGGCAGGCGCGTGTAGGGGTCGTTGGCGAAGGCGCGATCGAAGTCGTCCTCGTCCTCGTTGATGTCGTCCAGGGTCTGGAAGTCCTGCGCCAGCAGACTGAAGCGCACCCCGGTGTCGGCGAAGGTGAGCCGCACCGCGCGTTCGAGCTGCGAGGTCGAGGTGCCCGCGAGGTCGTTGCTCAGGTCGTCGAAGTACTGGTCGTCGCTGACCCGGGTGTAGTTGGCGTCGATGCCGAAGTGTTCGTTGAAGCGGCCGATGTGCTCGTAGTGGAACAGGCTGCGGTCGTC
Organism: Salinisphaera orenii subsp. orenii MK-B5; assembly: GCF_003788635.1. GTDB lineage: Bacteria > Pseudomonadota > Gammaproteobacteria > Nevskiales > Salinisphaeraceae > Salinisphaera > Salinisphaera orenii. The sequence continues at coordinate 26,414 of NZ_AYKH01000003.1, forward strand.
GCCGTATTCGCTGTCGCTGGGCAGGTATTCGCCGGCGAACTCGCCGCGGTGGTGTTCGTGCAGATAGCGGAGCTGGCCGCCGAGTTGCAGGCCGCGATCGCCGAGCACGCGCGGGACCAGTGTCGCGTCGTAGTTGGGCGCGAGGTTGAAGTAGTAGGGCACCGCCAGCTCGAAGCCGGAATCGCTCGACGAGCCGATCGTCGGCGGCAGTACGCCGGAGTGGCGCTTGTCGTCGATCGGAAAGTTCAGGTACGGCGTGTAGAGCACGGGCACGCCGTAGATCCGCATCACCGAATTGAACGCCTCGCCGCGGCCGCTGGCGCGGTCGAGCGCGATGCGTTCCGCGCTGAGCTGCCAGGCTTTGGTTTCGCCGGCGCAGGTGGTGTAGTCGGCGTCGGTCAGCTCGTAGCTGCCACCGCCGAGGGATTCCACGCGGGTCGCGCTGCCGCGGCCGCCGTTGGCGATCACGGCATAGGTGGCCTGATTGAATTCGCCGGTTTCGTCGTCAATCTGCACGTTGCCGCTGTCGGCGGTGAGATAGAAGCCGGGCCGGTAGTAGCGCAGCCCGTCGCGCGCGATCGCGTTCGCGGCGTCGCGGTCGTAGCGCATGTAGGGCGCTTCCAGCGCCTGGCCGTTGCGCGTCAGGCGGGCTTCGCCGCGGGCCTCGGCCACGCCTTCCTCGAGACTGGCCCGGTCCGCGGTGAGGGTGGAATCCTCGCTCGGCTGCGGCAGGGCGAGCGGCGGCGGCGCCACCGGGCAGCCCATCGTCGCGGCGATGCTAGGCTGTGGCGCCAGCGCGCCCGTGCAGACCAGCGAGGCGCCGACGGCGAGGCGGGTGCTCCACACCCGCGGCTGCCGGAAATAGCCAGTATCGATACGAATCACGGCGGGATGTCTAACCAGTTGAATGCACGACTCAGGACGCCACGCGCGCATCATCACGCCGCGATCGGCGGTTGTGTTCGCGAGCGAACCCCCGATATCCGCACCGATTATGCGCACGGGGCGGATCGCGAGGCAACGTACAAAAGCCCGGCGCCGCGCCGTGTTAGCGCATGAGCGGGCCTGACGACGCACGCCGACGCGCGCTCGAGGCCTGGGCCGGCGAGGTGCTGGGCCGCACTCTGGAATGGCGCGTGGCCTCCGCCGACGCGAGCTTCCGGCGCTATTTCCGCGGCGTGGCCGCCGACGACGGCGAGCCGGCCACGATCATCGCCATGGATGCGCCGCCGGAGCGCGAGGACAACGCCGCCTTCGTGCACGTGGCCGGGCTGATGGCCGAAGCCGGCCTGAACGTGCCGCGCGTGCTCGCCCACGACGCGGCGCGCGGTTTCCTTCTGCTCACCGATCTCGGCGACCGGACCTTTCTGGACGTGCTCGACGAGGACACCGCGGATGCCCTCTTCGGTGCGGCCATCGGCGCGCTCATCGACTGGCAGGTCGCCAGCCGGCCGGAGGTGCTGCCGGAATACGACCGCGCCACCCTCGCCGCGGAGCTGGAGCTGTTCCGGGACTGGTATCTGGCGCGTCATCTGCGCTACGAGCCGAGCGCGGTCGAGCACGCCGACATCGATGCCGCCTTCAGCGCCATCCTCGACAACGTCTGCGCCCAGCCGCGCGTGTTCGTGCACCGGGACTACATGCCGCGCAACCTCATGGTCAGCCATCCGCTGCCCGGCATACTGGATTTCCAGGACGCCCGCCACGGCCCGATCACCTACGACGTCGCCAGCCTGTTCCGGGATGCCTTCGTGAGCTGGCCAGAGGCGCGCATCGACGGCTGGGTGCGCCATTACTGGGATGCCGCCCGCGGGCGCGGGCTGCCGGTCGGCGACGACTGGGAGGCGTTCCGGCGGGATCTGGCGCTGATGGGGGCCCAGCGTCATCTCAAGGTGCTCGGTATCTTCGCGCGCATCGCCCACCGCGACGGCAAGCCGCGTTATCTCGCCGACACGCCGCGCTTCGTCGACTATCTGATGCCGGTGGTCGAGCGCTTCGAGGCCCTCGCCCCGCTGGCGCCGCTGCTGGCGCGGAAGGTGGACGCATGAAGGCGATGATCCTGGCCGCCGGCCGCGGCGAGCGTCTGCGTCCGCTCACCGATCATACGCCCAAACCGCTGCTGCCCGTGGGCGGCCGGCCGCTGATCGGCCACCATCTGGCCGCGCTCGCCGCGGCGGGCTTCGACGAGGTCGTGATCAACGTCGCCTACCGCGGCGACCAGATCAGGGCCGCCCTCGGCGACGGCCGTGCCCAGGGCCTGCCCATCCGCTACAGCGTCGAGCAGCCCGGGGCGCTGGACACCGGCGGCGGCGTGCGCAACGCCCTGGCGATGCTCGGCGAGGCGCCGTTCGCCCTGATCAGCGCCGACGTGTTCACCGACTTCGATTACGCCCGGCTCGTCGGCGTGGCGGGCGAGGGCGCGCATGTCGTGCTGGTCGACAACCCCGCCCATCACGTCGACGGCGATTTCGGTCTGGATGCCCACGGCCGTCTGGTGGATGCGCCGCCGCGACGGACCTACGCCGGCATCGGCGTCTACGCGCCCGCGCTGTTTCGCGCCGTCGAGGCGCAACGTTTTCCGCTGGTGCGGGTCATACGACAGGCGCTGGCCGCCGGCACGGCCAGCGGCCAGTATCACGCCGGGCGCTGGATCGACGTCGGCCGGCCGAGCGCGCTGGTGGCCGCCCGCGAGGCCGCGGGTGACTGATTGTTCGTCGGCGCTGAGGCGCTGTTAGACTGCCGGCTTTTGCGGGCGCGCCCTTCGCGGCCGCGGGCTGTATTCAACGGAGAGGCCGCATGCAGGCGAGTCGTCCGAGTTCGAGTTGTCGCTTGATCCGTCTGGTCGTGGCGCTGGTCGCGCTGCTGGTGATCGCGGGGTGTGCGAGCCGGGGCGGCGGCGCCACGATGCCGAGCGCGCCGGATGAGAGCGTGCTGGCGCCCGCCGAGCAGGCTCTGGCCGAAGCGCGCGACGCCGAGGCCGATACCTTCGCGCCGCGGGTCGTGGATGCCTCGCGGCGACGGATCGCCACCGCCCGGGACATTCTGTTCACCGCGGCTCGTGACGATCGCCCGCTCAACGACACCGAACGGGCTCGCGTCGAGCAGCTGGTTGATGCGGCAACGCTGGACGCACGCTCGGCGCTCGCCCAGACCCAGGCTCGGGCCGTGCAGGCCAAGCTCGACGAACTCAGGGCGGATCTCGGGGGCGCGACGGCCACCGGGGACCGCAGCACCGGGCCGGAGGATGCGCCATGAATCGCCTGTTGATCGCCGGTCTCACCGCCCTGCCGCTGCTGGCCGGCTGTTCGCTGTTCCGGACCGATCCGGTGCCCCCGGCGTCCACCCTCGTCGGCGTCCAGGGCCAGGACGCCGCCTGGGCCGACGCGGTCGAGCGAAGCCCGGACGGCGGCGCGCCGACGTTCACGCCGCTGACGGAAGCCCGCGACGCGGTCGAGGCGGCGCGCGAGCAGCCGCAGGTCGAGACCCACGGCGGCGAGCCGCTGGCGCAGGCCGAGACCGCGCTGTCGGAGGCCGAATCCGGCTGGAACGAGATCGCCGACGTGCGCAGGCGCGACCCCGACGCGCTCGCAGCGGTCGCCAATGCGGCCCATCGCGCGCAGCGTCTGGCCGAGATCGCGCGCTTCACCGCCGTTCGCGAGATCAATCTCGAACAACTCGTCGAGGTCGAGGATCGGCTGCAGCAGCGTCAGCGCGAGTCGGCGCCGGTCGACGGCAGCGGCGACAGCCTGATCGGCCAGCGCGTGGTCCCGGACCGGCTCGGCGGTATCTCCTTCGAGACCGGCACCGCACGCATGACCGATGGCGCGCGCGAGGTGGTCCGCCGCCTCGCCGATCTCGTGCGCGACAACGAATCCTACGGCGTCGCCGTCTTCGGCCATACCGACAACGTGGCGCCGGCAGACAGTACGCTGCAGGCGTTCGTGAGCGCCAACGAGGAACTCGAGGAACAGGCGCCGACACGCGGGGAGAAGGTCCGTGCCTTCAATCTGGCGCTTTCGGCCGCGCGTGCGCGGGCCGTGGCCCGGGCCCTGGTCGACAACGGCGTACCCGCGCGGCGTATCGGCGCCCGCGGGTTCGGCGACACGCGCCCGGTCGCCTCGAACGACACCGCCGAAGGGCGAGCGGCCAACCGGCGCATCGAGGCCGTGATCGTGCCCGGCCCGGACACGGAGGCGGGGCGTCGCCAGCAACAGCGCGCGGCCCAGCCGGGCGGCGCCGCCCGCTCGGGTTCATAGGCCGACGTCAGGCCGCCGGCCGGGGCGCAGACACGCGCGCTATTCGCGTGGCAGCGTCCATCGACGTACTGATTGTGGAGCCGCGCGGCGCGCGGCGGTCTTGCGCGACAGGCCGTTCCGTGTTCGGAGCGCGCCGGTACGCGAGCGCCCGCTCACGCGATTGTCGGTCACGCGGGCGACCCCGCCTGGGCCGCCGCCGCCATGGCCGTTTCACACGTTGGACCGTAGCTTCCGGGAACATCGCGTGCCGCCCGGGTGGGCCTGCCTACCGTGCGGTAGATGTGTTGCCCGGCCCGTCGCTTTCACCGCTCGCGTGACGCGGGCGACGACTGGATTCTCCCGATTCGCCTTTCGACGGAGCCGCGCCTTACGAAGCGTAGTCTTACCCACGGGCACTGTCGCTTCGATATCCGGCGCACGCCGGTGGCTCGACGTCTGTGGTGCCGAGTGTCAGCCGCCCAGTGCGCGGATCACGCCGACCGCCAGGCCCTCGCAGGCCAGGGCTTCGCGCGTGGTATCCACCCGGATCTCCTCGTACGCGGGATTCGCCGCCACCAGACGCGCGACCGTGCCGTCGCGTTCGAAGCGCTTGACGGTGACCTCGTCGTCGCGGCGGAAGACGCCAATGCGGCCCGGACGGACTTCGGCCCCGGCCTGCACGGCCAGCAGGTCGCCGTCGAGAATGCCGGCGCCGGTCATGCTGTCGCCCTGCACGCGCAGCAGATAGTCCGGCGCGGCGCTGAACAGCGCCGGATCGACGCGGCAGTGGCGTTCGACGTGTTCGACGGCCAGCAGCGGCGCCCCGGCCGCCACGCGGCCGATCACCGCCAGCGACACGCCGGGCGCGGCTGTCTCGGCGGGTGCGACCACCCGAATGCCACGGCTGCGCCCGGCGTTGAGCTCGATCACGCCCTTGCGTTCGAGTGTGCGCAGGTGGCTCTGGGCGGCGTTGGCCGAGGCGAACCCCAGCGCGCTCGCGATCTCGGCGCGCGTCGGCGGCGTCTGGCGCGCGGCGATGGTGTCGCGGATGAACGCGAACACACGCTGCTGTTTGTCGGTCAGCTCGGACACGCTGTAAATATATCCAGTCTTTGGCGATGAAGCAACGCGGTTGACAGGGCCGAAAGCGTTTGACATGGGCGCGACCGTGTCCTAGATTATCGCTATTGCTGCGGTGCAGCAAAGAACAACTACCCGATGTGGTGAGAGGGCTAGCATGAAGATTCAGGAAATCGTTTCGGACGTTCGCAGCCGGGTCGAAACGGCCGGCAAGAACTATCAGGGCGCCTTCAAGGCGTACATGGACGCGCAGCGCAAGGCGTTCGGCGTGGTCGTGAACAACGGGCAGACGCTGGCCAACACCGAGATCGGTGCGGCCAAGAACGTCTTCGCCGCGGCGCGGGCGAGCTTCGACAAGGCGCGTGGCGACGGCATGCGCAAGGTGGCCAACAATCCCCAAGCCTATGTGCCCAACGGGCGGGACCAGATCGTGTCGGCCTACAAGGACACGATCGACCTGCTGGTACGGACCGGCAACGAGCTGACCGACGTCGTCAGCACCGGCTACAAGAGCGTGCTCGGCCGCCTGTCGGGCAAGCCGGCGCCGAAGAAGAAGGCCGCCGGTACCAGCCGCAAGACCACGGCCAAGCGCAGTGGCACGAGCAGCGCCTCGAGCAGCAAGTCGACCACCTCGACGGGCACGGCCAAGCAGGCCGGCTCGACCAGTGGCTCGCGCAAGATGGCGGCGACGCGCAAGTCCGGCACGACCAAGTCGGCCGGTTCTTCGGCCAAGGCGTCGGGCACGACGAAGACGACTGCGTCCTCGTCCAAATCCGGCAGCGGCAGTACGGCGCGCAAGCGCACGACCCGCAAGACCGGTAGTTCCGCCTCCACCAGCGCCGGCACGAGTGCCGCCAACAGCGCTGACAGCGGCAGCAGCAGCGCCTGACGCCGTCGGACTGATTCCGAATCGACCCGCTCTTCCGGTGACGGAAGGGCGGGTTTTTTTGTCGCTTCGTACAGAGCGCAGCATTGAGTCGAGACAGCCGAACGACCGCTATTCGTCCGGTATCCGCTCGAGAATCCGGGGATTTGTGCCTTCAGGCGGGCTGCGGACTACCGGCGGCAGGCCCGCCGCCGGCGCCCACAGGGCGGGCGGGTGAGTCCGGGCGTCTCTCCCAGGGTGACTTTCGCTCAGGTGGGGCCGGCGTGTCCGACCCAATCACCACGCGTTCAGACGGTGGCGTGTCTGCAAGAGGCCGGCGAGTGCTCGGTGGAGAATCGGCAAGGCCGACGCCTCGGCTGCCGCATGACCCGAGCCGGTGGCATACGGTTGTGCCGCGGGATGCGTTCGCTGGATCGCGCCGGACTTTGAATCCGGCCGGCGGCGTCACTCGGCGGGTGCGTCTGTGTCGTGCTCGAGGAGCGCGTAGGCCGAGTGGTTGTGGAACGATGAGAAGTCGGCGTGTCCAGCGACTCCGAGCAGGGTTCCCGCGGCTGTGCCGCGGGATGCGTTCGCTGGATCGCGCCGAACTTTGAATCCGGCCGTCGGCGTCACTCGGCAGGCGCGTCCTTGTCGTGTTCGATGAGTGCGTAGGCCGAATGGTTGTGGATCGATTCAAAGTTCTCCGAAGCCACCCGATAGTGCCGGAAGCGCTCGTCGGCGTTCAGGCGGGTGGCGATGTCGCGCACCACGTCCTCGACGAACTTCGGATTCTCGTAGGCGCGCTCGGTGACGGCCTTTTCGTCCACGCGCTTGAGGATGCCGTAGAGCTCGGAGGAGGCCTCCGATTCGGCGATGTCGATGAGCTCTTCCAGCCAGAAGAACTTCTCGGCGCGCACGCGCAGGGTGACCAGCGAGCGCTGGTTGTGGGCGCCGTAGTCGGAGATGTCCTTGGAGCAGGGGCACAGGGTGGTCACCGGGACCGCGACTTCGACGTAGAGGTCGATCTTGTCGCCGCGCTGGTCGCCGAGGAAGGTGACCTCGTAGTCCATCACGCCCTTTTCACCCGTGACCGGCGCGAACTTGTCGATGAAGTAGGGGAACGACATCTCGATGTGGCCGTTGTCGGCCTCGAGCCGTTCGGTCATCTCGCCGAGCATGCACTTGAACGAGTCCACCGTGATCTGGTGCTCGTGCGCGTTCAGAATCTGCACGAAGCGCGACATGTGCGTGCCCTTGAAGTGGTGGGGCAGGTTCACGTACATGCCGAAGGTGGCGACCGTGCTCTGATGCCCGCCCACGCGCTGGGCGATCGAGACCGGATGCCGAATGTCGCAGATGCCGACCTTGTTGATCGCCAGTCTGCGGGCGTCGGCCCGGCCCTGGACATCCTCGATCTGCGGGCCGGCGGCGCGGCCGCTGCGGGTGGCAGCGGAACGGCCATCGGCGCTCTGGCTCTTGGCAACGGTGCTCATGAAATGCTTGTCCGGTCGAAACGATACGGCGCGACGCGCCGGAACAGCCGGGCATCATAGCGCGTGCCGGCGCCCCAAGCCAGGCTGCATGGTAGACGATGGGGGCGGATGAGGCTGCGGCAAGGGCCGCGATTCAGCCGGGCGGCCAGGCGAAATCGCGACCGCCGAGGACGTGCAGATGCAGATGGAAGACGCTCTGGCCGACCGCCTCACCGTTGTTCATCACCAGCCGGAAGGCGTCGCCGTAGCCTTCGTCGGCGGCGATGCGGCGAGCCGTGAGCATCAGATGGCCGAGCAGCGCCTGATCGCCGTCCTCGGCGTTGGCGAGCATGTCGATGGGCTTTTTCGGGATCACCAGGATGTGCATCGGCGCCTGCGGATTGACGTCCCGAAAGGCCAGGCACTGGTCGTCCTCGTGGACGATGTCCGCATCGATCTCGCGGTTGATGATCTTCGAGAATATGGTGTCGCTCATGGGGCTCCCCGAATGGCCGCGTACGGCGCATGATGGTGACGTTCAGGCGTTATCCTAACGGTCACGGCAGTGGCGCGTCTGCCACCGCAGGGTTTAACGTCTGGCGTGCGATACGGCGGGGTCGGTCTCCGCCCCGGATATTCGGAACGGACAGGGCACGGACTCAATGAAATATCTGGTCACCGGCGCGACCGGCTTCATCGGGCGTTTTCTCATCGAGAGGCTGCTCGAGCGCCGCAATGCGACCGTCTACGTGCTCATGCGGCGCACCAGCGCGGATCGCTTCGCGGCGCTGCAGCAACGCATGAACGTCAGCGAGGAGCGCCTGGCGCCGGTCTGGGGCGACATCACCCGGGAGGGCGTGATCGACGACGCGGCACGCGCGCATCTGGCCGGCCAGATCGACCATGTATTCCATCTCGCGGCGGTCTACGACATGGACATGTCGGACGCCCAGGCCGACCGCGTGAACAACCAAGGCACGGCGCACATCGTGGCGCTGGCGAACACGTTGGCGAACGAATCGGGGCGCAAACCGTGCTTTCATCACGTCTCGTCGGTGGCGGTCGCCGGTGCCGACTACGAGGGCGTGTTCTCGGATCGAATGTTCGACGAGGGCCAGACGGTCACGCATCCCTACTACCGCACCAAGTTCCAGTCCGAAGCCGTGGTGCGCGAGCAGGCGGCGGTGCCGTGGCGGATCTACCGGCCCGGGATGGTCGTGGGCCATTCCGAGACCGGGGCGATGGACAAGGTCGACGGGCCCTACTATTTCTTCCGCACCATCAAGCGGGTGCGCGACCACGTGCCGAAGTGGCTGCCGCTGCTCGGCATCGAGGGCGGGCAGATGCCGGTGGCGCCGGTCGACTATGTCGTCGATGCGATGGTGCACATCGCGCACAAGCGCAATCAGGACAATCGCGCCTTCTTTTTGATCCAGGACGATCCGCCGACCGCGGGCGAGATGCTGCGCATCTTCCTGCGCGCCGCCCACGGGCCGGACATCGTGCGCAATCTGCCCACGCACGAGTGGCCGGCCTCGATCGAGCACCAGGTCAAGCGGCTGGCCTCCCGGCTGCCGATGGCCGGCTGGCTGGAGCGGCGCGTCTCGAAGGCGCTGGGCGTGCCGCTCTCGATCCTGGGCTACGTCAACAATCGGGCGGTGTTCGACGACGTCAACACGCGCGCCGCCCTGGCCGGCAGCGGCATCCACTGTCCGCGGCTCGAGGACTACGCCGAGACGCTCTGGCGTTACTGGGAGCTGCATATGGACTGCGACATCGACGTCCCCGAGGAGCTGACCCGGCGCATCCGCGGCAAGGTGGTCGTGATCACCGGAGCCTCCAGCGGCATCGGCTTCATGACCTCTAAGAAGCTCGCGCGCGCCGGCGCCAAGGTGTGCATGGTCGCCCGCACGCCGAGCAAGCTGGAGGAGACCCGCGCCATCGTCGAGCGCATCGGCGGCGAGGCCTACGCCTACCCCTGCGATCTCAACAAGATGGAGGCGATCGATGCGTGCACGAAGCAGATTCTGGCCGACCACCATCACGTCGATATCCTGATCAACAACGCGGGCCATTCCATCCGTCGCTCGGTGTTCGAGTCGCTCAACCGGTTCCACGACTACGAACGCACGATGCAGCTGAACTACTTCGGCGCGATCCGGATGATCTTCAATTTCCTGCCGTCGATGGCCAAGCGCCGCAGCGGCCACATCATCAACATCTCGTCGATCGGCTGTCTGACCAACGTGCCGCGGTTCTCGGCCTACGTCGCCTCGAAGTCGGCGCTGGACGCCTTCTCGCGCTGTCTTTCGCCGGAGGTGGGTTCGCGCAACATCGATCTCACCACCATCTACATGCCGCTGGTGCGCACGCCCATGATCGCGCCGACCAAGCTTTACGACTACGTGCCCACCCTGACGCCGGAACAGGCGGGCGACATGGTGGTGTCCGCGGTGCTGGAAAAGCCCAAGCGCATCGCCTCGCCGCTGGGGACCACCGCCCAGGTCAGCTATGCGCTCTGGCCGAAGGTCAACGACTTCGTGCTGCACAAGGCGTTTCACATGTTCCCGTCGTCGAAGGCCTCCCGCGGCTACGCGGCGCGCCGCGAGGCCGACGAGAAGCCCAACATACCGGGTCGGGTGCTGGCGGCTCTGCTGCCGGGGCCGTACTGGTAGCCAGCGGCGACGCCATCGAAAAAGCCGCCCGTGGGCGGCTTTTTCGATGGTCCTTTTTCGGCGGCTCGTCGAGCGCCGCGGTCAGTCGTCGCTTTTCAGGTCGCGGCGTTCGGCCACCGCGTCGGCGAGCTGGGCCAGCAGCTTCTCGGTGTCCTCCCAGTGCAGGCAGGCATCGGTTATGGAAACGCCGTATTCGGGCGTCACGCCCGGCACCAGCTTCTGGTTGCCCTCCTTCAGGTGGGATTCGATCATCACGCCGAAGATGGCGCGGCTGCCGGCCGAAATCTGGCCGGCCACGTCGTCACCGACCTCGAGCTGCTTCTTGTGCTGCTTGCGGCTGTTGGCGTGCGAGAAATCGATCATCAGCCGGCCGGGCAGCTGGGCCTGCTCCAGCAGCGCCACCGCGGCGGCGACCGAGTCCGCGTCGTAGTTGGGACCGTTCGTGCCGCCCCGCAGGATGATGTGGGTGTCGCGGTTGCCCTCGGTAGCGAAGATCGCCCATTCGCCCGGCTTGGTCAGCGACAGGAAATGGTGCGGATGATGGGCCGCGCCCACCGCATCGACCGCGATCTTGATCGCGCCGCCGGTGCCGTTCTTGAAGCCGACCGGGCAGGACAGGCCGGAAGCCAGCTCACGGTGGCCCTGCGATTCGGTGGTGCGTGCGCCGATCGCGCCCCAGGACACCAGATCCGCCAGATACTGCGGCGTGGTCAGATCGAGGAATTCCACCCCGGCCGGCACGCCGTCCTCGGCCAGGCGCCACAGCAGCTCGCGCGCCTGACGGATGCCCTTGTTGATCTTGTAGGAATCGTCTAGATCCGGGTCGTTGATCAGGCCCTTCCAGCCGACCGTGGTTCGCGGCTTCTCGAAGTAGACCCGCATCACGATCATCAGCTCGTTGCCGAAGCGCTCGCGCGCGCCGGCCAGCCGACGCGCGTACTCGAGCGCGGCGTCGACGTCGTGGATCGAGCAGGGGCCGACCACGACCAGCAGGCGGTCGTCCCGGCCGTGCAGAATGTTCTGGATCGCCTCGCGCGAATCGTGCACGGTCTCCGAGGCGGTCTCGGTCACGGGATACTCCTGCTGCAGATCCTGCGAGGAGACCATCTTCTGGGTGCCCGTAATACGGAGATTGTCGGTTTCGTACATCATGGCGAGGCCGGAATGGCGCGCGGGCGCGCGGTAAAAGGAGGCCGGATTCTAACAGAAGGCCCGAGCCGCGCCGACGATGCAACCGCGGGCCGCACGGCGGCGTAGACTCCGCAGTCGGGCACGCGAAGACTCGACATCAGCCCCGATTCGGGAGGCCGGGCCGATGAATGCAACCCGTTGTCTGGTCGCGCTGGCGGGCGTCGCGCTCGTCATCGGCTACTTCGTCTTCGAGCCGGGCCGCTACATCGGCGGTGCCTGCAGCGACGGACTCCTGCGTCTGGCCTGCTTCGAGGCCCAGCGCGGCGCGGTGGAGGACTGGGTCGCGGCCCATCCCTGGCTGGCGGCGGGCGGCTTCTTCGGCGTCTATGTCGCCGTAACCGCTTTGTCCATACCCGGGGCGGCCGTGATGACGCTGGCCGGCGGGGCGCTGTTCGGACTGGCCGAGGGCACCCTGCTGGTCTCGTTCGCCTCGGCGATCGGCGCGAGTCTGGCCTTCGTCATCGCCCGCTTCGTGCTGCGGACGCCGGTGCAGCGACGCTTCGGACGCCGGCTGGAGACGATCAATCGCGGCGTGGAACGCGACGGCGCCTTCTATCTGTTCGCGCTGCGGCTGGTGCCGGTGTTTCCCTTCTTCGTCATCAACCTGGCGATGGCGCTCACGCCGATGACGGTGCGCACCTTCTATCTGGTCAGCCAGGCCGGCATGCTGCCCGGGACGCTGGTGTACGTGAACGCCGGCACCCAGCTCGGCCAGCTCGAGTCGCTTTCGGGTGTGCTCTCGCCGGGGTTGATCGCCTCCTTCGTGCTGCTCGGCGTGTTTCCGCTGCTCGCGCGCAAGGTCCTGGACATGATCGCCGCGCGCAAGGCGCTGCGCGGGCACCGGCGCCCGAAGCATTTCGACCGCAACCTGATCGTCATCGGCGCGGGCTCGGCCGGTCTGGTGGCGGCGCTGATCGCGGCCACGGTCAAGGCGCGCGTCACGCTCATCGAACGCAATCGCATGGGCGGCGACTGCCTGAACACCGGCTGCGTGCCCTCCAAGGCGCTCATCCGCACCGCGCGGCTCATGCACGAAATCCGCCACAGCGCGCGCTACGGCATCCACACGGCGAGCGCGGAATTCTCCTTTGCCGACGTGATGGCGCGGGTGAAGTCGGTGATCGCGACCATCGCCCCGCACGATTCGGTCGAGCGCTACGAGTCGCTGGGCGTGGACTGTATCCAGTCCGGTGCGCGCCTGGTCGATCCGTGGACGGTGGAAACCGACGACGGCTCGCGCCTGAGCGCACGCCATATCGTGCTCGCCACCGGCGCGGTGCCCTTCGTGCCGCCGATCCCGGGGCTGGCGGCGATCGACTATCTCACCTCCGACAATCTCTGGGACCTCGACGAGCTGCCGCCGCGTCTGGCCGTGCTGGGCGCGGGGCCGATCGGCTGCGAAATGGCCCAGGCCTTCGCCCGCCTGGGCAGCGAGGTCACCCTGATCGAGCAGGGCGCGCGCATCCTCTCCGTGGAAGACGCCGATATCGCGGCGACGCTCGACGAGATACTCGCCGCGGAAGGGGTCACGATCTGCGCGGGCCATGAGGTCATCGACGTGGCGGCGGGCGCCGACGGCGTGCGGCTGACCTGTCGCACGGCTGCCGGCGAGGCCGTGGTCGCCTGCGATAGGGTGCTGGTGGCGGTGGGCCGGCGCGCGCGCACCGAAGGCATGGGCCTGGAAGCGCTCGGCATCGCCCGCGACGGCCGCATCCCCGTCGACGCGCGCCTGCAGACCGCGTTGCCCACGGTCTATGCCTGCGGCGATGCCATCGGCGGCTACCAGCTCACCCATGCGGCCTCGCACGAGGCCTGGCACGCCACCGTCAACGCGCTGTTCGGGCGCTTCAAGCGTTTCGCGGTGGATTACAGCACGCTGCCCTGGTGCACCTTCACGGACCCGCAGGTCGCGCATGTCGGCCACAACGAGGACAGCGCGCGGCGCGCGTCGATCGACTACGAAGTCACCCGCTACGACATGGGCGAACTCGACCGCGCGATCGCCGAATCCGCCGCGCACGGGGTGGTCAAGGTCCTCACCGTGCCCGGCAAGGACCGCATCCTGGGGGCGACCATCGTCGGCGAGGCGGCAGGCGAGCTGATCATCGAGTTCGTCGCCGCGATGAAACACGGCATCGGCCTGAACAAGATGCTGGCGACCATCCATCCCTATCCGACGCTGGCCGAGGCCAACCGCTTCGCCGCCAGCGAATGGAAGAAGGCGCACGCGCCGGCGTGGGTGTTTCCGTGGCTGGCGCGTTATCACGCCTGGCAGCGCTGATCGCGGCGGCGTGAAACAATGGCGTTTTGGCCGGCAGCGACGCGTCGGCCGCATGCCGGGGTGCCGTGGCCGTCCTCCTGCTCACCATCGCCGCGCTGGCCACTGCCGTGCTCTCGGGCATGGCCGGCATGGGTGGGGGCGCCATTCTCATCGGCCTGCTGTTCGCCACCGGCATGGCGCCGGCGCTGGCACTGCCGCTGCACGCCGGGGTGCAGCTGTCGTCGAACGCCTCGCGCAGTCTCGTCTACGGCCGCCACATCCGCTGGTCGGCGCTGGGGCTGTTCATGCTCACCGCCGCGCCCGGCCCCTTCCTGGTGGCGCCCTGGGTGGTGGCGGCGGATCCCGACTGGATCCGGCTGCTGCTCGGCCTGTTCATTCTCGCCACGAGCTGGCCGGGCTGGGCGGCGCATCTGCGCATGCACGGCCGGGTCGGGCTACTGGTCGCCGGCGCGATCGCGGGAGTGAGCGGGCCGGTGGTCGGCGGCGTGGGCGTTCTGGTGGCGCCGTTCTTTCTGCGCGACGACTGGCGCCGGGAGGAGATCATCGCCACGATGGCCGTGGCGCAGATGCTGGGGCACGCGCTCAAGATCGCCGCCTTCTCGGCCAACGGCTTCAACGTGCTCGCGCGGCTCGATCTGCTGGTGCCGATGGTGGTGGCCGCGGCGCTCGGCGCGGTGATCGGACGCCGGCTCGTGCGATACGTCTCGGAGCGTCGTTTCCGCCAGCTCTGCCGCGCGATTCTGGTCGTGCTGGCGCTCAAGCTCGCCTGGGACGGGTTGGCCGGCCTGCTCGGCTAGCGCCCGGCTCGCGTCTCGATGGGCCGATCGGACGCGCCCGGAACGACGCCCGTGCCGAACCGCGGCGGGCCGGCGTGCGAGGCCGGCACGCCTTCCCTTGTCGTCGACAGGCTCTAGAATCGGTGCCGAACGGATCGCGTCGACACGGGGACGACACATGACGCTGCACAGCGCCGCCGAGGTACAGGCCATCATCCGCCGCAATGTCGGCGTGGCCACCCAGCCGCACTTCGAGGTGGACGCCGTCGGTGCCCACCACGTCGATGTCCGCCTGCCCTACGCCGAGGGCATGACCCGGCTGGGCGACACCGTTTCCGGGCCGGTGCTGATGACGGCCGCGGATGCGGCGATGTATGCGGTCATCCTTGCGCACGTGCCCGAAGGCGAATACGCGGTGACGAGCCATTTCCAGATCGATTTCCTGCGCCGGCCGCGGGCCGCGGACATTCTGGCGCGGGCGCATATCCTGCGCTGCGGTCGGCGCAGCGTGAACTGCCGGGTGGAGCTGTTCTCGGGTGACTTCGACACCCTCGTGGCCCACGTCACCGGCGCCTACGCGCGCATGGCCAGCGCTACCAGTGGCGCGTCGCCCGCTTCGCCGCCGGGTTGACCGGGCGCGCCACGAGTCCGCTCTGGGTGAGCGTCACGGCGTAGGTCGCGCCGTCGGCCATCGGCAGATAGGTGGCACTGCCGTAGGCGGCGTCGGCCAGACCGGCCCAGCGCGGCAGCCGGCGCGCGAGTGCGGCCACGTCGAGGCCGGGCCCGCGGTCCGCGAGCGCATGGACCGTGCGCGGCGCCTCGGCCTCCGCGGCGGCCCGCGCATAGCGGCCGGACAGGCGCTCGAGCCGATAGAGTGCGTCGAAGCCGAGCAGATTCGCCAACGGCCGCCATTTCAGCACACGGGCATCCAGCTGCCATTGATCGCCGGCGAGTTCGAAGCGGCGGGATGGCCCGCTCGCGGGCTCGATGCGTACGCGAAAGCGCTGGGTCTCCAGCTGGGTGAAGTGGAGGCGGGCCACCGGACGCTCGTGGCTGAGTCGTTGATAGGTGTAGAGATTGGCGCCGACGGCCATAGCCAATCCGGCCAGCGCCAGGCAGCATCCGCCGCCCAGGCCTGAGCGGGCGGCGGCCAGCCGGCGGCGCTGTCTCAGACGCAGCCCGCAGCGGCCGAGCAGCGCGATGCCGGTCAGCCCGATCAGCGCTAGAGTCAGCCAGACGAGATTCATGGTCAGCGCCGCATGGCCGTCTGCTGCGGCGGCGTGTCCGCCCGGGGCCGATATGTGCGTTCGCGCTCAGGCCCCGGTCCGGGCGCGTTGCCCCGCGGCTCGGAGCGGGTGATACGGTTCGCGGCGGGCGGCGGCTCGAAGGTACAGCGCATTCGTGCGGCGGTCTGATGCCGCCCATGAAAAAGGCCGACGTACAGTGTACGCCGGCCCGCGTGCGCTCGATCCGGGGGCGATCAGCGCGACTTGGCCACGCGATACAGCCATAGCAGCAGGATGGCGCCGAGCACGGCGACCACGAAACTGCCCAGATTGAACCCGGATACCGCACCGAAACCCAGCGCGGTGGCGATGAAACCGCCCACCACGGCACCGAGGATGCCGATGACGATGGTGACGATGATGCCGCCCGGATCGTCGCCCGGCATCAGCAGCTTGGCCACGGCGCCGGCGATCAGCCCGAAGATGATCCACGCGATGATACCCATGCGATTCCTTGTCGTTGGAGTTGGCCGGCCACTCTGCGCGCGGTCGGTGACGCGCGCAAGTCAGTGTTTTTACCGAGGCTCCGAGCCGGCGCGCCGGTAGCGCGCCTTCGCACGCCGCCCGCGTGCGGCGAGCAGCGGGCGCAGCAGTCGCGGCAGCGCCGGGAACAGATAGCCGGCGGTCGCCATCACGCGCCCCGAGACGGGCCGGCTGCGTTCGACCCGGCCGTCGGCGGCACAGGCCAGGATGAGATCGGCGATCTGCTCGGGCGTGCTCATCGTCTGCGAGAAGGTGATGTCCGAGACCGCGTCGATGTCGGCGAGGATGAAATCGGTGGCGATCGGCCCCGGCGAGACTGCGCTGACGTGCACGCCGGTGTCGGCGAGCTCTTCGGCCAGGGCGCGGGTGAACGCCCGCAGGCCGAACTTGGTCGCGGAATAGGTCGCACTGCCGGCCAGCGGCATCTGGCCGGCGATGGAGACGACGTTGACCACCGCGCCGGCCGGCGAGGCCCGCAGCGCGTCGAGCGCGAGGCGCGTGAGCACGATCGGCGCCCGCAGGTTGGCATCGACCATCGCACCCAGTTCCTCGGCGCTGCGCTGTGCGACGGGTCCGCGGTGGTGGCAGCCGGCGTTGTTGACGAGCACATCGAGCCCGCCGCCGGCGGCCAGGGTCTCTTCGACCAGGCGTCGACAGTCCTCGGGGTGCGATACGTCCGCCACGATCGCGGTGCCGCCCACTTCGGCCGCGACGGCGGCCAGCCGCTCGCGCCCGCGGGCGGCGCAGACCACGTGTGCGCCCGCCGCTGCGAAGGCGCGCGCGCTCGCCCGGCCGACGCCGGCGGAGGCGCCGGTGACCAGGACCGTTCGCCCGGAGAAATCCGGCGTGCTCAATCTACTCGACCGGCCGCAGCGGCTGGCGGTGGTCCGGGCGTCCGAACCAGGCGTCCAGCTTGCGCGTGGTGCGCCGGCGCACGTCGGCGTCGATGTACTGGGCGAGCGCGGCCACGGCCAGCGTGAGCGCGCCCAGGTCGTCGGTCAGGCCGATGCCGAACAGCCAGTCGGGAATGGCGTCGAACGGCAGGATGAAATAGCCGAGGGCGCCGTAGGCGGTGGTGCGCGCCCAGGCCGGGGTGTCCGGGCGCTGGGCGGCGTAGTGCAGCCACAGGGCCTTTTCCAACACCTCGTAGCCGGCACGGCGGGCGACGTTGGACAGCTTCGTCCAGAACCGCGTGTTCGAGTACTGGTTGGCGTAGCCGCGCATGTCCGCGGTGGTTTCAGGAGCCGCCGGCGGGCGGCGGGGCAGGCGGAACTTCATCTCGTGTCTCCGTGGGCCGGGCTAGATGGCATCTAGCGCTTGGGCAGGAAACTGCCGGACTGGGCCATCTGCCAGGCCTGTTCGTAGCGGCCGTGGCCGGTGGCGTTGAGCAGCGCGCCGGTGTGCAGAAAGCGATAGACCTGGTCGGCGTTCTGGATCTCGCGGTCGCTGGTGCGCCGGCACAGATGCTCGGGACGCAGCTGGCCGGGATGATCCAGACCGACGGTGGCGACCACTTCCTGCATGGCCGCGACCGTGCGCTTGTGGAAATGATAGACCCGTTCGGCCTTGTCCGGCACCACCACGGCGCGCTGGCGCCACTTGTTCTGCGTGGCCACGCCGGTGGGGCAGCGGTCGGTGTGGCAGGACTCGGACTGCACGCAGCCGACCGCGAACATGAAGCCGCGCGCCGAGTTGCACCAGTCCGCGCCCAGGGCCATGTTGGCGGCCATCTTGAAACCGGAGGTGATCTTGCCGGAGGCGCCGAGCCGGATGTGCTCGCGCAGCCCCGCGCCGACCAGTGTGTTGTGGGCCCAGACCAGGCCCTCGCGCAGCGGTGTGCCGACGTTGTCGACTAGTTCCAGCGGCGCGGCCCCGGTGCCGCCCTCGGCGCCGTCGATGACGATGAAATCGGGCGTGATGCCGGTCTTGAGCATGGCCTTGGCCAGCGACATGAACTGCCAGCCGTGGCCGATGCACAGCTTGAAGCCCACCGGCTTGCCGCCCGCGCCCTCGCGCAGATCGGCGATGAATTCCATCATCTCCACCGGGGTGGAGAAGGCGCTGTGCGCCGCCGGCGAGACGCAGGTCTGGCCCACCGCGATGCCGCGGGCCTCGGCGATCTCGGGGGTGACCTTGTTGCCCGGCAGCACGCCGCCGTGCCCGGGCTTGGCGCCCTGGGAGAGCTTGAGCTCGATCATCTTCACCTGATCGTCGGCGGCGCGCTCGACGAACTGCTCGCGGTCGAAACCGCCGTCCTCGCGCCGGCAGCCGAAGTAGCCGCTGCCGATCTCCCAGATCAGGTCGCCGCCGAATTCCTTGTGGTGACGCGAGATCGAGCCTTCGCCGGTGTCGTGGGCGAAGCCGCCCCGCGCGGCGCCGCCGTTGAGCGCCTGGATCGCGTTGGCCGACAGCGAGCCGAAGCTCATCGCGGAGATGTTGAGCAGCGAGGCTTCGTAGGGCTGGGTACAGTCGGGGCCGCCGACGCGCACCCGCGGCGGGGTCTCGCTCGGCTGTTTGGCGGCGATCGAATGCACCAGCCACTCGTAGCCCTCGGCGTAGACGTTCTGCTCGGTGCCGAACGGGTCCGCGTCGTTGACGTTCTTGGCCCGCTGGTAGACCTGTGAACGCTGTTCGCGCGAGAACGGCGCGGCCTCGGTGTCCGATTCCAGCAGATACTGGCGAATCTCCGGACGGATCGATTCGATCGCCCAGCGAAAATGCGCCAGCAGCGGGTAGTTGCGAAGCAGGGCGTGGTTGGACTGGAACAGGTCACGCAGGCCGATGACCGCAAAGATCGCGCTGATGATGAAAAACAGCCCGAAGTAGCGCGGCAGGCCGAGGGTCAGATAGCCGAAGCCGGCCGTGGCCACCAGTACTGCGATGAGAGCCGAGTAACGCATGGCCCCATGATAGGGGATTCGGGCGGTTTCGGTTTCACCGCTGGCAGACCGGACAGAAGAAGGTCGCGCGCTGGCCGATGATTTCGCGGCGTATCGGCCCGCAGCCGCGCGGGCAGGCCTGGCCGGCCTTGTCATAGACCGCCAGCCGCAACTGGAAATAGCCGGTGTCGCCGTCCACGCCGATATAGTCGCGCAGGGTCGTGCCGCCGACCGCGATCGCCCCGGCCAGCACCGTCCGGATCGCCTCGGCCAGGCGTCGGTAGCGGCCGAGGCCGATGCGTCCGGCGGCGCGGCGCGGATGAATGCCGGCCGCGTGCAGCGCCTCGCTCGCGTAGATGTTGCCCACGCCCACCACGGTCGCGCTGTCCATGATGAACGCCTTGACCGGCGCCCGGCGCCCGCGCGAGCGGGCATGCAGCCCGTCGCCGTCGAAGGCCTCCGACAGCGGCTCCGGCCCCAGCTTCGCGAGCAGGCTGAAGGCCTCGGGGTCGCCGCGCAGCCAGAACACCGAGCCGAACCGGCGTGCATCGTTGAAGCGTATCGCCTGGCCGGTGTCGAGCGTGATGTCGACGTGGTCGTGGGCGCCGGGCGGCGTGTCCGCGGGGACCACCCGCAGCCGTCCCGACATTCCCAGATGCAGGCAGACGTGGCCGCGCTCGGCCGCGAACAAGAGATACTTGGCGCGCCGCCGGACGGCCTCGATCCGCTGGCCGGGCAGTTCGGCGGTCAGTTCGGGCGAGACCGGCCAGCGCAGCTGCGGCTGGCGCACGACGACCGTGCGCACGCGGGCGCCGCGCACATGGGGCTCGATGCCGGCCCGCGTGGTCTCGACCTCGGGAAGTTCGGGCATCGCCCTATTATGTCATTGCCCGTTCGCATCGGGATTCAGCGGGATCGCCGAGGGCTGCAGCGCCCCGGCGCGGGAGCGGCCGAGCGTGTCGGGGTGACGCATCTCCAGCAGCGGCTCGGCCTGGTTGGCCGCCAAGTGATAATCGATGCCGCGCTGCGGGTCGCGCAGCACGAGCTCCGGGGTGCGCTGGATGACGTCCAGATGGCGTTCGGAGCGGTCGGCGAAATGCAGGGTCACGCGGGCGGTGCGCTCGCGCGAGGCATCGGCGGGCTCGATGGCCAGGGCGCGGGCGTGGCGCCAGGCTTCGACCGTGGCCTGAGCGTAGTCGGCGCCGCGGTCGGCGGCCGCCGGCTGCACCCGCCAGCCGCCGGTCGCGGCCCGGTCCAGCGTCAGCGTCGGCAGCGTCAGCCGGGTCGGCCGTGCGTCGTCGGCGAGCACGGCAGGATCGATCCAGCTCGCCCAGTCCAGGGACCGGCCCGCCAGATCGGGCAGCCGGACCAGCAGCAGTGCGTGCGCGGTGCGCACGTAGCGGCTGCCGGACGACGGGCCCCGGCCGCCGACGGCGATCGGAGCCTCGTCGTTGAAGCGAACCGTGATCGGCGGATCGTCCATGCCGGTGGTGGCCGGGTCGACGGCGTCGCGCTCCAGATGGCGCTCGGGCTCGGCGGCAGCCAGCTGCAGCAGGGCGGCGACACGGGCCGGATCGGCCCGCGCGGCGACCGGCTCGACGAGGCGCCAGCGGCCGGCGTCGCCGCGCTCGAGCACGATGACGTCATCGCCCGCATGCACCTCCAGGCGCCGGATGGCGTCGGCCGGAATCGCGCTCACGGTGTCGGGCGCGGGTGCCGGCACCGGACGCGTGGCCCACCAGAGGCCGGCGAGCGCGATCACGCCGGCGATCAGCGCCAGATTGAACAGGAGGCGGGCGCGCATCACCGGCGTCGGCGCAGCCACCAGCGGATCGTGCCGAGCGCCACCAGGGCCAGGGGGGCAACGACCACGAACAGCCACCAGAGCCACCGGATGTGCGCGGGCGTCATCTGCAGCGAGGCGTCCGGCGCGCGGGCGACGTCGACGGCGATCTGGGCGTCGCGGCCGGCGAGCCACTGGAACAGCGACAGCGCGAGCGTCCGGTTGCCCAGCGTGTCGATATGGCCGTTGGCCATGAAGTCGCTGTCGGCGACCACCGCGGCGCGCTGCGGCGTATCGCGGCCCGCGCGCTCGCGCATCAGTGCCAGCCCCAGCGTCTGCGGGCCGCGGCGATCGCCGGCATCGGGCTCGAAGGTGAGGCTGTCGCCCTCGATGGGGCCGGTCTCCAGCCAGCTGCGCGTGCTCGATCGTAGAAAGGCGGCCTGTCGCCAGCCGCTGTCCTCGCGCGGGGCGAGGGCGCCGGCGAAGGGAAACACGCTGAGCCGGTTCAGCCGCTCGGTGATCGGCGTGTCGGGGTAGTTGGCCACCAGGGCGATGGCCGGATGGCCGGTGCCGAGCTTGCGATAGTCGGGGTAGATCAGCGTGCCCTCGGCCCAGCGCACGCCCAACTCCGTGGCCAGCGGCGACAGACCGTAGCGCTCGCCCGGGTCGTCGGCCCAGAGCACGGCGCCGCCGCCGGCGACGTAGTCGCGGATCATGTCCACCTCGCCGGGCAGCAGCGACTGCTGCGGGCTGGCGATGACGAGCACGGCGGTGTTGTCGGGTATCGCCGCGGCGTCGGCGAGTCGGAGCGTTCGCGTGGTCATGCCCTGGCCGTCGAGGGCCGCGGCCAGCTCACTGTAGCCGCCGTTGGTCTCGTCGTCCGGCGCCCGTTCGCCGTGTCCGCCGAGAAACACGATCCACTGATCGCCGCTGGCGGACAGGCGCTGGAGGGCGGCGGTCACGTTCGCCTCGTCGAATGCGGTGATCGTCTCGTGACGGCCCCGATAGCTGATCTGCACCGCGCCGTCGTCGCCGATGCCCAGCGCGCGCACCTGCTCGGGATGGCGCGCCGGATCGGCGAAGGTCAGTTCGACGTTGTCCGAGGCGCGGGTGTAGCGCGCCAGCCGCGTGCGCACCCGATCGCGCCGCGGGCCCGGATAGATGTAGGCGGTGAAGCTGATGGCCTCCTCGTCGAGCGCATCGACCACGCGCTGGCTGGCCGCGGTCAGCGTGTTGCGGTTGCCGTGGGTCCAGTCCCAGCTCGCCGAAAAGCGCTGGCTGAGCAGGCCCGCGAGCACCGCCACGACGACGATCAGAAGCATCGACAGCGCGTGCGAGGCCCGCATCAGTGACGTTCCATGTCGATGCGCACGGCCGCCAGCGCCAGAAAGCAGGCCGTGAAGATCACGAAGTAGAGGAGGTCGGCGCTGGCGAAGATCCCGCGCAGCAGGGCGTCATGGTGCCCGATCAGCGACAGCGCCTCGGCGGCGTCCGCCAGCGGCAGCGTGGTGCCGAGCACGACCGGCTGCCAGTCCATCGTCGACAGCGCGTAGATCAGCCACAAAAGCAGCAGTGCGCCCAGCGTGCCGATGGCCGCGAGCGTGGGTTCGCGCGTCAGCGCGGATATGAACACACCGACCGCCGTGAAGGCCGCCATCACCAGCCAGAGCCCCAGGAGCCCGGCCGCGAGCAGGCCGACATCCAGCGGCGTGGCCGTGAGCAGGCTCAGCGGCATGAGCCCGATCAGCGCCCACATCACGGTCAGATAGCCCATGGTCCCGGCGAATTTGCCGAGCACCAGCGCGAGCGGCGACACGGGTGCTGCGAGCATCAGTTCCAGACTGCCGCTTTTGCGCTCTTCGGCGAAGGCGCGCATCGTCAGCAGCGGCACGACCAGCAGCAGCACCACGGTGGCGAAACGAAACAGGCCCGCGCCGACCAGTTCGGACACGCCGTCGTACTCGCCGATACGTTGCGGGTTGAGGCTGAGATCGGTGAGCGACAGTGCGAACAGCAGCCCCGTCAGCAGCTGGGTGATCGCGAGCAGCATCCAGGCCAGCGGCGAGACGAACAGCCGCGACCATTCATGGCGGGCGATGGCGAGCATGACGCTCATGCGGCGGCCTCGCGCGGCGGCGCGTCGCGGCTGGTCAGCGCGGCGAAGCGCTCCTCGAGGCTGTAGCGCGCCGCACCCAGTTCCAGCAGACCCCAGCCGCGGCCGGCCGCGGTCTCGGCGATCATCGCGCGGATGTCGCAGCCGGGCGCGGGCGTGAGTTGCCAGCGATGGTCATCGAGGGCCGTCGCGTGCGCCACGCCGTCGAGGCCCGTGAGACTGTCGGCCGTCACCGCCTCACGGAGCGCGATCTCGACCACCGGTGCCGCCGTCTCGCCCAGCGGCTCGTCCATCACGATCCGGCCCTGGTGCATGATCACGACCCGCGCCGCCGTGGCCTGAATCTCGGAGAGGATGTGGCTGGAGATGATCACGCTGTGGGCGCGCGACAGGCGCGCGATGAGCTCGCGGATGCCGCGCAGCTGGTTCGGATCCAGGCCCGCGGTGGGTTCGTCGAGGATGACCACATCCGGGCGGTGCACGATCGCCTGGGCGATGCCGACGCGCTGCTGGTACCCCTTCGACAGGTGGCCGATCAGGCGGCGGCCGGTATCCTCGAGGCCGCAGTCGGCCCGGGCGGCGGCGATCGCCTCGCGCCGCTGGCGCCGCGGCACGGCGTGCAGCCGCGCGCAGAAACCCAGATATTCGTCCACGGTCAGCTCCGGGTGGACCGGCGGACGTTCCGGCAGATAGCCCAGATGCTGCTTGGCGCGCTGCGGTTCGCCCGCGAGGTCGTGGCCGGCGAGCGTCACCGTACCCGCGGTGACGGCCAGAGTGCCGGCGAGCATGCGCAGGGTGGTCGTCTTGCCGGCCCCGTTGGGCCCGAGCAGCCCCAGAATCTCGCCCGGCGCGAGGGCGATGTCCACGCCGTCGACGGCGCGCGTGCCGGCGTAATCGCGCGTGAGCCCTTGCGCCCGGAGCTTGAAATCGCTTTCCATGAGCCTCTCGACAACGCGGGATGCCGCCTGGCGACCAGGCCGTAAGTTCCGCATCTTCCGCTGACAGGCCAATGACCGTAAAGCACGACGAAGGTTCGGCAAAGCCACCGATTGCCCCGCATGCCGGCGAGCTCGGTGTGGATACCGGCGGCACGTTCACCGACGTGATCTGCCGCGTCGACGGGGCGCTGTCGGTCTACAAGCTGCCGTCCACCCCGGCCGCCCCCGACGAGGCCGTGATCGCCGGCGTGCGTCGTTTCGCCGGTGACGCCGCGTCCGACTGGCGCATCGTCCACGGTTCGACCGTGGCGACCAACGCGTTGCTGGAGAATCATCTCGCGCGTACGGCCTACGTCGCCAACGCCGGCTTCGCTGATGTGCTGACCATAGGCCGCCAGGCGCGGCGCGAACTCTATGCACTGGAGCCCGCGGCGGCGCCGGTGCCGGTCGCACCCGAGCTGTGTTTCGAGGTCGATGCCCGCACCGCCGCCGACGGTAGCGCGCTGGCGGCGGTCGACGAGGCCATGCTGCGGGTGCTGGTCGAGCGGGTACGCGAAGCCGGGGTCGAGGCCGTCGCCATCAATCTGTTGTTCGCCTTTCTTGACGCGGACGCCGAACAGGCCATCGAGGCCGCCCTGCGGGCCGCCGACCCGGGGCTGACGATCGCCCGCGGCAGCCGCGTGCTGCCGGAATACGGCGAGTATGAGCGCGGCATCGCCACCTGGCTCAACGCCGCCCTGGGCCCGACCGTCGGCGGCTACCTGCGACGGCTTGAGGCCGCGCTCGAACGGGTTGCGATCATGCACGGCGCCGCCGGTACCGTGGCCATCGATCAGGCCGCCGACAATGCCGTGAACCTGCTGCTCTCCGGGCCGGCCGGCGGTCTGCTCGGGGCCCGGTTCGTGGCCCGCTCGGCCGGGCTCGAACGCGTGCTGACGCTGGACATGGGCGGCACCAGCAGCGACGTGGCGCTGATCGGCCGCGAACTGGCGCTGACCAGCAAGACCTGCATCGCCGATTATCCGGTCGCCGTGCCCATGGTCGACATGCACACCATCGGCGCCGGCGGGGGCTCCATCGCCTGGCTGGACGGCGGCGGTCTGCTGCAGGTGGGCCCGGCGTCGGCGGGCGCGGATCCCGGCCCGGCCTGCTACGGCAGGGGCGGTACCGAGCCGACGGTGACCGACGCCCACGTGGTGCTCGGCCGGCTGCCGGCCTCGACGCGTCTCGGCGGCGACATGGGCCTGGACACGGCGGCCGCGCGTGCCGCGGTCGCGCGCATCGCCGAGCCGATGGGGCTGTCCGTGGAAGCCGCGGCGGCCGGCATTCTGCGCGTGGCCGACGAAGCCATGACCGCCGCCCTGCGCGTGATCTCGGTGGCTCGCGGCGAATCCGTGGCCGACGACAGCCTGTTGTGCTTCGGGGGCGCCGGCCCGCTGCACGCCTGTGCCCTGGCCGAGGGCATGGGCATGCGGCGGGTGCTGATCCCGGTGTTCGCGGGCGTGCTCTCGGCGCTCGGCATGCTGGTCGCCCAGCGCTCGCGCGAGCGCTCGATCAGCGTGCTGGAGACGCTCCAGGACATCGACGCGGCCGACGTCGAACGCCGGCTGGCGCCGCTGCGCGAGGCCGCGGTCGCAGAGCTGGCGGACGAGGGCGTGACGGCCGACGCCATCCGGGAGCGTGTGAGCGCGGATCTGCGCTATGCCGGACAGAGTGCGTCGCTGAATCTCGACTGGCGCGCGCCGGCGGAACTGGTCGCGGCCTTTCACGAGGCCCACGCCGCCCGCTACGGGCACCGTTTCGATCTCGCCGTCGAGCTGGTCAATCTGCGGCTGCACC
Source organism: Salinisphaera orenii subsp. orenii MK-B5 (assembly GCF_003788635.1). GTDB lineage: Bacteria > Pseudomonadota > Gammaproteobacteria > Nevskiales > Salinisphaeraceae > Salinisphaera > Salinisphaera orenii. The sequence continues at coordinate 52,310 of NZ_AYKH01000003.1, forward strand.
TGGCCGGTCCGGTGCCGGACGTCGAGCTGCCGGCGATCGCGTCCGGTCAGGGCCGGCCCGAGCCGGCCGCGACGACGCCGGTGCACGGCATCGCCGAGCCCGTACCGATTCACGACCGGGACGGGTTCGGCGCCGGCCAGCATTTCGAGGGCCCCGCGATCGTGCGCGAGGCCGTGACCACGACCTGGATCGCCCCCGGCTGGTCGGTGCGGGTGGATGCGGTCGGCAATCTCCTGCTGGAAGCCTGAGGCCGCCGGCCCGCTTATCCGCTAGCGGGCGGCGAATCCGCGGGACGGAAAATACCAGCGCAGGCCGACGCGCACGGTGTTCGCGTCGATATCGTGGATGTCGAGCTCGGTGCGCTCGAACGCCGCCGTGGCGGCCAGCGAATGGTTCACATCGAGCATGCCGCGCAGACCGTAGCGGAGGCCGTCGAGATCCTCTTCGGCCGAGGCCGGCGAGCCGGTCGCTGCCGGCGCGCAGCGCAACGTCCGGGGCGCCGTAGTTCACGTAGCCCGCATAGGGATTGATCTCGAGACTGGCGGTGGCCATACAGCTCAGGCCAAGGCTCGCGCCATAGCCTTCGCCCTCGAGCCGGTCCTTCACAAGTTCGTCGCCGATCCGCTCGCGGGCGCTCAGCTCGATATCCTCGTAGCCCAGTTCCAGATACAGGTCCATCCGGCCGGCGCCGGCGTGATCGAATCGGGTATCGCCGAGTGATCCGCGCAGGCCGAGCCTGAGCGTGCAGGCGGTGTAGTCGGTGCCATCGTCGAGATCGGAGCAATCGCCGCGGCCGAGGACATGGGCCTGATCGACGACGTGCCAAGCGGCATCGACGTTGAGGCCGGCCGCATTCCCGTCGCGGGTGTCGAACTTCTGGTACGGGTATAGGCCCGTCTGGCTAGGAATAGGGCGAATCCTGCCGGGTGTCATTGCTGCGCGTCGCGATTGGCGCGAGGCGGTCGAGATGGTCTTGGTCGGGTGGGGTGCCCGGTGGCTCGCGTCCAGCCGGTCGTCCGTCACGGAGCGGCGGCGCATCGATGGCACCACCGAGAGCGGCCACGAGCCGGTCCCGGGAAGCTGAAGGATGAGGGTTGAGGCGGGTCGGAACAGGACGCTCCGCCGTGGCGGGGCGTCCTGCCGCCGGTCTTTCCGTGGTGGCCTAGAAGTTCAGGCGCGCGCCGACGCGGAACTCGTCGTCGAAGCCGATATCGCGGCGGCTTGTCTCCACGTCGCTGCTCTCATAGGCGGCGGTGACGGCGAAGTTGTCGCTGACCCGGCCGATGGCGCGTACGCCGTAGCGCATCCCGTCGGCGTCGCCGAGATCGATGTCGTCGTCGACGTCGCCGTAGTCGACCCAGCCGATGTGCGGGTTGATCTCCAGGCGCGGGTGCACGCGCCAGCGCAGGCCGGCGTCCGCGCCGTAGCCGTTCGCGTTGGCGTCGCCCTCACCGGTGCCGGTGACGTCCTCCAGCGCGAGCCGTTCGTAGGAGACCTGGCCGTAGTAGCCGAGGCCGGTGCCGTCGGCACCGCCGTAGTCGAAGAAGTCGTTGACGCCGACGCCGACGCTGCCGCGATTGCCGTCCAGGGAGCGGTTGTCGGTGTCCACCCAGTCGTAGCGGGCGTTGATGAAGACGTGCCGTGTGATCGTCAGCGACCCCTCGAGGCCGTAGCCGTCGTAGTCGGCATCCACGCCGCCGGTCTCGCCGTCGATGATGTAGTCGCCCTGGATATAGGTATAGCCGGGGGCGCCGGGCTGATCGTTGGGAGCGGCGGTCGCGGCGAAGGGGAGTACGGCGGCGCTGACGGCGAGCACGGTCTTGTTCATTGGAAATCCCGTAAGTTATCGGTTTGAAAGCGATTTGCGAGCCGCAGGCTAGTGGCCGCTCGGTCACCGGTCAAAACGTGTTTCTACGGAGAGCCGCGGTTCCGCGGGATGCTCACGAGCGGGGCGCGATGCGATCGGATCAGGGGCGCACGCGGATCGCGCCCACAAAAAAGCCGGCCCGGGGCCGGCTTTCGCAATCCGAGCTGGCGTCGCTTTACTTGATCTTCGCTTCCTTGAAGACCACGTGCTTGCGCGCCTTAGGATCGTATTTCTTCATCTCGAGCTTGTCGGGCGTGTTCCGCTTGTTCTTGTACGTGGTGTAGAAGAACCCGGTATCCGCGGTCGAGACCATGCGTACCTTTTCGCGCATCAGACTTTCTCCCCGCGCTTGCGCATGTCGGCGAGCACGTTGTCGATACCTTGACGATCGATGATCCGCAAGCCCTTGGCAGACACCCGAAGCCGCACGAAGCGCTTCTCGGATTCCACCCAGAAGCGGTGCCGGTGCAGGTTGGGCACGAAGCGGCGCTTCGTCTTGTTATGGGCGTGCGATACGTTGTAACCGGTGACCGGCTTCTTGCCGGTGACCTGACAAATCTGGGACATTACTACTCCTGGGTCGCGCGCTGCCGCGTCAGCGAGCCGCGTATTTAACCATCAAACGACAGCCGACACAACCGTCGATGTCGCCGGTACGCAGAGGCGCGGCCGGTTTCCTGCACGCCAACGAAAACACCCCGCCGGAGCGGGGTGCGGGACCGCGGCCGCGCACCCGCGCGACCGCCTGTGCCGGGACGGTCTAGAAGGTGTAGCGCGCGCCGACGCGAACCTCGTTGTCGAAGTCCAGATCCGGGCCGCCCAAGTCGTAGTTGGTCCGGCGGTACTCGGCCGAGACCGCGACGCTGTCGCTCAGGTGACCCAGGGTGCGCACGCCGTAGCGAAAGCCCTCGGCATCGCCCAGGTCGACGCCGTCGCCCGAGATGCTGCCGTAGTCGGCCCAGCCGACGCTCGGATTGATCTCGACCGCCGGGTCGACCATCCAGCGCAGGCCGGCGTCGATGCCGTAGCCGGTGCCGGTGGCGTCCGCCGAGCCGCCAATGTCGCGCAGTTCCAGACGCTCGTAGGAGACGGTGCCGTAGTAGCCGATGCCGGTGCCGTCGGCGCCGCCGTAGTCGTAGAAACCGTTCGCGCCGACGCCGAGACGGCCGCGGTTGACGTCGGTATCGCTGTTGTCGACGTCCAGCCGGTCGTAGCGACCGTTCAGGAACACGTTCGGCGTGATCGCGGCGGAGCCTTCCAGACCGAAGCCGTTGTAGTCGTTGCCGGTGCCGTGCAGGTTGCCGGTCGGGATGTAATCACCCTGAACATAGCTGTAATCCGGGGCATGACCGGCGCCGCTCGGCGCCGCGAAGGCGGCGAACGGAAGCAGGCCGGCACTAAGGACAATCGCGACTCTTTTCATGATGTTCTCCAGTCTTATCAATCGGATAGGGGGAGTTCCGACTGGCCATGAATATAGTGAGCCGCGTGAAACTTGTCAATAAAACGTTAATAACGTATTAATTATTTCTTATAATAAAGGTGCATATTACATCAGTCCGCGTTCGGCGAGCGACACGTTCGTCTGGCGGCCGAGGACGATGTGATCGAGCACGCGGATGTCGACCAGCGCCAGTGCGTCGACCAGCCGGCGGGTGATGTCGCGGTCCGCGCGGCTGGGTTCGGCGACGCCGGAGGGATGGTTGTGCGCCAGGATCACGCTGGCGGCGTTGTGGCGCAGGGCGGCCTTGACCACCTCGCGCGGGTAGACGGCGGCGCCGTCGATGGTGCCGCGGAACAGTTCCTCGAAGGCGAGCACGCGGTTGCGGTTGTCGAGAAACACGCAGGCGAAGACTTCGTGCGGGACGTCGGAGAGTTTGAGCGCAAGATAGCGGCGCGTGGCTTGCGGATCGCTTAACGCATCGCTGGCGATAAACGATTCGCCCGCATGCCGGCGGGCCATTTCGAGCACGGCCTGGAGCTGCACGAACTTGGCCAGCCCGAGCCCGCGCGCGGCGCAGAAGGTCTCGCGGTCGGCGCCCAGCAGGGCGGAGAGGCTGCCGTAGTCGACCAGCAGATGCCGGGCCAGATCGACCGCGCTCTGGCCGGCGACCCCGGTGCGCAGGAAGATCGCCAGCAGCTCGGCGTCGGACAGGGCGTCGGCGCCGCGTTCCAGCAGTTTCTCGCGCGGACGTTCGGAAGCGGGCCAGTCGGAGATTCGCATGACGACACTCGGTAAGGGCGGTGTCGTCGTTATCGGCAGCCTGCGCGCGGGCTGTCGTGCGCAGACGCTACAATGACGTCATGGAGGCACTGGCCAACCGCAACATCGTACTGGGCGTGACCGGCAGCATCGCCGCCTACAAGGCCGCCGTGCTCACGCGACGGCTGGTAGAGGCGGGCGCGAACGTGCAGGTCGTGATGACCGACGCCGCCAGGCGCTTCATCACGCCGATGACGCTCGCCGCGCTGTCGGGCCACCCCGTGCGCGACAGCCTGTGGGACGAAGCCGCCGAGCTGGCCATGGGCCATATCGAGCTGGCGCGCTGGGCGGATCTGATCGTGATCGCGCCGGCCACCGCCGACACGCTCGCGCGCCTGGCGGCGGGCCGCGCGGACGACCTGCTGGCCACGCTGTGCCTGGCAAGCCATGCCGACGTGCTGGCCGCGCCGGCGATGAATCATGTCATGTGGGCCCACCCCGCCACGCGCGCCAACGTCGAGACGCTGGGCGCGCGCGGCGTGCGCTTCGTCGGGCCGGCCGAGGGCGAACTCGCCGAGCGCGAGACCGGCGCCGGGCGCATGGTCGAGCCGGAGGCGATCCGCGATGCGGTCGTGGCCTATTTCGAGGACGTGCCGGCCGACGGCGTGCTCGCCGGGCGCCAGGTCGTGATCACCGCCGGGCCCACGCGCGAAGCGCTCGACCCGGTGCGTTTCATTACCAATCACTCCTCCGGGCGCATGGGCTACGCGCTGGCCGCGGCCTGTGCCGGCGCGGGTGCACGGGTCACGCTCGTTTCCGGGCCGACCACGCTCGAAGCGCCGCCCGGGGTCGAGCGGATCGACGTGCAGTCGGCGGCCGACATGCACGCGGCGGTCATGGAGGTGATCGGGCAGGCCGACATCTTCATCGGCGCGGCCGCGGTGGCCGACTACCGCCCGGCCACGACCGCCGCCGACAAGATCAAGAAAGCCGACGGCGACAGCCAGCTGGCGCTCACGCGCACGCGTGACATCATCGCTGACGTCGCGCGCGACCATCCGCGGGTGTTCACGCTCGGCTTTGCCGCCGAAACCACCGACATGGAAGCCAGCACCCGTGCCAAGCGCGAGCGCAAGGGTCTGTCGATGATCGCCGGCAACGTGGTCGGGCCCGAACACGCCTTCGGCCGCGAAGACAACGCGCTGTTCGTGGTCTGGGACGGAGGCGAGCGGTCGCTGGCCCAGGCGAGCAAGGCCGCCTTGGCCGAGCAACTCGTCGCGCTGGTCGCCGAGGGCGTACGGCCCATCGACGCAACATCCGAACGCTAGAATTAAGGACATCGCGATGCCCAAACTTCAGGTCAAGGTGCTCGATTCGCGCCTCGGCAGCCAGTTCGACATGCCGCAGCGCGCGACCGCCGGCTCCGCCGGTATCGACTTGCGCGCCATGGTCGACGCGCCGATCACGCTCGCGCCGGGCGACTGCGAACTGCTGCCCACCGGGCTGTCCATTTATATCGCCGATCCGAATCTCGCCGGCATGATCCTGCCGCGCTCCGGGCTCGGGCATAAGCACGGCATCGTGCTCGGCAACCTGGTCGGGCTAATCGATTCCGACTATCAGGGCCCGCTCATGGTCTCGGCCTGGAACCGCGGCACGCAGGCTTTCACCGTCGAGCCGGGCGAGCGCATCGCCCAGTTCGTGCTGGTGCCGGTGGTCGCCGCCGAGCTGGAGGTGGTCGAGGCATTCGACGACAGCGAACGCGGCGTCGGCGGCTTCGGCTCCACCGGAACCCGCTGATGACCCCACTCGAGGAACAGAAACGCATGTCGCTCGATCCCGAACAGGCCGCGCGCGTCGCCCGCGTGCTCGGCGAGGCGCTGCCCTACATCCGCCGCTTCGCCGGCAAGACGGTGGTGATCAAGTACGGCGGCAACGCCATGACCGACCCCGAGCTCAAGTCCGGCTTCGCGCGCGATATCGCGCTGATGAAGCTGGTCGGCTTCAACCCGGTGGTGGTGCACGGCGGCGGCCCGCAGATCGGCAAGCTGCTCGAGCGGGTCGGCAAGCAGACCCAGTTCATCAAGGGCATGCGGGTGACCGACGAGGAGACCATGGACGTGGTCGAAATGGTCCTCGGCGGGCTGGTCAACAAGGAGATCGTCAACCTGATCAACCAGCACGGCGGTCGCGCGGTCGGGTTGACCGGCAAGGACGGCGGGCTGATTCACGCCCGCAAGCTCGCACTCGTCGACGACGATACCGATCTCGGTTTCGTCGGCGAGGTTTCGCATATCGACCCGCATATCGTGCGTCGCCTCGAGGCGGACGACTTCATCCCGGTGATCGCGCCGATCGGCGTGGGCGCGGACGGGCGCAGCTACAACATCAACGCCGATCTGGTCGCCGGCAAGATCGCGTCGGTGCTGGAAGCCGAAAAGCTCATGCTTCTGACCAACACGCCCGGCGTGCTCGACGGCGAGGGCCACCTGCTGACCGGGCTGTCGCCGGATCAGGTACGGGAACTGATCGAGTCCGAGGTGATCCATGGCGGCATGCTGCCCAAGATCGAGTGTGCGCTGGACGCGGTGGCCTCGGGCGTGAAGGCGGCCCATATCGTGGACGGTCGTGTCGAGAACGCCGTCCTGCTGGAGCTGTTCACCGATGCCGGCGTGGGCACGCTGATCCGGCGCGAGGCCGATGCCGTGCCCGGCGACGACGATCCGGCGGTCTAGGCTCCCACAAGATTGTAGGTTTGGTGTTCTCGGAGGTAATCCTATGGCCGGATTTGACGGCCGGTGGCGCATCGTCTGGATGCAGGAGTGGGACGAGGATTTCGTAGATCTCGTCCAGCCCGGCTATTTTCGGTTCGACGGCGATAGCGGCGAATTTGCATTCGGCGCCATGACGGCAGCGCTCGATGCGCGTTATGGCGAAGACAAGCGGCGCGTGGATTTTTCCTGGGACGGGATGGATGAAGGCGATGTCGTCAACGGTCGCGGCTGGCTGATGCTGACCGGTACTGACACGGCCGAAGGCCGGCTGTTCATCCATCTCGGCGACGACTCGGCCATCCGCCTCGAACGACGGGCATGACCACCCGGCAGCGCCAATGGGCTGCGCGGATGCGGTTGGCGCGGGGCGTGGGCTGACCGGCCATGGCTTCGGATTTCGGGCGCACTTGGTGGGGCCGGCAATGGCTGACCGCTTTCGATGGCATCGACGAAGCCAACCGGCTGCCGCGCGGCCGGCGCTACGCGAACAATGGCTCGGTACGCGCGGTCGATATCGCGGGTGGTGCGGCCACCGCGCGCGTACTGGGTACACGACCCACGCCGTATCAGGTTCGCATCGCGCTGCCGGCGTTTTCCAAAACTGAGCGACAGGGGGTTCTGGAGGCGGTGCAAGCCGACCCGGTACTGCTCTCGCGTCTGCTCAACCGCCAGTTGCCGGCGCATGTACTCACTCGCGTCGAAGCCAGGGGCGTTCGGCTGTTCCCGCGGTCCTGGCGGGATCTGACGGCACACTGTTCCTGCCCCGACGACGCGCTGCCCTGCAAACATATTGCGGCGGTGGTCTATCTGATTGCCAGTGAAATCGACAAAGACCCGTTCGTCGTATTCGCCCTGCACGGTCTGGATCTGGCCAAGGCGCTGCAGACGCAAACCGGGTTGGCCCCCGAAGCGTTGACGACATTGCCGGTATTTTCGGACGACTGGGCCCAAGCGCCGGTCGTGGATAATTTCGAGCCGCCATCGGCCGACGCCTTCGCCGAGATCGATCTGTCCCGAATCCCGGCGCTCGAGTCGCGGATTTTCACGATCCTCTCGGCCAAGCCGTTATTCCATGCCAAGGATTTCCGCCAGATCCTGGCGACCCATTACAAACGCGCGCGCCGGGCGGGCCGTGCCTTCGATCGGGAAGCCGATACGCCATGGTTCGAGGTCGAGCGAATCACAGGCCTGACCGCGATCATCGACAACGCCAGCGGTTTGATCGAGATGCGCGGCGATAACCGGCGGCTCTTCAAGGCCACCCACAGAAAACGCGCGCCGGACCCCTTCGAAAACTTTCTGGCTGGCCTGCACGCGCTGCCCGCCGAGCGTGAGGGCCGGCTCAATCATCGCGTGGCGCTATGGCGCATGTTGCTGCGTTTTGCGCTCAAATTAATCGAACAGGGCGCATTCGTGCCCGTCGTCTGGGGCGACAGCCGGGGCGCGACGATGATGCAGTGGCACCCCGCGCGGCTGTCCGACCCGGTCGACGATCTGTTCGAGCGCTTGTGTGCGCTTTGCCCGCCGGATTTCGTGCAACTCGAAACCAAGCGCGTGCGGGGAGTTGCTCACGCCTACGCCGATGCGCCGACGCAGATCGCGGCCGCATTGAGCACATTGTTCGGTTTCTTCGTTCGCGCTGGTTTCGAGAGCACGGCCGAATCCCGCGCCGACGATGCGATCAAGCGGGTGTTTTTCAGTGGCCAGCCGGTGCGCTTCGAGTCCTTCGAAACGCGCCGGACGCCGCAGCTCATCGCCCACTGGCTGCGCCGCCTGACGTTGGGCGAGCGCGCACACCGGCTGCATCTGATGGTCGACGAGGTCGATGAGGCGGCGCTGGCCGTGACCCTGACCGTCGAGCGCGACGACGGCTTCCAGCCGATTGCGAACTGGCTGGCCGAAACGGCGGGCGGTGCGGCCAAGGCCGATGTGCTGGCCGATCTGGCGGTGCTGGCGGATTATTTCCCGGACGTCGAGACCCTGTACGCGGCCGGAGACGAGCCGGGCGCCGCCGACGAGTCGCTGGTTTACAGTCTGGATGCCTTCACGCCCATCTTTCGCGAGGTCTTGCCGGCGTTGCGCATGCTGGGCATCGGCGTGATTCTGCCCAAGGCGCTACGCAACCTGGCTCGGCCCCAGGCGAGTCTGTCACTGTCGAGCTCGGATAGCGGCGAAACCGCGGTGAGCTATCTCAATCTGGATCAACTGCTGGCGTTCGATTGGCAGGTGGCGATCGGTGACCGACGCGTCTCGGTCGATGAATTCCGTCGGCTGATGGCCGATGCCTCCGGCCTGGTGCGGATCATGGATCAGTACGTGATGATCGACGAGGGCGAGGCCCGCCAGTTGCTCGACAAACTGGATACGCCGCCGGAAGAACTGTCGCGCGCCGAGTTGCTGCAGGCCGGCCTGTCCGGCGAGCTCGACGGTGCCGAAGTGGCGCCGGACGAAGACGCCCGGGCGTTGTTCGACCAACTCATTGCCCCGCAATCGCCGCCGTCAGTGCCAGCCACACTCAACGCCCGGCTGCGGCCCTATCAACAGCGCGGTTTCGAATGGCTGGCCGAAAACGCCCGGCTGGGCTTCGGTTCGCTGCTGGCCGACGACATGGGCCTGGGCAAGACGTTGCAAGTGATCGCGCTGCTGGCGCATCTGAAGGCCACCCAGCGGCTGGATCAGGGTGCGCTGATTGTCGTGCCCACGCCTCTGTTGACCAACTGGCGCCACGAAATCGAGCGCTTCGCGCCGGATCTGGCCGTCCACGTCTATCACGGGCCGGGCCGGCAACTGGAACAGGGCGAGCACGACGTGGTGCTGACCAGCTACGGCCTGGCGCGTTCGGATGCCAGGACGCTGGCCAAACCGCGCTGGACGCTGGTCGCCATCGACGAAGCCCAGAACATCAAGAATCCGGCGGCGGCCCAGAGTAAGGCGGTCAAGCGCCTCAAGGCCGACATCAAGATCGCGCTGTCCGGCACGCCGGTGGAAAATCGGCTGCGCGAATACTGGTCGGTGTTCGATTTCATCAACCCGAAATACCTGCGCAGCCAGAAGCGCTTCACCGAAGCTTTCGCGCAGCCGATCGAGCGCGACCGCGACCAGGCCGCGCTGGACAAATTCCGCGCCATCACCGCGCCCTTCATCCTGCGCCGGCTCAAGACCGACCGTTCGATCATCGCCGACCTGCCGGACAAGATCGAGGCCAACCGCTATTGCACGCTGACTGCCGAACAGGCCTCGCTGTACCAGAACAGCGTGGACACCATCATGGAGGAGCTGGCCGACACCGACGAGGGCGTCGAGCGGCGCGGCATCATCTTCAAACTGCTCAATGCCTTGAAGCAGATCTGCAACAGCCCGGCCCAGTTCGCCGGCCGCGACACCGCGGATATCGAAGCGTCCGGCAAGCTCGCCGCTTTCGCCGGCATCATGCGCGAGATCGATGCCGCGGATGAAAAAGCCCTGATCTTCACCCAGTACACCACCATGGGCGAACTGCTCGCCACGGCCCTGCGCGACGAGCTCGGCATCGATGCCCCGTTCCTGCATGGCGGCCTCACCCGCAAGCAGCGCGACCATATGGTGGATTCCTTCCAGGGCGAGGGCGGCCCGCGCGCCCTGATCGTCTCGCTCAAGGCTGGCGGCACCGGCCTGAACCTCACCGCCGCCAGCCAGGTCATCCACTACGACCTGTGGTGGAATCCGGCGGTCGAGGCCCAGGCCACCGATCGCGCCTATCGCATCGGACAAAACCGCAACGTCACCGTCCACCGCCTGATCACCGAAAACACCTTCGAAGAAAAGATCGACGCCATGATCCAGTCGAAAAAAGAACTGGCCGATCTCACCGTGGCTAGCGGCGAACAGTGGATCACCGACCTGTCCGATGCCGAATTGCGGGATCTGGTGAGTCTGTGATTCCGGTTTGCCGAGCAATGGGCGATTTTGCCGGTTTATCACGCTTAATCTTAATGATGAGATGTTTGGGTGTTCAGGCGCCCGATTATGCACGACACTTAGCCGGACTAGCCGGGCGGGTTGTGCATTGCGTTTGTATTCAAGTCCCGTTTACGCGGTGACGGAGATGCGTAGTGACGACGGGTGTCCGGCGCATTGCGCCGGTGCGGCCAGCCTGTTTGAGGGCCGCCAAAGCGGCCCGAGTTCTGGCCGCATCCCGTCGGCACTGCGCGTCGGAGTGAACCGGCGTAACCGGCGCTGTGTCGGGTGCCTTTCTTTCGGTTACCTTGGGCAAGCAAGAAATGTGACTCGCGCATCAGCGCGAAACCCTGGCCCGACTGGTTGCTTCCAGAAGCGACAACGCACCGGGCAATATTGCATGTCGCCTCCAGATGAGATGTATACATCATTTAGGTCAGGATAGTGCCTGTTGAGCGCGCTGTTCCGATTGGTTGTGATATCGTAGCTTTAAAGCTACAGTTGATTGGTGGATATCAAGCAGACAGCCGAGTTTGCCGACTGGCTTGATGGCCTGAAAGACAAACGAGCCCAACTGCGCATTGATATCCGTATCCTCCGGTTGGCCAATGGCAATCCGGGTGAACACCGCGATCTCAAAGGCGGCATCAGCGAATTGAAGATTCGCGAAGGTCAGGCTTACCGGGTGTACTACACCAAGCGCCATGGCGAACTGGTGATCCTGCTATGCGGTGGTGACAAGGCCAGCAAAGCGAAACAGCAGGCCGATATCGCGAAAGCGCGGCGGTTCGCTGCAAATCTGGGTGAAACCGATGATTACTGAGACCGTTCCATTCGACCCGTCCCGGCATCTCGACACGTCAGCCGACATGGCGATGTATCTCGACATGGTCCTCGAATACAACGACGGCCGCCTGCTTTCTCAGGCGTTGGGCGATATCGCGCGGTCGCGAGGTATGAGCGATCTGGCGCGCGAGACCGGTTTGTCGCGTGAGTCGCTCTATCGCGCCCTATCGGACCAGGGCAACCCGAACCTGGCGACGCTGATCAAGATATTCGATGCCCTGGGCCTGCGATTGGCCGTAAAGGAGCGCGAGGCCCCTGAAACGCGGACTACGACTTAAGCAGACGTGCTCGTTCGAAGGACTTGTTCGATAAACCATGTCACGGGGCTCTGGCCGTTGAAACCGAGATCGCCTATTAGCCTCATCAACTCGGTTTGTGCCATGACGTGCCCGTCTATCGTTCGTGTCGATGTCTGCGCGCACGGTCGTAGTGCTCGGAAAAAGCATGCACAAAACGGAATCCTGTCGGTTGACGACAGACCAAAATCAGAACTGAACGCACGGTAATCAATGGCACTGAAGAAATCCCAGCTCTACAGCTCGCTCTGGCAGTCCTGCGACGAGCTGCGCGGCGGCATGGACGCCTCGCAGTACAAGGACTATGTGCTGACGCTGCTGTTCATGAAGTACGTCAGCGACAAGAAGGATTCGTTGATCGAGGTGCCGGAGGGCGGCAGCTTCGCCGACATGGTCGCGCTGAAAGGCGACAAGGAGATCGGCGACAAGATCAACAAGATCATCGGCCGGCTCGCTGAAGCGAACCAGCTAAAGGGTGTCATCGACCAGGCCGATTTCAACGACGAGACCAAGCTCGGCTCCGGCAAGGACATGCAGGACCGCCTATCCAAGCTGGTCGGCATTTTCGACCAGCTCGATCTGGGCGCCAATCGCGCCGATGGCGATGACTTGCTGGGCGATGCCTACGAATACCTGATGCGCCACTTCGCCACCGAATCCGGCAAGAGCAAGGGGCAGTTCTATACCCCGGCCGAGGTCTCGCGCATCATGGCCCAAGTGGTGGGGATCGGCCCGGAAACACGCCAGGATCAGACCCTGTATGACCTGACCTGTGGCTCCGGATCCCTGCTTCTGCGCGCCGCCTACGAGGCGCCGCAAGGCGTCAGCATTTACGGCCAAGAAAACGACAACGCCACCTGGTCACTGGCCAAGATGAACATGATCCTGCACGACTATCCGACGGCCGAGCTCTGGCGGGATAACACGCTCTCCCGGCCATATTTCAAGAACCGGGACGGCAGCCTCAAGAGCTTCGACTTCGCCGTCGCCAATCCGCCGTTCTCCGCGAAATCCTGGACCAACGGTCTGGACGCGGCCAACGACGAGTTCGACCGTTTCGAATACGGCATCCCGCCGGCCAAGAATGGCGACTATGCTTTCCTGCTGCACCTGATCAAGTCGCTCAAATCGACCGGCAAGGGTGCGATCATCCTCCCGCACGGCGTACTGTTTCGCGGCCACAAGGAAGCCGATATCCGCCGCAATCTCGTCCAGCGCGGGCTCATCAAGGGCGTTATCGGTCTGCCACCGAACCTGTTCTACGGTACTGGTATCCCGGCCTGTATTCTGGTCATCGACAAGGCACAGGCCGGCTCTCGCGACGGCATCTTCATGTGCGACGCCAGCCGCGGATACATGAAGGACGGCAACAAGAATCGCCTGCGATCGCGCGATATCCACAAGATCGTGGACGTGTTCAACAACCAACGTGAGATACCTGGCTACTCCCGCCGGGTGCCATTGGCCGAGATCGCCAGCGAGGCCAACGCGTTCAATCTCAATATTCCGCGCTATATCGACGCCAGCGAGCCGGAAGATCAGCATGATCTGTACGCCCATCTGAACGGCGGCATCCCAAAGCGCGACGTGGACGCGCTCGATGCTTACTGGTTGGTATTGCCCGGCCTGCGCGATGCGCTGTTCCGGGGTAACGGCCGGCCCGATTATCTGGAGGCCAGAGTCGAAACCGCGCAGGTTAAACCGACCGTGCTGGAACATCCTGCGTTCGTAGCCTTTGCGGACACCGTAAGCCGGGTCATCGAGGCATGGCAGACGGCCCATCGTCCGTCCTTGGTCGCACTGGAACAGGGCAACAAGCCGAGAGACGTAATCCAGGCTTTGTCCGAAGACCTGCTCCAGCGTTTCGCCGACGTGCCTTTGCTGGACCGCTATACCATCTACCAGCGATTGATGGATTACTGGGCCGAGGTCATGGCCGACGACGTCTATCTCATTGCCGCCGAAGGCTGGCAGCAAGCAGCTCGGCCCCGCGGCGTGATCGAAAACAAGGAACGCAAGATCAATGAGGAGCCGGACCTGACCATTGGCAGCGGCAAGAAGGCGAAGAAGTACAAGCTGGATCTGATCCCGCCCGAGCTGGTCATCGCCCGCTACTTCGCCGACGAGCAGGCTCGGCTCGAAACGCTACAGGCCGAGCACGAGACGGCCACCCGCGAGCTGGAAGAGTTCATCGAGGCACAGGACGGCGAAGAAGACCTGCTCAGCGAGGTCAAGAACGACAAAGGCAACGTCACCAAGAGCGAAATCCCCAAGCGCCTCAGGATCCTCAAGAGCGAACCGGAAGCCGACGACGAAATCGCCGCGCTCAAGCGGTGCAAGAAGTTGATGGACGCCGAAGCCAGCGCCAAGAAGACCGTCAAGGACGCCCAGACCGAACTCGACCAGGCCGTGCTGGCCCGCTACGGCGAATTAACTGAAGACGAGATCAAGAAGCTCGCAGTGGACGATAAATGGCTGGCCGATATCCGCGCCGCCGTCGAATCGGAAGTCGAACGCATCACCAACCAGCTCGCGGGTCGTGTGCGCGAGCTGGAAGAACGCTACGCCGAACCGTTGCCAGCCATCGAGCGGGAGGTCGAAGAATTGACCGCTCGTGTAGCAGGGCATCTGGAGAAGATGGGGATACGCGCCGATGTCTGAACGCAACGCGGCACTTGAACAGCACGCTGTGCGCGATGTGGCGTCGGCCTACCGGGTCGCGCCTTTGGAGTTGACGCTCGATGGAGTACCGCCGGGGTATAAGCGGACTGAAGTGGGGCTGATTCCAGAGGATTGGGGAATCGGCCATTTGGGCGAATTTTATGAGATTGGGTCTAGCAAGCGAGTATTTCGAAGCGACTGGCGTCGCTATGGGGTGCCGTTCTATAGAACCCGTGAAGTGGCAGTGCTTGCAGGTAAAGGAAGCGTAGACAACGAGCTCTATATCAGTGAGGAGCTTTACTACACTTATGCAAAAAAGTACGGAGTTCCTAAGCCCGGTGATGCGCTGATTACTGGCATTGGAACTATAGGAAAGATTTACGTTGTCCCAGATGATCGCAAATTTTATTTTAAGGACGCGAGCATCATATGGCTAAAATCTCGTCAATCCTTCGACTCCGACTACCTAAAGCAGTTATTCGAAACGCAGTTTATACGCAATCAGGTTGCCGATTCATCTACAGGCACCACGGTAGATACCTATACGATCTCGGGGGCCAATCGAACGCTGGTCCCTGTCCCTCGTATCGCCGAACAACGCGCCATCGCCACCGCTCTGTCGGATGCCGACGCGCTAATCGAATCCCTTGACCGCCTGATCGCCAAAAAGCGCGCCATCAAACAGGCCGCCATGCAACAACTCCTCACCGGCCAGACCCGCCTGCCAGGGTTTTCTGGTAATTGGGAGACGAAGCGGTTGGGTGAAATTTCAACTATCGCGATGGGGAGAACGCCACGTCGAAATAACCGCGCATTTTGGGGGCGTGGTCATGTTTGGCTATCCATTGCTGACCTCCAAGGCAAGGTCGTAAGTGATTCGAAAGAAAAGATCACGGATCTCGCAGCCGTAGGTATGACGCCGATCCCAAAGGGAACCTTGCTGATGAGCTTTAAGCTTTCTATCGGACGATTGTGTTTTTCTGGCTGCAACTTGTTCACTAACGAAGCAATATGCAGCTTTACCAATCTGCGAGTTGATGCGCAATTTCTCTATTACGCATTGAACAGAACTGATTTTTCTCTTTACGGCAAGCAAGCGGTCAAAGGCTATACGCTCAATAGCGAATCACTGAAGCTAGTTGAGGTTTCGCTGCCAAGTGGAGAAGAGCAAGCCGCTATTGCTAATGTCTTATCTAATATGGACGACAACATCGAGGCGCTAAAGAATCGTCGCGACAAAGCTCACCGCGTAAAGCAAGGCATGATGCAGCAGTTGCTGACCGGGCGGGTACGATTGGTGGCGCCTGAAACGGCTTAAATTAAGCCGTCGTTATTAGCGTGGGAAAAGGGGGAATAGATATCGACGCCAGGGTCCAATTTATTGTAAAGCCGCATCGCTTCCATTTCTTGGCGGATAAGTGCGACGCTCCAGCATGCTGAACACCCTCGCAAGGTTCCTTCTGGTATCCACGTCTTTGTCGCCAGTCCTGGGCGCGGTAGCCGTAAACCAATGGTCAAGGGGTGTGGCGTGGACAAATTGGGGTGCATGGCTTGTCGTTGCCCTGCTGTTGATATTTCTATGCTGGGCGATGCTCCGCTATGCGGCTGAGAACATCCAGAAGCAGCGCTACTGTATTCAGGCTTTTGAGCGCAATGACCGGGAAATGCTGGCGTTCCTACTAGCCTATCTGCTGCCATTTGTTTCCGCCGACAATATGACCTTTAACGGGCAATGGCTGACGGGCGCCTATGTACTAGGCGTTATTTTTCTAGTCGTTTCTCATGCGGGCGCGTTCCATTTCAACCCGGTTATGGGTCTGTTGCGTTATCACTTCTATGCGGTCCGAAATCAGGACGGTGTAACCCATCTGTTGATAAGTAGGGCCGAGTTGCGTCGACCCAATACCGAGATCGAGACAGTCAGGTTGGCGCACAATATCTATTTTCATACGGGGGATTAGGATGCTCCACGACTTTCAGCTCGCGGCCATCGCTGTTGAGCGGCAACAGACGCGACTCCTGCGTATTCCACTGCACCAAGATCTACAAAACCGCTTGGCCGAGCAGTGGACAGAACAGTACCGCGCGTTCATAGCGGACGCAGAAGAGATTGAGTTCAACCCCGGTTATCAGCCCGAGGCTCATGAGCGTTTTTGTATCGACAACTACGAGTTGCCGGATTGTATTGCCAACGAAAACAGACTGGCCTTGGATAGCCTAGACTCTCTAACGCGGAATGATGATCGGCTAGATTTAATCAAGGGCGTCGTGGCTTTCGTCTGCACCAATGAGGGCGAGGAGTTACTGCTGTTCCAGAACTTCAATCGCTCGCATGTGATCCATCCCGGGTGCTTTCTGTTTTCTCAGAACAATACATATGTCACTGCCGAGTCGCCCGGTTTGACATTGGACAAGAAGTTGGCCTGCATCTATAGGCAGGCAGATCAAGCTCTTGTTTTCCAAAATTTTCGCGTTACCAATACATTTCTTCCGCTTGCGGAATTTTATCAGGAGGCATCTGAGCAAGAGATTCGGGAGATCCTTGATCACGATCTACTTGTAGTCGAAGATACAGATGCGCTGGCCGAAAACTCTAACCAGTGGTTTCGAAAGCGATTTGCGATGTTGAGAGATTCCGAGATTCTCGATAATTATACAGCGGAGCAAATTTACAATCATTCGGTTAGCTTCGAAGTCGAGGTGGTAGTTGAAGACGAGAAGATTGTTTTTCCGTCCGATAAACGTGAGGCGAAGCACTTGCTCCAGTTTCTGAACGAGGAAATATTTCGTGGCGCCATCACGGAAAGACTGTACGAAACGAACTCGAAGCGGGAGGCTGATCGATGAATTCGATCATCTTCCGCTACGGCGATTAGATCATATCGGCTGAAAACCTAATGGGAGACCGCTATCAGGCAAGTGGTATCGAGGGCCAGTTCCAGCCCGGCTCGGATAGTAAGGTACTGGCCAACAAGCTTGGAATCATCCATCCGGATGACATGGAAGATCTTGAGTCGCAGTTGCTGGAAGACCTTTACGAGTCTGTTCTAGGCAGCGAATTTCCGGATCGGAAATTGTGCGTAATTGATCTGAAAACTTGGCATCGCCGATGGCTGGGTAATGTCTATGATTGGGCGGGCCAGGAACGCAGCGTCAATCTCAGCAAAGGCGATTTTCACTTTGCGGTTGCTACGCAGATCAGTCGTCTACTCGACGAATTCGAAGGGGAATGCCTAAGCCGATACACCCCTTGTAATGAGCTGGACGATAAAGAGCTGGTTGAGGCAATCGCCGTTACCCACGTGGAGTTCATCCTAGTTCACCCGTTCCGCGAGGGCAACGGGCGACTTTCGCGTCTATTGGCCGATGTGATGGCGGTGCAAGCGGGCCGAAATCCTATGGATTACAGCGGTTGGAAAGCCAATCGAGAGGGTTACTTCGCCGCAATTCAGC
Organism: Salinisphaera orenii subsp. orenii MK-B5; assembly: GCF_003788635.1. Lineage (GTDB taxonomy): Bacteria > Pseudomonadota > Gammaproteobacteria > Nevskiales > Salinisphaeraceae > Salinisphaera > Salinisphaera orenii. Next base: position 70,346 of record NZ_AYKH01000003.1, read on the forward strand.
AAGGTGTACTTTGCAATTATGAGCCGATGCGCTCGTACGTGCGGCAGGCTCTATCGGCCCAAGTCCGTTAACGTAGCCTTATTCGGCGAGAGAGACGCGGCGGTGTTTACCAGACCGGGCCCGGAGCTTGCGCTCGGTGGCCTGAATGCTTTTTCCGGTCTCAATAGCGGTTGAGCTGGCTACCGCACGACGGATGGCTTGCTTGTTGGGCAACTTGCGGAGCGTGGTTCGCGGGGTTGTTTTGACAGCCATGGAATAACCATTGCGGCAATTGTTTCTATAGATTGTACTCGTAATAAATAGTCTCGGCGATAGTGGCCATAGACTCATGTAATGGCTGAGGGGGATTAATGACCGGAGCAACTTCTAATCCGGACGCGGCCCGTGTGGGCCAACGTGAGATGGTCACTCAGCAACAGGTGCTGCGGTTCTGTGAGGAGGAGCTGGGTTACGACTATTTGGGCAACTGGAAGGCTCGTGACGGCAACCGCAATGTCGAGGAGGCGCAGCTACGCTATTGGCTCGGACGCCAGGGCCACGAGGAGCGTGTCATCAACCGCGCGTTGCGCGAGCTGGATCAGGCGGCGGCGATCTCCGGAAGCAAGACGCTCTACGATGCCAACCGGGCCGTCTACGAGAAGCTGCGTTACGGGGTGCATGTGCGGCCCTCCGTGGAGGAACAGACGATCACCGTCTGGCTGATCGACTGGAACAATCCGGAAAACAACAATTTCGCAGTGGCCGAGGAGGTTACGGTCGCGGGGGCGAATACCAAACGGCCGGACGTGGTGTTCTACGTGAACGGTATTGCTTTGGGCGTGCTGGAGCTCAAGCGCTCCACCGTTGCGCTTGCCGAGGGTATTCGCCAGAGCCTGGATAATCAGAAGCGCGAGTTCATTCGGCCGTTCTTCGCCACGGTGCAGCTACTCATGGCCGGCAATTCCACCGAGGGGCTGCGCTATGGCGTGATCGACACGCCGGAAAAATATTGGCTGGAATGGAAGGAGCCCGCCGAGATCGAGAACCCATTGGAGCGGGGGTTGTTCCAGCTTTGCCGCAAGGAGCGGCTGCTGGAAATCGTCCACGACTTCATGGTCTTCGACGCCGGAACCAAGAAGACGTGTCGGCACAATCAATACTTTGGCGTGCGCGCGGCTCAGGATCATGTGCGTCGGCGCCAGGGCGGCGTCATCTGGCATACCCAGGGCAGCGGTAAATCGCTGACCATGGTGTGGCTCGCCAAGTGGATCCGCGAACACGTGACCGATGCACGCGTGCTGGTCATCACGGATCGCACCGAGTTGGACGAGCAGATCGAGAAAGTCTTCAAAGGCGTGGATGAGCAGATTTACCGCACCCGAAGCGGCGCGGACCTGATCCAGGTGCTCAACACCAACGAAGAGTGGCTGATTGCTTCGTTGATGCACAAGTTCGGGGCTTCTGAAGAAGGCGATGTCGATGCCTTCATCCAGGATATGGAGAGCCACCTGCCGAAAGGCTTTCGGGCCAAGGGCAACCTCTTCGTGTTCGTGGATGAATGCCATCGCACCCAGTCCGGCAAGCTGCACGAGGCAATGAAAGCCCTGCTGCCAGAGGCCATGCTGATCGGCTTCACGGGCACGCCGCTGCTCAAGCAGGACAAGCGCAAGAGCATCGAGATCTTCGGTCCGTATATTCACACCTACAAGTACGACGAAGCGGTGCACGACGGCGTGGTACTGGATCTACGCTACGAAGCGCGGGATATCGACCAGCACATCATCTCGCAAGAGAAGATCGATCAGTGGTTCGAACTGAAGACCCGGGGCTTGAACGACTATGCCCGCGCCCAGCTCAAAAAGCGCTGGGGCACGTTGCAGAAAGTACTGAGCTCCCGGGACCGGTTGGAAAAGATCGTCTCCGACATCCTCTGGGACATGGCCACCCGCGATCGGCTGATGAGCGGCCACGGCAACGCCATGTTGGTCGCCGGCAGCATCTATTCGGCCTGCCGGCTGTTCGAGATGTTTCAGGCCACCGAGCTGAAGGGCAAGTGCGCCATCGTGACCTCTTACGTGCCGTCCACCGCGGATATCAAGGGCGAAGCCACGGGCGAGAGCGAAACGGAAAAACTGCACCAGTATGAAATCTATCGTCGCATGCTGGCCGAGCACTTCGACGAGCCGGAAGACACGGCCGTGCATAAGGTGGAAACCTTCGAAAAGGAAGTGAAGAAGCGCTTCATCGACGAGCCGGGCCAGATGAAGCTGCTGATCGTGGTGGACAAGCTCTTGACCGGCTTCGATGCGCCGCCGGCGACTTATCTCTATATCGACAAACAGATGCGCGATCACGGGCTGTTCCAAGCCATTTGTCGCGTCAATCGTCTGCATACCGAGGATAAGGAAGTCGGTTACATCGTCGACTACAAGGACCTGTTCAAATCGCTGGAGCAGTCCATCCAGGACTATACGGGCGGCGCTTTTGATGCCTTCGATGCCGAAGATGTAGAAGGGCTGCTGGAAAATCGTCTGACCAAGGCGCGGGAGCGCCTCGAGGAGACTCGCGAGGCGGTCAAGGCGCTCTGCGAGCCGGTCGAGCCGCCCCGGGATAGCCCCGCCTATCGTCGCTATTTCGTGGGGCCGAGCGACGCGCCCCAATTGCAGCAAGACAACGAACCCAAGCGTGTGGCGCTGTATAAACACGTCGGCGCCTTTCTGCGCGCCTATGCCGACCTGGCCAACGAAATGCAGCAGGCCGGTTACACCGTCGAAGAGGCGGCCCGGATCAAGGGCGAAGTCGAACATTACGAGCGCGTACGCGAAGAGGTGAAGCTGGCCAGCGGCGATTACGTCGACATGAAGCTCTACGAGCCGGCCATGCGACATCTGCTGGATTCTTATATACGTGCCGACGAGACAGAGAAGCTGTCCGCGTTCGACGACATGACGCTGGTGGAACTGGTGCTCGAGCGAGGTGAGGACGCGGTGGAGAGCCTGCCGTCCTCCATGGCGGGCGATCAGGACGCGATGGCCGAGACGATCGAAAATAACGTGCGACGGCTGATCATCGACGAAATGGCGGTCAACCCGAAGTATTACGAGAAGATGTCCGATCTGCTGGACGCTCTGATCGAAGAGCGCCGCAAACAGGCAATGGAGTATAAGGAATACTTGCGCCGCATCGTCGAGTTAACCCGCCGCGCAGCCAGGCCGGAGGAGCGGAGTGCCTATCCCACCGGTATCGATACCCCGGCGCGCCAGGCTCTTTACGACAATCTGGGGCAGGACAGTACGCTGGCTTTGCGGCTCGACGAGAAGATTCGTTCGGTGAAGAAAGCCGACTGGCGCGGCAATCCGTTCAAGGAGCGCGAAGTACGCAATGCCATCCGTTCAATATTGCAGAGCCAGGTTCGAGAACAAGGCGGATATGACGCGGATGCCGTTCTGGAGCTGGTGAAGGCACAGCATGCGTACTGAGCATCGCTGCATCGAGGTGAGCGGAATCGCGGTGGCTATCGACCGCAAGCCCATCAAGAATCTGCATGTCGGGGTCTATCCGCCGGATGGTCGTGTGCGGGTGGCGGTCCCCACACGGTTGGATGATGAGGCAGTCCGACTGGCCATTGTGTCCAGGTTGAGCTGGATACGCCGACAGCAGCGCGTGTTTGCCGAACAGGAACGTGAGTCGGCGCGCGAGATGGTGACCGGTGAAAGCCACTATTTTCGCGGTCGGCGCTATCTCCTCGACGTGATCGAGCGAGTGGGTCAGCCCCGGGTTCGTTTGGTCGGAAACCGTATTCTCGAGCTGCGGGTATCGCCCGGCACGAATACCGAGGTCCGCCGCGGGATTCTGGATCGCTGGTATCGGCGGAAATTACGCGAAGAGGTTCCGGCGTTGATCGAGTCCTGGGCGCCGGTGGTAGGCGTCACGGTTGCGCAATGGCGCATCAAGCGCATGAAGACCCTTTGGGGTTCCTGCAATATCGCCGCACGGCGAATCTGGCTGAATCTGGAATTGATCCGTAAGCCCGCGCCTTGTCTCGAATACATCGTCGTACACGAGATGGTGCACTTGCTCGAACGCCGCCACACCGAACGCTTTCGCCGGCTGATGGATGAGTTCATGCCGGACTGGCGGCTGCGCCGGGATGAGTTGAATAAGGCGCCATTGGCGCGTGAGAATTGGGGCTATTGAGCGGAATTGCTGACGGTGTGTCCAAAAGCTGCACTGCAGCTGTTAATGAAATAAGTTGTTTGCGGTCTACTGTGCTCACGACCGTGCTGCTGGAGCTGTTCACCGATGCCGGCGTGGGCACGCTGATCGGCGACTCGGGCGCGCCGTCCGCGGCCCCGCCGCCCGCATCGGCCTAGGCCGGGACCGGGCGAGGTGGCGTCGCGGCGGGCGCCGACGGCGCCCGCCCGCGGCATGGCTCAGCGTACGCCGTAGGCGTCCCGATAGGCCTGGACGGCGAGACGTGTGTCGATATCGAGCCCGGCCCGCTCGGCGTAGATGATCACGTCATCCAGCGTGGCGACGGCCGTGGTGGGGATGCCTTCGTCCTCGGCCAGTGCGGCCAGCGGCGAGCGATCATCGCTGCCGCGCTCCCGGCGATCGAGGGCGATCAGCACACCGGCGACCTCGGAACCCGCGGCGCGGATCAGATCGATTGCCTCGCGCACGGCCGTGCCGGCGGTGATCACGTCGTCCACGATCACCACGCGTCTGCCCAGCGGCGCGCCGACGAGCGTACCGCCTTCGCCGTGGTCCTTGGCTTCCTTGCGGTTGTAGGTGAAGGGCACGTCGCGGCCATGATCGGCCAGGGCGCAGGCCACCGTGGCCACCAGCGGGATGCCCTTGTAGGCCGGACCGAACAGGCTGTCGTATGCGATGCCGGAGGCGGCGAGTGCCGCGGCGTAGCCGGCGGCCAGACGCTTCATGCCGGCGCCCGAGGCGATCTCGCCCATGTTGAAGAAATACGGCGAGACCCGGCCGGATTTGAGCGTGAATTCGCCGAATTTCAGCGCGCTGTATTCGTCGGCCAGGGCCAGGAAGTCCTGGCTCGTGTCGGTGGCGGCGGGCATCGGGGCGCGGTCCTCCGGCGTTGTCGAAAATCGTCGCTGGTTCCGTATGATAAGCGCTGATCGGGCGGGCGGCGAATTGCGCCGCCTGGGGTTCATCGACGACAGGAAGCGCGTGCATGCGGGTCATGTCCTTCAACGCCAACGGTATCCGCGCGGCCCAGCGCAAGGGGTTTTTCGAGTGGATGGCCGCGCAGGCTCCGGATGTGGTCTGCATCCAGGAGCTCAAGGCCCAGCAGCAGCAGCTCGAGGGCGTGGCGGCGTTCTGGCCGGAGGGCTATCACTGCTTCTACGAAGAGGCGACCAACCGCAAGGGCTATTCGGGGGTGGCGATCTACGCCCGGCGCGAGCCGGACGAGATCGTGCGCGGCATGGGCCACGACGAGTTCGACGCCGAGGGGCGTTACATCGAGGCCCGCTTCGGCGCCCTGCGCATCGCGAGCCTGTACGCGCCGTCCGGCTCCTCGGGCGATCACCGTCAGGATTCGAAGGAGCGGTATCTGGTCTATTTCCTGGATTTCCTGCGCGCCCAGGCCGCCGCCCCCGGCGAGTATCTGATCTGCGGCGACTGGAACATCGCGCACAAGGAGATCGACCTGAAGAACTGGAAGAACAACAAGAAGAACTCCGGTTTCCTTCCGCACGAGCGCGAGTGGATGGACCGCCTGTTCGGCGAGGTCGGGCTGGTCGATGTCTTTCGCGAGATCAACCCGCACGAGGATCAGTTCACCTGGTGGTCGCAGCGCGGCCGGGCCTGGGACAACAACGTGGGATGGCGTATCGACTACCACGTGGCCACGCCGGGCCTCGCCGCGACGGCCACGGCCGAATCGGTCTATCGGGCCGAACGGTTGTCCGATCATGCGCCGCTGACCATCGATTATGACCGCACCCTCTGAAGACGCGGCGCCGGCGCGCCGGTCCTGGCGCGATGCGCTCGCGATCTATCTGCAGCCGCGCGTCATCGGCATGGGTTTTCTCGGCTTCTCGTCGGGGCTGCCCTTTCTGCTGGTCTTTTCGACGCTGTCGGCGTGGCTGACCACGGCCGACGTGTCGCGCACGACCATCGGCTTCTTTTCGTGGATCGGCATCACCTACTCGATCAAGTTCTTCTGGGCGCCGGTGATCGATCGCCTGCCGCTGCCGGTGCTCGGCTGGCTGCTCGGCCGACGGCGCGGCTGGATGCTGCTGGCCCAGTGCGGGCTCATGGCCGGGCTGTTCGGGATGGCGAGCACGGATCCGAGTGCGGATCTGGAGCAGCTGGCCTGGTTCGGCCTACTGGTGGCCTTCGCCTCGGCCACCCAGGACGTCACCGTCGACGCCTGGCGTATCGAGGCGGTCGCCGACGAGATGCAGGGCGCGATGGCGGCCACGTACCAGGCCGGCTACCGGCTCGCGATGCTCACGGCCGGCGCGGGCTCGTTCTACATCGCCGCGGTCAGTTCGTGGCCGACGGCCTACACCGTCATGGCCGCGCTGGTGGGTGTGGGCATGGTGACCGTGCTGCTGCTCGGCGAGCCGGAGGCCTCGGTCTCCCGCGATACGTCGGTGCGCGAGCAGTGGGCCCTGGACTGGCTCGCGGCGCGTTCGCACCGACCCGGCTGGCTGCGCGCCATCCAGACCTGGGTCGTCGGCGCGGTGGTCTGTCCCTTCGTGGATTTCTTCGCCCGCTACGGCCGGCTCGCGATCACCATTCTGCTGCTGGTGAGCCTGTTCCGCGTGGCCGACATCACCCTCGGGGTGATGGCGAATCCGTTCTATCTCGATACCGGCTATAGCGAGGCCGAGATCGCCAGCGTCTCCAAGATCTTCGGCCTGATCATGACGCTCGGCGGCGCCGGCCTGGGCGGCGTGCTGGTGGTGCGCTACGGCATCCTCCGGCCGCTGCTGGCCGGCGCCGTGCTCACCGCGGTCACCAACCTGGTGTTCGCCTGGCTGGCCACACTCGACGATCCGGGCATGGCCGCGCTTGCGGTGACCGTCTCGGCGGACAACCTGTCCGGCGGCATGGCCGGCTCGGCGTTCATCGCCTATCTGTCCAGCCTCACCAACACGGCCTACACGGCGACGCAGTACGCGCTGTTCTCGTCGCTCATGACGCTGCCGGGCAAGTTCATCGGCGGCTTTTCCGGGTGGGTCGTGGACCAGTTCGGCTACGGACCGTTCTTCAGCTACACCGCCATCGCCGGCCTGCCGGCGGTGCTGCTGCTGATCTGGCTCATCCGCCACGACCGCGCGCGGCGCGATCCCGACCCCATGGAGACATCCTCATGACACATCTCAGCATTCGGCCCGCTCTGACGGCTGCCGCGGCCCTCGGTCTCGCACTGTCCTGGAGCGCCGGCGCGCAGACCGGCGATCCCGCGCCCGCGGAGGCGACAGTCGATGCCGCCGCCCTCTACAACACCGGTGCGGCCGTGATCGAGAACAGCCGGGAGGTCGAGCTCGCCGCCGGCGCCCAGACGCTGGACTGGCCGCTGTCGGGGCGCCTGCGGCCGGAGACCTTCTGGCTGTCGGCGCCGGGCGTCTCGCTGACCGGATTGAGCGCGGCCCGGCCCGACGACGAGGGCAGCGGGCGTCTGGCCGCCCGTGTCGGCCGTTCGGTCACGCTTTTACGGGGCGCCGGCGACGCGGCCGGCGACAGCCGCGAGGGCCGACTGGTCGGCGTTCAGGGCGAGGCGGTGCTCGTGCAGGTCGACGGCCGTATCGAGCGGCTGACGGACGGCTCGCCCTGGCGTATCGCCTGGCCCGCGGATACCGGTTCCGACCCCGGCGGTGTGCAGCTCGACGTCGAGGCCGAGGCCGCCGGCACGCGGGCCCTGACCGCCACCTACCAGATCGACGGCCCGCGCTGGCAGGCCAGCCACACCGGCCGTTTCGACGCCGAGACCGGCGAACTCTCGCTGACCACGATGGCGGTGATCGACAACGGCGGCGGCGCGCGCCTGAGCGCCGACCGGGCATGGCTGGTCGCCGGCGAGGTCAGCCGCGCGGGCAACGGCGGGCCGCAGCCGGTGATGATGGCCCGCAGCGAAGCCAAGGCTGACGCCGCCTCCGGGCCGCAGTCGACCGGCGACACCTATCGCTATGCGCTCGACGGCGGCATCGACGTGCCCGCCGGGGCGACGCGCGCGGTGGCGATCATGGCGCCGCATACCTTCGAGGCCAGTCGCCGCTACCACCTCGAGAACAGCCTGTATTCGGTCACGCGCGAGACCGAGCGCAGTCACGCCGCGGTGCGGCTGCGCTTCGACAATACGGCCGAAGTGCCGCTGCCCGCGGGTCCGCTGCGCGTCTACGACGGCCAGCATGCGGCGGGCCTGATGGGCGAGGCCACCATCGGCGACACGCCGACGGGCGCGCCGGTGAACCTCACGCTGGGCGCCGCCTTCGATATCACCGCCGAGCGCCGTCTCGTGGACGATTCGCGCGCCGAAGGCGGCCAGCGCAGCCGGACCGTCGAAATCACGCTGCACAATGCCGGCGACGCGGCGGCGACGGTCGATGTCGTCGAACGCCTGCCGGACACCGCCGAGATCGAGTCCGCCTCCGAAACGCGTGTCGACGACGGCCCGGCCAACAGCGCGCAGTGGGCGCTCGACGTGCCGGCCGGCGGTGACAAGCGGCTGCGTTACACCGCCACCTGGACGGAGTAGGCCCAGCGCCCGCGAGCCGGGGCCGGGGCACGGCCGGGGCGAGGCGCGGCCGAGACGCACGACGCGGCCGGACAGAGCCGGCGCGACGACCGTGTACGGCGCTGCGCCGCCATCGCCGCGCGCCGGCTGAACCGCTCAGCCGGCGATGCGTCGGGCACGAGGACGCGCCAGCTCGCGGGGGCCGCTATAACGCCTGCGGCTTCACGACAGTCGGTCGTCGTCCGGCGTGGCCGGGGTCGACGGGCCCGCAATGTCGACATCTTCCACTCGGGGCGACGGCTGGCCGCAACGGTTGGCACTCCTGCGGGCCGGGGCCGTGAACCGGCATGACGGCGCCCGGCGCGCGGGCGGCCCGTTCAGAGCTTGCGGACGTCGTGGAGGCGAACTATGGACCGCCGCGCGGTCGCTTGTTCCAGAGTCGCGGGTCGAAACGTCCGTGGCCTGGAGCCGCCCGATGCCGGCATTGCGGGCGCCGTACGGGCTTGCCCGGGCGACGTTTCGAGGTCGCTAACTCCGGTGCGGCAGGTTTCGACGGCGCTCAGTGGTCGCGCCTGACGATCTCGTCGGCGATCGTAAGCAGGGGGGCGCCGGCCGCGCCGAATACGGCGAGCGCTTCGATCGCCTCGGCGTGCAGTCGGTCGGCGTAGGCGCGTGCGGCCTCCAGGCCGAGCAGGGCGGGGTAGGTCGCCTTGTCGTGGGCCGCGTCCGCACCCTGGGTCTTGCCGAGCACGGCCGTGCTGGAGTCGATGTCGAGCACGTCGTCGCGAACCTGGAAGGCCAGCCCGATGCGAGTGGCGAAGCGATCCAGCGCCGCCCGTTGCGCGGGGTCGAGATCGGGGTGGCTGTCGGCCGCCATCAGCACGCAGGCGCGCAGCAGGGCCCCGGTCTTGAGCGCATGCACGTGTTCCAGCGCGTCGCGGTCGATGGCCCGGCCCTCGCTGAGCATGTCCAGGACCTGGCCGCCCACCATGCCGCGCGAACCGACCGCCCGGGCGAGCGTGGCCAGCAGGGCGGCACGGACAGCCGGCCGCGCGTCGAGCCCCGGGTCGGTGGCCAGCACTTCGAAGGCCAGCGCCTGCAGCGCGTCGCCGGCGAGGATCGCGGTCGCCTCGTCGTAGGCGATGTGGGTGGTCGCGCGCCCGCGCCGCAGCGCGTCGTCATCCATCGCGGGCAGGTCGTCGTGGATCAGGGAATAGGCATGGATGCACTCGACGGCGACCGCGGGGGCGTCCAGGGCGGCCGGATCGAGACCCAGGACCGCGCCCGTCGCGTAGACCAGCCGCGGCCGGATGCGTTTGCCGCCGCTGAGCACGCTGTAGCGCATCGCCGCGTGCAGGCGTTCCGGCGCGGTGTCGGAGGACGGCAGAAGACGCTCGAGCGCGTCGTCGATACGCGCGGTCTGATCGGATGGGGCACTGCGGGTCATGGCGGGCGGTGTCGGTGGCGGAGGCCGGCAGATGCGGCGCGGCGGCGTAAGCAAGCCACCGATGGTCCGGTGGCGTCAACCGGCTTTACCTCGGCCCGGTGCGATGGTGTAGTTTCGGCCCGCCGCGACGCCGGTGCACCGTTCAGCCGTCAGAGAGGATCCGCGTTCGCCATGCCCCGCATCGCCGTGCCGACCGACAGCCGGACGCCCGTGTCGATCCGACGGCCGTCATCGTTGCCCGCCCTTTGGCGCGCTGACGGGCGGCCGTGCCGGCGGGTGCTCGGGCGCGGCGTGCCAGCGCGAGCCGGCGCAAGGCGATGTGAGGGTGCGCGGTCCAGGCGAGCCGATCGGCGCCCGCGAGCCCGCCGCTGCAGCGGCCGCCCAGGGCTCGACGCCGGGGTGGCCTGTTGCGGCCGCCGTGGGGCGCGTTTCGGGCGTGGCGCTCGCGGCCGAGGATCCCTTCCATGAGCGCCGGCAGTCTGTGCGTACCGGCGCGCGCGCAGGTGAGCCGGCCCGGCATCGTCGCGGCGCTGCCGGGCGAGGTCCGGGCGATGGCGCGGCTGCGGGCGCAGGGCCGGGCGAGCCTGACCGGCGGCGCGCGGCTCGCGCTGTCGGGGCTGGGGGCGGCGCGCGCCGAGACCGCGGCGCGCGCGCTGGTCGCCGACGGGGTGGACGGGCTGGTCAGCTGGGGCTGTGCCAGCGCGCTCGTGCCGGCCCTCGCCGTCGGCGACCTGCTGCTGCCGCGCGAGATCGTGACCGCGGCCGGCCCGCGGCTGGCCGTCGATGCCGAATGGCATGCGCGCCTGACCGACCGGATCGGCGGTGGCGCCCGGCTGCGTCACGGCGCGCTCGCCGAGACCCGCGGCGTGCTCGGCAACGCGGCGAACAAGCAGGCACTGCACGCGCTGTCCACGGCGATCGCGGCCGACCGGGAAAGCGCGGCGATCGCGGCGGTGGCCGTCGAATTCGGGCTGCCGTTCATCGTCGTGCGTGCGGTCGCCGACGATGCCGTGATGACGGTGCCGCCGGTCGCGCGGGCGGCGCTCGACGACGACGGCGCACTGCGCCCGCTGCGGGTGCTGCGGCGGCTGGTCCGCCCGCCGGCGGGGCGTCATGCCGAGCTGCGCGCGATCAAGCAGCTGGCCGTGGCCTTTCGCACCGCCCAGCGCACGCTCGATGCGGTCGCTCCCCTGCTGCTCGACACGGAACCAGACGGCGATACGTGAGGCCGCGTCTCAGGAATGGCGCCGTGACGGAGCCGCCCCGGCTTGCGCTGTCGTTCGCCGCGGGTATCGTTGGCGCGTCATGCAGGATGCAGCAGCAACGAAAGCGGCGGCCGGCGCGGCACCTTCCCAAAGGACCGGGCGAGCGCCGTGCCCGCCCGGCGCCGGCCTGAGCTCGCCGGTGGGGCCGGCACGGCACGCATCGCCCGTCGAGCGCGGGCGGACGCCGCCCACGAGTGCTGCGATACGCCTTCCGATTGTCCAGAAAGCAGGTGTCACATGATCCAGGCAAGCGACTTCATCGACCGTATCGGCGCCCACGGCTATGACTTTTTCGCCGCCGGCCCGTGCGCGTCCTTCACGCCGTTGGTCGATACCGTGATCGACGCTCCGGGGCTCGATTACCTCGCGGTCGCCAACGAGGGCGACGCGGTCGCGGCGGCGGCCGGCCACGCGCTGGCCGGCCGCCGCGCCGTGGCGCTGATGTCGGATGCGGGCCTGGGCAATGCGGTGTCACCGCTTGCCGCGCTGACCTGGGCGTTCGGCCTGCCGATGCTGCTGGTGGTGTCGTGGCAGGGCGCCGACGGCGACGAGCCGCAGCCGGCGTTGCTGGGCCGTATCACGCCCGATCTGCTCGACAGGCTGGAGATCGCCTGGGAGCGTCTGCCGGAGGACGCCGGGGATCTGGAAGCCGTGCTCACGCGCGCCGAGGCGCATATGGCCGAGACCGGGCGGCCCTACGCGCTGATCGCGGGCGGGCGAACCTTCACGCCGGCCGAGGCCGGCCAGGCGCAGGCGCCGAGTCAGAGCCGCGGCGCCATCACGTTCCGGCCCGCGCCCCGGCGCACGCCGCGGGTGACCCGGCGCGACGCGCTGCGGCGGCTGGTCGGGCGCACCGACGAGACGACCGACGTGATCATCACCGGCAGCGATCATGCGGGCCGCGATCTGCACGCCCTGGCGGATCGGCCCAACCATTTCTATCTGCCCGATGCCGCGGCCCGGCCGTCCATGCTGGGTCTCGGGCTGGCGCTGGCGCGGCCCGATCTGACCGTGATCGTGATCGAGGGGGACGGCGGCGCGCTCACCTACATGGGTGCGATGGCGACGCTGGGTGCCTACGGACCGAGCAATCTCTGCCAGCTGCTGCTGGACAACGGTTGCTACGAATCCGCCGGCGGTCAGGCCACGGTCTCCGCCGGTCTGTCGTTCGCCGCGATCGCCGCGGCCACCGGTTATCGCACGACCTACGAGGGCCACGACATCAATCTCGTCGACCGCGTGCTCGAGGGCAGTTCGCGCGGGCCGGCGTTCTCCCACCTGCATATCGTGGCCGACGGCGAGACCGGCGCGCTCCCGCGACCGCCGCTGGCACCGAGCGACCTGCGCGCCCGTTTCATGCGTCATATCGGCGCGCTCGGCTGAGCCGGTTTTACAACCCGGCCCGGGCCGGCGATCGCGCCCTGGTCCGGGTGAGCCGTGCGACCGGTCGGGTCGCACAGTCCCTATCCGGCGATGGTCCCCCTCGGGCCCGCGCGGCCGTGGCTGTCGGTGGCCGGCTGGGCGCGAACCGCGTATCCGGGGCGTCCTGGGTATGACCGTCAGCTCGGTCGCGACAGCCTGCGGGTAGCGGGCATCGGCCCGGATGGCCACGCCGGTGCTTCGCCCATTGGCGGCGCTGTTCAGGCCGCTGATCGTGTTGGTTGTCCGGCCTCCGGATGCCGCGAACCGGTCTTCTAGCGACGTTGCCCGGCGCTGATCCGACGCGCCGCCGCCCGGACGCGATGATCGTTCGTGTCGTGACCCGCCTCGACGGATGCCGATCCGGTTTTGCGAGGTCCGGCGAGCGCGGCGGCCGATGACGATTCGATGAACGATCGCGCGGCCGCCGAACTGTCGGGCCGCCGCCGTGGTCCGACTTCAGCGAGCTGGCATTCCTGGCGGAGAGCGAAACGATGCAAGGACTCAAGCAGACCGTGATCTGTGTGGTGGCGACCCTGGTGATCTGCGCCTGCATCGGCGTCTGGACGGTGGCCGCGGCCGAACCCGCGCGGGCGACGGTCGAGCGCGTCAACAGTCGTGTCCTGATCGTGATGAAGCAGGCCGAGGAACTGGGTTTTGCCGGCCGCTACCGCGAGCTGGCCTCGACCATCGAGGACCACTTCGATATCGAGCGCCTCGCCCGCCGCACGCTGGGCAAGCAGTGGCCTGCCCTCGATGCCGCGCAGCAGGCCACCTGGGTGGACCAGTTCGGCAGGTATCTCATCCGCGCCTACGCCCAGCGTTTCGACCGCGACGGCGGCCGGCACTTCGAGATCACTGGCGCACGCGACGTCGATCGCGGCCGTCGCCAGGTCGAGGTCGCACTCGTCGGCGATGACGGCGAACGCACGCCCATCCGCTATGTGCTGGCCAACCGGGGCGGGGACTGGCGGATCGTCGATATCACCGGCCGCTTCGCCGAGACGCTGGGTCTCGATTCGGATCGCCGGGCCGCCGCCGTGCGCGAACACGGCGCCGCGGCGTTTCTCGATCGTTTCGAGCGACGCCTCGAGGCCGGCCCGGAACTGCCGCAGGCCTAGGCGGGCCGCTGGGCCTGCGGGAATCGTGCGGCTGGCCTGGCGCCCGGCGCGTCGCAAGGCGATGTGAGACCGGCTGCCGACAGATCACGGCTGCGCGGCCGTGAGCGTCCGCACGGGGTGGAGCACCCTCTCGTCGGATGATTGTGTTCAATAGCGAGGCGCCATTCAGTGCTGGCGACGCCGTGAGGGCGTGTCGCGGCGTGTGCCGGGTCGGAGGATTGATCGCCCGGGCCCGGCGACGACGTCGAAGCGTGCTGAAAGACCATCGGCGGAGCGGGCATCCGCCGCAGGTCGGGAATGGGCGTCGCGCGATCGTGCCGCGGGTGCATCGACCGGCGATGCGGTGCATCGTGGCCGGCCCAGGGCCGGACATGTCGCTCGCCGCGGGTGACGCCCGCTCGGTGAACGGGGCGTGGCAGCCGCGATCAGCGCGCGGCGAGCGCCTCGACGGTGTCCCAGTGCGCGGCCCGGATGCGCGGCCATTCCATCTTGAGCCAGGGGGTGTAGCGTTCCGGGTGCGCGGCCAGTTCGGCGTCGAGCGTGTCGGGTGCGACCGGACGGCAGGCCGAGATCTCGTTGGGATTGACCGAGACCGGCGCGTCCGAGCGCGCGGCGTAGACCGAACACATCTCGTGCTCGGAGCCGGCCTCGCCGAAGCGGGCGTGATACTCGAAGCGATAGAGAAAGCTCAGCCGGGCGTCCACGCCCAGCTCCTCGCGCAGGCGGCGCACGGCCGCCATGTCCACGCTCTCGCCGCGGCGCGGATGGCTGCAGCAGCTGTTGGACCAGTAGCCGCCCCAGAGTTGCTTGCCGTCCGCGCGCCGCTGCAGCAGCGTGTTGCCGTTACCGTCGAACAGGAAGATCGAGAACGCGCGGTGCAGCACGCCTTCGCCGATGTGGGCCTCGGCCTTGGGCATGTGGCCGAGGACATTGTCGTCGGAGTCGACCACGATGAGCGGCTCGTCGTCGAAGGAGACGACCGGGGCCGCGGCGCTGGCGTCGATTTCCGGTCTCATGGCGGCAGCCTAGCGAATCTCGGTGATGAAGGTATTGTAGCCGGCCGCGCGCATGGCCGAGGCGATGGACTCGGTGCGGTCGGCCTCGGCGACCGCGATCATGGCGCCGCCACCGCCGCCGCCGGTGAGCTTGGCGCCCAGCGCGCCGTTACGACGCGCGATCTGGACCAGATCCTCGATCTCGCGCGACGAGACCTGGAGGGCGTTGAGCAGGCCCTGGTCGATGTTCATGAGCTCGCCGAGTTCGGCGAGATCGCCCTTGCGCAACGCCTCGACCCCGGCCAGGGCGAGTTCGTCGATCTGCGAGAAAATGCTTTCGTAGCGCTGCGGGTTGTTCTGCCAGGCCGTGCGCACGTGGCCCACCGTCTGCATCGTCAGCGTGGCCACGCCGGACAGACCGATGACGATGGGCACCGGCCGCGGCGTGGCGAGATCGCGGATGTCGGGCCGGGCCCGGGCGCTGTCCTTGCGGAACAGGATCGGGCGGCCGAAGGTGGCCAGTGTGTTGTCGATGCCCGAGGGCGTGCCGTGGGCGATCTTCTCGCAGTCGAAAGCGAGATTGGAGATCTCGCGTTCGCTGATCTCGACCGCGAAGCAGCGCGCCATCGCCCGGATCACGGCCACGGCGAGCGCGGCCGAGGCGCCCAGCCCGTTCGCGCGCGGCACCCGCGGGAAGACCTCGATGCGCATCGCCCGGTCGGCCACGCCGAGGCGTTCGGCGATCAGCGAGATCGAGGCGTGCAGGGAGCTGATCGCCGGCTCCGGTTCGGACAGGCGCATCTCCACGCCCCAGCGCGGGATCATCAGGTCGATGTGGTCCCGCTGGGGTTTGACCTCGGCGCGGATGTCCAGCGGGATGGGGGCCGCGATCGCATGCCGGCCGTAGACCACCGAATGCTCGCCGAGCAGGATGATCTTGCCGTAGCCGATGTCGCCGGCGGATTCGCCGTGCGCCACGGTCTCGCCGCCGTCGGTGGCGGGCGTCGCGGCCGGGGCGCCGGCCTCGAGTTCGGCGATGATCTCGCGCGCCCGCCAGACCTTGATGTCGCCGCCGGCGATCAGGCGGTCGACCACGTCCTCGAAGCGGGCCTCGCTCGCGCCCGCGGCCATCGCCACGCTGCGGGCGTGCAGGGTCATGTGGCCGCGCTGGATGCCGTGCGTCGACAGCGCCTTGATCGCGGCCAGGTTCTGGGCGAGCCCGACCGCGCCCATGACTTCGGCGAGTTCGGCCGCCGAGTACACGCCGAGCACGCGATGCGCGATGCGCACCGCCTGGTTGGACTCGACCTGGCCGCCGACGGTGCCGATCTTGAGCGGCACGTCGAGCTCGCCGACCAGGTCGCCGTCGACGTTGGCGTACCAGCGGGTCAGCGAGCTGTAGCGCCCGGTGCGCGCGGCATAGGCATGGGCGGCGGCCTCGATCGCGCGCCAGTCGTTGCCGGTCGCGATCGCCACGGCGTCGATGCCGTTCATGATGCCCTTGTTGTGCGTGGTCGCGCGGTACGGGTCGACCTCGGCGAATTCGTTGGCGAGGATGATGCCGTCGCGCACCTGCTCGCCGGAATAGTCGCCCGCGGCGAGCTGGCGTGTGGGAATGGTGGCCCGGGCGCGCACCAGCGCGCGGTCGGTCAGGTTCGACAGGATGCGCAGGAAGACCCGCCCGCCGGAGATCTTCTCGACCAGCGGGGCCGCGCCCTCGCACATCGTGTTGACGAGGTTCGCGCCCATGGCATCGCGGGTGTCGACCAGCAGATGCACCACCAGCATCTCGCCGTGGTTCGCGGTGCTGCCGTGGGTGAGCACCTCGATGTCGCAGGCGCCGCCGCCGCGGGCGACCATGTTCGGATGCAGGCTGTTGGCGAGGTTGAGGATCTCCTCGCGCGCCTGCAGCAGGGCCTGGCGGGCGTGGGCGGCATGCGGCACGTTCACGATCTGGATCTGGCCGATCAGCAGCGGCCGGTCGGCGACGCTCTCGAAACCGCCCGCCGCGCGCACCAGCTTGGCCGCGGAGCTGACCGCGGCGATGATCGAGGGTTCCTCGACCACCATGGGCACGAGATAGTCGCGGCCGTTGACCCGGAAGTTCAGCCCCAGACCCATCGGCAGGCCGAAGGCGCCGATGACGTTCTCGATCAGGCGATCGGCCTTGTCGGCATCCAGCAGGTGGGTGCCGTCCATGAGCATGTCGTATTCCGTTTCGCTGATCACCTCGCGCTCGAGCAGCACCCGCAGCCGATTGGCCACCGAGAACTTGTAGAACGCCGGAATCCGGGAATGGCTCATGACGCGGCTGTCGTGGTCGTTGCTCAATACAGTAGTCTAGCGCGGGCGTCTGCGGTGGCGCTCTCGATGCGCACCCCGGGTGCACCGAAGGCCATCGGCACGATCTGCGCGCCGGTCTCGGCGAATGCCTCGCACACACGCCGGTCGTCCTCGCCGCGGTGCACGAACACCAGCCCGACGTCGCCACCGCCCGCGCCGGAGGTCTTGAACACGGCATTGTAGCGCGCCGCGAGCGTGTGGAGTGTCTCGTGGTGCGGTTCGACGATGCCCGCGTCCGCGCCGTGGTCGAGTGCCCGCAGTGCCTGATGATAGGCCTCGGCCAGACGCAGGAAGCGCGCGTCCTCGGCCAGCGCATGCTGCGCCTCGTCGGCCAGCGCCGACAGCCGCGCGATGGCCGCGGCGTGGGCGTCGGGGTCGTGCTGCGCGTAGGCGCGCACCCGTGCAACCAGATCGGCGGTGCGTGCGCCGGTGCCGGTGATCACGATCCGCAGCACGAGCGAGGCCGGCCAGCTCAGGGGTGTGGGCGGGCGGTCGCGGGTGTAGCTGATCAGGCCGCCGTACACGGCGGCGGCGACGTCGCCGCCGCTGCCGGCGCCGTTCTGGGCGCGCCGGTGCGCGTCGATCGCCAGCCGCGCGAGCGCGTCGGTCGGGAGCGCTGCGCCCGCGGCGTGGGCCAGTGCGCGGGTGAGCGCGGCCGCGACCGCAGCGCTCGAGCCCAGGCCCAGCTTGTGGCCGTCGCGGGCGAAATCGTGGCTGTCGATGGTGACCGCCTGCGGGCCGGGCAGGCCGATGTGCTCGGCGATGTGGGCGCGCACGGCGTCGAACACGGCCAGCCGGGTCCGGGTGCGGTCGTCGATGTCCGCCGGCAGGCAGGCATCGGCCGCGAGCGTGATCCCCTCTAGGCCGAGGTTGGGGGCGCTGATCCGCCACCGCGCGCTCGGCGCGAGGGTGACCCGTACGCGCCGGTCGACGGCGGTCAGCAGGGCCGGCGCGCCGTCGAGGACCGCGTACTCGCCAATCAGGAACAGCTTGCCCGGCGCCGAGACCGTCAGCGGCGCGTCAGTCATGGCAGCGGGCGTCGGGGCCGAGCGCGCTGCGACGCGTCTCCAGAACGCCCGGCACACGCTCGAGCGCGGCGGCGACCGTCTCGGCGTGCGCCGGCGGGCAGAGTGCTTTGACCTGCGGCCCGGCGTCGATCGTGAAGTAGACGGGCACGCCGTCGGCGCGCAGCGCGCGGACGGCGTGCATGGCCGCCACGGTGGCCGCGTTCCAGTAGATCTGGCCCGGACGGGTGGACAGCATCAGGCCGTGCAGTTTCAGGCAGCTGTGTTCGGCCAGTTCGCCCATGGCCTGGAAATCCCGCGCCGCGATCGCTTCGCGCATGGCCGCGAGGTCGGGCTCGGCGTGATCCACCCAGGCCTGATAGAAATCAGACGTGTCTGCGCTTCCGGTCATGCCGGCGGTCGAATCCAGCGCCTTGGCGCCGTGTTCGGTGATCGCCACGATCACCGTCAGCGGCCAGTCCGCAGCGTCGAGAAGCGGACTGGCGGCGGCGTCGAGGCCGTCGTCGCGCGCGCCGCGCCGCATCTCGACGAAGCCGCCGAAGATCGAGCGCGCCGCCGAGCCGGAGCCCTGGCGGGCGAGCACCGACAGCGCCCGCGGCTCGAGCGTCAGTCCGGCCGCCCGGGTCGCCGCGACGGCGAGGGCGGCGAAGCCCGAGGCCGAGGAGGCCAGCCCCGCGCCGGTGGGGAAGTTGTTCCACGACTCGATGCGCGCGCGGGTGTCGATGCCGGCCTCGGCGCGCACGAGGTCGAGAAAGCGCGAAAAGCGGGTGGTGTCGGCGCGCCGCCCGCCGATATCGACGCGATCCGCCTCCAGACCGGGCAGGAAGGCCACGCGGGTATCGGTGTAGAGCGCGTCCAGCGTGATCGAGATCGAGCCCACCGCCGGGAGGTTGAGACGCGCATCGCGCTTGCCCCAGTACTTGATCAGGGCGATGTTGCTGTGGGCGCGGGCGGTGACGCCGGCGGCGTTCGGATGGCTCATCGACGCGTGTGGGGGCTCGGTCGCAGGCCGTGCAGCATACGACAAACCCCGCCATGACGGCAGGGGCGGATCGCGTTACAGGGTGCAGCATTTGCTAGCATGCCCGCCTGAACTGCGCTGCCGGTGTCCGCTGTGTGCCGGCCGAAACCGTGAGTATGTCGATGCCTGGAATCAGTGGACTGGCACTCTATCTGCCGCCGTATCGCGTGCAGCTCGCCGACTGGTGTGACTGGAACGGCCAGCCCTGGGACAAGGTGCGCAACGTCGTCGGCCGCAGCTTTCGCATGCGCGGTCCGGAACAGAGCGTCTACACGCTGGCGGCGAACGCCGTCTGGCGCCTGATCCAGGCCTACGACATCGACCCGCGGGAGATCGGCTATCTGGCCCTGGGCACCGAATCCAGCAGCGACAATTCCGCCGGTGCGGTGATCGTCAAGGGCATGCTCGAGGACGCGCTGGCCGCGCACGGCCGGCCCGCGGTCTCGCGCGAATGCGAGGTGCCGGAGTACAAGCACGCCTGTCTGGGCGGCGTCTACGGCATCAAGGGGGCGCTGCGCTATCTAGCCACCGACGGGGCCGGCCGCAAGGCGATCGTGGTGTGCTCGGACATCGCCGAATACGAGCGCGGTTCCTCCGGCGAGCCCACCCAGGGCGCGGGCGCGGTGGCGATGCTGCTGGAGTCCGAGCCGCGGCTGCTGGCGATCGATCTGGCCGGCAGCGGCAGCGCCTCGGACTATCGCATGGTCGATTTCCGCAAGCCCTTCGCCCGTTTCCGCGATCAGCCGAGCCGCGCCGACGGCCAGATGCAGGATCTGCCGGTGTTCAACGGCCGCTACTCCACCAGCTGCTACATCGACGCCACGCGCCATGCGATGAACGCGCTGCTGGCGCGCCAGTCGACGCGCCACCCGGACTATTTCCATTCGGTCGACGCCGTGTTCATGCACCGGCCGTATCACAAGATGCCGGCCTCGGGCTGGGCGATGGCCTATCTGTTCGCGCTCGCCGACGGCGACGCCCGCGCCCGCGCCGAGCTCGCCGGCTACTGCGCGGACGCCGGCGTGGATGCCGATGCGCTGTTCGCCGAGATCGCCGGCGCGGCGCCGGACATGCGCGATCGCGTGGCGACCGGCCAGAGCGGCGAGGACGCCTTTCCGCTGTCCACCACGCTGCTGCGGCATCTGCGGAGCACGCCGCTCTGGCAGCGGCTGGTCGAGGACAAGCTTTCCCTCGGCAGCGAGATGATGCGCGACCTGGGCAATCTCTATACCGCCGCGCTGCCGGCCTGGCTGGCGGCCGGGTTCGTGCAGGCGCGCGCCGACGACCTCGATCTGGCCGGCCAGCACTGGCTGGCGCTCGGCTACGGCAGCGGTGACGCCGCCGAGGCGCTGCCGATGCATGTGGTCGAGGGCTGGGCCGAGGCCGCCGACCGGATCAATTTCGTCGCTGCGCTGGGTGCGCCGATGGATCTGGACGCCGATCAGTACGCGGTCCTCCACGACGGCGCGCCGGTGGACTTCGAGCCGGTGCCCGCCCGCGACGAGTTCGTGGTCGACCATATCGGCACGATCGACGAGCCGGGCTTTCGTGATACCGGCATCGAGTACTACCGCTACGTCGCCGGCGGTTGAGCGCCGTGGGCTCTGTGGGCCGTTGATGTGTCATCCGAGCGCTGTGCTGATATCCGGACGAGATCGCGTTGGACCGACGGCTAGCCGCCGGCCGCGACAGGCCCCAACCGGAATGTGCCACGCCGCGGGGCGTGAATCGCGGCGCAGCCCGTGGCCCGGTGCGGATCCATCGTGACCGGGCGTTGAAGTGCAGTCAGCCGGGATGAGGCCCCGGCGTTCGCTTCGCCTCGTCTTGCGCCGGAACGGCGCCTGGTCAGGGGCCGGAGTGAAAACGGCAGCAGGTCCTCAGAGGGTATCTGCGCAACAAGCACAATTCGTTTTCGGCGTAACCACACTGTCGAGCGCAGTTCGGATCAACGCGACGCGCCTCATCCGACACGCGGCCCATCGGTGCGATCGCCCGCTGTCGTCGGACACGGTGCATGCACCTGACCCATCAACGCGTGCGATGGGTCCTGCACCGGGTGGCGCTCGATCCCGTGAATACCCGCTCGGGCGCAGGCTCTCAGGGGCAGGGGTTGGGATTGGCGGCGTGGATCGCCTCGATGGCCTCGACCAGTTCGTCCGACAGTTCGATGTCGGCACTGGCGATGTTGGTCGCGAGCTGGTCCATGGTGGTGGCCCCGATGATGTTCGAGGTCAGGAAACTGCGGCTGTTCACGTACGCCAGCGCCATCTGCGCGGGATCGATGCCGTGCCGCCGTGCGAGGGCGACATAGTCGGCCGTCGCCTGCTTGCCGCGGGCGTTTGTGTAGCGCGAGAAGCGCTCCCAGCGCGTCAGCCGGGCGCCTTCCGGGGCGGCGCCGTCCAGATACTTGCCGGTGAGCATGCCGAAGGCCAGCGGCGAGTAGGCCAGCAGGCCGGCGTCCTCGCGCTCGGCGCATTCGGCCAGCCCGATCTCGAAGCTGCGGTTGAGCAGCGAGTAGGGGTTCTGGATCGAAACCACCCGCGGCAGGTTCTCGCTCTCGGCGGCGCGCAGATAGCGCATCAGGCCCCAGGGCGTCTCGTTCGAAAGGCCCACGCAGCGGATCTTGCCCTCGTCGACCAGGCGGCCCAGCTCGCCCAGGGTGTCCTCGATCGGCACCGCGTCGTCGTCGGGCCGGTGGCTGTAGCCCAGCCGGCCGAAGGTGTTGGTGGCGCGGTCCGGCCAGTGCACCTGATAGAGATCGATATAGTCCGTGTGCAGACGCTCGAGGCTGGCTTCCAGCGCCGAACGGATCTGGCTCGGGGTCAGCCGGGTCTCGAAGCCGTCGCGGATCCAGTCCATCTGCGAACGACCGGTGACCTTGCTGGCCAGCACCACGCTGTCGCGCTTGCCGGTCGCGGCCAGCCACGAACCGATGTACTCCTCGGTCCGGCCCTGGGTGTCGGCCTTCGGCGGCACCGGATACATCTCGGCGGCGTCGATGAAGTTCACGCCGTGATCCAGCGCATAGTCGATCTGCGCGTGGGCCTCGTCCTCGGTGTTCTGTTCGCCGAAGGTCATGGTGCCGAGCGCGATGCGGCTGACGTCGATGTCGCTGCGTCCGAGTTTGCGATACTGCATTGGGTTCAGGGGTCTCCGCGTTGCCCGAGATGATCGGCGGTGGCGGCGCGCCGCCGTTCGAGCAGGTGTTCCACTATGGGGCCGATGATGATCTCGGCGGCCATGCGCATCTTCGTGCCCGGCACCACCAGCGTGTTCGGCCGGGACATGAACGAATCCTGGATCATGGTCAGCAGATACGGAAAATCAACCGCCCATCGCTTCGGATCGCGAAAGCGGATCACCACCATCGACTCGTCGTCGTTCGGGATGTCGCGTGCGATGAAGGGGTTGGAGGTGTCGACCAGCGGCACCCGCTGGAAATTGATGTCGGTGCGCGAGAACTGCGGCGTGATGTAGCGGACATAGTCCGGCATCCGACGCAGGATGACCTTGGCCACGTCCTCGGGCGCGTAGCCGCGCTGGTCGGTGTCGCGCCGGATTTTCTGGATCCATTCCAGATTGATGGTCGGGACCATACCCACCATGAAATCCACATGCCGGGCCACGTCGTGCTGGTCGGTGACCACGCCGCCATGCAGGCCCTCGTAGAACAGCACGTCGCTGTCCTCGGGAACGGGCGCCCAGTCGGTGAAGGTGCCGGGCTCCCGGTCGAACTCGGCCGCCTCGATCTCGTCGTGCAGATAGCGTCGGCTCTGGCCGCCGCCGCTGGCGGCGTACTCGGCGAACAGCGTCTCGAGTCGGTCGAAGCGGTTCGCGCCGGGGCCGAAATGGCTGAAATTCTCGCCGCGGATCGTCGCCCGCTCGACGGCCCGGGCCATCTCGCCGCGTTCGTAGGCGTGGAAGGCATCACCGTCGACGAAGGCGGCCTTCATCCGGAGCCGATGAAAGATGTGCTCGAAGGCGACACGCGCGGTCGACGTACCGGCCCCGGAGGAGCCGGTGACCGCGATGATGGGATGTCGAATGGACATGACCGCCAACTGTGACTGCATCGTGCACGCAGCGCAAGGCGCCCGGACCGCCCGATCGGATCGGCCGCGAGATGGCGTCTAAAGGCCGCCGCACCGGGCCGTGACGGGCAGGCGTCGACGCGCGCTGTTTGGCCGGAGCCGAAGATGCCGGCTCGCGCCGTGGGACGGGGCACGCGCGAGCGGCTGGCGTGTGCGGCCAGCTTGACAGGGTCTGCCCGATGCCATGTAGTGACAAGGCACATTTATCGGCTTCCACATCAGGGGGACCATATGAACTTCCGTACCTTTTTAGGCGCAGGCCTCGCGCTCGGGCTGGCCGCGGCGACCACCGTCGCCAGCGCCGAGACCTGGCGCGTCGGCCTCGAGGAGATCGAGGGCAGCGTCCAGTACGAATACGCCAAGGCGTTCAAGGAGCGTATCGAGGAGCAGAGCGACGGTGACATCACCGTGCAGCTGCTGCCCTACGGCGAATGGGGTTCGAGCTATTCCTCGCTCTACGACGCGGTCCAGGGCGGCGCGCTGCAGCTCGGCTTCGGCTCCGGCTTTCTCGGTGGCACCGTGCCGGAAAGCCAGCTGATGAGTCTGAACTTCGTCATGCCGGCGGATCAGCTCGAGACCGCCCAAATGCTCAATTCCGATGCCTTCATGCAGAGCGATGCCTGGCAGCAGTCGTTCCGCGAGCGCAATCTCGTGCCGCTTTCGGCCCTGCCCGAGGGGTATCAGGTGTGGACCGCCAACCGCGAGATCCGCACCCCCGAGGACATGGAAGGGCTCAAGATCCGGGTCATGGACAACAGTCTGCTGCGTTCGACCTATCAGGCCTACGGCGCGTCGCCGATCACCATTGCCTACGGCGAGCTCTACAGCGCCCTGCAGCAGGGTCAGGCCGAAGGCAACATCCAGCCGGTGTTCGCGCACGAGGAAATGGGCTTCTACGAGGTCCAGGACTACATGATCTTCGCCAAGCAGTCGCAGTTCGTGGCGAATTTCATGGGTAACCTCGACTGGTACAAGGGTCTGTCCGACGAGCAGAAGCAGATGGTCAAGGACACGACCGACGAACTGGTTCAGGTCGGTCACGACATCCAGACCAAGTTCAACGACGAGCGCCTGGACACCATCAAGGAGAAGGGCGACATCCAGATCATCGAACTCAGCGAGGACGAGCGCGCCAAGTTCCGTGAGCTGGCCAAGCCGGTCCGCCAGACGTTCATCGACGATGTCGGCGAACGCGGCAAGAAGGCGCTCGATATCGTGCTCGAGCAGACCGGCAAGTCGGGCGACGCCGACTAGGAGCCGTTCCGACTCGAACGGTGACGACCGGCCGGGCGGATGCGATCCATCCGCCCGGCCGCAGGCCCGGGGGCGTGGCGGAGAGTTTTGCCGCACCCCGGGCTTTTTTGTGTCCGGAGCCGGGGCCCTGCGCGGGCGTCCCGGCCAGGGCTTGTCAAC
Source organism: Salinisphaera orenii subsp. orenii MK-B5 (assembly GCF_003788635.1). Lineage (GTDB taxonomy): Bacteria > Pseudomonadota > Gammaproteobacteria > Nevskiales > Salinisphaeraceae > Salinisphaera > Salinisphaera orenii. The sequence goes on from NZ_AYKH01000003.1 coordinate 95,181, forward strand.
ATTTCCTGCGAACGCCGCGTTGGAGACCGCACATCGTGTCCGGCAAGGCGCGCGCCGCCGGCTCTGGGCGTGCCACGACCGAGGCTCGCAACGCCGCTGGACGCCTATAGTCGATCTTTCACGGGTGGCCCCAATCTTCGGGCCAAGCGCTGTTGTGCGGCAATCCAGCGTTGTCGCACGCTGGTGCAGAATGAGTGCACGGCGCGTACTACGCCTCGTCTTGCCGCACAACAGCGGTTGGTACGGGCTCGCATGAAGTGTTAACAGGCCTAGCAATGTGGCCCGGTCTTCGTCTTGGCCGGCCGTGCGGTCCTCGGACTGGGGTAGGGGTCGTCGTGCCTTGCCCGCCGCTGCGCCGGTCGGCCTACGAAGGCGCCGGAGCCGGACGCTCCGTGAGCGGCCGTCGCGGTGGCCATGACCAGGACCGCCCGCCAGGGCTGTCGCAGCGAGTCGGCCGATGCATCGTCGATGCCCCCCCCCCTTCCACTGCATCTCGTCGGATGCATCAGCCGCGCGCTCTCGGCCCCCCGCTGGCCCGCGATTTCCCCCTTGCTGCTATTGCCCGCCGAGGGATGGCAGGAACAGCGAGATCTGCGGGAACAGGATCAGGATGAACGTCGCCAGCAGCAGAATGGCGATGAACGGCGGGGTGCCGCGAATGACGTCCATGTAGGGGCGTCGGAACACCGCGATGGCGGTGAAGATGTCACAGCCGAACGGCGGTGTCGCCGAGCCGATCGCTGCCTGCAGCGTCACGATCACGCCGACATGGACCGGATCCAGACCCGCGGACTGGACCAGCGGCTTGAAGATCGGCACGAGAATGAGGATGACCACGATCGGGTCGACGAACATGCAGCCGACGAAGAATGCCGCCGCAATCAGAAGCAGGGCGAGGATCTGATTGTCGCCGATGTGCTCGATCGCCGGGCCGAGGATCTGGTCGGGTACGCCCGCGGTTCCAAGCGCCTGTGAAAACGCCGCGCCGACCGCGACCAGGATGAACACGACCGCGGTGATCATGCCCGTCGACAGCGCGAGCGGACCGAGATCGCGGACCCGGACCTGTCGGTAGATCACGACCTCGAGGAGCAGCGCATAGGCCACGGCGACCGCGGAAGCCTCGACCGCGCTGAAGTAGCCGCCGTAGATGCCGCCGACCACCAGAACCGGAAAGCCCAACGGCAGAATGGTCTTGCGAAAGGCCGTCAGCCGCTCGCTCCAGCTCGCGGGCTGTTCCGGTTCGATACCCTTGATGCGCGCGCCGATATAACAGTAGAGCGCGAACATCAGCAGGATCAGCAGGCCGGGCAGTATGCCGGCGAGAAACAGATCGCCGATCGAGGTCTTCATGACCACGCCGTAGACGATGAAGCCGATGCTGGGCGGAATCAGCAGGGCGATGTCGGAGGCGTTGATGATCAGCGCCAGCGCGAAGCTGTCGGGATACCCCTTGGCGAGCAGGCGCGGCCGCATCGGCCCGCCCATGGCGACCACGGTGGCCTGGGTCGAGCCCGAGACCGCGCCGAACAGCGCGCAGGAGGCCGCGGTGGTTATCGGCAGGCCGCCGCGCATGTGGCGCGTGAAGGCGTCCACCAGATCCAGCAGTCGGTTGGCGGTGTGGCCCTTGGTGAGGATGTCGGCGGCGAATATGAACATCGGCACCGCAGCCAGCACCCAGCTGCCCACGCCGCTGATCATCCAGCTCACCGCCTGGTCGGGGCCGAAGAAGGTCATGCCGGTGAACATCATGTAGAGCGCGCCGACGGCCAGCGGCACCATCATCGGGAACCCGAGCAGCAGCAGCACCAGCATGACCAGCCCCAATCCGATCAGCATCCCCGTCTCCCGTTGTGCGCCATGGTCTCGTTTTCCGGCATGAGTGGCTTCATCCGTTCGACTGGTCGCCCGCAGCCGGACGGCCGCTGTCGTCGAGCGGCACGTCCGAGTACGTCTCCTTCTCGGTGAACGAACGATAGATATCGTCGCTGACCAGATTGCGTATCGTCGTCAGTACGTATTGGATGCCGGCCAGGCTGAAGCCGATCGGCAGGGCCATATTGACGGTCCAGTACGGTATGCCCAGCGCGGCGCTGGTGCGACCGCGGTCATACAGCGTCATGACGTATTCGCTGGACTTGAACGCGAAATAGAACATCAGCGCCGCCGTGCCGAGGCTGATGACGACCAGCAGGGCCTTGCGGAGTCCGCCGCTGAGCTGATCGTAGATGGCCGACATGCTGATATGGCGGGCACAGCGGGCGGCATAGCCCACGCCTACGAAGGTCATCACCACGATCAGCATTTCCGTCACCTCGTAGGTGCCGGGAATGCCGCTCGGAATCATCGCATTGACGTGTGTCAGCCAGCCCAGGCCGGGGTAGGCCTCGATCTCGGTCAGTCCTGTGGACAGGAGGTTGCTCACCACGTGCAGGCTCATCAGCAGCGCCATCGCCAGCACGCTGCCGGCGACTACGATGCGTTCGAGCCAGTCGAGTGCTCTGTCGACGGCGTTGAGTACCGACAGGACGGGGCCGTGCCCGTCCGCGGCCTCGCCTGAAGTCGCCGAATCCGCATTGTCCGTTTCTGCCATGTGTCGTTCGCCTCGTGCGATGGCGGCGATCGCCGATCGTGTTCGCCGATCGCGCGTCATCCCCGTTCCGTTGTCCCTCGACCGACTCTTTCCGACGGTACATCCATTGCATCGGCCTTGCCACTCGCCTTTAGGCGCGGCTGCGCGCCGCATGCCGTGGTGCCCGACGCCGTGAAATCGGAAGCCGAGGCGTGTCCTGCAAGAGCGGTGCCAGCCGGTCGGCGCGTGAGCCGCAGACGCGACCCGGTATGGCGGTGGGCGTGGCGAAGGATCAGGCGCGTTGCCGCGGCGGCACCGGCCGGCCGGGTATCGGCGATGACGACTTGTGTGCCGGACGTGCGCGACGAGCGCTCGTCGTCGGTCCTATTCCCGGCGACGATAGGCCATGTCGAAGACGGCGTGGCCCTTGCGGCGGCCGCGGGATTCGAACCGCGTGCCGGTGCGCGGTGGCGCGCTGACGTAGCCGTCGGCGTCGCCCGCGTTCGAGAACGACGGGTGCGCATCGAGAACGTCGCGCATGTGTTCGGCGTAGTCGTGCCAGTCGGTCGCCAGGCGCCAGAGGCCGCCGGGACGCAGCACCCGCGCGACCTCGTCCGCGAATCCGGGCTGGACGATGCGGCGCTTGTGGTGGCGCTTCTTGGGCCAAGGGTCGGGGAAATAGAGCAGCACGTGATCCAGGCTGGCCGGGCCGAAGGCGGCGGCGAGGACATCGACGGCATCGGCCGCGAACACGCGGGCGTTGGTCGCGCCCGCGGCGTCGAGCGCGCCGAGCAGCCGGCCGACGCCGGTCAGATAGACCTCGACGCCGATGAAGTCTTCGTCGGGGCGTGCGATCGCCAGAGCGGCGAGCACCTCGCCGGCACCGAAGCCGATCTCCAGTGTGCGCGTCGCCGACCGGCCGAACACGGCGTCCCAGTCGAGCGGTGCGGCCGGCAGCGCGAGCCCGTAGTGTGGCCACAGGGCGTCGAGGTTGCGCTGCTGTCCGGGGGTCAGGCGCCCCTCGCGACGGACGAAGCTGCGGATACGGCGATGCGGCGTCGTGTTCACGTGCTGGTTCCCGTGACGCGGTGGCGGCGCGTGCGCCGCGGGGCGCTCAGAAGGGCAGGTCGGACATCGGCGAGGAGGCCGAGGCATAGCGGCGCCGCGGCATGCGCCCGGCCAGGAAGGCCTGGCGGCCGGCGATCACGGCGTGGCGCATGGCCTGGGCCATCAGGATCGGCTTGTTCGCATGCGCGATGGCCGAGTTCATGAGCACGCCGTCGCAGCCCATCTCCATGGCGATGGACGCGTCCGAGGCCGTGCCCACGCCGGCATCGACGAGCACCGGCACGTTGGCGTTCTCCACGATCTCGATGACGTTGTAGCGGTTCTGGATGCCCAGCCCCGAGCCGATCGGCCCGGCCAGCGGCATGATCGCCACACAGCCGATATCCTCCAGCCGGCGGGCCGCGATCGGGTCGTCGCTGGTATATACCATGACCTCGAAGCCGTCCTCGACCAACTGCCGCGCGGCGGTCAGTGTCTCCGGCATGTCCGGATAGAGCGTCTTCTCGTCGCCCAGCACCTCGAGTTTGACGAGGTTGTGGCCGTCGAGCAGCTCGCGCGCCATGCGGCAGGTGCGCACCGCCTCGTCGGCGCTGTAGCAGCCGGCGGTATTGGGCAGCAGCGTGTACTTCTCCGGCGGGATCACGTCCAGCAGATTGCGCTTTGCCGCGGCCTCCGGATCGGACAGCGCGGGCGTGCGCCGGATCGCCAGCGTGACGATCTCCGCGCCGGAGGCGGTGATCGCGGCTTCGGCCTGATCGAGATCAGCGTACTTGCCGGTGCCGACCAGCAGCCGCGATTCGAACCGGCGCCCGGCGATCGTCAGGCTGTCGGCCTCCGACATCGCCTGGCCGCCGCCGATGGCGTGCACGATCTCGAGGCGGTCGCCCGGGTCGACCACGGTCTGCGGGTATTCCTGGCGCGGGACGATGTCGCCGTTGCGCTCGACCGCGACGCGGCGCGCGCCGTAGCCCAGCGTATCGAGCAGCTGTTCGATCGTCGTGCCCTTGTCGCACGCTTGCGATTCGCCGTTGACTTCGATCTGCATGGCGTTGGGTCGGGCCGAGTGCGGACCGACTTGGCTGTGGGGATAAGCGGGCTAGAATAACGCGCGTCGGCCAGGCGCGTACAAGAACGCCCGCGCCGGCCGGTCGCGCGATGGAACCCGCAGCGGCCGTGGTTGTCTTCTCGTCCGGGTGCGGCATGGCCGCAGCCCGCCTCCACACCGTCCACGATGTCCCGCACATGAAACGTGTTGCCAAAATCCTGCTCGGTGTCCTCGGCGTACTGATCCTGCTGATCGTGGCCGCGGCCATCGCGTTGCCCCTGCTCGTCGACCCGAACGACTACAAACCGCAGATCAATGCCGCGATCGAGGATCAGATCGGCCGCGAGGTCGACATCAGCGGCGATATCGGTCTGTCGGTGTTTCCGTGGCTGGGAGTCGAGCTCGGGCGCGTTTCCGTGGCCAACGCCGACGGGTTTGGCGACGAGCCGATGGCGACGATGGAAGCCGCCGAGATCAGCGTCAAACTGCTGCCCCTGCTGTCGCGCGAGATCGAGGTGGGCACCGTTGGCCTGCAGGGGCTGAATCTGCGGCTGGCGCGCAACGCCGACGGCCGCACCAACTGGGCCAGCATCAGCGAGCATCTGACGCGGAATCAGGCCGAATCGGGCAACGGCGAATCGCCGGCCGAAAGCGAGCCGAAGAACGATCCCGCGCCGGACGACGGCGGTTTCTCGCTATCGTCGCTGCAGATCGGCGCCATCGACATCCGCGATGCCGCGGTCTCCTGGCGCGACGCCACGACCGGGACCGATTACCGCGCCTCGGGCGTCAAGCTCGTGACCGGCCGCCTGACCGACGGCGAGCCGGTGCGGCTGGAATTCGGCGGCGATTTCGAGGCGCCGGAGGCCGCCCTTGCCGGCGAAGTCAACCTGGTCGCCCAGGTCGAGCCCAGCATCGTGGACCAGTTCTACCGGTTTTCCGATCTGAGTCTGAACGTGATCGCCTCCGGCGAGGCGGTGCCGGCCGGCCGCCAGCAGGCCAGCCTCACCGGCGCCGGCGAGTTCGACCTGGACGCCGGACGCTTCAAGCTGTCGAACATGGCCCTGCAGGCCGCGGGGCTGAACGTCAACGCGAACGCCGACGGCAGCGATCTGGGCACCGATGCAGCCGCCTACTCGGGCCGAGTCACGGTCAAGGAGTTCAACCCGCGCGCCGTCATGCGCGAGCTCGAGATCGAGCCGCCGGCCACGCAGCGCGACGCGGCGCTGTCAACGGCCGGTTTCGACGCGCAGTTCGATGCCGGCAATGACCACGTGCAGTTCAAGCAGATCCTCGCCACGCTGGACGACAGCTCGGTGAAGGGCTCGGCCCGGGTCGAGGACTTCGCGCAGCCGGCGATCGGCTTCGATCTGAGTCTCGACGAGCTCAACGTGGACGACTATCTGCCGCCCGGCAGCGCCGAGCAGGCCAAGAACGAGGCGCCGGCCGAGACCGGCGGCGGCGCGGAGCAGAAGGCCGCCGAGATTGACCTGTCGATGCTGGAGGATCTGCGCCTGGACGGCAAACTGTCCGCCGATTCGCTGACCGCGGCCAATATTCACGTCACCAACGCCGATCTGGCGGTGCGCGCCCGTGACGGCGTGCTCACCATCGAGCCGCTCACGGCCGAGCTCTACGAGGGCAATGTCCGCGTGACTGCCACGGTCGACGCCTCGCGCGAGACGCCGCGCTACAGCCTGGCCGGCAACCTCAACGGGCTGCGATTCGCGCCGCTGCTCGCCGACGTCGCGGGTACCGAGCGGGTCGACGCGCTCGCGAACATGAGCCTCGATCTGACCACGTCCGGCCGCCAGGTCGCCGCGATGAAGCGGGCGCTCGACGGCAGTCTCGGCTTCGATCTGCGCGACGGCGCCTTCAACGGCTTCAACCTCGCCGATCTGATCGCCGCGGCGCGCAGTCGCCTCGGCGGCGACGATGCCGGCGAGGCTTCTACGGCACTCGGCGACGACAAGCGCACGCCGTTCAGTCGTTTCGCGGGCCAGTTCAACGTCACCGACGGGGTGCTGGCGGGCAAGGACCTGAATCTGACCACCCGCCTCCTCAACGCCACCGGTGCGGGCAGCTACGATCTGGCCGACAACGCCCTGGACTACACGGTCAACGCCCGGGTCCCGGAAGACGCCGACGGCACGCTCGAGCGGCTCGCGGGCGTGACCGTGCCGATCCGGCTGAGCGGCAATCTGCTGTCGCCGGATTATCGTCTCGATGTGGCCGGTGCGCTCAAGGGCGTGGCCGAAAAGCGGCTGAGCGAGGAGAAGTCGAAACTCGCCGACAAGGTGCGCGAAAAGATCGAGGAACGCACCGGTGGCGACGAGGAGCTCGGCGGCCGCCTGCAGCGCGGCATCGAAAGCCTGTTCGGCGGCGGGGACGAACGGGAGGGCGACGATTCGCAGGACGAGTCGCGCTAGCGGCGGATACGCGCGCGGCGTCGCCGGGGCGGCTGCGGCGATCGCGCTGTGGTGCCTGGCGCCGTCCGCGGTCGCCGCGAGCGTGCAGCGCATGGACGTGACGCGCGATGCCGGCCGCTACGCGGTCGATGCCGTGATCATGCTGAATGTCCCGCCGGGGATCGCGTTCCGGGCCGCGACCGACTACGAGCGCCTGCCTGAATTCAACCCCAGCATCGAGCGCAGCGAGCGCCTCGGCGACGATCGCCTGCGTTCCGACGTGCGCTTGTGCGTGGCGTTCTTCTGCCGGACGATCGAGCAGGTGATGACCTATCGGGAGCGCGCGCCGACGCGCATCGACATGCAGGTGGTGCCCGATGCGGGCGATCTCGAGACCGGACACGCCGCCTGGCGGTTCGAGGCCGCCGAGGCGGGCACGTGGATGGCGTTCCGGGCCGAGATCGAGCCCGCCTTCTGGGTGCCGCCGGTGATCGGGCCGTATCTGATCTCACGCGAACTTCGTGCCCAGGCGCGGACGACGGCCGAGGCCATCGAGCGGCTGGGCGCCGATTACCAGGCCGGGGCCGGCGATGACTGACGACGCGCCGGAGCACATCGCCGACGAACTCCTGGCCTGGTTCGACCGGCACGGGCGGCACGATCTGCCCTGGCAGCATCCGCGCACGGCCTATCGGGTGTGGGTGGCCGAGATCATGCTGCAGCAGACCCAGGTCGCCACCGTCATCGACTACTTCAACGCCTTCATGGCCCGGTTTCCAGACGTCCACGCGCTGGCGGCCGCGGAGGCCGACGACGTCATGGCCCACTGGGCCGGGCTCGGTTACTACGCCCGGGCGCGCAATCTGCATGCGGCGGCGCGTCGTCTCGTGGCCGAGTACGACGGTCGTTTTCCGCGCAGCGTCGAATCGCTCATGGCGCTGCCCGGCATCGGCCGCTCCACTGCCGGGGCCATCGTCGCCCAGGCGTTCGGCGTCTGGGCGCCCATCCTCGACGGCAACGCCAAGCGGGTGATCGCGCGTCTGGCCGCCATCGAGGCCACACCCGGCACGGCCGCCTACGACAAGCCGTTGTGGCGCCTGGCCGAGCGCTATACGCCGGAGACGCGGATCACCGACTACACCCAGGCCATCATGGATCTGGGGGCGACGCTGTGCACCCGGCGCAATCCCCAGTGCGCGGCCTGCCCGCTGGCCGATCGCTGTCTGTCGTACCGACGCAGCCTGCAGCATCGCATCCCGGCGCCGCGCCGACGCAGCGCCCGGGCCCAGCGCGAGACGACGATGCTGGTCGTGGCCGACGAGGCGGGCCGCGTCCTGCTGGAGAAACGCCCGCCGGCCGGCATCTGGGGCGGCCTCTGGAGCCTGCCGGAAAAGCCCGCCGAGCGGGATCTCCACGCGTTCTGCCGCGAGCGCTTCGGTATCGAAGTCCGCGACGCCGGGGCGCTCGAGCCGATGCGACACGCCTTCACGCATTTCGAACTGCTCATCCACGCGCGGCGTGTGCAGCTGCGGGGCACGGCCCGTATCATGGAAGGCGAATTCGAATGGTTTGCGCGCGATGCGCGACCGGGGCTGCCGGCTCCGGTCGCGCGTCTCCTCGATGCGCCCCAACAGACACTGAATCTATGAGCCACACCGTCCACTGCGTCAAACTCGACAAGGAAGCCGAAGGCCTGCCGCGGCCGCCGCTGCCGGGCGATCTCGGCCAGCGCATCTACGACAATGTCTCGATGGAGGCCTGGCAGCAGTGGCTGGCCGAGCAGACACGCCTGATCAACGAATACGGCCTGCATCTGGCCGACCCCAAGGCGCGCGAATTCCTCACCGAGCAGACCGAGGAATACTTCTTCGGCAGCGGTCAGACCGCAGAGACGCACTACGTGCCGCCGGAACAGTAGGCCTGGCGCCGGGGCCGGCGGTTGACGCCGCCGGCCGCGCCCGGTTTAATACGCGCTCCTCGCGATCGATGTCTCGATCCGGCCGGATAGCTCAGTTGGTAGAGCATACGACTGAAAATCGTAGTGTCGGTGGTTCGATTCCACCTCCGGCCACCATTCTTTCCCGCCCGTAGCGGATCGGCTCCGCAAGCGCCGGAGGCCGGTTGGTCTCGTGCTGCGATCGGCGGTGTCGATTCTTCCGAGACCTCCTGCCCAGGCCGTCGCCGCTCTTGGCGCCAGGTGTCGGACTGCCGTCGGTCGCCTCGGCTTTGCCTGCAGCCGACCGGCTGAAACATGCCGTCGCCGGGGCGTCATCTGCCGTGCGCCGGCGCGTGTTGCACCATCGCGGCGCATTGTCTCTGGGGCGGGTGTGCAGATTCGCAATTCGTGGCGGGCGACGGCGCGGCCGGCCGTCGGCGCCCGGAACGGTCGCTTGCCGAGCGGGCCGTGCGAACGCTCTAATGGGCGCGGTCGATGCACGAACGGAGGGCGCATGGCGGCATTGGAGTTTCTGCGGCGGTCGGGCGACGAGATCGCGCCGTATGTCGATGATCTGGCCGCGCTTCGAATTCGCGTGTTCCGCGATTTCCCTTATCTCTACGACGGCGATGTGGGTTACGAACGGGACTATCTGGCGACCTATGTGAACGCGCCGCGTTCGCTCGCGTTCATGGTCTATGACGGCGCCGCCCTCGTCGGGGCCACGACCGCGCTGCCGCTGGCCGACGAGGAACCGGCGTTCCGGCAGCCGCTGGCCGATGCCGGCTTTGACGTGGCCCGAGTGTTCTATTTCGGCGAGTCCCTGCTGCTGTCGGGGTATCGCGGACGGGGACTCGGGCATCGCTTCTTCGACGAGCGCGAGGCCTGGGCCCGAACCGTCGGCGGCTTCGATCATGCCTGTTTCTGCGCAGTTCAGCGCCCGGTCGATCACCCGCTGCGGCCGACCGACTATCAGCCGCTGGATCCCTTCTGGCGTCGGCGTGGCTACACCCGGCGCGATGACATCACCGCGGTGTATCGCTGGCAGGACGTGGATTGTGCGGCGGAGACCGAGAAACGGCTGACGTTCTGGGTGCGCGCGCTCGATTGAGCGGATCGGTGCGCATCGCGCGGCCCTCGCGGGACCGGGATGCGACATCGGCATGAAACCTGCGTTAGGGTAGAGGCAGTTTTCGCGTCCGGCGTCACGGGGGGCCCGGTTGAGCACCAAACTTTCGGTCGAGCACGTATACAAGGTCTTCGGCGCGCATCCCAAGCGCGCGTTGGAGCGCATCGAACGCGGTGAAGGCAAGGACGCGATCTTTGCCGAGACCGGCATGACGGTCGGTGTCTCCGATGCCAGTTTCGAGGTCCAGGAGGGCGAGATCTTCGTCGTCATGGGGCTGTCCGGATCCGGCAAGTCGACGCTGGTCCGCATGCTCAACCGGCTGATCGAGCCCACCGCTGGCGCGATCCGCATCGACGGCCGCGACATCACGCGGATGACCCGTCGTGAGCTGATCGAGCTGCGCCGCCGCGAAATCAGCATGGTCTTCCAGTCGTTCGCGCTGATGCCGCATCAGACCGTGCTCGAGAACACCGCCTTCGGGCTCAACGTGGCCGGCACCTCGAGCAGCGAGCGCGAGAAGCGGGCGCTCGACGCGCTGGATGCGGTCGGGCTCAAGGCCAACGCCGACAGTTTCCCGGACGAGCTCTCCGGCGGCATGAAACAGCGCGTCGGGCTCGCCCGGGCGCTGGCCGTCGACCCCGGCATCCTGCTCATGGACGAGGCGTTTTCCGCACTCGATCCGCTCATCCGCACCGAGATGCAGGACGAGCTGCTGCGGCTGCAGGCCGAGCAGTCGCGCACGGTGGTCTTCATCACCCATGATCTCGACGAGGCCATGCGCGTGGGCGATCGCATCGCGATCATGGAGGCCGGCGAAGTGGTGCAGGTGGGCACGCCCGAGGAAATCGTGCGCGAGCCGGCCAACGACTACGTGCGGTCGTTCTTCCGCGGCGTCGACGTCACTCATGTCTTCACCGCAGCCGACATCGCTCGACGCGACCAGATCACGGTCATCGAGCGCGTCGGCGTGAGCCTGCGTGCCGCCCTGTCGCGGCTGCAGGAACACGATCGCCCGGTCGCGGTCGTCCATGATCGTGAGCGCCGCTACCAGGGCATGGTGAGCGTGGAGTCGCTCACCGAGCGCATCGACGCGCTCGGGCGGCGCGAAGAGGGCGCCATTGAGGAGGCGTTCGTGCCCGGCGTCGAGCCCGTGGCCGCCGACAGACCGCTGACCGAGATCATGACGCAGGTCGCCGAATGCCCCTGGCCGGTGCCGGTGGTCGATGAACACGGCCGTTATCGCGGCACGATCTCGCGCGCAACCCTGCTCCATACCCTGAATCGCACGGAGGCGAGCGCGGCATGATCGGATTCTCCGCGGATACCGCGTCCTTCTGGCAGTCGCTGCAGGAACGATTCGTGATCGACCTGAAGATCGGCGAGGGCTTCACAGCGCTCGTCGACTTCATGCGCGAGCATTTCGGTCTGCTGTTCGACGCCATCGCGGCGACGATCAGCTTCGTCGCCGATAACCTGACCATATTCTTCAATTTCCTGCCCGCACCGCTCGTTTTCGGGCTGTTGGCCGTACTCGCGCTCTGGCGCGTCGGCTGGCGGTTCGCGCTGTTCGTGCTGGTCGCGCTCTATGTGGTCATGAGCATGGGGCTCTGGCCGGAGTCCATGGACACGCTCGGCCTGGTGATCGCGGCCACGCTCGCCGCACTCGGCGTCGGCCTGCCGACCGGCATCGCAATGGCCAAGAGCGATATGCTGCAGGCGATCGTGCGCCCCGTGCTCGACTTCATGCAGACGCTGCCGGCTTTCGTCTATCTCATTCCGGCCGTGATCTTTTTCGGCACCGGGCGCGTGCCGGGCACGATCGCGACCGTGGTCTTCGCCATGCCGCCGTGCGTCCGGCTGATGAATCTGGGCATTCGTCAGGTTCCGGTCGAGAACGTCGAGGCCGGCCGCGCGTTCGGTTGCAACGGTGCCCAGCTGCTGTTCAAGGTTGAGCTGCCGCTGGCGCTGCCCTCGATCATGGCCGGGATCAACCAAACCATCATGCTGGCGCTGTCCATGGTGGTCATCGCCTCGATGATCGGGGCCGGCGGACTGGGCGATCCTGTGCTGGCCGGCATTCAGCAGCTGCGTCTGGGCATCGGCTTCGAAGGCGGGCTCGGTGTGGTCATCCTGGCGATCATCCTTGATCGCCTGACCCAGAGTTTCGGCCAGCGCAACAAGCGCGGCGCCGGTCTTCTGACGCGGCTCAAGACGTTTTTCTCGCGGAACGGCAAGGCCGACGCGACCTAGTCCGCGCCGGCCGCGAGCGCGGCCGGCCGTGACATCCCGAGGTACATTCGAAGAGGGACTCACCATGAAACATCGCATGACGCACTGGGCCGGCACCGCCGCGATGGCGGTCGGCCTGGCCTTCGGTTCGCTGGGCACCGCCCAGGCCGCCGACGACACCATCGAATTCGGCTGGACTGCGTGGTCCGACGCCGAGTTCGTGACCAAGCTCGCCAAGCAGGTCATCGAGGAGCGCACCGATTACACGATCGAGCTCAAGATGGCCGCCATCGGCGTCCAGTACCAGGGCGTGGCCAACGGCGACCTCGACGGCATGCTCATGGCGTGGCTGCCCAAGACGCACGCCGACTACTGGGAGCGTTTCAAGGACGACGTCGAGAACCTGGGGCCGCTGTACGAGGGGGCCCAGCTGGGTTGGGTCGTGCCGGATTACGTGCCCGAGGACAAGCTCTCCTCGATCGAGGACCTCAAGGACGAAGAGGTCATCGACAAGCTCGGCGGCAAGATCCAGGGCATCGATCCGGGTGCCGGCCTGATGCAGGCCTCCGAGGATACGATGGAAGGCTACGGCCTCAACGACGACTACAACCTGGTCTCGGCCAGCGGCGCGGCGATGACCGCCGCACTCGAGCGCGCCGTCGAGAACGAGGAGTGGATCGTGGTCACGGGCTGGACGCCGCACTGGATGTTCGGCCGCTGGGACCTGCGCTTCCTGGACGATCCGGAAGGCACCCTCGGTGGCAAGGAGCACATCGACGCGATCGTGCGTAAGGGCTTCGCCGACGACTATCCGGAAGTCGCGTCGTTCCTCGAGAACATGGACATTCCGCTCGAGGACCTGCAGGCGGCGATGTACGACGCCCAGGAGACGAGCTACGAGGAGGCCATCGACAAGTTCGTCGAGGACAATCAGGACATGATCGACGAGTGGTTCGCCGACAGCTGATCCGCGCCTCGCGACTCGAAGCAGCGAACGGGCCCGGCTTATGCCGGGCCTTTTTCGTGGGCGGGACAGCGGTTCATGTGCATGATGAAACGGTGTTAGGCTGCGCTGGTTTCGTGTCCCCCGCCGGCGTGCGCCGTCGCCATGCGCCGGGTCTTCACCGTGGATCTGCATGTCGGAGTCGAATCGTACCCTGCTGATGTGCGTCGCCGTTGCGGCGGCGTTCGCGATCAACATGATGGGCACCACGCTGCCCACGCCCCTCTACCCGATCTGGCAGGAACGGCTGGGCTTCTCCCAGCTGACGATCACCGTCATCTTCGCCGCCTATGCGGTCGGCGTGATCGCGGCACTGGTGATCGGTGGCAGCTGGTCGGACCAGCTCGGCCGCCGGCCGATGCTGTTTGCGGGCCTCGGATTCTCCGCGGCGAGCGCCTGCATATTCCTGATCGGCGACGATCTCGGTCTGCTGCTTCTGGGGCGCGTGCTGTCCGGGGTGTCGGCGGGCATCTTCACCGGCACGGCGACCGCCGCCGTGGTCGAACTGGCGCCGCCGGCCTGGGCGGCGGCGGCGACCCTGGTGGCGACCGCCGCAAACATGGGTGGGCTCGGCCTCGGACCGTTGGTCGCCGGTGCCCTTGCCGAGTATCTGCCGTGGCCGGCGCATCTGTGCTTCGTGCTGGATCTGGTGCTCATCGCGCTGGCCGCGTTCGCGGTCTGGTGTGCGCCCGAGCGCGTGCAGCGTCCGGCCCGGCCGCGACTTCGGCTGCAGCCGCTGCGGGTGCCGGCGTCGGTGCGGCCGGTGTTCGTGCCGGCGGCCATCGCCGGCTTTGCGGGTTTCGCTGTGCTGGGGCTGTTCACGGCGGTGGCGCCGGCGTTCATGGGCGAGGTCCTCGGCCACCACAATCGGGCCCTGACCGGTGCCGTTGTCTTTCTGCTGTTCGTCGCGTCCACGGTGGGCCAGGCCGGGCAGTCGCGGCTGCCCGAGAGCCGGCGCCTGCCGCTGGGCTGCGGGCTGTTGATGGCGGGCATCGTGCTCGTGGCGGCCGCCATCCTGGCGGCATCGCTGGCGCTCATGATTGCCGGTGCGCTGATCGCCGGCGTCGGTCAGGGCGTCGCGTTCCGGGCCGGCCTGGGGGCGGTCACCGCGGCCAGCCCGGCGGAGCGTCGCGGCGAGGTGGCCTCGACGTTCTTCGTCGTCGCCTATGTCGCGATCTCGATCCCGGTGGTGGGGGTCGGTCTGGCCGCGGATGTCTTCGGTCTGCCTGCCGCCGGCGTGGCGTTCTCGATCGGCGTGGCGCTGCTGGCCCTGGCCGCGCTCGTGAGCCTGTCGCGGCGCGCCCGCGCGGCGGGGCCCGCGGTATAGGGCTTGTTAACACGTCATGCGAAGACCGCGTTGGAGACCTAAGATCGTGTTCTGCAAGGCGCGACTCGCGGATCGTGGCGCGCCCCTGGTCGATTTTCATGGGAGGCCCAACCCTTCGGGACAAGCGCTGTCGTGCGGCAATCCAGCGTTGTCGCACACTGACTGCGCGGCGCGTACGACACGCCTCGTCTTGCCGCCCCTAATCAATTTTCAGGAAGCGCTTGGCGTGGGCTCGCATGAAGTGCTATCAACCCGGCATGGAAATACGTTCATGCCGGGTTGATAAAGCGAGCATGCGCTAGCGTGCTCGCCGCGGCCATCGGCCGCGAAGTGCTTGAAAATAGAGAGCGGAGATGCGCCGGTCTCTATTTTCAAGCGCGTTGAGAACAACCGATGATTCAGCTGTCTTGGCGCCGGGTTAATAACAGGCCCTAGCTTGCCGTGGTCACGGCGCCGCGGCGCTGCTGGAGCCGCCACATGGCGGCGTAGGCGCCGTCGGCCGCGAGCAAGCCGGCGTGCGTGCCGCGCTCGATCACCCGGCCCTCATCGAGTACCAGGATCTCGTCGGCATCGACGACGGTGGACAGACGGTGCGCGATCACGAGCGTCGTGTGATCGGCGGCGAGCTCGGCCAGCGCCCCGGTGATCGCGCCCTCGGCATGGCTGTCGAGCGAGGCGGTGGCCTCGTCGAACACCAGGATCGCTGGGTTCTTGAGCATGGCGCGGGCGATGGCGATGCGCTGTTTCTCGCCGCCGGATAGCTTCAGGCCGCGTTCGCCGACCTGGGTGGCCAGGCCGTCGGGCAGCCGGCCGATCAGGTCGTCGAGATGCGCGAGGCTCGCGGCGCGGGCGACCGCGTCGGCGTCGGCCTCGGGGTCGCCGTAGGCGATGTTGTATTCGATGGTGTCGTTGAACAGCACCGTGTCCTGAGGGACCACGCCGATCGCGTCGCGCAGGCTGTCGAGCGTGAGTTCGCGTATGTCGATACCGTCGACCGTGATCCGGCCGGCGTCGACGTCGTAGAAACGGAACAGCAGCCGCGCCAGGGTCGATTTGCCGGCCCCCGAGGCGCCCACCACGGCGAGTTTCCGTCCCGGTTCGATGGTCAGGTTGACGTCGTCGAGGATGCGGCGTGCGCCGTCGTAGCCGAAGGCGACGTGCTCGAAGGCCACGCGCGGGCGTGTCGCGGCCAGCGGCCGGGCGTCGGGCGCGTCATGAATCGCCGGGCGGGCGTCGAGGAGCCGGAACATGCGGGCGGTGTCGGCCAGCGATTTTTTCAGCTCGCGGTAGACGAAACCGAGGAAGTTCAGCGGTATGAACAGCTGGAGCATGTAGGCGTTGACCATGACCAGATCGCCGACCGTCATTGCTCCGGCCACCACCCGCTGTCCGGCCAGCAGCATCATGGCGGTCACGGCGGTCGCGATGACGAGCGCCTGCGCGGTGTTGAGCACGCCCAGCGACTGGCGCGAGCGGGCCAGTGCATACTCCCAGGCCGCCAGTTCGCGATCGTAGTGGTCGGCCTCGTAGCGCTCGTTGCCGAAGTACTTGACCGTCTCGTGATTCAGCAGGCTGTCCACGGCGCGGGTGTTGGCCCGGGAATTCAAGCGGTTGGATTCGCGCACGTGGCGGGTGCGCCACTCCGTCAGCGCCGCGGTCAGCGCAACGTAGAGCGCCACGCTCGCCAGCACGATCACGGCGAACCAGTAGCTGTAGTAGAACAGCAGTATGCCGGCCACCATCGAGATCTCGAGCAGGGTGGGGATGATGTTGAACAGCATGAAGCGCAGCAGAAAGCTGATGCCGCCGAGACCGCGTTCGATGTCGCGGGACAGGCCGCCGGTGCGCCGCGACAGATGAAAATCCAGATCGAGCGCGTGCAGGTGCTCGAAGACCTGCAGCGCGATCCGGCGCATGGTGCGCTCGTTGACGCGGCCGAACACGAGATCGCGCAGCTGGCCGAACAGCACCGATGCCAGTCGCAGCCCGCCGTAGGCCAGCAGCAGACCTACGGGCAGAACCAGGGCGGTGCGGTTGTCGGCGTCCAGCCCGTCGACGATGTGCTTGAGCACGATCGGCAGCAGAACCGTCGCCCCCTTGGCCGCGATCAGCAGGGCGAGTGCGACCGCGACCCGGCGCCGGTGTGCCCAGAGGTGGGGCCAGAGGCCGTTCAGCCGCCGCCACTCGTCACGGGGGGACTCGCCGGCGTCCGGCGCGCTCAAGAGCGTGCGGGCATCGACGCTTGGATGTCGGCGCGATGCCGCACGGCTAGCCGTCGCTGCGCTCGTCCAGCGGCTGCTGCGGCACGCTGCGCAGCTTGCCGACGTCGTAACCCAGTTCGCCGACGCGCTTGACGAGGTCGTTGTAGGTCTCGCGGTCAATCTGCGGTTTCCGCGCCATGATCCAGACGTAGTCGCGCTTCTCCCGGGCGACGATGGTGGTGTCGTAGTCCGGGCCGACGTAGGAAATGACGTACTGCATCTTCAGCGGCCAGAAGAACTGCATGCCCCAGACTGCGTTGCCCGAGCCCTCGGTGACGTAGCCGGTCGGCTCCATGGTCTGCATCTCGCCGTCGAAGCTGCCCTCGCGGTAGGTGAAGACCGTATCGATGCGTCCCGGCTCGGTCTGCTCGTAGCGCTCGATCGAGTTGTAGGCGTTCTCGGTGGGCCCCGGCGGAATATGGGCGATCACGTACCACTTGCCCATGAACCGGTCCAGATCGACATCGTGCTCACGCGGGAACTCGCTGCTCGGCATGAGGCTGCAGGCCGCGAGCGTCAGTGGCATGGCGAGCGTTACAAGCCATCGGAAATAGCGCATGGAGTCCCCGTGATCGTTCGTGATGATGAATGCCTACGCGTCGCCGCGCCCCGATGGATTCGATCAGGCGTCGGCGGCGCCGGGTGCAGCCGGGCGCGATGTCGCGGCGGTGCCCGGCGCGCACAGTTCGTCGGCGATCTCGGCGAACGCCATCGGCCGCGCGACGTGATAGCCCTGAACATAGTCCACGCCGATGCGTTCGAGTGCCTGCAGCAGCGCGCGCGACTCCACGTGCTCGGCGACCGTCTTCAGGCCCATCGCCTGGCCGACCTGGTTGATCGCCTCGACGATCGAACGCTCGATCGGATCGTCCAGAATGTGGCGCACGAGCTTGCCGTCGATCTTGATGAAATCCGACGGCAGATTCTTGAGATAGGAAAACGAACTCAGTCCGCTGCCGAAATCGTCGAGCGAGAACCGGCATCCGATCGCGCGCAGTGAATGGATCAGCTCGCCGGCCCGGCGGGTATTGGTCACCGCCGCGGTCTCGGTGATCTCGAACACGAGCCGGCGCGGGTCCACGCCCGAGCGCTCGATGCAATCGCGGGCGAAGTCGACGAACTGTTCGTCGGTGATCGACTGGCCGGAGATGTTGATGCTGTAGTGATCGATTCGGGCCTGCCGTCGCTCGGCGCCGGCGATCAGCGCAAGCGCGTTCTCGAGGACCCAGCGGTCGATGCGCGAGGCGACGTTGTAGCGCTCCGCGGTGATGAGTACGTTCTGCGGGTCCAGGCCGTCCTCCGCATCGGGAATGCGCAGCAGCAGTTCGATGCCGGGGCGATCGGTCTCGGTCTTCGACAGGGGCTGAATGCGCTGGGCGAACAGCGAGAAACGTTCGTGTTCGAGCGCTTCGCTGATCTGCTGCATGCGCTGCATCTCGCCGTGCCAGGTCAGCGTTTCGTCGCTGTCGCCGTGGTAGACGTGGATCTGGTTGCGGCCGCGTTCCTTGGCGAGATAGCAGGCGGTGTCCGCCCGCCGCATCAGCTCGCTGGCGCTGAGCGCCTGATGGTCGATCGCGGTGACGCCGATGCTCACGCCCAGACGGAAGAGCTTGTCCTCCCAGCGAAAGCGGAAGGTGTCGATCTCGGCGCGCAGCGTCTCGGCCTTGGCGGCCGCGTCCTCGAGGGAGAGATTGCGCATGATCACGCCGAACTCGTCGCCGCCCAGGCGTGCGATCGTGTCCTCGCCGCGCAGCCGGGCGGCGATCTGGGTCGAGATCTGGCGCAGCATCTCGTCGCCCGCGTGGTGGCCGCAGGTGTCGTTGACCAGCTTGAACTGGTCCAGGTCGAGATAGCACAGCGCGTGTCGCTGCACGCTGTTGCGCGTATCCCGCAGGAAACGGTCGAGCATATGCTCGAAGGCGCGCCGGTTCGGCAGCCCGGTGAGCAGGTCGTGATTGGCCTGGTAGGTCATCTCCCGCGAGATCTGCTGCAGACGGGTGATGTCGTGGAGCACGATCACGGTGCCGACGATGGCCTGGGCATCGTCGCGTATGGGCGAGATCGTGACCTTGAGCGCGTATTCCTCACGGCTCGGCCCGCGCATGGCCAGCGTGAGGTGGTTGTCCCATTCGCGGGCTTCGCCGTCGGCGATGCACTCCTCGACCAGCCCGGTGACGATCTCTTCGCGTTCGTCGTTGCGCAGCCGGCACACGCTGTCGAAATGGCGGGCGATCGCCTGATCCGCCTGCAGGCCGAGCATGCGTTCGGCGCGGGGATTGACGTAATCGATCGCGCCGCGGGCGTCGGTGGTGATCACGCCGTCGCCGATCGAGGCGAGGGTGACCTGGGCGCGCTCCTTCTCGGCATTGAGTTCGCGCTGGGTCTCGATCAGCCGGGTGCCGTCACGACAGACCCCCTCGCTGCCGATGGGCCGGCCTTCGGCATCGTCGATCCGGCGCGAGGAGATCAGAAGCCAGGCCAGCGAGCCGTCCCGGCGACGGATGCGGGTGGGATGACGCACCAGATAAGGACTGCGGACCAGCGCATCGAAATCCGTCGCCGGGTCCGCGAGCAGATCGCGCAGCGGCAGCCCCTCGAGTTCCGCGGGGCTGTAGCCGAGCATGTCGGTAACGGTATCCGTGATCCAGGTGATCCGGCCGTCGGCATCGATGTGATAGAGCACGTCGGTGACGTTGCGCAGCAGACGCTGGACGCGCTGATGGCGCACCAGCAACTTGTCGCGATAGCGGTGAACCCGGGCGACGAGCGATTCCGCGGCCGCCACCAGCTCGCTGTCCTGCGAGTCGACGCGGAACGCCGGTTCCGGCCGCTGTTCCCCGGAAATGTCGATGTTCTCGAGCCAGCGGGTCACGGCGTTCGATGCCGGGCTGGTGCCGCGGCGGTGGGCGAGCCAGACCGCAGCCACGGTGCCGAGCGCCATGCAGGTCAGGCCGACATTGAGCACCACCAGCAGCGCCAGCGTGCCGGTGGGGATATCCTCCAGACGCCAGAGAAAGGCCCACTGGGCCACCACGGTCACGCCCAGTGCCGCGCAGAGCAGTCGGATGAGGCCCGACATGCGCATCAGCCCCGCCGCGACTCGCGGTGCCGTCGGTCGGCGTGGGCGCTGGATCGCAAGACGCGTGGTCTCGGCATGGGGTCGCTCGCAAGAAGGTCGTGCGTAATATACCGCGTTTGCGAAGGAGTCGATTTCCGACGCGCTCTCGCGCGGCCCGGCGGGACACCCCGTTCGGTAATTTTCATCATCGCATATACGATAGCCGACTGTGACCGCGCGGATCGGCACGACACCAGGACGAGCCCGCATGCAGCACGGCGAGATCTTGACCGGCCTGAGACGGCGCCTGCCCGTGCTCCTGCGGCGTCTGCGCCTGCGCCTGGCGGCCTCGATCCGGCTGAGCGCGGACTATTCGCGCGCCAATATGGTCACCTTCGGCGTGGTCGCGGTGATCGGGCATCCGCTCTACTATTACTTCTGGACCGATGTGTATCCGCAGCAGTATGAGAATCTGTGGCTGCGGATTCTCAGCGTGATCGTGTCGCTGCCGATGCTGTTCGAGCGGCAGCTGGCGCGCAGCGAGTTCTGGCGCGACAAGCTCACGCTCTACTGGCTGTTCATTCTGCTGTACATGCTGCCGTTCTTCTTCATGTTCATGGCGTTGATGAACGACTTCTCGCCCATCTGGTCGCTGTCGACGATGGCCGCCTGCATGCTGCTGGTCATTCTTGTGTTCGACTGGCTGATGACGCTGATACTGGCTTTCGTCGGTGGCGGTCTGGCCTGGGGCGTTTTCATGCTCGTCGACGGCGAGCTGGGTCCGGACGGGCTGCCGCTGGAGGTGCTGCTGCCCACCTACCTGTTCGGGCTCATCGCCGGGAGCACGTTCAACTACAAGACCGAGCTCGTTGCTCGCGAGAAGCTTGCCGCGATAACCGATGCGGTCGGGACGATGGCGCACGAGCTGCGTACGCCGCTGCTCGGCATCCGCAGCGGTGCGCGCGGACTGCAGAATTATCTGCCGGCGGTGTTCGAGGGCTTCGAGCTCGCCCGCGATCACGGCCTGCCGGTCCAGCCGGTGCGCAAGGCGCACTATCGCCAGATGCAGTCGGTGCTCGAACGCATCAACGCCGAGACCGAATACACCAGCGTGATTCTCGACATGCTGCTGGTGAACTCCAGTCGCACCACGATCGATCACTCCACGTTTCAGCGCGAGTCCATGAATGCCTGCGTCGAGGCGGCGCTCGAACGCTATCCCTTTCATGCCGAGCGCGAGCGCGCCATTGTCGAATGGCTGCCGGGCGACGACTTCGTCTTTCGTGGCTCCTCGCTGCTGATGATCCACGTGCTGTTCAACCTGATGAAGAACTCGCTCTATTATCTGGCCCAGGTCGACGACGGCCGAATCCGGATCTGGACCGAGCACCAGCGTTCGGGCGCTCATCGCCTGCATTTTCGCGACACCGGTCCCGGTATCCATCCGGACGACCTGCCGCGCATCTTCGAGCGCTTCTATTCCGGACTGCCGCGCGGGCAGGGCACCGGCATCGGACTCGCCTTCGCCGATCTGGTGATGCGCAGCTTCGCCGGCGAGATACGCTGTCATTCCGTGTTCGGGCAGTACACTGAGTTCGTGATGAGTTTTCCGCCGATCGAAGATGATGACAGCAACTGAACTGGTTCCGTATTTCCATCCGACGCAGATCGTGCTCGTCGACGACGATATCGATTTCCTCGGCAATCTGACCCTGCAGCTCGAGGCCGATCTGGCGTATCTGCTGTTCGACTCCACGGCGAAGGCGTTGACCTACATCAACGACGGCCAGCCGCAGGACGGCTCCCGCCAGCGGTTTTTCCGGATCGTGGGCTCCGAGCCGCGCTCGATATCGGTCGCGGAAGCCGATGCGCCCGCGCGTGTGACGCTGGACACCGACGCCATTCGTCGCGAAATGCTGTTCACCAACCGGTTCTCGCGCATATCGGTGGTCATGGTCGACTACGCCATGCCACAGATGAACGGGCTGGAGTTTTGCGAACGCATCGACAATCCGTACATCAAGAAGATTCTGTTCACCGGCGTGGCCACCGAAGCCGATGCGGTGGACGCCTTCAACCGCGGGGTGATCGATCGCTACATCCGCAAGAGCGAACATCAGGTCTACGAGCATCTCAATCGGACGATTCGCGAACTGCAGCACGCTCATATCCGCGATACGTTCGCGGCCGCCGGGGAGGTTTTTGAGGTCGACAGCCCGGCCTTTCTGGAAGATCCTGCGGTCGCCTCGCTGATGGCCACGCTCGCCGCCGGGCACGGGTTTGTGGAGCACTATCTGTGCGCCGATCCGCCGGGCTTCATACTGCTCGACGGAGACGGCCGCATGCGCCGTCTCGTGCTGTATGACGGCGCCGAACGCACGCGGCAGATGAATGCGGCGCGGCGGGCGGGAGCGCCCGCAGCCTGCCTGGAGGCCCTCGCCGAGGGCCGGGTCGTGTTCGATCCCGCCGCCGGTGACGACCGCTTCGAGCGCTGGGCCCGCGATACCTGCGCCGCCGAGCGTCTGGAGGGGCGCGAGCTCTACGCCTGGTCGCTGTTCCACCACGTGCCGGAACTGGATGCGTCGGGTGGCCCGACCGCGACGTACAACCGTTATCTGGAGTGGCTGGACACGGTCGGTTACGCCCTCATGTAGCCCGGCTGGCAGCGGAAATCGAAGCCAACGTCGGCAAGCTCCGCTGAGCGCGCGGCATTCCCTCTCTTACTGCCTAGGCGCGGCCGCTTGCGCTTGATCGAAAAATCTTCCGTGACTCGATCGGATAGTCACGCTCGCCCCTCGTGATGCGCGCACAAAAATGACAAAAGAATCGCCTTTATAGAAAAGAGCGAAATATATAATTAATATAATAAAAAACCGAATTTGTGTATAATAAATAATATTAGAGTTGACGCACTCTGTCAACTCTTTTGCGCGTCATATTTATCAACTTTTCATTCCAAGGGGTGCCCCATGAAGACCGAAACCAACGTGATCAACCGCGAGTCGTTGCTGCCCAGGGCGGTTGCCGAGCCGGCCTTTCTCCGCGAGCACGTGGATCACTATTTCCGTGAGCGCGTCGAGAAGACCTGGAACGGTGGCCACATCATGCACGGGCGCGAACCCGGCAATGACGCCATCATGATGGTCAGCAACGATTACCTCGACATGGCCAACCATCCGGACGTCATGCAGGCGCAGATCGACAGTCTGCGCGGCACCGACAACACGATGGTGATGTCGGCGGTCTATCTGCACGGGGACAGCCCGCAGCTGCATTTCGAGCGGCGCATGGCACACTGGATGCGCATGGAATCGAGCCTGCTCTGTCAGTCGGGCTATGCCGCGAACGTCGGGCTGATCCAGTCGATCGGTGCCCCCGGCACGCCCGTGTACATCGACATGTTCGCGCATGCCTCGCTCTGGGAGGGCATTCGCAGCGCCGGGCTCGAGGCCCGCACATTCCGACACAACGATCCGGGTCATCTGGAGTCGATGATCCGGCGCCACGGTCCCGGTATTGTCATTGTCGACACGGTCTACAGCACCAACGGCAGCGTCACGCCGCTGACCGATGTCGTCGATGTGGCCAGTGCAGGCGACTGCGTGATCATCGTCGACGAGTCGCATTCGCTGGGTACGCACGGCGATCAGGGTCGTGGCATGGTCGCCGGCATGGGCCTGCAGGGTCGTGTGCACTTCGTGACCGCCAGTCTGGCCAAGGCGTTCGCGGGCCGGGCCGGCCTGATCGCTTGCAGCGAGCGGCTGCGCGAGTTCATCAAATACAACGCGCTGCCGGCGATTTTCAGTTCCTCGCTGCTGCCGCACGAAATCGCGGGTCTGTCGAAGACTCTGGACCTGGTGCGTCTGGCCGACGACAAGCGGGCCCGTCTGCATGCGAACGCCGACTACCTGCGGCGTCACCTCGACGCCCTCGGGTACAACGTCGACATCAGCCAGGCGCAGATCATCGCGCTCGAGGCCGGGCCCGAGCAGCAGACCATCGTGCTGCGCGATGCGCTGGAGTCGCGGGGGGTGTTCGGCTCGGTGTTCTGTGCGCCGGCGACGGCGACCAAGCGTTCCCTGATCCGGCTGTCGCTGAATTCGAATCTGACGATCGCACAGCTCAATCGCGTGATCGACGTCTGCGCCGAGATTCGTGACGAGGTCGACCTGGCCAACTGGCCCTCGAGCCGTCGCAAGCGGCGCGAGCAGACGGTGGCGCGGGCCGCGGCCTGATCCGCGGTAAACGGCGGCCGCGTCCCCGGCGGGCGCGGCCGCCTCCGGCGTCGCGATGGAATCACCGTGGTGGTGTGTTGTCATGGAAGAGTCATCGTTACCAAGATGGGAGCCCCCGTGGCCGACCTCGAACGCATTGCCCGCGAGAACGACACCAGCCTCGAGATCGTTCGCGCGATCGCAGATCACATCGGCGACGATGCGGATCGTATTCGCGAGACGCTCGACAACCCGGACGACTTCGACTCGATCGTGACCCGGGCCCTCGAATTGACCGGCGATACCTCGGCTACGCTGCGATGGCAGGGCCGCGCGATCGGCTGAGCGGCGAGAACCGACCGGGCCGCGAGTACGCGGCGGCGGGGGGCATCGCGCCTCCGAAACGTCGAATTCAAAGACAGTGACGGGTCGGCCCCGTTGCGCGCCTCAGTCGTCCGTCGATGTGCCGTCCCAGATGCCCGGTTCGACCTGATCCGGATTCTTGAGCACCTTGCGATTGAATACCGGCTCGGCGATGCCCTGGCGGCGCTGGCGCTCGTAGTCCGCCAGTACCCGCAGCGCGATCGGTGTCAGGCAGAGGATCGCGATCAGGTTGGTCGTGGCCATCAGGCCCATGGCCAGGTCGGCGAAGTCCCAGACGAAGCCGAGCGTGGCCACCGAGCCGATCATCACCATGGCAAGTACCGCGGGCCGCAGGACGGCGACTGCCTTCTTGGCGTGCTTGCCGGCCAGGTATTCGAGATTGATCTCGCTGTAGGCGAAGTTGGCCAGGATGGAGGTGTAGGCAAAGAACAGGATTGCGATGGCGATGAAGCCCACGCCGAAGGCGCCCAGGTGATCGGCCATGGCGTCCTGGGTCAGCTGGATGCCCTGCATGGACTGGTCGCCGCCGTTGCCCGCGAGCATCTGGTCGTAGACGCCCGAAAGCAGAATCACGACGGCCGTGCAGCTGCAGATGATGAGCGTGTCGATGACCACGCCGAATGCCTGCACGAGCCCCTGGGCGGCGGGGTGATTGACGTCGGCGGTGGCGGCGGCGTTCGGGGTCGAGCCCATGCCGGCCTCGTTCGAGAACAGGCCGCGCTTGACGCCGTTCTCCATGGCGATCTTGATGGTGTAGCCGACGGCCCCGCCCACGGCCGGTCCGAAGCCGAACGCGCTCTGCACGATCAGCCACAGCATGCCCGGGACCTCGCTGTAGTTGGCGATGAGCACATAGACCGCGACCAGGAAGTAGCCGATCGCCATCAGGGGTACGATCTTCTCGGCCACGCGTGCGATCGAACGCAGCCCGCCGTAGACCACGATGCCGGCGAGCACCACCAGCGCGATGCCGGTCGCCCAGGTCGGCACGTCGAAGGCGCCTTCCATGCCCTTGGCGATGGTGTTGGCCTGGGCGCCGGAGAAGGCGAAGCCGTAGGCGATGATCAGAAAGATCGCGAACAGGATGCTCATCCAGCGCTGGCCGAGCGCGCGTTCGATGTAATACGCCGGCCCGCCGCGATAGACGCCGTCCGCGTAGTGGATCTTGTAGACTTGGCCCAGCGTGCATTCGATGAAGGTGGTGGCCAGCCCCACCAGCGCGGTCATCCACATCCAGAACACCGCCCCCGGGCCGCCCACCCAGAGCGCGAGCGCGACCCCGGCGAGATTGCCCGTGCCGACGCGCGCGGCCAGCGACGTCGACAGGGCCTGGAAGGAGCTGACGCCCTTTTCGCTGCTGCGCATGTCGAAGGTGATGCGCGCCATGTGCGCGAACAGGCGAAACTGCATGAACCGCGTGAGCACCGTAAAGGCGATGCCCGCGCCGAACAGCAGATAGAACAGGATGTACGACCAGATGAAGTCGCTGACCGGCGTCATCACGGCGTAGATCGCCTGTTGCAGAGTATCGAGCCAACCCATGCGGTTTCCCCTTGGCAGCCGGTGCGGCGCGAATCGTCACTCGGCCGCTGCATGTTGCATGCCATCGAGCATGGGCGCAGATCGTGTGGTCGCGCAAGTCGCGGATGATGGCATGCCGGCGCGGCAGGGCGGCGTCCACACCCGAAGCCGCCGCGATCGGCGTGTCCGGGCTGTCGGGATGGCATCACGTCTGCTTCGATGACCGCAGCGATGGCATACTCGACCCGTACCGCCGGATCGTCGCGCTTGCGCGCGATCACGCGACGATCACGCGGTGATCGATGTGGCCGACGAATGACCGAGGACGAGGCCGCATTGCACCGTCCGGAGTCGAATGCGGCTGGGGCGCATTGCCCGAATTGTCCGACGCGCTCGCAAGCGGCGAGCGGCGGCCGGACGTGTTCTACCGGCCGCCTCATACCGGCGCGACAATGAACCACGGCCCGCCGGTCGATGCGCGGCGGGCCGTGAACGAGTGACGGTCGCGCTGTCAGTTGACCGGGCCGCCCTCGCTGTCGAGGCTGCATTCCGCCAGCGACGGGTCGCTAGAGCAGCGGATTTTTTTCAGCAGATGCTGCATCCGGTGGTTGTACCAGTTCTGGTCCCACAGCTCCTGCCGGGTCTCGCGAAACATCTCCCGGTAGTTCTTGTCGCGCTCACCGGATATACGCACCCAGTACTTGTCGGGTATCTCGGCGTCGGCGTTCTTCACCCGCCGCATCGTGGATTCGTACATGTTGTTGAACACCCACTCGCGAGATTTCTGGCCGAAATCGTCGGGAAACCGATCCTGATGCACGATCAGCTGGCCGGAGAGCATGCCGAGGACGAAATCGGCGATGCCGCCGTTCTCTCCGAGTCCCTTGTAGAGCTCCAGCGCGTTGTAGGCGAACGAGGGCGCATAGGCCAGATCCACGCTGCCGTTGTTGAACATCGGTCCGAAGGAGGCGATGGACGCACCCACCGGCGAGGCGCCGGCCACGTTGGCCAGCGTCGAGGCCTGCTTGTCGTAGGACATCACCGCGATCTTCTTGCCCGCCAGCGCATCGAGGCTGTCGAGATAGCGTTTGTCTCTGGAGAACAGGAAGGCCTTGCCGAGCGGCACCACGCCGACGACTTCGTAACCGTCCTGCTTCATGTATTCGGCGGCCTTGGGGCTGGACATGACCTCGATGGCGGTCTTTTCCTGTTCGTAGGTCTGCAGGCCGCCCGCCATGTCGAGGGAGCCGGCGAACTTCACGAACTGGATCGTGCGGATGCCGGTCACCGCGGCCATGTCGCATTCACCGGCCTTGAAGTCCTTCGCGGCCACCGCCTCGTCGGTATAGGCCCGGGTGTCGAGCTTGATGCCCCAGCTGCGTGCCTGGACCACGTAGTCCTGGAAGGACTCGTAGATGAAGCCGTTGGCGCCGATCGGATCGTAGATGCACAGAGTGCGCGACTCGACCTGTGCCGCGGCCGGCTGGAGTGCGCTGCCCAGCAGGGCGAGCGCCCCGAGCGTCAGCGTGCCGAGGGTCGATGTCAGTCGTGTCTTGGCCATGGATCTCCTCCTTGGTTTGTCTGTTCTGACGGGGTTGCGGGCCGGATGCCGGCTAGAAGAGCTGCACGAAGATCAGCGGCGTGAAGGCCACGAGCAGCAGCGATGTCGCCATGACCGCGATCGGCAGCAGCATCGCCTCATGCCGGCGCCAGAAGCTGGGATCGTCGGCCGCCTCGTCCTTCGCCCGCTGGATTTCCGCGTCGCCCACCACCTGCCGTGTGAGCAGCTGGTTGAGTGCGACCGGTGGGCTGAGATAGCCGAGTTCGAAGGCGACCAGCACGATCATCCAGAAATGCACCGGGTCGATGCCGTTGTCGTAGGCCACCGGTGCGAGCGTGGCACTGACCAGGATGATCGCGCCGTAGGGCTCCATGATCATGCCGATGACGACCAGCATCACCACCAGGACCGCAGTCGCCGCCCAGACGCTGCCGAGATCCTCCGGGAACAGCTCCATGACGCCCGAGCGTTCCATGACGCCGCCGAACACGATTGACAGCACCATCAGCATGAGCAGTGCGCCGAGCAGCATCGAGGTGTCCGCGGTCGAGGCGCGCAGGGCGTTCCAGAAGCCCGCCGGCTCGTGCTCTGGGGCCTTCGCCTGCCCGCGGTCGGCCTTGTGGATGGCTTCGACGTGGAGGCGTGCGGCCCGCCAGCGGTCGTAGCCGAGCAGCGCAAGCAGCATCAGCGGCAGGATCACCGGGGCGGAGAATTCGTTGAAGCTCTGTCCCAGCAGGTGCGTGTAGAGCAGGACCACCACGGCCGCGATGACGACGTACGGGATCACCGGGCCGAGTGCCTGTCGCATCCGGGGCAGCGCGCTGTCCGGGGTCGCGATGTAGGGACGGCTCTTGCGGGTGAGATAGACGAAGGCCACGAAGGTCGCGGCCGTGAGCGCGAACACGTACAGCCCCCAGCCGAACAGCTGATCGGTGGTGACCTGGCGATTGAGCGCGGCGATGATCACCACCATCAGGCAGGGATTGAGTACCACGCCCATGCTGCCCGACATCGCGGTCGAGGCCACCGCCAACTGCCGATAGGTGCCGGCGATGCGCATCTCCTGATACAGGACCGCGCCGATGGCGAGCACGAAGATCCCCGAGGCGCCGGTGTAGGCCGTGGGCCACGCCGAGGCCAGCACCACCAGGATGACGACGAACTCCGGACGCAGCTCCCAGGAGCGGAACAGGCCGAAGACCACCTCGGCGATGCGGGTGTGCTTGAGCATCATGCCTACCCAGACATAGAGCCCGATGCCGGTGTAGAGATCGGCGAAACGGATCATCTTGGTCAGCTGGACCGCCGGTCCCGCGAGATACCGTTCCACGAAGAAGAAGTAAAGGATGCTCACCAGGGCGAGCCAGCAGTACAGGGGCACCGTGAGCAGGGCGCGCGGGATCGAGCCGCCCGAGGGTGCATGGTCCGGGACGCGCAGCGTGCGATACAGTGCGGCGGCGGCCAGTATCAGGAAGCCGACCAACCAGAGCATGTTGAGCGCCGCATCGCCGCCATGATCGAGGCGCAGCCAGATGTAGCCGCTGAACGCCATCGCGAGGTTGGCGAAGATCTGCGCGGCCGAGGAGACGCGATAGTCCAGGGCCGATCGCGGGGCGCGCAGCCCGATCTGCTCGTTGAGCACGAGCGCGACGAAGCCGCCGAACATGATCAGCAGCACCAGGATATAAGCCTGGAAGTCCTGTCCGAGCTGATTGATCCGACCCATGCTCAGCTCGAGCGCGCGATACGCCCGCAGCGAGGCCGTCGCCGTCACCTCGTGGTTGTATTCGTAGCGTTCGTAGGCCGCCCGGCACTGCGCACGCTGTCCCTCCAGCGAACGCCGGCGTGCTGCGGGGTCGGCCGGCCCGGCGTCGAACAGGCTGTCGCTGTCGGCCTTTGATTCCGTCTGCTGGCGAAGCCGGGCATCGATGTCCATGTCCGGATCGCAGGACGGCTCCACCATGTCCGTGCGAAGCATGTTGTAGTTCGACCAGATGTCGCCGCCCAGGCTGAGCAGCTGGCCGTGGATGAATGCGCTGGTGCCGAACAGAATCGCTACCAGCAGCAATACCGCGACCGGCAGCGTCAGCAGCCAGTTGCGCGCGGCGCTGTATTGCTTGGGCGCATCCGTTGTGTGCGGGTCAGCGTGGTCGGCGCCCGCGGCGGATTCCGGGGCGGCCATTACTCGAGCAGGCCGCCGGTATCGTCGCCGCTGGCCCCGCTCGAGTCATCGTCGTCACCCAGCAGGCCTTCGATGTCCGTGTCGCTGCCGGCGTCGCTGTCCTCGCCCGGAAACTCGCCGAGTGCCAGGAACGGTGTGCGCTTGCCGGTCTCCTGTGTCCAGATTCGGTCGGACAGATACAGCGCCTGGGCGTAGGCCACCTCGCCGAGGATCAGATAATCCTTCGGGCCGATGCCGTCATTGTAGATGCGCGCCACCTGGCGGATGCCCTCGCGCTCGCGCTGGGCATCGGACTGCCCGTAGCCCGCGATCGCATAGAGCATCGCCGCCATCGGCATGCCTGCGGCCTCGCCGAGGTCGGCGGCGTCTTCGAGCTGATTCCAGGGGTCGACGCCGTCCGGCGCGCTACCCGGCACGCTCAGCCAGACGACGGCCTGCAACGCATTCGGAATGCCCCACCATTGCTCGTTGTCCATGCATTCGCTGGCCCGGCCGGCGCGGGCGGCCACGTCCTGCGGTACGCCGACGCTGCTCGAGGCCTGGATGTCGCTGAGCAGCGCCTGCACGGAGGTCAGTGTGCCGATCAGGTACTCGGCCTTCTCGGTCTCGCTGTCGAAAGACGGGCAGTGGCCATCGCCGAGTTCGCCGAAGGCGTCCACGGTATGACGATAGGCCGCGTAGCGGCGCAGGGCCGTGCGCCGGAAAAGCCGCTGCGATTCGATGCGCGCATCGCGGGCGGCCGCGGTGTTGCCGTCGCGCAGCTCGCGCTGGAATCGCAGCTGGGCCTCCTGCGCCCGGGCTTCCGAACACAGGCCGGCCAGCAGGTTGGTGTTGAGCAGTACCCGGGCGGGGGCGTCGTTGACGCGACTGAAGGAGGCCAGTAGCTGATGCTGGCCCATGCCCGTGCCGCAGGCCGACAGGTCCAGATCGCCGCTGCCGAGCACATGCGGCACCACATGATCCTGCGAGTAGTGCGCCAGCACGCTGCCGGTCGGCTTGTAGATCGCGCCGCAGCCTGCCAGGCCCGCGGTCAGAAGTGCCAGCAGGGGCATGGACAGGGTCTTGAGCATGGCGTATCTGCCTCCGGTCGATTGTTCTATCGTTCTCGCACCGCCGCACGATTCGCACGCGTCGGCTGGTTCGGCCCGGTGCCCGGGCTCTGTTGTTCATGCGGCCGCTGCAGCGGCTTTCGGAAAATATATCTTTTAAGGCTGTGTAAACCAACCCCGCACGCCGCGGCGGCCCGCTCCGGCGGTCCGCGGGCCCGCCTCGTCCGCGCTGTCGAGTACGCACCGCGGCTGCTATCCTGCACTCGCCCGCGGTGACGCAAGAGCTTGTCTTGGCAGTATTTCGGCTCGCATATCCGCAGCTGATACCGGAGCGCGTCGATGATCCAGAGCGAGGAAACGGATGTGGTCGTGCTCGGCGGCGGGGCGGCCGGATTGATGTGCGCGGCCGTGGCCGGGGCGCGCGGTCGTCGCGTGCGTGTGCTCGAAGGCAGCCGGCGCTGCGGCAAGAAGATCCTCATGTCCGGCGGCGGACGCTGCAATTTCACCAACATCCACAGCACGCCGGCGAATTTCCTCTCCGCCAATCCGCATTTCTGCAAATCGGCGCTGGCACGCTACACGCCGGCGGATTTCCTGGCGCTGGTGCAGGCGCACGCGGTGCCGTACCACGAGAAGGAACGCGGACAGCTGTTCTGTGACGACAGCTCGAAGCGCATCGTCAACCTGCTGCTGGACGAATGCGCGGCCGCGGGCGTCGAGGTCAACGTCCGGACGCCGGTCGAATCCGTGGCCCGGAACGGCGATGGCTTCGTGGTGACGACGGCGGCGGGCGCGGTGCACGCCGAGGCCGTGGTCGTGGCCAGCGGCGGACTCTCGATCCCGAAGATGGGCGCGACCGGCATCGGCTACGACATCGCCCGCGCCTTCGGGCTGCCGGTGCGGGCCACCCGCGCCGCGCTGGTGCCGTTCACGCTGG
The DNA here is from genome assembly GCF_003788635.1 of Salinisphaera orenii subsp. orenii MK-B5. GTDB lineage: Bacteria > Pseudomonadota > Gammaproteobacteria > Nevskiales > Salinisphaeraceae > Salinisphaera > Salinisphaera orenii. The sequence continues at coordinate 127,065 of NZ_AYKH01000003.1, forward strand.
ATGGTCGGCCGCGCGACGCGTTTGGTGAACTCTCGGGCATCGGTATCGACGTCGAGGCGGTCTGCAACGAGGCGGTCTTCGATGCGGGCCTGCTGTTCACGCACCGCGGTCTCAGCGGGCCGGCGATGCTCCAGGTGTCGTCCTACTGGCAGCCGGGGGATACGGTCACCGTCGATCTGTTCGCCGGGGCCGACGTTGACGCGTGGCTGGCCGAGCGCCGTGCAGCGCGGCCCGATGCGCGCTTGGTCAACGTCCTTGCCGAACGCCTGCCGCGGCGCCTTGCGGGTTGTCTGTGCGACGATCTCGGCGCCGAGTCTCTCGGTAATCCGCGGCTGCGCCAGCTCGATGACACGAAGCGGACGGCGCTCGCCGAGCGGCTGTCGGCCTGGCCCTTCGTACCCGCCGGCACCGAAGGCTATCGCACCGCCGAGGTCACGCTCGGCGGCGTCGACACCGCGGCCCTGTCGTCGGCGACGATGGCGGCCCGCGCGGTGCCGGGGCTGTATTTCATTGGCGAGGTGGTGGACGTCACCGGCCACCTCGGCGGGCACAATTTCCAGTGGGCCTGGGCCTCCGCGCAGGCCGCGGGTGCGGTAGCCTAGCTGCGCCGCGCGCTTCCGGCCTGGCGGAACAGGGCCCGTTCCGGCGCAGGCACAATCGTGTCCGTCACCGTTCGACCGATCGAGGCCGTCCCATGTCGTATCGTATTTTGCTGACGTTGTCCGTACTCGCGCTGCTGCTCGGCGCCTGCGCCCACCCCGACGTGCGCGGGGCGCCGGCCGCCGACGCCGAGGCGGCCTCGGCGAAGACCGGCGACGCGGCGTCGCCCGAGGCGGCGGACGAAGCGGCGTCCGAACCGGCCCAACAGACGACATCGCAGCGCGATGCCGCGGGCTTCGCACGCTGGGTGGCGGGTTTCCGCGAGCGGGCCGCCGCCCGCGGCGTCGACCGCGATACGCTGGCCGAAGCCTTCGACGACGCCACCTTCCAGCCAAGCATCATCGAGCTGGATCGTCGCCAGCCGGAATTCACGCGCGCCATCTGGACGTATCTCGACAGCGCCGTCTCGGCCACCCGTGTGGCCCGCGGGCGCGAAGAGCTGGCCAGCCACGCGGAGACCGCGCGTACGGTCGAAGCCCGCTACGGCGTGCCGCGCACGATCATCGGTGCGATCTGGGGCGTGGAGAGCAACTACGGCGGCAACTTCGGCGGCTACGAGGTTATCGATGCGCTGGCCACGCTGGCCTATGACGGCCGCCGCCGCGATTTCGCCGAGGAACAGCTCTACGCGGCGCTGGCGATCCTCGCGGACGGCGATATCGATCGCGAACGCATGCAGGGTTCCTGGGCCGGCGCCATGGGCCACACGCAGTTCATTCCGACCAGTTTCCGCCGCTATGCGGTCGATGCGGACGGCGACGGCCGCCGCGATATCTGGGCCAGCATCGCCGATGTCATGGGTTCGACCGCCCATTACCTGGCCGAGAACGGCTGGCAGCGGGACCGGACCTGGGGGCGCGAGGTGGTGCTGCCGCCGGACTTCGACTACGCCCTGGCGGAGATGGATACGCGCCGCACCACCGCGGCCTGGCGGTCGGCCGGGGTACGCGCGGTGGACGACCGCGGCCTGCCGCAGTTCGAGGCGGGATCGATCCTCGCACCGGCCGGCGCCCACGGGCCGGCGTTTCTGGTCGGCCCGAATTTCCGCGTGCTCCTGCGCTACAACAACGCCACCAGCTACGGCCTCGCGGTCGGCCTGCTGTCGGACCGGCTGGCCGGCGAACCGGGGGTGCAGGGCGAGTGGCCGCGTACGCTGGCCAGTCTCTCGCGCGACGAGGTCCGCGAGATGCAGCGGCTGCTCAACGAGCTCGGCCACGATGTCGGCGCGCCCGACGGACTCGTCGGCCCGAACACGCGCGCCGGGCTGCGCGGCTTCCAGCGTGAGCAGGGCCGGACCGCGGACGGCTATCCGACCCACGCGCTGCTGCGCGCGATCCGGGCCGCGGCGCGCTGACCGTTCGACCCGGCCGGGGTGCGACGATCACCCCGGCACGCGTCAAGCCGCGTCAGCGGTGGCCCGCGATCGCATGGGGTACGTAGGGCGCCTCCAGGCGTTGTTTCTCGTCGTCGCTCAGTTCGATGTCGAGCGCGGCGATCGCATCGTCCAGATGCGCAGGCTTGCTCGCACCGATGATCGGCGCGGTGATGCGCGGATTGGATGCCACCCAGGCGAGTGCAACCTGGGCCATCGACGCGCCCCGGGCCTCGGCGACCTCGCGCAGTGCCGCGATCACCCGGTCGTCGGCCTCGGCCGCGCCGAGATTCCACTTGCGGGTGTTCTCGTCGGTCTGCGACCGGGTGGACTCGCCGTCCGCGCCCTGGGTCTTGCCGGCGAGCACACCGCGGGCGAGCGGGCTCCAGGGGATCACGCCCACGCCCTGATCCGCGCACAGCGGCAGCATCTCGCGCTCCTCCTCGCGATAGACCAGGTTGTACATCGGCTGCATGGTCACGAACTTCGTCCAGCCGTTGACCTCGGCGACGTGCTGACACTTGGCGAACTGCCAGGCGTACATGCTCGAGGCCCCGATGTAGCGCGCCTTGCCGGCTTTGACGACCTCGTGCAGCGCCTCCATGAACTCTTCGACCGGCGTGTCGTAGTCGAAGCGGTGGATCTGGTAGAGATCGACGTGGTCCATGCCCAGCCGTGTCAGCGAGGCATCGATGGCGTGCATGACGTGCTTGCGCGACAGGCCGCGGTCGTTGGGGCCGTCGCCGATGGGGTTATAGACCTTGGTTGCCAGGACAAAGTCCTCGCGCGGGGCGTAGTCGTTGAGCGCCTTGCCCACCACCCGTTCCGATTCGCCGACCGAATACATGTCGGCGGTATCGAAGAAATTGATGCCGGCATCCAGCGCCTTCTTGATGAAGGGGCGGCTGGCCTGCTCGTCGAGCACCCATTCGCGCCATTCCGGGGTGCCGTAGGTCATCGTGCCGAGGCACAGCGGCGAGACCTTCGTCCCGGTGCGGCCGAGTCGCTTGTAGTCCATGGTCGTTCTTTTCGCGGGAAATGTGGTCTGTACATTAGACCATGCCGGACCGGGGTGACGCGCGCCACGCCGACGCGCGCGAGAGGCTGCGCCCATGCTAATCTTTCGCACCTCTGAGTTTCCGACCCCCAAGGCCCGCATGAGCGAAGCCACGACGCTCACGGCGCTGTTCGAATCGCTGGATGCCGTTGGCGAAGGCGAGCGCCTGTCCATCGGCGAAGTGCTGAGCGTGATCGGCGCGCGCGGCTACGGCCCACTGGTGCTGGTGCTCGCCCTGATCGCCGCGCTGCCCACCGGCGCGGTGCCCGGCATTCCGACCATCTGCGGCGTATGCATCGCGCTCGTGTCGGCGCAGCTCGTATTCGGCAAGGCCGTCCCCTGGCTGCCGAAGCGACTCAAGCAGCTATCGATCGAGCGCAGCCGCTACAAGCAGGTCTCCTACCGGATCAAACCCTGGACGCGTCGCATCGACCGCCTCGTGCGGCCGCGGCTGACCGCGCTCACCGAGGGGGCGGCGACGCGTGTGATCGGTTTGGCCGGGGTCGCGCTCGGTCTTTGCATGATTCCTCTGGAGGTCATCCCCTTCGCGGCCGCCGCCCCGGCCATGGCCATCGCCCTGACCGGGCTCGGACTGACCGGTCGCGACGGTGTCTGGGTTCTGGCCGGGCTCGTGCCCGCCGGGCTGGCGGTCTGGCTCATCACCCGACTGCTGGGCGGCTAGATGCGTCAGGTGCCGGCGGGCGGCGTCGCCGGCTGACAGGTCGGACACAGATACAATCGCCGGCTCGCCACGCGCTGTTTCTCGATGACGCCTTTGCAGACGGGGCAGGGTTGCCCGGCGCGTCCGAACACCATGTGCCGTCGCGCGCTGAGGGAATGGCCCGCATCGGCCAGGCGCCGCGCACGTTCCGGATCGTTGGTGATGCCCTTCAGGCGATAGGCGCGCTCGATCAGCGTGCGGATGGCGGCGACCAGATGCGCGCGTTCGGTCGACGTCAGCGTCGCCGGTGTCCGTTTCGGGTGCACGCCGGCGAGGAACAGGATCTCCGAACGCAGATAGTTGCCGATGCCGGCCACGAACGCCTGGTCGAGCAGCAGCCCACCGAGGGCACGCCCGGCGAAGCGCGGCTCCGTCAGCTGCGCGGTCAGCGCCGCGTCGCCCACCGTCTCGTTGAGCGGATCCGGGCCGAGACGGGCCAGATAGGGCACGCTCGCCAGCGCGTCCGGCCGCAGCACACGAATGTCCGAGGCGCTGTAGAGCCGCGCGGCGCGTTCGCCGGCGACGATCGCGAAGCGCAGCTGACGACGCGTCTCGGGCGCGCGGTCGGCCGTGCCGATACGCCACTGACCGTAGAGCTGATTGTGGCTGTAGACACACCAGGGGCCGTCGTCGTCGCGGGCGGCGAAGAATACGAGCACCGCCTTGCCGCGGGCTTCGACCGAGGTCACCCGTCGTCCGGCGAGTGTCGTTTCCATCGGCTTGAGGCGTGCGAAGGCGAAGTGCACACGCGCGGCGGGGCGCGCCGCCACCGTAGCCGCGATGTCGTCGACCATGCGGCGGATTTCGGGACCTTCGGGCATCGTGCAGGCCGCTCTGGATGAGAAGCGGTGTCTACGCATGGCCGGCGTCGACGGATGAACGGTGGTGGGCCCGCGTCGGCGCTCGGCGGACGCACCGTCGCGTCACCGCGATGTCGTTCCCGGCGAACCATCGGCTAGACTCGATGGTCGAAGCAGAACCGGTGCGCGTCGCGCCCGGTGTATCCACTCCAGAGAGGGCACGACATGATTCGACCGATTTCCGGCCTGGCCGCACTGACGCTGGCCGCGGGGACCGCGGGCGCGGCCGAGACCTACACCATCGACCCGTCGCACACTTACGGCAACTTCGAGATCGGCCACATGGGCCTGTCGACCATGCACGGACGGATCGATGTCACCGAGGGCACGATCGTCATGGATCGCGAGGGTGACGGCAGTCGTGTCGATGTCACGCTCGATCCGGCGAGCGTCGATACCGGTCACGCCGAACGCGACAAGCATCTGCGCGAGAAGGCCGGCTTCTTTGAGGTCGAGAAATATCCGGAGATGCGTTTCGAGTCCACAAGCGTGCGCTTCGACGGCGAGGACGAGGCCACGGTCGAAGGCGAGCTGACCCTGCACGGCGAAACCCGGCCGGTCACGCTCGAGGTCGACGACATCCAGTGCAAGACCAATCCGATGGACGGCGAGAAGTACACGTGCGGCTTTTCGGCCGAGACGGAGATCAAGCGCAGCGAGTTCGGTATGGACGCCTTCGTGCCGTTGGTCTCCGACGAGGTCGAGATCCAGATCGAGGCCGAGGCGAGCCGGCCGGCCGACGCCTGATGCGGGTGAGCCCTCGGCGCCTGCCACTGATGGCGACCGCGCAATGAACCGACATCCCGTCGTCGCCACGGCGATGGGGCGGCGGCCGGGCGGGTGAGAACACGCCGGCCGCCGCTGCTTCTGCGTACGCCGCGGCTCGGCTGCCATTGAAGCGGCCGCCGCCCGTGGCCGGATTCCGGGACGGGGGCAACGCCTCGAATGGTCGGCGGCCGCGCCTTGCCCCGTTCGTTCAGTCGAAGATCGGCCGCATGAACGATCGCTCATAGCTGAAATAGCACCGAGTGTTTTCGTAATGCGCCATCGCAGCCCGACACTGTGGATCGTCTGACGCTTTCTCTCGGTAGACTTCGTATTCGGCGAGGCTCGGGAACGAAAAAAGCGCCACCGCTATATTGTTCGCGCCCTCATGCGGCAGGAAGTAACCGTGGTGTCGACCGCCGAATTTCTCGACGAGCGGAATCCAGAGCCTTGCATAGTGCTCGAAGTCCTCGATTTTCAGAGGATTGATCACATACCGTAAATAGCAGGTCACCATAAGCGCTCCTTTCAGACCCTGTCGAAACGTCGTGCAAACCCGTACGAAGCCCGCACATCGTGCTCTGCACGGCGAGGCTCGCCGATCGTGGCTCGTCGGGACAAGACGTGCAAAGCCGCAGGGGCATCTCTGGTGAATCGTTCAGGGGCGGCGCAACGCCTCGGGCCGAGCGCCCGGGAAACTCACAAGATGCGAATACCGAGCGTTGTCGTACGCCGCCGGGGCGGATTGCGCGGGATGGGCTATTCCTCGTCCGGCCGCACGACAGCGCCCGGCGCGGGCTCGCACGGCGTGGCGACGGGCCTCGGGACATGACGGCTGTCCCGAGCCCGCGGCGTTCTAGGTTTCGGCCGATCCTGTGCCGGACCACAGCCCGCCTCCGGCGCGGTCCGTGAAAGGGGCCCGCGCCCGCCGACAAGGCGGCGGGCGGCCGCCGGCTCAGCGGCCCCGTC
>NZ_AYKH01000004.1 GCF_003788635.1 Salinisphaera orenii subsp. orenii MK-B5
CGGGTGTCGGTTCCGGCTGCGGCTCGGGAATCGGTTCCGGTGCGGGCTGTGGCTCGGGCTCGGGTGTGGCTTTTTCGGCCGGCTTCTCGGGTTCGCTCGGCGGCTCGCGGGTGGTGTTGTCCGCGGCCCGCTGTTCGGGCTGCGGCGCGCCCTGTTCGGGGGCGAGTGCGATACGCACGCCCTGGTTGCCGGCCGAGCCGCCGGTCAGCGTCGTCTCGACCTGGAAGCGCACCAGCAGCGCGGCGTGCGCGACGAGGGCGATCGCGAGGACGACCAGCCAGTGTCGAAAACGGATTCGCGTCATGAGTCGTCGTGGCGCGTCAGCAGATTGACCTCGGCGATGCCGAGTTCGCGCAGCAGGTCGAACACGGCGGTGAGTTCACTTGCCTTGAGTCCGCCGTCGGCACGGATCTGGAGGGGCTTGTCGTCCGGCCAGTCGACGAGGGCCTCGCGCAGCGCCGCGTCGTCGATGCGCTCGCCGCTCATGGCGAGTTCGCCGTCGGCGGATATCGACAGCACCCGCGATTCCAGCTGGGCCGACTCCTCGGTCTCGGCGGTGCTCGGTGGTGTCAGGCTGAAGGGCGGACTCTGGGTCAGCACCCCCGCCAGCATGAAGAAGATCAACAGCAGGAAGACGACGTTGATCAGCGGCAGGATGTTGTCTTCCGTGGACCGCGGCCGCTTCGGCGGGGGCACGATCATGGGGCGGCACCGCCGGTGGTCGACAGCGACATCGGTGCCACGCCCGCGCCGGACAGGGCATCGAGCGCGGCGACGGTCGCCTCGAGATCGGTCTCCGCGTCGGGCTGGACGATCACCGCCGAGATCTCGTCCGCCTCACGGGCGGCGATCAGCCGCGCGGCCAGCTCGCCGGGCGCATGGGTCTGGTTGCGATAGCGCAGGCTGCCGTCGGCGAGCACCCGGATCACGGCGGGCGGCGTCTGGCCGGGGGTGGCCTCGGTGGTGCCGGTCGCCAGCCCGATCGGCCGCCAGTCGGTGAAGCTCGTGGCGAGCATGAAGAACACGAGCAGGATGAATACGACGTCGATGAGCGGCGTCAGGCTGATCGTGTGCTTGCGCCGCTTGAGCGTTTCAATATGCATGCGAGGCGCGGCGGCTGCCGGCGTCGGCCTCGCCGGGGGATTCGTTCGAACCGGACTCCGGTTCCGCGAACGGCGTCGCGGCGTGATCGAAGCCGGTGGCCTCGTGGCGGGTGAAAAAGCGGGTGAGCGTGTCCTGCATGTCCTCGTGCAGGCGCTCGACGATCCGCTCGAACCAGTTGAGCACGGCGACCGCCGGGATCGCCACGATCAGGCCCACGGCGGTGGTCAAGAGCGCCTCCCAGATGCCGTCGGACAGCACCGACGGATCGACCTGGCTGCCGGCGCTGGCCAGCTGCTGGAAGGCCGAGATCATGCCCATGACCGTGCCCAGCAGACCGATCAGCGGCGCCAGGGCGCCGATCACCTCCAGCGGGCGGAAGTAGTGGCGCATCCGGCTGAGGTGGCGCGCGCCCACACGAGCGGCCTCCTCCCGCACGATGGCCGTGTCCGCACCGGAGGCGACCCCGCGCATGGCCACCGCCAGCGTGTCGGCGATCGGGTTGCGCTCGGCGGCCAGCGCGGCGATAGCCTGGTCGCGTTCGCCCGCGCGCCACTGCGACAGCGCCGGCGTGATGAAACGCCGCCGGCCCACGCGAACGCTGGCGTACTGCCAGAGCTTGAGCAGCGCGATGGCGAAGCCGAAGATCGACATCACGCCCAGAACCGCGACCACCGGACCGCCCAGACGCAGCAGCTCGAACAGACCGGCGAGATCGAGGACGGGCGAACTGTCTGGCGTCATGGCGTCGTTTCCTTGGCGTGAGTGCAGCGCGATGCGGCGCAAACAAGGCGAAGCAGTATGGCGCAAAAGCGCGCTAGATGCGAACGATTATTATTAACCGGCCTGGCTTCTTGTCCTTGCTGACGGCGGCGAGGACGCGTTGCAAAGACATGGGCCTACGCCTTTCGTCTTATGCAGACAAAGCCGCCAAATGCGTATGCTGACAGTGTTTGCGATCGCTTTACGGAGTATTCATGGCCGACAACAAGATCGAATCCGTCCTGAAGGAGGATCGTCAGTTCGATCCGCCCCAGGCGTTTCTCGACGGCGCACATCTCAAGCCGTCCGAGATCAACGCCCTGCGCGAGGCCGCCGAGGCCGATCACGAGGGTTTCTGGGCCCAGCAGGCCAAGGATCATCTGGATTGGCACAAGCCCTTCTCGCAGGTCCTCGATGATTCGGACGCCCCGTTCTTCAAATGGTTCGCCGATGGCGAGATGAATGTCGCCTACAACTGCCTCGATCGGCATCTGGCGACCCGCGGCGACAAGACCGCGATCATCTTCGAGGGCGACGATGGCGAGGTCGAGCACATCTCCTACAGGGAGCTGCATGCGCGCGTCTGTCGCTTTGCCAACGCCCTGAAAGCCAAGGGTCTGGGCAAGGGCGATCGGGCGGTCATCTATCTGCCCAACATTCCGCAGGCGGCCGTTGCCATGCTGGCCTGTGCGCGCATTGGTGCGATCCACTCGGTGGTCTTCGGCGGCTTCTCGGCGCCGGCGCTGCGGGACCGCATCGACGACGCCGAGGCCAAGATGCTGATCACCGCCGACGGCAACTATCGCGGCGGCAAGCTGATCGCGCTCAAGGAGGTCGCCGACCAGGCGCTGTCCGAGGGCTGCGCCTCGATCGAGACGGTGGTCGTCTACAAGCGCTCGGGCACCGACGTGACCATGGCCGACGGTCGCGACGTGTGGTGGCACGATATCGTCGACGGCCAGGCCGACGAGTGTGAGCCGGAATGGGTGAACGCGGAGCATCCGCTGTTCATCCTCTACACCTCCGGTTCCACCGGCAAGCCGAAGGGCATCCAGCACGCCTCCGCGGGCTACCTGCTCGGGGCGATCTGCAGCTGCCGCTGGGTCTTCGATCTGGGTGACGATGACGTCTTCTGGTGCACGGCCGACGTCGGCTGGATCACCGGTCATACCTACATCACCTACGGCCCGACCGCCTGCGGCGCCACCCAGGTCATGTTCGAGGGCGTGCCCACCTATCCGGAGCCGGATCGCTTCTGGAAGATGGTGGACACGCATCAGGTCAGCATCTTCTACACCGCGCCGACCGCCATCCGCGCGCTGATGAAGCAGGGCGACGAATACCCGCAGCGCCACGCGCTGGACAGCCTGCGCATCCTCGGTACGGTCGGCGAGCCGATCAACCCCGAGGCCTGGATGTGGTACCGGCAGGTGATCGGCAAGGAGCGCTGCCCGATCGTGGACACCTGGTGGCAGACCGAGACCGGCGCGCACATGATCTCGCCGCTGCCGCAGACGACGAGCACCAAGCCGGGCTCGGTGACCTATCCGCTGCCCGGCATCGTCGCCGACATCCTCGACGAATCGGGTGCCCCGATAACCGATGCCAACGCCGGCGGCGTGCTGGTCATCACCAAGCCGTGGCCGTACATGCTGCGTACGATCTGGGGCGACCCGGACCGCTACAAGGAGACCTACTTCGGCATGTACGACGCCCACACCTATGTGGCGGGCGATTCGGCCCAGCGTGATGAGCAGGGCAACTTCCGCATCCTCGGCCGCATCGACGACGTGGTGAACATCTCCGGTCATCGCATGGGCACGATGGAGGTCGAGTCCGCCCTCGTGGCCCACAGCGCGGTCTCCGAAGCGGCGGTGGTCAGCCGCCCGCACGACGTCAAGGGCGAATGCATCGTGGCCTTCGTCATCCTCAAGAACGACGACGGCAACGACAAGCTGGCCAGCGATCTGCGCGACTGGGTCGCCCAGCAGCTGGGGGCCATCGCCAAACCCGAGGAGATCCGGTTCGCCGACGGTCTGCCGAAGACGCGCTCCGGCAAGATCATGCGCCGGCTGCTGCGGACCGTGGCCCGGGGCGACGAGGTGACCCAGGACGTGTCGACGCTGGAGAATCCGCAGATTCTCGATCAGTTGCAGGCCAAGGGCAGCTGACCCGCGCCTGCGCCCCGTCAGGGGGTGGCCGGGCCGGTTACGGTGCATCGCGCCGGCCGGTCCGGCCTTTTTTATGGATATCGCCCGGCCGCGGTCGCGAGCGGCGGCCGGGCGCGGCGTCATCGGGCCGCCTTTTTGGTTAGACTGACGGCCATCAGAGCCCGGCTTGCGCCGGGTTTTTCGGTTTATCGGGAGGCATTCCAGTGAACGACCCAGTGAACGACAATATCGTCATCGCCGCCGCCGGGCGCACCGCCATCGGCCGCTTCGGCGGCACGCTGGCCGACGTGTCCGCGGTCGATCTCGGCGCCCACGTCATCCGTGGCCTGCTGGCGAATCACGGCATCGCGGCCGACGCCGTCGACGAGGTGATCATGGGGCAGGTGCTCACCGCCGGCGAGGGCCAGAATCCGGCTCGTCAGTCGGCGATCCGGGCCGGTCTGCCCGACACCGTGCCGGCCATGACCATCAACAAGGTCTGCGGCAGCGGTCTCAAGGCGGTCATGCTGGCCGCCCAGGCGGTCGCGCTCGGCGATGCCGAACTGGTGGTCGCCGGCGGTCAGGAGAACATGAGCAGCGCGGCGCACGTGCTGCCCGGCTCGCGCACCGGCAAGCGCATGGGTGACTGGGCGCTCGTGGACACCATGATCCGCGACGGCCTCTGGGACGCCTTCAACGGCTATCACATGGGCCAGACCGCCGAGAACGTGGCCCAGAAGTACCGCATCTCCCGCGAGGAACAGGACGCCTTCGCCGCGCGTTCGCAGCAGCGCGCCGAGGAAGCGCTCAAGCACGGGCGTTTCGAGGACGAGGTGCTGCCGATCGAGGTGCCGCAGAAGAAGGGCGATGCCATCGCCTTCGCCCGCGACGAGGGCCCGCGTCCGGGGGTGACCGCCGAGGGGCTGTCCGGCCTCAAGCCCGCGTTCACGCGTGACGGCAGCGTCACCGCGGGCAACGCCTCGGGGCTCAACGACGGCGCCGCGGCCGTGGTGGTGACCACGCAGGCCCGGTGCGAAGCGCTGGGGCTGACGCCGCTGGCCACGCTCGCCGGCTATGCCAGCGCCGGCGTCGACCCGGCGCTCATGGGCATCGGGCCGGTGCCGGCCAGCCAGCGCTGCCTGGCCCGCGCCGGCTGGGCGGTGCCCGATCTCGACCTGATCGAGGCCAACGAGGCCTTCGCCGCCCAGTCGATCGCCGTCGGCCGCCAGCTGGATTGGGACATCGAGCGGGTCAACGTCAACGGCGGGGCCATCGCCCTCGGGCACCCGATCGGTGCGTCCGGCTGCCGCATTCTGGTCACGCTGATCCACGAGATGCGGCGGCGCGACGCCCGGAAGGGGCTGGCGACGCTGTGTATCGGCGGCGGTCAGGGCGTGGCGCTGGCGCTGCAGCGCTAGGCCACACGCGCACCAGGACGGGGCGCGGACGACCGCGGCGCCGGTTCCGGGGCCGCGTCGAAGGGCCGGTTTGCGGCTGTCGGCCGCCGGTCGGCGCCCGAAAAGCCGGGTGAGCGGCATCGCGTCCGGCCGAAAACTGGCACCAGTCTTGCTTTAGCAACAGTGCACAGCGACCTGCGCCGTATTGCTCTCCTCCAATGCGCCCGCGCGACATCTCCTCCGGTCGTTGTGTCAATCGCGGCTTCCGGCCGGTGCATCGCACCGGCCGGTTTTCTATGGTCCGGCGGCTTTGATCAGTCGCGCCACGGCGTCGTTGGCGAACGATCCCCCGGGGCCTCGATCAGACGACGGGTGAGCAGCGTTCCGTCCGCCACGTACAGCTCGATCAGCGCCTGGCGATAGCCGATGAAGGCATCGATGCGATCCAGCCGTGCGGTGAGCAGGTCGCGCTGGGCCTGGGCCACCAGCAGGGCGGTCGAACGTCCCACTTCGAAGCGCGCCCGCTCGGCCTCGAGCGTGCGTTCCCGCTCGCGCACGGTCACCGCCGACGCCTCGATCTGGGCGGCCGCGCGATCGGCCTCGATCAGCGCGTAGCGGACATCCGACTCGATCACCCCGGCGAGATTCTCCAGGCTGGCCTCGGCCTGCCGCCGGCCGGCCCGGGCGCGCCGATCGCGGGCCCGGGCCGCGCGGTTGCCCAGCGGATACTCGAATTCCAGCGCCCCGGACAGATCGTAGGTGTTGCGATTGTCGAGGGTGTCGTAGGCGCGGCCGTAGTTCTCGCCGAAGCCGGTCTGGCCGAGGGTCACGAACAGGTCCAGCCGCGGCAGCAGCCCGTTGCGGGTGGCCACGACCTCGAGTTCGTTGCGGGCCAGCTCCAGCCGCGCCTGGTTGATCTCGGGGCGGCGCCGGCGGGCCAGGTCGACGTATTCGCCGGCGGTGTCGAGCGGCGCGGCCTCGGTGGCCACGGGCGTGGTCGGCTCGATCGCACGCTCGAAGCGGGTGCGGCCGGGCACGCTGATGAGTTGCAGCAGCCGCGTGCGCAGCCGGCGCGCCTCGGCGCGGCCGTCGATCAGGTCCTGGCGCCGGCGGGCGGCCTCGGCGGCGAAGGCGGCCTCCTCGACCTCGGCAACGGTGCCGGCCTCGATACGGGCGCGGGCCTCGCGCGACTGCCGTCGGGCGACTTCGAGCGCGTTTTCGAGGATGTCGATCCGCCGGCGCGCGCCGAGATAGTCCCAGTAGGTGGATTCCACGTCCGCGACCAGTGACGTCACGAAGCCGCGCAGCTCGTAGGCCGAGGCCTGGACATCGGCGCGGGCCTGGCGCAGCGCGACCAGATTGGTATCGATACCGAAACCGCGCAGCAGGGCCTGGGTGATGGAGAGGCCGGCGCGGGTGCCCGCCTGTCGCGGCGAGCGGTTGGACTCGGACAGGTCCTGTTCCAGGCTGATCTCCAGCTCGGTGCCCGTGGGCAGGGTCTGGCGCAGGCCGGCGCGGGCCGTCTCCTGCTCGCTGCGGACATCGAAATTCTGCTGGATGTCCTCGGAGACGCGCTCGGTGACCTCCCGCGAGCGTTCCACGGTGGCGAACACGCTGGGGTCGAACACGGCGCGCTCGACGGCCGCGAAGGTGCCGGCGATGATCGGCTGCTGGCGTTCGGCACGCAGCGAGGCGTTGTGCTGGATCGCGAGGGCGACCGCTTCCTCGACCGACAGGTCCAGGGTGCCGCGGGCGCCGACCTCGGTCAGTTCCGGCGGCAGCACGAGATTGTCCGCCTCCACCGCGGCGGCGGTCAGGCTGGCCGCGCTCGTCGCCAGCAGCAGACCGGCCAGCGCCGCGATGCGCCGGCTCATGCCGCGCCTCCGCGCGGCGGCCAGGCGCGATGCACGCCGGCGTAGACCACGGGGATGACGATCAGCGTGATCAGCGTGGCCGTGGTCATGCCGCCGATCACCGCCCGCGCCAGCGGCGCCTGCGATTCCGAGCCCTCGCCCGCGCCGATGGCCAGCGGTACCAGCGCGAACACCGTCGTGGCCGCGGTCATCAGGATCGGGCGCAGGCGCCGCCGCCCGGCTTCGCGCACCGCGGCCAGCGCGGCGAGTCCGTCGCGCTGCAGGGCGTTGGCCTGATCGACGACGAGAATCGCGTTGTTGACGACGATGCCGATGAGCATGAGACAGCCCAGCAGCGACTGCGAGTTGAGCGTGGTCCCGGTGGCGGCGAGCGTGGCGACCACACCGATCAGCGCCAGCGGCACCGTGGTCATCACGATCAGCGGATCGATCAGGGATTCGTAGAGACAGGCCATCACCATGTACACCAGCAGCAGGGCGAGCGCGACGTTGATGCCCAGCTCGCGGAACGCCTCCACCTGTTCCTCGTATTCGCCCACCAGCTGCATGTCGTAGTTGGCCGGCAGCGCGATGTCGTCGAGGGCGGCCTGCACGTCGGCGACCACCGAGCCGAGATCACGATCGGCCACGTTGGCATAGACCGAGACCAGGCGCTGCTGGTTCTGGCGCTCGATCACGATCGGGCCGACGGCCTCGACGATCGTCGCGACGTCGCCCAGTCGCACGCGCGCGCCGTCGCGGCCCGAGCCGCTGACCGGCACCGGCAGATCGAGGATCTGCTCCGGGGCGACCTGCATCGGGTCGTTTAACTGCACCCGCACGCGCACCTCGTCGCCGTCGTCGAGATAATAGCCGGCGTTGGTGCCGGCGATCGCGGTCTCGACCGTCTCGCCGATCGCTTCGACCGTCACGCCGCGGTCGGCAGCGGCATCGCGGTCGATGATGATGTCGCGCTGGGGCGCGCCGCCGGTGCGCGAGGCGCGCACGTCGGTGATGCCGCCGATGCCGGCGATCGCGGTCTGCAGCCGGCCCGACAGCCGTTCGAGCACGTCGAAGTCGTAGCCGCGCACCTCCACCTGCACGCTCTCGTCCTCGCCGCCGAAATCCAGCATGCGGAAGAAGAACGGCTGACGCACCCGCACGCGCACCTCGGTGTCGGGCAGGGCGCCGATCGCGGCCCGCAGGTCGGCGGCGACGTCGGCGCTGGAACGCTCGCGCGCGGCCGTCGGCGGCAGTTCGATGCGGATATCGGCCTCGGCGCCGGCGTCGGCGCGATAGCTGCCGCTGCCCACGCTCGTGACCACCGACAGCGCCTCCGGCACCTGCGCGCGCACGATCGCCTCGGCCTTGCGGGTCTGGGCGTCCATGACGTCCAGGCGGGTGCCCGGCGGCATCTCCAGATCGACGCGGACCTCGCCCTCGTCCGAGGCGGGCATGAATTCGGTACCGAGCTGGCCGAAGCCGGCGAGCGCGGCGAGGCTGGCGAGACCGGCCGCCAAAAGCACCCGCCGCGGTGCCGCCAGCGCGGCGTCGAGCGCGCGCCGGTAGCCGTGGTGCAGGCGATCGTAGAGACGGCCGGCGCGGGCGAACAGCGACTGGACGGCGCGCGAGCGCGGCGGTTGAGCCAGCCCAACCACGCGTGCGGTGAGCATCGGCATGAGTGTCAGCGCGACCGCCAGCGAGCAGGCCAGCGCGAAGGCCACCACCACCGCGAGCGTCTGGAACAGCTGGCCCGAGAGCTCGCGCGCGAACAGCATGGGGATGAAGATCGCGAGCGTGGTCAGCGTGCTGGCGATGATCGCCCCGGCGACTTCGTCGGTGCCCGCCACGGCCGAGGCGAGCCGATCCTCGCCGAACTCGCTGCGTCGTCGCTGGATGTTTTCGAGCACCACGATCGCCGAGTCGACCATCATGCCTACGCCCAGCGCCAGTCCGCCGAGGGTCATCAGATTCAGGGTGTAGCCGGCGCCGTACATGAGCCCGAAGGTGGCGATCAGCGACACGGGGATGGCCAGCGAAACCGCCAGCGCGGCGCGCAGATGGCCGAGGAAGACCAGCAGCACCACGAACGCCAGCACGCTGCCGTAGATCAGCGCCCGCGAGACGTTGGCGATGGAGCGATTGATGTAGTCCGCGGTGTTGAAATAAGCGCTGATGCGGACCTGGGGGAACTCGCGGTTGAGTTCGGCGATTTCGTCGGTGAGCCGGCGCGCGACCTCGACCGTGTTGGCCCCCGACTGCTTGCGTACGCCCATGCGCACCCCGCGCTCGCCGTTGATGCGGATTAGGCGTTCCTCGCGCTGCTGGGTATCGACCACGGTGGCGATGTCGCCGAGCGTGATCGGCGTGTCCTCGCGCATGAGCACCACCGCGCTGCGCAGATCGTCGAGATCGCTGAAGCGCCCCGGCGTGCGCAGCACCAGTTCCTGGTTGCCGATCTCGATCGAGCCCGCGGGCAGGTTGCGGTTGGCTGCGGCGAGCGTGTCGCGGATGTCGGTCAGCGACAGATCCAGCGCGCGCACCCGGTCGAAATCCAGATTCACCTGAATCTCGCGCTCCGGTTCGCCCCAGATCTCGACCGCGGCCACGCCCTGGATCTGCTGTAATCGATAGGACAGCTGGTTGTCGATCAGCCGGCGCAGCTCGATGGGATCGATGGTGCTGGCCAGGCCGAGGCCCATCACCGGCAGATCGGCGGTGTCGAACTTGCGCAGCCGCGGCCGGCTGGCGTCGTCGGGCAGGTCGTCGAGTTCGGAGAACAGCCGGTCGCGGACGTCGTTGGCGGCGGCGTCAATGTCCACGCCCCAGCCGAAGCGCAGGGTGACGTCGGTCGTGCCCTCGACCGAGGTCGACTCCATCTCTTCGAGCCCCGGGGTGGCGGCCACCGCCTGTTCGACCGGCCGCGTGACCAGTTCCTCCATGGTCTCGGGGGCGGCGTTCTCGTAGTCCACCGAGACGGTCAGCGTGGGGGTCTCGATGTCGGGCAGCAGGTCCACCGGCAGCCGCATCAGGGCCACGCCGCCGAGCAGCAGCGCGATCGCCATGACCATGCAGGTGGTGATCGGCCGGGCGACCGCGAACGCCGGCAGCGATCTCATGGCGTGGCCGGCGGCTCCGCGTCGCCTGAGTCGCCGGCGTCGAAGTCGACCGCGATGCCGTCCTCGAGCTGCGCCTGGCCCAGGGTCACGACCTGGCCGTCGAGGCTGGCCGGGCTGCGGATGGCGGCCCGCTCGCGGTTACGGAAGGCGACCTCGACCGCGTGGAAGCGGGCTACGCCGGCTGCCTCGTCGACGAGGAACACGCCGGTCTCGCCGCCGCGTTCGACCAGAGCGGCCCGTGGCACCACGGGCGCGGCCTCGAGGTGCTCGGCGACCAGACCGATGCGCACGAACATGCCCGGCGCGAGCCGGCCGCCGTCGTTGTCCACCGACAGCTCCACGCGGGCGCGTCGGGTGTCCGGATCGAACACCGGCGCGATGCGCTCGATCACCGCGCCGTGGGTGGCCTCGGCCGCACCGGCCACGCGCAGGCGCGCGCTCCGGCCCACGGCCAGTTGGGTGTAGATCGCCTCCGGGACCTGGATCACGGCGGTCAGCGGCGTGACCGAGACCACGCTGAGCAACGACGTGTTGGCCGCGACCGTGTCCCCGGGCTCGACGCTGCGCTCGCCCACCACGCGTTCGCCGTCCGCGCCGGGCCAGTCGGCGTGGATCTCGGTGTAGCCGAGCCGCACCCGCGCGGTCTCGACCCGGGCGCGGGCCTCGGCGATGCCGGCACGCGCGACCGACAGCGCCGAGCGGGCGTTGGCCCCCTGCGACTCGGCCTCGTCGAGCTCGGCGTCCGGGGCGATGCCCTTGTCGTTGAGCGAGCGTACCCGCGACAGCGTGCGCCGGGCGTTGGCGGCGTCGCTTTCGGCCCGATCGAGCTCGGCCCGGGCGACTTCCAGCTGGGCGTCGGCCTCGGCCAGCGCCTGGCGGTATTCGTTGTCGTCGAGGGTGACCAGCAGGTCGCCGCGCGCGACCGTGTCGCCGATATCCACCGTCACGCGCTCGATCTGGCCGGCGATCTTGGGGGCCACCGTGAGCCGGGCGCTGGCCTCGAGGCTGCCGGAGAACTCGCGAAGATCGTCGATCGCGGCGCGCTCGACGGGCGTGATCTCGACCGCCACTTCCCGGGTCGCCGCGGCGGCCTCGGTCGGCTCGGGCGCCGACCACCAGTACAGCGCCGCGGCGACAAGCGCGGCAACGCCGAGGACGACAAGCAGGCGACGCGTCGTCATCCGGACGGAGGGTTCGGCGGAGCGGAGCGCATCCGTCTAGTGTAGATCAAAGTAGTATCGAATAATCGTTACGCACCGGGCGATTGCGCGAGGCGATGGATATCCGGTACAACAGATCATGCGTCAAGGCGCGGTCACATGTCCGCGCGAGAATGACGACGCGGCAACCGAAGAGGATGATCCCGTGGACGTGATTCCACGCATACTCAAGCTCGATGCCGGTGGTCTGCCCGTGGAATGGGTGGATTGGCGGGAAGCGGTGAGTCTCTACTTCACCGACAAGATCGCCTGGGAGGCCGGCAGCGAGAAGATCTGCCTGCGCGGCGGCCGGTCGCGGGAGACCGGCATCCGCAGCGAGCTGGCGATCGATTCCATCATCGCGGTGCGCGACCGCTCGCATCGCTTCGCCCGCAATCTGGTCCCGGCCCTGACCCGGCGCGAGCTCTATCACCGCGACGGCGGGCTCTGTCTGTACTGCGGCACCCGCCTCGGCTTCAGCCAGATGCAGATCGAGCACGTCGTGCCGCGCTCGAAGGGCGGGGTGCACGAGTGGACCAACGTCGTGTCCACCTGCGAGGCCTGCAATCGCTACAAGGATGACCGCACGCCCGAGCAGGCCGGCATGTCGCTGCTGGCGCTGCCCTACGAGCCCAATCTCGCGGAATGGCTCATCCTCGCCAATCGACGGATCCTGGCCGACCAGCAGGCCTTTCTGGAACGCCTCGCCCCGAGGCGCCAGCGCCTCACCGTCTGAGCGTCGGCGCTCGCGAAACCGCCGGTCTCGCGGTCAGCTGGAGGTGGCCGAGAAGACCTTCTTCAGCAGGGCCGTGCCGCGCTCGGCGGGGTTCTCGCGAATCGCGCGCTCCTGCTCCCCGATCACGGCGAACAGACCGTCCAGCGCCTGCCGGGTGACATAGTCGTCGAGATTCAGGTCCATCCCGGGTACGAACGACAGCATCGGCTTGGCGCGCGAGGTCAGCGCGCGGTAGGCGGAGGCGGCCTGGGACTGGGCCGTGGTCCGGGCCACGATCGGCTCGAACTTGTCGGCCAGCGCCTCGCCGGCGTGGTCGCGCAGGTATTCGGTCGCTGCGGTGTCCGAGCCGCGGAGCACGGCCAAGGCGTCGGTCACGCTCATGGCGTTGATCGTCTCGCGCAGAATCGGTCCGGCCTCCGCGGTGGCCTGTTCGGCCGCGCGGTTCATGTGGAGTTGCAGGCCGTCGAGCCGCTCGCCGTAGCCGGCCTGGCGCAGCATGCCCGCGGCGCTGTCCATCCAGCCGGGCAGCGCGATGCGGCGGGCCTCGTCGCCCCAGAATCCGTCGCTGCGGCCCAGCTGCGTGACCGCCGCCGAGGCGCCGTCGGCGAGGGCGGCCTTGAGGCCGGAGACGACCTCGCTCTCCGGCAGCTGGCGAGCCGCGCTCGTGCTGTCGTCGCCGT
Source organism: Salinisphaera orenii subsp. orenii MK-B5 (assembly GCF_003788635.1). Lineage (GTDB taxonomy): Bacteria > Pseudomonadota > Gammaproteobacteria > Nevskiales > Salinisphaeraceae > Salinisphaera > Salinisphaera orenii. Next base: position 12,998 of record NZ_AYKH01000004.1, read on the forward strand.
TGACCTGGTCGACGAAGGCCTTGAAGCGATCGCCCAGATCCTGGGCGCCGGCCGCGGCCGTGGCGAACAATGCGCCGGTGGCGAGAAGAGTGACGAGTCGGCGTCGCATGGCGGCTCTGATCGAAGGCTGTAGCGGCATGGTAGCGCGGGCGCCTGACCGCCGGCTTACGCGCTGCGGATGGCGTTGTGGGATGGTGGCCGTATGCGCGCGCCTCTTCGCGAACGCGACCGCGACCGCGTCTGCGTAGGCGGCGATGCGGCGGCGGGCCCGTGTCCGTGCCGTGCCGGCGCCCTCCGTGCCGGTCGGTCGGCCGCGTTGTCGAGAGGGCTTGTCGGCGTCAGGATGTGGGCTATGAACATCGCCCGCGATCGCATCACGGCCGGCGTGCTCGCCGGCGGCCGGGGCCGGCGGCTGGGCGGGGTCGATAAAGGCTGGTATCGGCTCGACGGGCAACCGCTGATCACGCGCACGCTGGCGCGGGTGGCGCCCCAGTGCGCCGCGGCGGTGATCAGCGCCAACCGCAGCCTGGCCCGCTATCGGGCGCTCGGACATCGCGTGGTTCCCGACGACGGCGGTGATTTCGACGGCCCGCTGGCCGGCATCGCGGCGCTGCTGCAGGCGGCCGCCACGCCGTACGTGCTGATCGTGCCGGTCGACACGCCGGCGCTGCCGCTGGACCTGGCGGCACGGCTGGGGGCGGCGCTGCATGCCTCGGCCGACCTGGCCGTGGCGAGCTGCGCGGGGCGGACGCAGCCGCTGCACGCCCTGCTGCGTCGCGAGCTGCTGGCGGATCTCGAAGCCGCGCGCGCCGACGGCGTACGGGCGGTTCATGCCTGGCATCGGCGGCTGACGTGCGTGTCGGTCGCCTGGCCCGACTGCGACGCCTTCGCCAACGTCAACGCCGAGGCCGATGCCCGCGTGATCGCCGCGCGGCTGTAGTCTGGCCGTCCGCCCCACCACCCTCCAGGAGTCGATCATGGCCGAGTCCCGAAACGGTCCAATGCCGCTGGCCGAGGCACGGGCACGCATCGTGGCCGCCATCTCGCCGATCACCGAGACGCAGACGCTGGCGCTGCCCGAGGCGCTGCACCGCGTGCTCGCCGAGACCGTGACCGCAGGCGTGGACGTGCCGGGGGCCGATAATGCCTCGATGGATGGCTTCGGCTTCGCCGCCGCGCAAGCGCCGGCCGACGGCGCGCGTCTGCGGGTGGTCGGCGAGGCCCTGGCGGGTCATCCCTTCCCTGCGCGCGTGGGCGCGGGCGAGTGCGTACGCATCATGACCGGGGCGGTCGTGCCCGCGGGCGTGGATACGGTGGTGATGCAGGAGAACACGCGCACGGAGGGCGACGATGTCGTGATCGAGCATGTGCCCGCGCGTGGCGACAATATCCGCCCGGCCGGCGAGGACCTGACCCGCGGTGACGCGGTGCTCGGGCCCGGCCACTATCTGCGGCCGGCCGATATCGCGGTGCTGGCCTCGGTCGGCGCGCATCGGGTGGCGGTGTATCGCCGGCCGCGGGTGGCGTTTTTCTCCACCGGCGACGAGCTGCGCCCGATCGACGGTCCGCTGGCGCCGGGCGAGATCTACGACAGCAATCGTCACGGTCTCGCCGCGGTGCTGGCCGAGCTCGGCATGGAGGGCGTCGATCTGGGCGTGGTCGGCGATTCGCGCGCGGCGCTGGCTGCGGCGTTCGACCGGGCGATGACGGTGGATGCGGTGGTCACCAGCGGCGGAGTCTCGGTGGGCGCGGCCGATTTCGTCCTGGATGTACTCGCCGACCGCGGCAGCGTCGACTTCTGGCGCGTGGCGATCAAGCCGGGCAAGCCGCTCGCCTTCGGCACGCTCGGCGACGCGCGTTTTTTCGGCCTGCCCGGCAACCCGGTGTCGACCGCGGTGACCTTCGTCCAGCTGGTGCGGCCGGCGCTGGTGCGTCTGGCCGGCGGCACGCCCGCGGCGCCCGTGCGCTTCACGCTGCCCACGCGCACGGATCTGCGCAAGAAACCCGGCCGCGAGCACTACCTGCGCGGCTGCATGGCCTTCGACGGCGCGGTCTCCGAGGTGGTGGCCGTCGATCATCAGGGCTCGGGCGTGATGCGTTCGATGAGCCGCGCGGACTGCTTCATCGTGCTGCCGGCGGACTGCGGCGACGTCGCGGCCGGCACGCCGGTCACGGTGGAGCCGATGGCGCAGCCGGTCTGGGGCCAGCCGGCGCCGCCGATCGCCTGAGCGGCCGGTCTCGGGTTGCACGGCGGGGTTAGACTTTCGTGCGATACATGCGCGCACCATGCAGTCTGAGTGGTAGGCTTCGGTCGCGCGCAATCGTTCGCCGCGCCCACTGACCACCGGGGGAAATCATGGCCGGATTCTTCGACAAGTCCAGCATCGTCGCCAAGCCCGGCTTCAATCGCTGGATGGTGCCGCCCGCGGCACTGTGCATTCACCTGTGCATCGGCCAGGTGTACGCGTTCTCCGTGTTCAAGCTGCCGCTGACGCGTGTCGTCGGCGTGAGCGAATCGGCGGCGGCGGACTGGTCGCAGCCGACGCTGGCCTGGATCTTTTCGCTGGCGATCGCCGTGCTGGGGCTCGCTGCGGCCTTCGGCGGGCAGTGGCTCGAGCGCGTCGGGCCGCGCAAGGCAATGGCGCTGGCTGCGAGCTGCTTCGGTGGCGGCTTCATCATTTCGGCCTTCGGCGTCTGGACGCATCAGATCTGGCTGATCTATCTGGGCTACGGCGTACTCGGCGGCATCGGTCTGGGCATCGGCTACATCTCGCCGGTGTCCACGCTCATCAAGTGGTTCCCCGATCGCCCGGGGCTGGCGACCGGCATGGCGATCATGGGCTTCGGCGGCGGCGCGATGATTGGCTCGCCGTTGGCCACCTCGCTCATGGCCTTCTTCGACGGGCCCGATTCGGTCGGCGTCGGCTCGACGTTCGTGGCCATGGGCGTGATTTACTTCCTGTTCATGATGATCGGCGCGCTGATCGTGCGCATACCCGCCGAGGGCTGGAAGCCTGCGGGCTTCGATCCGGAGGCCCAGGGCCAGCAGAGCCGCATGATCACGCGCCACCACGTGCACGTGAGCCAGTCCATGCGCACCCCGCAGTTCTATCTGATCTGGCTGGTGCTGTTTCTCAACGTCACCGCCGGCATTGCCCTGCTGGAGCAGGCCTCGCCCATGGCCCAGGAGATGGTCGGTGTGAGCGCGGCCGCGGCGGCCGGATTCGTCGGCGTGCTGTCGATCTTCAACATGGCCGGGCGCTTCTTCTGGGCGTCGCTGTCCGATTACATCGGCCGCAAGATGACCTACGTCTGCTTCTTCGTGATCGGGATGGCGCTCTATGCGCTGGTGCCCAACGTGGCGGCGGCGGGCAACATCGTGCTGTTCGTGCTCGCCGCCTGCATCATTGTGTCCATGTACGGCGGCGGCTTCGCGACCGTGCCCGCCTACCTGCGGGACATCTTCGGCACGATGCACGTGGGGGCCATTCACGGCCGCCTGCTCACGGCCTGGTCCGCGGCCGGCGTCGTCGGCCCGGTGTTGCTCAATCAGCTGCGTGAGGGGCGCATCGAAGCGGGCGTCGCGCCCGCCGACGCCTACACCACGACGCTCTATGTCATGGTCGCACTGCTGGCCGCGGGGCTGGTCTGCAACCTGCTGGTGCGTCCGGTTGCCGAAAAGCATCACTACCAGGGTGATCCGGATGACGCGGCCTGACGGGCCGGTGCGGTTGCAGCCGCCCGGGTCGTTGTTTCTACGGATTGAATCGTCTGCATCCTGCAGGAGAGACTGATGAGCGAACATAGCACCACGCCGACATGGCAGGTCGCGGGCCTCTGGGCCATGGTGACCCTGCCCGCGCTCTGGGGATTCATCGAGACGTTGAGCGGCGCGCTGCGCCTGTTCACCGGCTAGCGGCGCCGAACCCGGCCCCGCCCGGTCGGGCGGCGGCCGAACGATCGCGGCCCGGTCGCGCCGGGCACGCGTGATGCATGGCCCAGACCAGTGGCAATCAGGAGACGCAGATGGACGACGTCGCCGAGCGGATCGAGATCACTGTCGACGGCCGCGCCGTCGAGGTTGAGACCGGGCAGCTGCTGCCCGATGCCCTGGAGGCCGCCGGGCTGTATCTGCCGCATCTGTGCTATCACCCGAGCCTCGGGCCGCTGCAGACCTGCGATACCTGCTTCGTCGAGGTCGACGGCAATCTGGTGCGCGGCTGCGGGGTCACGGTCAAGCCGGGACTCGAGGTTGGACTGGACACGGATACCGCCGAGCGCGCCCGCCGTGAGGGCATCGACCGGGTGGTGTCCAACCACGACCTGTACTGCTCGGTCTGCGACAACAACAACGGCAACTGCGACGTGCACAACACCGTGCGCGACATGCAGGTGCCGGGCCAGCGCTACGAATTCCGCGGCAAGCCCTACGAGAAGGACTACTCCAACCCCTTCTACATCTACGATCCGGACCAGTGCATCCTCTGTGGGCGCTGTGTAGAGGCCTGCCAGAATCTCCAGGTCAACGAAACGCTGTCGATCGACTGGGACCGCGATCGCCCGCGGGTCATCTGGGACGACGATGTCGCCATCGAGGACTCCTCCTGCGTGTCCTGCGGCCACTGCGTGACCGTCTGCCCCTGCAATGCGTTGATGGAAAAGACCGCGATCGGCCGAATGGGGCCGATGACCGCGCTTTCGCCGCAGTCGCTGAGTGGCTATCGGGAACTCGGTCGAGCGGCCATCGATCTGGTCAAGACCGCTGAGCACACCACCGGCTTCGGCCCGATCTTCGCCGTCTCCGAGGTCGACGCGGCCATGCGCGAGACCGAGCTCAAGCGCACCAAGACCGTATGCACCTACTGCGGCGTGGGCTGTTCCTTCGAGATGTGGACCCGCGGGCGCGAGCTGCTCAAGGTCCAGCCGCAGCCGGAGGCGCCGGCCAACGGCATCTCCACCTGCATCAAGGGCAAGTTCGGCTGGGGCCACATCAACAGCGAGCACCGGCTGACCAAGCCGCTGATCCGCGACAACGGCGCCTTCCGCGAAGCCGAGTGGGACGAGGCCTACGCGCTGATCGCGCGTCGCTTCGGCGAGATCAGGGGCGAGTCCGGTCCGGACGCGCTGGCCTTCATAGCCTCCTCCAAGTGCACGAACGAGGAGGCCTACCTGATGCAGAAGCTCGCGCGGGCGGTGATCGGCACCAACAACATCGACAACTGCTCGCGCTACTGCCAGGCACCGGCCACCGAGAGCCTCTGGCGCACGGTGGGCTTCGGCGCGGACACCGGCTCGATCGCCGATCTCGAGGCCGCCGAACTACTGCTCATCGTGGGCTCGAACACCGCCGAGAGCCATCCGGTGATCGCCACCCGCATGAAGCGGGCCGCCAAGCTGCACGGCCAGAAGCACATCGTGGCCGACCTGCGCGTCAACGAGATGGCCGAACGCGCGGACATGCACATTCGCCCCGAGCCGGGCACGGATCTCATCTGGCTCAACGCCGTGGCCAAGTACATTCTCGACAGCGGCCACGCCGACATGGACTTCATCAACGACCATGTCGACTGTTTCGAGGATTATCGGGACAGCCTGGCGAAGTTCACCTTCGAGTTCGCGGCCGAGCGTACCGGGCTGTCACAGGACGAGCTGCAGGCGATCGCCGATAACATAATCGCGGCGAAGACCGTCTGCGGCGTGTGGGCGATGGGCGTGACCCAGCACACCATGGGCGCTGACACCGCCACCGCCCTGTGCAACCTGCTGGTTCTCACCGGCAACGTCGAACGTTTCGGCACCGGCGGCTACCCCATGCGCGGTCACAACAACGTCCAGGGCACCAGCGACTTCGGCTGCATGCCGGACCGGCTGCCGGGCTACGACTTCATCACCGACGACGGCATTCGCCGCCAGTACGAACAGGCCTGGGGCGTCGATCTGACCACGCGCAAGGGGCTGAACAACCACGAGATGGTCAATACGATCCACGACGGCGATCTCAGGTCGCTGTACGTGATCGGCGAGGACATGGGGATCGTGGACTCCGACGCCCTGCACGTGCAGTCGGCCTTCGAGAAGCTCGACTTCTTCGTCGTGCAGGATATCTTCTTCACCCGTACCTGCGAGTTCGCGGACGTGGTGCTGCCGGCCAGCCCCTCGGTGGAAAAGGAGGGCACCTTCACCAACACCGAGCGGCGCATCCAGCGCCTCTACGAGGTGTTTCCGCCGCTCGGCGACTCCCGCCCGGACTGGCGCATCATCACCGAGCTGGCCAACGCGCTCGGCGCGGACTGGCGCTACGATCACCCGAGCGAGATCATGGCCGAGTCGACGTCGCTGTGTGACCTCATGTCGGGCGTGACCTACGAGCGGCTGGCCGGCTTCGGCTCCCAGCAGTGGCCCGTGCGCGAGAAGGGCGCCAGCGGCGCCGAGCGGCTGTACAACGACGGCACCTTCCATTTCAAGGACGGCAACGCCCGCTTCCACCCGGTGGACTGGACCGAGCCGACCGATCAGGTCGACGCCGAGTACGATCTGCATTTGAACAACGGTCGCCTGCTGGAGCATTTCCACGAAGGTAATCTCACCGACGAGACGCCGGGCATCGTGTTCAAGATCTCGCAGGCGTTCGTGGAGGTATCGCCGGATCTCGCCGCCGAACGCGGGTTGCAGCCGGGGTCGATCGTGCGGCTGGTGTCGCGGCGCGGGGCGATCAAGGTCGCGGTCGAGGTCACCGACCGCGTGTCCGGGCATCAGCTGTATATGCCCATGCACGGGCGCGCCAACAGCGAGGCCATCAACGTGCTCACGAGCTTCGAGGCCGACAAGGACACCGATACCCCGGCCTACAAGGAGCTCGCGGTGCGCATGGAGATGATCTCGGCCGACGGCACGCCGCCGCTCAAGGCCAACAACCAGCGCAATCAGGCGCGGCATCCGACCAGCGGTGTCGAAGTCGGCCGCAAGTGGGATCGCGATGATTATCGTCGGCCGCCCAAACCGCGGCCAACCGGAAGCGGGCTCTAGTGTCCTGTCCTGCAAGTCACCTGACACGGCGCGCGGCTCGCACCGCCGTTCTGGCCCGATACGGCCTGGTTTCGCGCCTTGCCCGTCAGGCCGATGGGACACGCGCGTTGGGGTAAGACACTCGCGATAGAGGACACTGGCGCAGGCCGCACTCAGCGAATCGAGGCACGTAGCGATGGCAGAACAGATCCAGTACCGGCCGGCCGATGCGAAGCGCTTCCGGCCCGAGACCGAATCCGAGATGGCGCAGTTCGAAAGCCGCGTCGCCGAGATCAACGGTCTGCTCGACGAACTCTACGAGTCCGGCGTGATCCGCTGGCTCAAGGATTTCACGGGTGCGATGCCCGAGATCTCGACCATTGCGCTCGACGGCATGAATACGCCGCAGGGCCGGGCCGGTTTCCGCAATCTGCTCGTGCTCGCCCAGCAGCTCGGGCGCATCGATCCGGATCGGCTTGAGCGCACGCTGGCCGCGGCCCAGGCCGGGCTCGACAAGGCCGGCGAACCGGCCGGCGAGAGCACGCCCTACAATCCGCCCGGCGTGACTGGCGTGTTCAAGCTGATGCACGACAAGGAATTGTGGTCGGCGCTGGCCCCGTTGATCGCCGGCGCCAAGGCCTTTTCGGCGGCGCGCCGCGAACAGGCCGAGGAATCCGAGCAGACGGAGACCGGGTCCGAGTCGAACGACACCTGAGCCGCTCGGCGCGGCGCGTCTCTTGCGCCGGGCCGTCGCTTGTCGATGCCGTAGGCGGCGGTCGCGTTGCCGAAGGGCGCCGCGATTACGCTGGCCGTGCGCACCGGCCCTGATCGTTCCCGGCCGGCCCGCGCCGCGCCGGCGAACGAACGCGGGCGCCGCGCGAAGGGCGGGATGCCATTTCGTCAACCAATATTGCTGATTCCTGGTGCCGCGCGGCTGCATTCAGGCGGCGCCTTTCCCTGCACGCCCAAACAGCCGCCGGTGCGGGCGCAGGTGGCAAATGCAAATGGACGGGTCGCGTCAGCCGCAAGGCCATCGCGCAAGCCGGTGTAGCCCGCGTGAACGGGATGGGCCGCTGTGGCTCAGATCGGCGGTCAAACCTGTCAACACGTCATGCGAGCCGCGCCAGGCGTTGTGGTGCGGCAAGACGAGGTATCGTCCGCGCCCCACGCAGTCACGCCGTGCCAGCGGGTGACCACGGTGGAGGGCCGCGCAACAGCGCTTGGCCCGCTGGATTGGATCGCCCATCGAAATCAACCATGGGCGCGTTGCCGCGTTGCCAGTCTCTACAGTGGCGCGCCATGGTCGGCGACTCGCGCTTTGCCGCACGCGATATGTGGTTTCCAACGCGGGACTCGCATGCCGTGTCGGCAGGCTCTAGTGTCCTGCCTCGTAAGTTTCTTACCCCAACGAGCGTGTGTCGTCGGCGTGGCGGGCAAGGCGCGAAACCCAGCCGTGTCGGGCCATAGGGCGCGGTTTCGCAACGCCGCCCGCCGCGGTGAGGGCCGCGCGCAGTGCAGGGTGACTTGCGAGACACGACACTAGATCAGTCCCGCGAGGCGCAGGCCGAAGACGCCGCCGGTCATGGTGATGCTGGCGGCCAGAGTCGTCACCGCGACGATGTTGGCGGCGAGCTTCGCGTTGCCGCCCATGGCCTGCACCATGATGAAGCTGGCCGCCGCCGTGGGCGCCGAGAAATACAGGAACAGCAGCCCAAGTTCCCGGCCTGCGAAGCCGCACAGCCAGGCCACGAAGGTCGCCAGCGCCGGAAAGATCACCATCTTGATCATGGCCGCGCCGAAGGCGATGCCGCGGGCCTCGTAGAGCGCGCCGAGCGACAGCGTGCCGCCGATGCAGATCAGCGCCAGCGGCAGCGTGAGCCCGGCGAAATACTCGCCCGAGGTCATCAGCCAGTCCGGCAGCGACAGGCCGCTGGCGGCCACCGGTATCGCGACCACCGTGGCCAGGATCAGCGGGTTGGTGGCGATGCCGCGGCCGATGCTGCGCCAGTCCGCCGGCTGGCCCGGCTGATACCAGCTCAGCACGATCACCGAAAGCACGTTATAGAGCAGGATCACCAGCCCCACCAGGATGCCGCCGGCGGACAGGCCCCAGTCGCCGTACATGCTCGCGGCCAGCGCGAAGCCCATGATGCCGCAGTTGCCACGAAAGGCCCCCTGGACGTAGACACCCCGCTCGGCCTCGGGCACGCGCCACAGCGCCCAGCCCCAGGCCAGCGCGAAGCTGGCCACGGTCGCCAGCGCGAAGTAGGCCATCAGGTCCGGCAGAAAGGCGGTGGCGAGATCCGCCTTGACGATGCTCACGAAGATCAGCGCCGGCATGCAGATCTTGAACACCAGCGCCGAGGCGGTGCCGATGAAGCGGTCGTCGATCCAGCCGGCGCGGCGGAGCACGATCCCGGCGAACACCATTAGAAAGACCGGTAGCGTGATGTTGATCGACTGGAAGAAGACGTCGGACAGGGCCATGGGCGCGCGGGGTCGGCTGACGGGGCGTGGCGCGGCCGGCAGTCATCGGCGCGGGCACGCGAGGACCGCGCATTGTAGCCGTGCGCGTTGCTGTGCGATACATGAACCCGCGTGCCGGGCGCCCGGCGCATCGGTTACCGTAAGGTGATGAACGCGATCGACGATCTCCCTTACCGCTCCGACGCCGAGACACGCGACGACGCCTCGCGGCAGAAGGCCACCATCCAGGCCTATGCCGACGGCGAGCTCGCCGCCTGCGACGACCATCTGGCGGTCGAACGGGCGCTGGAGATCCATGTCGCCGGGGCCGATCCGCTGATCACCATGCGTACCCCCGGCGCCGATCGGGAACTGGTGGCGGGGCTGATGCACGGCGAGGGCGTGGTGCGTTCGCCTGCGGACATCGTCTATCTCAAGCCCGCGCCCGGCGAGGCCGATGTGATGCGCCTGATGCTCAAACCCGAGGCGCGCGGCCGGCTGGACCGAATCGAGCGCAACACGCTGGCCACCAGTGCCTGCGGGGTCTGCGGCAAGCCGAGCTTCTCGCCGCCGCGCCCCGGTCGCGGCCGGGCGAGCGAGACGCCGGCGCCGGTACTCGACCCTCAGTTGCTGCTGTCACTGCCGGACCGGCTGCGCGCGGATCAGGGCGTATTCGAATCCACCGGCGGGCTGCACGCCGCGGGGCTGTTCGATGCCCGCGGCGAGCTGATCGCCCTGCGCGAGGATGTCGGCCGGCACAACGCGCTCGACAAGCTGGTGGGCTGGGCGCTGCTCAATGACCGGCTGCCGCTGTCCGATCACATCCTGCTGCTGTCCGGCCGCGCCAGCTACGAACTGCTGCAGAAGAGCGTGATGGCGGGCCTGCCGGTGGTCTGCGCGATCTCCGCGCCGAGCAGCTACGCGGTGTCGCTGGCGCGTGATTTCGACATCACGCTGGTCGGTTTCCTGCGCGCGAACCGCTTCAACGTCTACGCCGGCGACTGGCGGCTGACGGCCGGCTGAGCATCGTATGCCACCATGGCCGCATTGCGGACGCCGGCGCCCGGCTGGTACATAGACGGCGTCGAATCCGATCGGTACGCGGGCCGTGCCGATCATCAACGCATCATAACGAGGTGAAACATGGGGAATCGCGTCTGGAAACCGGCTGTGATGACGGCCATCGCCGCCGTACTGCTTGTCGGCTGCGGCAGCGGCGGGGGCGACGACGAGACCGCCTCGGCGGATGCGTCCAACGGCTCGGACGGGGCCAGCGAGCCGGTCAACCTCATCTTCGGCACCGGCGGCACGTCGGGCAGCTACTATCCCATCGGCGGCGCGCTCAAGGGCGTGTTCGAGGCCAGCGACGCCGTGGACAATGTTCAGGTCGTGTCGACCGGTGCGTCGGTGCAGAACATCAACAACATCGAGGACGGCACCAACCAGATCGCACTGGTGATGAGCGATGTCGCCTATGACGCGATCAATGGTCAGAATCAGTTCGAGGATCGCGAGGCCGACATCAAGACCATCGCCGGGCTGTATCCCAACGTGGTCCAGATCGTGGCCACCGCGGAAAGCGGTATCGAGAGCGTCGCCGACATGGAAGGCAAGCGCATCGGCGTCGGCAAGGTCGGCTCCGGCGTCGAGGCCAGCGCCAAGAAGGTGCTCGAGGCTGCGGGCATGACCTACGACGATCTCGGTCAGGTCAGCCACACCGGCTACGCCGACAGCGTCACCCAGATGGGCAACGGCAATCTGGATGCGGCCTTCTTCACCTCCGGTGTGCCCAACTCCAGCATCACCGGGCTGATGCAGAACACGGACGTCAACTTCGTCGAGGTGGACGGCGAGACCGCCTCAAGCCTGCTCGAGAAATATCCCTACTACGAGAAGTACGAGATTCCGGCGAACGCCCCGGAGCGTTATGATCTGGCCAACGCGGTGAACACCGTCGCGATTCGCAACATCCTGATCGTGCCCGGCTCGATGGATGCCGCGGTGTCCGAGGAGCTCGCCAGTCGTCTCTACGACTATCTGGGAACCGACAAGGTCTCGGTGGGCGCGCTCAAGGGCTTCGATCGCAGCACCATGGATCAGGATCTCGTGGTACCGCTGGCCGACGGCGCCAAGACGTTCTATGAGTCGAACGGCGGCAGTGAGGGGGCCGGCGACCAGAGTGACGCGTCGGCGTCCGACGACGGCGACGACAGCGCCTGATCGCGGGCGGGGCCGGCCGGCATGCGCCTGCGGCCGGTCGGCCTCGTCGGTGTCGCGGCCCTGCTCATCCTGGCGGCCGTCGCACTGCTCTGGCCGCGGCCCTGGCTCGTGGTTCGCCACGACGGCGTGATTCGCGCGGCCTTCGTCGGCGGCGAGGGTGCGCGCTTCGCGCTGCGCTGGACGCATTCCGTGGAGAAGGAGGCCTGGATCGAGACGTTCGCGGTGCGCGATGGTGCGATCGAGCTCATGGCCACCCGGTTCAAGACCTTTGGCGCGGGCGTGCCGGCCGCCGCCGGTCGCCGCACTACGCTGGAGGACGGCTGGGTGGTGATGCACGACATCCACCGCGTCGTCGATCCCCTGGCCGTCCAGGCCGCTGCCGCCGAGGATTACAGTCTCCGCCACGACGGCCACTGGCACGCCCTGTCCGAGCCGGGGAAGAAGCCGATCCTGATGATCGAAAACCGGCGGTTGCCGTTGTATCGTGTGCTGCCGGCGCTGATTTGGCGCTGGTCCGGATGAGGTAGGCCCGTCCCATGAATACGTCCGATCGCCGTGATGCCGCGGCAGACGATGCGCCGGAGCCGGACAGCGCCGCGCGCGAGACGCTCGAGAAATACGACCGCGAGAGCCTCGTGCGCCATCGCCTGCCGGGTATCGTCATGCAGGGCGTGGTGGCGGCCTGCGTGCTGCTCGGCCTGTTCCACCTCTACACCTCGTTCGCCGGCCCGTTGGTCGACGTGGTCCAGCGCAGCATCCATCTCTACACGCTGCTGGCGCTGACCTTCGTCCTGTTCCCGCTGACCCGTAGCAGCCCGCGCGACCGGGTGCCCTGGCTGGACGCGCTGCTGGCGCTGGCGGCCTTCGCCATCGGCGTCTACATGCTGTTCGCGGCCGACCGGGTGATTGCTTCGGCGGGACGGATCACCAATCTCGACATGGCGGTCGGTTTCGCCGCGGTGCTGCTGGTCATCGACGCCGCGCGCCGGGTGACGGGCTGGGGGCTGCCGGGCCTGGCCCTGATCTTTCTGATCTACGCCTTCTACGCCAAGCTCTCGCTGTATTCGGTGCTCAACGCCGACATCGTGCTGGCCACGTCGCGCCAGATCATGTCGCATCTGGTCTATATCACCGAGGGGCTGCTGGGTACGGCGATCGCGGTCTCGGCCAGCTACATCATCCTGTTCATTCTATTCGGCGCCTTTCTGGTCAAGTCGGGGCTTGGCCAGTTGTTCAACGATCTCGCCCTGGCGGTGGCCGGGCCCTCGCGCGGCGGCCCGGCCAAGGTGGCCGTGGTCGCCAGTGGTTTTCTCGGCTCGATCAACGGCTCGGCCATCGCCAACGTGGTCACGACCGGCGCGTTCACGATCCCGTTGATGAAACGCACCGGCTACAAGGCGAACTTCGCCGGCGCAGTGGAGGCGGCCTCGAGTGTGGGCGGCCAGATTTTGCCGCCGATCATGGGCGCGGCGGCCTTCATCATGGCCGAGGTGCTGGGCGTGGCCTACACCCAGGTGATGCTTGCGGGCATCATTCCGGCGTTGCTGTTCTATCTCGGCATCCTGTTCCAGGTCCATCTGCGGGCACTGCGCAACGGCCTGTCCGGCATCCCGCGCTCGGAACTGACGCCGCTCAGCGACGTCATGCTCAAGCGCGGCCATCTGCTGCTGCCGATGGTGATCCTGCTGTGGCTTATCTTCGAGGGCTATGCGCCGTTCTTCGCCGCTTTCTGGTCCATCGCCGCGACGGTTCTGATCTGCGGCACCTGGCGTCTGGTAGCGGGCCTGTCGGCGGTGTTGGCCGCACTCGTTCTCGAGCCGCAGATTCTGGCCCTGATCGATGGGCGGGCGATGCCGGGCCTGCCGGCGAGCCGGCTCTGGCTGCTTGCCATCATCGCGCTGCCCGCGGCGATCAACGCCGTGCGCTCGCGCCTGCCGGTGACCTCCGAGGTCATGGATCTGGCCGCCTGTCGCGACGCCATGACGGAAGGCGTGCGCAACGCCATCCCCGTGGCCATCGCCTGCGCGGCGGTGGGCGTGATCGTCGGCGTGGCCACGCTGACCGGCATCGCCCTGGATGCGGCCGATGCCGTGGTGACCATGGGCGAGGCGATCCCGTTCGACATGCTGCGCCTGCTGGTCACGCTGGCACTGACGATGGCGGCGTCGATCGTGCTGGGTATGGGGCTGCCGAGCATTCCCTGCTACATCATCACCTCGACCATGGCCGCGCCCATCCTGTTGGAGCTGCCGCTGTTCCGGGAGCTGGCTGGTTCGAACGACACCGCGATCTTCGTCGCGCACATGTTCGTGTTCTACTTCGGCATATTCGCGAACCTCACGCCGCCGGTCGCACTGGCGGCCTACGCCGGCTCGGGGATCTCCGGTGGCTCGCCCAATGCGACCGGCGTGCAGGCCATGAAGCTGGCGATCGCCGGCTTTGTCGTGCCCTATATGTTCGTGTTCGCCCACAGCATGCTCATGATCGACGCCACCTGGCTCAACGTGACTGCCGTGGCGCTGACCGGCGCGCTCGGCGTCGGCCTGCTGGCGGTGGCGGTCGAGGGCTATCTGCGGGCGCCGCTCGGCGTGTTCTGGCGGCTGCTGGCGCTGGTCGGCGCGCTCGCGCTGATCTATCCGGGGCTGATCAGCGATGCCGTCGGCGCCGTCGTGGCGGTGGCGCTGCTCATGGTGCGCGGCGGTGCCGGCGGTGCGCGCCCGGCGGCCGCCTCGTCGGCCTAGCCGCGGCCCGGCCGCGGCACGCCGGCCAGGGCGACTCCAAAGCGGCGGCGCCGGCACCCGGCGGTCGTGGACAATTCGCCGTCGCGGTCTGTGCTCGCACGGCTGCGGGGCGCCTCGCGCCCCGGCGACTCGGGCGCCTCAGGCCGGGTCGCGCGTGCGCCGGGTCGGGGCGCTGACGAGAACCACCCCCGCGAGGATGGCGATACCGCCGAGCACGAAGTTGGCGGTCAATGGTTCGCCGAGCAGGAGGGCCCCGAACAGGACGCCGAACACCGGCGACAGGAAGGAGAACACGCCCAGCCGGGAGGCCAGATACCGCCGCAGCAGCGCGAACCAGAGCAGGAGCATGCCGAAGGCGATGCCCAGCGTCTGGAAGCTCATGCTCGCGAGCATGAGCGGCGTCACGCGGATCGTCGACAGGTCGCCGAACAGCCCGGCGACGAGTACCAATGCGACTCCGGCGATGGTGAGTTGGTAGGACAGCGTCAGCACCGGGCGCTCCTCCGACAGACGCGTCGTCCGGATGACGATGGTGGTCGCCGCCCAGCCCAGGCCAGCCAGCGTGCCCAGCAGATCGCCGATGATCAATCCGGCCACGTCAGTACCGTTCGAATTCTGCCAGGGTGCCATCGCGCAGACGATGCCCGCGAAGGCCAGGGCGATGCCGGCCCAGTGGCGCGGGCCGAGCTGTTCCCCGGGTACCAGGAAATGCAGCCCGAGCGCGGCGAAGATGGGCGCGGTGTAGAGAAACACCGACATGTGCGAGGCCGTGGTGTAGCCCAGCCCCAGGGCCACGAGGCTGAATTCGCAGGCGAAGCCGATGCCGGCGGCCACACCCGGCCAGAACACCGCGCGGGCGTGGGTCGGACGCACGCCGCGGGCCCAGGCGACGCCGACGACGAGCACCGCGGCAAGCAGCGATCGGATGCCGATCTGCGCCAGCGGCGCGATGTCCGCGGCCACGGCCTTGATCGCCACCTGCTGCAGACCCAGTGCGGCGCAGAACACGAGCATCAGCAGGCTGCCCCGCGCATCGAGCGCGCGGCGCGTAGCGGGGGCGGCATCGGTCGGCGAGGCGGTGGTTGCGCGGGTCATGCGGCGGGCCGTGGCGAAAAGACGCGCCCAGTGGATCACCCGGCGCCCGGGGCGGCAAACGATTAAACTGCGGGTTCAGGCTCAGGAAAACGCAACGCCATGCCCGCGCGACTGCCGCTCAACGCCCTCCGCGCCTTCGCCGCCGCCGCGCGTCACGAGAGCTTCAGGGCCGCGGCCGACGAGATGCACCTCAGCCCGGGGGCGATCAGCCGCCAGGTTCGGCAGCTGGAGACCTATCTGAACGTGCCGGTGTTCGAGCGCTTCGCCCACGGGGTCGCCCTGACCGCACGCGGCCGCCGGCTGGCCGACGAGGTCGAGTCCGCACTGGCGCGGCTGGCGGCCGGCGTCGACCGCGCCCGGGTCGCGGACGCCCCGGCGATGGCGCTGACCGTGAGCGCCTCGCCGTCACTCATCCAGCACTGGCTGCTGCCGCGGCTGGCCGACTTCGAGGCCCGTCACCCCGATATCGATCTCGCCCTCGAGGCGAGCCCCGCGCTGATCGAGCCGGACTGGAGCCCGGATCGTGCCCAGCTGGCGATCCGCTACGGCCAGGGCCCGTGGCCGGGCGTGCGCAGCCGTTCGCTGATGAGCGAAACCGTGTTCCCGGTCTGCGCGCCGACGCTGCTCGAGCACGGGCCGCCGCTCGAGCGCCCGGCCGACCTGGCCCGGCATCGGCTCCTGCACGTCACCTGGCTGTCGCATCAGGCGGAGCTGTTCCCGGGCTGGCGGCAGTGGCTGGACGCGGCCGGCGCCCCGCAGGTGCCGGTGGCCGTGCGCCGACGCTATTCGCTGTTCGGTATGGCCCTGGATCAGGCCATCGCCGGGCGCGGCGTGGCCCTGGCGACCAGCGTGCTGGCCGCGGACCGGATCGCCAGCGGCGTTCTGGTGCCGCCGTTCGGGACGCGATACCGGCTGGTCTCGCCGTTCACCTACGAGCTGCTGCTGCCGGCGCGCGGCGAACCGCCGCCGGCCGCCGCTGCGTTCATCGACTGGCTGGTGGAGCAGGCCGCAGCCTTCACGACCGGGGCGCCGTGAGCGGCCACACGGCGATGGTGGCATGGCGATTGCGGCATAGCGTTGTAGCATGAGCGCGGGCGGCCGCCGGCGTGTCGTCGAAGGGCGTCGGCGCAGGCGGCCCGGCGGCGGTTCGCGGCGACGCGCCGTCTGCCGCCCGATGCCCGCACAGCCACCAGGGAGAGCCCGGCCATGGACGACAACGTCACCGTCATCAATCATCCGCTGATCGCGCACAAACTCACGCTCATGCGCCGCAAGACGGCATCCACGCAGAAATTCCGCAGCCTGCTGCGCGAGATCGCCCATCTGCTGACCTACGAGATCACCCGCGATCTGGAGCTGACCACCGAGCGCATCGAGACGCCGCTGGAGGAGATGGACGCGCCGCGGCTGGCCGGCAAGAAACTGTGCTTCGTGTCGATTCTGCGCGCGGGCAACGGTCTGCTGGAGGGCATGGTGGAGCTGCTGCCCTCGGCGCGGGTGGGCCACATCGGCATGTTCCGCGATCCCGAGTCGCTCGAGGCGGTCGAGTACTACTGCAAGGTGCCGGCGGACATCGGCGAGCGCCGGGTGATCGTGGTCGACCCGATGCTGGCGACCGGCAATTCGGCCATCGCCGCGCTCACCCATCTGAAGAAACAGGGCGCGCGCCAGATCAAGTTCCTGTGCCTGCTGGCCGCGCCCGAGGGTGTGGCGGCCCTGCGCGAAGCCCATCCGGACGTGCCCGTGTTCACCGCCGCCCTCGACGAGCGGCTCGACGAACACGGCTATATCCGGCCGGGGCTGGGTGACGCCGGCGACCGCATGTACGGCACCAAGTAGACCGATCACAGCAGCACGGCCGGCTTCGACCGGCCGGATGGATCCACTCCGGGGGAAGACATGGCGAATACGCCCGAGGCCGGCGCCAACGATTATCGCTTCAGGCTGCGCGACGGGCTGCTGGGGGCCCAGATGTTGTTCGTGGCTTTCGGCTCGCTGGTGCTGGTGCCGCTGCTCACCGGGCTCGATCCGAACGTGGCGCTGTTCACGGCCGGCCTGGGCACGCTGGTCTTCCAGGTCGTCACCCGCGGTCGCGTGCCGGTGTTTCTCGGGTCGTCGTTCGCCTTCATCGCGCCGATCCTCTACGGGGTCGAGACCTGGGGCATACCGGGCACGCTGTGCGGCCTGATCGCGGCCGGGCTGGTCTACATCGCGCTGAGTCTGGTCATCCGCTGGCGCGGCGTGGGCGTGGTCACGCGCCTGCTGCCGCCGATCGTCACCGGCCCGGTGATCATGGTCATCGGGCTGGTTCTGGCGCCGGTGGCGGTGAATCTGGCCACCGGTCACAACGGCGACGGCAGCGTCGTGCGAGTCGCCGAGCCGCTGGCGCTGGTGGCAGCCGGCGTGTCGCTCGCGGTGACCGTGGCCGTGTCGCTGCTGGGGCGCGGGTTCCTCTCGCTGGTGCCGATTCTCTGCGGCGTGCTCGCCGGCTACCTGGTCAGCCTGCCCCTGGGGCTGGTGGATCTGGCGGCCATCGCCGAGGCGCCGTGGTTCGCGGCGCCGGAATTCGTCGCCCCGAGCTGGAACGGGCAGGCCGTGCTGTACATGATACCGGTGGCGATCGCCCCGGCGATCGAGCATTTCGGCGACATCATCGCCATCCGTTCGGTCACCGGGCGCGACTATCTCAAGGACCCGGGTGTGGATCGCACCATGCTCGGCGACGGCCTGGCGACCTCGCTGGCCGGGTTCATGGGCGGGCCGCCCAACACCACCTATTCGGAGGTCACCGGCGCGGTGACGCTGACGCGCGCCTTCAATCCGGCGCTGATGACCTGGGCCGCGGGCTTCGCCATCGCCTTTGCCTTCGTCGGCAAGCTGGGGGCGCTGCTGGCCAGCATTCCGACGCCGGTGATGGGCGGCATCATCGTGCTGCTGTTCGGCGCGATCGTGGTCGTGGGCATGAACAGCCTGATGCGCTCCGGCGAGGATCTCACCGAGCCGCGTAATCTCGCCGTGGTGGGCCTCGTCCTGATCACCGGCATCGGCGGGCTGAGCTTCTCGGCGGGCGATTTCACGCTGGAGGGCATCGCGCTCGCCGGCGTGCTCGGCGTGGTGCTGAATCTCGTCCTGCCGCAGACGCGCCGCGGCGACTGAGGCGACGACTCAGCCGCTCGCACTCGCCGGTGCGGGCGGATTGCGATAGCGCATGAACACCAGCACGCCGGCCAGCACCGCCGCGCCGCCGATGTAGTGGCTGGCCTGCGGCAGCGTGCCGAACATGAGCCACGCCAGGGCCGAGGCGCCGATCGGCTCGCAGAGGATCACCACGGAGATCACCGTGGCGCTGACGTAGCGCATGCTCCAGTTGAACACCGAGTGGCCGAGCAAGGTGGGGAATACGGCCAGGGCCACGAACACGCCCCAGTCGGCACCGGCGAAGCCCGTCAGCGGTACGCCCGCGACCGCGCAGTAGCCCAGCAGCACCACCGCCGCGGTGGCGTAGACCACGAACGTGTAGGCATTGAGCGACAGATGCTGACGGGCGCGATAGCCGGCGAAGAAGTAGCCGGTGGCGAGTGCGGCGCCGAGCAGGGCCAGCGCGTCGCCGAGCAGCGCCATGCCCGAGACCGCGATATCGCCCCAGCCGATCACCATGGCGCCGGCGATCGAGAGCAAAGCGCCGGCGAACGCTCGGGGGCGCAGCCGCTCGCCGAACATGAAATAGGCGAGCACGAAGGCGAACAGCGGCTGCAGGGTCGCCAGCGTTACCGAGCTGGCGACCGTGGTGTAGTCCAGCGACACGAACCAGGCCAGGAAATGAAAGCCGAGCAGTGTGCCCGCGGCCAGGCAGTGCAGCAGGTCGCTGCGGCGCATGCCGGCGAGCTCGCCGCGGTGGGCCAGCGCCACGACCGGCAGCAGCAGCAGGGTGGAGAAGAGCATGCGATAGGCCGCGACCGCCGCGGCCGGCGCCTCGGCGAGCTTGACCAGCGGCGCCGAGGCCGAGACCCCGAGGACCGCCACGAACAGGGCGAAGGGGACTTTCCAGGTGTTGTGTTCGGACATGGCGCGGGCCGCTTGCGGCATCGGCCGGCGCCGGCCGCGGTCAGGACCGGGGCCCGCGCCGGCGGCGGGCGGGCCTCGTGTCGGCGGCGTTGTCGCCCGGCACCGGGCGTGGGTGGCGGTCTACTTCACGACATCGGCGATGGCGTTGCAGACGTAGTCGAGATTGGCCCGGTTGAGCCCCGCCACGTTGGCGCGGCCGGACTTGACCATGTAGATGCTGTGCCGGTCGCGCAGCGCCTCCACGTGTTCCGGCTGCAGGCCGGTGAACGAGAACATGCCGCGCTGATCGGCGACGTGGGCGAAGCGCTGGTCGAGGCCGTGCGGCGCCAGCGCCTTGACGAAATCGCTGCGCAGGTTGTTGATGCGGCTGCGCATCTCGTCGAGTTCCTCGCGCCACATCGCGGTCAGCTCCTCGGACTCGAAGATGGTGGCCACGATCGCGCTGCCGTGGGCCGGCGGATTGGAGTAGTTCTCCCGCGCGGTGATCGCCAGCTGCGAGCGCACGTCGGCCATGTCCTCGGCGTCCTTGGCGATCGCGATGAAGCAGCCGGTGCGCTCGCGATAGATGCCGAAGTTCTTCGAGCAAGACTGGGTGATCAGCATCTCGTCGAGATGCTCGGCCAGCAGCCGCACGCCGTAGGCGTCCGCCTCCAGCCCGTCGCCGAAGCCCTGGTAGGCGAAGTCCACGAGCGGCAGCAGTTCACGCTCCTGAACGACCGACAGCACCTGCTGCCACTGTTCGGCGGACAGATCGAAGCCGGTCGGATTGTGGCAGCAGGCGTGCAGCAGCACGACGTCGCCCTGCGGGATCTGTTTGAGCGCGGCCAGCATGCCGTCGAAATCGAGCCGGTTGTCGGCGTCGACGTAGGGGTAGGACTGCATGTCGAGACCGGCCGCCCCGAACACGCCCTTGTGGTTCGGCCAGGTCGGGTCCGACAGCCAGATCGACTTGCCCGGCAGCTGTGCGGCGATGAAGTCCGCGGCCAGGCGCAATGCGCCGGTGCCGCCCGGGGACTGGGTCGCGCTCGCGCGGTTGTCGGCCAGCACCGCGCTGTCGGTGCCGAGCAGGGTCTCGAGCACATGCCGGCCGTAGTCGGGATCGCCGTGGGAGCCGATGTAGGCCTTGGTCGCCTCGGTGTCGACCAGCCGCTGCTCGGCCGCCTTGACCGCGCGCATGATCGGCGTGCTGCCGTCCTCGTCGCGGTAGACGCCGACGCCCAGATCCACCTTGTCGGGATTGGGGTCGTCCTTGAACGCCTGGATGAGCCCGAGAATCGCGTCTCCGGGCACCCGCTCGATCGCTTCGAACATGCGCTTTCGTTCCTCGTTGAATGCGTGCCCGCGCGGGCCGGGCGCCGCCTGTGTTCGGTTCGTAGTCTAACCGCTCGCCGAGGCGGTTGCCGAGCGCGCCGGGTCGTGATCTGACCCACCGCCGGCGCGAGACTGGGCACATGACCGACACCGCCCATCTCGAGGATCTCAACGAACGCCAGCGCAGTGCGGTGACCTTCGGCCGGCCCGATACCGCCGCGGGGCTGACCAGCGATCCGCTGCTGGTGATCGCCGGTGCGGGGACCGGCAAGACGCAGACGCTGTCGCACCGCGCGGCCCATCTGGTGCTGTCCGGCGTGGACGCGCGCCGGATTCTGCTGCTGACCTTCTCCCGGCGCGCGGCCGAGGAGATGACCCGGCGTGCCCGCGGCATCTGCGACGCCGCGCTGGCGGCGCGCGGGCGTCGCGGTCAGGCCGTGTCGCTGCCCTGGGCGGGCACGTTTCACGCGATCGGCGCCCGCCTGTTGCGCGAATACGCCCCGGCGCTCGGCCTGAGTCCGAACTTCTCGATCCTGGACCGCGCGGACGCGGCCGATCTGATCGATGTCTGCCGTCAGCACCTCGGTCTCGCGCTGCGCACGCGCCGTTTTCCGCGCAAGGACACGTGTCTCGCCATCTACTCCCAGGTCGTCAATCGGCGGGCCAAGCTCGCGGCCGTGCTCGAGACGCGTTTTCCCTGGTGCGTGGCCCATCACGATGCGCTCAAGCGGCTGTTCGCGCACTACACCGAGCGCAAGCAGCATCTGGCGCTGCTCGACTACGATGATCTGCTGCTCCACTGGGCGCTCATGATGCGCGAGCCGGGGTTGGCGGCCGGTCTGGCCGCGCGCTTCGATCACGTGCTCGTCGACGAGTACCAGGACACCAATCTGCTGCAGGCCGAGATCCTGCGCGGCCTGGCGCCGACCGGCGCCGGGTTGTGCGTGGTCGGCGACGACGCCCAGGCCATCTACGGCTTCCGGGCCGCCGATGTCGACAATATTCTCGGCTTCGCGGACCAGTACGCCGGTGCGCGCGTGGTGCGGCTGGAGCGCAACTATCGTTCGACCCAGGCGATCCTGGATGCCGCCAACACGATCATGGCCGACGCCGCGCGGCGCTACGACAAGCAGCTCGCGAGCACGCGCGGCGCCGGGCTGCGACCGCGTCATATCATCGCCCACGACGGTGCCGACGAAGCCCGCCACGTGATCGAGCAGGTGCTGGCCCGGCGCGAGACCGGCGTGGCCCTCAAGCAGCAGGCGGTGCTGTTTCGCAATGCCCACCACGCCAACGAGGTGGAGATCGAACTGGTCCGGCGCGACATCCCCTACCGCAAGTACGGCGGCCTGAAGTTTCTCGACGCCGCCCACGTCAAGGACCTGCTGGCGCTGGTGCGCTGGGCGGCCAACCCGGCAAACCAGATCGCGGTCTTCCGCGCGCTGCAGATCGTGCCCGGCGTCGGCCCGGCCTCGGCCCAACGCGCGTTCGAACGGCTGGAGGCCGACGACTGGTCGCTGGCGAAGCTCGGTCGGCAGCCGGCGCCCCGGCAGGCCGACGCCGAGGCCTGGTGCGCGCTGGTGGATACCGTGGCGGCTCTGGCGGACGGCGCGGGGGGCTGGCCGGCGACGCTGGAACCGGCGGCGGAATGGCTCAAGGCGCAGTTGCCCGACCGCTACGAGGCGCCGACCACGGCGCGCGCCGGCGACATCGACGATCTGGTGCGCATCGCCGCTCGCTACCGCGACCGGGACCGGTTTCTCACCGAGCTCACGCTCGATCCGCCGGCGGCCACCGGCGACCACAACGACGACGCCCACCTCGACGACGATTATCTGGTGCTGTCGACCGTGCACAGCGCCAAGGGGCGGGAGTTCGACAGCGTCTATCTGCTGCACGTGGCCGACGGCACCTTCCCGAGCGAGTACGCCGCGCGCTCGCCGGCCGACCTCGAGGAGGAGCGCCGGCTGCTGTACGTGGCCTTCACGCGGGCGCGGAACGTGCTGGAGGTGGTCTCGCCGCTGCGCTACCACGTGACCGAGCAGCGCCGGCTGGGCGATCGCCACGTCTACGGCGCGATCAGCCGCTTCATGACCCCCGCGGTACGTGCCTGTTTCAGTGCCCGCGATGCCGGCACGCCGGTCGACGCCCCGGTGTCGGCCGCCGCACCCGCCTCGCTGCGCGCGGCTCTCGACGTCGGCGCGGCCGCGCGCCGTCTCTGGGACTGAGACGCTCGGCTCAGGCCGGATCGGGCAGCCGGCCGCGCACTCCGGGCGCCGCCTCCGGTGCGGGCTGTTCCGGCATGCCGCGGCCGCCGCTCAGACGCTCGGCGAGCCCCATGCGCGCACGCCGGGTCGGGGCCTCGTGTCGCAGCGGGCTGTCGAGATAGCTGATGCGGTTGCGCGCCGGCTGCGGGTCGTCGAGCCCGGGGCTCAGATGCAGACCGACGGCGGTGCGGATCAGGCTGCTGGGGCGGCCGCCGTAGCGGTTCAGACGGTTGCGCAGGTTGGAATCCTCGCCGCCGCAGCCGACGAAGCGCTCGTCGAACCCGTTGACGCCGAACAGCAGGCCGCGGTCGACCGAGAAGTTGCCGCCGAGCAGTCTCGGGCGCATCGTCTTGCGGCAGAGCATGTGGAAACGGGCCCGGGCGGCGCGCTTGAACAGGTAGCGCCGCTGCGCGCCCACCAGGGCGGCCCGGCGGTCGTCCAGCCGGTCGCCGTCGGCGCGCAGTGCGTACAGATCGAGACTGTCGCGGCGATCGAGGCGGACGTAGTCGCCGACCGCGTATCCCATCGGCCGATAGCTGGCGCGGTGGCGCTCGATCCAGTCGGGTGACGGTATGACGTCGCCGTCGAGGAACAGCAGCTGCTGGCCGCGACTGGCGAGGATCGCGCCGTTGAGCGCCACGGTCTTGCGAAAGCCCTCGTCGGGCTGGGTCAGCACACGGATCGGCGGTAGCGCCGGATGCGCCGCGAACCGCTCGATCGCCGCGAACGTCGGCGGCTGCGAGCCGTCGTCGGCGATGATGATCTCGTCGGCACGCCAGCTCTGTCGCGTGAGCGCATCGAGCACCAGCGCCAGCGATCGGGGCTGATTGTAGGACGACACGATCAGGCTGATGGACTCGGGGCGGCCCCGGTGGGCCAGCGTGCACGGGTTATCCTGCGGGCGCCGATGACGGGTCACTTCGATCCTTTCTGATTCTGCCATGAATCATGAAAGACCTTGATCCGTTCTATGGGTTCCTTAGAGTTAATTGATTCGATAAAAAATAATTTATTTCATTGAGATGAAACAATACGTAGATATGTGAACGATTCGTTTAATTGCCTTGACGAGGCGTTTCAGGTGGTATTTTGAGAATTAAATAATCATGTCTTTACCCTTTCCTGAGTAATATTAATTATTCGTTAGTCTGGAATTAACGCGACGCTGGCGCATCGTCTTGTTCCGCGATGTCCTCATGCCAAAGCGACGGCTTGTCCGCCATGAAGCGCTGCATGAGAGTGCGGCAGTCGTGGTCGTTCAGAACACTGACCTGCACGCCGCGTTCGGCCAGCAGATCCTCCTCGCCCATGAAGCTCTCGTGTTCGCCGATCACGACCCGGGGAATGCCGTAGAGCAGAATCGCGCCCGTGCACATGGCACAGGGCGAGAGCGTGGTGTAGAGGGTGACGTCGCGGTAGAAGGCGCCAGGCTGTCGACCCGTGGCCTCCAGTGCGTCCATCTCGGCGTGGAGGATGGCGCTGTCGCGCTGAACGCGCCGGTTGTGGCCGGCACCGACGATCTCGCCGTCGCGCACCAGCACGCAGCCGATCGGCACGCCGCCCTCGTCGTGGCCACGCCGCGCCTCGGCCAGAGCCTCGGCCATGAATGTGGAATCGTTCATCGTGTCGCTGCGTCCAAAAGTCCGATTCTAGAGTTGTCGACGACGCGCGGCGAGCGCCGCAGGGCACGCCTGCGTAGTTGCCCGGGTAGGCAGGCGCGCGCGATCGGGCTACAAAAGGAGGTCGAAACGCCCGCGCGATGGAGGGGCCCATGGCCCGCGATGACAAGCTCCGGCAGTATCGTGATCGACGCGACCCCGAGCGCAGCCCCGAGCCGCGCGGCGAGTCGGGGCGTAGCGCGAAGGACGGGGCGCCGATCTTCGTGATCCAGAAGCACGACGCCTCCACGCTGCACTACGACTTCCGGCTCGAGATCGACGGCGTGCTCAAGTCCTGGGCCGTGCCCAAGGGCCCGTCGACCGACCCGCGCGACAAGCGCCTCGCCGTCGAGACCGAGGACCACCCGCTCGACTACGCCGATTTCGAGGGCACCATTCCCGACGATCAGTACGGCGGCGGCACCGTGGTGGTCTGGGACACGGGCACGTTCGACAACGCCAAGCGCAACGGCGACGGCGAGATCGAAAAGACCTTGGCGGACTGCTTCGACGACGGCCATCTCACGGTCACGCTGTACGGGCACAAGATCGCCGGCGGCTACTCGCTCACCCATTTCCGTACCGAGAAGGGCAAGCGCCAGTGGCTGCTGGTCAAGATGGACGACGACCGCGCCGACGCGCGCCGCAACCCGGTCAGCACCGAGCCGGCGTCGGTGATCAGCGACCGCGAACTGCGCGACATCGCCCGCGACGAGGGCCACGGCAATGACTGACTGGTGCGACGAGTTGCCCGACCACGTCCTCGAGGCGGCGCGGCGCTCGCGCATGCCCCGGCATTTCGAGCCGATGCTGGCCACGCTGGCCGATATGCCGTTCTCCGACGACGACTGGCTGTTCGAGCGCAAGTTCGACGGCATCCGGCTGCTGGTGTTTCGTGACGGCGATCACGTCGAGCTGCTCACCCGCAACGGCCAGTCGCGCAACGATCATTTCCCGGAGCTCGTGAATGCGTTCGCGGGCCAGCCGCACCGGCGCTTCGTGCTCGACGGCGAGGTCGTGGCCTTCGCCGGGCGCGTGACGAGTTTCGCGCGGCTGCAGCAGCGCGCCGGCATCAGCGATCCGCAGGCCGCACGCGACAGCGGTATCGCGATCCATTTCTATGTCTTCGACTGCCCCTGGCTGGACGGGATCGATCTGCGCCGGGTCGCCCTGCGCGATCGCAAGAGCCTGCTGCGCCGGCATTTCAGCTTCGGCGGCCGGCTGCGCTATGCCGCCCACCGCAACGGCGTCGGCGAGGCCTATCACGCCGAGGCCTGTCGCAAGGGCTGGGAGGGCGTGCTCGCCAAGCAGGCCGACAGCCCGTATCGGCGCGGGCGCTCCCAGCGCTGGCTCAAGCTCAAGTGTAGCCAGGGCCAGGAGCTGGTGATCGGCGGCTACACCGAGCCGCAGGGCAGCCGCAGCGGCTTCGGCGCGTTGCTCGTGGGCTACTACGAGGACGATGCGCTGCGCTACGCGGGGCGTGTCGGCACCGGTTTCGACGAGGCGGAACTCACGCGCCTGCATGACGTGCTGGCGTCCCTCGAACGGGCCACGCCGCCATTCGCGGATGCGCCGAGCGAGCGCGGCGTGCACTGGGTCGAGCCCGAACGCGTGGCCGAGGTCGCGTTCACCGAATGGACCGAGGACGGGCGCCTGCGCCACCCCAGCTATGTCGGTGAGCGCGACGACAAGGACCCGCGCGAGGTCGTGCGCGAAGTCGCCCCGGCGCGCACCTGAGGAGTCCGCCATGCGTATCCAGATCGACAACGCCGACAAGACGTTCTTTCCCGAGGCCGGCTACAGCAAGGGCGATCTGGCCGACTACTACCGCCGCATCGCGCCGACGATGCTGCCGCATCTCGAGGATCGGCCGCTCACCCTGCATCGTTTTCCCGACGGCATCGACGGCGTGAACTTCATCCAGAAGAGCGTCGCCGATCACTACCCGGACTGGATCGAGCGCGTGACCGTCGACAAGGAGGACGGCCGCATCACCCACGCGCTGGCCAACGACGCCGATGCGCTTGTCTGGCTGGTGGACCAGGCCGCGATCGCCTTTCACGTGTGGCTGTCGCGCCATGATCGCCCGCATCATCCGGACCGGCTGATCTTCGATCTGGATCCGGCGGACGACGATTTCGCGCTCGTGGTCGACGCCGCCAGGGCGGTGCGCGAGCGCCTTGCCGCGCTCGATCTGAGCGCGTTCGTGATGACCACCGGCTCGTCCGGCCTGCATGTCGTCGTGCCGCTGGATCGCAGCGCGGATTTCGACGCCGTGCGCGATTTCGCCGAGCGGGTGGCCGAGCGGCTCGCCGACGCGCGCCCCGACGATTTCACCACCGCCCATCGCAAGGCCAAGCGCGGCGGGCGGCTGTATCTGGATATCCGCCGCAACGCCTACGCCCAGACCGGCATCGCGCCGTATTCGGTGCGCGCCAAGCCGGGCGCGCCGATCGCCACGCCGCTGGCCTGGGACGAGCTCGGCGACGCCAAGCTCGGCCCGCGCCGTTTCCATATCGGCAATATCTTTCGCCGGCTGGCCCAGCGCGACTGCCCCTGGGCCGATATCGACCGCCATCGCCAGAGTCTGGCCCGGGCCGCCGACCGGCTCGAGCGCGCCTGAACCGCCAGGACGTAACGGGCCCGGCACGCGTGCGGCGCGCCGGGCCCGGTCTGACTGGTCAGGCGTCGTCGAAGGAAGCGATTACGGCTCCTGTTCGAGTTTGGCGAAGTAGAACAGCCCGGAGCCGATGCCGATCGCCACCAGCGCGAGCATCACCCCGAACAGCGGCCAGGCGCCGAAGTTGTAGATCACCGGCAGGGCGAGGCCGGTGACCAGTCCGCCGCCGAAGAACGGCTCGAACACCATCTGCTTGTAGCCGAACGCCTCGTAGGCCGGCGTCTTGTTGTCCGGATCGGCGATCTTCATGAGGATCAGCCCGGTCGCGGTCACGCCCATGGACTGGCCGATATCGCCGATACCGCGCTCGAACCAGTACTTGGGGATGATGCGCGGCGCCAGCCACAGGAACATGCCCACGTTCCAGGCGATGCCGGCGAGCCCGAGCAGGACGAATGGCACCAGGTTGTCGGCGATCACCTTCAGCGACAGGCTGGCGATCGCGGCCGCGATGAGCAGATCCAGCGCAAAGCCCTGGATGCGCACCATCAGGTCGCGATCGAGCAGGTTGTGCCGGTCGAAGCGCGAGAGCAGCTGCTGGACCACCAGTCCGCCGATCATGGCCAGCGGAAACAGCGGCACCGCGCCGAGCAGCTCCACCCCGTTCTCGCCGGCGCCCCAGGTCACGCTCTCGACCCAGGCCATCGCCTCCAGAAAGCCGAGGCCGATGAGGATCGCCATGGCGATGAATGCGAAGTGCAGGGTCAGCGGCTCGATCGATTCCGAGCGCACCGTCATGCCGCCGGCGGAAAGCGGACGCTCGTCCTCGCTGACCAGTCCGCGGCGTTGATGGTGTGGAATGCTGTCGACGGCCTTGTCCAGCACCGCGCTCTTGCCGGTGCGCACGCCCCAGTTGATCAGGATGATGCCGAACACGATGCCCGAGATCACGCCGACCGTGGCCATGCCCACGGCCAAATCGGCGCCGTCGGCGAAGCCCAGCTCCGCGAAGGTTTCCTGCAGGCCGGCGGCGGTGCCGTGGCCCCCCTCGAAGCCGATCTCGATGAGCGCGCCGGCCATCAGCGGCAGGCCGAAGAAGGGCGCGAGGATGAAGGCGGCGATGAGGATGCCGATCACGTACTGGCCGGCGCCCAGGGTCACGCCGAAGGCAAGCTGCGGGCCGGCCAGGCCCCAGACCCGTTTCCATTTGGGCAGCGGCACGCCGAGCAGCAGGGTGGCGAAGACCACGTTGATGAGCAGGCCCGGCAGGTCGCTCCAGACGTCGAGCATCGATTCCGGAATCGCGCCCTGGGCGAGCGGCGCCTCCTCGCCGCCGACCGTACGCATGATCGCGCCAAGCACGCCGGGGCCGAGCAGCAGCCCGATCGCACCGGCCAGAATCGAGGCGGGCAGAAACAGCTGCTGGGCGGGGCGCCAGTGCATGCGCATCCATTTGCCGGCGTACAGCAGGATCGCCAGCATCAGCAGGGAAAAACCAATCCAGTCGGCAGTCATAGTCGGACCCTCTCACGATGTCGTGTACCGAAAGATCGTCTGCCGTGGACGACAGACACCGGTCGGGTCGCTGCATCCGCCCCCGAATGCCACACAGCTGATTCAACGACAGCGCTCATCCGCGGATGGCGGGCCGAAAAATCCCCCTGGCCCCAGAGTAGTCCGATTGCCTCGCTCCGGGAATACGCGTTCGATAAAGCAAGATGCCGGCCATGCCGATCGGCGGGATGCCGGCGCGCCCGGCATATGCGGCCCGCGGCCCGCGCACGATCGCCGGCCGCCGATCGTCTGCCGCAACCGCGCCGACGCGACGCCCGCCCGGTCGATGGCGGCTTCAGCGCACCAAGTCGGTGAACAGGCCCTCGATCAGTGCGCACAGCGTGTCCGGGCTGATCTCGATCTCCAGGCCGCGCCGGCCGCCGCTGACGAAAATCGTGTCGAACGCCTGCGCCGAGGTGTCGATGACGCTGCGCAGCGCTGTCTTCTGGCCCAGCGGGCTGACCCCGCCGAGCACGTAGCCGGTGGTCTTCTCGACCCGGGCGCGATCGGCCATGAAGGCCTTCTTTGCACCGATGGCGCGGGCCAGGCTCTTCATGTGTAGGCGATGCGACACCGGGACCACGGCGGCGACCAGTTCGTGCGTGTCGAGTTCGGCGATCAGCGTCTTGAACACGCGTTCGGCGGGCACGCCGAGCTGCGCCGAGGCGTCGATGCCGTAGTCGCTGGCGGCGCGCGCAGGCTCGTAGCCGTGCACCGCATGCTCGATGCCGAGTTGGTCGAGCCGCTGGATGGCGGGTGTCATCCGGGCCGGCGGTCAGCCGCCGATATAGGACATCTCGACCTTGCCGTCGGCGCCGCCGTCGCGGCGGGCGGTCTCCTCGCCGCGGCGTTCGGAGTAGCGGTCGTCGCGGGCCTGCCAGATGCCGGCGAGCATGTCGGCGAGTTCGGCGTCGCTGGCGCCCTCACGCAGCGGCGTGCGCAGGTCGCGGCCGTGCACGCCGAACAGGCAGGTATAGAGTTCGCCGATCGCGGACAGGCGCGCGCGCGAGCAGCCGCCGCAGAAGGGCTGGCTCACCGAGGCGATGATCCCGATCTCGCCGGCGCCGTCGTCGAAGACCCAGCGGTTGGCGGTCTCGCCGGCCACCTTGGCGGGCAGGCGCGTGACGGCATGGCGCGTACGGATCGTGTCCACGATCTCGCGCGCGGTGACGACTTCTTCCATGCGCCAGCCGTTGGAGGTGCCGACGTCCATGAACTCGATGAAGCGCAGCACCACGTCGCTATGCCGGAAATGCTCGACCATCGGCAAGATCTGGTCTTCGTTGACGCCGCGCTGGATCACGCAGTTGACCTTGACCGGCGTCAGGCCCGCGGCCCTGGCGTTGTCGATGGCGGTGAGCACTTTCGAGGCCGGATAGCCGACATCGTTGATGGCCTTGAAGACGTCGTCGTCGATGGCGTCGAGGCTGAGGGTGACGCGGTTGACGCCGGCGGCGGCGAGTTCGCGCGCGCGTTGTTCGGTGAGCAGCGAGCCGTTGGTGGTCAGGCAGATGTCGTCGATGCCGTCGATCGCGGCCAGCCGCGCGATGAGCATGTCGATATCGCGGCGCAGCAGCGGTTCGCCGCCGGTCAGGCGCAGTTTGCGCACGCCCAGGCCGGCCGCGATGCGCGCCAGGCGCTCGATCTCGTCGAAATCGAGCAGTTCGCGCCGGGGCAGGAACAGGTGCTCGCTGCCGAACAGTTCCCGCGGCATGCAGTAGGTGCAGCGGAAGTTGCAGCGGTCGGTCAGCGAGATCCGCAGGTCCTGCAGCGGGCGGTCGTAGGTGTCGTGAACAGCGGTCATGGGTGACGCCGTTTGATGGATTGATCCTGATGACATGATCGGGCCTGTGGCGTCGACTCACAACCCTGGCCCCGGTCGGCGCGTTCGATTCCGCCCGGGGCCGGCCGCCGAGATCGACCGGTAATACCCCGCCGGGTATAATCCGGAAACGTTGAGTCCACGTATGATGGGGACCCATCCCGGGGCCCGCTGGAGCCGCGTCCGATGTCTCTCGATCCGGAAATCCTGTCCCGTGTTCAGTTCGCCTTCGTGGTGTCGTTCCACATTCTGTTCCCGGCCTTCACCATCGGCCTGGCGAGCTGGCTGGCGATGTGCGAGGGGCTGTACCTGTGGACCCGGCGCGACGTGTATCGGCGCCTGTATCACTTCTGGGTCAAGATCTTCGCGGTCTCGTTCGGCATGGGCGTGGTCTCGGGCATCGTCATGAGCTTCCAGTTCGGGACCAACTGGTCCCGATTCGCGGAGGCCACCGCGCCGGTGCTGGGGCCGTTGTTCACCTACGAGGTGCTCACCGCCTTCTTCCTGGAGGCGACCTTCCTCGGCATCATGCTGTTCGGCTGGAACAAGGTGGGGCCGAAGCTGCACTTCATCGCCACGGTGACGGTGGGGCTGGGCACGACGCTGTCGGCGTTCTGGATCCTGTCCGCCAATTCGTGGATGCACACGCCGGCGGGCTTCGAGATCCGCGACGGCGTGTTCTACCCGGTGGACTGGTGGAAGATCGTATTCAACCCGTCGTTCCCCTATCGGCTGGTGCACATGGTGCTGGCCGCCTATCTGACCACCGCCTTCGTGATCCTCGCGGTGGGGGCCTGGTACCGGCTCAAGGGCACTGCGCACGAGTCCGCCCGGGTCATGCTGACGATGGGCGTCGGGTTCGTGTCCATCGTCACGCCGCTGCAGATCCTGGCCGGTGATCTGCACGGGCTGAAGACACTGGAGTATCAGCCGGCCAAGATCGCGGCGATGGAAGCCCACTGGGAGACCGAGCGCGGCGCGGCGCTGGCGCTGTTCGCCTGGCCGGACGCCGAGGCCGAGACCAATCACTACGAAATCGCCCTGCCGAACGTGGCGAGCCTGATCCTGACCCACGAGTGGAACGGCGAACTCACCGGGCTGAAGGAGTTCCCCCGCGACGAGCGGCCGCCGGTGGCGCCCATCTTCTTTTCGTTCCGGATCATGGTAGGGCTCGGGCTGCTCATGCTGGTCGCGGGGGTGACCGGCCTGTGGCTGGCGTTCCGGCGCCGGCTGTACGATTCCCCGCGCTATCACCGTTTTCTGGTGGCGATGGCGCCTTCGGGTTTCGTGGCCGTGCTGGCGGGCTGGATCACCACCGAGATCGGGCGCCAGCCCTACACCGTCTACGGGCTGATGCGCACCTCCGACTCGCTGTCGCCGGTGGCCGCGCCGAGTGTGGCGGCCACGCTGGTCACCTTCGTGGTGGTCTACGGCATCGTCTTCGGCGCCGGGCTCTACTATATTCTGCGGATCATCCGCACCGGTCCGGAGCGCCGCCCCGACGCGACCCAGTCCGAGACGCCCGCCACCCCGGCGCGGCCGCTGGCCTATCCCGACGAGTCGACGAGCGAGACATGACCACTACGATCGATCTCCTGCCGCTGGTCTGGTTCGGCATCATCGGCTTCGGCGTGTTCATGTACGTGCTGCTCGACGGGTTCGTACTGGGCATCGGCATCCTGTCCGGGTTCGCCCACGGCGAGTACGAGCGCGACATCATGATGAACTCGGTGGCGCCGATCTGGGACGGCAACGAGACCTGGCTGGTGCTCGGCGGCACCGGCCTGCTCGCGGCGTTCCCGGCCGCCTACACTGTGCTGCTGCCGGCGCTGTATCTGCCGCTGTCGCTCATGCTGATCGCGCTGATCTTCCGCGGCGTCGCCTTCGAGTTCCGCTTCAAGGCCGAGCGCAAGTTCGGCTGGAACACCGCCTTCAACCTCGGCTCCATCGTGGCCACCTTCTGCCAGGGTGTGACCCTGGGTGCGATCGTGCAGGGCGTGGCGACGGACGGCGCGCAGTACGTGGGCGGCGTGTTCGACTGGCTGTCGCCGTTCTCGCTGCTGACCGGGGTGTCGCTGGTGGTGGGCTATGCTCTGCTGGGTGCGACCTGGATGGTGATGAAGACCGCCGGCAACCTGCAGCAGAAGGCCTACGGCTGGAGCCGCATGCTCCTCACCGGCGTGATCGTCTGCATGGCGTTGGTCAGCCTGTACGTGCCGTTTCTCGACGGCGACTACGCCCAGCGCTGGTTCGGCCTGCCGCATGCGTTGCTGCTGGTGCCGTTCCCGCTGGCCGCGGTCGCGGTCTCCTACGCGCTCTACGCCAGCGTGCTGCGGCGGTCCGAATACTGGCCGTTTTTGCTCTCGCTGGCCATGTTCGCCGTTGGCTACGGGGGGCTGGCGGCCAGTTTCTGGCCGCATATCATCCCGCCCGATCTGACCATCTGGAACGCCGCGGCGCCGCCCGAGAGCCAGCGATTCCTGCTCGTGGGCATGGTCTTTCTGCTGCCGTTCATCCTGTTCTACACCGGCTGGTCGTACTGGATTTTCCGCGGCAAGGTCAGCCGGGACATGGGTTATCACTAGCCCGCGCTTCGGAGTGTTCGTATGGGCGAAACCACACGCCGGCTGCTCTGGTTCGTCGGCCTCGCCGTGGCCAGTCTGGCCGTCTGCGGCACGGCGGCATTCGTCTTCCGCGAGTTCATCTTCTTCGTGCTCGCGCACTGAATCCCCTGCCGGTTTCCGCGGAGACGGTTCGCCCTCATGAAGACAGAGGCGCACGCCGGGCGGTGGACGCTGGCGGATCTCATCGATTTCGAGGTCGAGCTCGCCCGCGGCGTCGCGCCCGACCCGCATGAGCGCATGGTGTTCGCCCGGGACGTTCGCCCGCGACTGCCGGGCGGCGACGAGCGGGCGCGGCGCCGCGCCGGGCTGCGCGCCTGGCTCGAAAGACGGCGTGCCGACGCCGCACTCGCACCCGGCGCGCTATGGCTGCGCGGGCTGCGGCTGGCGCGGCTGCTGCTGTTCGGGCTGATGGCGGTGAGCGCGTTCGCGCTCATTGGCGGGCTGGTGGCCGGCAACGCGCAGGCCGTGCACGTGATCGTGTTCGCGGGTGCCACGCTGGTGCTGCCGTGGCTCGTATTCGTCGCCGTGCTGGTCGCGCGTCTGGCCGGTCGGCGCACGGGTGCCGGGCTGGAGGCGGGGGTCGGCGCGGTGACGGCGCTCGCCGGGCGGCTCGGCGGTGATGCCTCGCGGACCGCGGCCCTGCGCGATGCCCGCCTGCTCGACAGCGGGGGCGCGCGGGTGTTCACGTCGGCGCTGTCCGGCACGCTGCAGTGGGGCGGGCTGGGCTTCGCCACCGGTCTGGTGCTCGCCTTCGCGGGGGCGCTGCTGGTCTACGACGTGCGTTTCTACTGGGAGGCCACGCCACAGACCGGCGCCCTGGTCGAACGCGTGGTCGAGGGCGCGGCGGCGCCCTGGGCCTGGGCCTGGCCGGCCGCCCGGCCGGATCCGGCCACCATCGAGGCCAGCCGTGCACGCTTTGCCGAAGGGGTCCGGCAAGTGCCGGGCGGTGCGGCGGTGGTGGGCCCGTGGTGGCGCTTTCTGCTGATGGCGCTGCTGGTCTGGGGCGTGTTGCCGCGTCTTCTGCTGCTGGCGGCGACGGAATGGCGCCAGCGGCGGGCGCTGGCCGCGCTCGACTTCCAGGCGCCGCGGCATCGGGCACTCTGGCGCGGCCTGACCGCGGTCGAGCGGGGGGCGGTCGCCCCGGCCGCCGCCGACGGCGCGCTGGTGCTGGATGTCGGCGGTCATGGCGTGCGCGGGGCCGACGTGCGCGGGTTCCTGCTGCGTGGCCTGCGCGTGAATCCCGAAGCCGATCATCGGGTCAATGTCCTCGACGACGAGGCCGAAGCCGCGGCCGAAGCCGCCCTCGGCACCGACCCGGACCATGTCGTGCTCCTCGTAGAGGACTGGGGCCTGTCGCCGCGCCAGGCCGCGAGCCTGCAGGCCCGTCTGCGTGCGCGCCTGGGCCCGCGCACGCCGTTGACTTGGGTCGTGTTCGCGCGTAGCGAGGGGCGGCCGGCGCCGCCGGCGCCGGCGCATCTGGAGCGCTGGACGGCCTTCATCGACGGCCTGCGCGATCCGGCCACCGAGGTCGCGGCTTATGCCCCGGAGCGCTGACATGGCCGAGCCGCACGAGTGGGTGACGCCGTCCGTGCCGTGCTTCGCGGTGGTGGGCAAGGTCAACATGGGCAAGTCCGCCGTGCTCGCGACGCTGCTTGAGGAGGACGATGACCGCATCATCCGCATCTCGCCCGAGCCCGGCGAGACCACCCGCTGCCAGCGCCTGTCGCTGGTGCTCGACGGCGTCGAGCGGCTGCGCTTCATCGACACGCCCGGCTTCCAGCAGCCGATCGAGGCGCTGCGCGCGATCCGTGCGCTCAACGAGGACGCGCGCACCGCGCCGGGATTGGCGACGCTGCGCCGTTTCGTCGAGGCCTATCGCGGCACGCACGAATTCGAGGACGAATGCCGGCTGCTCGAACCGCTGATCGAGGGCGCGGGGATCGTCTACGTCATCGATCCGGACGTACCGGTCTATGACAGCTTTCTCGCCGAGATCGAGATCCTGCGTTTCTCCGGCCGCGCCCGGCTGGCCGTACTCAACGTGCACGGCGACGACGCGGCACGCGACACGCCGCAGCGGGACGAATGGCGCGAGCATCTCGGCAAGGCCTTCAATCTCGTGCGCGTCTTCGATGCCCATCAGGCGCGTTTCGCCGCGCGCCGCGACCTGCTCGCCGCGCTCAATCAGATCGACGAGCGTGATCGCGACCATCTGGAGGCCACCACGGCCCTGCTCGACGCGGAATGGGTCCAACGGCGCGAGCGTGCCGCCGAGCATATCCAGTCGTTTCTGCGTGCCGCGCTCACCCGGCGCGAGAGCGCGAGCTTCGCCGAGGACGGGCCGACGCCTGTCGCCGACCGGCACGCCGCGGTCGAACGGGCGACCCGGCATTACTTCGAGGCGATCGCGGCACTCGAGCGCGAGACCGCGGACGCGCTGCTCGATCTCTATCGCCATCACGCGGTACGCGCCGAGGCGCGGGCCGGCTTCGGCGACGACCTCGATCTGGCCAGCGACGAGACTTGGCGCCGGCTCGGCCTGACGCGGCGTCAGCTTACGGTGGTCGGGGCTGCGGTCGGTGCCGGCGCGGGTCTCGGGGTGGACGCGATGACGCTTGGCCACAGTCTGGGCGTCGGCGCGTTGCTCGGCGGGCTCGGCGGCGGCGCGCTCGCCTTCTTCAAGGGCGAAGCACTGCCCACGCTCAAGCTCGATTTCGCACCGCGCGGTGTCTTCGGCGGCCGGCGCATCACGCTCGGTCCGCCCCGCAATCCGAACTTCGCCTGGGTGCTGCTGGATGCCAGTCTGATCCGCTATCGCCAGGTGCTGTTGCGCGCCCACGCCCGCCGCGGCGAAACCCGCCTCGCGGCCACGCTGGAGCACGCCGAGGGCATCGCCCAGAACATGCCCTCCGCGCGCCAGAAGACGCTGGCGCGCTGGTTTCGGGCCGTGGCCCGCGATCGCGACGAATCCGTCTACAGCGGCGAGGCGCTGACCGCGCTGATCGATACCCTCGCCGACGTCGAGCGCGACTGCTAACGGCA
Source organism: Salinisphaera orenii subsp. orenii MK-B5 (assembly GCF_003788635.1). Lineage (GTDB taxonomy): Bacteria > Pseudomonadota > Gammaproteobacteria > Nevskiales > Salinisphaeraceae > Salinisphaera > Salinisphaera orenii. The sequence goes on from NZ_AYKH01000004.1 coordinate 49,488, forward strand.
GGGAGCCGGGGCATGCGAACGGTCTCTTTTCGGGGAACGTCGGTCCGCCTCATGCGACAGGCCTGGCTCTGACGCCGCGCGCATCCGGACCTTGGACGTTGTTCCGTGGCTCGTGGTTGCCGCCATGGAACAAAGGTCCGATTTCAGGGGCCGGGATGCCGGAATCGTCCCCAGCCCGTGTCCGCTTATCGATGATGGTTTTCGAGATGGCCGTCATCGTTGCACCGACAGGCGCTCCTGCCGGTGCGGTGCAATCGGTTCAGCCTCGGGCCCGGTGGTCGGCGGCTCGCTGCGCGGCTCTCGATGGCGTATTGATCCGCGGTGTCATGCGGCTGGCCGCTGGCGACTGCGTCCGACGCTAAGCGGTGGTGTGATCCCGACTGCGAAAGCCGCGGCAGGCGGTGCCATCGTTGACCGGGTCCGGCCCTCGCCGCGTCGGGCTATCAGTCCGCGCCGTCGGTCTGGGCATCCACAGCCCGCTGGATGCGCTCGAAGCTGACACCGCCCGAGAAGAGGCGGTTGCCCACGAGGATGGTCGGTGTGGCGCGCAGGCCGATGGCCTTGCCGGCCTCCAGATTCTGCGCGATCACGTCGTCGGTCGCGCCCTGGGCCAGGCACTGCTCCAGGCGGTCGGCGTTGACGCCGGTCTCCACGGCCATGTCCAGGAACAGGCTGGTGGGATCGCCGGCCTGGGCCCACTCGCTCTGGGTCTCGAACAGGCGGTCGTGATAGGCCCAGAACCGGTCCTGACGCGCGGCGCAGCGCGCGGCCGAGGCCGCCTGCCGGGCGTGATCGTGCATCGGCAGAGGGAAATCGAAGAACACGAAGCGAGCCTCGCCGGCGTCCACGAGGTCTTCGCGGATCTGCTTGGCGACGGGCGCGAACGAGGCGCAGGCCGGGCACTGATAGTCCGCGAATTCGCGGATGGTGATCGGGGCATCGGCATCGCCCACGCTCACTCCCAGGTCATCGAACTCTTCATTGAAACGGGCGAGCGTGTCGGAGTCGACCTCACGGGTGTTGTCGTTGCCGGTGCGGGTGGGCGTATCCGAGCCGCTCTGGACGCTGATGACGATGAGGGCGAGCACGATCAGTCCGCCCAGGATGAGGGCGGGCATGAACAGCACGCCAAACAGACTGGACCGGCCGTTGTTCTGACTCATGCGGCGGCTCCTTGTGCCGACGGGTGAAGATCAGCCCGGATCATACCGCGGCCCGGCGTTCGATCAATGATGGAGAACGCCCGGGGCAGCCTGAACGGCCGTCACGGATCGTCGGTCGGCATACGGCCCGTCGGCGCGCTCCGGGAAGTTTTGCGGGCCGGTTCCCGCGCACAAAGGACGAGGGGCCGTGGCCCCTCGTCCTGCAACCCGGTCATGCGGAACGCCGTGTGGCGATCAGTTGGTCGCGTCCTCGGCGGAATTCTCCATGGCGTCGGCCGAGTCGTCGACGGCGTCAGCCGCATCTTCGCTCTGACCCTGGGCGCGATCGATCAGGTTGTTCGTGCCTTCCTTGAGCTCTGTCCAGGCATTGCTGGCGCTCTCTTTGGTCTGCTGCCAGGCGTCGACGGCCTGGGCCTGGGTGTTGTTCCACCAGCTGTCGTTGTAGACCGGATACTGCGAGATCGTGTCGGCGTCGCCTTCGATCGTCACACGGTATTCGGGCTCGGTGGCCTCGTCGCCTTCCATGGTTTCGACGCTCAACTGATCGGGCGCGACGACATACGATTTGCCGGCCAGGCCGAAGCTGTTCTCGGTCTCGACCACGAACGACTTGATGGTCATGTTGTTGTCGAACACGATGTCGTCGATCTCGCCGATCTCCTCGTCCGAGTTGCTCATGTAGACATCGGCATCGAGCAGCTGATCGGCCGAATAGACGCCGTCCGGCTGCTCCGCGAAGGCCGTCGTGCCGGCGCTGGCCAAGATAAGGCCGGTGACGCCGGCGAGCGTGGTGCGACGAATGTTCATGGGAATCTCCGGTTCCTCGAAATCACGTCCGCAAGGCTAGGCGAAGCCGATTAACATGCGCTTAAGCGTCTGATTCGTCGAAGTCCACGCCGATCGCTCCGTCGAGCGTGGCGCGGAAGCGCTCGATCAGCGGCGAGTGCGCATGGCCGGCGCGCGACAGGCACCACAGGGGCCGCTGCAGCGACAGGCCGGGCAGGTCGAGACACTGCACGCGGGCGTTGGCGCTGGCCTGTATGGCGGCCAGCCGGCTCACGCAGGCCAGGCCGGCGCCGGCCGCCACGGCGCGCACGATCGCGCCGCTGTCGTCGATGACCAGATGCGCCTGCGGAGCCGCCAGCCCTGCCAGAGCGAGGCTCTGTTCGAACACCGCCCGGGTGCCCGAGCCGGGCTCGCGGGCCACCCAGGGGTGGGCGGCGAGGTCGGTCGGCGATACCGCGGCCACCGGATAATCCGGCGGCGCGATGATCTGCAGCGTGTCGGTGCGCCAGGCGGCGGCGTGCAGGTCGTCGCGTGTCGGCGGGCCCTCGATGAAGCCGATATCGGCTTCGAGTGCGGCCACATGCGCCTCGGCCTGGCTGCTGTTGCCGGAGATCACGGCCAGGTCGAGCGCCGGGTGTTCGCGGCGTACGGCGGCGAGTGCCGACGGCAGAATGTAGCGGGCGATGGTGCTGGAGGCGGCGATCCGGATGTCGCCGGCCAGCACGGCATTGTCCGCCGACGGCCGCAGCCGGCCGGGGAGGGCGTCGAACTCGGCCATGGGCGCCGCGGCCAGCCGCAGCAGCTGGCGCGCCGCCGCGGTGGGCACGATCCGCCGGCCGTCGCGCTCGAACAGGGTGAGGTCCAGAGCGTCGGCCAGTTCGCGCAGCGCCTGGCTGACGGCCGCCTGGCTCAGGTGGAGCGTCGCGGCGGCCCGCTTGACCTGACCGGTGCGCACTACCGCCGCGAATATCTCGAGCTGGCGCAGGGTGAAGTGAAGCGTCGTCATGTCCGATGCCCCGATTCGGCGATGCCGAATCATGGAATAGAAAGTATTCGATTTTTAATAATAACCGCCGGTTTTATGGTCATGCCATTCCATTCTTCAGGAGCCCGGCATGGCGACGAAACGAGCGGAGGCGCTTTCAGCGCCGCGCGGCGGAGACGGGACGTTTGCCCAGCTGCCCGCGATCCTGCCGGGGCTGGTGCTCTGTGTCGGGCTGGCGGGGCTGTCCTACGCGGTCGCCGCCTGGCCGGCGCTCAATGCGGTCGTGCCGCTGAGCGCGCTCACCGTCGGTATTCTCTTCGGTGTGGGCGTGCGTCTGTGCGTGTCGTTGCCGGCGGCGGTCGAGCCGGGGGTGCGCTGGACGCTGCATTATCTGCTGCGCGCGGGCATCGTCCTGCTCGGTTTCCGGCTCGTGTTCCAGGACATGCTCACCGTCGGCGCCGGCGGTCTGGCCCTGGTCGTGCTCGCGGTGGCGAGCACGCTGGCGCTGGCGGTCGTGGCCGGCCGTGCGCTCGGCCTGCCGGATACGCTCAGCGTGCTGGTGGGGTCGGGTACGGGCATCTGCGGCGCCTCCGCCGTGGTCGCGGTCGACGGCGTGATCCGGGGCCGCGAACAGGATGTGGCCTGTGCGATCGCCATCGTGACCGTGTTCGGCACCGTCGCCATGTTCGCCTACCCGGTGATTGCGGCCCATCTCGGGTTGAGCGAGGCTGCCTATGCCGCCTGGGCCGGCAGCTCCATCCACGAGGTCGCCCAGGCGGTGGCGGCGGGCTTCGCCTTCGATGCCCAGGCCGGCGTGGACGCCAGTCTGTACAAGCTCTCGCGCGTCGCCCTGCTGGCCCCGGTCTGCGCGATACTGGCGTTCTGGTGGCATCGCCGGGCCGGCGGATCGGGGCAGGAGAAGGCGACGGGCCGCGCGCCGTTTCCATGGTTCGTGGTGATGTTCGTGGTCATGGTGGGACTGAATTCGGTGCTGCCCTTGTCGACGGATCTGCGCGACGGTCTCGTGGCGGTGGATTCGGCGCTGCTGGCCGCGGCGATGGTCGCCATGGGCCTGCAGACGCGTCTGGTCGCGGTCGCGCGGCTCGGCTGGCGGCCGTTGGCGCTGGGCGCGCTGGTGGCGGTCTGGATCAGTCTGTTGGCGCTGGGCGGGGCGCTGATCGTCAGCTGAGCCGCTGCCGGCGCTCGCGCACGGGCCGACGCTCTGATTTAATCGCCGGTCGATTCGATTCTCGACGGTGAAGCGATGTCGATTCCGGTCTCGATGCTCGCGATCGCGTTGGGCGCGGCCTGTGGCGCCAATCTGCGCTGGGCGCTGGGCCTGGGTCTGAACGCACTCTTTCCGAACCTGCCCCCGGGCACGCTGGCCGCGAATCTGCTCGGGGCCTGGCTGATCGGGATCGCCATCGCGGTGTTCGCGGCGCTGCCGGAACTATCGGCGTTCTGGAAGCTGGCGGTGATCACCGGCTTTCTCGGCGCGCTGACCACCTTCTCCACCTTCTCCGCCGAGATATTCACCCAGATCCAGGCCGGCCGCCTCGGCTGGGCCGCCGCGGGCATCGCGGTGCACGTGGCCGGCTCGCTGGCCATGACCGCGCTGGGACTGGGTACAGTGGCCATTCTGCGTCAACTGCTCGGAGTCGCACGATGAAGGGTTTCGAAGTGATATTCATGGCCCCGCGCTCGCGCGCACACGACGGTCGGCCGGTGCTTGATGCGGTCGCCGACATCGCCCGCCGCCAGGGCGTGACGCGCTCGACCCGACGGGTCGATGCCGAAGGCACCGGGGTCAGCGGCCATGCCCACGCGGCGCACTTCTTCGAGCTGGCCGACGAGCCCGAGGAGCTGATGTTCGTGCTCGACGGCGGCGAGGCCGACGCGCTCATCCGCGCGGTCGAGGAGGAGGAGATTGCGGTGTTCTGTCTGCGCCGCGCCATCGACTACTGGCAGTTCGGTTCGGCCGAATAGCTGCCGCGGCACCCGAGGTGCGTCGAGCGCCCGCGGCACACGGCCGGCAAGCCGGGCTGCGACGGGCGCCGCTTGCCGCCCGCGTGGCAAGCGTGGCGGGCTCGAACAGGCCATCCGGGCCCGATTCGAACGCTGTTCCGCGGCGGAATGAGGTGAAGTCAGTGCCGCACGGTCGCGCTGCGCGAGCGTACCGGGACGCGCCGGATTGGCATCTCGTGGGTGTCATGAGCGCCTGATCCGAAGGGGCGCGCCGCCCATCGCGCCCCGGGGCGTGGCGAGTCTCGAACGTCGCTCGCCACGCGTGCCGAATCAGCCCCGCGGGTGCGATCGGCGGTCTGCGACGCGGCGTTCGGACGACGTGCCGACAGGCTTCAGATCGCTTTCTGGTTGACCCGCTTCGACAGCACTTCGGGGCTTTCGCGGCGCTCCGAGTAGCGCTCGGTCAGATAATCCGTGTGGTCGCGCAGCAGGCGCGTGAACTTCACCAGTTCCTCCATCACGTCTACCACGCGGTCGTAGTAGGGCGAGGGGTGCATGCGCCCGGCCTCGTCGAACTCGTTGAAGGCCTTGGGCACCGACGACTGGTTGGGGATGGTGACCATGCGCATCCAGCGCCCCAGTACGCGCAGCGTGTTGACCACGTTGAACGACTGCGAGCCGCCACAGACCTGCATCACCGCCAGCGTGCGGCCCTGGGTTGGGCGCATGCCGCCGATCGACAGCGGCAGCCAGTCGATCTGGGACTTGAACACGCCGGAGACATTGCCGTGGCGCTCGGGGCTGCACCAGACCTGGCCCTCCGACCAGAACGACAGCTCGCGCAACTCGGCGACCTTCGGATGCTCGGCGTCCCCGTCATCGGGCAGCGGCAGGCCGTGCGGGTCGAAGATGCGCGTCTCGGCTCCGAACGCCTCGAGCAGGCGGGCGGCTTCCTCGGTGAGCAGCCGGCTGTAGGAGCGCTCGCGCAGCGAGCCGTAGAGCAGCAGGATGCGCGGTGCATGATCGCTGCTGGCGGGCGTGGCGTCTTCACGCACGGTCAGGTGTTGTGGCTCGAGATTCGGCAGGTCGTTCATGGGCGTGTCGGTATCGGTTCGCGATCGGGGAAGGTCACTGACCCAGCACCGCCAGCCAGCCGGCCAGCGCGGTCAGGGTGACAAGCAGCACCGGCACCGTCAGCACGATGCCGATCCGGAAATACTGGCCCCAGCCGATGGTCAGGCCCTTGCGGGCGAGTACGTGCAGCCAGAGCAGGGTGGCGAGACTGCCGATCGGCGTGATCTTGGGCCCGAGATCCGAGCCGACCACGTTGGCATAGATCATCGCCTGCTGGGTGAGATCGCTCACCTGGCTGGCATCGATCGAAAGCGCCACCACCAGCACCGTGGGCATGTTGTTCATGATCGACGACAGGAAGGCGGCCAGGAAGCCGGTGCCGACGGTCGCCACCCACAGCGACTGGTTCGACAGCAGATCGAGCACGCCCGCGAGCTGGGCGGTCAGGCCCACGTTCTGCAGGCCGTAGACCACCAGATACATGCCCAGCGAAAAGACCACGATATCCCACGGTGCGCCGCGGATGACCTTCATGTTGTCGACCACGTGCCCGCGGGCGGCGACCGCCAGCAGCACGGCGGCGCCGATGGCCGCGACCGCGCTCACCGGCACGCCCAGCGGCTCGGCGACAAACAGGCCGACCAGCAGCAGGCCCAGCACCCACCAGCCGGCGGCGAACACGGCCGGGTCGCGGATGGCGGACTGCGGCTCGCGCAGGTCGCTCGGGTCGAATCGCGCCGGGATTTCGCGCCGGAAATAGGCATAGACCACGCCGATCGAGGTGATCACCGAGACGATATAGACCGGCGTCATCACCGCCGCATAGCGGCCGAAGCCGAGATCGAAGAAATCCGCCGAGACGATATTGACCAGGTTCGAGATCACCAGCGGCAGGCTGGCGGTATCGGCGATGAAGCCGGCGGCCATCACGAAGGCCAGCGTCGCGCCGGCCGAAAACCCGAGCGCGAGTAGGATCTCGAACACGATCGGCGTGAGGATGAGCGCCGCCCCGTCGTTGGCGAATACCGCCGAGACCAGCGCGCCCAGCAGCATGACCAGCACCAGCAGGCGCGGGCCGCGCCCGCCGCCGTAGCGGGCCACATGAAGAGCCGCCCATTCGAAGAACCCGGCCTCGTCCAGCGTCAGGCTGATCAGGATGATCGCCACGAACGTGAAGGTCGCGTTCCAGACGATCCCCCAGACCGTGGCCACGTCGGACAACCCGACCACGCCCGTGGCGAGTGCGACGATCGCGCCGGCCGCCGCGCTCCAGCCGATGCCCAGCCCGCGCGGCTGGGCGATCACCAGCGTGAGCGTGGCGACGAAGATCAGAATGGCGATGACGGTCATGAGCGATCCTGGGCAGCGATAGATCGGGCCGCGGCGCGGCCCGGGGCCGGGCTAGCGGGACGTGGCGCTTTGCTCGGCGAGCAGGGCACGCACGTGCTCGCGAATGCGATCGCGCGTATCTGCGAATATGGCGGCGACCTCGGCGTCGCTGCCAGTCGCCCCGGCCGGATCGTCGATCGGCCAATGCTGCTTGTTCGTGCCGGGCGGCAAGAGCGGGCAGTGTTCGTCGGCATGGCCACAGACCGTGATCACCCGATCGGCCCAGTCGAGATCGGCGTCGGCCAGGATCGCCGACTGCTGGCCCGAGATATCCACGCCGGCCGCATCCATGGTCGCGACCGCGTTCGGGTTAAGCCCGTGGGCCTCCAGGCCGGCCGAGCGTACGGCGATCGCGTCGCCGCCCAGATGCCGGGTCCAGCCTTCGGCCATTTGCGAGCGGCAGCTGTTGCCGGTGCACAGGTAGAGAATATTCATCGAAAGTCCTTGAACAACGGGGCGAATCAGTTGCTGCAGCGCCCGTCCGGGCGGTCGGGCATATGAGCCAGGCGGCGGGCGTCATCGGCGAACGGCGGGCTGTCGGCGTGTTCGGCGACCACGGCGTCCAGTGTTGTGCGTGTCCATGGGGCCAGGGTGTCGGCCAGGCGGTAATGCACCCAGATGCGTTCGCGTCGATCGGCCACCAGGCCCGCCTCGCGCAGCAGCTTGAGATGGCGCGAGATCTTGGGCTGCGAGAGTTCCAGCGCGTGCACCAGTTCGCAGACGCACAGCTCGCCGTGGGTGACGATCAGCGCCAGACAGCGCAGGCGCGTGCTGTCGCCCAGGGCCTGGAAGACGGCTTCCGGCGCCGGCGCGACGGCCGAATGTTCTGTCGCGGCGGACGCGCTCATGCGTCGGCCTCCGCGTCATCGGTCGATTCCATACGGCCGATCGCATCGACTTCCGACTGCAGCCGGATACGATCGAGCGAGGCGATCGGTAGATTGGCGAACAGCTGGATACGCGCACGCATGGCATAGAAGGCCTTGCGAAACGCCTGCCGGCGCTTTGCCTCGTCGCCTTCAACCTGGGACGGATCGTCGATGCCCCAGTGCGCCGTGACCGGGTGCCCGGGCCAGGTCGGGCAGGTCTGGCCCAGCGTCACGTCGCAGACGCTGAACACGAAATCCATCGCCGGGGCGTCGTCGCGCGTGAACACGTCCCAGTGTTTCGGGTAGAGCGCGTCGGCGGCGATCTGCATGGACGCCAGCAGCTCGGCGGCGAGCGGGTGGATGTGTTCGCCCGGCTCGCTGCCGGCGCTGAAACCGCGCAGGGACGTCTGCGAGAGGCTGTTGAGCAGCGCCTCGCCGAAGATGCTCCGGGCGCTGTTGTGGCGACACAGGAACAGCACGTTATAGGTTCGATCGGTATCGCTCATGGATGCGGCTCTCCGTATATTCGAAATTTAGAATATATGAAATATCGAATATTGCAAGCAGCGAGAGGTCGAAGCGCGCGTAGCGCGGGTTTTCTCAAGGGCTGGCGGCACGAATCGGCGACGGCACGCACGCGGGCAGGGCGCCGCGATAGCCGTGCCACCGTACGGGCCGATGCAGTGGCCGGGCGCCGATTCAACGCGCGGGCGTGCGAAGCGTGAGTGGGGCTACGCCCCGGCGGTCAGCAGATCGGGCAGGCGGCGATAGTCGGAAAAACGCGTCAGCACGGCCTGGGGATGGGCGCCGATCGCGCCGTGCGGGTCGTAGCCGAACACGCGCATGCCGGCACGCCGCGCGGCCTCGACGCCGGCGTCGCTGTCCTCGATCACGGCACAGCGTTCGGGGGCGACGCCGATCGCATCGGCGGCGTGCAGGAACAGGTCCGGCTCGGGCTTCCAGACGCCGAGGGGGTAGGCGCTGAATACGGCGTCGCCGAAATAGCCGGCCAGATCGGTGGCGGCGAGGGCGGCGGCCAGCTTCTTCTCGGGGCCGCTGGAGGCCACGCACAGCGCCAGACCGCGCTCGGCGATCGCCTCGATCGCGGCGTGCACGCCCGGCATCGGCTGCAGCGCCTGGCCGAACAGCTCGATCATGTAGGCGCGATAGCGGGGCGTGAAGTCGTCGGCCACGCGTACCCCGTGGCGCGCGGCCAGGGTGTCGATCATGGTCTCGAAGCGGCCACCGCGGAACTCGGCCTCGATCGCCGCGGCATCGAGCTCGATGCCGTGATCGTGCGCGAACAGGTCGGCCACGCCCTGGGCGTTGAGCAGCTCGCTGTCCACGAGGGTGCCGTCGCAGTCGAAGATCACGCCGTCGAACGGGCGGGCGTCGTCGCGGTCGGACATGGGCTCAGCCGGGACCGGGGTGGTCGTCGTTTTCGGCGCGGCGTTCGAGCGGGCGCAGGCGGCGCTCCTCGGTGGCAAAGCGCAGAACGCCGAACAGCGCCGTGAGCACGCCGGCGACGACCATCACGATCGCGGCCGCGAGCGCGGCGTCGTGCTCGAACCACTTCGCCACGATCGCGCCCAGCCCGGCCAGGGCCACGGCGGTACGGATATAGGCCAGCAGCGTGCGCTCGTTGGCCAGGCGCGAGCGCGACAGCGCCAGCCAGTCGCGCGCGATCAGCTGGGCGGGGTCGATGGCGTCGTAGGGGCTGCGGCGGCGTTTCAACGGCGTGACGATGGCGAGGCGGAGACGCCATTGTACGATCCGTACGTTTTCGGTTCCTTGAACGGCCTCGGCCGTCCCCCGCTTCAGTGCCCGTGGTGCGCGCAGTGCGCTGCCGGTGCCTGACGCGACAGATACCACAGTCCCAGGCCCACGACGCCGAACACGAGGTTCAGCCAGAAGGTGTAGTCGAGCTTGAAGAACTCCATCGAGCCGACGCCGGTCGCGGCCGCATCCGGCGCCCAGCCGGCGAGCGTGAAGACCACGTCGATCAGAAAGCCGGTGAGCACCATCGCGACATACAGCAGGACGCCGAGCTGCGCGGCCAGCTTCGTGCCGTAATAGCGGCGATAGACCAGCAGCATCGGGATCACGATCAGATCGCCGTAGATGAAGGCCAGCGCGCCGCCGAAGGAGATGCCGCCGTTGAACAGGGCTGCGGCCATGGGCACGTTGCCGACCGAGCAGACGAAGCTGACCACCGCGACCAGCGGTCCGACCAGCGCGTTCTCGATCATCTGCAGCCAGCTCACGCCGTCGCCGGAGGACAGGAACACCGCCTGCCAGAAGCTCTGCGGCACCCAGACGGCGATGGTGCCGGCAACCACGATGCCGATCACGATGTCCTTCCAGATCATCGACCAGTCCATGGCGAAGCGCGCCGCGGCCGTGCGCCAGCCGTCGAGGCTCAACGGACTCGGGACATCGCCGGCATCATCCGCCTGGTCATCGGATTCCGATGCGCGCACGCGCTCGAAGGCCGCGATCGGGCCGAACGCCTTCATCAGCAGCGCCATGATCGCGATCAGCACCACGCCGCCGACGAACTCCGCGACCACGAACTGCCAGCCCATCAGCGACCAGAGCACGAAGCCCAGCTCAACGACCAGATTGGTGGCCGCGATCATGAAGGCGAGGGCCGCGGTGACGTGCGCGCCGCGTAGAAAGACGCTGCGGCTCATCGCCGCCGCGGCGTAGGAGCACGAAGAGCTGATCGCGCCGAAAAAGCCCGCGCGCGCCAGTGAGGCGGGGCCGTCGTCGCCCATGACCTGCGCCATGCGGCGCTTGGGCACGAACGCCTGCACCGCGCCGGAGATCGCGAAGCCGAGGACCAGCGCCCAGAGCATCTTCCAGCCCATCCCCGCGATGGTGTAGAGCGTGTCGCCTGCCATGGAAACGAGATCCATAGGTGCCTCGTCGTCGGATGCAATGCATGAAATCGATAACTCGACCGTAGCCGTCGCCCCGGGGGTGGGATCAATCCGGATTCTTACGAGGGTCGTTCGGAGCGTTCAGTATTGATTGAACGCCGGCGACCGCATAGGCTGCGCGCATGCCGACCGATCCGCCCGCCGCCGTCTCCGTGTTCATCGAACGCATGGGCCTGTCCGCGCAGGCCGACGGCCTGCCGCGCATCGCCGGGCGCATGCTCGGCTGGTTCATTCTCCACGGCGGGCCGGCGAGTCTCGCGGACCTCGCCGAAGCGCTGGAAGTCTCCCGTGCCAGCGTCAGCACCAACGCCCGGGTGCTGCGCGACCTCGGCGTGCTCGAGGCCACGGCCCGCCCCGGCGACAGGCAGGACTACTACCGCCTGGCCGATCGCCACTATCTGCCGATGCTGGAAGGCTACGTCGAGCGCATGGCCACACTGCGCGATGCGCTGGCCACCGCCGAGCGCGATCTGCCCGACGACTGGCGCGACGCGCAGAGCCGGCTGGTCGACATGCACCGGTTCGTTGACACCGCGCGCGATCACACCCGCGATCTGATCGAGCGGCTGCGTCGCGACGAGCAAGGGTCGCCGGAGGGTGACGGGCATGGCTAGGGCGCCGACGGTGCGCCCGATCTGGATCGTCGCCGCCATCGTGGTCGCGCTCGCGGCCTGGCTGGCTTCGGGCATGATCGGCGGCGACGAGCCGGCGGCCGATGCCCCGGCGCCGGCCGAAACCGAGGCGCGCCCGGTGAGCGTCGCGGTGCGGGACTCGACCGCCGAGCCGGTCTGGCGCGAAGTCGAACTCAACGGCGAGACCGCGCCGGACCGCGCGGTCACGCTCCGGGCCCAGACCGCGGGCCGGGTCGAGGCCGTGGAAGCCCGGCGCGGCGCCCGCGTCGAGGCGGGCGAGGTGCTGGTGCGCATCGCCCTGGCCGACCGCGTGTCGGCCCGCCAGGAGGCGCGCGCCGTGGTCGAGCAGCGGCGGCTGCAGTACGAGGCCGTGCGCCGGATGTCGGAGAAGGGCTACCAGACCCGTACCGACCTGGCGCAGGCGAAATCCGATCTGGAGGCCGCCCAGGCGCGGCTGGCCGAGGTCGAGCAGGATATCGACGACACCGTCATCCGCGCGCCCTTCGACGGCGTGCTGGAGACGCGGCCGGTGGAGGTCGGCGACTATGCCGCGGTGGGCGACGAGATCGCGCGCGTGATCCAGCAGGACCCGTTCGTGGTCGAGGCCGATCTGGCCGAGCGCGACGTCGCGTTCGTCGAGACCGGCCAGTCCGGCCGCGCGCGCCTGATCGACGGCGAGACGGTCGAGGGCACCGTGCGCTATGTCGCCACCGAGGCCGACGAGGCCACCCGGACCTATGCGGTGGAACTCGAGGTCGACAATCCGGGCGGCCGCCTGGTCTCCGGCGCCTCGGCCAAGCTGTACCTGCCGCTCGAGCGGGTCGAGGCACACGCGGTGCCGGCGGATCTGCTCACGCTGGACGAGGCCGGCCGCATGGGCATCAAGACCGTGGACGCCAACGGCCGCGTGGCCTTTCACGCCGCGCGCGTGGCGCGGAGCACGGCGGACACGCTGTGGCTGTCGGGGCTGCCCGAGCATCTGCGCCTGATCACCAGCGGTCAGGGGTTCGTGCGCGCCGGCGACGCCGTGCGGGTGGTCGAGGAGGCCGAGGCTGCCGCCGGCGACCAGCGCCCCGCGGCGGCGGGGGCGGAGGGCGCCGGCACGCAATGAACGCGCTGATCGCGAGCGCCTTCTCGCGGCCGCGCACGGTCGTGCTCGGTCTGATCGTGATTCTGGTCGCGGGCGTGATCGTCTACAACGGCATCCCCAAGGAGTCCTCGCCCGATATCACCATCCCCACGATCTACGTGTCGATGACGCATCAGGGGATATCGCCGGAGGACGCCGAGCGTCTGCTGGTCAAGCCGATGGAGCAGGAGCTGCGCGCCATCGAGGGCCTGCAGGAGATGAGCGCGACGGCCTCCGAGGGCCACGCCAGCGTGATCCTCGAGTTCGAGGCCGGCTTCGACCCGGACGCGGCCCTCGACGATGTCCGCAACCAGGTCGACATCGCCAAGTCGGAACTGCCCGACGAGACCGATGAGCCCACCGTCAACGAGATCAACGTCGCGCTGTTTCCGGTGCTGGTGATCAATCTCTACGGCAACGTTACCGAGCGGGTGCTGGTGACCCTGGCCGAGAACGCCCAGGACGAGATCGAATCCATTCCCGGCGTGCTCGAGGCCGACATCGCCGGCGACCGAGAGGAGCAGATCGAGATCAACATCGATCCGCTGCGCCTGGAATCCTACGGTCTGTCGCTGGAGGAGGTGTTCAACTCCGTCCAGCAGAACAACCAGCTGGTGCCGGCCGGGGCGCTGGAGTCGGGTTCGGGGCGCTTCTCGATCAAGGTGCCCGGCGTGATCGACAACCTCGACGCGCTGCGGGCCACCGCGGTCAAGCGCGCGGGCGATCAGGTCGTCACGGTGGCCGATGTGGCCAGCGTGCGCCGGGCCTTCGCCGATCGCGAGAGCTTCGCCCGGCTCAACGGCCAGCCCACGGTCGCCCTCGAAGTGACCAAGCGCATCGGCGCCAACATCATCGACACCAATCGCGCGGTGCGCGCGGCGGTGGCCGACATGCAGCAGGGCTGGCCGGAGGCCATCCGGGTCAACTTCTCGCAGGACGAGTCCGAGGACGTCACCCGGCTGCTGGGTGATCTCCAGAACAACGTCGTCAGCGGCATCCTGCTGGTGATGATCGTGATCGTGGGCATTCTGGGCCTGCGCGCGGGCACGCTAATGGGCGTGTCGATTCCCGGCTCCTTCCTGCTCGGCATCCTGGTGCTGGCCGGGCTCGGGCTGTCGGTGAACATCGTGGTGCTGTTCGCGCTCATTCTGGCGCTCGGGCTGCTGGTCGACGGTGCGATCGTGGTGGTGGAACTGGCCGATCGGTTTCTGGCCGAGGGCGAGGCCCGGGCCTCGGCCTACATGCACGCCGCCCAGCGCATGGCCTGGCCGATCATCTCCTCGACCGCGACCACGCTGGCGGCCTTCGCGCCGCTGCTGTTCTGGCCGGGCGTGGTCGGCGAGTTCATGCGCTACATGCCGATCACGCTGATCGCGGTGCTGTCGGCCTCGCTGGCCATGGCGCTGGTCTTCGTGCCCACGCTCGGCGCGGTCATCGGCGGCTCGGCCCCGGACGGCGCCGCCGCGGTCTGGCAGCCCGGCCAGCCACTGCGCGGCTTCACCGGCGCCTACGTGCGCACGCTCGAGCGCTTCGCCCGACACGCCGGCAAGACCCTGCTCGCCGCGGTGCTGCTGTTCGTGGCCGCGATCGTCGGCTACGCCACGTTCGGCAAGGGCGTGGAATTCTTTCCCGACATCGCCCCCGACAACGCCGTGATCCAGGTCCATGCCCGTGGCCAGCAGTCGGTCGCGGAGTCGGATCGGCTGGTGCGGCGGGTCGAGGAGCGCGTGCTGGCCATGGATACGTTCGAGTCGGTCTACACCCGCACGGGGTCGGGCCAGTCGTCGTTTCGCGAGGGCGCCGCGGAGGATGTGATCGGCCAGATTCAGATGGAATTCAAGCCCTGGGGCGTGCGTCGGCCGGCCGACGCGGTGCTCGCCGAGGTGCGCACGGCCATCGCCGGCATCCCCGGCGTGCAGACCGAGGTCCAGGAACAGGCCCAGGGCCCGACCCAGGCCAAGCCGGTCGAGATCCAGATCGCGGGGCCGGGGATGGATGCGCTGGAAACGGCCACCGACTTCGTCCGGCGCGGCATGGCCGAGGTCGGCGGGTTCACCGACGTGCAGGATTCGCGCAGCGCCCAGGGCCTGGAGTGGCGCATGGACGTCGATCGCGCCGAAGCCAGCCGTTTCGGCGCCGATGTGGCCACCATCGGCCAGGCGATCCAGCTGGTCACCCAGGGCATCAAGGTCGGCGAATACCGGCCCGACGACGCCGACGACGAGATCGACATCCGGGTGCGTTTCCCGGAGTCGTCGCGCACCCTGGCCGACCTGGACGCCCTGCGGGTGCAGACCAGCGACGGCCGGGTGCCGATCGGCAACTTCGTCGAGCGCGTGCCCGCGCCCAAGGTCGAGAGCATCGAGCGCACCGACGGCCAGCGCACGATCACGGTCGAGTCCGGCGTCGCCGAGGACGCGCTGGTCGCCGAGCGCCTGGGCGCGCTGCGGGACTGGATGGGCGAGCACGTGGAATCGGCCGGGCTGGACCCGCGCGTGGATATCGCCTTCAAGGGCGAGGACGAGGACCTGCGCGACGCCGAAGCCTTCCTGTCCAAGGCCTTCGGCGTGGCCGTGGCGCTCATCGGCGTGATCCTGCTGACCCAGTTCAACAGCTTCTACCAGTCGTTTCTGATCCTCTCGGCGGTGCTGTTCTCGACCATCGGGGTGCTGCTCGGGCTGCTCGTCGCCGGCCAGCCCTTCGGCGTGGTGATGAGCGGTATCGGCGTGATCGCGCTCGCGGGTATCGTGGTCAACAACAACATCGTGCTCATCGACACCTACAACGTGAACCGCGCGGCCGGGCTCGATGCCTGGAACGCGGTGCGCCAGACCGGCGCCGAGCGCCTGCGTCCGGTCATACTCACCACCGTGACGACGATATTGGGCCTGCTGCCCATGGTGCTGCAGATGAACGTGGACATCATCGGCCGTTCGATCACCTTCGGCGCGCCCTCGACCCAGTGGTGGACCCAGCTCGCCACCGCCATCGTGGGCGGGCTGCTGTTCTCGACCGTGCTGACGCTGATCCTGACCCCCTGCCTGCTCGTGCTCGGCGCCCGCGCCGGGGACGCCTGGCAGCGGCGGCGGGGGCGCACCGCATGAGACGCGGCGCGCGGGCGATTGCGCTGGCGCTGGGCGCGATGCTGGTGCTGGCCGGGCCGGCACAGGCGGCGCAGAATCTGCTCGACACCTACGAGCAGGCGTTGCGCAACGACCCGGATCTGCTCGGCGCCGAGGCCGAAGCCGGGGCCGCGGGGGCGCGCTATCGCCGGGCCCGCGGACAGCTGCTGCCCCAGCTCTCGGCGAGTGCGAGCTATTCGACCGTCACCCAGGATCAGACCTTCGAGCGCCCCGAGAACGACGGCGCGACCGGCGCCGATTTCTTCGCCACCGACGACGGTGCGACCACCTCCGACCAGCAGTCCTACTCGCTCGATCTCACCCAGCCGCTGTTCAACTGGCGCGCCTGGCAGGAAAAGGATGCCGCCGACGCCGAACGTGCGGCGGCGCGCGCTTCGCTGTCGGTCGCCGAGCAGGACCTGATCGTGCGCGTGGCCCGGTCCTATTTCGACGTCCTCGCCGCGCGTGACGCGCTGCGGGCCGCGCGCGAACAGCGGCGCTCGATCCGGCGACAGCTCGATCGGGCCGAAGCCGCCTACTCGGCCGGCCTGGAGCCGATCACCGATCAGCAGGAGGCCCGATCGAGCCTCGACAGCGCCGAGGTCGACGCGATCACCGCCGAGAACGAGCTGGCCTCGGCCCGGGATGCGCTGATCGCGCTCACCGGCCGTTCGCCGTCGGCCCTGTCGGGCATCGACGTCGACACCGCGGTGCCCGAGGCGGAAAGCCCGGCGCAGCGCGACCGCGAGGCCTGGCTGGTCACCGCGCTGGATCGTTCGCCCCGGATCGCCTCGGCGCGGGCGAGCTGGCGCGCGGCGCGCCAGCGCATCGCGGCCGAGCGCGGCGGCCACCTGCCCACCGTCGACCTGGTCGGCAGTATCGGCCGCCAGGAGCAGTTGTTCCCCATCGGCGGCGGCCAGGCCAATCTCATCGACGAGACCCGCTCGATCGGCGTGCAGTTGCAGATGCCGCTGTTCTCCGGCGGTGCGACCCGCGCCGCGGTGGCCGAGGCCGAGTACGAGGCCGAACAGGCGCGGCTGGATCTGATCGCGGCACGCCGGCAGCTGATCATCGACATCAACGACGCCTGGCGCGACGTGGACGCGACCCGGCGCCGGCTGGCCGCGCTCGAGCGCGCCATCGACTCGGGACGGACCGCGCTGGAGGCCGCCCGGGCCGGCTATCGACTGGGCAACCGCACGATACTGGACGTGATCGACGCCGAGATCACGCTCGTCCAGCGTCGCGCCGATCGCAAGCAGGCGTGGTACGACCACGCGCTCGCCCGGCTGGAGCTGCGGGCGGCCGCGGGGGTGCTCGGTTTCGACGCCCTGGCGCGTATCAACGCACGTCTGCACGGGGCGCCGGCGATGGCCGGAGACGGCGCCCGGGGCTGAACCGGTGGCGGGCTGCTATAGTGACAATCCGTGCTGTCAGACCGGCCGCCGCCGCGCGCCGACGCCGGTTTCGAGGGCGCGTCATAATTCGATGAACGACGACTGCGAGGAGACGGCCGCGCCCGCCCGGCGGCCCCGGCCATGGACGGACATTTTCTCTATCTGAGCATCGATACCTGGAAGTATCTGTCCATGCCGGTGATCAGCGCGATCGTCGGCTATGTGACCAACGTGGTCGCGATCCGGATGATGTTCCATCCGCTCCACTTCGTCGGCTTCTGGAAACCGTATCTGGGCTGGCAGGGCATCGTGCCCCGCAAGGCCTCGAAGATGACCGGCATCGCCGTGGACACCATCACCGAGTCCCTGATCACGGAGGCCGAGATCTTCGGCCGGCTGGACCCGGAGCGCGTGGCCGCCGAGCTCGAACGGCCGATGATCGAGCTCACCGACGAGATCACCGACAGCGTCATGCGCCGCCATCACCCGGGGCTCTGGGAGGCGCTGCCGCAGGTGGTGCGCAGCCGGATCAAGCACCGGGTGCGGGCCCAGGCCCCGGCGATCATCCGCGAACTGATGACCGAGGTGCGCACCAACGTGCGCTACATGTTCGATCTCAAGGGCATGATCACCCGCGTGCTGGTGCGCGAGAAACACCTGCTCAACCGCATCTTCCTCGAGACCGGGCGCGCCGAATTCGTGTTCATCGGCCGTTCGGGCGCCTATTTCGGCTTCGCCTTCGGCCTCGTGCAGATGCTGATCTGGATGTTCTTCCAGCCCTGGTGGCTGCTGCCGGCCTTCGGTCTGCTCGTGGGCTGGGCCACCAACTGGCTGGCACTGAAGATGATCTTCAACCCGAAGAATCCGATCCGCATCGGCCCGTTCCGGATCCAGGGGCTGTTCTTCAAGCGCCAGGGCGAGGTCGCGGCCGACTACGGCAGCCTCGTGGCCACCCAGATTCTCACGCCGGCCAACATCCTCGAGGAGATCCTCACCGGCCCCTACGCCGAGAAGCTGTTCGAGCTCGTCCGGCGCGAGGTCGAACACGCCATCGACGACAGCGCGAGCGTGGCGCGCCCGTTCGTGACCTGGACGCTGGGCAGCGCCGACTACGAACGCATCAAGGCCGAGGCCGTGCGCGAGGTGGTCGCGCGCATGCCGGGGACGCTGTCGCACATGACCGGCTATGCCGAGAACGCGATGGCGATCCAGGACACGCTGGTCTCGCGGCTGCAGCAGCTCACGCCGCGCCAGTTCGAAGGCATGCTGCGTCCGGCCTTCGAGGAGGACGAGTGGATCCTGATCGCGGTCGGCGCCGCGCTCGGGCTGATGGTCGGCTGGTTCCAGCTCGTCGTGCTGTTCTCCAGTGTGTTCACCGAGCGTTTCGGCAGCCTGCCCGGCTTCGGCTGATCGGCCTGCTGGCGCCGGACCGGTCCCGTCCGGCACGATGCCGGGCTTGTCGCGGCGCGCGCCGCAACCGAGAGCGAGTATCGCCATGGCAACCAGGAAGAATCTGCGCCCGCGCACGCCCCGGCCGCTGCAGATGCTGCGGCAGGCCGCCCGCGCGGCCGAGGAATGGCCGGTGACCGGCTCGGCCGTGCGCCGGTTTCACGACGCCGAGAGCTGGGCGCTCACCGAGCTCAAGCAGCGCCTCGACGCGATGGAGGCGGGGGCGACCGATCGGGCGCGCGTCGCCCGCGATCATCCGGAGCTGAGCGAACCGGCCGAGATGATGGCCGACCTGCTCGCGGCCTCCCGCAGCGTGGACCCGGACGCGGCGCGCATCCAACTCTATCGGCAGACGCTGTCGCGGCTGGTCCCCGATCAGGTCGCGATGCTGGCACTGCTGGCCGAGCGCGAGATCGCACCGCTGTGTCATGTCGCCGCCGGCCGGCTGCCGGCCGGACCGGTGAGCGTGAACGTGCTCACCAACGCCAGTTCGCTGGGCCGCGACGCCGGCGTGCTGCTGCGCGAGTACGTGCCGCAGTACATGACCGAGCTGCTGGCGCTTGGCGTGTTCCAGATCGGGCCCGAGGACGAGCGGCTGAGCGATCAGTACGAACTGCTGCTCGCCGACACCCAGATCCGTCGGACCATGGATCACGTGCGCCGCGAACTCAAACTCTATCCGCGCCTGCAGCGGCAGTCGGTGCGCCTGAGTGCCTATGGCCTGGCGCTGTGGCAGGACTGCAGGCCGACCCCGCCGGCACGCGAGGAGGGCACGCCGGCCGTGCGCTGATATGCTCCTTGTCAGTGCCGGATGAGACGGCGATTGCTGACAGGACGCTGACAGAACCGATGGAGGAGAGGCCCATGGCCGAAGCCGAGCGCGACACGCTGAACGTCTGGGATGTGCTCAAGCCCACGCCGGACAAGCTGCGCGGCGCGGACCGCCTGCTCAAGGGGGCCGGGCTGCTGCTGCAGTCGAAGTTCCGGGATCGGATGACGATCGCAACGCTGCTCGAGGCGCATGCGGG
The DNA here is from genome assembly GCF_003788635.1 of Salinisphaera orenii subsp. orenii MK-B5. Lineage (GTDB taxonomy): Bacteria > Pseudomonadota > Gammaproteobacteria > Nevskiales > Salinisphaeraceae > Salinisphaera > Salinisphaera orenii. Next base: position 69,418 of record NZ_AYKH01000004.1, read on the forward strand.
TCGGCGGCCCGAGCATCCGGCGCTCACCTTCGAGGGCCAGCGCTGGACCTACGCCCAGTTCAATGCGCTGGCCAACCGCTATGCGCGCACCTTCAAGGCCGGGGGCATCGGCGCCGGGGACGTCGTCGGCGTGCTGCTCGACAATCGGCCCGAGGCGTTGATCGCGGTCGCGGGCCTGGCCAAGCTCGGCGCCGCCGCAGCGATGTGCAACACCAAGCAGCGGGGCGAGGTGCTCGCCCACAGCCTGGGCACGGTCGAACCGCGGGCCCTGCTCGTCGGCGGCGAGCTGTACGCCGCCTTCGACGCGATCCGCGACGATCCGCGCGTGGCCGGGCTGGACCCGGTCTGGTTCGTCCCCGGCGGCGACCTGCGCACCCCGCCGGCCGGCTGTCGCGACTTTCTCGCGGAAGCCCGCAATCGCGCCGCCGGCAACCTCGACGACGCCGCCGCCGTCAGCCGCGACGCCACCTGCTTCTATATCTTCACCTCCGGCACGACCGGCATGCCCAAGGCCTCGCGGATGAGCCATGCGCGCTGGCTGCGCGGCGGCGCGGCGATGGGCCTGGCCGGCCTGCGGCTGACGCCGGCGGATCGCTTCTATTGTCCGCTGCCGCTGTATCACAACAACGCGCTGACGGTGTCGTGGTCGTCGGTGCTGTGCGCCGGGGCCACCTTCGCGCTGGCGCCGAAGTTCAGCGTGTCGAACTTCTGGCCCGACGTGCGCCGCCATCAGGCCACGGTGTTCTGCTACATCGGCGAGCTGTGCCGTTATCTGCTCGCCGCCGAGCCGAGCGCCGACGACCGCGATCACGCGGTGCGGGCGGTCATCGGCAACGGTCTGCGGCCTGATATCTGGGACGCGTTCAAGTCGCGTTTCGGCATCGAGCGCATCTGCGAGTTCTACGGTGCCAGCGAAGGCAATCTGATCTTCGTCAACGGCTTCAACATGGATCGCACCGCGGGCTTCTGTCCGCTGCCGTTCGCGGTGGTCGACTATGATCCCGAGACCGAGGCGCCGGTCAGCGACGAGCGTGGGCGCATGCGTGAGGTCGGCAAGGGCGAGGTCGGTCTGTTGCTCAACAAGGTCACGGACTTCGCGCCGTTCGAGGGCTACACCGACCGCCGAGCGAGCGAGGCAAAGCTCTTTCGCGGCGTGTTTAAAAAGGACGACTGCTACTTCAACACCGGCGATCTGGTGCGCCGCCAGGGCATGCGCCACATCGCCTTCGTCGACCGCCTCGGCGACACCTTTCGCTGGAAGGGCGAGAACGTGGCCACCACCCAGGTCGAGAACGCGCTCAACGCCCATCCGGCGATCGAAGAATCGGTGGTCTACGGCGTCGAGGTGCCGCATAACGACGGGCGCGCGGGCATGGCCGCGATCACGCCGGCGAACGACATCGCGGATATCGACTGGGCCGGCCTCGTGGCGCACCTGCGCGAGGAGCTGCCGGGCTATGCGATCCCGGTGTTCATCCGGCCGCGGCCCGAGCAGGAGGTCACCGGGACGATGAAATACCGCAAGGTCGAACTCAAGAAGCAGGCCTACGCCCCCGAGGATGACGAGCCGGTCTACGTGCTCGTCGCGGGCGACGAGCGCTACGCCCGCCTCGACGACGAGACGCGCCGCGCGCTCGAGGCCGGTGAGCTGGCCCTCTGAGTCGGGCGTGGCGCAGACCGGTCGGGGTCAGTCCCCGGCGGGCGCCTGCCGGTCCAGCGGATCGTGGGCGCCTTCGGTGGGTTCGTAGTGCTGGGCGCCGAAGATCATGGCGCGGAACAGGATCTTGGCTTCGCGCGCCATTTCCCGGTCTGACAGGCCGGTGCCCTCGTTGAGCCACTCGGCCACCAGTTCGTTGAACATGCCCACCAGGGCGATCGCCGGCAGGTGATAGTCGCGGGCCGGGAGCATGCCGTTCTCGGCCATCAGATCGGCGTAGCGCTGGATGATGTCGGCCAGATCATGGGTCATCTGCCGGCGTTTCTTCTCCATGACCTCGGAAACGCCGACGGCCTCGATGCAGAGGATGCGGCCGCGCCGCGGGTCCTCCAGTAGAAAGAAGATCGCGGATTCGATCGTGTCCGCCACCCGCTGGGTCAGCGGGGTACGCGGCTCGGTCAGCGCCGTGCGGATGATCTCCTCCATGCGCGCGACCAGGAAGCCGTGTACGGCGTGGAGGATGGATTCCCGGCCCTCGAACTGCTCGTAGAAATGCCGGGTGGAGACCTTGGCGTGGGAGCAGACCGCCTCGATCGGCGTGGCGGCGTAGCCGCGCTCGCCGAAGAGTTCGATGCCGGCGGCGATCAGCCGATCATGGCGCTGGGCACGCAGTTCCTCGGCCGAGAGGCCGCGATAGCCGCGCCGCCGCTGGCGCTTGCCCGGAGAGTTCTGTCGAGTGTCTGTCACGGATTCATCCCTGTTGACGCCTCGTAGGGGCTTGGTATTATCTGAAAACTCGTATTTTTGAAAATAGATGTTGTCGGTCGTATCCCTTGACATGGGGACGGTTCCGCCATCGGCAACCCGCTGGACTCGAGGCCGCCATGACAGGCTTTATCATCGCGCTTCTACTGATCGGACTCTATTGGACATTGCTCTACCGCGGCGTGTCGCTCGCGGTGTTCACGGGCGTGACTGCGGCGGTGGTCGTGGCCCTGGCCGCGACCGGTCTGATCGGCCCGGTCGGGTTCGTGATCACCGCCCTGGTACTGGGGCTGGGGCTCGCACTGTTCAACATCGTGCCGCTGCGCCGGCGTGTGTTGACCCATCGTCTCTACGGCATCTTTCGCAAGATCCTGCCGGAGATGGGGCAGACCGAGCAGCAGGCGCTGGAGGCCGGCGACGTCTGGTGGGAGGCCGAGCTGTTTCGCGGCCGCCCAGACTGGCAGCAGCTGCTCGATTTCCAGCTCACCCGCCTGAGCGAGCGCGAACAGGCCTTTCTCGATAACGAGACCGAGCAGCTGTGCACCATGCTCGACGACTGGCAGGTCAACTTCGAGCTCAAGGATCTGCCGGAAGAGGCCTGGGAATACATCCGCAACGCCGGCTTTCTGTCGATGCTGATCCCGAAGGAGCACGGCGGTCTGGGTTTCTCGGCCTACGGCCAGTCCTGTGTGGTCGCCAAGATCGCGACGCGCTCGATCGCCGCCGCGGTGACCGTGATGGTGCCCAACTCGCTCGGCCCGGGCGAGCTGCTGGTGCACTACGGCACCAAAGAACAGCAGGACAAGTGGCTGCCGGGGCTGGCCTCCGGTCGCGAGCTGCCGTGCTTTGCGCTCACCGGCGTGGAAGTCGGCTCGGACGCGGCCAAGATGCCGGACACCGGCGTGGTCTGTAAGCGCAGCGTCGACGGCGAGGAGGTCCTCGGCTTGTCGCTGACCTTCAACAAGCGCTATATCACCCTGGCGCCGGTGGCCACGCTCATGGGCCTGGCCTTCAGGCTCAAGGATCCGGACGGTCTGCTCGGTGATCCCGAGACCGTGGACTACGGCATCACCTGTGCGCTGCTGGCCACCGACACGCCCGGCGTGAATATCGGCCGCCGCAGCTATCCGGGCAACGCCTTCATGAACGGGCCGATCGAGGGCAGGGACGTGTTCGTGCCGATCGATGCCATCATCGGCGGGCCCAAGCAGGCCGGCAACGGCTGGCGCATGCTCTTCGAATGCCTGTCGGCGGGGCGCGGCGTGTCGCTGCCGGCACTGTCGACCGCCACCGGCAAGGGCATGTACGGCATCACCTCGGCGTATTCGCGCATCCGGCGCCAGTTCGGCACCGAGATCGGCAACTTCGAGGGCGTGCAGGAAGGCCTGGGCGTGATCGGCGGCTATGCCTATATCCTCGAGAACGTGCGCAATCTCACCGCCTCGGGCGTGGATCACTGCACCCCGGCGGTGGTCACCGCGATGATCAAGTACCACTCCACCGAGATGATGCGCACGGTCATCAACCACTCGATGGATATCCATTCCGGGCGCGGCATCATCATGGGCCCGCGCAATTATCTGGCCGCGGCCTATCAGGCGCTGCCGGTGGCGATCACGGTCGAGGGCGCGAACGTGATGACGCGCAGCCTCATGGTCTTCGGCCAGGGCGCGATCCGCTGCCATCCCTATGTCTACAGCGAAATGGAGGCCGCCCACAATCCGGACTTCAAGGCCGGGCTGGTCGAGTTCGACCGCCTGCTGTTCTCGCATATCGGCTATTCGGTGAACCGCATGGTGCGCGCGTTCACGCTGGGCGTGACGAATGCGAAGCTCGCCAAGGCGCCGGTTAAAAACGAGATGACGGTCTACTATCGCCATCTGGAGCGTTTCTCGGCGGCGCTAGCCTTCTGTTCGGATCTGGCGATGGGCACGCTCGGCGGCGCGCTCAAGCTCAAGGAATCGACCTCGGCGCGTCTTGGCGACGTGCTGTCGCATCTATATATGGCCTCGGCCACGCTCAAGGGCTTCGAGGTCAACGGCGGCACCGAAGAGGACAAGGTCCATGCGCGCTGGGCGATGGAATATCACCTGCACGAGATCGAGCAGGCCCTGCATGAGTTCGTGCGCAATTACCCGGTCAAGGCCGCCCGGCCGCTTCTCAGATGCGTCGCCCTGCCGCGCGGACGCCGCTTCCACGGCCCCAGCGATGCCACCAACAGCGCGCTATGCCGCATGATGCTGGGCATGAAACTCGATTCCGAATTCGGACGCCGCATGACCTACGACATCTATATCGGCCGGGGCGAGAACGACCCCACCGGCCGGCTGATCGGCGCCTACGAGAAGCTGCAGGCCATCGACGACGTCTACAGCGAGTTCCTGCGCGCCGCCAAGCACGGCGAGATCGAGGGTGAGAGCGTCGAGCAGCAGCTGGCCAGCGCGCTCGAGCGCGGCGTGCTCGACGCCGGGCAGGTCGATGCGATCCGCGAGTACGACCGCATGCGCTACGACGTGTTGCTGACCGACGACTTCAGCAAGGAATACCTGGCCAATCCGCTCTCCGAAGACACGCGTCGAGCCGAAGGCCGACCGGTCGATCTGCGGCAGGCCTCATGAGCCGGACGCTGCTCGGTGCGCATCGGGTGGATATGCCCGCCGGCTCGCTCGACGCGATCACGGGTATCGATCGGGCGGCCGAAGTCGATCCCGCGCAGGCCGGCCTGTCGCCGGCCGCGGTCGAGTCGGTCTGGGAGGGCGTGCGTGGGCTCTACCGCAGTGGCGCCTATCCGGCGATCACCTTCTGTCTGCGCCGGCGGGGGCGGATCGTGCTCAACCGTTCGCTGGGCCACGCCTACGGCCGCGGGCCGGACGAGCCACCGGAAACGCGCGCGCGGCTGGCCGAGCCGGATACGCCCATGTGCCTGTTCTCCGCGAGCAAGGCCGTCACCGCCATCCTCGTGCACAAGCTGGCCGAGGAGGGCGGCATCGACCTGGATGCGCGGGTCTCGCGCTATCTGCCCGAGTTCACAGGTGCCGGCAAGCAGCGCACCACCATCGCCCAGGTGCTCTCGCATCGGGGCGGCTTTCCCATGTTCGACATCGATCGCCGTCGCGCCGGCCCGGAGACGCTGGCCGACTGGGACGAATGCCTGCGTCTGATCTGCGCGGCCCCGGCCGAGACGGGCCGCCGGCGGATGGCCTATCACGCGATCACCGGCGGCTTCATCCTCGGCGAACTCATCCGCCGCGTGACCGGCGCGCCGCTGACCGAGTATCTCGACACGCGCCTGCGCCGGCCGCTGGGGATGCGCTATTTCACCTTCGGGCTGGACGGGCGCTCGCGTTCGCGGGTCGCGCGCAATTATGCCGCCGGCCAGCCGGTGCGCTTTCCGTTGTCGGTGGTGGCGCGTCGGGCGCTGACCGTCGGTTTCGAAGAAGTCGTGGATATTTCCAACCGCGATCTGTTCATGGACGCCGTCGTGCCCGCGGGCAATCTCTATTGCACGGCCGAGGAGTTGTCGCGCTTCTATCAGATGCTGGCCGACGACGGTGTGTACGCCGGCCGGCGGATCCTGCAGCCGGCGACGATCCGGCGCGCGACTCGGCCCGCCAATCGGCTGCGCTACGACCACACGCTCAGGATTCCCATGCGCTACAGCGAGGGTCTGATGCTGGGCGCCAATCCGGTCGGCCTGTACGGGCCGATGACCGGGCGCGCCTACGGCCATCTCGGGTTCATGAACATTCTCGGCTGGGCGGATCCGGCGCGCGAGGTCTCGGCCGGCCTGCTGGTCAGCGGCAAGGCCATCCTCGGCGGCCACCTGATCGCGCTGGGCCGGCTGCTGACCACCATCTCCTGGCGGTGCCGCGGCTGATGCGCGCGGATCGCCCTCCGGTCGATCGCCGCGACGCGGGCCCGCCCGCGGGCGCGGTCTGGCTGCGTGGCGGCATCGCGCTCGCCGCCGATGCCTTCACCGGTACGGTGGGCCTCGTTCAGGGCGTGCATCGCTCGATCACGCGCAGCATCGGGCGCATCAATCCGGCCGCCCATCCGGTCGGCCGGGTCAGCGACTTCGTCTACGGCCGCGTGCGTGATATCGGGAGTCTGAGTTTCGCCGGTGCCGGCCAGCTCGCCGGTCTGGCCGAGACCCTGGTGCCGGCGCGCAAGCGCGAGATACCGGCGCGGCTGTCGCTGGGGCTGCACAGCGCGCTCAACGGCGCCGTCGGCGATCATCTCGAGGCCAGCGGCAACGAACTCGCGCTACCGATGGATTTCGTCGCGGCCGACGGCCGGCCGATCGCGTTCACCCGGCACGGGCTCTCGGTCGGCCTCGACGACGCGCCGTCGCCGCGGCTGGTGGTGCTCATTCACGGCCTGGGCATGAACGACCGCCAGTGGCGTCGCGCCGGCCATGCCGACTTCGGCGAGCGGCTGGCGCGCGATCACGGCTATACCGCGCTGCGGCTGCGCTACAACAGCGGTCGGCATGTTTCCGAGAACGGGCGTGATCTGGCCTTTCGGCTGCAGGCGCTGTTGGATGCCTACCCGGTGGTACTCGAACGGATCACGCTCATCGGACACAGTATGGGCGGTCTCGTCGCCCGAAGTGCGGCCCATTACGCGCACGAGGCCGGTCTCGGCTGGCCGCGGCGGCTGGCGGACATGGTGCTGCTGGGCTCGCCGCACCTCGGTGCGCCGCTGGAACGGCTCGGCAGCCGCGTGACCCGTTCGCTGACGCGGGTGCCCTACACGCAGCCGTTCGCGCGCCTCGGCGATATCCGCAGCGCCGGGGTCAAGGATCTGCGCTACGGCTATCTGCGAGACGAGGACTGGCAGAAGGACGAGCGCGTCGGCGGCGACTACACCGCCAGCCCCGCCCTGCGGCCGCTCGATCACGTCGGCCATTTCCTGGTCGCGGCCACGCTAGGCCGACGCGAGGACGACCCGCTCGGCCGCTGGTTCGGCGATCTGCTGGTGCCGGTCGGCAGCGCCTTCGGCCATTCCCGTTCGCCCGGTCGGCGTTTCGTCGCCCGTGACCAGGACGGCCGCGTCTTCTACGGCATGAATCATTTCGCGCTGCTGCACCACGACGATGTCTATCGTGCGATCAGCGACTGGCTGGGCCCGCGCCTGGACGAGGCCTCGTCCGGCGACCGTTCAATTTGCCGCACAGGAGAGTGACCATGTCCGATCTGGAGCGCCGATTCCAGGAAGCCGTCGACAAGGTGCGTCATGCGCCGGCGGACGGCGCGTTCAAACCCTCCAACGATTTCAAGCTGAAGATGTACGCCCTCTACCGGCAGGCGACCGACGGCGACGTCACCGGTCGCAAGCCGGGGATGCTCAATCCCGTCGAGCGCTACAAGTGGCAGGCCTGGAAGGATGTCGAGGGCCAGTCGCGGGAACAGGCGATGGCGGCGTATATCGCCGAGGTCGAGGCCGTCGAGGCGCAGTACGGCTGAGCGATTCAGCCAGCGGCCGGCTCGGCGATGAGCCCGGCCAGCGTGGTACGGCCGCTGGCGGCCGCGGCCTCGGCGCGTACCGGGGCCGCCAGATGCGCCGAGCCGGCGCGCAGGGTGTCGGCGCAGGCGTCCTCGGCGGTGACCCGCTGGCCGAACTCGGCGAGAAAGGCCCGGCGTTCGGTGGCCGCGACCTCGAGAAGCCGGGCGCAGCGCGTCGGGCCCATCAGCGGCAGCTGGGTCTGGAGGGCGTCCCACAGATCGTTGGCCACCACCGAGTCGATCACGCTGCGCACCACGCGGGCGTCGTCGAAGGCGGGCTGGTCGGCGAGCCGTTCCACGGAGGCGTCCGGCAGTTCCCGGCCGATCGTCAGCAGCGACGGCCACAGGTCGTGCTCGGCCGCGGCGCGGATGAGCGAGTCCAGAATCTCGGCGCGCTGTGCCAGCGCGAGTTCGGCCAGCGCATGACGCGCCTCCGGGCCGATGCGCCGCAGGGTGGCGATGACTTCCGGCCAGAGATCCTCGGCCGCGGCGGCGTCGATTACGGCCCGGCGGCGTTCGGTGTCCAGATGCGCGATCACCGCGTCGAGGCGCTGGCTGTCCTCGACGAAGAAACTGATCTTGAGCAGATCCGCGCCGCTGTCGATGGCGTCGGTGGCCGCGAACAGCGTCTCGTCGGGCAGCACGTCGACGAAGCGGCCCATGGTGATGTATTCGCCGCGTGCGAGCAGCAGTCGGGTGATCGCCACCGAGCGCGCCACCGGAAAGCCGGCGATGATCGGCTTGGCCCGCTCCGGATCGAGTTCGAGGCAGGTGTCGGCGAGAAAGGTGTCCGACAGCCGCGACGACAGTTCGATCGCGCGGTCGGGCGGCATCTCCCCGGCGATCCGGCCGGAAAGCATGGGGCCGAGCACGCGTTCGGATATCTTTGCGCTGATCGTCAGCGGCAGCAGCGACGACAGCCGCGCAAAGCCGCTGAAACTCGGCCGGAACTTTTCAAACAGCGCGTCGGTGATGCCCTCGCGCAGCGTCCGCAGCTGGCCGGCTTCCAGATAGTCGAGAAAGGCGAGGCTGGCGGTATCGGTGTCGAGAATGCGGGCGAGCTTTTCCAGCTCGGCGCGCGCGGCCGGATCGTTCATCCGAGGAACAGCTTCTGCACGCGCCGGCGCAGAGGCGACGGCACCATCCGTACGGCGTCTTCCAGGGCGGTCTCGAGCATGCGCCGCTGGCCGGCTGCGGCCTGTTCCATCAGCCGTTCGAGGCGTTCGCGATCGTCCGGCGGCAGCCCGTCGAGAATGGCGCGGGCCCGCGAATTGAGGACCAGCCGATTGTCGTCTTCGCTCATGCCTGCCTCCGACGCGGCGGCCCGTGCGCGTTGACTGCGGCCGTCAGCGTTGTCGTCATCCGGCGATGGTACAACACGGGGCGCGCGGGTGCAGGCCGGGCGTGGTGGCGCCGCGCTGAGGCCCGCAGGCGAGGGCCATGAAAGATGGATTGATGAAAAATACGGCCTCAGACTTTTATTTGACGCTGGGCCGGATTAAACTCAAACATGTTGCAGTGCACTAAAACAGGCGGCCGTCGTTTTCGGCGGCCGGCACCCGAGGAGTCACCATGAGCGATTATCTAGTCCGCGCCGCTGCCAATCCGACCGTGCGCCGTGTGATCGACACCGTCGGTCTGCCGACGCCGCAGACGCTGGCGCGCGCCGAGCCGCCCTATCAGGCGCGTTTTCTGGAGGGCCAGCGCGTGCTGGCGGGTGCAACCGCCGCCAGCGCGGCCTTCGATCGCGTCTCGGCCGCGCTCGAGACCACCGGTGCGCGGGTCGAACGCGCCGACACGCCGAGCCCGGCCGACGATGATCGCTACGACGCGCTGGTCTTCGATGCCACCGGCCTGGGCGGCGCGGCGGACCTGCGCGCGCTGTACGACTTCTTCCACCCGGTCGCGCGCAAGCTCACGCCCAACGCTCGCGTGGTGGTGCTCGCCAGCCTGCCCGAAGCGATGGCGTCGGTCGCCGGCGCGAGTGCCGCGCGCGCGGTCGAGGGCTTCGTGCGGTCGCTGGCCAAGGAGATCGGCAAGCTCGGTTCGACCGCGAACATGCTCTACGTGGAGCCCGGTGCGGAGGATCGCATCGTCGAGCCGCTGCGCTTCTTCCTGTCGGACTACAGCACCTATGTGGACGGCCAGCCGCTGACCGTCACCCGGGCCGGGATCATGCCCGAGCGCGTGCCCGACACCCAGCCGCTGGCGGACAAGGTCGCGCTGGTCACCGGCGGCGCCCGCGGCATCGGCGCGGCGACCGCCGAACGCCTGGCCGCCGAGGGCGCGACCGTGGTCTGCCTGGACATCCCCCAAGACAGCGACACGCTCGAGGAGACGGTGGCCCGGTTCGGCGGCACCGCCCTGGCGCTGGACATCACCGCCGACGACGCGCCGCGCCGGATCGCCGATTTCTTCACGGAGCGGTTCGGCGGCGTGGACATCGTGGTCCACAACGCCGGCGTCACCCGCGACAAGACGCTGGCGAACATGCCCGAGCACCACTGGGACATGGTCGTCGCGATCAACCTGCAGGCGATCCTCGCGGTCGACGAGCTGCTGAGCGCCGAAGGCGTGATCAACGACCACGGCCGGGTGACCTGCCTGTGCTCGATCGGCGGTATCGCCGGCAATCGCGGCCAGACCAATTACGGCGCGACCAAGGCCGGTCTGATCGGCTTCGTCGAACGCCGCGGGCAGACCGAGCGCGACCGCGGCATCTGCGTGAACGCGGTCGCGCCGGGCTTCATCGAGACACGCATGACCGCGGAGATGCCCTTCGGCGTGCGCGAGGCCGGCCGCCGGCTGTCCTCGCTGTCCCAGGGCGGCGAACCGCGCGACGTGGCCGAGGCGATCACCTTCCTGTCCACGCCGGGCGCCGGCGGCATCTCCGGCAACGTGCTGCGGGTCTGCGGCCAGAGCCTGATCGGCGCCTGAGCGGCGTTCGATCGATCGCGACGGGCCGCGGTCCGATCACGACACGGTCGGCCGCAGGCGATGCGGCCGGCCGTTCTCATGCGTCGCGTGCGGCCATCCAGTCGGCCACGCGGGGCCAGATCTCGCGGCGCGCGTCGCGGCTGACCACGATGCCGGGATGGTCGTAGTCCCGGGCGTAGCCGTTGCCCCGCCCGGCGCGTATGAACGTGCGGTCCCGGCTCGCGAAGTGCCCGATGAAGCGCTCGCAGCCGATGCTCGGGTCCACCCGGTCGGCGGCCCCGGAGATCGCCAGCACCGGGGCGGTGATGCGGGCCAGGGCGGCGCGCAGCGCCGGCTTGCGGCGGCCGCGGACCACCCAGTCGGTCGCATCCTCGATCGCAGCGACGGGTTCGTTCTCGGGGCCGAGGCCGGCGGCCCGCGCCGGGAAATGACCGCGCAGTCGGGCCACGCCGCGGGTCAGCAGACAGCCGGGCCAGTCGAGCATGCGCTTGCCGACCTCGAACTGGCTGGCGAACAGCACGAGGCCGGCGATGCGTCCGGCATCGAGATGTTCGGCCGCGGTCCGGGCGGCCATCACGCCGCCGAAGGAGTGGCCCACCCAGAACGCCGGCCGGGCCGAGGCCGCGGACACGGCCGTCTGAACAGCGGGCAGGTCGTGGGCGATGTGTTCGTTCATGCCCAGGCGGCCCGCGCAGGCCGGCGAGTCCGACAGCCCGCGCCGCTGGACGATGAACACCGGGTGGCCGCAGCGCGCCAGATATGCCGCCAGGCCGACGCCGCCGTCGGACAGCCAGAAGCGCCGGCCGCTGAACATGCCGGGCAGCATGACGACCGGTGCGCGCGTCGCAGCGGCCTCGGCGCGGACCCGCGTGAGCGCGCAGCCGCCGCCGTCGGCCGCGGCGACCGTGTCCGTGGCCACCGTCAGCGGCGCCGGTTCAGCCACGAACCACGCGCCAGCCCATGGCGATCACGCAGAGCGCGACCGCCAGCGTCAGCACGCGCCGCAGCTGCAGGAAGCCGCGTTTCTGCCAGCCCTGGCGGGCGCCGTGTTCGTCGATCAGCCAGGCCGCGATCAGCGCGAACAGCAGCAGCAGGCCGCGCCAGGGCGCGGCGGTCAGCAGCGCGCCCCAGGCGATCAGGGCGGGCGTGACCGCCAGCGCCATGTCCAGCGGTGCGGCGCTGCGCTGGGCGAGCATGCGGCCCCACTGCACGCCGCCGATGAAGGCGACTACGGTCGCCAGATAGGGCAGCAGCCAGCGCAGGGCGCTGCGGGCGTCCAGCGACGTCCCGGTCCAGGCGACATAGACGCCGACAGCGAAGGGCACCAGGGCGGCGAGACCGAGCACGACGGCCAGCGACAGGGGGGAGCGCTTGTTCGGCATGGACGAGGACGGCTGAGGGCGGCCCGTCGATGTTACAGCCGGCGCTGTGATTGTCGATGGGCCTCAGTCGGCGAAGTGCTCGACCAGGGCGCGTACCAGGGGTTTCATGAAATAGCTGGATTCGGGCATCAGCGTGACGGCGATCCCGGCGTCCCGCAGCCGCTCGGCCACCAGCGGGCCCACGGCGGCCACGCAGCGCGCGTTCATCGCCGCGATCAGTTCGGCCTCCCGCCCCTGCCCGCGGGCGACCTTGAGCAGGCGTCGCACCTGCGGCGAGCTGGTGAAGGCCAGGCCGTCGAGTTCGCCGTCGACGAGGGCGTCGATGAAGGCCAGCACCTGTGGCTCCTCGGCCTCGTCGGCGTAGACATAGGGCGCGACCACGCGCACGTCGGCCTGCTTGCGCGCCAGAAAATCCATCAGCGGCCGGTTGGGGTCGCTGCCGTAGAGCTGCACGCCGACGCGATGGCCGGCGAGGTCGACCGCTTCGAGCGCATCGATCACGCCGGCGGTGGTCGGCTCGGTCGCTGCGATGTCGGATCGCAGCCCCATGGCCCGCAGCTCGCGCGTGGGCTTGGGCCCGCGGGTGACGGCGCGCGTGGCCGCCAGCCGCTCGGCGAAGCGTTCGGGGTAGGGCGGGCCGGCGCGCTCGGCGAAGCTGCGCAGGCGCCGCAGGCCTTCGCCGGTGAGCCAGATCATCTCGTCGAGACCGTGCGCGATGACGTCGTCCAGCCATGCCGTGACCGCCGTCGTGTCCGGGGTGTCGCGGATGTCGACCAGCGGGCAGCGGCGCACCGCCGCACCGCGGCGCTCGAGCATGTCGGCGAACAGGTCCAGCTGGCGCGATTCGGGCACGCCGATGCGGCGGCCGCTCAGCGGCATGTCCTCGGCGGGGGCGGTGTCGGCGGTCATCGCAGGCGCCCTGCATGGGTTCATACTCGAGTGTAACGCGCCGCCCGCGGCTCCGGTTGCACGATCATGTTGCAGCGCGGCATCATGCCATTGCACGTTGACGAGGTTAGAAGATCGTCATGACGCTACTCGCTGGGATCAGTCTCTTGTTCGGCGCTGCGCTCGCGGTGGCGACGGCGCTGCTGTGGCGTGCCTATCGACGTCTGCACGCGCTGGAGGCGCAGATCGGCCGGCTCGCCCGCGAGCTGGAGTCGTCCGACGAGGAGCTGGCCGCGCTGCTCGGCGAGGTCGGCGGCAGCCGCATCATCGTGGACATCATCAACCCCATGACGCTGGCGCGCAGTCGTTCGCGCTGGGGCGCCGCCTTCGTGGGGGTGGCCCCGCGAATGGTCCGGCGCCGGGTCTACGACACCGTCGCGCGCGAGATGAAGGCCCAGCTCGCCGCGCAGCAGGTCGAGGCGCGGCTCGAGATTTTCCACCCCTCCGGCTCATGATCGTCGCGGTTCTCGTCGGCCTCGGCCTGGTCGCGTTGCTGGTGGCGGCCCTGCGGCTCGAGCGCGATGTCGCCGACGCCCAGGAGCGATTTCGCGTGCTCATGGGCGGCTATGCCGATGCCGGCCTGCTCGCGGAGGCGCGCCAGCGGTTTCGCCGCCGCCAGCAGCACATGGAGCAGGCTGTGGATACCGGCACCGCGGGCGTGGCCGGGGTCCACCGCACGCTGGCCGGCCTGCTCGGCCGCAGCGAGCGTACCGGCAGCGGCTTCTACAGCGGCGTGCGGGCGCTCAATCGCGGCCTGGGCCGCACCGTCTCGGGCCTGTTCGCGCCGCGGCCGAAGAAACACAGCGACAGCCTGGCGGACTGGCGCGCGGCCGACGACCGTCGCGATCGCGATGCGGACTGACCGCCGTTCGGTCCGCGCAGCGGCTCAGCTGCGTATGGGCGTGCGCCAGGCCAGCGGCAGAAACACCAGATTGCAGCCGAGAAAGACCCACAGCGCGGCATCGATGCGGCCGAAGAGGTCGCTGGCCGCGCCCGCGATCAGCGGAATGACGAAAGCCAGCACATAGCCGATCGCGAACATGCCGGCGGCCATGGCGCCGGCGTCGTCGGGGCCGCGCAGCAGCGGCGGCAGCATGGTCAGCGCGATCAGCTGCAGGGCCGCCACCAGACTTAGCACGAACGCTACCGTCAGCAGCGGCACGAGCCCGTCCAGCGTCATGAAGCCGGTCAGCGCCGCGACGTGCAGCGCCAGCGTGATGAACAGCAGCCGCGGCACGCGCAGCACCGCGCGGGCGACGAACACCATTAGCAGCGAGCCGCCCAGCTGCGCGATGTTGAACACGAACAGCACCAGATCGAGTTCCGCGGCCAGGCCCTTGCGGGCCAGCAGCGGGCTCATGTACGCGTTGATGCCGAAGAAGGTGGCCGCGGTGGCGCCGAGCGCCGTGCCGTAGAGCCACATGCGCGCGTCGCGCCAGTCCGGCAGGCGCCGCCGCAGCCGGTCCATGTCGGTGCGGGTGCCGTGCAGGGTCGGCCACAGCAGCGCCGGGGCGATGATCAGCACCGGCAGCGAGAACAGCGCGAGCGCGAGCCGCCAGTCGCCACCGGCCGCGGGCAGCAACAGCGGCAGCGTCAGCCCCGCGCCGGTGAACTCGCCGACCATCATGCCGTTCATGTAGACCGCGCTGGCCAGCGCCACCGAACCCGGACACCAGCGCCCGACCAGGGCCGGCAGCGCCGGCTGCATCGCCGCGATGCCCAGGCCCATGGCCGCGGTCGCGACCAGCAGGGGCACCAGATCCGGCGCCAGCGCCCGCGCCGCCGAGGCCGCCGCGGTCAGCGCGATCGCCGCCACCAGCGTGTTGCGCGCGCCGAAGCGGCCGATCAGCCAGGCCGCGGGCAGGGCGCCGAGCCCGAGCATGAGAATGGGCGTGGTCGTGAGCGCGCCCAGTCCGGTGTCGCCGAAGCCCAGGGCCTCGCGCACGCGAGCCCCAAGCGCCGACATCATCAGGATGGGTGCGCGCATGTACACGCCCGCGAGCCACAGCAGGGCGAGGGTCGCGATGCGTCTGCCGAGAGCGGAATTCGCGTTCATGCATCCGGTGGCCGCGGGCGGGGCGGCCGATTCTACGGCGGATGCCGGCGCCGATGGGCGATGCCGTCATCCGTGGGCCGGATGGCTGTGCTAGCGTCTGCCGCCATGAACCGAAAAACCAAGATCGTCGCAACGCTCGGCCCGGCCTCGGATCCGCCGGAAGTGCTGGCCGAGCTGCTCCGGGCGGGCGTCAACGTCGTCCGCATCAATTTCTCGCACGGCAGCGCCGACGACCATCGCGCGCGGGTGGCCCGGGTGCGCGAGACCGCCGCCGAGCTCGGGCTGCCGGTGGCCGTGCTCGCCGATCTGCAGGGGCCCAAGATCCGGATCGAGTCGTTTGTCGACGAGGCGGTCGAGCTCGCCGACGGTCAGACGTTCACGCTGGACACCGGTCTGGCCGCGGATGCCGGTACCCGCGAGCAGGTCGCGATCCACTACGAGCCGCTGCTGGCGGACGTGAAACCCGGCAGCGAGCTGTTGATCAACGACGGCGCCATCGCGCTCACGGTGGATGCCGTGGACGAGCGGCGCATCGTCTGCACGGTGAACGTCGGCGGCCGCCTGTCCGGACGCAAGGGCGTGAATCTGCGCGGCGGCGGCCTGTCCGCGAGCGGGCTCACCGACAAGGATGCCGACGACATCCGCCTGGCCGCCGAGATGGAGGCCGACTATCTTGCGGTGTCCTTCGTGCGCGACGCCTCCGATCTGCATCAGGCCCGACGCATGGTCGAGGCGGCCGGCGGCAGCGCCAAGCTCTGCGCCAAGATCGAACGCGCCGAGGCCATCACCGCGCTCGACGAGATCATCGGCGCCTCGGATGCGGTCATGGTCGCCCGCGGCGACCTGGGCGTGGAGATCGGCGACCCCGAGTTGCCCGGCGTGCAGAAGCGCATCATCGCCCGCGCGCGGGAGATGAACCGGCTCGTGATCACCGCGACCCAGATGATGGAGTCGATGATCGAGAACCCCGTGCCGACGCGCGCCGAGGTGCTGGACGTGGCCAACGCCACCCTCGACGGCACCGACGCGGTCATGCTCTCGGCCGAGACCGCGGTCGGACGCTATCCGGTGGCCACGGTCGCGGCCATGGGCCGGATCTGTGTCGGCGCCGAGCGCGAGGCCACCGCCGATCGCCCGGCGAGCGGGCTGGCCGCGCACTTCAAGCGCACCGACGAGGCCATCGCGATGGCCACCATGTACACCGCCCGCCACATGCATGCGGACGCCATCATCGCGTTGACCGAATCGGGCGCCACGGCGCTGCTGATGTCGCGCCAGGACACCCATATCCCGATCTACGCGCTGACCCAGTACCCGCGCACCGAGCGCTACCTGGCGCTGTGCCGGAACGTGCAGCCGGTCGCCTTCACGCCGTCGGAGCTCAACGGCACCGTGCCGGTCGACGAGGCGGTCGCCTGTCTGCGCGAACGCGGCGAGCTGGCCTCGGGCGAGCG
This sequence comes from Salinisphaera orenii subsp. orenii MK-B5, assembly GCF_003788635.1. Taxonomy (GTDB): domain Bacteria; phylum Pseudomonadota; class Gammaproteobacteria; order Nevskiales; family Salinisphaeraceae; genus Salinisphaera; species Salinisphaera orenii. The sequence continues at coordinate 86,121 of NZ_AYKH01000004.1, forward strand.
TGTGCTGCTGACCAAGGGCGACTTCACCGGTCCCGGCGGGACCAACGCGATGAAGATCGTCATCGTCGATTAGGGCCCGGCGACACGGCATGCCAGCCACCGCGCTAGGCGCCGCCGTGCGGCGGGAAGCGGCGTAGCGCCGCGCAGCCTGCTTGGCGATCGTGTGCCACGATGCCGGCCTGTCGCACCCGGTTTATTGCACGGGCGCCCGGCCCGTTCCGATCGGGCCGCCGATCAACGATCGGCCACGGGCGCCCTCCGATCTCGACGATCCGGACCATGGCACGCCACGATCAGCGACTCGCGCCGTGCAGACCACGATATGCGGCGTTCGTAAAAGACGTTTCCAGGTGCCGGATTCGCTCAAGCGCGGCGCGGGGACCGGCGCGCCTCGTAGCCGCGAGCGGCCGGATGGCCGATCCCGGCAGCGCACACACGCCGCGGCCGGACACGCCGGGTCGCGGGCTTGATGTCGTGACGGCTCCGAGCGGAGCCCACGATCGGGGTCGGGCTCATCGCGCGCCCCGGCCTGGCTGCGCCCCCGCCTCGCTCGGCGGGCGTACGCCCCGGCGCCGGTGCGCCGCCGAGCGTTTCCCGGCGCCGGAAGCTACACTGCGGCGTTTGCCGAACGCGGACCCGGGTATGGCGACTGCGGACATCCTGACCCTGCGCGCCGGGCCGGCCGCCCGCCGCGCCCTGGCCGAGGGCGGCCTGACGCCCGATCGGATCGGCGCCATGGCAGGCGCCGCCGGCGGCCCGAAATGGCTGATCCTGTCGGCGCTGGATCGCTATATCTTCGGCGACTGGCTGGCGCGGGCCGATCAGCCCGTGGCCCTGGTGGGATCGTCGATCGGGGCCTGGCGCTTCGCCGCGGCCTGTCACCCGAGCGACCCGGCGGGGGCGATCGCCGATCTGGAGCGGGGCTACGTTGAGCAGCGCTACAGCGACGGCGCCGGCCGCGACGAGATCACCGCCACGGTGCGCGGCATACTCGAGGCCTTCTTCACCCCGGCGGTGCGCGACGGTGTACTGCAGCATCCGCGCTATGCCCTGCACGCGATCACCGTGCGTTCGCGCGGGTTCACCGCCAGCGAGCGTCGCGGCACGCTCGCCGCCGCCTCCGGGCTCGGCGCGCTGGCCAACGCGGTCTCGCGGCGCACGCTCGGCGCGTTCTTCGAGCGCGTGGTCTTCGCCCGCGACGGCGCCGCGCTGGCCGCGGCCGGCGACGGCCTGCCCACGCGCACGGTGGCGCTCTCGTCGGCCAACGCCCGCGACGCCGTCTATGCCAGCGGCAACATTCCGCTGCTCATGCGCGGCGTGGTCGATCCGGCGGGCGCGCCGCCGGGGGTCTATCGCGATGGCGGCATCGTCGACTATCACATCGATCAGCCGCTGCTCGCCCCCGGCGGCGACGCGCCGCTGGTCCTCATGCCCCATTTCGATACCCGCCTGGTGCCGGGCTGGTTCGACAAGTCGCTGGCCTGGCGCCGGCCGCGGCTGGCGACCAATACGCTGCTGATCGGGCCCGGCCCGGGCCTGCGGGCGCGTCTGGTCGACGGCCGGGTGCCCGACCGGCGCGATTTCCACCGCTACGCCGGGAACGATGCCGGGCGTCTGCGCGCCTGGCGCACCGCCATCGATGCCGGCCGTATCATGCGCGATGCCTTCGTCGATCTCGTCGAGGGCGCCGATGTCCTGCGTCATGTGAAACCGCTATGAAACCGCGTCTGATCCTCGCCTCCGCCTCGCCCCAGCGGGCCCGCCTGCTCGAGCAGCTCGGCCTGCGGCATACCGCGATCCCGGCCGACATCGACGAGACCCCGCGGGCCGGGGAGAGCGCGGAGGCGCTGGCGGAGCGCCTGGCGCGGACCAAGGCCGAGGCGCTGTCGATCGCCTATCCCGAGGCGGTGATCGTGGGCTCGGACACCGTGGTGGCGCTGGAAGGCGACAACTACGGCAAGCCGGCCGGCGACGCCGAAGCCCGGACCATGCTGACGGCGCTGGCCGGTCGGACTCATCGTGTCGCCACCGGGGTGGCGGTGTTCGCCAACGCCCGCACCGCGGCCCGGGTGTGTGTGAGCCGGGTGACCCTGCGGGCGATGTCGCCGGCCGAGATCGCGGCCTATGTGGCCACCGGCGAGCCGCTCGGCAAGGCCGGCGGCTATGCCATTCAGGGCCGCGGCGCGCTGTTCGTCGAGCGGCTCGAGGGCAGTTATTCGGCGGTGATGGGCCTGCCCCTGTTCGAGACCGGCGCGCTGCTGGCGGCCGCGGGCGTCGACGCGCTGGAGGCGCCGTGAGCGCGCCGTCGCCGGCCCGCATCGCCGTGCTCTTCCCGGTCTGGGCGGGCCTGCTTGCGCTTTTGGCCTATCTGGCGCCGCCGCTGTTCACGCCGTTTTCGGGCGCGATCGTGCCTCTGCTGGTGGTCATCATGTTCGGCATGGGGCTGACCCTGCGGCCGGCGGATTTCGCCCGCGCGGCCGGGCGCTGGCCGCTGGTGCTGCTGGGTGTGGCCCTGCAGTTCGGGCTGATGCCGGCGGTGGCCTGGGCCATCGCCCAGAGCATGGCGCTCGACCCGCCGCTCGCCCTGGGCCTGATCCTGGTCGGCAGCGTGGCCGGCGGCACGGCCTCCAACGTGATCTGTTTCCTGGCCGGCGGCGACGTGGCGCTGTCGATCACGCTCACCAGCGTGTCGACGCTGGTGTCGGTGGTGGCCACGCCGGTGCTGACCTGGGCCTACGCGGGCGCGGAGATCGCGGTTCCGGTCGCCTCCATGCTGGTCAGCATCGGCGAGATCGTGATCCTGCCGGTGGCCGGGGGCATGGCGGTGAACCTCGCCCTCGGCCCGCGCTGGCCCGATCGCGACGGCTGGTGCGCGCTGGCCTCGGCGGTGGCCATCGGCGTGGTGATCGCGATCATCGTCGCGCTCAACGCGGAGGCCATCGCGACCCTCGGGGCGCTGGTGCTGGTCGCGGTCGTGGTCCACAACGCCATCGGCCTGGGCGCGGGCTATGCGATCACCCGGGCGGTCACCGGCGACGCCGTCGCCGCGCGCACGGTCGCGATCGAGGTCGGCATGCAGAATTCCGGGCTGGCCGTGGCGCTGGCCCAGCAGTACTTCACCGCCACGGCGGCGCTGCCCGGCGCGATCTTCTCGGTCTGGCACAACGTCAGCGGCGCGGTGCTGGCCGCCCTGTTCGCACGTCGCGCGCGGTCGTCCGAGGCGCGCGTGGTCGCGCACTAGCGGCGCCGGAATACGGCCGGACCCTGGCGCCGACCGTGCGCAGCGCGAGCGGGCCCGGATCCGGCCTGCCGTCGGCGCGCGCTCGGCGGCTCGCATCGCGCCTTGCAGAACACGATTCGAGGTCGCCAACGCGGCGTTCGCATGAAGTGTCAACACGCCCTAGTCCGAGCGCGCGGCCAGCCAGTCGGCGGCGATGCGCCAGCTGTGGACGGAGCCTCGCGGCCGGCGAACACGCCGGCGTGCCCGCCGGGCGCGCGCACGAAGCGTCGATCGGCGCTGGTGACCAGGTCGAGCACGCGTGCGACGCTGTTGGCGCCGATCAGGCGGTCGTCGTCGCCGGCGATGGCCAGCAGCGGGCAGTCGATGCGGCCCAGATCGGACTCGGTGTCGCCGAAGGTCACCCGGCCGCCGGCCAGCGCATTGTCGATCCACAGCGTGACCAGAAAGTCCTGCACGATCGCGCCCGGGTAGTCGAGCATGTCCGATAGCCAGCGCCCGGTCGTGGTGTGGGCGGCGACGTAGTCGCGATCGCTCAGGCGTCGGGCGAGCCGCAGATAGGTGCTCAGGCTGCCGATGGGGCTGGTCGCGCGGAAGGCGAGACTGTTGAGCCAGCCGGGGACCTGCAGCAGGCGCGGATCGACGTCGTGCAGCCGGAAATCACTGTGCCGACGGAGCAGCCGCGCCGGGCGATTCAGCCATTTGAGGGCCGTCGCGGCGAGGGTGGCGTCGTGCATGTCCACGGGGCTGGCGACGACCACGAGATTGCGCAGGGCGCTGTCGGTCGCGGCGCCGGCGTGGATGAGCGAGAACAGCCCGCCCATGCAGTAGGCCAGTATCGAAACCTCGGGTTCGCCGCTGTGGGCGCGCACGGCCGTCAGCGCGTCGGGCAGCAGACGCAGCGCGTAGTCGCGTACGCCGAGGCCGGCGTCGGCGCGGCGGGGTGCGCCCCAGTCGACCAGATAGACCGCGAAGCCGCGGGCGCGCAGATAACGGACCAGACTGCGTTCCGGCAGCAGGTCGAAGATGAGCGTGCTCGCAGCCAGCGGCGGCACCAGGACGACCGGCGTGACGTGTGTCTGCTCGGCGACCGGCAGGGTGGTGTCGCCCAGGCGGATGCGGTCCTCGGCCAGCGGCGGATAGTAGCGCACACGCATGAGGCCGAAACGATGGATGACCTCGTAGGGCGTGCGCTCGGCGCGGAACAGGTCGGGGTCGCCGCCGAACCAGTCGGCGGCGTTGGCCAGGGTGGCGCTTGCGGTCTGGCGTGCCTGACCGAGACGCCGGAGTAGCGGTGCGAGCATCCCGGCAGTGTCGCATGACACGGCCCGCGAAGCGCGCCCCGCGCCCGCTCAGTCGTGCGAGCCCGTCTCGCCCCAGCGCTCCTCCAGCACGGCCTCGCGCCGGCAGGAGGCCTTGTAGAACTTGTACCGCAGCGGATTCTTCTCGTGATAGTTCTGGTGGTAATCCTCGGCGGGATAGAAGGTCGTCGCCGCGGTGATCCCGGTCACGATCGGCGAGGGCGCGTCGGGATCGTTCTGCAGTGCGCGTTTGGACGCCTCGGCGGCCTTTCGCTGGGCGTCGTCGACCACGAATATCTCGCTGCGGTAGGAGTTGCCCCGGTCGCAGAACTGGCCGCCGTCGTCGGTCGGGTCGATGTTGTGCCAGAAGGTGTCCAGCAGGGAATCGTAGTCGACGGTCTCCGGGCGATAGACCACCTTCAGGGCTTCGGCGTGCCCGGTGTTCTCCTGACTGACCTGCTCGTAACTGGGGTCGTCGACGTGGCCGCCGGTGTAACCGGAGGTGGTCGCGACCACGCCCTCGACCTTGTCGAAGGCTTCTTCGACGCACCAGAAACAGCCGCCGGCGAAGATCGCCACCGCCCGGTCGTCCGCGACGTCGGGCTCGAACGGCCGTTCGGCCGGGCTGTCGCCCGCGGCCGCCGCGGTCAGGCCGACGCACAGCAGCAGGGCGGCGAGCAGGCAACGGGCGGCTACGGTGTGGCGGCGGGGGGTGTTGGTCGTGTTCTGCTTCATGGTCCGACTATACGCGCGGCACCGCGTCCGCGATGCGCGCTATGTCGTTGCCGGCAGGCCGGCGGCGAGCACTGCGCCCGCCAGCGCCGGGACGGCCAGTGCGGCCACCGCGATCGCCGCCCCCGCGGTGCCGATAGCCGCGATCAAGCCGCCGCCGGCGAGCAGGATCACGCCGATGCTGGTGTTGGCGAGCGCGGTCAGTCGGGCGCGATCGTCGGCGCTGCCCAGATCGGTGAGATAGGTCTTGCGGCCGAGGCGTACCCCCGCGTGCAGGCCGGCCAGCAGAAAATAGCCGAGCGCGAAAGGCCAGACGCCCAGCGCCTCGCCGGCGCCGAACAGCGCGCACAGGGCGACGCCGAGGTTGAGGGCGGCCGCCAGGGCCCCGGTGACCATCAGCACCGACTTCGACGATCGGTCCGAGAAGCGGCCCCAGAACGGCGAGGCCACCAGCGAGGCGAGCCCGGACAGGGCCAGCAGCACGGCCAGGTTGCCGATGGCATCGCCGCCGCTCGCCCGCGCCAGTTCCGCATAGTAGGGCGCGGCCAGCGCGGTCGCGATCAGTAGCCCGCGCACGGCCACAAAGCGTGCGAAGCCCGGCTTGTCCCGGAACAGCGACAGGCTCTGCCAGGCCGTGGCCAGCGCGTTGCCGCCGCCCTCGGTCGCGCCGGCGTGCTCGCGCAGGCCGGCGAAGACCGCCGCCGCGACCAGCCACGCCATCCCGGCTACGCCGAGCAGCAGCAGGAGGGGCACGAGCCCGGGGCCGCCGTCGGCCAGCAGCCACAGGCCAACGCCGAGCCCCACCGCGATCGCGCCCGCCGCACTTGCGGCATAGCCGGAGAGCGTGCCGCGCCGGGTCTTGGCGATGGTCTTGCCCTGGACGTCCTTGTACGACACCGAGCAGACGCCCCGTCCGAGCGCGAAGACCGCGAGCAGCAGCAGGATGACGCCGCCGCCGAGCGCACCGGACCACAGCAGCGCGGCCACGATCATCGCGAGCACGGCCGTGCCCTGAATCGCCGCGCCGGCGACCCAGAAGCCCTTGCGGCGCGGTCGGGCACGCATCCAGCCGGCGACCGCCAGCTGCGGCAGCAGCGCCAGCGCCTCGCGGATCGGCACCAGCAGGCCGATCATCGCCACCGGCGCCCCGATCGCGCCCAGCAGCCAGGGCAGCACGAGCTTGGGGCTGGCGATCAGATCACCCGCCTTGTTCGCGACCAGGGCCACCAGGTGGATGAAGAAATTCGCCGGCTGCTCGCGGCAGGCCGCATCCGAGATGTCGCGGCACACGCGCGCGTTCTCGTCGCCGGTCACCAGATCGTAGAGATCGCGTACCGGGCCGTCGGCCGGCCGGGCCGCGCTGTCGGTCGGGCTCAAGCGGGTGTCCTCGTTCGTGGTCGGGCGTCAGGCGGACACGTGACGGCGGCACCAGTCGCCGTGGGCGATGACCGGCCAGGCCGGATCGCGGCCCGCGATCCAGAGATAGATCCAGGCCGTGCCGTGCGCGGTCTCGATCAGCCGTCGCGTGTAGCGCACCGGATAGTCCTCGAGTACGTCGAGCGCACCGAAGGTGGTTGCATCGACGGCGTAGACGTCGCCCACCAGGGCGGTCGTGCCGGCGTCGAGCGCGGCCGGGTAGGGGCCCGTATCGAGCAGCGTGAACGCCGCCGCGGTGACCGCGTCGCCGAGATGCGCCGCGTGCGCGAGATAGTGCGCGTTGCGCTCGCCCGGCCGCAGCGTGCCGTAGACGAAAACGCGATGCGCCGGCTGGCCCGTCGTCTGTTTCATGCAGGTATGCTAGCCGACATGTTTTGTCCCGCAACAGTCTCATGAGCGACGGGGTCACGGTGCGCGACGCGGCCACGGCCGCGGTGCTGCGCGACGGTACCGAGGGTCTGGAGGTACTGCTGCTGCGCCGTCATGGCGGTCACGTGTTCGGTGCCAACGCCTATGTCTTTCCCGGCGGCGCGGTGGACGACAGCGACGCCGACGCAGTGCTGGCCGCGCGCGTGAGCGCGGGCGTCGACTACGCCCGGGCCTGTCTCGGCGAAACCGGACGGCCGCTGGCGTTCTGGCTGGCGGCGATCCGCGAATGCTTCGAGGAGGCCGGGCTGCTGGTCGGCTGCAGCCACCTGCCGGCCGAGATTCCGGCCGGCGAGCGTGATGCGCTTAACGCGGGCGATCGCTCTTGGGCGGACGTGGCCGCGCGCCTGGAGCTGCGCTTCGCGCTCGACGATCTGGTCTACTTCGCGCAGTGGACGACGCCGCCGGGGCGACCGCGGCGCTACGCGACCCGCTTCTTCGCCGCGCGGGCGCCCGAGGGCCAGCACGCCGCCTGCGACGGCCACGAGACCGTCGACCACTGGTGGGCCGGCCCGGCCGCGGCGCTGGCCAGCCACGACCGCGGCGAGATCGAGATGATGCATCCCACGCGGGTCACGCTCGAACGCCTCTGCGACTACGAGGACGTCGAGAGCGCGCTGGCGGGGCTGATGGCCGACGGCACGGTGTCGTCGTGACGCCGGCCGCGCCCGAGACGATCGCGCCGGGCGTCCTGCGGCTGACCGCGCCCAACCCCGGCCCCATGACGGGCCCGGGAACCAACAGCTATGTCGTGGGCACCGGGCCCTGCGTGATCGTCGATCCCGGCGTCGACGACGACACCCATCTGGAGGCCCTGGTCGCGGCTGCGCCTGGCGCCATCGAGGCCGTGCTCGTGACCCACGCCCATCCCGACCACACCGGCGGTGCGCGCCGGCTGGCCGCGCGGCTCGGCGTGCCGGTGCGCGGCTGCGATCTCGCGCTCGCGCAGCCCTACGACCCTGATCACCGGGTCGACGCGCCGCTGGCCGACGGCGACGTGCTCGATCTCGGCGCGGTCACGCTGGAGACGGTGCACACCCCGGGGCATGCGGCGGATCATCTGTGTTTCTTCGCCCGCGAGGCGCGTCTGCTGCTGGCCGGTGACACCGTCATGGCCGACGTCACGGTGGTGATCCTGCCGCCGGACGGCTCGATGAGCGACTATCTGGCGAGCATCGCGCGGCTGCAGGCCATGCCGATCGACGCCATCGCGCCGGGCCACGGCCGGCGGCTGGACGAGCCGGCGGCGACGCTGGCCCACATCGTCGCCCATCGTGAGCAGCGCGAGGCCCAGGTGCGCGACGCCCTGGCCGCGGGGCCGACCACGGCGCGCGCCATCGCCGCGCGGCTGTATCCCGATCTCGACCCGCGGCTGACCGGCATGGCCGCGACCCAGGTCGAGGCGCACCTCATCCGCCTGGCCGAAAACGGCGAGGCCGCGCGCGACGGCGAGTCCTGGCGCGCAGGGAACTGATACCCATCATCGCGCGGTTACCCTGCGCCGGCCGCTCGAGGCGGGCGCGCCAGGGCGGGTCATATCTCAGGCGATCCCGCGGCAGGCGCTTCCTGAAGACTGACGGTCAGCGGCAAGACACGGCGTCGTGCGCGCTGCGCAGTCACTATGCGCCAGCGTGCGACAACGCTGGATTGCCGCAGCTTGTGTATTCGCGGGGCGCCTGGCCCTTTGGCTGCGGCCGCCAACGAATGACGAGCATCGACCATGGGCGCCGGCGGTGTTGTCCGTCTCGCTCGTGGCGCATCCCGATCGGGAGTCGCGCCTGGCGAGACACGTTGCGCGGTGCCCGAGGCGGCGTTCGCATGACGGTTTCAACGGCCCCTAGAACGACGGCCCGGCGTCCACGAACGCCTGTTCGGCCGCGGTAGACGGCCGGCCGAGCGCGGCGTTGCGCTGCGGATAGCGGCCGAAACGCTCGAGCACCTCGAGGTGGGCGCGCTCGTGGCCGAGGGCGGTCTCCAGGCCCGGCTGGTCGTACAGCCGCAGCGCCTCGGCGTGCACGCGGCGCGATTCGCTGTGCATGTAGGGCATGTAGGCGAAGTGCTTCTGGTCCGGTGTGAGCGCGGCGTCGTGCCCGCCGGCGACCAGCTCCTGAGCCAGCGCGAGGGCCAGCGGATCATTGCCGAAGGCCGCGGCCGTGCCGCGATGCACGTTGCGCGAGAACTGGTCGAGCACGATGATCTCGGCCAGCCGGCCGGTGGCGTGCGCGCGCCAGGGCCAGAGCTCGCAGACCGCGGCGGCGGCCAGGGTGTCGCCGAAGTCCTCGGCGATCCGTCGATCGAGGGCCGGATCGGCGCGGAACCACTGCGCCGGACGCAGCTGTCCGAACCAGAAATCGAGCACGGCCTCCGGGGCGGCCATCGTCACGGTGGAGCACCTCTTCATAAGGTGAGCGGTGGCAGACTCGTTGCCGGGCAGTTCGATACGCAACTATTTGGCGAGTATCGCATTGTCGCCTACTTGATTATGCCGCTGGAGACGTTTGCGTTTAGTTAGGAGAAGTGAGTGGGTGAGGCTCACTGGCGATGCGTGTGCAAATCCTCGAGCAAATTCTGCAGCATCAGATTTTGCGTGCTGCCTTGGTCAAAGGATACTGCAAACTCTATTGAAGGTTCGCGCTAACACGATGATGTAATTCGAAAAATATCATTCGTCTGATGGAGATTTTATAAAGGCGATCACGAGGTCGGTGCCTGATGTATGCATTGGGATTGATCGCGCTGATAGAGCGGCCTGCTGTTAGTCAGGGGGAAGTCTAGTAGCGCCTTCTGTAGGCCCTATGGATTGCAGGTCGATCCATAGGGCCTAACTAAGCAATTTGATGCAGCAAGCCAAAATATTGCATTAAACAATTTCAGACTAATAGTCTTATTAAACCGGCTAATAGAGCGAAAGCGCCTACGTCGAAGCTGGAGTAATGTGCACTATCGTTAGTTTAATAGACTAAATTAAACGTATCTCCGGCGTAGAAAAGCCGTAGATATGGCCCCTAAAGTCCCTATGAGAAAAAAGGCCAATGGGCTCGATTCCGGAACGTCGTTTACCGGATTAGATGGTGTGACGACTTCTCCAGCTCGTGCGAAACGGAGATTGTCGATACCGAATCCGGCGGGTTCATCAGCGACAAGACTGAATAGTAGGCCGCCAATCTGTGGTGTGCCGTCTTCGGTTGCAAGCCCCAAAAAGTTGTAGCCTGTATTTAGATTTGCCACCGAACCAAGCGAGTTTCCATCAAGGCTAAATGCCTCGATTTTAGTTGAGCCGACGGCATCGAAGAAGCCGCCATCGAGTCCAACTCCGACGAGTGGATCACTGAACAGAATACCGATGGGGCCGCTGAATTGTGGGCTTCCGGATAGAACTGGGCTATCCGGGGCAGACCCGTCGTTGGTGACAAAGGTGTCGGGTGACGTCGGATCGAGCGCAAGCGGTCCGGTGGGAGAGCCAACCACGCAACCTGTCGCCGCTCCTCCAGGGCAATCCGTCGCCGGAGCGTTGGAAATCTGCTGACCACTGAAAAAGCCGCCAAAGGTAACCATCGGCGAATTCGCGTCGCCTCCATAGTCGGAGGATGTATAGGAGGGGTTTACGGTATTTAGGCCAAATTCGCTGAAAGTGATCAGGCCGGCCGCTGGTAAAAAATCAGACTGATCGACTCGAACCGCATCTGCAGTTGCGCATACAGGAATGCAAATTGCGATCGCTGAAACAAGGGGGGCTGCCAGTTGGTTGAATTTATTCACGAGGTTGCCTCATTTGTTATATATGAGTAGTAGGCAAACTGGATTGCCTCTTAATAGAGAGGCAAATGACGTGCCAAAAGTAGCATTTTTCCATGCTTGATAGTTTGTTTTATCCCGCTTTATAGATTGTTCTTGGGTTTTTTTATAATAAATAATAATTATTTATAATTGTTTGTGAGCTAGCGTTAGCGGTAGATCAAAAGCGGTTTTGAATGGCGAGCACTGCGACCTTTGAGATGTGTCTTTCTTTGATTGTGTAAAAAAAATCGACGTTTTAGGCCGCCCCACTGATTCATTTTCTCGGTTAAGGGCGAAACTCAGCCTGGCCCCAGTCTTGCCGGATAATCAGACCATGACAGCACGGGGCAAATGTTACGGCGTTCAATCGGGTCCAAACGCCACGGGGATAGACCTACTGGATTCCCTTCTACTGTCTTTGACCTGGTATTCGATTCGACAATGAGCTAATGCTCTGGTCGGACTGAGGCGTCGCTCTGGCGCGAACTGCCCACCAGCAGCGTCAACGGAATGAGCGCGGCGAAGATGACGCCGAGCAGCCAGAAGTCGTCCAGATACGCCATGATCTGGGCCTGTTCGGAGACCAGCCGGCCGATGGTCGCGACCGCCTGCTGGCGGGCGGCCTCGATACCGGCGCCCATCTGGGCGAAATGCTCGGTCAGCGATTGCACGAGCGCGTTGTACTGATGGTCGTAGGGCGTGATCTCGCCGACCAGCACGTTCTGGTGAAACTGGGCGCGCCGGGCCAGCCAGGTCGTCACCAGCGAGATGCCCACGCTGCCGCCGATGTTGCGCGCCAGATTGATGAACGCGGAGATCTGGTCGGTCTTGTCGGCCGGCACGCCGATATAGGCGATGCCGGTCAGCGGGATGAACAGAAAGGCGATGCCCAGCGTCTGGTAGATGCGCGCCACCACCAGCTGGGAGAACGACACATCGCCCGTGAATCCGGCGATATGGAACATCGACAGCGACACCACGCCGAGCCCGAAGGCCACCATCCAGCGCGCCTCGATGCGGTTCGACAGAAACCCGACCAGCGGCATCATGAGCACGATGGCGATGCCGCCGGGCGAGATCACCAGCCCGGCCAGCGTCGAGGTGTAGCCCAGCACCGACTGCACGAACTGGGGGATCAGCAGGGTCGAGCCCAGCAGCACGAAGCCGAGCATGAACATCAACAGGTTCGCGACGGCGAAGTTGAAGTGCCGGAACAGCCGGATGTCCATGATCGGATGGGGATGAAACAGCTCCCAGAGCACCAGCGCGGACAGACAGCTCACCGCGATCACCGCCATGGTGAGGATGAACGACGAGTCGAACCAGTCGTTCTGCTGGCCCTTGTCGAGCATGATCTGGAGACAGCCCAGCCCCGCGGCCAGCAGGGCGAAGCCGACGTAGTCGATCCGGAAGCCGGCCATCTTGGCGCGGCGCGCGGCCTCGTAGGCGGCGGTGTCGCGCACCAGCATGCCGGCGACCACGAACAGCATCACGCCGACCGGCACGTTGAGCAGGAATATCCAGTGCCAGCTGGCGTGGTCGGTGATCCAGCCGCCGAGCGTGGGCCCGATCGCCGGCGCGAAGACCACCGCCACGCCGTAGATCGCGAACGCCATGCCGCGTTCCTTGGGCGGAAACGAGTCGGCCAGAATCGCCTGCGAGACCGGCTGCAGGCCGCCGCCGCCCACGCCCTGGAATATGCGCGCCACGATCAGCCAGCCCAGTGAAGGCGCGAGGCCGCAGGCCAGCGAGGCGACCGAGAACAGCACGATGGAGATCAGAAAGAAGCGCTTGCGCCCGAGCACCTGCGAGAACCAGCCCGAGATCGGCAGCACGATGGCGTTGGAGACTAGATAGGAGGTCAGCACCCAGGTGGCCTCCTCCTGGCTCGCCGACAGGCTGCCGGCGATGTGCGACAGCGACACGTTGGCGATGGAGATGTCGAGCACCTCCATGAACGCGGCCATGCCGACCACCGCGGCGATCAGCCAGCGGTTGGCCGGATAGGCCGCCCGGGCGGCGAGCGCCGCGCTGTCGCCGGAGGCCGCCATCGCCGCTAGTGTCCGCCCGCGCTCGTTGGGGCCATGACCTTCGAGTGAGATCTCGTGTCGGGCCGGGCGCGCTCAGGAGCCGCATCGGGACATGCGGCGCATGGCCGCAATGCCGCAGGGCGCGAAAAGGCGCCGACACGGCGCGATGAACGGGCGTCGCGGGACACTAGGCTAGGACCGGCTCGAGGCGTCGGCGGTCGCGGTGGCCGGCCTCGGACGCTCGATCGGCTCGGGCCGAGCGCCGACGTCCACCGTCGGCACGACCGACATGCCGGGCGCCAGACCGAGGTCGTCGACCGCGCCCGGATCATCGAACACGATCTTGACCGGCACGCGCTGCACGATCTTGACGTAGTTGCCGGTGGCGTTCTGCGGCGGCAGCAGGCTGAAGGTCACGCCGGTGCCGGGCTGGAACGACTCCACGCGGCCGTGCAGGGGATGATCCGGCAGGGCGTCGACCTCGATGTCCACGGGCTGGCCGACACGCATGCGGCTGAGCTGGGTCTCCTTGAAGTTGGCCACCACCCACGGGTCGTCGGCAACAACCGCCAGGGCCGCCTGGCCGGCGCCGAGATGGCTGCCGGCGAGCACGGACTTCTCGGCGATCGTGCCGGCCTGGGGCGCCCGGATCTCGGTGTAGGACAGGTTCAGCCGCGCCTGCTCGACCTCGGCCTTGGCCTGGGCGATGCGGGCCTTGGCGGTCGAGGCCTGGGATTCGCGCAGCGCGATCTGGTCGGGTGCGGCCCGGGCCTGTGCCAGCCGGGCCTTGGCTTCCCGCACCCGGGCCCGGGCGGAGGTGGCGGTGGTATCGGCCTGGTCGAGCTGCTGGCGCGAGACTTCGCGCTTGGCGTAGAGTGCCCGATAGCGCCGGGCATCGGCGGAGGCGCGATCGGCCTCGGCGCGGGCGGTCTCCAGCGCGGCCTCGGCGCGTTCGATGTCCGCATCGCCGGTCTGGCGGGTCACCGACAGCTGCTTCTGGCTGGCGTCATAGGATGCGCGCGCGGCCTCGAGGTTGGCCTCGGCCCGAAGCAGGGCCGCCTGGTAATCCGCCGGGTCCAGCGTGAACAGGGGGTCCCCGGACGCGACGTGCTGGTTGTCGCGCACGAAGACCTGGTCGACCGTGCCGGTCACGCGGGGCGCGACCTGCACGATGTCGGCCTTCACGAAAGCGTCGTCGGTACTCTCCTGATTATGGGTGAGAAACCAGTAGACCAGCGCGCCCAGCGCACAGAGCAGGGCCAGCAGCGCGGCGATGATCGCGACTCGTCGACCCTTGCCGCCGCCGTTTCCGGATGGTGACGGCGCCGTATGCGGCGAATCGTGCGTGTCGGCGGTCTCCGGGGCGGCGTCGCTCATGGCGTGCTGGACTCGTGCAGGCTGAATTGCCGGGCGCGGCCGAGCGCCGCGGCGAGATTGATCCGGGCGCGGGCGTATTCGGCCAGGGCGCTCACGCGCGTGTCGCGGGCCTCGGCGAGCGCGGCCTGGGCGTCGACCACCTCGACGTTGTCGCTGACCCCGGCGGCGAAGCGATCGCGGGCGAGCTCGAGCTCCTGGCCGGCCAGGTCGAGGCCGGCGCGGGCGGCGGCGACCCGGTCGCCGAGCGTGGCCAGCGTGCGTCGCGCCACGCGCACGTCCTGCTCGACCTGGATGCGCGTGTCGCGATAGCGGATCCGCTGCTGATCCAGACGGCTGGCCGCGCCGTCGATGTGGGCGCTGATCGCGCCGCCGTCGAAGATCGGCAGCTGCAGCTGCGCGCCGACGCTGTAGGTGTCCTCGAGATTCTCGTCGTAGGTGTTGCCGGATTCGCCGTAGGCGGCCGATATCGCCACCGTGGGTAGACGCTCCCCGCGGGCCGCGGCCAGGCGCCGGCGCCCCTGGGTGATGCGGTCGGCGGCCAGACGCACTTCGGCGCGGGCGTCCAGGGCCGAGGCGATCGACGCCGCCTCCGGCGGCACGGCGACCGGGGCGTGGTCGAGATCGTCGCTCAGGGCCAGGGGGGCGTCCAGCGGCAGGCCGGCGGTGCGGGCCAGCCGGATGCGTGCCCGGCTGCGCTGCGTGCGGGCCGCGGCCAGGCGCGCCTGGGCCCGGGCCCGGCGCGCCTTGGCACGGGTGACGTCCACGCCGGTGGCGATGCCCGCGTTCTCCTGGTCGACGGCCAGCCGGACCAGGCGTTCGGCCAGTTCGAGGTCCGCGCGGGCGGCATTCACCGTTTCGTCGCTGGCCGCGGCCGCGACGTAGTCCAGCGCCGCCTGGGCCGCCACCTGTTCGCGGGCGACGGCGAGCTGGTCCGCCGCGATCGTCTCGCCCACCCGGCTGCCGCGATAGCGCTGCCAGGCGCTGTAGTCGAACAGATTCTGGCGCAGCCGGGCCCGGGCGTCGAAGCTGTTGTAGGTCATCACGTCCGGCACCTCGATGTCGGCGGTCTCGGCCGCGGGGCCGAGGCGTTCGAGTGCGGATTCGATGTCCAGCCCCTGGGCGGCCGGGTTGATCTGCTGGCGCGACTGCCCGGCCTCCGCGGACAGATGCGGCAGGAACGCCGAGCGGGCCTCGCGCCGCTGCCCGGCGGCCTCGTCGCGGCGGGCGTCGGCGAGCAGGGTCTGGACATTGCGCGCCAGGGCGCTGTCGACGGCCCGGCGCAGCGACAGCTGTTCGGGCAGCTGCAGCGCCTCGGCGTCGGGCGGCGCGGCGAGCGCGGTGGTGGCGAGTACGAGCGCGAGCAGAAGGGCAAGCGAGGAGCGCATGGTCAGTGTCCGAGCAGACGCGTGAGCAGGGCGCGCAACTGGTCGCGTTCGGTCTCGTCCAGCGGCGCGAGCACCTCGTCGATGGCCGCGGCCGCCGCCGGGCGAATGGATTCGAGGGCCGTCCGGCCGTCCGCGGTCATGGTGACGACATGGGCCCGGCGGTCGGCGGGGTCCGGTTCGCGGGCGACCCAGCCGCGCTTCTGCAGGCCGTCGACCAGATAGGTCACCGTCGTGCGGTCCAGCCCCATCAGGTCCGCGATCTCGCTCTGCCACAGCCCGGGGTTGGATTCGAGCATCAGCAGCAGGCCGTAGTCGCGGCCGGTGATGTCGAAGTCGCGGGTATGGGCCTCGAACAGCCGCTGCTGGCGCTGATAGGCCCGCGCCAGCAGATAGGGCAGATGACGGCGGATCGAGGTCGGAATGCGGGGCTGCACGGCGTGTTCCGGGGTGGCCAGGCGATAATAGTGCACTATGCAGCAGTCTAGAATCAAGACTATCTGCCTAAAACAAGATCGACGCCATCGACGATGCCGACGTACCGGACGCGGTCGGCGTGTGGCCGGACGGGAAGGGCCGGGCGCCGGTGTCGGCGCCCGGAGCGATCAGGCGGGGCTGTGGTGGACGGCTGCCCGCTCGATCAGGGCGGCGACGTCCAGCGGCGCGCCGATCGTGCCGTAGGCGATGCCGTGGTCGCCGCCCAGTCGGGCCGCGCAGAAGGCTTCGCCGACCCAGGGCGCGGCGCCGGTCAGCAGGATGCGCGCCTGCAGCGCGCGGGCCACGGCCTCGGCCACGCGCCGGGCCTGCATCGGCTCCTCGGCGCGGTCGCGCAGCAGCGTGCGCAGGTGCGCGCAGTGGGCGTCATAGGCCGGGTGCGCGCCGGCGGCGCCGGCCAGTTCGGCCTCGAGCGCGTCGAGCGTGTCCGAGCTGCGGCTCATCGCCCGCAGCATGTCCAGGCACTGCACATTGCCCGAGCCTTCCCAGATCGAGTTGAGCGGGGACTGGCGGAACAGCCGCGGCAGGATCGATTCCTCCACATAGCCGGCCCCGCCCAGGCATTCCTGGGCCTCGTTGACCAGCGGCGGCGCGGTCTTGCAGACGAAATACTTGCCCACCGGCGTGGCGATGCGTGCCAGCAGGCGCGACGAGTCGTCGTCGGATTCGAAGGCGCGGGCCAGACGCATCGACAGCGCCATCGCGGCCTCGGACTCCAGCGCCATGTCGGCGAGCACGTGCTGCATCAGCGGCTGCTCGCTCAGGCGCGCGCCGAAGGCCTCGCGGTGACGGCAGTGGTGGATGGCCTGCACGACCGCCTGACGCATCAGGCCGGCGGAGCCGAGCATGCAGTCCAGCCGGGTCTGGGAGACCATGTCGATGATGGTGGGCACGCCGCGGCCGGGCTCGCCGACGCGCCAGGCTTCGGCCTCCCGGAACTCGACTTCGGAGGAGGCGTTCGAGCGGTCGCCGAGCTTGTCCTTGAGCCGCTGAATGTCGATCGCGTTGCGGCTGTCGTCGGCGCGCCACCGCGGCAGCAGAAAGCACGACAGGCCATCGTCGGCTTCCCGGGCGAGCACGAGAAAGGCGTCGCACATCGGCGCGGAGAAGAACCACTTGTGGCCGGTCAGCAGATGTATGCCGTCGCCGGCCGGCACGGCCCGGGTGGTGTTGGCGCGCACGTCCGAGCCGCCCTGCTTCTCGGTCATGCCCATGCCGATGGTCAGGCCGGTCTTGTCGGCGATCGGCCGGCACGCCGGGTCATAGGCATCGGCGAGGATGCCCGGCAGCCAGCGCTCGGCCAGCGCCGGCGCATGGCGCAGCGCCGGCACGCAGGCGTGGGTCATGGTGATCGGGCACATCGTGCCCGCCTCCATCTGGTTGTGCAGGTAGAACAGCGCGGAGCGCACCACCTGGGCGCCGTCCCGGCCCGCGGTCCAGGTCAGCCCGTGCAGGCCGTGTGCCTTGGCCAGCTGCATGCTGCGGTGGTAGGCGGGGTGGAAATCGACTTCGTCGATGCGCTGCCCGTAACGGTCGAAGGTGCGCAGCGCGGGCGGGTTCTCGTTGGCGTCGAAACCGATCTCGACGAGTTCCCCGCCGGCGATCGCGCCGTAGGCCTCCAGCCGCGACCGGCCCCAGTCGCCGCCCTCGCGTCGGACCGCATCGATCAGCGCGACGTCGGAGCTATAGGCGTTGTAGTCGACCAGCGGCGGCGGCTGGTTGTCGACGGCATGGGTGGCCAGCGCGGTGCGGGGGCGGTAGGGCGTTGCGGACATGGCGGGTCGGGATCGGCTGCGTACCATCGGGCTTCATTGTGCCCAAATTGGGCCGGCTGCCCAGTGAAATTCCGATTACCGACGGGCGCCGCCGGCAGCCGAGCCGGCAGGCGTCGGCGCGGCCGGCGCGATGCGGATCGCCGCGGTCCGGCGCGTCCGCGCAAAAAAAGGCCGACCCGGAGGCCGGCCGTGGCACGGGGCATACCCCCGAAACCACCCGATAACGGTCAGCCGTCCTTGCTCAGCGATTGTTCGGTCACCCGTTCGCGTTCGTCCCAGTGCTTGCGCATCGCCTCCAGTTCCTCGGGCGGCAGCGACACCAGGCCGAGGGACTTCAGCATGCCGCGGTCGCTGGCCATGGCGTCGGACAGGAACAGGGTCACGTATTCGTCCATGCCGGGGACCTTGTCGATGTGATCGTTCTTGACGTAGAAGAACAGCGAGCGCGAGACCGGGTATTCACCCGAGGAGATGAGCGCGCGCTCGGGTTCCACGCCGCCGATGGTCGCGGCCTTGATCTTGTTGCGGTTCTCCTCGAGGAAGGAGTAGCCGAAGATGCCCACGGCGCTGTCGTTCTGGGCCAGCTTCTGGACGATCAGATTGTCGTTCTCGCCGGAGGGCACGTACTGGCCGTCCTGGCGGATCGTGGTGTAGGCCTCGTCGTAGCCGTCCATGTTCTCGGTGGCGTGCGCCATGACCAGTTCCTCGAACGCGTCGCGCGTGCCGGAGGACGTCGGCGGGCCGTAGATCATGATCTCGCGATCGGGCAGCGACGAGTTGATCTCGTTCCAGCGGTCGTAGGGGTTGTCGACCAGTTCGCCGTCCTCGGGGACCTGCGCGGCGACCGCCAGGGTGAGCTGCTCGCGGGTCAGGTCGAGGTCCGCGTTCTCTTTTTTCTGGCCCACCACGATGCCGTCGGCGCCGACGATGATCTGGGTGATGTCCTCGACGCCGTTGTCCTGGCACATCTGCAGCTCGGAGGGCTTCATCTGGCGCGATGCGTTGGTGATGTCCGGGGTGTCTTCGGCCAGGCCGGCGCAGAACAGCTTGAAGCCGCCGCCCGAACCCGTGGATTCGACCACCGGCGTGCGAAAATCCGTGGTGGCGCCCAATTCTTCGGCCACGTAGGCGGCGAACGGATACACCGTCGACGAGCCGACGATGCGCATCTGATCGCGCGAGAAGTCGCTGTCGGTCGCTGCGGCGTCGTCGGCGCTGCCGCCGTTCGCCGTATCCTCGTCGTTGCTCGCTCCGCAGGCGCTCAGGGCCGCGCCGGCGACGGCCAGCAGGCACAGCGAGCGCAGTAGGGCAATGGGTCGGGTCGGGGTCATGAATACTCCAAGGGCCGGCGGCAGCCGGCGATGATCAAAGCCTCGCAGGCCGAGGTTACATTTTCGTTTCGGCTGCCGCCCGGGTCTCCGGCGCAATCCGCCGAACCGGGCCGAATTCGCCGATGAACGAGATCTCGGGTGTCAGCCAGTAGCCGGTCTCGGCGTGGACCGTGCGCTGGACGTGCATGATCAGCGCGCAGACGTCGGCTGCGCTCGCCCGGCCGTGGTTGACGATGATGTTGGCGTGTCTGGGCGAGATCTGGGCGTCACCGCAGGCGAGACCCTTGAGACCGCACTCGTCGATCAGCCGGCCGGCGCCGATACCCTCGATCTTGCGGAAGATCGAGCCCGCCGAGGGTTCGCTGTCCAGCGGCGGATGGCGCTCGGCGCGCCAGCGCAGGTTCTCGTCCATGATCCGCGCGAGCATCTCCGCGGGCGCCGGCTCCAGTTCGAAGGTCGCCGACAGGACCACGTCGTCGCGGGTGTGCAGAATCGACTGGTCGTAGCCGAAATCGAAGTAGTCGACGTCCACCCGACGGCGTCGGTTGTCCGCGGTCAGCAGTTCCGCCGACTCCAGGATCTCGCCGATGAACATGGTGCGCTCGCGCGTTGGCGCGGGCGACAGAAAGTGCAGGTTCTGCCAGAGCGCGCCGCCCACGGTCGACGGGATGCCCACATAATGTTCGAGGCCCGAGAGGCCGTGGCCGGTCGCGGCGTCGATCAGGTCCGGATAGATCATCGCGCCGCTGGCCGCGGTCACGCAGGTGCCGCGCACGGTGATCTCGCGGGCGTGGTTGGCGATCACCAGCCCCGGATAGCCGCGGTCGCCGATGAGGATGTTGGCGCCGCTGCCGAGCAGGAAGTGGTCCACCTCCAGGGCGCGGGCCGCGCGTACCGCGATCGCCAGCGCCTCCGGCGTGCGCGCCTCGAAATACAGCGCCGCGGGTCCGCCGATGCGAAAGCTCGTCTTCGAGGCGAGCGGGACATCACGCTTGAGTTCCCGGCCCAGACGTCGGGCCAGAGCGCGCCGCTGGGCGGGCGTGGGCGTACGGGGCTTGCGCATGGAACGGCGTCGTGGAAGCGGTCAGCCCGCAATATTCAGGGCGACTGTGCGCGAACACAAGCCGGCGCGGACCGGTCGGGCCGGCGCAAGCGCGCCGGTTTGGCTTAAGCTGGCGGGGCCATCCGTTGTCGAACGAGCCCGTCTTGCCCCAGTCGCCGCCCATCGTCGTCTTCGATCTGGACGTCACGCTCACCCGGTACGACACGTTTCTGCCCTTCGTCGTCGGCTATCTGCGCCATCAGCGTCGGCGCCGCAGTCTCGCGCTGTGGCGGCTGCCGGTCAGCCTGCTGCGCTTCTGGCGCTGGGGCGACCGCACCTGGGTCAAGACACAGGTGCTGCGCGCCTTTCTCGGCGGCCAGCCGCGTCACCGCGTCGAATCCTGGTCCGAGCGCTTCGCCGACGAACTGCTGGCCGATGCCATGCGCGAACAGGGCATGGTCCAGCTGCGCCGTCACCAGGCCGAGGGCGCGCGGGTGATCCTGGCCACCGCGAGTTTCGATATCTACGTGAGCAAGCTGGCCGAGCGGCTGGGCATCGACGAAGTGCTGTCGACCCGCGTGGCCTGGAATGCCCGCGGCCGGCTCGTCGGCATGGACGGCGAGAACTGCCGCGACGACGAAAAGCTGCGCCGAGTCCGGGCGCTGCTCGGCCAGCCCGACGAGGGCACCAACGTCACCGCCTATTCCGACTCCCACGCCGACCTGCCGCTGTTGTCATGGGCCGAGAACGGCGTCGCCGTGTGCCCGTCGAAGCGCCTGTTCCATCAGGTCGGCGGTCTGGGGCTCGAGGTGGCGCGCTGGTAGACCTGTCCGCGATCCTGCTCGGCGTCGCCGTGGGCCTGGCCAGTCTGGCCCAGATCCTGCTCAAGCACGGCATGAACCGCGCGGGCGACGCGGCGTCCGGCCATATCTGGCTGCGCCCGCTGCGCCAGCCGCTGGTGCTCGCGGGCATGAGTGCCCAGGTTCTTCTGACCTGCATCTGGCTCGTCGTGCTTTCGCACGTCGACGTCGGGCTGGCGTTTCCGGTGCTCGCGCTCAGCTATGTCCTCGTGGTGGCCTACTCCGCGCTGTGGCTGGGCGAGACCGTCGGCCGCCGCCGCTGGCTGGGTGTGCTGCTGATCGTGGTCGGCGTCGGGGTTCTGGCGCGTGGCGCGTAGGCCCGTCGATATCGTCGGCGCCGGCCAGCTGCTGCTCGCCGTATCGCTCATGGCGGCCGGCCAACTGTTCATGCGGCGGGGCATGCTCGACTTCGGGCCCGTCGACTCGTTCGCCGACTTCGGCCGGCTGGTCCGGGGCGGGCTCGCCTCGCCCGCCAGCATTCCGTTCGTCTGGGCCGGCATGATCGTCTACGCCGCCGCGGTCATGGTCTGGCTGCAGGTGCTCTCGCGCATGGCCCTGAGCATCGCCTTCCCGCTGATGGGGCTGAGCTATGTGCTGGTCTATCTCGGTGCCGCCGCCTGGCCCGCCCTGGACGAGCCGCTCTCGCTGCAGCGCTTCGCGGGCACCGGGTTGATCATGTGCGGCGTGGCGCTGGTGGCCGGCTCGGGAAGCAAAGCCTGCTAGGTTCGCTCATTCGGGGTCTGCGCTCCAACGGTACGGAGCGTTATTCGTGTCTGACCCCTTATTCGCAATGTCCAATCAGAAGCCGGATATACAACCGTAACCGTTCTTCGGGCTGCCGAACATCAAATGTCGGATCTACTGCTTGCGGGAGGCGTCCATATACAATTTGTTAGCTGCGTGCATGCTAGACGCATTGTATGGAATTACTATTTGACTCGCGTGTAAGTTTTTTCATCAAGGACTCGCTGGACTTGTTTCACATTTTTTGCACCTATTCGTTGGAATATTTCTTCTGCAGAATAGTCATTCGACAGGTGCCGAATAGCGCGAACCTGTTCAACAGACAATCTGCCATCTCGACCGCAAATTTGGGCGATGGCCCAATTGTCATCTTGCCACTTCTCAGCCACCCATGGCGCTGGCAGCCCTTTCCTTGGGTGGTCTTTTAACCACTCGCTTACGATACGATCTCGATCATCGGGCATAGGAGTTACAGCCTTTGAAAGTAAACCGTTCTCACGGAGATACTTCAAACCCGATTTACCCCCGGGAATCATGTTTAATCGTCTTTGATCGTGCCAGTGACCCTCTACTAGATATTCCTCAGTTGCGTAAAGCTTTTCTAATTCGTCGGTGATGCCCATCACCTTGTGATGAACGTAAGAAATTCGACCGTCCAACTGCTCTTCTCGATATTTTCGATGGAACAACAGAGGACTGCCGGATTGGATAGCCCGCTTGTGTTCGGACCACCGCTTTTGCCAGCTGCGTGTAGTAACGCCTACGTAAAAATATCCATCATTCGGGTAGTTGGCTCGACCACCGAATATGTGCTGATAAAGGACATATGCTTTCTTAGGGAATCGGCTTGGAGCAAGTAGTAGCCGCGCCGGTATAGAAAATAGTTGGCTAGGCTCATTAATGCCACTTTCGTCTATCGTTATTTTCCCAGTTCTAGCGGCCTGAAGAAGAACGGGGTCAGTAACAACATCTACCGAGATCGTTGGCTCGATGACGCGCTCATTTTCAGCGAGGCTAACTCCTGATTGAAATGTATCGCCGGTTCCAACTGTACGATGGCCCGCTTTCAATCTTTGCTGTGGCGCTATAAAGCCGGGCGAATCGCCGAGAAATATGAAGCAAATTTGTGGGATAGCTTGGCCCGGCTTGAGCCTAAATATTCCCTGCGGATTCCGAGCAACCTTTAACCACTCGCGGCCGTAATCGGATGATCGAACGAAAGCATTCAACAAACCTTCTACTTCACGTCGTCTACGAAGTAAGCGCTTCGGGGCCAAATGCTCCCACCAAGATCGATTAATTGTCACTGCGTCTTGGGTCGCCATAATTTGCCTTTAGACAGCTAACGCTTTGGCTCAGCCGTCGCGTACAGCGGTCGGCTGCAACCACTAGTTAGCCAAATCATTCGCCTCACGACTCCCGGTCACGACGTGCCCCCGAATCCATTTAATTAGCTCTTCCACCGTTCGGCTATCAAAAATAACTTCATCGTACGAACGTTCGCTGAGTTGCGCCCTGAATGGGGCCCAACTAGTCACGTCCTTCGGCCCGGTGATGCCAAGGTGGTATTCGATATCGCCACCAGTCCACAGCCAGATTTTGTGTACTTTTAGTTTTTCGTGGAGTGCGGATGTCACCGAGCTTGCCCCCGCTTGCGCGCTCCACTCGCGAAGTACCGCGGCGGGCCTTTTACCGTCTGGATTCTCCTTATCCTTGCGAGGCCGGCCATTGTCACCGATGCAAATATCGTGATCATGCTCCGCCATCTTGGCCAGTTGCCAGAGGCACTCCTGCACGTGTTCGTCGTCCTCATCTAGCAGATTGCTCTTGACTGCGTCGTTTATCGCAAAGTCAATATCGACCAAGGCACAGGCCTCTATGCCTAGCTCTCGCATAACTGCGAGCGTACCCGGGATATTGCTCGCGCCACCAGGCCCGATTATGGCTAGACTATCCTCTTCGGGACGAACCCGGCATATCGCTTCGTACACTGAGGGCAGTAGATATTGTTCGGTAGCCCCTTCAACGATGAGCGCCGCATCACTGAACAACCATTCACTGGCAGCCTCCATCCTCGCGAGTGCGTGAAGTCGTTTATCCTCCTCATCGACCCTCTTCTGCAACGCCTCCCGCGCGGTCGGCATAACGTGCGTCGTAAGACCGGCGCCTTTGCGAACGATGTGCGTCTCAGGAATGTCTTGACGACCAATCATCAACGGCGAATGCGTGGCGTACACAACTTGATATCCATTTACCGATAGATCCTTCAGCGCTCTATTAAGTTGCAGAGTTGCCTGTGGATGGAGGTAGAGTTCTGGTTCCTCAAGGAGAAGCAGGCGACGTTGTCCCGACCCGCCCTCGCGTGTCTTTAGTTCTGAAAGATATCGAACGAGCGCCATCTGGATGCTGCGCTGCGCACCGTGGCCTAGGTCACCGAAATCACGCGTCCCCTCCCAGCCTCTCTCCCGTACCCGGATCGTCCCCTTCGCGAACAGCTCCGATACTGTGGGTACGGGTATGTCGACGTGTAGGTCAATGCCAGGAAAGAAAGCACCAAGCGCGCGAGTCGCATCACGGTCGAATCGCGCAAGCTCTTCGGCCTTGTCGCCCCCCTCGGCGGCTAGCCGATTCTTGACTGGCTCCAAAGCTCTGGCAATCTCTACACCATGAGCCTGCTCGGTTGGGCCAGTGAATTCCTTTAGTAGTTTCCCAATTGTCGATGTCGATTTGGCTTTGCTCGCGTCTTCGGCTGCATCTTCCATCGCTCCAATCACAATTGGCTCTGGAAACAACCTCTTCAGCGCATCTGGTATCCCGCTTGGATTATCCTTCCACTTTGTTATGGCTCCATCCGGATCGATCTCTTCTGGTACCTGCAATTTAATTCGGCTGACTGAAAGCGAAGGCTCTGCTTGAACTCTGCGCAGGTATAATGTGCCGCCCGCAATATGGGGCTCGATCTTACTGCGGTGCCTCTTCTCTAACTGGTCGAGCACCCCGGAATCCAGGCCCTCCAGCCGTGCAGTCACGGCGACGGGATCGCTTGGATTGTTGAACGCTGATTCCGGAAGAGAGCGCGGTGTAACGAACCAGCTTAAAGCGTCAAGAATGTTCGATTTGCCACCGTTGTTGTAGCCCACCAAAGGCGTGCAGGCGCCGAGCTGGATCTCTACGCTCCGGCATGATCTGAAGTTTTCTACTACTACATGGGACAGTCCATGCATCAGTGCCTCCTTGGGGTGTACGCGAACGTGCCCGTTTGTAAGAGATCTCACCGTCGGAGCTAACGCCTGAGCTCAGTTGCCGCCGGAGCAGCCGAAGGTTGCGGAGGGAACCCAAAGCGCGGCAGCGCTTTGGGCGGTCAACTGCAGCTTATCGTTAGGCTATTTGCCTTTATCCGATACTTCTTCTAGGTAACGCCTATAAGGCTTCATCAAAGCTCTAAAATAAAGATCCAGCAACCAATTGCTCCTGATTGATTCGAACATCAGCCGCCCGAGTACGCCAGGTATAAGTTCCGCGTCTGTTCTGATTTTGGTCACTACCCCAGGCTGTCTAAATTCGGGCAGCAATTGGTTCGGCCGGCTGCTAAGCAGCGCACGGACAACGAATTCTTCACTCGGATTAATGTACTCGAAAGTGAGTTTAAGCGACTGATTTTGATCGACTATCATTGTATTAAGCGCTCTATCAGCGCCTGGGGCCGTTTCTACCACATCCACGGCTAAGATTCGCGCTTCATCGCCTACAATAGAAACGTCGATTTGCCCTTCATAGAGCGGCTCTGTACCAGTATTAACTATACGTATATCAGACGTATAAACCGTCGGTAGCACTCGACCGTGAACTCGGATTTCGACTATTTCGGAAATGGACGAGTCGACTTCGATCAGCCGGGCGGTGCGGCTTGAGAAAATGCTCAATTCAGAGCGAGGGTCGTTTCTTCGACTGATCAGCCAACCGAAGATGCCCGATAAAATTGCTCCCGCGATGGCTCCGGAAACAGCAAAGATCCCGTTTATAAACTCTGGTTTCATTTACTTTCGCCTAACGTCGCATTCAGCGGCTTGTCCGCTGGAATGCATTGTTATGCGAAGTGCTCATCGAGTGAACCCATGACTCAATCTTGGACTTTTCTGCCGAATCCATCCGATATAGTTTTGCCTTACAGTATTCTTGCGCTCCATTTGTTAGACGACTGGTTGTGGCTACGATGCCTTTTGTTGCCCCGGCATCATCCACTGTTGCCCAGAACGCCCGAACGGAATCAACTTGCACCGGATTCTGCTCAGAATATTGCTTGCACTGAACCAAAATCATTTGCGGCCCAGAAATCGGATCGTTTTTCTTCACTATTACATCAATCCCACCATCGCCACGCCCTTGCGTCACTTCCACTTCGTAGCCGTTTTTGCGGAAGTATTCCCCTGTAAGGTACTCAAATTGTCGCCAATGAATTTCACCAACCTCCGCTATCTGGCGTGACAAATAGTCAATATATCGTTGATCAAAGTAGCAGCCGGAATCTTCTGAATCAGGGATTTCTTCAGATTCAAACAGTGCGTCTAGAGGTACAGATCCATTCCAATCGACCGATTCAGGCATTTCATTATGGAAAACATACCTATCTTTGTAGTCTCTAATAAGGCCGCCGAACTCAGGTATGGAGGAGTATTCTTCCGGCATTTCTCGCTTATACAAGGCGTTCTCCGCGAGATGGTGTTGAATCAATGAGCAAACTTCGACCTTCTTCATCACATCATGAGCATCTACACCAAAACGCGACAGATTGTTCTCCACAAAATCAATGACAACACCCGAAAGATCTCTCTCGTTCTGCAAATAGCCAACCTTGTACATCAAATGAATAAAAGCTTCCTCAAAATCTAACATATCTATTCTGATGAGCTCTTCCTTGTTCCCTTCCCACCAGCCCTCTGACAAGTCGTTGAGGAGACCAAGTGCTTTGCTTTCTGAAAGCGTTAATCCGGCCTTGATGCCCACAAGGTCAATCAAATTGTCAACTAGATGCTGCCTGGGAGACCAAATATGCACTTCAATTCCTCATCAATCGCATAACGCCAAGTATACGGCTGCTGCTAGGTATAGCGCTCACTTAGAAATTCCTATAACGATGCCTCTGCGCCGCGAATAAAGCATTTTATGTTCGGATTGTTCTGTTATAGGAACACGCCGGATCGCCGGGTGCGGACGAGTGGAATTGTGCTCATGAACGAAGCGCGTGCTATCTCGAAAGATATGCGATGAAGGTGGTCGATATGGATCACGGGTTGGGCAGCTGTTTGCCATTGTCCAATTCCTTTCCTGGTTACCTCTGCGATGTGCTCTCGGACGTGTTTTCGAAGCCGCATGCGTCGGCGGAGGTACAGAACAGCTCCGGCTGAGCCGGTTCGAGGCCGGTGAGTGTCAGTGTCGGCGTGGCCAGGCTGATGCCGAGCTGGTCGAGAATTGGGTCCAGGATCGGGCCCAGGGCGGTTTCGGTTAGCGTTTGAAGCAGGTCGGTGATGCCGTTCAAGGCGCCGCGCAGCAATGGCCGCGTCAATTCGGAGAGTAGATCGCCCAAGCCATCGAGGATGCTTCCTAGCCATCCGCCGCTGTTGTTCTGCAGGAGCTCGAAGTCGAGGTTGATGTTGCCCAGCAGTGAGGCGATGTCGGCGGTGCGCAGTTCCTGGTCGGCCTCGATGGTGCGGGGCAGATCGTCGAGGTCCTGGATGTCGTCGAACACCGGGGTGTAGTCGTCCGGTTCGGGGAGGGTGGATTGCGCATCGTTGTAGTTGAATACTTCGGCCACCGAGGTGCCCAGTACGCGCACGGCCGCGCGCGCGTCGGTGTTGATGCTGCCGTCCTCGTTGACCGTGCCGATGGCGGCGGCGGCCGGTGCCGTCGATGCGCGGGTGGCGACCCGATAACGGCGGTCGTCTCGCGACGGGCAGTCGATGCGCTCGAGGTCGGCCCGGCCCTGAGCGACCTGAATCGCCACGGGCAGGGTCACGCGCGCCACTTCCGCCAGGCCGCCGAGCTCCAGATTCAGGTCGAGTCGCAACCCCAGGGATACTTGTGACGAATACACGGTGGTGTAGTAATCGCCGTCGGCATTCGTGCCCGCGGGGCCGATGGCGAGAGAGGCGGGCTCGAGCAGGCGCAGGTCCACGCTGACGCCGCCGAGGCCCGTCGGTAGACTGTCCAGGTCCAGAGGAAGATCGACGGCCGACTCGCGGTCCGCGGCGACCAGCTGGGCCGCGGCGTTGACGATGCTGCCGAGCGCGATCGAGGCCTCGCCGCCGACCGGGCCGGCGAGGTCGAGAATCTCGGAAAGCGGCTGGTCGCCGAGTACGCTCTGCACGGTGCCGACCACGCTTCGCGAGAGCGTGTTGATCTGGTCGGACACGTTGTCCAGCGCTTCGCCGACGGTCACCCGGGCGACGTCCTCGCGCGTCACCGCGGACGCATCCACGCCGAGCAGGTCGGCCAGGGTGACGCTCACTTCGGCCAGATCGCCGAGGCTGGCGACGTCGACGTCGGTGCCCAGCAGCGCGGACAGCAGTTCGGGCTCGACGCTGGCGAGCGTGGTGCCGAGTTGCAGCCCGGCCGTGGGCAGGCTGCGCGCTCCGGCCGATGCCGACAGCGTCGTCTCCTCGTCGTTGAACAGGGCGAACAGCGGCTGGAAGTTGCGGTCGGTGAGCGTCAGCCGCACGCCGTTCGGCTTGTCGTCGACGCCGGTCGCGTCGTCGAAGGCGTACAGGCCGTCGCGTGCGTCGATGCGGCCGGTGTCGAGCCTCGCCAGCGCGGGGCGGCTGTCCTCGTCGCGGCCGGCGAAATTCTGCGCGACGCTTGCGAGGGCGGCGTCGTCCGGCGAGCCGTCGCTCAGATCGTTCCGGCATTCGCTGGCTGCGCGTGCGGCGTCGAGCGCCGCCAGATTCGCCGCCGACTGCAGCCGGGCCTGCGCCGCATAAAGCCGGCCGGTATCGATCGCCAGGGCCAGTAACGCCACGGCCGCGACGATGAAGGCCGCGGTCATGATCAGGATGGCGCCGCGCTGGCGCCGGGCACCGGCTGGTGGTTGGCGGCGTGTCACCTCGGTCGGTCTCCCCCGTGCTGCGTCGCCCTGGGGCGGCTGGCGTACACTTCGACTCGTATCAGGCTATCGGCCGCTGTGGCTGCGACTGAACACGGTCATGGGCAGCGGCCAATCGAGCGCGTAGACTTGCGCCGCCTTCACGGGGAGCTGGCGAGACAGGCACAGGCATGAGCATGCTGGAGTACACCGTGACGCCGGTCGATGCGCCCGCGCATCGCTATCGCGTCGAGATGCGGGCGCGCGTGCGGCCCGGCCGGCCGCTGCGCCTGAATCTGCCGACCTGGATCCCCGGCAGTTACGTGATCCGTGATTTCGCCCGGCACCTGCTGTCGATCGCCGCGTACTGCGAGGGCGAGGCCGTGCCGCTGACCGCGGTCACGCGCGCGTCCTGGGAATGCCTGCCGACGACGGCCGAGCTGGTTCTCGTCTGCGAGTTTCATGCACGGGATGCCTCCGTGCGCGCGGCCTATCTCGACGACCGCCGCGGTTTCTTCAATTTCACGTCGCTGGCGATCCGGCCGGAGGCGCTGGCCAACGCGCCCTGCCGGGTAACGCTGGCGCCGCCGACGGGCATCGACGGCTGGCAGCTCGCCACCACGCTCGCCGCGGACTCGGTGGATGCGCGCGGCTTCGGCACCTACCACGCGGACAGCTACTGGGACCTCATCGATCAGCCCGTGGCCATGGGGGCGGCGATCGAGCACGTGCCGTTCACGGTGCGCGACGTGCCACACGCTTTCGTTCTGCTCGGGCGTCACGACGCCGACACGCGGCGTCTGGCCGCCGATCTGGCCGCGGTCTGCGAGGCCCAGGCCGCGGTCTTCGGCGAACTGCCGGCGACGCAGTATCTGTTCCTCGCCCAGATCGTGGCCCGCGGCTACGGCGGGCTCGAGCATCGCGAATCGAGCGTGCTCCAGGTGGCCCGCGACGCGCTGCCGGCCGCGCTCGGCCCGGCGGACGGCGCGGCCGAACGCAGTGCCGCCTACGAGACCCTGCTGGGCCTGTGCAGCCACGAATACTTCCACCTCTGGAACGTCAAGCGGATCCGGCCGGCCGCGGTGGCGGAGAGCGATCTCTCCGAGGAGGCGCACTTCCGCGATCTGTGGGCCTACGAGGGCGTGACGTCGTATTACGACGATCTGGCCCTGGTGCGCGCCGGGCTGATCGACGAGCAGGCCTATCTCGATCGTCTCGCGCGCCTGGCCACGCGGATCGAGCGCACGCCGGGTCGGCATCGCCAGAGCCTGGCCCAGTCCAGCTTCGACGCCTGGCTGAAGTTCTACCGCCCGGACGAGAACACCCCGAACGCGGTGGTCAGCTATTACGGCAAGGGCGCCCAGTTCGCACTGGCGCTGGATCTGATGCTGCGCCTGGACACCGACGAGCGGGCGAGCCTCGACGACGTCATGCGCCGCGCCTGGAGCGAATACGGCCGGCATCACACGCCGATGCCGGAGAACGGGCTGGCGGAGATCGCTGGCCGCGTCAGCGGTCTGGAGCTGGCGGCGTTCTTTGATCATCACCTGAACACCACCGCGGATGCCCCCTGGGCCGAACGTCTGGCCGCTTTCGGCGTGCGCGCGACCTGCGCGCCGGCCGGCGACGACGAGGCGGCGCTGCTCGGCCGGCTGGGCCTGCGGCTGGCCGCCGGCGAGCTGCCGCGGGTCATGCACGTGTACGACGGCACGCCGGCGCGGGCCGCGGGTCTGGCGGCGGGCGACCGGTTGATCGCCTTCGACGGGCTGGCCGTCGACGACGGTCTGGGCGGGCGTCTGGCACGCCATCCCGCCGGCGCCCGGGTCGCCGTCCATCTGCTGCGCGGCGACGAACTGCTGGAGCGCACGGTCACGCTCGCCGCGGCCGCCGCACCCGAGTGGCATCTGACCATCGACGACAGCGCGGACGCTGCCGCCCACGCCCGGCGCCGCCGCTGGTTGAGCCATGGCCACGACGCGTCCTGAACACTGGATCGCGCCCGAGGCGGCCGACACGCTCTGCGGACTGTTCGCCGCGCGCGTGGCCCGCAGTCCGGATGCGCTGGCCTATCGGTTCTATTCGCCGCGCCGCCACGCCTGGGTCGAGCTGACCTGGGCCCAGGCCGCGGACCGCGTGGCGGCCTGGCGCGCGGTACTCGACGAAGCCGGCATCGGCCGCGGCGACCGGGTCGCGATCATGCTGCGCAACAGTCCGGAATGGCTGTGCGTGGATCAGGCGGTGATGTCGCTGGGCGCGATCACGGTGGGGCTGTTCTGCAACGACACGCCGGCCAGCAACGCCCATCTCATCGCCGACAGCGGCGCGCGGCTGCTGGTCGCGGTCAAGGCGCGCTGGGCGGAGCGCATTCTGGCGGCCGACGACTGCCCCGACCTGGAGCGGGCGCTGATCTTCTCGGGGGAGCCGCCCGAGAACACGCGCATCGCCAGTGCGGACGCCGCGCTGGCCGCGCATCGGGATGCGGCGCCGCCGGATCGCGCCGAAGCCGGTGCCCTGGCCAGCCTCATCTACACCTCGGGCTCGGCCGGGCGGGCCCGCGGCGCGATGCTTACCCACGCCAATCTGCTGTCCAACGCCCACGCCACCGCGGATGCGCTGCCGGCGATCGACGACGAGCACGCGCTGTCCTATGTGCCGCTGCCGCACAGCTACGAACGCGTGGTCAACGCCTATCGCGCGATGATCGTGGGCGCGGTGATCACCTTCTGCCGCCATCCGCGGTTTCTCGGGCTGACGCTGGCGCGGGCGCCGATCACCACGCTGGTGGGCGTGCCGCGGATCTACGAGCGCTTCTATGTGGAGCTCAACCGCTGGATCGCGCGCCAGCCGCGCTTCATGCAGCGGCTGGTGCGCCTGACGATCGCCACCGGCCAGTCCGTGTTCGAGCGCCAGCAGGGGCGCAGCCGCCGGCGCGCGCGGCACCTGCTCTGGCCGCTGCTGCGCTACTTCGTGGCGCGGCCGTGTCTGCGCCGGTTCGGCGGCCAGATGGAGGTCGCGATCTCGGGCGCGGCGGCGCTGCCGTACCCGGTCGCGCGCACGCTGGTCGGCCTCGGTCTGCCGGTGCTGCAGGGCTACGGCCTGACCGAGGCCGGCCCGGTGGTCAGCGTGAACCGCATCGACGACAACCAGCTGGACAGCGTCGGTCGGGTGCTCGACGGCATCGAGACCAAGATCGGCCCGGACAACGAACTGCTCGTGCGCGGCCCGGGGGTGATGCAGGGCTACTGGAACCGGCCGGCAGTCAGCGACACGTCGCTGTCGGCCGGCGGCTGGCTGCACACCGGCGACAAGGTCAGCCGGCTGGACAAGCAGCGGCTCTATCTCACCGGACGCATGAAGGAGATCGTGGTGATGACCACCGGCGAGAAGGCCTCGCCGGAGCCGATCGAGGAGACGCTGCAGCTGGACGAGCTGGTCGAGCGCGCGGTGGTGGTCGGCGAGGCCCGGCCGGTGCTGGCGGCGGTCGTGAGCTGTTCGGCCGAGACGCTGACACCGGTGATGCAGCGCCTGTCGCTGGACCCGGCGGCGCCGGCGAGTCTGATCAGCGCGCGGCTGGAGAATTTCTTCATCGAGCGCTTCGCCGTGCTGCTCGCCGGCTACCCGACCCATGCGCAGATCCGGCGCGTGGCGATCACCACCGACCGCTGGAGCGAGCACAACGGGCTGGTCACCGCGACCGGCAAGATCCGGCGACGCCGGGTCGCGCGCTGCTATGCTCGCGAGATCACCCGGTTGTACGGGCGTCGCACGCCGGGCGAGAAGATGGACGTATCGCAGAATACCAATCTGGGGTAGGGGATGAACGCGCTCGTGCTGTGTCTGGCCGTGGCGGCCGCCTATCTGCTCGGCTCGCTGTCGGGCAGCCTGTTGCTCGCCCGCTTTTTCGGCGCCGTGGACGTGCGCGCTGCCGGCAGCGGCAACGCGGGCGCGACCAATGCCCTGCGCACCGGCGGTCGCGCCTTCGGGGCGGCGGTGCTGGTCTTCGACCTGGTCAAGGGGCTGCTCGCCGCACTCGCGCTGCCCGCGCTGTTCGGCCTCGATCGTAGCGGGGCGCTGACCTGCGGCGCGGCCGCGGTCATCGGCCACGTCTATCCCGTGTTCTTCGGCTTTCGCGGCGGCAAGGGCGCGGCCACGCTGATCGGCGTGCTGCTGGCGCTGATGCCGATGGCGCTGCTGGTGGGCTTCGCGGTCTGGGTCGCGGCGCTGACGACCACCGGCTACGTCGGCTTTTCGACCATGATCGGCATGGCCGGGATCGCGCTGGCGGTGATCGTCGCGCCCGGCGCGCTGGCCGCCGCCAAGCTCTTCGCGATCGCGATGACGGTGCTCATCATCTGGACCCACCGGGCCAACGTCCAGCGCATGCGCGCCGGCCGGGAGCACCGGTTCACGCGTGTGATGTGGCGCAAGCCGTGACCGAGGCGCCCACGCTCGCGGGCCTGCTGGCCGACGGCGGCTGGCACCGGGGGCCCGCGCTCGCCGAAGCGCTGGGCGTGTCGCGGGCCGCGGTCTCGGCCCGGGTGGCGGACCTGCGTGCGCGCGGACTCGACGTGTTCTCGGTGGCCGGACGCGGCTATCGGCTGGCCGCGCCGCTGGAGTTGCTGGACAGCGCCGCCATTCGCGCCGCGCTGCCGGCCGACGTCGGCGTGCTCGTGGACACGATCGACGTCCGCGAGCGTCTCGATTCCACCAACGCCGAGCTCGCCCGGACGCCGGTGACCGGAACCGCGGCGCTGCTCGCCGAGTATCAGTCCGCCGGCCGCGGTCGCGGCGCGCGCGGCTGGGTGTCGCCGTTCGGGGCGAATCTGTATCTGTCGGTGTCGGCGCCCCTGGGCGCGCCGCGGGCGCCGATCGGCGCGCTCAGTCTGGCGGTGGGGGTGGCGCTCGCCGATGCGCTCACCGCATTCGGGGCGCGCGACATCGGCCTGAAGTGGCCGAACGATCTCTGGGCGGGCGGACGCAAGCTCGGCGGCATCCTCATCGAGCATCGCGGCGAGATCGGCGGCGGCGCCCGCGTGATCGTCGGCATCGGCCTGAATCTGACCATGCAGACGGTCGACATCGACCAGCCCTGGACGCGCCTGGCCGATCACATGGACCGTCTCGGCTCGCGCAACGCGGTGGCCGGCGTGGTGCTGGGCGGCGTGCTGCGGGCGCTGGACGGCTTTCAGTCGCAGGGTTTCGAGCCGTTCCAGGCCCGCTGGCCGGTCTTCGATGTCGCTCGCGATGCGCCGGTGCGCGTGATCGAGGGCGACGGCGAGCAGGTGGGCATCGCCCGCGGCATCGGCCCCGACGGCGCGCTGCAGGTCGAGATCGGCGGGCGGACGCGGCCCGTCTATTCGGGCGATGTCAGCCTGCGGCTCGGCGCATGAACCTGCTGGTCGACATCGGCAACACCCGCGTGAAGTGGGGGCTGGCGCGCGAGGGCGTGCTCGCCGATACCGGCGCGGTCTGGCGCGGCGAGCTCGCGGACTGGACCGGCCAGCTGCCGCGCGCCGGGGTCGAGGCGATCTACGCCGCCAGCGTCGCGCACGACAGCGCGGCCGACGTGCTGGCCGCGCATGCGGCGCACTGCGGGATCGCGCTGCACCGGGTCGTCAGTGCCGCGCGCTCGGGGGCGCTGGTCAACGGTTATGCCGATCCGCAGCAGCTGGGCGTGGACCGCTGGATGGCCTGCATCGCCGCCCAGGCTCGGGGCGAGGGCGCGGTGCTGGTCGCCGACGTCGGCACCGCGCTCACGCTCGACTGGATCGGCGCGGACGGCCGCCACGGCGGCGGGTTGATCACCCCCGGCGTGTCCAGCATGCGCTCGGCCCTGCGTGCGGCGACCCAGCTGCGCCCCACGCACATGCCCGACGAGCACGCCTGGCTGGCGCGGGACACCGACAGCGCGATCGCCGCGGGCACACTGCGCAGCGCGCTGGCGCTGCTGGATGCCGCGGCCGTCGATCTCGCCCCGGCCCGCCTGCTGCTGACCGGCGGCGAGGCGCCGCTGGTGGCCGCGCGGCTCAGCCACGTCTGGCAGATCGCGCCGCACCTCGTGCTCGAGGGGCTGGCCGTGCACGCCGAGCGCGTCGGCCGGGGTGGTCACGGCCTCGTCCAGGCGTCAGAATGACCGCCGCCGGGGCGCGCCCCGGCCCCGCCCATGCCGGCGTAGCTCAGTTGGTAGAGCAGCTGTCTTGTAAACAGCAGGTCATCGGTTCGATTCCGGTCGCCGGCTCCATCGGTTTCAATCTCCCGCCGCCTTACCGGCGCCGTACCGGCGCGCCCGATGCGTCCGGCTCGCATCCGCGAAGCCTGCGGTGATGGGCCCGGCCGGCGCAGACTAGCGCTCGCCACCAGGCCGGCGCGATTGGCAGCACAAGGGCCGCTGCACTGCACCATAGAGCGCGCCGATGGCGTCATCGGCGGCGGCAATTTGACAGCTTCTGGAACAGGTGTATTTCTGTGGTATGGCGTGTTACCGCCTCGTGCCCGAGTGGAACACGGAAATAACGACAGTCCAGAAGGTCGAGAACATGGCGAGGAGTAATGGCGAAGCGGATTCGGCGGTAGCCGAGATCTGCGCGCGTCACGCGGCGGAGGAAGGGCCGGTGCTGCCGATTCTGCACGACGTGCAGGCCCATTTCGGCTACGTGCCCGATGCCGCGATCGGCGAGATCGCGCAGGCCCTGAATCTGTCCCGCGCCGAGGTCTATGGCGTGGTCACGTTCTATCACGATTTTCACCGCGAGCCGCCGCGTTCGCACAGTCTGAAGGTCTGTCGCGCCGAGGCCTGCCAGGCCGTGGGCGGTCGCGACGTCTGGGCGGCCGCCCGGACCGCGGCCGACAGCGGTGACGCCGACATCGATCTCGAGGCGGTCTACTGTCTGGGCAACTGCGCCTGTGCGCCCTCTGTCCAGCTCGACGGCCGCACCATCGGCCGGATGAACGTGGAGCGGGTCAGCGCGCTGTTCGCGGCCGGCGGCCGCGCGGGGGCGCCGTCATGAAGTACTACATCTCCTGCGACAGCGCCGCGGTCTCCATCGGTGCGAACGAGACCGCCGATGCGCTCGCCCGGCACGCCGGCGCCGACGCCGTGGTGCGCACCGGCTCGCGCGGTTTCTACTGGCTCGAACCCCTGATCGAGATCGAGCACGACGGCGCACGCATCGGCTTCGGGCCGGTCGAGGCCGCCGAGGTGCCGGATCTGCTGGCCGCCATCGAGTCCGGCGACTTCGAAAGCCACCCGCGCTACGTGGGCGACATCGACACGCTGCTGCGCGATCAGGGCCAGTGCCGGCTGACCTTCGCCCGCTGCGGCGTGATCGCGCCCACGGACTGGGAGGCGTATGTCGCCCACGGCGGTTCCGCCGGCCTGCGGGCCGCGCTGGAGAACAGCGGCCAGGCGATCGTCGACGCGGTCAAGGAATCCGGACTGCGCGGCCGCGGCGGGGCGGGCTTTCCCACCGGCATCAAGTGGCAGACGGTGCACGACCAGCCCGCGACGCCCAAATACATCATCTGCAACGCGGATGAGGGCGACTCGGGCACCTTCGCCGATCGCATGATCATGGAAGGCGATCCGTTCACGCTGCTCGAGGGCATGGCCATCGCCGGGGTCGCGGTCGGCGCCGAACACGGCTACATCTATCTGCGTTCGGAGTATCCGGACGCCGAGCGGGCGCTCGAGCGCGCGATCGAGGTCGCCCGCGAGCAGGGCATGCTCGGCGCCGACGTGCTCGGTTCCGGCAAGGCCTTCGACATCGAGGTCCGCGTGGGCGCCGGCGCCTACATCTGCGGCGAGGAGACCTCGCTGCTGGAATCCCTGGAGGGCAAGCGCGGGCTGGTCCGGTTCAAGCCGCCGCTGCCGGCGATCCAGGGTTTCATGGGCCGGCCCACGGTCATCAACAACGTGATTTCGCTGTCGACGGTGCCCGCCATCATGGCCCAGGGCGCGGCCAGCTATCATGATTTCGGCATCAACAAGTCGCGCGGGACGCTCACGATCCAGCTGTGCGGCAATGTCGCCCGGCCCGGGCTCTACGAGATGCCCTTCGGCGTCACGCTCGATCACCTGATCAACGACATCGGCGGCGGCTCGGTTTCGGGCCGGCCGGTGCGCACCGCCCAGATCGGCGGGCCGCTGGGCGCCTATGTGCCGGCATCGCATTTCGATACGCCGCTGGGCTACGAGGAGCTGGCCGAGAAGAACGCGATGATCGGCCACGGCGGCGTCGTGGTCTTCGACGACACGGTGGACATGGCGCAGCAGGCGCGCTTCGCCATGGAGTTCTGCGACATCGAGTCCTGCGGCAAGTGCACGCCCTGTCGCGTGGGATCGGTGCGGGCGCAGGAGGTCATCGACCGCATCATCGAGGCGCGCGACACCGACGCCGACATCACGCTGCTGCGCGAGCTCTGCGACACCATGATCAACGGGTCGCTGTGCGCCCACGGCGGCATGGCGCCCTATCCCGTGCTGTCCGCGCTCAACCATTTTCCCCAGGATTTCGGCGTGGCCGAGCCCGCCGAGACCGCCTAGCGCCGCGCGCTGGGCCACATAACAAGAGGAGGTCGTCATGGCATCCGTCAACCCCATCAATTACGGCACGCCCCGGCGCGAGTCGGACACCCAGGTCATGCTGGAGATCGACGGCCGGTCGGTGACGGTGCCCGAGGGCACGTCCGTCATGCGCGCGGCGATCGAATCCGGTATCGACGTGCCCAAGCTCTGTGCGTCCGACAACGTCGAGCCCTTCGGCTCCTGCCGTCTGTGCCTGGTCGAGATCGAGGGCAAGCGCGGCTATCCGGCCTCCTGCACCACCGAGGTCGCCGAGGGCATGGAAGTCCGCACGGTCAGC
The DNA here is from genome assembly GCF_003788635.1 of Salinisphaera orenii subsp. orenii MK-B5. GTDB lineage: Bacteria > Pseudomonadota > Gammaproteobacteria > Nevskiales > Salinisphaeraceae > Salinisphaera > Salinisphaera orenii. The sequence goes on from NZ_AYKH01000004.1 coordinate 124,004, forward strand.
GACAAGCTCAACCAGCTGCGGCGCGGCGTGATCGAGCTGTATCTGTCCGATCACCCGGGTGCGAGCAAGGTCGAGACCGGTGATGTCGGCGACGACGAGCTGCTGCGTCTGGCGCGCGATCTGGACGTGCGCGAGGTGCGCTACGACAAGGACGGCCGCAATCACCAGGACGCGGTGATCGACGATTCCAATCCGTACTTCGATTTCGATTCGTCGCGCTGCATCGTGTGCTCGCGCTGCGTGCGCGCCTGCGACGAGGTCCAGGGTACGTTCGCACTGACGGTCGACGGGCGCGGTTTCGCATCGATGATCAGCGCCGGCACCGACAGCGACGATTTCCTCAACTCCGAGTGCGTGTCCTGCGGCGCCTGTGTTCAGGCCTGTCCGACGGAAGCGCTGGTGGAGAAGAACGTCATTGAACAGGGGATGCCAGAGCGTTCGGTCACCACCACCTGCGCGTACTGCGGCGTGGGCTGTTCGTTCAACGCCGAGCTCAAGGGCGACGAGGTCGTGCGCATGGTCCCGGCCAAGGAGGGCAAGGCCAACCACGGCCACTCCTGCGTCAAGGGGCGCTTCGCCTGGGGCTACACCAACCATCCGGACCGCATCACCAAGCCGATGGTGCGCGACAAGATCACCGACCCGTGGCGCGAGGTGAGCTGGGACGAGGCGATGAGCTTCGCGGTCGAGCGCATCAACGGTATCCGCGACAAGCACGGGAGCACCGCGCTGGGTGCGATCACGTCGTCGCGCTGCACCAACGAAGAGACCTATCTGGTCCAGAAGATGGCGCGGGCGGTGTTCGGCACCAACAACGTCGATACCTGTGCCCGCGTGTGCCACTCGCCGACCGGCTACGGGCTGAACTCGACGTTCGGCACCTCGGCCGGCACCCAGGATTTCGACTCGGTCGAGAAGTCCGACGTCATCCTGGTCATCGGCGCGAATCCGACCGACGCTCACCCGGTGTTCGCCTCGCAGATGAAGAAACGGCTGCGCGAGGGCGCGCGCCTGATCGTGGTCGACCCGCGGGCGATCGATCTGGTGCGCTCGCCGCACGTCGCGGCCGAGCATCACCTGCAGCTGCAGCCGGGCACGAACGTGGCCCTGGTCAACGCGCTGGCGCACACCGTGCTCGCCGAAGGGCTGGAGAACCGCGCCTTCGTCGAGCAGCGCTGCGACGTCGAGGAATACGACGCCTGGCGCGAGTTCATCCTGCGCGAGGAGAACAGCCCCGAGCACACGGCGCAGTACACCGGCGTGCCCGCCGACGCGCTGCGCGAGGCCGCGCGGCTGTACGCGACCGGCGGCAATGCGGCCATCTACTACGGCCTGGGCGTGACCGAGCACAGCCAGGGCTCGACCATGGTCATGGGCATGGCCAACATCGCCATGGCGACCGGCAACATCGGCCGGCCGGGCGTGGGCGTGAACCCGCTGCGCGGCCAGAACAACGTCCAGGGCTCCTGCGACATGGGCTCGTTCCCGCACGAGCTGCCGGGCTATCGCCATATCTCGGACCAGGGCGTGCGCGACATCTACGAGGCCGAGTGGGGCGTCAAGCTCGACGACGAGCCGGGCCTGCGCATCCCCAACATGATCGACGCGGCCACCGGCGGCACCTTCAAGGCGCTGTACGTCCAGGGCGAGGACATCCTCCAGTCCGACCCCAACATCAAGCACATCGCCGCCGGGCTGGCGGCCATGGAGTGCGTGATCATTCAGGACATCTTCCTGAACGAGACGGCCAGCTACGCTCATGTCTTCCTGCCGGGCTCGACCTTCCTGGAGAAGGACGGCACCTTCACCAACGCCGAGCGCCGCATCAATCGGGTGCGCAAGATCCGCACGGCGCCCGGTGGCTACGCCGACTGGGAGGTCACCCAGATGCTGGCGCAGGCGCTCGGTTATCCGATGAACTACGGCCATCCGTCCGAGATCATGGACGAGATCGCGCGCACCACGCCGACGTTCCGCGGCGTGAGCTTCGACAAGATCGACGCCCTCGGCAGCGTGCAGTGGCCCTGCAACGACGAGCATCCGGAAGGCACGCCCGTCATGCACGTCGACAACTTCGTGCGCGGCAAGGGCAAGTTCATGCTCACCCCGTTCGTGCCCACGGACGAGCGGGCCAATCGCCGGTTCCCGCTGCTGCTCACGACCGGGCGCATCTTGTCGCAGTACAACGTCGGCGCCCAGACCCGGCGCACGGCCAATCGCCTGTGGCACGCCGAGGACTGGCTGGAGCTGCATCCCTCGGACGCCGAGGTGCGCGGCATCAAGGACGGCACACTCGTGGCCGTGGCCTCGCGCATGGGCGAGACGACCCTGCGGGCGAAGGTCAGCGAGCGCATGACGCCGGGCGTGGTCTATACGACCTTCCATTTCCCGGAGACGGCCGCGAACGTGATCACCACCGAATACTCCGACTGGGCCACGGAATGCCCCGAGTACAAGGTCACCGCCGTCGAGGTGCGGCCGTGCAACACGCTGTCCGAGTGGCAGCGCCGTTACATGGACACGCGCGATCAGATGCAGCGCATCGAGGGCAACCAGTCGGTGCGTGCGCCGGATACGGTCGCCGCCAGCGTCGAGGAGGCCAGCGACGACGACTGGGAGCCGGCGGAATGACGCAGGAATGCCACGCAGGGCCGGCCGGCATGTTGCGGGCCGGCCGGTCCGCGACGCGGGAGTAGGTCATGGACGACGAGAAAATGGTGCGACAGGCGAATCAGATCGCCCAGTATTTCAGCGCCTATCCCGAGGATCGGGCGAAGGAGGGCGTGCGCGGGCACATCCGCAAGTTCTGGGAACCCCGCATGCGGACCCAGCTGATCAACTACGCCGGTGCCGGCGGCGAAGGGCTGCACCCGCTCGTGCTGTGGGCCGCGACCCAGCTGCAGGACGAGGCCGGTCAGCCCGTATAGACGGCGCGGCGATCTCGCCTCCGGCCGCGGCGACGCCTGCTTCGTCGGCGAGCGATCGCCGCCGTCCGCGCGACAGGCCTCGGCACTGTCGGTTTCCGCGCGATCGCCGAGGGCGGCCGGGATAACGGTTGTCCCGGCCGTCGAGGTGGGCGGCCGCATATGCGTCGTGTCGCCGCGATGGGTCGCGTCCCGAACGCTCGCCCGGGTCAACGGCCGACCGCCGCTGCCATCGCCGATCAGCGTCCCTCTCGGCCGCTCAGCGGTTGGTGGCCTCGATATCGAGCGGAAAGAAGCGCCGGTCGCGGCAGGTGTCGAACAGCGCCGAGACCAGCGGCGACAGCGGATCGCGTTCGAGCGTGATCAGGCCGACCCGGTGCGCGGGGCCCGAGTGTTCCAGCGGTATGCTGCGTATCGCCGTGTCCGGGGCGAGCAGTTCGTTGAAGTACTCGGGCAGGATGCTCGACAGCCCGGCGAACTTGATGTGGGCCCAGACGTTGATGATCGAGTCGGTCTCGATCGGCGGCTCGGGCTGGACGCCGGCGGCCTCGAAGGCCTGATTGATGATCCGGCGGTTCTGCATGTTCGGGGTCAGCAGGCAGAACGTCTCGGTCGCGGCCTCCGCCCAGCCGATGCTCGTGCGCGCCGCCAGCGCGTGGTCGTGTGGCACGAACAGGCGATACCGCTCCGCGTAGAGATCGAGCGTGGTCATGTGCCGCACGGGTTCGTTGTCGAGATAGGTGATGCCGGCGTCGAGCTGGAACTCCTGGACCTCGCGCAGGATCTCGTCGGAGGTGCGCGAGTACACGGCGAAGCGCACGTCCGCGTGTCGCCGGCGCATGGCCTGGGTGAGCGCCACGACCATCGGCAGCGCGGAGGGCACGACGCCCAGCGCCAGCCGGCCGGCCAGGCCGCCCTTGAGTGCGGTCAGCTCCTCGGTCATGGCGTTGCAGTCGCGCAGGATGGCCTGGGCCCACTGCAGCACGCGCTGTCCCTCCGAGGTGAGGTCGTGATAGCGCTGACCGCGTTCGACGATGGGCACGCCGAGTTCCTGCTCGAGCTGGCGGATGCGGCCCGACAGCGTGGGCTGGGTGACGTGGCAGCGTTCGGCCGCACGCGTGAAGTGGCGCTCTTCGGCGAGCGCGACGAGATACTGCAGTTGCCGGATGTCCATGGCGTTCGCTCCCCGTCTGGCCGCAAGACCCGGCCAGCATACCGTGAGAGAACGGTTGACATCGCCCGCGCGATTGCCAACAATGCGCGGCTCGATTGTGGAGGGATACCCAAGCGGTCAAAGGGAACAGACTGTAAATCTGTCGGCTCAGCCTTCGGAGGTTCGAATCCTCCTCCCTCCACCACTTGAACAATAGAGGTAATTAGCAACAACTGGTGGTCGCGGCAAGCGCAAGGCCGGACCGAGGAGGGTTCGAACCGTTAGAGGTTCGACGAGCGCGCAGCGCGAGAACGGTGGAGCGAAGCGACACCGGCCCGAAGGGCGAGACGCGAAGCGTCGAGTAATCCTCCTCCCTCCACCACTTGAACAATAGAGGTAATTGGCAACAACTGGTGGTCGCGGCAAGCGCAAAGCCGGACCGAGGAGGGTTCGAACCGAGAGGTTCGACGAGGGCGCGAAGCGACCGAAAACGATCGCGGAACGCGACCGGCCCGAGAGGTGAGCGGCGAAGCCGCGACTAATCCTCTATTTCCGCCAGTCAAGTTCACAGCGTTGCAGGCGACGGACGCAAGTCGGCAACGGCGGTTGATCCGGGATCGTGTCGAGCCGAATCGGCTTGACGAGCGCGCGAGGCAGTCGGAAGCCGGCTGCGCTACGCGACCGATCACGGGAGCGAGCGTCGCTGTATCGGCGCAGGCGGTCGACGCGCCGTAGGTCGTGGCAAGACAGGGCCGCGTGGACGGCTCGACGAAAAGTCGGTCGGCCCCGGCGGCTCGAGGCAGTTGGAAGGTGGCAAGCGCGGGCGTAGTTCAACGGTAGAACCTCAGCCTTCCAAGCTGATGATGCCGGTTCGATTCCGGTCGCCCGCTCCAGCGACGCCCGTCGTTGCTGGGATGAACAATCAGCGGCCCATGTAGCTCAGCGGTAGAGCACTTCCTTGGTAAGGAAGAGGTCACCGGTTCAAGTCCGGTCATGGGCTCCATATTCGGCGGGTGTGTCATCGCCCGCGTTCGGTAGCCGGGACGGCGAGCGACTGCGCTGCGTTTCGTTTCGGTTGGTATACGCAGGCCCAACGGCGGAAAGGCGAGGCAATGTCCAAATCAAAATTCGAGCGTAGCAAGCCGCACGTAAACGTCGGCACGATTGGTCACGTGGACCATGGCAA
>NZ_AYKH01000005.1 GCF_003788635.1 Salinisphaera orenii subsp. orenii MK-B5
AGGAACGAGCGTGGCGCCTTATCAGTTAGTAAGTTCAAATCTATCGGCGTCGTAGTTTGGTCGGCGGAAAATGCATAACAGGTCGCTGCAGGGGCGGTAGGGTCAGGTCTTGCAATGCCACATTTGTTTCTGGACAGCTATTTCATTTGAGCTTCAGAACGTAACGGCGGCTACCGTTTTCGTCGGAGCTGCACCGCTACGGTAATCTTCATACCATGGAACCAGATGACGAAAAAATAGACGCCGCCGTGCTGGCGTTGATGTACCTCACGTTGCACGACGGTAGGCGGGCATGGAAAAGCTTCCCGTGGGACGCGACCGATCGATTACACGAACGCGGGTTGATCGATAACCCGAAGACCAAGACTAGATCGGTGGTTTTGTCCGATGAAGGACTCGCGGAAGCTGAAAAGAGTTTCCGCGCGTTGTTGGCCAAGTCATAGACGATGAGTCGCCTTAACCATTTGTCCCGCGGTAACGTGGCGGCGTATGGGAAATTGCGACCAGCGCGTTCAAGTTGCGCGAGTTGCCTGAACCGGCCTCGGCGCGCTGCGGTTTAGTAGGGTTTAGCTGCGGATAACGTTGGGTGAGGCGTGAAGTAGCAGGCTAGCAATTCGTTCACGTCAGTTCAGGCGTTGGGTTAACAGTACGATCGCGCTATTCTCTAACCATGATTGATGCAACGCTGATCTCGAAGGTAAAAGAACTTACGCCCGCTGAGCGGTTGGAGTTCATCGAGGCCGTCTGGCAAACGATGGCTGAAGAAGATGTTCCGATCACAGCTGCCGAGCGGTCGCTATTGGACACGCGTATTGCGGACGCGGACATCAATCCTGGCGACGAAAGCTCATGGTCTGACGTTCGCGAGCGGCTAAAGCGTCAGCTGCCTTGAGCTATAGCGTTTATGTCCGTGGCGCTGCAGAACGCGATGTCGCCGAAGCGCAGCGATGGTACGAACAGCAACAAGCGGGTCTGGCTGCCGAGTTCAACGCTGAATTCAGTTCGACTCTGGATCGGCTTGCTGATACTCCGTTTCTTTACCCGCAGAGATACCGCGAAATTCGGCGTGCGGTCCTCCGCCGACTCCCGTTTTTGGTTTGGTACCGAGTCGAAGGCGCAAAGATTACGGTCCTCGCCTGTACTCATGGCAAAGCGAACCCGAGTGAATTGCCGTCACGGCTCCGCTAGCGCTTCGCGTGGCGTCCGGGGCAGGTCTTGCATTGCCACATTTCGAGCAGGGCGTTGCGCGAGCGAGAAGCGCTACGACGGTTCTTGCTGCGCGTGAACTCGCTGAACCGTGATTCGGATGCACGGGGGCGGATCTTGCATTGCCCCATGTCTAGAGCATTTTTCTCTTTTACTGAGTTACGACAGCACGTTAGCGTCATTTTAGGTTTGCTAGATTGGATCCGTAATGCCGGGCGCCTATAGTTCGGATTTGCGTAGTCGTGTGCTGCGCGCGATTGAGAATGGTCAATCAGCACGGGCCGCGGCGGTGCGTTTCGACGTCAGTTCGGCGACCGCTATTCGGTGGGCCGATCAATGGCGATCGACGGGCCAGCAAACGGCCCGTCGACCGGGCAAGAAGCCAGACCACGGCTCGAAGCTCGACGCACATGCCGTGTTTATCCGAACGCAGATTGCGCATCAGCGCGATCTCACCCTGGCCGAGCTCGCGCGGCATCTGGACCACGAGCGTGGCGTGAAGACCAGCTTGGCGACGTTGTGCCGGTTTCTTCATCGCCAGGGGCTCACGTTTAAAAAAAGACCGCGCACGCGATCGAACAACAGCGTCCGGATGTCGCCTGCGCTCGCCGAGTGTGGTTTGACCAACAGATGATCTTCGATCCGGCGCGCCTGGTCTTCATCGACGAAACGGCGACCTCGACCGCGATGGCGCGCGCCTATGGCCGCGCCGAACGCGGGGCCCGCTGTAAGGCGGGCGTGCCGCGCGGTCATTGGCAGACCACGACCTTTGTGAGCGGTCTGCGCCAGCACGGTCTCGTGGCGCCTATGGTGCTCGACGGGGCCATGAGCGGCGCGCTGTTTCGAGCCTATACCGAACAGATCCTGGCGCCCGCACTGGCGCGCGGCGATATCGTGATCATGGATAATCTGGCCGCCCACAAAGTGGCGGGCGTGCGCGACGCAATCGAAGGCGCTGGGGCTTGGCTATTCTATCTGCCGCCCTATTCGCCCGATCTCAATCCGATCGAGATGGCGTTTGCCAAGCTCAAAGCATTATTGCGACGCACTGCGGCGCGTACCCGAGCGGCCATCGCGCAGGCCCTGGACCAATTCACCACGGCCGAATGTCGCAACCTGCTCGCCCATGCCGGCTATAGATGACTTACCAAATACGCAAAATGCTCTAGCAAGCCGCTGCGCGAGCGACAAAGTCCATTATGGTCTTGCGGCGCTTAGTTTTGTTGAGCCGCGATCCTCGGCCGTGACGTTCAACACACTTTCAAAGGCTTTGTAATCGTTAAGCCAAGGTGCGCTCGGTCTCCCAGCTCGGAGATCATTGCGAACGGGTGTCAGATGCTCGCCGCTTTCTAGGCACCGCCGGTTGACCCTGCACTCAGGCGCTCACGCAGTCGCGGCTTGAGAAAGTCGAGCAGGGCACGCGTTTTCTGCGGCATTGGCGCTTGTCCCCCATGTATGAGATTGGCCGGCCAGGACGCGGGCTCGAATGGTTGGAGGACGGTCTCCAGCCGTCCGGCGTCAAGCGCGTCGGCGATCTGATACGACAACACCTGCGTGATGCCACTGCCGTGTTGCGCGGCGGCGATCGTGCCTTCGGCGGTCGTCACACTCAGTCGCGGTTCGATGGCCTGCATGAGAGTTTGCCCCTGATCGGCGAATGACCAGGCGATCCGCTCGTTCGGCGCGCCCATGGCGATGCATTGATGATGGCCCAGTTCGCCGGGATGGCCCGGCCGGCCGAAGCGATCCAGATAGCCCGGGGCCGCGCAGCAGACCCGGCCGATGCGGCCGACGGGCAGCGCCACCATGTTGCTGTCCGCGAGTTCACCGATCCGCAGCGCGATGTCGACGTGTTCCTCCATCAGGTGGACGAGGCGATCGACCAGCAGCAGCCGAATATCGATGTCGGGATAGCGGGCCATGAATTCCGCGATCAACGGCAAGACATGCAGCCGCCCGAACACGATCGGTGCCGTCATCACGATTTCGCCGCGCGGGACGGCATATTCTCCGCGTACGGCCCGCTCGGCGTCGTCGACTTGCTCGAGGATGCCCCGGCACGCCGCAACGTAGGCCGCGCCTGTGTCGGTCAGCCGTGTATGGCGCGTGGTGCGATGGAGCAGCCGACTGCCCAGATATGTTTCGAGATCGCCGATGCGCCGATGCGCCGATGCACGGTCGATAACGGGATGCCGAGTCGTCGCGATGCGGCGGACAGGTTGCCCGTTTCGGCCACCGCGATGAGTAGCGACATCGCCTCCAGTCGATCCATGCCGCTCCGGATTTCGGGAGAGTCATTCCCGATACTGCCCCGTTATCTTCGAAAGCGAAAGGCCCTACGGTTAGCCGCGTACCCGGTGACGGTTCAGACCGGGCGGCTACGACAGAGCGGTGTGCGGCCCCGCGAGTTCAGGGCGCGCCGCTCGCTCGGCACGGCCCCGCGGCAACGGCGCACGCACGGCCTATCGGAATCGCGCCTGTGACGTCACCACTTTTCGTTTCATCAACCCAGCGAGTACATCATGACCGATATTCGTTATCGCAGCGTCGATGTCGACGGCATCGACATCTTCTATCGCGAGGCCGGCGTGCCCGGAGCGCCCAAGTTACTTTTGTTGCACGGCTTTCCGACGTCGAGCCACATGTTTCGGGATCTGATTCCGAAGCTGACGGACCGCTATCATCTCGTGGCCCCGGATATGCCCGGCTTCGGTCGTTCGGGTTTGCCCGAGATGAACCGGTTCGAATCGCTCGCGGACTCGATGACGGGGTTCACGGAACGCGTGGGCTTCGACCGCTTCGCCGTCTACGTATTCGATTTCGGCGCGCCGACCGCGTTTCGCATGGCGCTGCGGCATCCGGAGCGCATCACGGCGATCATCAGCCAGAACGGTAATGCCTACGAAGAGGGCCTGGGCGACGGCTGGAATCCGGTGCGCGCCTATTGGGAGGACCCGTCGCAGACCAACCGCGACGCCTTGCGCACCTTGCTGACCGAAGAGACCACGATCTGGCAGTACACGCACGGCGTGCCGGAGCCCGAACGCGTCTCCCCCGATGGCTACATGCTGGACATGCACTACCTGGCGCGCCCGGGCATCGCCGACGTTCAGCTCGATCTGTTCGGCGACTATCGCTACAACATCGAAATGTATCCGGCGTTCCAGGCGTATTTCAGAACGCATCGGCCGCCGTTCCTCGCCGTGTGGGGCCAGCACGATCCGTTCTTTCTGCCGCCGGGCGCGGAAGCATTCAAGCGCGACATGCCGGAGGCCGACGTGCAGTTTTTCGATACCGGTCACTTCGCCCTGGAAACCCACGCCGAGGAGATTGCGGCGGCGATTCGGCGCTTCCTTGGGTAGCGGCGACAGCAACCGTCTCCGCGATGGACGCCCGGAGTGGCTGCGATCGGCGCCCGGGGACGCGGAGCGAGAGGCTTCAGCGAGCGCCGCGGTCAGCGGGCACGCTCGGGGCGGGTCTGCAATCGCCGCACTTCCCGCCAAACCGCCGCACCGGCTGGCTAGTCAACGACGGTCCTGGCGTTGCGTGGCTTCGTCGAAAAGTGATCCGGCGCTCTGGCTTGCGACGCATGATCCGACGCTCTGCAATCATGAAGCGATGATGCCCGGTCTTGTGCGTTGCGGCCCGGGGATGGTTCGCTGATGGTCCAGCCCTCGCCGGAGTGCGACCTTTGAATTGCCGGATCCGCGACGAAACCCCGGGCGACGAAGCGCGTATCCACCAGGTCGTCGAGGCCGCGTGTCGGGAGGCGCCGCATGCGGATCCGACCGAGCCGTCCATCGTGGCGGCGCTGCGCCGGTCGGGCGCGCTGGCGGTGTCGCTGGTGGCCGAGGTCGACGGGGCGATGGTCGGTCATGTGGCCGTGTCGCCGGTGAGCGTGCCGGGCGGCGCCTACTGGTACGGGCTGGGGCCGCTTGCCGTGCTGCCGACGCATCGACGGCAGGGCATCGGCGCCCGACTCGTGGACGCCGCGCTGGCGGATCTCGCCGCGATCGGTGCCTCGGGATGCGTGGTGCTGGGCGACCCGGATTACTACGGGCGATTCGGGTTCGAGACCGTCGAAGGGCTGGTGCTGGCCGGCGCGGCGCCGGCGTATTTCCAGGCGTTATCGCTCGGGGATGCGTTTCCGCAGGCGGAGGTCGTCTACCACCAGGCGTTCTCGGCGACGACCTGACGTCGCCGGCGCGGCCGATGGCGGCCGGGCGGCTTCGTTGTGGGTCCGGGTCGGGCCATGCGGCATGCCGCATGGCCGCGGCGCGCCTCTATCGACGATCGGGCCGGGCGTCGAAGGTGGGTCGGTCTCGGCTACGGCACGAGACCACCGTTGCGTCGCCATCGTCTGGCAGGTCGCCGCTGGCGCGTGCCAGCGGCGTGTCGAGCCTCCATGCCATGCCGTGGTATTCGTCGTGACGCCCGGACGATGTCGATTGACGCGTCGCCGGATCCCGCAGGAGAGCGTCCCGCACGATCAGGAATAGCGCCAGAGAATCGGCAGCTTTCGCAGTCCCTTGCGCAGCATGTCGGGCTTTTCCAGGCCGAGCACCCAGCGCCGCTTCGCGCGGACCGCGTAGGCGCCGTCGAGATACGGTTCCAGGAAGTCGAGCCCCGACACCGGTACATCCTCCGGCGCGATTGCGGCCGGAGTGGCCACGGCCCCGGCGCACAGTTGCTTGTAGCCCCACGGATGCGGCTCGGCGACCAGGCGCGACCAGTTCACCCCATAGCCCGCGAACGCCAGCAGGGCGCGCAACGAGTCGGGCGTGAAGAAGTTGAGATGTGTCACCGGCTCGTGGGCGGCCGGTAGCTGGCCGACGACTTCGATCGGCACCTCCACATAGATGATGCCGTCCGGCGCCAGCGCGTCGCGCAGCGCGGCGAGGGTTTCGCGCGGATCGGGCAGATGCTCGACCACATGGCTGCAGATGATGACGTCGTAATTGGCATCCGCAGGGATGTCGTGTTCGGTGTCGCCGATCTTGGTGACGCCCGGGTGCACGCGCTCGGAATAGTCGACGAGATGACACAGCGCGCCGCGGTCGACGAGGCCCCCGAGCATGCGGCCGTCGCCGCCGCCGAAGTCCAGCACGCGCAGGCCGCGGGTCGACTTGGCTTTCGTTTCGCCCAGTATCAGTCGGGTCAGGCGCCGCGCGCGGCGAACGTCCTGCCGGCTGAGCGCCGCTGTGGCCGCCGGCGCGTCCTGGGCGCTGTCGCTCGGCGTGTGCCGATACTTGCGCGCGATGTCGTCGGCGGTCGGCCGGGGGCTGTAGGTCAGAAAGCCGCAGTTGCGGCAGGCGATGAACTCGACGCGGAAGGCGTCCTGGCCCGGCGCCCAGACGTCGAACAGGACCTCCATGGCGTTGCGATAGGGCCGCGCGCCGCGCTGCCGATCCGCGCGGTGATAGGTCCGGTGGCCGCGATTGTCCCAGGATTGGTTGCTGCAGACCGGACACGTCGGATTGTCGTTCATTTCTTGTTCTCGTTATGACTGTAGAGGGGCGCTGTGAGCCGCTCGGCCCCGGCGCGTTGCGGGTGCGAGTGGGAGGCGCTGGCGGCTGCGCCGGCGCCCGTGATGGGCGGGGCCGCTGTCCGCAGCGATTTTCGCGAGTCTGGCACCGCGGCGAGTTTAACGTCGGCGCCGACAGTTGAACCAGCGTATCCGGTATGACCGATGGGCACGAAACCGGCCGCCCGACGGCTATCGATGCGATGCATCGCCTGTCTGTGGGCATCGAATGCGTCGCAGGGGCGGGCCGTTGACGGCTGCGGGCGCGCGAAAGGATCGCCGCGGTGCCTCGCGTTCGGTTCGGCCGGTGGCGCCCGGCTGCGATGCGTCGTACTCGGGCAGACTTTCGATGATACGATCGATGCAGAATCAATCAGTCAGGGAGACGCCGTGAACCAGATCATCTATCTCGTGGGGCTTGTGGTCGTGGTGATCGCGATACTGTCGTTCATGGGGATCATGTAACGCGACGGACGACGGGGCGGTGAGCCGCCCTCGCGACGAAACGCGTTCGAAGCGGTGGGTGCCGTGCACCGTCGCTTCGGGCGCGTTTTTCGTTGCGTGCTGGTTGATCGCCGACGCTGGCCGAGCGTTGGCGTGCTGTGGGCCGGTGAATGCGCCGACGTATTCGGATGCGTCCCGGCCGGGTAGCGGATGCCTGTTCGCGGACCGCTGCGTGGACGCTCCGCGACTCGGAGAATGCGCCGGTGTTTGACCGCTGCCCAAGTCGGCAACACGATGACCGGATGAGGCGAAGCGGGCGCTCGATTCGCGGCCTCGCGCCCATTCGGGCGTCGATGCCGATGCGTGCTGGCCGGCCGTGAACCGGCCCGGCCTCGCCGCCGTGCTGGCTGCCACCCTGGCGTGTCCGCTCGGCTGTTCGGGCGAAGGCTCGTCGCCAGCGCCGGACGGCCTCGACTTCTCGGCGCTGATGGCGCCGAACGACACCGCTGGCGCCCTGCCGCCGCGCCAGGCGTATCGGGCGCGCGACGGCGCCCGTCTGCACTATCGCCACTACGAAGCGGATTCACCGGTCCGGCTGATCCTGATCCATGGCTCGGCCACCGACAGCGTGTATCTGCAGCGCTTCGCTAATGCGGTCGCGGGCGCTGACGCCGCGCAGGTGGTCACGCCGGATCTGCGCGGCCACGGGCCGTCGCCGGGCCGGCGCGGCGATATCGCCTATATCGACCAGCTCGAGGACGATCTCGCGGATCTCGTCGGCCATCTGCGATCGCAGGGCGCTGGCCGCGTCATCGTGGGCGGCCATTCCTCGGGCGGCGGGCTGGCGTTGCGGTTCGCGGCCGGAGCGCACGGCGATCTCGCATCGGGCTGTCTGCTGCTGGCGCCGTATCTCGGCCACGACGCGCCCACCGCGCGGCCGAGCGGCAACGGCTGGGCGAGGCCGAATCTGTGGCGCATCGTGCCGATCGCGATGGCGAATGCAATCGGCATTCGCTGGTTCAACGGCGCGGATGTGCTGCACTTCGATCTGCCGGCGCGGTATCGGACGGGGCGGGAAACGCTAGCCTATTCGTATCGGCTGATGACGGGCTTCGGCCCGGCGGACTACCGCTCGGCGTTCGCGGCCCTCGACGCGCCGGCGCTGCTGCTGGCCGGCGCCGCGGACGAGGCCTTTCGGCCGGAGCGCTACGCGCCGGCGATCACGCCGCACAACGCGGCCGTGGATATCAAGCTGCTCGATGGCGTGTCGCATCTCGGCCTGGTGATGCGGGACGCGACCGCGAAGCGAGCCGTGCGCTGGCTCGATACGCTCCGGCAGCGGGTGGAATGAGCCGCCCCGCGGCCGGCGTGCCGGGCCATTCAGGACGCAGCGCAGGGGCGTAGCAACCCGGCGGAGTTTTTGTGTCCGCCGTGGTCTGCCGGCCCCGGCGTCGTCGTATCATCACGTTCGCGTGTCCTGTAGGGACGGGTGAGGCGGTCCGGTATGCGAGCGTGGCGGTGGGTGCGCGGGTTTCTGGGACGCCAGCGTCCGGTGCGGCTGGTGGCGGGCGGCTATGCGCTGTATGTGCTGATCGGGTTCGGTCTGCTGTGCCTGCCCTGGGCGCAGGAGGCCGAGGACGTCGCATGGCTGGATCATCTGTTCATCGCCACGTCGGCGGTATCCACCACGGGCCTGGCCTCGATCAGTTCGGCGGACAGCTACAGCTTCTTCGGCGAGCTGGTGATCACCGGCCTGATCCAGCTCGGCGGCATCGGCTACATGACGCTGGGCTCGTTCTTCATGCTGGCGGTGCGCCACCGGCTGGATTCGCTGCACACGAAGGTCGCGCGCCAGGCGTTCGTGCTGCCCCGCGGCATGGAACTGGCGCGCTTCATCCGCGGCGTGGTGCTGTTCACGTTCGTGATCGAGGCGATCGGTGCGGCGATTCTGGTGCCCGCCTTCATGGCCGCGGACGTGCCGGCGCCGGTCTGGAACGGTATTTTCCACGCGATCTCGGCGTTCTGCACGGCCGGCTTCAGCCTGTTCAACACCAGCCTGGAAGGCTTTCGCGACAACGTCGTCATCAACCTCACGATCGCGGCGCTGAGCATCCTCGGCGCGCTGGGCTTCATCGTGATGAGCGATGTGTGGCGGCTGGCGCGCGGGCGCCCGGGCCGGGTATCGCTCACCTCGGTCATCATCCTGCGAGTGACCTTCGGGCTGATGATCGTCGGCACGCTGCTGATCGGGCTGACCGACGACGCGCTCGCCGCACTGCCGATGGGCGAGCGCTGGCTGGCGGCGTTCTTCCAGACCATGACGGCGATGACCACCGTGGGCTTCGATACCTACGCCATCAACGACATGGCGCTGGCGTCGCTGCTGCTGATCGTGGTGGCCATGGTCATCGGCGCCTCGCCGTCCGGTACCGGCGGCGGCGTGAAATCCACGACCGCGGCGGTGTTTCTGGGCGCCATCGTGGCCATGCTGCGCGGGCGCGAGCGGATCGTGCTGGCCGGCCGCGAGATCGACACCGCGCGCGTGAATTCGGCGCTCGCGGCGTTCGCCTTCTACATGATCTGCCTGATCACCGGCACCTTCGCGCTGCTGCTCACCCAGGCCGGCGGCTTCGTGCCACTGATCTTCGAGGCGACCTCGGCGATCGGCACCGTGGGCCTGAGCCTCGGCGCGACCGCGACCCTCGACGACACCGGCAAGTGGGTGATCATCGTGCTCATGTTTCTGGGTCGCCTCGGGCCGCTCACGGCGGGGCTGGCGCTGCTGCCGTCGCCGCAGGACGCGCGGCGGCTGCGCGCGCGTCGCGAGGATCTGGCGGTTTGAGATCGATGCCGCCGGCATGTGGGGCGGCCCGGCATCGCGCCGGCGGCCGGGCGAGCCGGGCGCTCGGCGTCGTGCCGTCGCGCCCGGTCCGCGCGCCTACTTGCCGGCCTTGCCCTGCGCCGACGAGACCTTGTCGATGATCTTCTGATTGACCTCGGCGCATTCCTTGAGCGAGGTATCGGCGCCGCATTCGATGGTGAGGTCCATCGCGTTGCCGTTGGCGTCGTTGACCTGGAAATGGATGGCGGGCGAGGCCGGCGGCGCGACCGCGGGACCGCCGTGCGAATGCGGACGATGCGGCTCGGAATCGCCGCAGGCGGTGAGTGCGAGCCCGGCGGTGGCGACCGCGAGGATGGTGACAGCCTTGCGCATGCGAATCTCCCTTTGATGGTTCCGTGGTGAGCGATACGAGTATCCACGCTCGGCCGCCGCGGGTCCACGCTGCGGCCTCGGTGTTGGGTCTGAGCTGCCGGCAGGCGGGGGTGTCGGCGCAACCGCGCCGCGAACGTGAACGGCGCGGCCGGGGCGTTCGACGGCGATCGGCCTGACTGCTCACCGGCCGGGGATTCGCGGGCACGCCGGGTGGTTGCGCTTTCGTCGCCGCGTGCGCCGTCTTTCGCGCCCGTTTCGTCCGCAGGCTGTTAGTCTCGGGATTCGATACCGGCGCGCTCAGGGGCGGCATGACCATCGGAAACGGCGCGGGGCCAAGGCTGCGCGGAACGGCGGCGGCGATCGGGCTGCTGTTGGCGACGAGCGCGGTCGCACAGACGTCCTCGTTCGGCACGTCGCCGGCGACCGGGGATCAGGATCACGTCGCGCGCGAGATGGTGCGCGTGCTCAAGGCCTATGCGGTCTACAAATCCGGCGACTACGAGGCCGCTTTCGAGCGCTACCGGGCGTTGGCGGAGGCGGGCAGCGTGCAGGGCATGACGAACCTGGCCAACATGTATGCCGCCGGCGAGGGTACCGAGCGCGACGAGGCCCGGGCCCTGACCTGGTATCGCCGTGCCGCCGAGCAGGGCTCGGGCAACGCCATGCTGCAGCTGGCGCTGGCCTATCGGGACGGGCGCGGGACCACGGCCGACGCCGAGGCCGCGGACCGCTGGCTGCGCGAGGCCGCCGAGCAGGATACGACCGAGGCGCAGTGGCTGCTGGGCCGGCGCCTCTACGCGCGCGGCGAGCATCTGGCCGGTCTGGAATGGATCCGCACTGCGGCCTGGACGGGCAACGATCCGGAGGCCCAGCAGTTCCTGGTCGAGCGCGGCGAGGGCGAGGCGGGCCGGGGCGCGCTCGACGCGGCGCGACGCGAGGCCGTGCTGGCGACGCTGCGCGCCGTCGACGAAGCCGCCGGGGCCCGCGATGCCGCGGGGATCGTGGCCCGGATCGACCGTGACGCGGAGATTCGCGTGCGCCTGCCCAATGGCGCCGGCTGGACGCGCCTGACGCGGGCCGAGCTGGAAACGCTCTGGCGCGATACCTTCGAGCAGGCCGACGCGTACCGCTATCGGCGGGGCACGCCGCAGCTGCTGGCCACGGAGGATGGGGTTCTCGCCTTCTCCGAGATTGAGGAGCGGCTCGGCACGGCGCCAGACGCCCGCGAGCTGACATTGAGCGAAGCGGCGACGCTGCGGGTGCACGACGGCACGGCGACGATCACGCGGCTGCGGCTGGATATCGACGACTGAGGGCGCGTGGTCGTCCGACAGGCCGGGCGCGCCGATGACACGCGGGTCCCGCGTGACGTCTTGCGCAGCGGGACGTCGTGACGCCGGCGTTCGCCGCGTGCTGCCGGCTTGGTCGCGGCAGCCGGTCTGCATCGAAGCGGCCGGGCGCGTGTCGATTGCCGAGCGCCGCCGCCTGCCACGGTATCCTGCACCACGCCCGTGCAACAGCGGCCGGTGGTCGAAGGCACGCGTCTTGCTTTAATTGCGACGCACGGCGCGTATTCGCGCCGCCTGCGGCCGCGCGCGGCCGCAGGCATCCACCCCGATCCAACACGGACACAGCATGGAACTGCTCAAGGTCTTCGGTCTGTTCGTCTTCACCGCGGTGGTGGAGATCATCGGCTGCTATCTGCCGTATCTGTGGCTGCACAAGGGCCACAGCGCCTGGCTGCTGGTGCCCGCGGGCGTCTGCCTGGCCGGCTTCGCCTGGCTGTTGACGCTGCATCCGGAGGCCGCGGGGCGGGTCTATGCGGCCTACGGCGGCATCTATATCGGCGTGGCGCTGGCCTGGCTTTGGATGGTGGATTCGGTCCGGCCGACGACCGCCGATATCGTGGGCGTCGTCGTCTGTCTGCTGGGCGCGGCGATCATCATGCTCGGGCCGCGCCATGCGTGATCGTCGCCGCGACTCGGGCACGGACCGTGGGCGGATGAACCGCGCCCGCGCGCTCGGGGTCGTCCGGGGCAGGATACGGGGCTGAAACGGACTCGGGGCGTGAGCGCTCGCCGGTTCGGCCAGTGTGGAATGGCAGCCGCCGGCGAGATGGCGCCGGGCCGCAGATCGCCACGACGTTCGCCGTCGTTGCGCGTCCGGTACGTGCGTCTGACGCGGGATTGCGGGACAACCGTCGTCGAATCTCCGGGACCGCTTGCCCGGCCCCCGAGTCGTTCGCCGCGGTGCGACCTAAAACCGGGATCACGCTCCCCAGAAACGCGACCCCGGCCACCGCACAACGGTTATGAAAGCGGCTATCGGTCCACCCGGCGGCGCATGCGCTCCGCGTTGCCGATTGGGCCGATACGGATGATTCGAGGATCCGGTACCGCAATCACCCATAAACCGGCAAAATCGATGCCAGAATAATAACCGTTTTTATTCAGGTTGTTGTGTTTCTTTTCAGCAGCAGGGATAGCGGTGTCGTAAGGTTTTTCGACAGCCGGGCACGGCGACTTTTGCACCGCATATGCGGGGCCGCGCGGGTATACACGCCGTCATGCTGCGTTAGTGGCGGTTTCGACGGTGCGCATGGAACCGTGTACCGCTCTGCAATGGCCTACCTGAACCTGTCATGAATACCGACAGCCGGGCAGGCGTGGCCGCCGCACCGCGCCGAAACGGCTCGGTGCGGTCGGGGCAGACGTCAGGCGCCGGGGCGGCGCCTTCCGTTCGTCGTTGCGTCCCGCGCCGCCGTCAGTCGCCGTTGTCGGACAGGTCCTGCAGGGCCTGGATGGCCTTGCGGGTGGCCAGCGGTCCGGCCGCGCCCATCAGCAGCGAGCGGATCCGCGGGCTGGCGGTGAGGATCACGCCGGCCGACAGGGCGCCCACGACCGCGAGGCCGGTGTTGCGCTTGGCCCAGTTGGTCGCCTGATCGCCGATCACCGGGCGCAGCTGCTGTTCCAGCATGTTGTCCGGATTGCGACGCAGCTGTTTGGCCTTGCTCTTCTGGCCGCCGGCGCTGGCGATCAGCACGATCACCAGCAACAGCACGACGAGGCCGATCAGACCGCCACCGGTGATCAGTGCCGCCTCGGCCGGCGTGAACTGTTCGGCCAGCAGCATGTAGACGCCGGCCGCGCAGCAGAGCAGGCCGGCGAATGCGGTGAGCATCCCCAGCCAGATGACGACGTTGAGGCTGAACGCCTTGGCCAGTATTGCCTTGGCATTCATGGATTATCGACCGATGAGCTTGCCCAGGACCAGGCCGATGCCGAACGCCGCGAGCACGCTGGTGAACGGGCGCGATTCGATCTCGCTTCCGAGATCCTGCGTCTGGCGGTTGGCTTCGCGCTTGAGTTCATCGTACTTGCCGCGTGCGGAGTCGATGCCGGCCTGCGCGCGCTGCTCGGAAGAGCGCTTGTAGGTCTCGGCCAGCGCGGACAGGTCGCGCTTGAGCTGGTCGATGTCCTTGCGGAGCGCTTCGGATTCGGGATTCTGGGACATGGGGAGCCTCCCTGGTGGGATTGTCTGAGTAGAACGTGGAGCATACCGGTTGTGCACGACGAATGGACATCCGTAGTGCACCGGGTGTCGTTCAGCCGGCGTCCGTGAGTCCGAAGAACCGCGCGGCATTGGCGTGGGTGTGGGCCGCCACGGCCTCCGGCGATTGGCCGCGGGCCTCGGCCACGGTCTGCAGCACCCAGGGCAGGTTGGCCGGTTCGTTGCGGCGTGTCCGGGGTTTCGGCCGGATCGTACGGGGCATCAGGTAGGGGCAGTCGGTCTCGATCATCAGGCGGTCGTCGGGGATGCGGTCGACGATGTCGTGCAGCTCGGCGCCGCGGCGTTCGTCGCAGATCCAGCCGGTGATGCCGATGTGCAGGTCCTCGGCGAGATAGGCATCGAGGGCGTCGCCGTCGTCGGTGAAGCAGTGCACCACGGCGCGCGGCAGGTCCGGCAGGTAATCGCGCAGGATCGGCAGAAACCGGGCGTGCGCCTCGCGCTGGTGAAGAAAGACCGGCAGGCCGTGTTCGCAGGCGATCTCGAGCTGGGCGGCGAACACCCGCTCCTGGGCCGCCCGCGGGGAGATGTCGCGGAAGAAATCCAGCCCCGCCTCGCCGATGGCGACGATGTCGCCGCCGGACGCGGCCCGGCGCATGAGCCCGGCCAGGGGCTCGTCCCAGTCCTCGGCGTGGTGTGGATGCAGGCCGGCGGTGGCGTGGCAGCGGCCGGGGTGGGCCCGGGCGATGTCGATGGCCGCGCGGCTGCTGGCCAGGTCGCTGCCGGTCACGATCAGGCGGCTCACGCCGGCCGCGTCGGCGCGCTCGAGCACCGCGTCGAGGTCTTCGGCAAAGCTTTCGTGCGCCAGGTTGGCGCCGATGTCGGTCAAGAGCATGGCGGGTCGAATGGGTCGATCGAAACTGGCGGCAGTCTAGCGCGTCGGGCAAGGCCGTCGCGGCGGTCTGGTCGCGCGCATGCGGTTTGCTACACTCGCGGCCTCGGTCGGGGCGCGCCGGTCAGGGATCGCGCCGAGCATTGTGCATTCGAAAGGGCGAGCATGCGGTATCGGGTGGGACAGCTGGTCGGCGTGGCCGGCCTGATAATGGTCACCGTTTCGGCGAGTGCGGCGACGCGCTATGTCAGCGATGAACTGTCGATCAACATGCGGCGGGGGCCCGGGACGAGCTATCGGATCACCGAGTTGCTGGCCGCCGGCGATCGGGTCGAGACGCGCTCCGAGAGCAACGGCTGGACCGAGATCCGCACGGAAGACGGCGACACCGGGTACGTGCTGACGCGCTTTTTGTCCGAGGACCCGGCGGCCCGCACCCGGATCGCGGACATGCAGCAGCAGACCGAAGCGCTGAAACAGGAGAACGCCGAACTCAAGGAAGAGCTCTCGGAGGCCTTGAGCGGCTCCAAGGAGCTCGGCGAGACCAAGCGCAAGCTGGTTTCCGAGAACGAGCGGCTGTCTTCCGAGCTCCAGAACCTGCGGGAGACGTCGGCCGATGCCATCCGCATCAGCGAAGAGAACGAGAAATTCCGCGAGCAGATCATGTCGATGCGAAGCGAGCTCGAACGGCTGCGCCATCAGAACGAGGCGTTGCAGAGCCGTCGCGAGGGCATGAAGATCGGCGCGCTCATCCTCGTCGGCGGCATCGTCGTCGGCCTGGTACTGCCGCTGTTCCGCCGGCGTCGCAAGAACAGCTGGGATTCGCTCTAGCGCCGGGCGAGCGCGCCCGAGTGCCGCGCCCGTCGACGGCGGGCGTGAAGCGGCCGGAATGCGTATGCTGACGCCGGTATCCCCATTCACTGCGAGCACAGCGCGGCGATTCGTCGTCGGCGTCGGATAGCGCATGGAACATCATCTGTCGATCATTCTCATCACCATCGTCGCGCTGGGCGTGTTCTCCCAGTGGGTGGCGTGGTGGCTGAAGATGCCGGCGATCGTGCTGTTTCTGGTCAGCGGCGTGCTCGCCGGGCCGGTGCTGGGCGTGGTCAATCCCAGCGAGGACATCGGCGAGGTGCTGTCGCCCCTGGTGGGCCTGGCGGTGGCCGTGATCCTGTTCGAGGGCGGGCTGAGCCTGCGGCTGCACGAGTTCAAGGAGGCCGCCTCGGGCGTGAAGCGCCTGGTGTCGGTGGGCGCGGCGCTGTCGTGGCTGCTGTACACGCTGGCCGCGCACTACATCGGCCAGCTGAGCCTGCCGGTGTCGCTGCTGTTCGGCGCCATCCTGATCGTCACCGGGCCGACGGTGATCATCCCCATGCTGCGGCAGGCCGGGCTCAATCGCCGCACGGCCTCGTACCTGAAATGGGAAGGCATCATCAACGACCCGATCGGGGCGCTGCTCGCGGTGCTGGTCTTCCAGTACTTCGTGTTTGCCGGGGCCGACGCGGCCGACGGCATGCAGGTGTTCATCGATCTGGGCTGGGCGATCCTGATCTCGCTGATCCTCGGCGGCGGCGTGGCCTGGCTGCTCGGCTGGGCGTTCAACCACACTTGGGTTCCGGAATATCTCAAGGCGCCGCTGACCTTCGCCTTCGTGCTCGTGATCTACGGCGTGGCCAGCGAGTTCTTCGCCGAGGCCGGCCTGCTGGCCGTGACCGTGATGGGCATGATCATGGGCAACATGTCGATCGCGGGCATGGCCGAACTGCGTCGATTCAAGGAATACATCACGATTCTCATGGTCTCGACCGTGTTCATCGTGCTCACCGCCGATCTGGATCCGAACGTGCTGCTGCATCTGGACTGGCACGCGGGCGCGCTGGTGCTGGCGGTGCTGTTCGTGGTGCGGCCGGCGGCGGTGTTCCTGTCCACGATGTTCACCGACATGAACTGGCGCGACCGGGTCCTCGTGGGCTGGATCGCGCCTCGCGGCATCGTGGCGGCGGCGGTGGCCGGCGTGTTCGGCCCGCGCATGGTCGAGGCCGGCTACGGCGGCGCCGAGCAGCTGCTGCCGCTGATCTTCGCGGTGGTGTTCTCCACCGTCATCCTGCACGGCTTTTCCATCGGCCGGCTGGCCCGCTGGCTGCGCCTGTCGTCGGAGCCCAAGGGCGTTCTCATCGTCGGTGCCTCGCCCTGGTCGACGGAGCTCGCCCGCGCGCTGACCAACGAACTGGACGTGCAGGTGGTGCTGGTGGATTCGTCCTGGCACCGGCTGCGCACGGCGCGGCTGGCCGGCGTAAGGGTGCTCTACGGTGAGGTGCTCTCCGAACAGATCCAGCAGTCGCTGGAGCTCAACGAGATCGCCTGCCTGCTGGCCGCCACCAGCAACGACGCCTACAACGCACTGGTGTGCTCCCACTACGTCACCAGCCTGGAGCACGACCGGGTCTTCCAGCTGCCGATGTACGCCGCCGACGAGGATAACGGCGCCAAGATCGTCGCCCGGCCGCTGCGCGGGCGGCCGGCCTTCGACAACAACGCCCAGTACGAGGAACTCTGGCGGCGGCATTTCCAGAGCTGGCAGTTCTACAAGACGCGCATCACCGAGAGCTACAGTTTCGAGGACTTCAAGCGCGACTGCCCGACCGACGCGATCTTCATCGCCCGGCGCTACGCCGACGGCACGCTGCTGTTCAATGCCGCCGGCGGCACGCCGCGCGCCGAGGTCGGCGACACGCTGATCTATTACGCGCCGAAAAAGGATGCCGGCGATCGGCGCCGCGCACGGGCCGAGCGCGCCGTGGCGGCCAGCGGCCGCACGCTGCCCGGGGCCCTGCCGGACAGCGAGGAAGCGCTCGAACGGGAACGACAGGAAGGAAACGACAACAATGCTTGAATGGCCTGAGGCGGGTGAGAGCGCCCGCGGATTGATCGATGGCCCGGACGGCCCGCTCGAGGTCAGCGTCGGCCGCCCCGAGACGGCGACCCGCGGTGTGGTTCTGGTCTGTCATCCGCATCCGCAGCAGGGCGGTACGCTGGACAACAAGGTCACCTACATGATGGCCCGGGCCGCGGTCGAGTCCGGCTACACCGCCGTGCGCTTCAACTTCCGCGGCGTGGGCGAGAGCGGGGGCGGCTTCGACGACGGCGTCGGCGAGGTCGACGATGCCCGCGCCGTGCGCGACTGGGCGCTCGAGGCCTCCGGCGAGACGCTGGCCGGCGTCTGCGGCTTTTCCTTCGGGGCCGCGGTGGCGCTGCGGCTGGCAGCCGGCGACGGCGCGCCGCGGCTGGTGACCGTCGGTTTTCCCGCGGCCTACTTCGACGGCGCCCCGCCACGACCGGAGGCCGAGTGGCTGGCGATCTTCGGCGACGCCGACGATGTGATCGACGTCGACGCATCGATTGCGGCCGTGCGGGCACTCGAGCCGCCGGTCGATGTCCAGATCCTGGCGGGCGCCGGGCATTTCCTGCACGGCCGCCTGACCGACCTGCGGCGGCGGGTCATCGCCTTTCTGGACAGCGACGAGGGTTAGTGGAGGCTTCTATGGGATTGCTCGAACGACTGCGGCACGCGATTGATCCGGATCCGGACGAACAGCGGGACCCGGAGGCCGGCAAGCGGATCGCCGCGGCCGTCCTGCTGCTGGAGATGGCCCACGCCGATCACCAGCACGCGCCGGAGGAGTACGCGGAGATCCGCCGTCAGCTCAAGGCCCATTTCGGACTGGACGACGACGAGACCGAGGAGCTGCTGGCCGCGGCACAGCCGGAGGCGCAGGAAGCCGTTTCGCTCTATCGTTTTTTGAAGACCCTCAACGACGGACTGGACCCGACCGAGAAGCGCCAGGTGCTGGAGATGCTCTGGCGGGTGGCCTATGCCGACCGGCATCTCGATGCCCGGGAGGAGCATCTGCTGCGTGAGATGGCCGAGCTGCTGTACCTGCCGCACAGCGAGTTCATACGCGCCAAGCTGACGGTTACCGGCGAATAGCGGCCGCGACCGCGCGGACGCGGGCCGGAACTATTCGGTGTAGAAGGTCTGGTTGAACTCCACGGGAATCATCGCGCTGCCGTCCTCGGCGCGCACGTCCAGCGACAACGTTAGGGTGTCGTCGTCGCCGATCGGCAACCCGGCGAGCGAATAGACGCTGTTCGCGCTTTCCACCTGTGTGAACGACAGTGCCCGGGTCTCGCCCATGAGGGTGCGGGCCTGCCCGGCCACCCGCGCGGGCACGGCGTTGAGCGGGGCGTCGGCGGTGGGGCGCTGCAGGGTGACCATGACCACGGCGCGGTCGCCGGCGCGTTCGATGCCGTTGGCCTCGGCGACCGAGGCCGGTATCTGCATGCTGTTCACGGCGCTGTACTGCACGGTGTAGTCGCCGCTTTCGACGCTGCCGGACAGGGCCGGTCCGGCCAGGGCGAGGAGCGCGAGTAAGGCCAGCGCGATCAGCCCGTGTCGTGGCCCCGCAGCTGATAGAGCGCGATCTCGCCGAGCAGATTCGGGAAGGTGCGCATCATGACGTTGCTCTGATGGGCGTGGTTGACGACGTGCCGGCGTACGATCTCGACCTGCTTGTCCCGACATAGCGCCTCGAAGTCCCGCACCGTGCAGAGGTGGATGTTGGGCGTATCGTACCACCGGTTCGGCAGCGTTCGGGACACCGGCATCAGGCCGCGCAGGCCCAGCGAGGCGCGCGGCCGCCAGTGGCCGAAGTTCGGGAAGGTGACGATGGATTCGCGGCCGATACGCAGCATCTCGCCGATGAGCAGGTCGGGCCGCATCACTTCCTGCAGCGCCGAGCTCATGACCACGTAGTCGAAGCTCTTGCTCTCGAACTGGGACAGCCCGTCGTCGAGATCCATCTGCAGCACGTTGACGCCGGCCGCGACGCAGGCGATGACGTTGTCGGCGTCGATCTCGAGCCCGTAGCCGGCGACGTTGCGCGCGGCGTGCAGGTGGGCGAGCAGGGTGCCGTCGCCGCAGCCGAGATCGAGCACCCGCGTCTCCGGCGCGATCCAGTCGGAGATCAGCGCGAGCTCGGGCCGCAGCTCGGCGCGCGTGGGGGCCGCGGGCACGCTCATGTGTCGCGCTCGCAGGCCACGCGGTGGAGATAGGCGCGCAGCGTGTGGACGTAGTGCGGCATGGTCAGCAGGAAGTCGTCGTGGCCGAGGTCGGAGGTGACCTCGGCGTAGGAGACCTGCTTGCCGGCATCCACCAGCGCATCCACGATCTCGCGCGAGCGCTCCGGCGCGAAGCGCCAGTCGGAGGTGAACGAGACCACCATGAAGCGCGCGGTGGCCGGGGCGAAGGCCCTGGCCAGGCTGCCGCCGGTCTCGTGCGCCGGGTCGAAGTAGTCCAGTGCCTTGGTCATCAGCAGATAGGTGTTGGCGTCGAAGCGGTCGACGAATGACGCGCCCTGATAACGCAGATACGACTCCACCTGGAACTCGACGTCGAAGCCGTAGTTGATGCGGCCCTCGCGCAGGTCGCGGCCGAACTTGGCGCGCATCGCATCGTCCGATAGATAGGTGATGTGGCCGAGCATGCGGGCGAGCATCAGCCCGCGCCGCGGCACGACGCCGTGTTCGTAGTAGCGGCCGTCGTGGAACTCCGGGTCGGTGATGATCGCCTGCCGGGCGATCTCGTTGAAGGCGATGTTCTGGGCCGAGAGCTTGGGCGCGGCCGCGATCACGATCGCGTGTGCGATGCGGTCGGGGTAGTCGATCGACCACTGCATCACCTGCATGCCGCCCAGGCTGCCCCCGATCACGGCGGCCCACTGCTCGATGCCCAGGGCTTCGCGCAGGATGTTCTGCGAGCGCACCCAGTCGCTGCAGGTCAGCACCGGGAAGTCCGGGCCGTAGTGTCGTCCGGTCTCCGGATGCAGGCTGCCGGGGCCGGTCGAGCCGTTGTAGCCGCCGAGATTCGCCGGGCTGACCACGAAGAAATGGTCGGTGTCGATCATCTTGCCCGGACCGATGCACTTGTCCCACCAGCCGGGCTTTTCGTCGTCCTCGTTGTGATAGCCCGCGGCGTGATGATTGCCGGACAGCGCGTGGCAGACCAGGACCGCGTTCGAGCGGTCGGCGTTGAGGGTGCCGTAGGTCTCGTAGACCAGATCGAAGCGTTCGATCGTCTTGCCGCAGTCCAGCGGCATGGTCTCGGCCACGTGCAGCGTCTGCGGTTCGACGATTCCGACGGACTGGGGGTTCGGCTCGGCCATCGACAGCTAGCGGAACAAACCAGGCAGGGGCAGCAGGCGGCTGACGACCTGCAGGCCGATGATGACGACCAGCGGCGACAGATCGAGCCCGCCCAGCGACGGCATGTACTGGCGCACCGGGCGCAGCAGCGGCTCATTGACGGTGAACAGCATCGCCGCGGCGGGCGAGTACTGATTGGGGGCGATCCAGGACATCAGCGCCTGCACCAGAATGGTGAAGAAATAGAAGTTGCAGATCAGCACGCCGGTCTTGAGCACCGCCCACCAGACGATGAGCAGCGGTTGCCCGCCGAACTCGGGCGCGGCCAGCCACAGATCCACTTGGATGTTGATCAGGCACAGGAGGACGGCGAAGACCACCGCCGGCACGTCCAGATTGCGCCAGCGCGGAATCAGCCGGCCCGCCAGGCCGACGGGCACGCGCGTGGCCTGCCAGACGAACTGCGAGATCGGGTTGCGGAAATCGGCGTGCACCAGCTGCAGGATCACGCGCAACAGCACCACGGCCGTGTACAGCGCGATCACGGTATCGACGAGGAACAGCAGCGCGTTGTTCGCGTTGTATGTCATCGGCGTGTGTCGTCCATCAGTTCCTGGCCCAGGGTGTCGGCGCGCCGGGCGGCCGCCTGCATGGCGTCGCGCACCAGCGCGTTGAGATCGCCCGCCTCGAAGCGGTCGAGCGCGGCGGCGGTGGTGCCGCCCTTGGAGGTGACCTTCTCGCGCAGGGTGGCCGGATCGTCCCCGGATTCGATGGCCATGCGGGCCGCGCCCAGCGCCGTGTGCAGCACCAGCTCGCGGGCGGTGTCGTCGTCCAGCCCGAGCTCGCGGGCGCCGGCGTGCATGGCTTCCATGAAGGCGAAGAAGTAGGCCGGGCCGCTGCCCGAGGTGGCGGTCACCGCGTCCAGCCGGGATTCGGCGTCGACCCAGACCGTGATCCCCGCGGTCGCCAGAATGGCGTCGGCGAGCTCGCGCTGGTCGGCGGTCACCCCGGTGCCGGCATACAGGCCGGTGGCCCCGGCACCGATGAGCGACGGCGTGTTCGGCATGCAGCGCACGAAGGCGAAGTCCTCGCCCAGCCACTGCGCCAGCGCGGCCAGCGGCACCCCCGCTGCGATCGAGATGATCAGCGGCCGGCGGTCGGCGAAGCGGGTCGCGAGATCGGCGCAGACCTCGGGCAGCAGCTGCGGCTTGACCGCGAGGATCACCGCGTCGGCGCCGAGCACCTCGGCGTCGGCCTCGGCCACGGTGCGGACGCCGTGGTCGTCGGCGAGCTGTCGGCGCTTGTCGGCGTCGGGTTCGACGATGGTGATGCGCTCGCCGGGACAATCGGCGCTGCGCAGCCCGCTGACCAGGCTGGTGGCCATGTTGCCGCCGCCGATGAACACGATGGAGGAATCCATTCCGGCCCCGCTGTCTGAAACTCGCCGCATGATACGCGATGGGTCCGGCCACGGGCGACCCGCGCGCATGGCCTGCGGCCGGGTTAGGGTTTAGCATTGTCGCCGGTTCAAACGACGCGTTCCCATGAATTCCAGCCTGATCGAAACCGCCGAGGCCGGTTCGGCGCCGGCCGTGGATGTCGGCGATGCCGACTATCTCAAGCGCATCAACGCCGCGCGCGTCTACGACGTCGCGATCGAAACGCCGCTCGTGGCGGCGGAGCAGCTCTCCGCGCGTATCGGCAACCGGCTGTTTCTCAAGCGCGAGGACCTGCAGCCGGTGCACTCGTTCAAGCTGCGCGGTGCCTACAACAAGATCTCCCAGCTGACCGCCGCCGAGCGCGAGCGCGGGGTGATCTGCGCCTCGGCCGGCAACCACGCCCAGGGCGTGGCACTCGCCGGCCGCAACATGGGCATCCGCGCGGTGATCGTGATGCCGCGCACCACGCCCTCGATCAAGGTGCGCGCGGTCGCCGGTTTCGGCGGCGAGATCGTGCTCCACGGCGACGGCTACGACGATGCCGCGGCCCACGCCGCCGAGCTGCAGGAACGGGACGGCCTGGTCTATATCCACCCCTACGACGATCCCGACGTGATCGCCGGCCAGGGCACCATCGGCATGGAGATCGTGCGCCAGCACCCGCAGGACATCCACGCGGTGTTCGTGTGCGTGGGCGGCGGCGGCCTGCTCGCGGGCGTGGCCGCCTATATCAAGAGCGTGCGCCCGGAAATCCGCGTGATCGGCGTGGAGCCCGAGGATGCGGCCAGCATGGGCGCGGCGCTGGCGGCCGGCGAGCGGGTCACGCTGAAGGAGGTCGGCCTGTTCGCCGACGGCGTGGCGGTCAAGCGCGCCGGGGCGGAGCCGTTCCGGCTGTGCGCCAAGCACGTGGACGCGATGATGACGGTCTCGGTCGACGAGATCTGTGCCGCCGTGCGCGACATCTACGAGGACACCCGCGCCCTGGCCGAGCCCGCCGGCGCGCTGGCGGTCGCCGGGGCCAAGAAATATGCTGCCGAGACGGGCATCGAGGATCAGCACCTGGTCGCGATCACCTCGGGCGCCAACGTCAACTTCGACCGGCTGTCCTATATCGCCGAGCGCGCCGAACTGGGTGAACAGCGCGAGGCGCTGCTCGCGGTCACCATCCCCGAGCGGCCGGGCTCGTTCCGGCAGTTCTGCGAGGTCATCGGTGATCGCTCGATCAGCGAGTTCAACTACCGCTATGCCGATCATGCCCGGGCGCAGGTCTTCGCCGGGGTGAAGCTGAGCAACGGCACCGCCGAGCGCGACACGATGATCGCCGACCTCGAGGCGGCCGGCTATGCGGTGCTCGACATGTCGCGCAACGAGATGGCCAAACTGCATGTGCGCCATATGGTCGGCGGCCGGGCCCGGGGCGTGGGCGACGAGGTGCTGTTCCGCGTCGAGTTCCCCGAGCGCCCGGGCGCGCTGCGCCGCTTCCTCGAGGCGGTGGGCGATCGCTGGAACATCTCGCTGTTCCATTATCGCAACCACGGCCATGCCCACGGCCTGGTGCTGGTCGGCATGCAGGTCGCGCCGACGGAGCAGAGTGACTGTCGCGCGGCGCTCGACGCGCTCGGCTACGACTACGCCGAGGAGACCGGCAACCCGGCCTATCAGATGTTCCTGCACAACAACGACTAGTCCGGCCGCGTGTCCGATTCCGGTTCGAAGTTCGTCGTCCTCGCCGCGCTGACCGGCAACGGCCTGATCGCGGTCAGCAAATTCGTGGCATCGGCGTTCACCGGCAGCACCGCCATGCTCGCCGAGGGCATCCATTCGGTGATCGACACCGGCAACCAGGGGTTGCTGCTGTTCGGGATGAAGCGTGCGGCCCGGCCGCCGGATGCGAAGTACCCGTTCGGCTACGGCAAGGAGATCTACTTCTGGAGCTTCATGGTCGCTGTGCTGCTGTTCACCCTCGGCGCGGGGCTGTCGATCTTCGAAGGCGTGGAGAAGATCCTCCACCCGCATCCGATCTCGCACCCGTATGTGAACTACATCGTGCTCGGGCTGGCGGTCGTGTTCGAGGGCACGAGCTGGACGATCGCCGCGCGAGAGTTCCGGCGCGTGAAGGGCCGGTGGGGCGCGCTGGAGGCGGTGCGCCGCGGCAAGGATCCGAACAAGTTCCTCGTGCTGTTCGAGGACACGGCCGCGCTCGCCGGTCTGGCCCTGGCGATCGGCGGTCTGGCGCTGACCCAGTACACCGGCATCGAGATCTTCGACGGCATCGCCTCCATCGGCATCGGGCTCATCCTCGCCATGGCCTCCGTGGGGCTGGCGATCGAGACCAAGGGCCTGCTCATCGGTGAGGCCGCCAACCAGTACGTGGTCGCCGAGATCCGCGCGGTGCTCGAGCGGGATCCGGCGGTGGAACGGGTCAACGAAGTGCCGACCATGCACGTCGGCCCGGAGTACGTGCTCGCCAACATCAGCCTGCGCTTTCGAGACGATCTCTCCGGGCGCGAGCTTCAGAACGCGATCGCGCGCATGGACCGCGAGATCAAGACACGCTGCCCGACGGTCAAGCGCGTCTTCATCGAGGCCGAACACGAGGCCGATGATCCGCCGGCCCACGACGACCGCCCCGACAAGCTCGAAGACGCGCCCGACCCGGCGGGCTGATGTCCGCGCCGCGGGGCGCGGGTTATGTAGACTGACCGCCGGGCGCCGGGCCGCGCCCGCCCAAGACAGGAGAGCGCATGGCCTCGGGATCCAGGACCGTCATCTACGCCGCGCTGGCGGGCAATCTGCTGATCGCCATCACCAAGTTCATCGCCGCCGCCTTCACCGGCAGTGCCGCGATGATGGCCGAAGGCATCCATTCGACCGTCGACACCGGCAATCAGGGGCTGCTGCTCTACGGCATGAAGCGGGCGAAGCAGCCGGCGGATGCGCGCTTTCCCTTCGGCTACGGCAAGGAGGTCTATTTCTGGAGCTTCATGGTGGCGGTGCTCATCTTCGCCGTGGGCGCCGGCATTTCCATCTACGAGGGCGTGAGCCGGCTGTTGCACCCGCATCCGGTGGAAAGCCCGCTGATCAACTACGTGGTGCTGGGGCTGGCGATGCTCTTCGAGGGCGCGGCCTGGTTCGTCGCGGCGCGGCAGTTCAATCGCGTGCGCGGCAAATGGGGGCCGTTCGAGGCCGTGCGTCGCGGCAAGGACCCGGGCGCCTTTCTCGTGCTGTTCGAGGACAGCGCCGCCATGCTCGGCCTGATCGTCGCCTTCGCCGCGCTCCTGGCCGGCCAGCTCACCGGCATCCCGCAGTTCGACGGCCTGGCCTCGATCTGCATCGGCCTGATCCTCGCGGTCACCGCGGTCTGGCTGGCGATCGAGACCAAGGGCCTGCTCATCGGTGAAGCCGCGAATCAGCACGTGGTGCGGGACATCCGCGCGCTGGTCGCCCGCGACCCGGCGGTCGAGCGTGTCAACGAAGTGCTGACCATGCACGTCGGCCCGGAATTCATACTGGTCAACATCAGCGTGCGCTTCGCCCCCGGGCTCAGCGGCGAGCAGATCCAGGCTGCCACGCAGGGCATGGACCGCGCGATCAAGGCCGAGTGCGAACACGTGGAGCGGGTCTTCATCGAGGCCGAGCGTGAGGCGGACGGCCCTACCGAGGCCGGGGCCGACGGCGCGACCGGCGACGCGGCCAAGCCGACCGATCCCGCAACGCGCTGAGATGACGGCGACGCACGCGCATGCGATTCCTCGGCGGGTCTGCATCCTGCGGCTCTCGGCGCTGGGGGACTGCGCCAACGTGGTGCCGACCATCCGTACGCTGCAGGCGGCCCGTCCCGACATCGAGATCACTTGGATCATCAATCGTGCCGAGGCGTCGCTGGTGGCCGATCTCCCCGGCGTGGAGTGTCTGGTCTACGACAAGCGCGGCGGTCGCGAGGCCGTGCGCGCTCTGAAGCGCGCGCTGGCCGGCCGGCGTTTCGACGCCCTGCTGGACATGCATGCCAGCTGGCGGGCCAACCGCATCAGCCTGCTCGTGCGCGCCGACCGTCGGATCGGTTTCGATGCCCGGCGCGCGCGCGACGGTCAGCGGCTGTTCGTGCGCGAACGCATCCCCGCGATCGAGAGCCGCCACGTGGTGGACGGTTTCCTGGCGTTCGCCGGGGTGCTGGGCGCGCGCGACCCGGTGTTCGACTGGCGGGTGCCGATCGCCGCCGCCGATCGGGAGGCCGCCGGCGCGCTGCTCGAGGGGATCGATCGCGAGATCCTGTTCATCAGCCCCTGCTCGAGCCACACGCGCCGCAACTGGCAGGCCGCGGGCTACGCGGCGGTCGCCGATCATGCCGCGCGGGTGCACCGTCTGGCCAGCGTGATCGTGGGCGGCCCGAGCGCGGTCGAGCGCGAGATGGCCGCGGCGATCGAGGCGGCCATGGCCACGCCGGTGCGCAATCTGGTGGGCGAGACCACGCTCAAGCAACTGCTGGCGCTGTTCGAGCACGGCCGGGTGCTGGTCACGCCGGACTCTGGGCCCGCCCATATGGCCAACGCCACCGACATCGACACGATCTCGCTGCATGCCGCGACCGATCCGCGCCGCAGCGGCGCCTACCGCAGCCGCCACCTTTGCGTGGACTATTTCGCGCAAGCCGCACGGCACTACCGCGACGCCGAGCCGGACGCGCTCAAGTGGGGCACCCGCATCGAGGATGACGCGTGGGTGATGGCGCTGATCCCGGTCGAGGCCGTGACCGAGCGTCTCGATCAGGCGATGGCGCGCGGGTGAGTGGCACGAGGCTGAACGTCTGCCCCGAGTTACTCTCGAGAAGCTGATCGGGGTACAAATTTGCACGGCTGCGCGAATCGCGTCCCGTACTTGTTCGGAAGAAGAAACCAAGACGAGGGCGCCCGCCCCCGGCGCTGGCCGACGCCAGTGCGATTCGGGGTCACGTTGACGGATGCGGCCAGAACTCGAACGGTTTCGGCCGTTCGCGAACAGGCGGGCCGCACCGTCGCTGTGCGCCGGGCACTCGCCGGCGCGGTCTGTCTCCGTCGCCGGCTGGCGGGCCAAGGGAATCGCCGTGGCTCAGGTGCCGTGCCTCTCTCCGGTCCTCGGGAGCGGGGGCGCCGAGCAGTGCAGGCCAAAGAAGAGAAGAGACTTTCTCGGGTCGGTGCCGCATGCCGATGCCCCGCGCTGCTCGGTCGTCCTGGCGTTTCCGGCACGCCCTGTCGCCCCCAGTTTCGGCTGCTCCATTCCGGCCGCCTTGGTCGGCGCTTCGCCAGGAGCGTGCAGACGGCCAGTAACGCGCGGCCGATTGGGCAACGGTTGGGAAAACGCTTGGAGCCCGTCAGGCGGCGATGCCGGCGCGCAGCAGTGCAAAGGGCAGGCCGAGTCGAATCTTGTTGGGTTCGACAGCGCTACGCGTCGAATTGCCGGATCGAGCGTCAGGCCTCGCCCGCGTTCTCCAGGTCCAGAATGAAGTCCCAGTGCGCCTTGTCGACCGGCATCACCGACAGCCGATTGCCCTTGCGCACCAGCGGCAGGCCTTCGAGCTGCTCGGCGTGGTCCTTGATCTCGGCCAGCGGGATGGTGCGCGCGAGTTCGCGCTCGAAGGTGACGTCGACGCGGTACCAGCGCGGCTTCTCCGGGTCCGATTTGGGATCGTAGTGCGGATCCTTCGGATCAAAGGCGGTGTCGTCCGGATAGCCCTCACGCGAGATGCGCATGATGCCGACCACCCCCGGCACCTTGGTGTTGGAATGGTAGAACAACGCCAGATCGCCTTCCGACATGCCGTCGCGCATGAAGTTGCGCGCCTGATAGTTGCGCACGCCGTCCCAGCCCTCGGTCTGCTGCGGGCGCTGCTGCAGATCCTGGATGCTGAACTCGTCGGGCTCGGATTTCATCAGCCAGTAGCGCATGGATAGCGGTCGTCCTGTATGGGTTTCAAGCCCGACAGTCTAGCGTGACTCTCCGGCCCGCTGCGCGCGACGGTGGATGGCGGATTCGGTGACCAGCACGTCGAGATCGATGTCCCAGGGGCGCGTCTCGATGTGGGGCACCCGCTGGGCCTCGAATGCGAGGCCGACGAGATAGGGCCGACGAAACCCGCCGAGGCCCTCCGGAAGCGCGAGCGTACGATCGTAGAAGCCACCGCCCATGCCGATTCGCCGAGCGTGGCCGTCGAAGGCGGCCAGCGGCGTGATGATGGCGTCCAGCGCGTTTACCGGCCGCACCGGGCCGCCGATCGGTTCGACCAGGCCGAAGCTGCTGGTCCGAAAGCGAAAGGCCGCGGACTTCACGGCCACGAACGACAGGGCCCGGCCTTCGACCCGCGGCAGAAAGGCGGTGCACCCGGGGCCGAGACGTGCGATCAGCGGACGGGGGTCGATCTCGCCGGCCATGGGCCAGAAGAAGCCGATGCGCCGGGCTCGGCGCAGGGCCGGCAGCCGCGCGGCACGGCGGGCGGCGCGGACGGAGAAATCGTCGCGCTCGCGATCGGACAGGGCGCGGCGCGCGGCGAGCGCGCGCTTGCGCAGGGCGGTGATATCGCTCATCGCATGGCTCTTGATGAAGGGAGAACCGACACTCCCGCCTGTGCCGTCAGCCGTCCACTGACCTTGAGACAAGCGCTCAAGTGGGGCGTTCCACGCCGCATTAGGTTTCCCGCAGCCAGGGCGGGCATACTCACCTGCGACGCTTACCGGCCCCTGGTTAGGTAATTAGGCTCAAGGGGAACCGGGAGGCCGTCGAACACTGCAGGAGTGCCGGCAACTCGGATACTACGGGTGCTAGCCGCGGTCATCAAGCGCGGATTCGATACGCAGCTGCAACTGCGACAGGCGCTCTTCGATTTGATCGTCGCCGGCCGGCGTGCCGGCCCCTGGCTCGACCCCCTGGCGCTCGAGCTTGCGCTCGGCGGCGATCAGGTCGCGGGCGATGTTGAGTGCCGCCATCACGGCGATGCGATCGATGCCCAGCGTCTTGCCCTTGCGCTGGATGGCGTGCATCCGTCGGGACAGATACTCCGCGGATGCGAGCAGGCTCTCGCGCTCGCCCTCGGGGCAGGCGACCGAGTAGTCGCGTCCGAGGATGCGGATGGTCAGTGCGGCGGGTTGTTTTTCTGAGGCCATGGGTCGCTCGACTCCGGCGGGGGTCAGGCGCTGTCGGCTTCCGCTTCCAGCGCGCGGATGCGTTCGATGACGCCGTTGAGGCGCTCGCGCACCTCGCGATTGCGCTGCTGTTCGGTCTCGTGGGCGGCCTCCAGTGCGCGATGGTCCGACAACAGCTGCCGGTAGTCCTTGAGCAGCTGCTCGACCCGGTCCTCGAACTGGGCGATGTCGAACTGATGCATGGTGCCTCCCTTGTCGGTGGTCGAGTATAGCGCCGCCGGTCGGGGCGATGGAAATGCGGCGGGCAACAAAAAAGGCCCGGCGCGGAGCCGGGCCTGGAACGTGCGGGGCGCTTGGCTCTCAGCGGATGAGCAGGAACAGGGCGCCGCGACCGCGACGCACGTGCAGCAACAGCTGCTGGGCGTCGGGGCCCGCCATGTCCGGTAGCTGGGAGACGTCCGAGATCTCTTGCCGATTGATCGAGGTGATGATGTCGCCCGGACGCAGTCCGGCGCGTGCCGCGGGGCTGCCGGGCTGCACGTCGGTCACGGCCACGCCCTCGACCTCGCCGGCGAGCGGATTGTCGTCGGTGATCGGGCCGAAGCTGGCGCCGTCGAGCCCTTCGGCCAGCTTCTGCTGGCCGTCGTCACCGCGCTGGGCGTTGGTGGCCATGTTCTCGGCGTTGCCGAGCGTGGCCTTGATCTCGCGTTCCTCGCCGTCGCGCATGAGCGTGATCCGGACCTTCTCGCCGGGCGATTTCAGGCCGATGGCATTGGCGAGCTGGGAGAAATCGGTAATCTCCTTGCCGTTGACCTGGGTGATCACGTCACGCTCGCGGATACCGGCCTTGGCGGCGGGCGAATCCGGCATGACCTGGGCCACGACCACGCCCTGGTTGATATCCAGATCGAAGGCCTTGGCGAGATCGTCGGTCAGGTTCTGGCCGACCACGCCGAGCCGGCCGCGCTTGACCTCGCCATATTCGGACAGCTGTTGATAGACGCTGTTGACCAGATTGCTCGGAATCGCGAAGCCGATGCCGATGTTGCCGCCGGTCCGGGAGAGGATGGCGCTGTTGATGCCGACCAACTCACCCTCGAGGTTGACGAGGGCGCCACCCGAATTGCCCGGGTTGATCGAGGCGTCGGTCTGGATGAAGTCTTCGTAGCGGTTGCCCAGGCCATGGCGGCCGAGGCCGCTGACGATGCCGGAGGTCACGGTCTGGCGCAGGCCGAAGGGGTTGCCGATGGCGACCACGAAGTCGCCGACCCGCAGCTTGTCGGAGTCCGCGATCGGCAGTTCGGTGAGATTGTCCGCGTCGATCTGGATGACGGCGATGTCGGTCTCCGGATCGTCGCCGATCAGCTCGGCCTCGTACTCGCGGTCGTCGTTGAGACGGACCGTGATCTCTTCGGCATCCTTCACCACATGATGGTTGGTGATCACGATGCCCTTGTCGGCGTCCACGATGACGCCGGAGCCCGCGGCCGTGGGCCGCTGCGGCGCGCGGCGCTGCTGCTGGTCGGGCATATCGAAGAAGCGCCGGAAGAACGGATCGTTGAACAGCGGGTTGTCCGGCATCTGCTGGGCCTTGCCGGTGACCACCACGTTCACGACCGCCGGCAGGGCGTTGTCGAGCATCGGCGCGAGAGAGGGATCCTCGCCCCCCAGCATGCCGCTCGGCACGGCGGCCTGGGCACTGGCGGCGAGGGAATAGAGCAGTAGAGCGAAAAGAAGCGTTGCTACACGCAGGTTGGCGTTCGTCGTCATAGGTTATGTCTCGTTGGTGTCCACACCATACGACCGGCGTCCCCGGGTCGTCCCGGGATTGAGACCATGACGTCTGCGTCGAGTTTCACTGCATTTGCCACGCAACGGCGCGCCGGCGCCGGCAGCGGTCGTCACGGCCGATGGTGGGCCAGGCGTGCGATCCCGGTGTCGGCCAGCACGCGGCTGGCCGCGCGGCCGGCCTGTCCGGTGAGCCGGGCCATCAGGCCCTGGTGCCGGTCAAGGCCGACGGTGAACACGTCCCGGCCGTCGCGGGCCGCGGTCAGCATGAGGTCGTCGCTGGTGGCGATTTCGTCGACGAGCCCCAAGTCGACCGCCTGGGTGCCGTGCCAGTGCTCGCCGGTGGCCACGCGGTCGATGTCCAGCGTGGGCCGGTAGCGGTTGACGAACGACTTGAACAGGCCATGGGTGTCCTCGAGCTCTTCGCGGAACTTCTCGCGCCCGGCGTCGGTGTTCTCGCCGAACATGGTCAGCGTGCGCTTGTGCTCACCGGCGGTGTGCATCTCGAAGTCGATGTGCTTGTCCTGCAGCAGCCGATGGAAATTGGGCACCTGCGCGACCACGCCGATGGAACCGATGATGGCGAACGGCGCGGCGACGATGCGCTCGCCCACGCAGGCCATCATGTAGCCGCCGCTGGCCGCGAGGCGATCGACGGCGACGGTCAGCTTGAGGCCGGCCTCGCGCAGGCGGACCAGCTGAGAGGCGGCGAGGCCGTAGCTGTGGACCATGCCGCCGGCCGACTCCAGTCGCACGAGCACCTCGTCGTTGGGCTCGGCGATCTGTAGGATGCCGTTGATGGTCTCGCGCAGCGGCTCGGTGGCCGAAGCGCGAATGTCGCCGTCGAAGTCCAGAACGAACAGGCGCGCGGCTTCGTGACGCTTGCCGAGCTTCTCCGCCTTTTCCTGCTGTTTGCGCTCGGTCTTGCGGCGCTTGTGACGGGCCTTGCGCTCGGTCGGGTTGAGCAGGGTGGCGTTGAGCGTGTCCGCCATGCGTTCCAGGCGCCGGTTGACGTGCTCCACCTGCAAGTCGTCCCGTCGCGCCGCCACGCGCGCCTGTACGACGGCCGAGAGCAACCATGCCGTGGCCAGCCCGAAAGCGATGACGAGGGTGGCGGCCTTGGCCAGGAACAGGCCGTACTCGACGGCGAAATCCGCGATCAGCTCCATGCAGAAGTCTCGTTGATGGGCGAAGGGGGGGCGCTCAGAGCCAGCCCGACAGCTCGCGCTTGATCAGGCCGGTGAGAAAGTCGATATGGTCGTCGCGGTCGTTGAGGGCCGGAATATAACGCAGCGACTCGCCGCCGGCCTCTTCGAAATAGCCGCGATTCTCCTCCTTGATCTCCTCGAGCGTCTCGAGGCAGTCGGCCGAGAATCCGGGGCACATCACGTCGACCGTCTTGACGCCACGCGCGCCCCAGGCCTTCATCGTCTCGTCGAGATAGGGCTGCAGCCACGGCTCGCGACCGAAGCGGCTCTGGAAGCAGACCTTGTACTCGTCCCGCCCCAGGCCCAGTTCATCGGCCAGCAGTTGCGCGGTGACGCCACAATCGCGGGGGTAGGGATCGCCCTGCTTGACGTAGCGCTTCGGGATACCGTGAAAGGACATCACCAGCCGCTCCGCGCGGCCGTGTTCGGCCCAGTGCTCGCGCACCGAATTGGCCAGCGCGGCGATGTAGCCCGGCTCGTCGTAGTAGCGATTGATCTGGCGCAGGGCCGGCGGTTCCGCCCAGTCCGCGAGCACTTCGCTGACCTTGTCGAAGGTCGTGGCCACGGTGGTGGCCGAATACTGCGGATAGGCCGGGCAGACCAGAACCTGTTTGCAGCCCGCGGCATCCAGTTCCCGCAGCCCGCTCTCGATCGACGGATTGCCGTAGCGCATGCCGAGCGCCACCTGCACCGGTCGCTCGACCTCGGTATCGAGACGCTTCTGGATGCCCGCCGCCTGACGCTTGGCGTACACGAGCAGCGGGGATCCCTCGTCGGTCCAGACCGAGCGATAGCCCTCGGCCGAGTTCTTGGGCCGGAAGGTCAGGATGATGCCGTAGAGAATGGGCAGCCAAAGCGCACGGTTGAGATCCACCACCCGACGGTCGCTCAGAAACTCGGCGAGATAGCGTCTGACCGCGGATACGGAGGTGTCGTCGGGCGTGCCCAGGTTGGTGAACAGCACCCCGATCGGGCGCGGTGCGCGGCGCGAACCCATCATGTCCTCTCGCTATCGTGTTGCAGACTGCGATACGTGAGGTCGATGGCGCGGGATGCAACCGTCCGGCTGCATCCCGCGCTCCGGCGTCGGCCGGGATCGACGCCTACGTTCGGTTGTTGAAATACGTCCGCGTGAGCTTGAACACGACCGGGCCGAGCAGGATCAGGGCGATCAGGTTCGGTACGGCCATGAGGGCGTTCATCACGTCGGCCACCAGCCAGACGAAGTCGAGCTGGGCGATCGCGCCCACGAATACCGCGATCACCCAGAGGATGCGGTAGGGCGTGATCACCTTGGAGCCGAAGATGTACTCGGCCGTGCGCTCGCCGTAGTAGCTCCAGGCGAGCATGGTCGAGAAGGCGAAGATCACCAGCCCGAAGCTCACGATCCAGCCGCCCGGTCCGGGCATGCCGGTGGTGAAGGCCTCGGAGGACAGCTGCGCGCCGGTGGTGCCCGACGACCAGGCGCCGGTGGCGATGATCACGAGCGCCGTCATGGTGCAGACGATGATGGTGTCGATGAAGGTGCCCAGCATCGCGACCACGCCCTGACGCACGGGGCTGTTGGTACGCGCGGCGGCGTGGGCGATCGGCGCGCTGCCCAGGCCGGCTTCGTTGGAGAAGATGCCGCGGGCGACGCCGAAACGGATCGCCATGATGATGCCCGCGCCGGCGAAGCCGCCGGTGGCCGCGGTGCCGGTGAAGGCGTCGGAGAAGATCAGCGCGATCGCCCCCGGTACAGCGCCGGCGTTGAGAATCAGCACCAGCAGCGCGCCCAGCACGTAGATGATCGCCATGATCGGCACGAGTTTCTCGGTGACCCGGGCCAGGCGCTGGACGCCGCCGATGATGACCGCGAACACGCCGGCGGCCAGCACCAGTCCGGTCAGCCAGGAGGGCACGTTCAGGGTCTCGCGAAACACCTGCGACACCGAGTTGGACTGCACCGTGTTGCCGATGCCGAAGGCCGCCACGGTGGCGAACAGCGCGAAGGCGAAGGCCAGCCATTTCCAGTTCGCGCCGAGCCCGTTGCGGATGTAGTACATCGGCCCGCCGACATAGTTGCCTTCGGCGTTGGTCTCGCGATAGTTCACGGCCAGCACGGCCTCGCCGTACTTGGTGGCCATGCCGACGATGGCGGTGACCCACATCCAGAAGATCGCGCCCGGGCCGCCCAGATGGATGGCGGTGGCCACGCCGGCGATGTTGCCGGTGCCCACGGTCGCCGCGAGCGCGGTGGCCAGCGCCTGGAAGGGCGTGATGTCGCCCGGTTCGGTGGTCTGCTTGCGACCGGCGAACATCATCGAAAAGCCGTAGCCCAGCTTGCGCTGCGGCATGCCCCGCAGCCCGATGGTCAGGTAGAGACCGGTGCCCAGCAGCAGGATCAGCATCACCGGGCCCCAGACCCAGCTGCTGAGCGTGCTTAGAAAGTCGGAAAGCGCTTCCATGTTCGAATCCCCCTTGAATGCGGCTTGAGCCGCGAGCGTTGGTTAGAAGAACAGTCCCTGGATCAGGATCCAGCCGATGCCGATGGGTGCGACGAAGCGCAGCACGAACAGCCAGACGCCGGCCCAGGGCACGGCGATGCGGCCGTCGTTGCCGATGGCCCGGA
The DNA here is from genome assembly GCF_003788635.1 of Salinisphaera orenii subsp. orenii MK-B5. Classification (GTDB taxonomy): domain Bacteria; phylum Pseudomonadota; class Gammaproteobacteria; order Nevskiales; family Salinisphaeraceae; genus Salinisphaera; species Salinisphaera orenii. The sequence goes on from NZ_AYKH01000005.1 coordinate 35,147, forward strand.
TCGCCCGCGGTCCCAGCGCCCAGCCGACGCAGAGCGCCGTCAGCAGGCCGCCGAGCGGCAGGGTGATCGAACTCGACAGAAAATCGAGCAGATTGAAAAACGTTCGGCCGAAGATCTTGACGTCGGACATCAGCCCGAACGACAGCGACGCCGGAATGCCGATCAGAAAGCACACGAGGGCGCTGCCGGCAGTGGCGCCGCGACGGCTGGCACCGTACTCGTCGACGAAGTAGCAGACGACGGTCTCGAGCAGGGAGACGGCCGAGGTCAGCGCCGCGACCGTCAGCAGCAAAAAGAAGCTGAAACCGAAGATCGGGCCGCCGGGCATGGCGTCGAAGACGGCCGGCAGCACCATGAAGGTGGTGCCCGCACCGCCGGAGCCGGGTTCCATGCCGGCCGCGAACATGGCCGGCAGGACCATGAAGCCCGCCAGGATCGCGATCAGCGTATCGAGTACCACAACGGCGGTCGCGTCCGCGGGCAGATTGTGATCGCGGGGCATGTAGGAGCCGTAGGTGAGCATCGCGCCCATGCCCAGCGACAGGGAGAAGAAGGCCTGGCCGATCGCGGCGGTGAAGGTCTCGCCGGAGACCCGGCTGAAGTCGGGCGTCAGATAGAAGGCGATGCCTTCGCCGGCGCCCGGCAGCGTGACCGACCGGGCGACCAGCACGAGCAGAATCACGAACAGCAGCGGCATCAGCAGTTTCGCGGCCCGCTCGATACCCTTGCCGACACCGCCGAGCACTACCCCGGCGACCAGCGCCATGAACACGGCGGCGTAGACGAGCGGCATCCAGGTGCCGCCGGTCAGTTCGGTGAAGACCCTCTCGAGCGACGCCGAATCAGTGCTGGCCAGCGCACCGTCCACCGTGTACAGCATGTAGGCGATGGTCCAGCCGCCGACGACGATATAGAAGGACAAGATGATGAACGCGGTGACCACGCCCATGCCGCCGACCAGCGACCAGCCGCGACCGGCCACCTCGCGGAACGCCGCCACGGGCGTGCGCTGGGCCATGCGCCCGACCAGCAGCTCCGCCATCACGATCGACAGCCCGAACAGCACGATGCAGCCGATATAGATCAGCAGGAACGCGCCGCCGCCGTTCTCGCCGGCCACATAGGGAAACTTCCAGATGTTGCCGAGGCCGACCGCCGAGCCCGCCGCGGCCATGATGAACCCGATGCGCGTGCCCCAGCTCTCGCGTGCGACGCTCATGACCGGCCCGTTCCAGCAGCGTCGTGGCGTCGAATCCCGTTGTGCATGCAATCGCTCCCCTGAAGTCTGGTCTTCGCCCCGTCGACCGCTGCGCCCCCGGATCGGCGGAGTTGTCGCGGGCCCTGTCCACGATGCACTAATCGTGCCCGTATCGCCGGCCGCGGGTCTCGCCTGGCGCCACGGATGCGCCGACCCAGACCAAGTAGAGCCTAAATGCTGACGCCCGTCACGTCGAAAATCGTCGTAGAGTCGGCAGGCGCATGAAAAAGGCGGGCCGGAGCCCGCCTTCGATTACTACCGTCTCGATGGGCGCTACGGCTTTTCCAGAATGGCGGTGACGCCCTGGCCGCCGGCGGCACAGATCGATATCAGGCCGCGGCCACCGCCGTTCTCGTCCAGTATCTTAGCCAGCGTTGCGACGATGCGCGTGCCGGTGGCGGCGAAGGGATGGCCGAGGGCGACCGACGAGCCCTTGACGTTGAGCTTGCCGGTATCGATCGACCCCAGCGGCGTGTCCCGACCGAGGCGCTCCTTGCAGTACTTCTTGGATTCCCAGGCCTTGAGCGTGCACAGCACCTGGGCGGCGAAGGCCTCGTGGATCTCGTAGAAGTCGAAGTCCTGGAGCGTGAGGCCCGCGGCGTCCAGCATGTCGGCCACCGCATAGGTCGGCGACATCAGCAGGCCTTCGCCGCCGTCGACGAAATCCACCGCCGCGGTGCGGGAATAGGGCGTGAAATAGGCCTGCACCGGCAGGTCGTGCTCCCGTGCGTAGGCTTCGCTGCAGAGAAACACCGACGAGGCGCCGTCGGTCAGCGGCGTGGAGTTGGCTGCGGTCAGCGTGCCGTTGTCCTTGTCGAAGGCCGGCTTGAGCTTGGCCATCTGCTCGACGCTGGTATCCGGGCGCAGGTTGTTGTCGCGTTCGACGCCGAGGTAGGGAAAGACCAGATCGTCGTAGAAACCGTCGACGTAAGCCTGGGCGGCCTTGCGGTGGCTGGCGACCGCCAGTTCGTCCTGGGCCTTGCGGGTGATCTTCCACTCCTTGGCCATGAGTTCGCAGTGCTCGCCCATGGACAGGCCGGTGCGCGGCTCGCCGACGCCGGGAAAGCTCGGCACCACGTGGCGCGGCCGGATGCGGGCCAGACGTTTCATGCGCTCGCCGCCGGTCTTGGCCCGGTTGACGTCCAGCAGGATTCGTCGCAGTTCCTCGTTGACGGCGATCGGCGCGTCCGAGGTCGTGTCCACGCCGGCGGCGATGGCCGAATCGATCTGGCCCATGGCGATCTTGTTGGCCAGCAGCAGGGTGGCCTCGAGGCTCGTGCCGCAGGCCTGCTGGACGTCGAAGGCCGGCGTGTGCGGGTCGAGGTCGGTGCCGAGCACGGCCTCGCGGGTCAGGTTGAAGTCGCGCGAGTGCTTGAGCACCGCGCCGCCTGCGACCTCGCCGATGCGCCGGCCGGCAAGCCGGTACTTCTCGGACAGCGCCTTGAGCGAGGCGGTCAGCAGATCCTGGTTCGACTGATGCGAGTACTTGGTGTTCGACCGGCAGAAGGGAATGCGGGCGCCGCCGACGATGGCGACGCGACGAAGCGTGGGTTCGGACATGGGGCCTCCATGAGCGCCGAGCGGTTTCGGCGTGCCTGTGTGGTGGTCGGTCGACGATAAATGTTGCAGTGCAAACTGACAAGAAAGCGTTTCAGACGTGGGCCGGCCGGACGCCGCGATCTGCGCCGCCACGGTAAAAATTTCGGCCTGCGCTCTTGAAAGGGCCAGCCCCGGCCGCACTAATGCGGGTGATCGAGATCGCCAATGGCGGCGGTCCCGTCTGGGCCGAATCCTCGGCACAGACCACAGTGTTCACGTCAACAACCAATGTTCGAGGAGAAGGGTGGCAATGAATATCCGTCCTTTACATGATCGCGTCGTCATCAAACGTATCGAGGAAGAGCAGAAGTCCGCCGGGGGCATAGTCATTCCCGATACCGCGGCCGAGAAGCCGCAGCGCGGCGAAGTGATCGCGGTCGGCAACGGCAAGCCGCTCGATAACGGAGATACGCGCAAGCCGGAAGTCAAGGTCGGCGATACGGTGATGTTCGGCAAGTTCTCGGGTACCGAACTCAAGGTCGACGGCGACGAAGTCGTCGTGATGCGCGAGGACGACATCCTCGCGGTCGTGGGCTGAAGCGGCTCACACGCATCGAACCGCATCCACACAGAATCTAGGGGAAGCTAGCAATGGCTGCAAAGGAAATTCATTTCGGTGAGGACGCACGTCAGCGTCTGGTCCGCGGCGTCAACACGCTCGCGAATGCCGTCAAGGTCACTCTCGGTCCGAAGGGCCGCAACGTCGTGCTCGACAAGAGCTTCGGCGCGCCGACCGTCACCAAGGATGGTGTCTCGGTCGCCAAGGAAATCGAGCTCGACGACAAGTTCGAGAACATGGGCGCGCAGATGGTCAAGGAAGTCGCGTCCAAGACTTCCGATCTGGCCGGCGACGGCACCACCACCGCCACGGTCCTGGCCCAGGCCATCGTGCGTGAAGGCGTGAAGGCCGTCTCCGCGGGCATGAACCCGATGGACCTCAAGCGCGGCATCGACAAGGCTGTCGACGCGGCCGTCGAGGAACTGGCCAAGCTGTCCAAGCCCTGCGACGATGAGAAGGCGATCGCGCAGGTCGGTTCGATCTCGGCCAACTCCGACGACGACATCGGCAAGATCATCGCCGACGCGATGAACAAGGTCGGCAAGGAAGGCGTGATCACGGTCGAGGAAGGCTCCGGCCTGTCCAACGAACTGGACGTGGTCGAAGGCATGCAGTTCGACCGCGGCTACCTCTCGCCCTACTTCGTCACCGACAACCAGACGATGCAGGCCGAGCTGGACAATCCGTACATCCTGCTCCACGACAAGAAGATCTCCAACATCCGCGACATGCTGCCGCTGCTGGAGAACGTGGCCAAGCAGAACCGGCCGCTGATGATCATCTCCGAGGACGTCGAGGGCGAAGCCCTGGCGACGCTGGTGGTCAACAACATGCGCGGCATCGTCAAGGTCGCGGCCGTGAAGGCGCCCGGCTTCGGTGACCGCCGCAAGGCGATGCTCGAGGACATGGCCGTCCTGACCGGCGGCACCGTGATCTCCGAGGATCTGGGCATGACCCTTGAAAACGCCACGCTCGAGCATCTCGGCGAGGCCAACAAGGTCCAGATCTCGAAGGAGAACACCACCGTCATCGATGGCAAGGGTGGCAATAACGACATCGAGGCCCGCATCAAGCAGATCCGTGCGCAGATCGAGGAATCCTCCTCGGACTACGACAAGGAGAAGCTGCAGGAACGCGTGGCCAAGCTCGCCGGCGGCGTGGCGCTGATCAAGGTTGGCGCGGCCACCGAAGTCGAGATGAAGGAGAAGAAGGCGCGCGTCGAGGATGCCCTGCACGCCACGCGTGCGGCCGTCGAGGAAGGCATCGTGCCCGGCGGCGGCGTGGCCCTGCTGCGCACCCTCAAGGCGATCGAGAAGACCAAGGGCGCCAACCAGGACCAGCAGGCCGGCATCAGCATCCTGCGTCGCGCCGTCGAGGAGCCGCTGCGTCAGATCGTGTTCAACAGCGGTGCCGAGCCGTCCGTGGTGATCAACGAGGTGCTGTCCAAGGACGGCAACTATGGCTACAACGCGGCGACCGGCGAGTACGGCGACATGGTCGAGATGGGCATTCTCGATCCGACCAAGGTCAGCCGCACGGCGCTGCAGAACGCAGCCTCCATCTCCGGTCTCATGCTGACGACCGAAGCCACCATCGCCGACGTCCCGGACGACGACGACAAGGGTGGTGCCGGTGCCGACATGGGCGGCATGGGTGGCATGGGCGGTATGGGCGGCATGATGTAAATCATCGCCGTTCCACGCCCATGGGATGACCATCCCGCGTGAAACGAGAGCCCCGCTTCGGCGGGGCTTTTTTGTGGGCGGCCGTCGGCCCCGTCCGTGGGCCGCGCACGTTCCATCGGCAGGGCGTCGGCGGGTAGACTACGGCGCATCGATCTCCACGATGTCGCCCGCGGATGCCGAACGCCACGCACCAGAGCCCGCCGAGACGGGAGGCCATTCGTCCCGGACGTCTCGTCACCGGGGTTCGCCCCCGAACTTCAGAGCGCATCTGACCATGGCCCAGCTGCCCACCGCGGTCGAGGCCGCGCGCGAACGCATCGCGGGCCTGAGCGATTTCTTGGACGCCTGGTGCGCAGCCAACCCCGAGCGTTTTGAGACGCTGGCCGCCGACGGGCGTCTGGACGATCCGGAGGCCGAGATCGTGGCGACGGCCCCGGCCGTGGATGAGCCGCCGGATTTCCAGGCCGCCCTGCGTCGCTATCGAGACGAGACGCTGGCGATCATCGCCTGGCGTGATCTGGCCGGCGTCGACGCGCTCGAGGCCACGCTGGCAGCGCTGTCGACGCTGGCCGATCGCTGCATCGAGGCGGCGCTCGAGCATGCCGAGGCCCGCGTGGCCGAGCGTCACGGCGTGCTGCGCGATGCCGACGGCCGGCCGCAGCGGCTGATCGTCATCGGTATGGGCAAGCTCGGTGGCGGCGAACTCAACTTCTCCTCGGACATCGATCTGATCTTCGGCTACCGTGCGCCCGGCGAGTCCGACGGCGAGCGCGCCCTGGACGCCGACGGCTATTTCAAGCGCGTGGCGCGTATGCTCGTGCAGTGTCTGTCGGAGACCACCGCGGAGGGCTTCGTCTATCGCGTCGACACGCGGCTGAGGCCGTTCGGCGATTCCGGGGCGCTGGTGGCCAGTCTCGCCGCGATGGAGAACTACTACCAGTCCCACGGCCGCGAGTGGGAGCGCTATGCCTGGGTCAAGGCCCGCCCGGTGGCCGGCGACATCGACGGCGGCGAGACACTGATCGACACGCTCCGGCCGTTCGTCTATCGCCGCTATCTGGATTACGGCACCTTCGAATCCATCCGAGACATGAAGGCGCTCATCGACCGGCAGGTCGAGCGCGCCGAACTGCAGGACAACATCAAGCTCGGCAGCGGCGGCATCCGCGAGATCGAGTTCATCGTCCAGGCGTTCCAGCTCATCCGCGGCGGTCAAGAGCCGGCGCTCCAGGACAGCCGGCTGCTGCCGACGCTGGAGCGGCTGGTCGCCGGCGATCATCTGCCCGAGCACACCGCGCAGGAGCTCCGGGCCGCTTATTACTTCCTGCGCCGTGCCGAGAACCGGCTGCAGATGGTCGACGACCGCCAGACCCACGACCTGCCCGAGACCGATCTCGAGCGCAGCCGGCTGGCCCGGGCCATGGGCTACGCCGACTGGGAGGCCTTCGATGCTGATCTGCGCTCGGTCCGCCGCGACGTGCACGACGCCTTCGAGCAGGTCTTCGTCTCGCCGCAGGCCGAGGCCGGCGAGGCCGAGTCCGACAGCGAGCGACTGGTCGCCCTGTGGGAAGGCGGGCTCGACGACGAAAGCGCACGGGCGCTGCTGGCCGACTACGGCATCCGCGACGTCGACGCGGTGCGCCACGCGCTTGCCGAAATGCAGGACCAGAGCCTCTACCGTGCGCTGGAGGATCGGGGCCGGCGCTGGATCGCTCGGCTGATCCCGCTGCTGTTCGCGGCCGCGGCGCGGGCGGCCGATCCGGATCTCGCGATCACGCGGACACTCTCGGTTCTGGATGCGATCGTCGGTCGCAGCACCTACATGGCGCTGCTGGTGGAACACCCGGCGGCGCTGTCGACGCTCATGCGCCTGTGCGCGGCCAGCGAATGGATCACCAGCCGGATTCGCGCCCAGCCGGCGCTTCTGGACAGTCTGCTCGACCCGCGGCAGCTCTATCGGCCGCCGCGTCGCGGTGAACTGGCGGCGGCGCTGGACGAGGATCTGGCGGCGATCGACGCCGACGACGTGGAACATCGCATGGACGCGCTGCGACGCTTCACGCAGTCGGCCAAGCTGCGGATCGCGGCCGCGGACGTCAGCAATTCGATGCCGCTGATGATCGTCTCGGACAACCTCACCGAGCTCGCCGAGGTGGTGCTCTCGGGCGCGCTCGACATGGCCCGCGAACAGATGTTCGCCCGCTACGGTCGGCCCAGCGACGCGGCCTTCACGGTGATCGCCTACGGCAAGCTTGGTGGCCTCGAGCTCGGCTACACCTCGGATCTCGATCTCGTGTTTCTCTACGACGGCGACATCGAGGGCATGACCGACGGTGAGCGCTCGCTGACCCACCAGGCGTTCTTCACGCGCATGGCCCAGCGCATCATCCATATCCTGAGCACCCAGACGACGGCCGGGCGCGCCTACGAGATCGACATGCGCCTGCGGCCGAGCGGCAAGGCGGGCATGATGGTGAGCCACGTCGACGCCTTCGCGCGCTACCAGCGCGATCAGGCCTGGACATGGGAGCACCAGGCGCTGGTGCGAGCCCGGTTCGTGGCCGGCAATCCCGAACTCGGTGCCCGCTTCGCCGACATCCGCCGCGAGGTGCTCGCCCGCGAGCGCGACGTGGCCGCGCTGACCGAAGAAGTACGCCACATGCGCGATCGCATGCGCCGGGCCAAGGACGAGACCCGCGGCGAGCATCTCGACGTCAAGCAGATGCCGGGCGGGCTAATCGACATCGAATTCATGGCCCAGTTCGCGGCCCTGCGGCACGGACCCGACTGCCCCGAACTGCTCCTGTTCACCGATGCGATCCGCATTCTGGAAACGCTCGAATCCGCCGGGCTGGCGGCCTACGAGGACATCCGTACGCTCACCCGGGCCTATCGGTATTATCGCAAGCGTATTCACGCGGATTCGCTGCAGCAGCAGCGGGCCATGATGCCGGCCGCGGAATACGTGGAGCAGCGCCGTGCGGTCGCCGCGCTCTGGGACGATTGGATCGGGCCCGCCGGCGCAGACGCGGCCTCGTGAGGCCCGGCGCGGGTCACGCGGTCGGTGTCGCCCTAGAGGCCGGCAGCGGCTTCGGGCGCCGAGCGTCTGCGGCCTCAAAGGCCACGTCACGGCGGGGCGGCCGCGCTCGCGTGACGCGACGGCCATCGTCTGCCCCGATCGAGCGCCGGCCGGGTGTCGCGGTCGCGTCTCGGGCATGACGCTGACCCACATCAATCTCGCGCGCGGATTCCGCGGCGGCGAGCGTCAGACGGAACTGCTCGTCCGGGCGCTGGCCGAACGCGGCATCGCCCAGCGCATCGTGCTGCGCGAGGGTCAACCGCTGGTGAGCCGCCTCGCGGATGTCCCCGGTCTCGAGCGCCGCCCCATCCGCAAGCCGTTCATACGCCACGCGCGGGCACTGCGCGGCGGGCTCCTGCATGCGCACGACGGCAAGGGGGCGCATCTGGCCCACGCGGCGCACGTGTTGGGTGGCTGCGAATATCTGATCACGCGGCGGGTGGACAACCGCCCGAGCGGCAGCTGGCTGACGCGGCGGATGTATCGCCGGGCGCGCGCCGTGGTCGTGCTCTCGCACGCCATCGGGCGGGTCATGCAAGATCATCTGCCGGGGCTGGCAACGGTGCGTATCCCGAGCGCGGCCGGCGAACTGCAGGTCGACGCGGCCGAGGCCGCGGCGCTGCGGGCCGGATTCGGCGGCGACTGCATCGTGGGCCATGTCGGCGCGCTCGACGACAGCCAGAAAGGCCAGCACGATCTGATCGCCGCGGCCCGCTCGCTGGCCGCCCGTGAGCCCGGCTGGCGTTTCGTGCTCGTGGGCGGCGGCCGCGACGAGGCCGCGCTGCGCGAGGCCGCCGCCGGCTGCGAGGCGATCCGCTTCGCCGGCCAGGTCGACAACGTGGGCGATTACCTCGCGGCCTTCGACCTGTTCGCCTTTCCCTCGGTGCACGAAGGGCTCGGTTCGACACTGCTGGATGCCATGCGCGCGTCGCTGCCGATCGTGGCCAGCGCGGTCGACGGCATCCCGGAACTGGTCGCCCACGAACGCACGGGACTGCTCGTGCCGCCGCGCGACCCGAGCGCGCTCGCGGCCGCCCTGAGCCGGCTGCGGGCCGATCCGTCGCTGGCGGCGCGGCTGGCCGCGGCGGGTCGGGAACAGGTCCTCGCGTATACTCCGCGCGCGATGGCCGATCGCTACGTGGCGCTCTACCGCGAGCTCGGTCTCGATCTCGATGGGACGAACGAGGCCCGGTCCGGTGCGCCGGCGGGTCCGGGAGATACACAATGATCATCGTCACGGGTGCCGCCGGTTTCATCGGCAGCAATCTGGTCGCCGGGCTCAACGCACGCGGCCGCTCGGACATACTGCTGGTCGACGATCTGGCCGACGGCCGCAAGTGCCTGAATCTGGCCGATCTCGATTTCGCCGACTATCTCGAGTACGACGATCTGCTGGCGCGCGTCGAACGCGGCGATGCGCTGGGGGACATCGACGCTGTGTTCCATCAGGGCGCCTGCTCGGCCACCACGGAGTGGGACGGGCGCTACATGATGGCGCGCAACTACCGCTACTCGAAGAGCCTGCACGACTGGTGCGCGGCCCGCGGCGTGCCGTTCCTCTACGCCTCGTCGGCGTCGGTCTACGGCATGGGGCCGCACTTCGTCGAGCAGCGTTCGGCCGAGCGGCCGCTCAATATGTACGCCTTCTCCAAGTTCGCCTTCGACCAGTACGTGCGCGCCAACGCTGGCCGCGTCGAGTCGCAGGTCGCGGGGCTGCGTTATTTCAACGTCTACGGCCCGCGCGAACAGCACAAGGACGGCATGGCGAGCGTGGCGCGACATTTTTCGCGCCAGATCGCGGCCGAGGGCGAATGCCGGCTGTTCGAGGGCGCCGAGGGCTACGGCGACGGCGAGCAGCGCCGCGACTTCATCCACGTCGACGACTGTGTGGCGGTGAATCTCTGGCTGCTGGACAATCCCGGCGTGTCCGGCATCTTCAACTGCGGCACCGGCCGCAGCCAGACCTTCAACGAGGTCGCCGATGCGGTCATTGCCTGGCACGGCCGCGGCGCGCGTCGCTACATCCCGTTTCCGGAATCGCTGGTCGGGCGCTACCAGAGCTATACCGAGGCCGACATGAGCGCACTGCGGGCCGCCGGCTATCCGGGCACGTTCCGGCCGGTGGAGCGGGGCGTGCCCGACTATCTCGACTGGCTCGAACGACACGCGCTGACGGTTTAGGGCCGGTCACCGCGTCCCGCGAGACCGCGCCGGCGACTGCCCGTAACCCGGCGGGTTCCCGCGAGCCGCAGTGCTGGGCGTGCGGTGGTGCCGGCCGAAAGGCGTGGGCGGCGACGCGCGATCGCGGGGCGGTTCGATCGATCCGGATAGGCCATTGGACGGGTCGTGCCGCAGTCGACCGATCCGGCGCGCCAACGGTTTCGACCGCGGTAGCCGCCCATCCGTCCCCGGCTGTCCATGGTTGCGAGCGGCGGCGCGATCGGTGAGGGCGCGTTGGCAGGTCGTGATTCCCGGTGTGGCCGCGGACGCTGCAGCCTGCTGATGAGCCGCTGGCCGGCGGGCGGCGCGCTGTGGTCAAATAGCGGGCCTTTCCGCCGTCAGGCGACAACGACAGGAGACTGCCCATGACCACGATGGCCGATCGCGACGGCAAGATCTGGCTCGACGGCCAGCTCGTGGACTGGCGCGAGGCCAAGGTCCACGTGCTCACGCACACGCTGCATTACGGCATGGGCGCCTTCGAGGGCGTACGCGCCTACAATACGAGCCGGGGCACGGCGATCTTCCGCCTGGCCGAGCACACGCGGCGGCTCTGTCGTTCGGCCAAGATCCTGGGCATGCCCATGCCGTATTCCGAGGACGAGCTCAACGCCGCGCAGGTCGAGGTCCTGCGCGAGAACGGGCTGGAGTCGGCCTATATCCGGCCGATGATCTTCTACGGTTCCGAAGGCATGGGGCTGCACGCCGAATCGCTGTCCAGCCACGTCATGATCGCGGCCTGGACCTGGGGCAGCTATCTCGGCGAGGACAACATGGTCAACGGCATCCGCGTGAAGACGTCGTCGTTCACCCGCCACCACGTCAACTCGGCCATGACCAAGGCCAAGGCCAACGGCCCGTACTTCAACTCGATGCTGGCGGTGACCGAGGCCAAAAAGGCCGGCTACGACGAAGCGATGCTGCTCGACTGCGACGGCTTCGTCTCCGAGGGCAGCGGCGAGAACCTGTTCATCGTGCGCGACGGCGTGCTGATCACGCCGGATCTGACCAGCGCCCTGGACGGCATCACCCGCCGCACGATCCTGACCTATGCGCGGGAGATGGGCATCGAGTGCGTCGAGCGCCGCATCACCCGCGACGAAGTCTACATCGCCGACGAGGCGTTTCTGACCGGTACCGCCGCCGAGGTCACGCCCATGCGCGAACTCGACGACCGCACCATCGGCGAGGGCCGGCGCGGTCCGGTGACCGAAGCGCTGCAGGCGCGCTATTTCGATCAGGTCAGCGGCAAGCGCGACGATCACGCCGACTGGCTCACCTACGTCTGAGGCCCGCCGCGGTGTCCCGACCGTGACGCTGGCCACGGCGGTCGTTGACGGCCAGCACCTGGCCTGGGACCCGGCGCGGGTGGTCGACGCCGACGCGCGCCTGTTCGATCCCGCCTGGTGGTGCTCGCGTGGGGCGGTGCGCGGCGAGGCGGCGGGGCGCGGCGCGGCCTATTTTGTCGACGGGCTGGACGGCGCGCCCTGGGTGCTGCGCCACAATCGCCGCGGTGGGGCGCTGGCGCGCCTCAACCACGATCGCTTCCTGTGGACGGGCGCCGCGCGTCTGCGCCCGATCGCCGAACTGCGACTGCTCGCGGCCATGCGGGCCGACGATCTGCCCGTGCCGGCGCCGGTGGCCGCCCGGGCCGTCCGGCGCGGCGGCTTCTATCGCGGCGACGTGATCACCGCGGCGCTGGTCGAGAGCCGGCCGCTGGCCGATCGGCTGGCTATGGCGCCGCTGCCGGCGACCGAATGGCAGCGTCTGGGCGGGGTGCTGGCGCGCTTTCATCGCGCCGGCATCGATCACGCCGATCTGAACGCGCGCAACATCCTGATCGACGCCGCGGACGCGTTTCACTTGATCGATTTCGACAAGGCGCGCCGGCGCGCGCCCGGCCGCTGGCGGCAAGCCAATCTGGCGCGGCTCAAGCGATCGCTGGACAAGTGCGCCGACGGCCTTGCCGAATTCCATTTCGCCGAAGGCGACTGGTCGGCGCTGCGGGGCGGCTATGCGTCGGTGTTCGCCGCCCGGTAGGGGTCGTGCCCCTTGCGCTTGAAGCGCTGGTGCAGCCAGAAGTACTGTGCCGGCGCCTCGCGGATCACCGTCTCGATGATGCGATTGATGCGCAGCGCGTCCTCGGCCTCGTCGGCGCCGGGAAAGTCGTCCAGCGGGGCCTGGATGATCAGGCGGTAGCCGCGGCCGTCGGCACGCCGCAGGGTGAAGAACGGCACCACCGTGGCTCGCGTCATCTTGGCGAGCCGGCTGATGGCGACGTGGGTCTGGGCCGGCTGGCCGAAGAAGTCGACCAGCATGCCGTGGCGGCGGCCGGCCTTCTGGTCGGCGGCGTACCAGACCGCATCCTTGTGCTTGAGCGCCTTGAGCAGGCCCATCATGTCGTCGTCGGGGATGCTGGCCCCGCCGATGTGGGCCTCCCGGCGCGTGCGCATGACGTGATCGATGACCGGGTCGTGCGGCGGCTTGTACATCGCCGTCGTGCGATAGCCGAGCGCGCGCAGGTGCGGCTTGGCCATGCGCACGCCGAGCTCCAGCGATGTGAAATGCGCCGACAGCAGGATGATGCCGCGGCCGCGCATCGCCGCGGTTTCCAGATGTTCGAGCCCCTCGACCTCGGCGAGCGCGTCGATCTTGGCCTGGTCGCCCCACCAGCAGAGCCCGGTCTCGATCGCGCCCATGCCGACGGAGGCGAAATGTTCGCGCAGCAGGCGGGCGCGTTCGGCTTCGCCGAGCTCCGGGAAGCACAGCCGCAGGTTGATGGCGGCGACCTGCCGGCGCGCGCCGATGACGTGGTAGCCGAGCCGACCCAGCGCCCGGCCGATCGCCATCTGCAGGCGATAGGGCAGCTGGGTGACGAGCCAGCCGATGCCGATCACCAGCCAGCTCGGCCAGTGGCGGGGGCGCTTCAGGGCGTCGCCGTGGGTGTTGGCCGGGTCAGCCACGGTCGGCCTGCCGGCACGGCCGGGATGCGGTCATAGGCGAAAACGACAGGAAAAACACGGCCGGCTGCGCTACACAGCATCCGGCAGGCTTTGTATGATGCGCGAATTGTCCGGCCGGCGAAAGCGCGCATGCTGACCATCCCCCCGTTCGATCAGGCCCGCGTGCTCGTGGTGGGCGACGTGATGCTGGATCGCTACTGGTACGGGGACACCGGCCGTATTTCGCCGGAAGCGCCGGTGCCAGTGGTGCGCATCGGCGACGAGGAGCGTCGTCTGGGCGGCGCGGCCAACGTGGCGCTCAACCTGGCGCGCGTTGGCGCGGTCACGCGGCTCATCGGCGTGATTGGCGACGACGAACCGGGAGCCGCGGTGCGCGGTCTGCTCGCGGGCGCCGGCGTCGAGCCGCTGCTGCTCGAAAGTGGCTCGCATCCCACGGTCTCCAAGCTGCGCGTGATGAGCCGAAGTCAGCAGCTGATCCGGCTGGACTTCGAGAAATCCTTCGCGCTCGACGGCGCCTTCGAGCGCGACGCGCTCATGCAGCGCTACGAGCAGGCCCTGGCGGGCACCGATGTGGTCGTGTGCTCGGACTATGGCAAGGGCACGCTCGCCGATGTGCAGGCGCTGATCGCCGCGGCCCGGCGCCGGGGCATCCCCGTGCTGGTCGATCCCAAGGGACGGGATTGGCAGCGCTATGCCGGCGCGAGCCTGATCACGCCGAATCTGACCGAATTCGAGGCGGTCGCGGGCGCGGCCGGCGACGACGACGACGCCCTGGTCGAACGCGCCGAGCGCCTGCGCGTCGATCTCGCCGTCGACGGGCTGCTGGTCACGCGCAGCGAAAAGGGCATGAGCCTGTTCTCGGCCGCGGGGCATCTGCATCTGCCCGCCCAGGCCCGGGAAGTGTTCGACGTCACCGGTGCCGGCGATACCGTCATCGCGCTTCTGGCCGCCGGCATCGGCGCCGGCCTCGAGGTGGGCGACGCCGCAGCCATCGCGAACCTGGGCGCCGGCATCGTCGTGGCCAAGCTGGGCACCGCCACCGCGTCGATCGCCGAGCTCGAGCGCGCCGCCCACGCCATGCAGGGCGGTGCCGTCGGTCTCGTGGACGAGGACAGCCTGGTCGCGCTGCTCGCGGACGCCCGCGCCCACGGCCAGCGCGTGGTCATGACCAACGGCTGCTTCGATCTGCTGCATCCCGGCCATATCGCCTATCTCGAGGCGGCGCGGGCGCTCGGCGACTGTCTGGTGGTGGCGGTCAACGACGACGCCTCGGTGCGCCGTCTGAAGGGGCCGGCCCGGCCGCTCAACGATCTCGGCCACCGCATGCAGGTGCTGCGGGGGCTGGCGGCGGTGGACTGGGTCGTGCCGTTCTCCGAGGACACGCCCGAGCGCCTCATCTGTCGTCTCGAGCCGGACGTTCTGGTCAAGGGCGGGGACTACAGGCCCGACGAGGTCGCCGGCGGCGAGTGCGTGCGGGCGGCCGGCGGCGAGGTCCGAATACTGGATTTCGTCGAGGGCTACTCCACCACCGCCATCATCGAGCGCATGAACGCGAGCGGCCCGGCCGAGGCGGACTGACGTGCTCGCCCGCGCGGTCTATCGGCTGGCGACGGCGATCGCGCTGCCGCTGGCATTCGTCTATTTCCACTGGCGCGGTCGGCGGGAGCCGGGTTATCGCGCGCACTGGGGCGAGCGGCTCGGCCGGGGCGCGCCGCTCGCCGGCGGGCCGATCTGGGTGCACGCCGCCTCCGTGGGCGAGGTCGTGCTCATCGCGCCGCTGGTCGACGCCCTGCGCGCGCAGTGGCCGGATCGGGCGGTGTTGCTCACGACCGTGACCCCCACCGGCCGCGAACGCGCGCGGGGGCGCTTCGGCGATACGGTGCGCGTGCGCTACCTGCCGCTGGATACGGTCGGGGCGACCCGGCGTTTCATGCGTATCGTACGCCCCGCGTTCGGCGTCGTCGCCGAAACCGAACTCTGGCCGCATCTGATCGCCGCCGCCGAGCGCGCCGATGTGCCGATGATGATCGTCAACGCGAGCGTGTCGACGCGCTCCGCGACGCGCTATCGGTCGCCGCCGATCGCCGGACTCGTCGGCGCCACGCTGCGTCGGCTGGCCGGCATCGGCGCGATCAGCGAAACCCACGCCGAGCGTTTTCGTGCGCTTGGCGCCCGCAGCGAGACGGTGACCGTCACCGGCAACCTCAAGTTCGATGTGCCGGATCTGTCGGCGCGTCTGGCCGAGGGGCCGGCGCTTCGCCGCCGCTGGCAGGCCGAAGGGCGCCCGATTCTGGTCGCCGCGAGTACCCACGAGGGCGAGGAGGCGATCGTGCTCGAGGCGTTCGAGCGCCTGCGCCGGCAGCACCCGCAGGCGTTGCTGGTACTCGCGCCGCGCCACCCCCAGCGCTTCGACGGGGTCGCCGAACTGCTGGCGGCGCGCTCGTGGCGCTATGTGCGTCGCAGCGGCGGTGCGGCGGTGGCCGCGGACACGGACGTCGTGCTCGCGGACACGCTCGGCGAGGTGCCGGATTTCTACGCCGCGGCCGACGCCGCCTTCGTCGGCGGCAGTCTGGTGGCCGGCATCGGCGGCCATAACGTGCTCGAGCCGGCCGCGCTCGGCCGTCCGATCTGTGTGGGGCCGCATATCGAGGACTGGCGCGATATCGTCGACGCGCTGGCCGAGACCGGCGCGCTGCAGGTCGTGTCCGGCCCCGAGGCGCTGGCCGCGGTGCTCGCCGACTGGTTCGATGCGTCCGATGCGGGCCGCGACGCCGGTGCCGCCGGCGCGCGGCTCGTCGCCGCGCAGGGCGGCGCGCTGGCCGATACGGCCGCCTTCATTCGCCAGCGCGTGGGCCAGGACGACGGTATCTGACCGCGCCGGCCACCGCCGCCGGTATCCGAACGATGCAACCGCGACGCGCCTCGCCGAACCGAGCCGTGACGCGTCGACTGTCAGGCGATGTCGCAAGGTGCGACCGCTCGGCCGGGCGGGGCGGCACGTCTCGATGCGCGCGCACGGGATCGGCGCATGTGCCATGAATCCATCGTCGATGACGCCCGTTCGGCCCGGGTCGCGTCGGTTCCGGCCCGCCTCGAATGTGCCGGATCGATCGATTCCGAGCCTGGATGGAAGCCCGTGGCAATGCGAATGCACGCCCTCGCGGTCCGCTTCGTGGTCGACGCCGAAGCCCCGGCTCGGGTCGGGGCGGCGGTGCGCGGCGGTCGTCGGCACCTTCACACCCGTGACCAACTGTGTAACTGTTCAAAAGACATTATTCAGTCGCTCAAGGGGGAATCATGGCAATCGGCATCTGGATCAGTCTGATCTGCTATTTCGCGCTGATGCTCGGCATCGGCTTCTATGCCTGGCGCAAGTCCACGTCCTCGTCGGAGGAATACATACTCGGGGGGCGCAATCTGAGCCCGTCCGTGGCGGCGCTGTCCGCGGGCGCCTCGGACATGAGCGGCTGGCTGCTGCTGGGTCTGCCCGGCGCCCTCTACGCGTCGGGCTTGGTCGAGGCCTGGATCGGCATCGGATTGTTCGTCGGCGCGTTCGCCAACTGGATCATCGTGGCGCCGCGCCTGCGGGAACAGACCCAGCGCTACGACAACAGCCTGACGATCCCGCAGTTTCTCTCCAACCGCTTTCCTAGCCGCGCGATGGCGCTGCGGACGGTGTCGGCGGTCATCATCGTCGTCTTCTTCGCGGTCTACACCGCCTCGGGGCTGGTCGCGGGGGGCAAGCTGTTCACGAGCGCCTTCGGGGGCGTCATCGATACCGACATCATGAGCGACTACGCCGTCGGTATCTGGCTGACGCTGGGCATCGTGCTCACCTACACGGTCGTCGGCGGCTTCCTGGCGGTGAGCCTGACCGACTTCTGTCAGGGCTGCATCATGATGGTGGCGCTGGTCCTGATGCCCGTGGTGGTTCTTTTCGGCAGCGGGGGCGGCGGTTTCGACCAAGCCTCCCAGACGCTGGCCGGCGTCGATCCGAATTTCCTCTCCTGGACGGAAGGATTGTCGATCATCGGCTTTCTTTCCGCGGTGACCTGGGGGCTGGGTTATTTCGGTCAGCCGCACATCATCGTCCGCTTCATGGCGATCCGCTCCATCTCGGAGGTGCCCAAGGCACGCAATATCGGCATGACGTGGATGGCGGTATCGCTGATCGGCGCGGTCGCCCTCGGCGTGTTCGGCCGGGCCTATGTCGAGCGCAACGGTGTGCAGGTCGAGGACGCCGAGACCATTTTCATCGTGCTCGCGGACCTGTTGTTCCATCCGTTGATCACGGGCTTTCTCTACGCCGCGCTGCTCGCGGCCGTGATGAGCACGATCTCCAGCCAGCTGCTGGTGGCCTCATCCTCGTTGACGGAGGATTTCTATCGGCTGTTTCTGCGCCGGAACGCCAGTGAGGGTGAAACGGTGCTCATCGGTCGCCTGAGCGTGCTGCTCGTCGGCCTGGCGGCCGTGTTCATTGCCAGCAATCCCGATTCCCAGGTCCTCGGGTTGGTCAGCAACGCCTGGGCCGGCTTCGGCGCGGCCTTCGGACCGCTCATCATCCTGTCGCTGACCTGGCCGCGCATGTCGGGTAGCGGCGCGGTCGCGGGGCTGGTTGCCGGCGCGCTGACCGTGATCGTCTGGATACAGCTCGGCTGGAACAGTTCGTTCTTCGGCTGGGACGGCATCTACGAGATCATTCCGGGCTTCATCGTCGCCTGGATCGCGATCTATGCCGTCAGCCTGGCGACCGAGTCGAGCGGCGAATTCCGCCCGCTCGAGGCGGACCGAGCCTAGCGCGACACGCCTATAGGACTATCCGTCACGGCGCGAAAGGCCGTGGCGGATGGTACCTCGCGCACGACCCGCCGCTGCCCAACCAGCGAAGCGCGTACGCGCGGTGCCTTCGGGCTACGGGGATGGGGTCCGCCCGACTCACGCCGGGCATCGTGCTGGACCGGGGTGGCGTTACATCCACTCAGGCGCACGAAGTCACGGCCCCGAATCACTCATCCGAGGCCGTGATGCGTGCCGGTTAAATGCCGGGCACGCTCAACGGGCGTAACGCTGGGGCTCGGGCGTGATCAGCGTGTTGTCGGCCGGCTCGTCCTCCTCCAGCGACATCAGCGACGCGTTGCCGCCGGCGGCCGTCGTATCCCGGCTGACGGCGCGTTCCGTGGCGAAGCGGTGCAGATAATGCGGGCCGCCGGCCTTGGGGCCGGTCCCGGACAGGCCTTCGCCGCCGAACGGATGCACGCCGACCACGGCGCCGATCATGTTGCGGTTGACATAGGCGTTGCCGACCTTGATGCGCCGCAACACTCGCTCGACCGTGGTGTCGATGCGGCTGTGGATGCCGAAGGTCAGGCCGTAGCCGAGGCCGTTGATGGCGTCGACGACCTCGTCGATCTCGTCGGCCTCGAAGCGTACGACGTGCACGATGGGGCCGAACTGCTCGTCGCCGAGTTCGTCCACGTTCTTCAGCCCGAAGGCGCGCGGGGCGACGAAGGTGCCGCGGCGCGTGTCCTCGCCGAGCCGGCAGGTGTAGATCGATTCGTAGGTCTTGCCGGCCTTGTCGGCATAGTCGATCAGCGCGTCGCGCGCCTCGGCGTCGATCACCGGGGTGACGTCGGTCGACAGCCGCCACGGATCGCCGACCGATAGTTCGGCCATGGCGCCCGAGAGCATCGTGAGCAGCGTGTCGGCGATGTCGTTCTGCACATACAGCACCCGCAGCGCCGAACAGCGCTGGCCCGCGCTCTGAAAGCCAGACTTGATGACGTCCGCGACCACCTGCTCGATCAGTGCCGATGAATCCACGATCATGGCGTTCTGGCCGCCGGTCTCGGCGATCAGCGGGATCAGCGGGCCGTCGCGCTCGGCCAGTGACTTGTTGATGGCCTTGGCCGTGGCCAGCGAGCCGGTGAAGGCCACCCCGGCCACGCGGAGATCGGTGACCAGCTTGGCGCCGACGCTCGGGCCGTCGCCGGGCAGCAGATGCAGGACGTCGCCCGGGATGCCGGCTTCGTGCATGAGCGCGACCGCGCGGGCGCCGATCAGGCAGGTCTGCTCCGCCGGCTTGGCGATCACGGCGTTGCCGGCGGCCAGGGCGGCCGCGACCTGGCCGGTGAAGATCGCCAGCGGAAAGTTCCAGGGGCTGATGCAGACGAACACGCCGCGGCCGTCCAGGCGGTAGGTGTTGCGTTCGCCGGTCGGCCCCGGCAGCGGCATTTCGCCGGAGAACTCGTCCTCGACCTGACAGGCGTAGTAGCGGCAGAAATCGACCGCCTCGCGCACTTCCGCCACGCCGTCCGGAATATGCTTGCCGGCCTCGCGCGCGCACAGCGCGATCAACTCGGGCATATGGGTTTCCAGCAGGTCGGCGTAGCGACGCAGACAGGCCGCGCGCTCGGTTCCCGGGGTCGCATCCCAGCGGTCGGCGGCGGCCGCGGCCGAAGCGAGCGCGGCCTCGATGTCGTCGGCCCCGGCCCAGACCACGTCGCCCACGACGTGTTCGGTGTCGGCCGGCGAGTGGACCGGCTGGGCGCGATCGTCGGATCCGGTCTTGCCGCCGTCGGACGGGCCGCGTAGACGGCCGCCGATAACCGGGCCAGCATGCCAGACGCGGGCATCGGCTTCGCGCATGCCCCGGGCCAGTGCGTCCAGCGCACGGACGTCGGTGAGGTCGATGCCGCGCGCATTCGGCCGGCGCTCGCCGTAGAGATCGCGGGGCAGGGGAATGCGCGGGTGGCGGGCCTCGGTCTGCTGGCGGGCGGCGGTCACCGGATCGGCGACGATGTCCTCGACCGGTTCGTTCTCGTCGACCACGCGGTTGACGAAGGAGCTGTTGGCGCCGTTTTCCAGCAGCCGTCGGACGAGATAGGCCAGCAGATCCTCGTGCGCGCCCACCGGGGCGTAGATGCGACAGGGCGCACGTCGGTCGCCCTTCTCCACGATCTGCTCGTAGAGGGCTTCGCCCATGCCGTGCAGGCGCTGGAATTCGTAGTCGGTACGCTCGCCCACGGCATGACGGATGTAGGCCAGGGTATGGGCGTTGTGGGTCGCGAACTGGCCGTAGAAAACATCGTCGTGCGCCAGGATGCGGTTCGCGCAGGCCAGGAACGACACGTCGGTGTTGGTCTTGCGGGTGAACACCGGATAGTCGTCGAGCCCGGCCTCCTGCGCGGTCTTGATCTCGGTGTCCCAGTAGGCGCCCTTGACCAGCCGGATCATGATGCGGCGCTGGTGACGGCGGCCAAGGTCCGCGAGCCAGTCGATGACGTCGAGGGCGCGCTTCTGGTAGGCCTGCAGCGCCAGCCCGAGGCCCTGCCAGTCGGCCAGATCGTCCTCCTGCGACACGCAGGCGAACAGTTCCAGCGACAGGTCGAGGCGGGCGGCCTCCTCGGCGTCGATGGTCAGATTGATGTTCTTATCGGCGGCCAGGCGCGCGAGTTTGAGCAGCCGCGGCAGCAGCTCCCGGTGCACGCGCTCGCGATGGGCGAGTTCGTAACGGGCGAGCAGCGCCGAGAGCTTGACCGACACGCCCGGCGATTTCTCCGGGCCGAGCTCGCGGCTGGCGCCGCCGCAAGCCTCGATGGCGCGATGATAGTCGTCGTAGTAGCGCTGCGCGTCGGCGTCGGTGCGCGCGGCCTCGCCGAGCATGTCGTAGGAGTAGGTATAGCCGCGCCTTTCGAGGGAACGGGCGTTGGAGATCGCTTCGTCGATCGTGCGGCCCATCACGAACTGCTTGCCCATGATGCGCATCGCCCGGCTGACGGCCTGGCGGATGAAGGGCTCGCCGCTGCGCTTGACCAGGCGCTGCAGCACACTGCGGAAATTGCGCTGCGGTGAATCCTCGTAGCGCAGGATGCGCCCGGTGAGCATCAGCCCCCAGGTGGAGGCGTTGACGAACCACGAGCGCGATTCGCCCAGATGCGACTCCCAGTTGGAGCCGCCGATCTTGTCGTCGATGAGCTTGTCGACCGTGGCGTCATCGGGGATGCGCAGCAGCGCCTCCGCGAGGCACATCAGGACCACACCCTCCTGGCTCGACAACTCGTATTCGTGCATGAAGGCGTCGATGCCGCTGCCGTGCTCGTCGGCCTCCCGGACGGCGCGCACGAGCGCGGCGGCATCGGCCTCGATGCGCTGCGTGGTCTGCCGGTCGCGTTCGGCGATGTCGAGCAGGCGCGTGAGTTGATCGGCCTCGTTGCAGCGGTAGGTCTCGAGTACGCCGCGATAGGCGTCTTCGTCGACCTGACTCGGTCGGGAGTAGTCCATGGGTGGGCCGTGTTGAAGGGTTGGCATTTACGCTAGCGCGGCGTATGTCGGCCTGTCGACCTCTGATTGCCCGTGACCGTCAGGTGCGGCCTCTGCGATAGACTCGCCGCATCGTCAAACGGCGCTGCATCGCGGCGCCCCGCACCGGGTCAACAGGCATGAATACCGCCGCCGGACGTGACAACCGCGCTTATCTGCTGGCCGTGGCGGCGCGGCTGTTCGCCCAGCAGGGCTACCACGCCACCGGCATGGCCGACCTGGAACGGGCCACCGGGCTCGGGCGGAGTTCGCTCTATCATTATTTTCGCAACAAGGAGGAACTGCTCTTCGAGATCACGACCCGCTACCTGCGGGCCCTGGTCGTCGAGGGGCGCGCGCTGCTCGATGTGCCCATGGCGCCCGAGACACGGCTGCGACGCTTTTCCCGGGTCGTGATGCGCAGCGTGGCCGACGATCGGGACGAACTCACCGTCTGCTTTCGGGAGATGCACGCGGTGACCGGAGACAATCGGCGCACGCTGCTGGCGCTGCACCGCGACTACGAACGCGTCTGGGCGCGCATTCTGAGCGCCGGTGCGGCGGCGGACGTCTTTCGCGATGTCGATACGCTCACCGTCAAGGCCGTGCTCGGCATGCATCACTATGGCTATCTCTGGCTGCGCCCGGACGGGGCGCAAACGCCCGAGGCGATCGCGGATGCCTTCTGCGACATGCTCCTCGACGGTTTGCGGGGGTGGGACGAACCGTCGAATCCCTCCTCGCCGGCCGCCGGATAGCATCGGCGCTCGCATTCGGCTGGACCGATCAGTACAGTCAATCGGGACGCCGCGCCCGCCGCGGCTGACACCACAGATGCCACGGAGGAGTCATGACCCATGATGACGGCAGGCGATTCGGGAATCATCCGCAGGCGCGCGGCGGTTCGGCCGGTGTGCGGGCGATATGACGACTGATGCAACCGCAGCGCCGGTGGATCCGCCCGGCCGCTGGTCCGCGCTGATCGTGCTGGCCCTGGCGATGCTCTGCGGCATGACCACGTGGTTTTCGGCGACCGCGGTCGTACCGCAGCTGCGTGACGCCTGGGCGCTGTCGGCCGGGCAGGCGGCGTGGCTGACGATCGCGGTGCAGGTGGGTTTCGTCGCCGGCGCGCTCGCCTCCGCCGTATTCAACGTCGCCGACCGCATCGCTCCGCGTCGGCTGATGCTCTACGGCGGCGCTATCGCGGCCCTGGCGAATGCCCTGCTGCTCGTGGAGCCCGGTGTCGCCGCGGCCATCGCCCTGCGCGCGATCACCGGCTTTGCGCTGGCCAGCGTCTACCCGCCGGCGATGAAAGCCATGGCGACCTGGTTCAAGGTCAAGCGCGGCACCGCGCTGGGCATCATGGTGGGCGCGCTGACCCTGGGGTCGGCCGCGCCGCATCTGGTCAACGGTCTGGGCGGTCTGGACTGGCGCGTCGTGATCGCTTTGACGTCCGCGCTGACGCTGGCGGGCGGCGTGATCGCCGAGTACGTCGGCAGCGACGGCCCGTTCGATTTTCCGCGCGCGCCCTTCGACCCGCGTCAGGCGTGGCGGGTGTTCTCGGACCGACCTGTGCGCCTGGCCTGTATCGGCTACTTTGGACACATGTGGGAGCTGTACGCCATGTGGGCGTGGTTCGGCGTGTTCTTCGGCGACGTGCTCACGCGGCAGGAGGTCGCGGCGCCGCTGGTCGGCAGCGCGATCGCGACCTTCGCGGTGATCGGCATCGGGGCCGTCGGCTGCTGGATCGGCGGCGTGCTCGGCGACGCCTGGGGCCGTGGCACGGCGACGATGGTGGCGATGATCATATCCGGCGGCTGCGCCGTGCTCATCGGCCTGGTTCAGTGGCTGCCCTGGCCGGTGGTGCTCGTCGTCGGGCTCGTCTGGGGATTCTGGGTGGTCGCGGACTCGGCGCAGTTCTCGACCGTCATTACGGAGCTCGGCAACCAGGCCTATGTGGGCACCGCGCTGACGCTCCAGCTGGCGATCGGCTACCTGCTGACCGTGCCCGCGCTCTGGCTGATCCCGATGGTGCACGCCGCCTGGGGCTGGCTGCCGGCATTCGCCCTGCTGGCCGTCGGACCGTTGATCGGCACGCTGGCGATGCAGCGACTGCGCCGTATCGAACGCGCGTCGTCATGAGCCGGGCGAGGAAGCCGACCGCCGCTGCGGCGGTCGGCGAAAGAAGGTGCTTCCGAGATGCAGGCCAGGGGAGGCGGGGCAAGAGCACGCACTAGATTCCTGCACCAAGGAAGCGAGTATAGAATAATTGTCCGCTATTGAGCCGTCTCTCCGGAGAAATACGCAGATTGGCGAGATAGCGGGAATGACATGTCCGCGGGAGCTGTCGAGAGACAGTCGAGACACCATGGCGGCTATGGTTCGCCTGCAGCGGGCGCGTCTCGGGGAGGAATCTTGCCGGCTCAGCCGAATAGCTTGTCGCCCGCTGTCTCATATCGTAGACGGAGCGGTCCTGGTCGCGCGAGCCGGCGACATTGCAGCGACTGCAGCGGAGTCTAGAGGATCGAGTTCGACGCGGTGCCGCGAAGGAGGGCTGGGTAGCGCCCTATGCAACAATGGCGTCCCCAAGGGGATTCGAACCCCTGTCGCTGCCGTGAAAGGGCAGTGTCCTAGGCCTCTAGACGATGGGGACTTGGTGGAGCCAGGCGGAATCGAACCGCCGACCTCAACACTGCCAGTGTTGCGCTCTCCCAGCTGAGCTATGGCCCCGTAACCGTTGCGAGGCGCGAATTATAGAGACTTGGTTGCGCCGTGCCAAGTCTCTTCCGAAATTATTTTCCGACAGCTTCCGCCAGTGCGTGCGCGACCCGGTCCTGATCCGCCTCGTCGAGGTAGGGATGCATGGGCAGGCTCAGCACGCGCGCCGCGGCCGCCTCCGACTGCGGAATGGCGACGTCTGAATACAGCGGGGGCTGGCGATTGAGCGGGACCGGGTAGTAGACCGCGCTCGGGATGCCGGCCTCGTTGAGTGCCGCGCGCACGCGATCGCGGTCCTCGACCTCGATCGTGTACTGGGCGTAGACGCTCGTGCAGCCGTCGGCGACGACGGGCGTCTTGGCCAGCCCGGCGAGTTTGTTGTCGTAGCGCGCGCCGACTTCGGCCCGGCGTGCGACCTCGTCGTCGAAGACCTCCATCTTCGCCAGCAGAACCGCGGCCTGGATGGTGTCGAGGCGACCGTTGATGCCCAGCCGCGGATGGTGGTACGGCGCGTCCTGGCCGTGATTGCGCAGTTCGCGCATGCGCTGGGCGAGATCGGCGTCGGAAGTGAACGCGGCGCCGCCGTCGCCGTAGCAGCCCAGCGGCTTCGCGGGGAAGAACGACGTCGCCGCCAGCTTCGATGCGCCGCAGGAGCGCCGGCCGCTGTAGGTCGCGCCGAAGCTCTGGGCGGCGTCCTCGATCACCGGGATGCCGTTGCGCTCGCCGATGGTGTTGATCGCGTCCATATCCGGCATCTGGCCGAACAGGCTGACCGGCATGATCGCCTTGGTGCGTTCACTGACGTGGGCCTCGATCTGGGTCGCGTCGATGTTGTAGGTCGCCGGATCGATGTCGACGAACACCGGCGTGGCGCCGAGCAGGCCGATCATCTCGCCGGTGGCGATGAAGGTGAACGGCGATGTGATGACCTCGTCGCCCGGGCCGATGTCCAGCGCCATCATGGTGACCAGCAGCGCGTCGGTGCCGCTGGACAGGGCCACACAGTGCTCGATGCCCGCGTAATCGGCGAGCCGGCTTTCCAGCGCCTCGATCTCCGGCCCCATGACGTAGCGGCCGTGATCGAGGACCGCCTGAATGCGCGCATCGACATCCGGCTTGATGCGCTGATACTGGGCCTGGAGATCGATGAGTTGCATGCACGCTCCTGTCGCGGCGTTGGGTCGGGCGCTCGTGTGGCGGGGATTCTAGCATCGGCCAAGGGGTGGCGCGGCCATGTTTACGTTGACCGGCGCGCGGCGGACGCATACACTCCCGCGTCTTGCGATCGGGCGGTTAGCTCAGCGGTAGAGCACTGTCTTCACACGGCAGGGGTCGCTAGTTCGAACCTAGCACCGCCCACCAGACATGACGAGGCCAGGCGGATTGCCTGGCCTTTTTTATGGCCGCAGCGTGCGTGTCCTCGCATCCGTCGTTGTGCGTGCGCATAATCCGCGGTCGGGTTTTTCCAACGGACAGGGAAGCAGCGGTGCGCATCACGATCTTCGGAACCGGCTACGTCGGCCTGGTCACGGGTGCCTGTCTGGCACATAGCGGCAATCACGTGGTCTGCGTGGATATCGACGAGGACAAGATCGCGCGCCTGACGCGCGGGGAGATCCCGATCTACGAGCCCGGGCTCGAGCAGATCGTGCACGAGAGCGTCGCCTCCGGCCGGCTGCGCTTCACCACCGACGCCGCCGATGCCGTGGCACACGGCACGCTGCAGTTCATCGCCGTGGGCACGCCGCCGGACGAGGACGGCAGCGCCGACCTCAAGTATGTGCTCAAGGTCGCCCAGACCATCGGCGAGCACATGAACGACTATCGTCTGGTGATCACCAAGTCGACGGTGCCGGTCGGGACATCCGACAAAGTGCGCGCCCAGCTCGCATCGGCCGTGGCCGAGCGCGGCGTCGACGTCGAATTCGATGTCGCCTCCAACCCCGAGTTCCTCAAGGAAGGCGCGGCGATCGACGATTTCATGAAGCCCGACCGCGTGGTCGTCGGCGTCGACAACGAGCGCGCGGCCGAGCATCTGCGCGCGCTCTACGCGCCCTTCAATCGCCAGCACGACCGTACGATCGTCATGGACATCCGCTCTGCGGAGCTGACCAAGTACGCCGCCAACGTGATGCTGGCGACCAAGATCAGTCTCATGAACGAGCTCTCGCAGGTCGCCGACCGGGTCGACGCCGATATCGAGCAGGTCCGGCGGGCGATCGGTGCCGATCATCGCATCGGCTACCATTTCATCTACCCGGGCTGCGGTTTCGGCGGCTCCTGTTTCCCCAAGGATGTGCGGGCGCTCGGCCAGACCGCGGCGGAGCTGGGCTACGAGGCGGAGATCATCAACTCGGTCGAGCGCGTCAACAATCGCCAGAAGAGCGTGCTGTTCGACAAGCTCCGCTACCACTTCGGCGGCGACCTGACCGGCAAGACCATCGCGCTGTGGGGGCTGGCCTTCAAGCCGAACACCGACGACATGCGCGAGGCCCCGGCGTGCACGCTCATGGAGTCGCTCTGGGCGGCGGGCGCGCGGGTGCGCGCCTACGACCCCGAGGCCATGGGCGAGACGCGACGCATCTACGGCGAGCGCGACGACCTGACCCTGTGCACGGACGGCGAGACGGCGGCCACCGGCGCGGATGCGCTCGTGCTGGTCACCGAATGGCATATCTTTCGCACGCCGGACTTCGATGCCCTGGCGGGGCTGATGAACACGCCGGTGCTGGTCGACGGCCGCAACATCTACAAACCGTCGTACGTCGCGCAGGCCGGGTTTGCATACTACGGAATCGGTCGTTCGGCCGCCTCTGGCGCCCGCACGACGCTTGGATAGAATAGGCGTCTTCACCGATGTTGCGAGGCAAGCGACATGCCCATCTATGAATATGTGTGCCGTGACTGCGGCCATGAGCTGGAACGTCTCCAGCGCCTGTCCGATGATCCGCTGACCGAATGCCCCGACTGCGGGGAGGCCGCCCTCAAGCGCAAGGTCTCGGCGGCCGGCTTCCGGCTGGCCGGCGGCGGCTGGTACGAGACCGACTTCAAGTCCGAGGGGCAGCGCAACCTGTCCGGGGACAAGAGCGACAGCGCGAAGTCGTCCGAGACCAATGGCGCCGGCAAGAAGGACGGCGACGGCGCCTCTGCCGCCAAACCCAAGGAGGGCGCGGGCAAGGCCGCGCCGGACAAGGGCAGCGGCAAGACCGACGCCGCCAAGCCGGCGCGTGAAAGCGGCGACAAGAGCAGCCGCAAGAGCGCATCCGGCGACAGCGGCTGACGCCGGCGGACCGGCGCGCCGGGGGCTCGTCGACGACGGGCTACCGGCGCGGCGGCCGGAGTTGCTAGACTCGCGCTCTTTTGACAGGGCGACACGCGAGTCATGATGCGATCCCACTACAGCGGCGACGTAACCGCCGCGACCATCGACACCGACATCACGGTCTGCGGGTGGGTCCACCGCCGTCGCGATCACGGCGGAGTCATCTTCATCGATCTGCGTGATCGCAGCGGTCTCGTACAGGTCGTCTTCGACCCGGACGAGCCGGACATCTTCGCGGTGGCCGAGGATCTGCGCAGCGAGTACGTGATCCAGGTCACCGGCCGCGTGCGCCATCGCCCGCAAGGCACGGTCAATGCCAGTCTCGCCTCGGGTGAGGTCGAGATCTACACCACCGAGCTGACCGTGCTCAACGCCTCCGAGACGCCGCCGCTGCAGCTCGACGAGACCGAGAACGTCGGCGATGCCGCGCGTCTGCGCTATCGCTATGTGGAGCTGCGCAAGCCGCGCATGCAGCGGCACATGCAGCTGCGCGCCCAGGTCACGCGGGCCGTGCGCAAGGCGCTGGACGACCAGGGGTTTCTCGATATCGAGACGCCGATTCTCACACGCGCCACCCCCGAGGGCGCGCGCGACTACCTGGTGCCGAGCCGCACGCAGCCGGGCCACTTCTTCGCGCTGCCGCAGTCGCCGCAGCTGTTCAAGCAGCTGCTGATGGTCTCCGGGATGGACCGCTATTACCAGATCGCCCGGTGCTTCCGTGACGAGGACCTGCGCGCCGACCGCCAGCCCGAGTTCACCCAGATCGACATCGAGGCGTCGTTCGTCGACGCTGACGACATCATGGCCATCAACGAGACCATGATCCGCGCGCTGTTCGCGGACGTGCTCGGCGTCGCGTTGCCCGACCCGTTCCCGCGCATGAGCTATGCGGAGGCGATGCGCCGCTTCGGCTCCGACAAGCCCGACCTGCGCATCGACCTGGAACTCGTCGACATCGCCGATCTGGTCGCGGATGCCGAGTTCAAGGTCTTTTCCGGACCGGCCAACAGCGACAGCGGACGCGTGGCGGTGCTGCGCGTGCCGGGTGGCGCGAGCCTGACGCGCAAGCAGATCGACGACTACACCGACTTCGTCGGCCGCTACGGCGCCCGGGGCCTGGCCTATGTGAAGGTCAACGACGCGGCTGCCGGCCGCGACGGCCTCGCCTCGCCGATCCTCAAGTTCCTGTCGGACGAGGCCGTGGACGGCATCATGGCGCGCAGCGGTGCCGCCGACGGCGACCTGCTGTTCTTCGGCGCCGACCGCGCCACCGTGGTCAACGACGCGCTGGGCGCGCTTCGGGTGCGACTCGGCCACGATCTCGGCCGTGTTGCCGGCGAATGGGCGCCGCTGTGGGTCGTGGACTGGCCGATGTTCGAGTACGACCCCGACGCCAAGCGCTGGGAGGCCCTGCATCATCCGTTCACCGCGCCTGCGGTCGACGACCCCGAGGCGCTGCGAGCGGATCCGGAGAGCGCGCTGTCACAGGCCTATGACATGGTGCTCAACGGTACCGAAGTCGGGGGCGGCTCGGTGCGTATCCATACCCCCGAGATGCAGCAGGCGGCCTTCGACGTCCTCGGTGTACCGCGTGAGGCGGCCGAAGAGAAGTTCGGCTTCCTGCTCGAGGCGCTCAAGTACGGCGCGCCACCGCACGCCGGCATCGCCTTCGGCCTGGATCGGCTGGTCATGCTCATGGCCGGCGCGGATTCGATTCGCGAGGTCATCGCCTTCCCCAAGACCCAGACCGCGACCGATCTGCTGACCGGGGCCCCGGGGCTGGCGGACAACGCCCAGCTTCGCGAACTCGGGATTCGATTGCGCACGACCGGGAAGGCCGAGGGCTGAACCGAGCTGCGGCCGCGGCCGCTTGATCGCGGCTTTTCCGTGAACTGAAAGGGCCGGCGCCTGCGACAGCGGGCGCTGGCCTTGTTGTATTAGCCACCTTGTTTTGACGTTTCCCGGCGGGTGCTGGAAAGTGAGCGACACAAATTTGGGACAAAAATCCCAAAAAGGGTGGCGCGCCCTTCGCGCCGTGTCACAGGGGACGAAACGTTATGTCTATCAATCGCAACGGCGTCGGCCGCCTGCACCGTCAGGTGCGGGCCGCGATCGCCGGATCGGTACTGGTGGCGGCGGCGCCGGGCGCCATGGCCGCGACGATCATGGTCGACAGCGGCGGCGACATGAGTGGCGGCGACGGCTGCACGCTGCGCAGCGCCATCATGGCGGCCAACGACAACGCGACCGTCGGTGGCTGTGCCGCCGGCGACGACAACAACGACACCATCGTCTTCGCCGACGGCGTGGCCGGCGGCACGATCATGCTGGCCGGCGAAGCCCTGCCGACGATCGAGGGTGGCTCTACGCTCACCATCGGCGCGGCCGAC
This sequence comes from Salinisphaera orenii subsp. orenii MK-B5, assembly GCF_003788635.1. GTDB lineage: Bacteria > Pseudomonadota > Gammaproteobacteria > Nevskiales > Salinisphaeraceae > Salinisphaera > Salinisphaera orenii. The sequence goes on from NZ_AYKH01000005.1 coordinate 65,238, forward strand.
GGCGATGGCGGCGACTCGGATGAGGACGCGGATGGTGTGACCATCGATGCGAACGGGCAGAGCCGCATCTTCACCAACCAGGGCCAGCTCACGCTCAATCACCTGGTGCTGATCAACGGCATGACGGCCGGCGGCGACGCCGGAGCCGACGACCGTTCGGGCGGCGCGATTCTGAACGACGACGGCGGCGTGCTCACGGTCAACGGCGGTGCCATGCGCGACAACACCGCCGACCGTGCCGGCGGCGCGATCGAGGAAGCCTCGGGCGTGTCGATCGACGACGATGACGACGACGATTCGCTCGACAACGTGCGTGTCACGCTCAACGGCGTCGAATTCTCCGGCAACGACGCCGGCATGAACCCGGGTAACGGCGGTGCGCTCCACGTGACCGGCGGCGGCGACATCCGGATCGACGGCGGTGCGTTCAGCGACAATATCGCGGTCGAGGGCGGTGCGCTGTGGAACAACGGCGGCACCATGCACGTCGACGGCGTCGCATTCAGCGGCAATACCGCGACCGGACCCGCGGCGGACCAGGGTGGCGGCGCCATCTACGCCGAGAGCAACGGCGGTACGCTGATCATTGATGACTCACGCTTCGTGGAGAATCGCGCGGGCGCCGACGACAGTGATCAGATGGACGGCGCGGACAGCGCCAGCTCCGGCGGCGCCATCCTGGCGTCGTCCGGCACGACGCTGCGCGTTCACGACTCCAGCTTCCGCATGAACGCCGCGCGCCGCGCCGGCGGGGCGATCGAGGTCCTCGCGGGGACCGACACCATGCTGGACAACGTGACCGCCACCGGCAACGACGCCGGCATGAATCCCGGCAATGGCGGCGTGGTGCACGTCACCGGCGATGGCGATGTGGACGTCGACGGCGGCATCTTCGCCCGCAACACGGCCGTCGAAGGTGGCGCGTTCTGGAACAATCAGGGCGACATGCACTTCGACGGCGTGTCGATCGTGAACAACGAAGCCACCGGAGACGGCGCCGATCAGGGCGGCGGCGGCATCTTCGCCGAAGCCGAAGCCAATGAAGGCGAAGGCAGCGGCATGGTGACCATCCGCAACAGCCGGATCGCGACGAATCGCGCCACCGGCGATGCCGGTTCCGGGGGCGCTCTGCTCGTGAGCCCGGGGGCAACGGCCGAGATCACCGACAGCCGCATCGAGGGCAACCGTGCGAACCGCGCCGGCGCCGGCATCGAAGTGGCCGACGGTACGGTCACGATGCTGCGGGTCACCCTCGGCGGCGCGTCCTCGGCGCTGGGCAACGCCATCGACCCGAGTGCGAATCCGGGCAACGGCGGCGGGCTGCACATCGGCGGCGCCGGGTCCGTGACCATCGAGCGCTCCAGCGTGGGCTACAACAGCGCGGTCGAAGGCGGCGGACTCTGGAACTCGGGCGCCGGTACGCTCGATCTGGACAACGTCACGGTGTCGAACAACAGTGCGGACACTGGTGCGGGCGTCTATCTCGACGGCGCCGGCGGCAGCATCACGCTGGACTATGTCACGGTCACCGACAACGCGGGCACCGGCGTCGACGCCGCGGAAGAGGCCGGCGGGTCGATCGCGATCCGAAACAGCCTGATCTCGGGGAATGATACCGATCTGGGTTCCGGAATCGCGGCCGAGGCGGATGACGGCAACGTCACCGGCGACGTGGCGCTGGACGGCGCCTATCGCCTGTTCGGTGGCACCACGCCGACGCAGCCGCTGGCGACGGGCAGTGCCGCGCTCGACAGCAACGCCGACTGCGACGACATGGACGTCGATCAGCGCGGTGCCGATCGCGGCTTCGACGCCGGCGACTCGGATGCCGGCGACTGCGATGCCGGCGCCTTCGAGCTGACCGACGACCCGGTCCTCACCGCGACCGCCGTCGATCTGGACGACGTCGTGATCGAGGCGGACGACGAGGCCGACTCGGTCGCCGTGCTGGGCGTGACGCTGAGCAACGACAGTGACGACAGCGTCAACGTCGGTGGCTTTTCCGGCTATCTCGAGCGCGACGACATGCTGCCCGAGGACGTGGATCCGGCCGACCTCGACCTCACGGTCTATGTCGACGGCAACGACAACGGTCGCTTCGACGCCGGCGGTGACATGGCGGTCGGCAGCGGTTCGGTGGCCGACAACGGCACCACGTTCAGCGTGACCTTCGCCGACGGCGCCGGCGTGTCGATTCCCGCCAACGACAGCGTGACCTATCTGCTGGTGGCGGACGACGGCGACGACGATGCGGACTCCGAGGCGATGATTGGCCTGATGGACCTCGGCGGCTCGGGCACGAATGCCGGTGTGCTGTATGCCGGTGGGGCGCTGCTGGGCCTGGTCGGTCTGCTCTCGGTCGGCGGCATGCGTCGTCGTACCCAGCTCCTGCTGGTCGTGGCCGTGATCGCGCTCACGCTCACCGCGTGCAGCGACAGTGATGGCGACGGCGTCGATCTCGGACAGCCGGGAGATAACGGCGACATGAATGACGACATGGACGACGACGTCATGGGCATGGGCCAGCTGCGATTCGTGCTGCAGTCGCTCGATACTACCGACGGTGCTGACGAAACGGACCTCGTCGTGGGTGACGGCCTGCCGGTGCGCGGGGCGACGGTCGCGTTCGAGGTCGAACAGTCGGCCTCGGCGTCGGACGATATGCGCTAGTCGCGCGTTTGGCATGGCCCTTGGGCCGGATCGGGGTGACCCGGTCCGGCCTTTTTCGTCTCCGGCCGAGATCGAGCCGTTTTGCGACTCGCGTGGTCCGGACCTGCGATCGCCGTCGGCGATGTCGATATGGCGGCTCTCGCCGTAGGTCGGCTTGGTGACATTCGGTTCGCTCGCTCGCGGCGCCATTGCGCTGTCGCCCAGGTGTCGGCGGGCCGAGGTATCCATTTCGGCCGTCGAGCCCACGCTAGTCTTGGCCGCGGCAGGCGCATCACCGATCGTTCGTCCGTTGGGAAGGTCGACCGACCGCCGCCGCCGCGCCGATGCCGCGGGCCGATATGGCCCAAGTGCCTGTCAGGCGATCGTAGGAATGAAAAGAGGAGTGGTGGCAAACCTGCGCTCATTGGCCTGGTGCCAGCTCCCGCTCACCTGTCAGGGACACCGCACCCGGGCCCCGCGGCGCGTCCTGCAAAGACCGTGCAGGAGCGGTGTAGTGGATCGACTGGCCGACACTCGGCGAGGCCGTCGTGGACATGGGGCGCGCCGGCCCGTCCGGGCGCTTGTGCCGCGCCTCGGCCCTGCAGTGGGGCATCGCGCCTCATCCGGCCGCGTTGCGCTATTGCGCCGCATGCCGGGACTGGGCGTAGTGGCAGGACTTTGCTAAAGCCATCGGCCTGCCGGCGACCGCTGCCGAGCGTGGGGCCATCGCGCCCCGTTGCACCGTTCACACGGGGGCGCGGCGCAGGCTGTCGACGGGATCGCGTAAGTCGAGTGTGTCCGGCGCGCAACGCGCGTCGCCGGCAATGGCGGTACGTGCTTAGCGGGCGATGCCGAGGGGGCGGCCGATCTCGGTCCGGCCGGGGGTGCCCGCGCATCGTCGGTTGTCACTGCCTGCAGACTGATGGGCGCGCGTGCGAGGCGGTATCGCAGGGCGGTCGTCGATCGCGGGACCGGCGTATTCCGGCTGTCGTGGAGCGACCCGGCGGCGCGCTGCCGCCGGGCCGAGATGGCGTCAGCGCTCGATCAGGCGCAGCGTGCGGGCTGTATCGATGCGACCGTCGTTGTCGGGGCCCGTGGCCTCCACGATCGCGCCGTCTTCCGCCCGGGTGCGGAACGCGGCGGCGTCGAGGCGCTCGCCGTCGGCGTCTTCGAACTCGGTGACGTCGTCGCGGGCGATGACCGGGATGCCGGCGACTTCCAGTGACAGCGCGTCGCCGCTCCCCGATACGCGCGCGACCGGCCCGCGCGTGCGGGTCGTCGCCGAATCGACGCGCGTGACCCGGGTCGCGGTCACGCCGGTGTCGGTGGCGTAGCCGGAGATACGCACCGAATTGCCGCGGGCGAGCCCGTCGAAGCGAAGCCGGCGGTCGGCCGCGTCGCGCTCGTCCACGTAGAGCGTGTCCGAGCGGGTCCGGACGTCGACGCTCAGTAGGGTCAGCGCGTCGTTCGCCTCGTCGATGTCCCGGATCCGGGCCTCGATCACCACGTTGGGGGCGGGGCGAACGGTCAGGGTATCGGCGACGAGCACATTGTCGCGCATCGTCCCGTATACCCAGGCGAACACGCCCTCTGCCGGATCGATCGAGGCGTCGTCGTTGCGGCTGGCATCCTCGGCGTCGATGCGTTGGCCGGCGATGGTGAAGTCGCCCGGGCCGTCGAAGTTCTCGATACGGCCGGTGCGAAAGACGTGCCCGCTATCCGATGCCGGCCCGCGCGAGCGCACGATCACGCTGTCGGCGACCAGCGGGGCATCCGCCGCCGCGCCCTGGGTGCCGAAGACCTGGACGAAGGCGCCGTCCTTGAGTTCGCCCGCGGCGGGGTCGACGGTGGCGCCGCCGTAGTCGATCTCCAGCGGACCGATGTAGAAGCGGTCGGCCGCCAGATCCCGGACGCGGCCCTCGATGTCGATGCGCGTGCTGTCCGGCCGATAGGTGGGGCCCTGTTCGATCGAGGTCGCGCGCAGATCGCCGTCGTCCGCGGCGACGCCGCTGACGGCGATGAGATCGCCTGCGGCCAGTTCGTCCGCGGGCGTGTTGATGAGGCGCGTATCGGTGTCGATATGCACGGTCTCGCCCAGCGCCACGAGCCGGCCGACGCCGTTGCGGACCTCGATCCGGCTGATCGGCCCGTCGAGCACGCGGTCGAACACGATCCGATCGGCCTCGGCGCGATCGTCCTCGATCGTGCCGCGAACCGTGACGATGTCGCCGACACGCAGCGCGTCCTCGCCGACCGGTTCGCCGTTGAACACGATCTCGGCGTCGTCGGTCTCGAACTCGATGCCGTTGATCCAGACGCTGCCGAACCCGGAGACGATACCGGTGCCCTCGATGCCGGCGATCTGTCCGCCGCCGTCGTCGCCGCCGCCGCAGGCGGCCAGGGCGACGCACGTCAGCAGGGCGATGCCGCGGCGAAGCGAGCGAACGAATCGTCGGTCAGTCGTCATTCTTGTTCTCCTCGGACCGGGGTGCATCCTGAAAATAATAGATGCCGACGCCGGTTCGCACGACCGGGGTCTCGGTGTCCTGTTCGTCGATCTCATGGCGTTCCAGCCAGTCGTCGAGCGTCTCCAGCAGCTGCTGGCCGTGTTCCGAGGCTAGCCGGTGGAACACCGGCAGGGCGCGCACGTCGACGCGGGCATTGAACACCGTGCGCTGGAAACGAGCCGGGGTGTCCGCATGCCGGCCGATGTTGTGGGCGATCGTGGCCAGCAGATCGTGGCTGGCGGTGCCCAGCATGCGCAGACTCTCGGGGTCGCTGGCCATGGGCACATAGGCGCGGCCGAGCACGCTGACCTGATCGCGATCGTCGATGTCGACCGCGCCGACGCGCTCGAGCTCCTCGAATACGGCGTTGACCGGAATGTCGCCGCTGTATCGACGTACGAGTGCGGTGAAGCCGCTGTCGGCGTCGCCGAAATCGAGCACCCGGGGATGGCCGCGATCGTCGTTGAAGTCCGGGTCGCGGTGCCAGCCCGCCAGCACGCGGGTGGCCCGGTTGGCACCGCCCCAGGTGGGATCGACGTAATCCTGATCGCCAGCCTCGCGCAGGCGCCGCACTTCCTTGCGGGTCAGGCCGGTGACCACGGCGACGCGTGAGTCGGTCGGCGGTCGGCCGCGGGCGTCGCTCGCCTCGCGGGCGACGTCGACATACACGCCGCGTGCGATCTCGGCAAAATCCCGGTATGCGATCCCGTGCTGCAGCAGGATGCGCACGACCGGGCGAAGCAGGCGGCGGCAGGCCCGTGCCAGCCATTGGCGGGCGTCGTCTTTCATTCGTGAATTATATAGACATACGCGGCTCGCGGCTTGTGGCGGGGAGCGGCGCCGGCGGACTGTGATACATTCTAAGGACAATATCCGCCTGCAATCATCATGACTGCGAACGCATTCGCCCTGCAGGATTACTCCTTCTACGACGATGCGACCTGCGACGAGCGCATTCGGGCCGCCAAGGCCGCACTCGGCTCGCGCTGCGCGATTCTCGGTCACCACTACCAGCGCGACGAGGTCTTCGCACACGCCGATTACACCGGCGACTCGCTGAAGCTGTCGAAGCTGGCAGCGAATTCCGACGCCGAATACATCGTCTTCTGTGGCGTGCACTTCATGGCCGAAGTCGCCGACATCCTGTCGCGGCCCGACCAGCAGGTGATCCTGCCGGATATGGCCGCCGGTTGCTCGATGGCGGACATGGCCAACCTGCGCAACGTCGAGCGCGCCTGGCGCGAGCTCTCCGAAGTGCTCGAGCCCGACGAGCAGGTCACGCCGGTCACCTACATCAACTCGGCGGCCGATCTGAAGGCGTTCTGCGGCCGCCACGGCGGCATCGTGTGTACTTCGTCCAACGCCCGCGGCGTGCTCGACTGGTCGTTCTCGCGTCGCGAGAAGGTGCTGTTCTTCCCCGATCAGCACCTGGGGCGCAATACCGGCCACGACATGGGCATCCCGCTGGACGAGATGGTCGTCTGGGATTTCTCGAAGCCGATGGGCGGGCTCACCGCGGACGAGATCCGCGGCGCGCGCATCATCCTCTGGAAGGGATTCTGCTCGGTCCACCAGATGTTCCACCCCAATCACATCCACAAGTTCCGGGAGGAACATCCGGAAGGCCGGGTGATCTCCCATCCCGAGAATGCCTTCGAGGTCTGTCAGGCCTCCGACGTGGTCGGTTCCACCGAGACCATTCTCCGGCACGTGCGTGCCAGCGAACCGGGCACGCACTGGCTGGTGGGCACCGAACTCAATCTGGTCAATCGCCTGCACCACGAGATGGCCGACAAGGGCGTGAAGGTGCAGTTCATGTCGCCGGTCGTGTGCATGTGCTCGACCATGTTCCGCACCGATCCCCAGCATCTGGCCTGGGTTCTGGACAATCTGGTCGAGGGCGAGGTCGTCAACCGTATTCAGGTGCCGGCCGACGAGGCGCGCGAAGCCAAGGCGACGCTCGATCTCATGCTCGAGATCACGGCCTAGGCCGCGGCAGCGAGCGGCACGCGCCGGGCGCCACGCCTGAGCGTGCGCCGCGTCTGCGCTACACTATGCGGCCTTACCGGATCAGACAACGCGTCGACGCCCGCGCCCGCAGGCGGCGACGCTACGGCTTCTTCGTTTTACAGACAGATCATTTGCCCATGTTTGATGCCATGCAACGCATTGTCGATTTCGACCCCGAGCTGGCGTCGGCCATCGCCGACGAGGACCAGCGCCAGGAAGATCACATCGAGCTGATCGCCTCGGAGAACTACACCAGTCCTCGGGTGATGGAAGCCCAGGGATCGCTGCTGACCAACAAGTACGCGGAAGGTTATCCGGGCAAGCGCTTCTACGGCGGCTGCGAATACGTCGATGTGGCCGAGCAGCTGGCGATCGATCGCGCCTGCCGGCTGTTCGAATGCGACTATGCCAACGTGCAGCCGCATTCGGGTGCCCAGGCCAACGCCGCGGTCTATCTCGCGCTGGTCAAGCCCGGCGACACGATTCTGGGCATGAGCCTGGACGCCGGCGGCCATCTGACCCACGGCGCGGCGCCGAACTTCTCCGGTCGCAATTACAACGCGGTGCAGTACGGCCTCAACGAGCAGACCGGCGAGCTCGATTACGACGAGATCCAGCGGCTGGCCGACGAACACCGGCCGAAGATGCTCATCGGCGGCTTCTCGGCCTATTCCCGCCGGATCGACTGGGCGCGGATGCGTCAGATCGCGGACTCGGTGGGTGCCTGGCTGCTCGTGGACATGGCGCACGTCGCCGGTCTCGTGGCTGCGGGTGAATACCCGAGCCCGCTGCCGCACGCGCACGTGGTCACGACCACGACCCACAAGACCCTGCGCGGCCCGCGCGGGGGGCTGATCCTGTCCGCTCACGGCGACGAGGCCCTCTACAAAAAGCTGAATTCCGCGGTGTTCCCGGGTACGCAGGGCGGCCCGCTCATGCACGTCATCGCCGGCAAGGCGGTCGCGTTCAAGGAAGCGCTCGAACCCGAGTTCCAGACCTATTCGCGCCAGGTCGTGGCCAATGCCCGGGCGATGGCGCAGGTCTTCATGGACCGCAATTACGAGGTCGTGTCCGGCGGCACGGACAACCACCTGATGCTGGTCAGCCTGGTGCGCCAGGACATCACCGGCAAGGATGCGGAAGCGCTGCTCGGCAAGGCGCACATCACCGCGAACAAGAACGCCGTGCCCGGCGACCCGCGCTCGCCCTTCGTCACCTCCGGGCTGCGCATCGGTACGCCCGCGGCCACCACGCGCGGTTTCGACGAGAACGAAATGCGCCAGGTCGCCGGCTGGATCTGCGACGTGCTCGACACGCTGGCCGATGGCGGCGATGTCGACGCCATGGTCGCCCGGGTGCGCACGGCGGTCACCGAGCTGTGCGCCCGGCACGCGGTGTATCGCGCGGCCGAGAAGGGCGCCGCCTAGGCTGCGCCGTCCGCGGGGTTCGCCGTGCAGTGTCCGTTCTGCGACGAGCGCGCCACGCGCGTGGTCGACTCGCGCCTGGCCGCGGAAGGCAGCCAGGTGCGGCGTCGGCGCGAATGTCCGGCGTGCAGCGCCCGCTTCACCACCTTCGAGACCGCGGAGCTGGTGCTGCCACGCATCGTCAAGAGCGACGGTACGCCCGAGCCCTTCGACGAAAACAAGCTGCGCCAGGGGATCGAACGGGCGCTCTACAAGCGCCCGGTGGCGGCCGAGGCCATCGACACCGCGATCATCCACATACTCCAGCGCCTGCGTACGGACGCCGAGCGCGAGGTCGCCTCGCGTCAACTCGGTGAGTGGGTGATGGCGGAACTGCGCGAACTCGACCAGGTGGCCTACGTCCGCTTCGCCTCGGTGTATCGCCGTTTCGAGGACGTCAACGCCTTTCGCGAGGAGATCGAACGGCTCGAGGCGGCGCCCGACCCGGACAGCGGCCAGCTGTCGCTGATCGACGCCGGCGGAAAGGACCGGTGAGCGCGCCCGGCGTGCGCGAGGCCGTGCACCGCTACTTTATGCAGGGTGCGATCGAGCTGGCCCGGCGCGGCTGGTACACCACGCGCCCGAACCCCCGCGTCGGCTGCATCCTGGTCGCGGACGAGCGGATCATCGGCGAGGGCTGGCACGAACGGGCCGGCGAGGGACACGCCGAGCGGCGCGCCCTCGACGACGCCGCCGGCCGCGGGCACGCCACGCGCGGCGCCACCGCCTACGTCACGCTCGAGCCCTGCAGCCATGTCGGCCGCACGGCGCCCTGCACCGAGGCGCTCATCGAGGCCGGCGTGTCGCGGGTGGTGATCGGCGCGGGCGACCCGAATCCGGCGGTGGACGGTCGCGGCGTTTCGGCGCTGCGCGCGGCCGGCATCGACGTCGTCACCGGCGTGCTCGCCGATCGCTGTCGTGAGTTGAACCCGGGCTTCAACCGGCGAATGACCAGCGGCCGGCCGCGGGTGCGCGTCAAGCTCGCCATGAGCCTCGACGGCCGCACGGCCGCGGCCAACGGCGAGAGCCAGTGGATCACCGGCGAGGCGGCGCGCGCGGACGTGCACCGGCTGCGCGCCGAATCCGGCGCCGTGCTGGTCGGCCGAGGCACGCGCCAGGCCGACGATCCGTCGCTGACGGTACGCCTCGACGGCGAGTGGCCGCAGCCGCTGCGCGTGGTGGTCGACACCCACCTCGAGATCACGCCGGCCGCACGGATGCTCGAGCCACCCGGCGCCGTGCGCATCTTCACCGCCAGCGCGGACGACGCCCGCATCGATGCGCTCGAACGGGCCGGTGCCGCGGTCGAGCGCGTCGCCCTGGCCGGCGAGGGTCTGGATCTGCCGGCCGTGCTCGACAGCCTCGGCGCGCAGGAGATCAACGACGTACTCGTCGAAGCCGGACCGACGCTGGCCGGTTCGCTGGCCGAGGCCGGCTGCGTCGACGAGTACCTCCTCTACATGGCGCCGATGCTCATCGGCGACACCGGCCGTGGGCTGGTGCATCTGCCCGGCGCGAACCGCCTCGCCGATGCGCGGCCGCTCGAGATCATCGCGGTCGAGCCGGTCGGATCCGACTGGCGCATTCGGGCTCGCCCCGCGGCGGCCGACAACAGGAACTGAAAAACGCATGTTCACCGGAATCATCAAGGGCATCGGCACCGTGGCCGAGATCGAGCCCGTGGGCGGCGACACCCGTCTGGTCATCGACACCGGCGACGCCGATCTCGGCCCGATCGCCCTCGGCGACAGCATCGCCGTATCCGGCGTGTGCCTGACCGCCACCGCGCTCGACGGCCGGCGCTTCGCCGCCGACGTCTCCCAGGAAACGCTGTCGCTGACGACACTGGGCGCACTCGCGGTCGGCTCGCACGTGAACCTGGAGGCGGCCCTGCGCGCCGGTGAACCGCTGGGCGGACATCTCGTGTCCGGCCACGTCGACGGCTTCGGGACCCTGGCCGAGAAGACGGCGGATGCGCGTTCCTGGCGGCTGGTCTTTTCGGTGCCGGCGGCCCTGTCGCGCTTTTTCGCCGCCAAGGGCTCGGTCTGTGTCGACGGCATCAGCCTGACGGTGAACGAAGTCGCCGACGACCGCTTCGGCGTCAACATCGTGCCGCACACCATGGCGCACACCACGCTGGGTGAGCGCGAGGTCGGCGACCGGGTCAACCTCGAGATCGACGTCATCGCGCGCTATCTCGCGCGTCTGGTTGACGCCCGCTGAGGCGCCGGCACCCGGCGGGGCCCACGCCCGAGGCCGGAACGCGGTGCTAGAATGCGCGCCGCCGCCGCAGCTCTCGCGGCGGCCAATCGATCAAGGACACACCATGCCCATCAGCCCCATCGAGGATGTCGTTGCGGACATGCGCGCCGGGCGCATGGTCATCATGCTCGACGACGCCAACCGCGAGAACGAAGGCGATCTCATCATGGCCGCCGAATGCGTGCGGCCCGAGGACATCAACTTCATGGCCCGCTACGGGCGCGGGCTGATCTGTCTGACGCTGACGCGGGAGCGCTGTCGGCAGTTGCACCTGCCACTGATGGTCGCGGCCAGCGACGCCGAGCAATCGACCAACTTCACGCTCTCGATCGAGGCCGCGGAAGGGGTGACCACCGGCATCTCCGCGCACGATCGCGCCCAGACGGTGCGCGCGGCGGTGCAGAAGGACGCCCGGCCGTCGGATCTGGTCCAGCCCGGTCACATCTTCCCGCTGATGTCGCAGCCGGGCGGCACGCTGGCGCGCGCGGGCCATACCGAAGCCGGCTGCGATCTCGCCCGTCTGGCCGGCCTGGAGCCGGCCTCGGTGATCGTGGAGATCCTCAACGAGGACGGCACCATGGCGCGGCTGCCGGATCTGGAGGCCTTCGCCGCCGAGCACGACATCCGGCTCGGCACCATCGCCGATCTCATTCGCTATCGCATCGAGAACGAGCGCACGGTCGTGCGCGTGACCGAGTCCGAGGTCGAGACCGAGTTCGGTCCGTTCACGCTGGTCTCCTACGAGGACGAGGTCGACAAGGTCGTGCATTTCGCGATGGTGCGCGGCGCGATCGACCCCGAGACGCCGACGCTGGTGCGCGTGCACGTGCGCAACACGCTCTCCGACGTGCTGGGCGTGCGCCACGGCGATTTCGGCTGGCCGCTGCGCGACACGCTGGCGCGGGTGGCCGCGGAGGGCTGCGGCGTGGTGGTCGTGCTGCGCAAGCCCGAATCCGCGCGCGAACTCATCGAACGCATCCGTCTGGTCGAGGGCGCGGAGGCTGCTGCGGCGCCGGACGGCGGCGATCCGGGCGGCGACGAAAGCCGTATTCTGCGCACCTACGGCGTCGGCGCCCAGATTCTGACCGATCTCGGCGTGCGCCGGATGCGCGTGCTCTCGGCGCCCATGCGGCTGCAGGCGATCTCGGGCTTCGGGCTCGAGGTCGTCGAGTACGTGCAGGGCGACGACGGCGACTGATTCATTCCGCGTGGCCGCGCACGCCGCGCGTGCGATAATGGGCCAACGCTCAAGCGAGGACGCGCCATGCGCACGCTGCAAGGGGAATTCGACGGCAGTGGTCTGAAGATCGCGGTGCTGTGCACCCGCTGGAACGACGACGTCGTCGATCGGCTGGTCGACGGCGCCATGGATGTGCTCAGCGACTGCGGTGTTGACGACGATGACATCACGCTCGTGCGAGTGCCGGGCGCCTTCGAGCTGCCGCTGGTGGCGGATCGTCTCGCCGATCGCTACGCCGAGGACGGCGGCCTCGACGGCATCGTGGCGCTGGGTGCGGTGATCCGCGGCGAGACGCCGCACTTCGACTACATCTGCACCGAATGCGCCAAGGGGCTGTCGGCGACGGCGCTGGAATACGGTCTGCCCGTGGGCTTCGGCGTGATCACCGCCGACACCGCAGAGCAGGCCGATGCGCGGGCGCAGGCCGACGAGGACCACAACAAGGGCGCCGAGGCGGCCAGCGCGGTCGTGGAGATGATCACGTTGCTGCGCTCCATCGAGGACTGACAACGCAGTGCCGATCGAGAACCAATCCCTGGGCGACGCCGCCGACTCATCGGACGACGACGATCGCCTGCCGGAACTGCCGCCGCGGATGGCGGGCGGCGCCCGCATCCGTGCGCGCATGGCCGCCGTGCAGGCGCTCTACCAGTGGCGCATGACCGGCACCGAGCTCGGCGCGCTGGTGCTGCAGTTCGCCCAGGCCGGGCGTCTGAGTGCGCTCGATCGTGAGTATTTCGAGACGCTCCTGCGCGGCGTGGCCTACGACGCCGAAGCGCTGGAAGCGATCTTCGACGCGCATCTGAGCCGACCGGCTGCACAGCTGGACCCGGTGGAGCACGCCATCCTGCTGCTGGCGACCTACGAACTGCGCGATCGCGTCGAGATTCCGTTCGCTGCGGTCATCAACGAGGCGACCAATCTCGCCAAGGTGTTCGGCGCGACCGACGGCCATCGCTTCGTCAACGGCGTGCTGGACGCCACCGCGCGCGATCTGCGCGCCCGCGAGACGCCGGCCGGCGACTGACACGACCGCCCGCGTGCGCGAGTTCCAGCTGATCGACCGGCTCGCCGCTCGCCTGGCCGCGCGCCGCGCCGATACGCAGCTGACCATCGGCGACGACGCCGCGGTTGTCGCGCCCGCGCCGGGCCAGGTTCTGGCGATCACCACCGACACCCTGATCAGCGGTCGTCATTTCCCGGACGACACGCCGGCCTTCGATATCGGCTGGAAGGCGATCGCGGTCAATCTGAGCGATCTGGCCGCCATGGGCGCGGCGCCGGCGTGGCTGACCGTGGCGCTGTCGACGCCCGTGCTGGATGGGCCCTGGTGCGATGATTTCGTCGACGGCGCGCTGGCTGCCATCGGCGACGCGGCCGTGGATATCGTGGGCGGCGACACGACGCGCGGTCCGCTGTCGATCACCGTGACCGCGATCGGCATGCTGCCCGCGGGTGCGGCGCTGACGCGCGCCGGTGCCGTCCCCGGGGACGTGGTGGCCGTGACCGGAACGCTCGGCGACGCCGCGAAGGGGCTGGGGCTGTGGCCCGCGCGCGCGGACACGGGCGGCGATCCGGACACCGCGTTTCTGCTCCGACGCCTGGCCCGGCCGCAGTGGCGAAACGGCGCCGCCGTTCGGGCACTGGCGCATGCGGGCATCGACGTGTCCGACGGCTTCGGCGCCGATCTGGGCCACGTGCTGGCGGCCAGCGGTGTGGGCGCACGCATCGAGCTCGCGGCGCTGCCGGCCTCGGAGGCGCTGCGACGCCGGGCGGCGACCGACGAGGAGCGTCGCGATCTGCAGTGGCGGGGCGGCGACGACTACGAGCTGTGTCTGACTCTGCCGGCCGCGAGCGTCGACGCCGCGCGGGCGCGGCTGGACTGCGGACTCACGGTCGTCGGCGTGATCGAGTCCGAGCCCGGTCTGCGCGTGGTCGATGCCCATGGTCGACGCTGTCCGCCGTTCGAGTCGGACGCCGCGGGCTGGGACCATTTCGGCGGCCGCGGCGCGGTCTAGCGGCAGGCGGGGCCAAACCCCGGGCCGCGAGCATGGGCGAAACCGACGGTCGTCGTCTCGGTCTCGTCCGGGCCTTGATGGTTCTCGCCAGGCAGATGCCACGCCCGCGCGTTGTCGGGCCGAGCCGTCAGCGGGCGCTGCGGGGCCGGGCCTGCGTCGGCGTAGTCGTCCCCGTCGACATGGAGCCGGGCCAGGGTCTCGTGGGCGTCCGTGGTTGGCCGTGTCGATCCGCAGCGCGTCGATGAGGTCGGGCTGCGCCTGCGTGCCGGCGCCTGCCCGCGCCGGATCGGCGCATCCCCGGACGCGCCGGCGGCCAGGGCCGATTCGACGACTCCGAAATCGCCGCGCGCGGCGGCATAGGGGACACGGGGCCAGCCGGCGTGTCCGGCGGGCGTGGTCGCGCAGCCGCTCGATCGCACGGCGGGCGTCCAAAGGCGGCGCCACCGCGAGCGTGGCCAATACCGCAGTCGCGGCGACCGCGATGATGACCGTAATCCCGCGCGTGCCGTCATCATGATCCAGGCGCGAAGGCTATCGGCGAGACCCGAAGACGCGCGCACGTATAGAATATCGCGCTTTGCCACCGATCCGTCGTAGCCGCATGCTGCAACTGCACGACAGTCTCACCGGCGCGCGCCAGGCGCTGGTCACGCTCGAACCCGGCCACGTGCGTCTTTACGTCTGCGGGGTCACGGTCTACGACTACTGTCATCTCGGGCACGCCCGGGTGATGATCGTGTTCGACATGTTCGTGCGCTATCTGCGCGCGACCGGCTGGCGGGTGACCTTCGTTCGAAACGTCACCGACATCGACGACAAGATCATCAACCGTGCCGCGGAGACCGGCGCCGCGCCGGAGGCCATCGCCGAGCGCTTTGCCGCCGCGATGAGCGAGGATGAGGCCGCGCTCGGGCTGATCGCGCCGGACCACGAACCGCGGGCGACCGCACACGTCGAACAGATCCTGGCCATGATCGAGCGTCTGGTCGACAACGGTCACGCCTATGTCGGCGACAACGGCGACGTTTATTACGACGTGAGCACCTTCGACGACTACGGCGCGTTGTCGAAACGGCGAACCGAGGATCTGCGGGCGGGCGCGCGCATCGCCGTCAACGAGGCCAAGACGGATCCGCTCGATTTCGTGCTCTGGAAGGCAGCCAAGGCCGACGAGCCGAGCTGGGACTCGCCGTGGGGCCCGGGGCGGCCGGGCTGGCATATCGAATGCTCCGCGATGTCGACGCATTGCCTGGGCGAGAGCTTCGATATCCACGGCGGCGGGCTGGATCTGCAGTTCCCCCACCACGAGAACGAGATCGCGCAGAGCGAGGCCGCCACCGGCAAGCGTTTCGCGACGCTGTGGATGCACAACGGCTTCGTGACCGTGGACGACGAGAAGATGTCGAAATCGCTCGGCAACTTCCTGACCATTCGCGACGTTCTGGACACCTTCGACGCGGAGACGGTGCGCTACTTCGTGCTCTCGACGCACTACCGCAGCCCGCTGGCCTACAACGCGGATGCCATGAGCGCGGCGGCCAGCGCGCTCGCCCGGCTCTACACAGCGCTGCGCGATACCGCCGGCGACGGCGACCCGGGATCCGAGGCGGTGCAGCGCTATCGCTCGCGCTATGCCGAGGCCATGGCGGACGACCTGAACACGCCCGCGGCGATCGCCGTGCTGTTCGAGATGGCGCGTGAATGCAATCGGCAGCGCGAAGAGGCGCCGGCTGTGGCGGCCGATATCGCCGCCGGGCTGCGCGACCTTGGCGGCTGGATCGGTCTACTGCAGCAGGATGCTTCGCGCTATCTGCAGGGTGGCACGGGCCGCGCGGGTGACGAGACCTACGACGCGGAAACCATCGAGGCCATGCTCCGCCAGCGGCGCGACGCCCGTGCGGCGCGGGATTTCGACACGGCCGATCGCATCCGCGACGAGCTCCAGGCCAACGGCATCCTGCTGGAGGACGGCGCGGACGGCACCCGCTGGCGGCGTGGCTGAGTGCGCCGTGGATTGCCGGCGTTGCGATGTGCCGGTATACCGCTCGGCGCGGTAACGGATGGCGCTCTGATTGGAGAAAGGATGGCCACGAGCATGCAACCGCGCTAGAGTCTGCGACGATCGACGGGGCATAGCGCAGCCTGGTAGCGCGTCTGCTTTGGGAGCAGAAGGTCACAGGTTCGAATCCTGTTGCCCCGACCAATTCCAGAATGCACCGGGTCAGCCCGGGCCGGATCAGCCATGGCGTTGATCGGTCACCGGCATCCGGCCCATCATTCGCCGCCTCGGCGCCCGTAGCTCAGGGGATAGAGCAATGGCCTTCTAAGCCATTGGTCGCTGGTTCGAATCCAGCCGGGCGCGCCATTGCCAGAGTGCGCCGCAGGCGTGCTCTGGCAATGGCTTTTCCAGTCAGCATTCGAACCAGCGACGGATAATGAGCATGGTTCGACGGATGCGCGCAGGCGCATCCGAGCAGTGCGGCTTGAGCCGCACTGGCCCGAAGGGTGAGCGGCGCAGCCGCGAGTGATCCAGCCGGGCGCAGTCTTTCAGTGGGCTTTGAGGAGCAACGAAAAGAGCCGGGTTGGCGGAAACTCGTGGCTTGTTAGAAGGACGCGTCAGCGAGCGCGGCGGCGAGACGCGCGATGCGGTCCCATGTCGGTCATGCGTCGTCGAGACCGGCTGTCGCGACGGCCGCGCGGCTTGCCACGGAGCTTCCCGGCGCTGAACCTGTCGCGTTGGCGAATACTTTCTTCCTCACGGTGCGGGGTGCGCTCGGCCTGGGGGCATGATGCGAAGCGCCGGTCGCGAGCGCATCGGCCGGGCATCGATTCGGTGGCATCGCGACGGGCCACCGTCAAGCGCAGGGTGTCGACGCGACGATCGCGGTCCGCGCCCGAATTCGCGGCGTTTAGAGCCGTCCGATCGCCGGCGCCGGCGGGAAGACTCGGCGACGGTGACACCTGTCTGCCCATCCGTTCGGATCCAGCGTACCTTGCGCTGTGGGTTCCGGGCTCCCGTCTCGTGCTGCGACAACAGCCGCAGGAACGACGTGAGCGGCAGGGCGCGTCCGGATCCACCGTATGGCGCAAGTTCCTGGGCATGGCTGCGCACCGTTTGGAGTGTGGCGGCGTTCGGCATAACGCGGTGCGATTCGGCGCCCGCCATCATGTCGGGCATACGTCAGTGATGCCGGAAGGTTGGCATCGTGCGCGAAGATGGCTAGAATACGCCGCCTGTCGCGCAGCAGTGCGGCAGCGCGGACAGATGTCGATGGTGGGCGTAGCTCAGTTGGTAGAGCCCCGGATTGTGATTCCGGTCGTCGTGGGTTCGAGTCCCATCGTCCACCCCATCTCTGTGCGACAAGGGCATCGCTTGTCCTTGACGGTCGGGCCGCTAGCTCAATGGTAGAGCAGTTGACTCTTAATCAATTGGTTCGAGGTTCGAGTCCTCGGCGGCCCACCATTTTCCCGCCCGATTGCCGCTCGGCCGCCGGGCTGCGGTTGAATGCGTGCCGCTTGATCCCATCTCCCGGGTGTATCGGATCAAGGAGTCACGCATGGAAACGCTGGATCTCGACGGCAACGGTCTGACGGCGTCGCGCATCGGCCTGGGCACCTGGGCGATCGGCGGCTGGATGTGGGGTGGCACCGATGAAGCCGAATCCATCCGCACCATTCAGAGCGCGCCCGATCACGGGGTGACGCTGATCGATACCGCGCCGGTCTACGGTTTCGGCGCCTCCGAGGAACTGGTCGGCAAGGCCGTGAAACAGGGCGGCATGCGCGATCGGGTCGTGCTCGCGACCAAATGCGCGCTGGAATGGGACGCCAAGGAGCGCGTCGCGCGCAACGCCAGCCGCAAGCGCATCGTCAAGGAGGCCGAGGATTCCCTGCGCCGGCTGCAGACCGACGTCATCGATCTGCTGCAGGTGCACTGGCCCGACCCGCAGGTGGACGTGCGCGAGACCGCGGAAGCCATGGCGGAGCTGCGCGAAGCCGGCAAGATCCGCGCGATCGGCGTCTCGAATTTCTCGCCCGAGCAGCTGGATGCGTTCAGCGAGATCGCGCCGGTGGATGTCGCGCAGAATCCCTACAATTTGTTCGAGCGCCAGATCGACGCCGACGTGCTGTCGTGGATCCGCGAACACGACACTCGACTGCTCGCCTACGGGGCGCTGTGCCGCGGCCTGCTGTCGGGGCGCATGCACGCCGATCGCGAGTTCCCGGGCGATGACCTGCGCAATGCCGATCCGAAATTCGAGCAGCCGCGCTTCGGTCAGTATCTCGCCGCGGTCGACGCGCTCGAGACCTTCGCCCAGGAGCAGTTCGGCAAGCACGTGCTGGAGCTGGCCATCCGCTGGGTGCTCGACCAGTACCCGCGGAGCGTGGCCCTGTGGGGCGCGCGCCAGCCCACGCAGCTCGATCCGGTCGACGGCGTCTGGGATTGGCACCTGGACGACGATGCCCGCGGCGAGATCGAGCGCATCGTGGACACGCATGTGACCGATCCGGTGGGGCCGGAATTCATGGCACCGCCGACGCGCGGGTGATGGCCCGGAATAATGGCCTTCCCCACGCTTGATATACTCGTAGGTTGATCGACGCGCGCGCCGCCGCCGTCCGGTCGGCTTGATTCAACGCAGATACTGGATAATTCGAGGTAATTGATGGACGTTTCCGTAGAAAACCCCGGTGGCCTGGCCCGTCGGCTCAAGGTGCAGATCCCGGCGGAGCGCGTGACCGAGGCGGTCGACGCCAAGGTTCGGCGCGTGGGCGAACACGCCAAGATCCCGGGTTTTCGTCCGGGCAAGGTGCCGACCAAGGTGCTGTATCAGCGCTATGGGGCGCAGGCGCGCCAGGAGGCCGCCGGCGAGCTCGTGCAGAGCGTCTATCCAGAAGCCATCGAGCAGAGCGAGCTCAAGCCTGCGGGCCAGCCGCAGATCGAACTCGGTGAAGTCAAGGAGCACGAACCCCTCGAGTTCACCGCGACCTTCGACGTCTATCCCGAGATCGAGCTCAAGGGCCTGGACGATATCGCGGTCGAAAAGCCTGTGGCCGAAGTCACGGATGCCGACGTCGACAAGACGATCGAACGCATCCGCGATCAGAACAAGACCTGGGAGAGCGTCGAGCGTGAATCCCGTGACGGCGATCAGGCCGTGGTCGACTACGTCGGCCGGATCGACGGCGAGGCGTTCGAGGGCGGCTCGGGCGAGGATATCGAGGTCAATCTCGGCGAGCAGCAGTTCCTGCCGGATCTCGAGCGCGCGCTGGTCGGGCGCAAGGCCGGTGAGGAATTCGACGTCGACGTGAGCTTCCCCGACGACTACGGGGCCAAGGATCTGGCCGGCAAGACCGCCAACTTCGAGGTCACCGTCAAGGACATCAAGGAGCCCAAGCCGGCCGAGATCGATGAGGCCTTCCTGCAGCAGATGGGCATCGAAGAGGGCGGCGTGGACGAGCTCAAGTCCAAGGTCCGCGAGTCGCTGGAGCAGGAGGCGCGCCACGCCGCCGACACGCGCGTGAAGACCCAGACCATGGACGCCCTGCACGGCGCCAATCCGATCGACGTGCCCGAGTCCATGGTGGCGCAGGAAATCGAGCGCATGCGCAAGGAAGCGATGCAGCGCATGCCCGAGCAGATGCAGCAGGACGAGGAGCAGGCCAAGCAGCTGCTGCCCGACGAGGCGCTGCGCGAGCAGGCCGAACGCCGCGTGGCGCTGGGTCTGCTGATCGCCGAGGTCATCTCGGAAAAGGAGCTGGAGCTCGATCAGGAGCGCGTCAACGCCAAGATGGAAGAGGTGGCCGCCGGCTACGGCGACCAGGCCGAGCAGGTCAAGCAGTACTATCAGCAGAATCCGCAGCTGATGCAGGGCCTGCAGGCCATGGTCATGGAAGAGCAGGTCATCGACAAGCTGCTGGAGGGCGCGACCGTGACCGAGAAAACGGTCGAGCTCGACGAACTACTCAACGCCAATCGCGAGGACGGCTAACCGCCGCGCGATCGAGGAAGCAACGGTTATGGCAGATCGCAACGACGACAACGTGCCGGCCCAGAATCTGGGCCTCATCCCCATGGTCATCGAGCAGACCGCCCGCGGCGAGCGCTCGTTCGACATCTATTCGCGCCTGCTCAAGGAGCGCGTCATCTTCGTGGTCGGTCCCATCGACGACCACATGGCCAATCTGATTGTCGCGCAGCTGCTGTTCCTGGAGTCCGACAATCCGGACAAGGACATCCAGCTCTACATCAACTCGCCGGGCGGCGTGATCACGGCCGGTATGTCGATCTACGACACCATGCAGTTCATCAAACCGGACGTGGCCACGATGTGTCTCGGCCAGGCCGCGAGCATGGGGGCGGTGCTGCTGGCCGGCGGCGCCCAGGGCAAGCGCTACGGCCTGCCCAACTCGCGCGTGATGATCCATCAGCCGCTGGGCGGCTTCCAGGGTCAGGCCACGGACATCGAAATCCACGCGCGCGAGATCCTGCATGCGCGCGAGCGCCTCAACGAGGTGCTGGCGCATCACACCGGCCAGCCGCTCGACCGGATCAAGCGTGACACCGAGCGCGACTACTTCATGAGCGCGAAGGACGCCACCGAATACGGCGTCATGGACGATGTGCTCACCTCGCGTGCGGCGCTTGCGGAGAAGTCCAAGTAGTCACTTGCCGTTCATTCGGCACGCCCGCGGCACGGCCGACGATCGATCGGCTGTGCCGCAGCGCGATGCGGGGTTTGACGGTTGAAACTTCGTGACAAGCGTTCGCGCGATATGCCATACAGGGTATATCGACCGCCTGTTTTTTGAGAGGTCCCAGACCATGGCAGAAGAATCCAACGGCAACAGCGGCTCCAACGGCAACTCGGGGCGCACGCTCTACTGCTCCTTCTGCGGCAAGTCCGAACACGAGGTGCGCAAGCTGATTGCCGGCCCGTCGGTATTCATCTGCGACGAGTGCGTCGATCTGTGCAACGACATCATGCGCGAGGAGCTTGCGAGCAAGCCGGCCAAGCAGGGCCTGCCGAGCCCGCAGGAGATCCGGCGCGTCCTCGACGACTACGTCATCGGCCAGGAGCCGGCCAAGAAGATTCTGGCCGTCGCCGTGTACAACCACTACAAGCGCCTGAACGCCGAGGCCGCCGAGGACGACGTCGAGCTGCAGAAGTCCAACATCCTGATGATCGGGCCGACCGGCTGCGGCAAGACGCTGCTCGCCGAGACCCTGGCCCGGCTGCTGGACGTGCCCTTCGCAATCGCCGACGCCACCACGCTCACGGAAGCGGGCTACGTCGGTGAGGACGTCGAGAACATCATCCAGAAGCTGCTGCAGAAGTGCGACTACGATGTCGACAAGGCCCAGCGCGGCATCGTCTACATCGACGAGATCGACAAGATCTCGCGCAAGTCGGAGAACCCGTCCATCACCCGCGACGTGTCGGGCGAGGGCGTGCAGCAGGCCCTGCTCAAGCTGATCGAGGGCACCACGGCCTCGATCCCGCCGCAGGGCGGGCGCAAGCACCCGCAGCAGGAGTTCCTGCAGGTCGATACCTCGGGCATCCTGTTCATCGTGGGCGGCGCGTTCGCCGGCCTGGATCAGACGATCCAGACTCGCGAAGGGCGCTCCGGCATCGGCTTCTCGGCCGAGGTCAAGGGCGCGTCCGAAAAACGCTCGCTGGGCGAGATGCTGGCCACCGTGGAGCCGGAGGATCTGGTCAAGTACGGGCTGATTCCCGAGTTCGTCGGTCGGCTGCCGGTCGTGGCCACGCTCGAGGAGCTGGACGAGACCGCGCTCATCTCGATCCTGCGCGAGCCCAAGAATGCGCTGACCAAGCAGTATGCGAAGCTCTTCGAAATGGAGAACTGCGAGCTCGAGCTGCGCGAGGATGCGCTCCGGGCGATCGCACACCGCGCGATGGAACGCAAGACCGGCGCCCGCGGCCTGCGCACGATCCTGGAATCGATCCTGCTCGACGTGATGTACGAACTGCCGGCGATGGAGAACGTCTCCAAGGTGGTCGTCGACGAGGCGGTGGTCAAAGGCGATGCTCAGCCCTATATCGTCTACGAGAACGCCGACGCCAGCCGCGCGGGGGCGTGACCCGAAGGCCCGGTCGCGGCCGGGCGGCGCCGGCGTCGATTGAAATCGGCCCCGGCGCCCGCATTTTTCAAGCAAATTCACAGGGGCCGGCGCAATGCCGGCCGCTTTTTACGCGAGGCTTCCAATGGCAGAGAATGCCCAGGTGCCGGTTCTTCCGTTGCGGGACGTCGTTGTCTTCCCGCACATGGCCATTCCCCTGTTCGTCGGCCGCGAGAAATCGATCAACGCCCTCGAGGCGGCCATGGCCGAGGACAAGAAGATCCTCCTGGTCGCGCAGAAGGCCGCAGACATCGACGACCCGGGCGCCGACGATATCTACGAAGTCGGCACGCTCGCGTCCATCCTGCAGCTCTTGAAGCTGCCGGACGGCACGGTGAAGGTGCTGGTCGAAGGCGCCGACCGCGCCCGTCTGTCCGGTCTCGAAGAGCACGAGGGCAGCCTCGCGGCCGGTTACGCGATCATCGAGGATGCCGAAGAGGACAACGCCGAAATCGACGCGCTCATGCGCTCGGCGGTGTCGACCTTCGAATCGTACGTGAAGCTCAACAAGAAAGTGCCGGCGGAACTGCTGCCGTCGCTTTCCAGCATGGACTCGCCCGGCCGGCTGGCCGACACCATCGCCGCCCATCTCAACCTCAAGCTCGACGAGCGCCAGGACGTGCTCGAGATCGCCGATGCCCAGTCCCGGCTCGAGCACGTCGTGGCCAAGACCGACGCCGAGATCGAGGTGCTGCAGATCGAGAAGAAGATCCGCGGCCGCGTGAAGCAGCAGATGGAGAAGTCTCAGCGCGAGTACTACCTCAACGAGCAGATGAAGGCCATCCAGAAGGAACTGGGCGAGATCGACGACGCGCCCAACGATCTGGATGAACTCGAGGACAAGATCGAGAAGGCCGGCATGCCCAAGGAGGTGAAGAAGAAGGTCACCAACGAGTTCAACAAGCTCAAGAGCATGTCGCCGATGTCGGCCGAGGCGACGGTGGTGCGCAACTATCTCGACTGGATGGTCGACATCCCGTGGAAGAAGCGCAGCCGCACCAAGATCGACCTCGCCAAGGCGCAGGAGACGCTCGACACCGACCACTACGGCCTCGAGCGGATCAAGGAGCGCATCATCGAGAATCTCGCGGTGCAGAGCCGCGTCAAGAAGATCAAGGGGCCGATCCTGTGCCTGGTCGGTCCGCCGGGCGTGGGCAAGACCTCGCTGGGGCGCTCGATCGCGCGCGCGACCAATCGCGAGTTCGTGCGCATGAGCCTGGGCGGCGTGCGCGACGAGGCCGAGATCCGCGGCCATCGGCGCACCTACATCGGCTCGCTGCCAGGCAAGATCATCCAAAACATGGCCAAGGTCGGCGTGCGTAACCCGCTGTTCCTGCTCGACGAGGTGGACAAGATGGCGATGGATTTCCGGGGCGACCCGGCGTCCGCGCTGCTCGAAGTCCTGGATCCGGAGCAGAACAACACCTTCGGCGATCATTACCTGGAGGTCGACTACGATCTGTCGCAGGTGATGTTCGTGTGCACGGCCAACACCATGAACATCCCGGAGCCGCTGCTCGACCGCATGGAGGTCATCCGGCTGTCGGGCTATACCGAGGACGAAAAGGTCAACATCGGTGAGCGCTACCTGCTGCCGAAGGCGATGAAGGAGAACGGGCTGAAGGAAGCGGAACTGTCCGTCTCCGACAACGCCCTGACCGACATCATCCGCCGCTACACGCGCGAGGCCGGTGTGCGCAATCTCGAGCGCGACATCAGCAAGATCTGCCGCAAGGTGGTCAAGGAGCTGATCAGCGAAGAGAAACAGGGCACCGCGCAGGTGACCAAGCGCAATCTGGACAAGTATCTGGGCGTGCCGAAGTATCGCTACGGTCGCGCGGAGGAGCAGGACAGCGTCGGTCAGGCGACCGGTCTGGCCTGGACCGAGGTCGGCGGCGAACTGCTGTCGATCGAATCCGCGGTCGTGCCGGGCAAGGGCAAGCCCCTGCACACCGGCTCGCTCGGCGACGTCATGCAGGAGTCGATCCAGGCCGCGCTCACGGTCATCCGCTCGCGCGTGACGGCGCTCGGCATCGAGCGCGACTTCATGCAGAAGGTCGACATGCACGTCCACGTGCCCGAGGGCGCGACGCCCAAGGACGGGCCCAGTGCGGGCATCGGGATGTGCACGGCCATGGTCTCGGCCCTGACCCAGATCCCGGTTCGGGCGGATGTCGCCATGACCGGCGAGATCACGCTGCGGGGCGATGTGTTGCCGATTGGCGGGCTCAAGGAGAAGCTGCTGGCGGCGCATCGCGGCGGAATCAAGATCGTGGTCATTCCGCACGAGAACACGAAGGATCTGGCCGAGATTCCGGCCAACATCAAGAATCGGCTCGATATCCGGCCGGTCCGCAAGATCGACGAAGTGCTCGAGATCGCGCTGACGCGCCAGCCCCAGCCGCTGGCCGAGGACAGCGCCGGTGCCGAGGCGACGGGCAAGAACGATCCGGCGGGCGTGCGTGCGCACTGATCACGACCGGGCCGGGCGATGCGCGAGTCGGCGAAAGCCTTTGTTGACGCTGCAAAGAGGCGCTTGGTATAACAGCCGCTTATGCCCGCGCCGCCCGGCTTGATCGAGGCGGCGCGGACGCGCATGGTCGGCGATGCGTTCGCGATCGAGCGTTGCTTGAAGGCCCGGTCCCGCGGGTTCAAAATCGTATTCACTCCTCAGGGGATTTAGTTATGAACAAAACCGAACTTGTCGATGCGGTCGCCGCCGATGCGGACCTGTCGAAGGCGGACGCCTCCCGGGCGGTAGACGCCATGATCGATTCGGTCACCGATGCACTGAAGAAGGGCGACAAGGTATCGCTGGTCGGCTTTGGCGTGTTCTCCGTTCGTGAACGTGCCGCCCGTCAGGGCCGCAATCCGAAGACCGGTCAGTCGATCACGATCCCTTCCGGAAAAACTCCTGGCTTCAAGGCTGGTAAAGCACTCAAAGACGCTGTAAACTAGCGCGCCTTCGCTGGGTGAACGGCGAAAGCCGACACGCCGGGCAGGGTGCTTAGCTCAGTTGGTAGAGCGTCGCCCTTACAAGGCGAATGTCGGCGGTTCGAATCCGTCAGCACCCACCAAAAAAGTTTTCGGAGCGGTAGTTCAGCTGGTTAGAATGCCGGCCTGTCACGCCGGAGGTCGCGGGTTCGAGTCCCGTCCGCTCCGCCATACGATGGATGCCGATCGCCACGATCGGCACATATCGAGAAAAGGGCGCACTTCGGGCGCCCTTTTTTTATGCGTGCAACCACTGCGTGATGCAGTCGAAGGCTGCCGCGCGAACGCCCATGCGGCACAATGGGCGGTCGGTGCCGGCCCAACGGCCGCGCCGGTCATCGCATTCAAGGACTGAGGGACGCGGGAGCGAGATCAATGCTGCAGAAAATTCGCGATAACGCGAGCGGACCGCTTGCCTATGTGGTGGTGGCGGTCATCGCGGTGGTTTTCGGTGTCTGGGGCATCGGTTCCTATTTCACGCCGTCGTCGGACCCGGTGGTCGCCAGCGTCGGCGGCACCGAGATCACGCGCTATCAGCTCCAGCAGTCCTACAATCAGCGCTATCAGCGCCTGCGTCAGGCCATGGGCGATAGTTTTGACGCCGACATGTTCCCGCCGGAGCAACTGCGCCGTACGGTTCTGCAGGGCCTCATCAACGAAGCGGTGCTCACGCAGTACGCCGACGAGGCCGGTTATCGCGTGACCGACGCGCGGCTGCTGGCGGCCCTGCGCAGCAACGAGCAGTTCCAGGTCGACGGCCAGTTCTCGCCCGAGCGCTATCGCAGCCTGCTTTCGCAGGCCGGGATTCCCGCCGGCCGGTATGAGGCGCGCCTGCGCGAGGATCTCAAGAGCCAGCAGCTGCGCCGTGACGTGACCACGAGTGCGTTCGCGTCGCCGGCCGAGGTCGATCAGGCCTATCGTCTGGTCAACCAGGAGCGTCGCGTGCGCTATCTCGCCTACGATGCCCAGCGCTATATCGACGATGTCGATGTCAGCGATGCCGAGCTCGAGTCGTACTACGAGGATCATGCGGATCAGTTCCAGCGGCCCGAGCGTGTGAAGCTCTCCTACGTCTCCTTGTCCCGCAGCAATGCCGCGGCCGGCGATGCCGCTCCGGACGAGGCGGCACTGCGCGAACTCTACGAGCAGAACAAGGCCCAGTTCGGCGAACCGGAGCGACGCAGGGGTGTACAGGTGCGCGTGCCGATCGAGGGGGACGGCGACGCGGCGCGCGATCGCATCCAGCAGCTTGCCTCTGCGGCGCAGGACGCGGATCTGGAGGCGGCCGCCGGATCGGTGGATGGTGCCGAATACAGCCGCATTGACGGCGCCGCACCCGGCGACCTGCCCGACGCCGTTGCCGAGACGCTGTTCGAGCTCGATACCGGCGAGACGTCGTCCCCGGTGCGCGGTGAGCAAGCCTGGTATCTGCTGCGTCTCAGCGATGTCACGCAGGCGAGCACGCCGTCGTTCGATGATCCGGAAGTCCAGTCCCAGCTGAAAGCGATCGCTTCGGCGCAGCGCGAGGTCACCGCCTACAGCGACAAGAGCGATCGGATGGAGACGCTGGCCTACGAGGCGCCGAACGACCTGCAAACGCTGGCTGACGAGCTGAATCTCGAGATACAGGACACCGGGTGGATCACCCGCGAGGGCGGCGACGGCATCGGCCAATACGACGCGATACGCAAGGCCGCCTTCTCGGATTCGGTGCTGCAGGACGAACTCAACAGCACGCCGATACAGCTCGGGTCTGACCGCCGGGTGGTGCTGCGGGTGGAGTCGCATCAGACGGCCGAGCGCCGGCCGCTCGACGAGGTGCGCGACACCGTGCGCGAGCGCGTGGCGCGGCAGAAGGCCGAGGACCGCGCGCGGGAGTCGGCGCGCGAGGCGATGACTGCCCTCGAAGCGGGTGAGTCGCTGCAATCGCTGACCGGCGAGGACGGGCCGACGCTGGAGTCGCCCGGCTTCATCCGCCGTTCCGACCGCGAGGTCGACCCGCGCGTGCGCGAGGCGGCGTTCAGCCTGCCGAGCCCCGAGAATGACACGCGGCGCCTCGACGTGACCGCGACCGCCGACGGGCGTGTCGCCCTTGTGGTGGTCGACGGCGTGCGGGCCGGTGACGACAGCGATAGCGCCACGCCGCGCGAGCAGTTCGCCGAGCAGCAGCGCCAGTACGTGGCACGCCAGGAATACGGCGCGCTGAACGCGTATCTGCGTAACCAGGCCGACGTCGAGATCAACGAGAACCGCATCGACTGAACGAAAAAAAGGCGGCCGGGTCGCCCCGGCCGCCGTGTGCGCGTTATTGAGACGCGGGTCTAGTCGTCCGACTCCGCGCCCGGGGTCATGCCCATGATCCGGTATCCGGCATCCACATAGAGCACTTCGCCGGTGATGCCCGAGGCCAGGTCCGAGGCGAGAAAGGCCGCGGCGTTGCCGACTTCGGTCTGGGTTACGTTGCGCTGCAGGGGGGAGCCGGCCGCGGCGTGGCTCAGCATGGAGCGAAAGCCGCGGATGCCCGCCGCGGCCAGCGTCTTGATCGGACCGGCCGAGATCGCGTTGGCGCGAATGCCGCGCGGTCCGAGGTCATAGGCGATGAAACGCATGCTCGACTCGAGGCTGGCCTTGGCCGGACCCATGATGTTGTAGCCCGGCATGGCGCGGTCGGCGCCGAGATAGGTGAGGGTGATCAGCGACGCGTTGTCCGAGAACATGCCGCGACCGGCCTTGGCCAGCGCCGCGAAGCTGTAGGCACTGATGTCGTGCGACACGTGGGCGGCCTCGCGCGTCAGGCTGTCGAGGTAACCGCCGGCCAGCGCTTCGCGCGGCGCATAGCCGATGGCATGGACCAGGACATCGAGCTGATCCCAGTGTCGGCCGAGCTGCTCGAACAGTCCGTCGATCTGCTCGTCCTCGGCGACGTCCAGCGGCAGCACGATATCGGTGCCGAGCGCGGCGCCCATCTTCTCCACGCGTGCCTTGAGCTTGTCGCCCTGATAGGTCAGCGCGAGTTCCGCGCCCTGGTCGCGCATCGCCTGGGCGATGCCGTACGCGATCGAGCGCTCACTGGCCAGGCCGGTGATCAGCGCCTTCTTGCCGTCTAGAAATCCCATGTCGTCTCCTGGAATGCGTCTGCCGTGGGAACGGCCTTGTTAGCCGGACACAGCCGGCTGCAGCCGTAACCGCTGGCCGGGCTGAATAGTGCTGTTGGAACTCATGTCGTTCAAGCTGCGCAGCGTCGTCACCTGCATCGAGAAACGACTCGCGATGGACCAGAGCGAATCGCCGGACTCGACCTCGTAGAAGTCCGGCAACGGCGCGGGCCCGTCGACGGCCAGCTCCCGACCCGGCTGCAGCGTTGCGCCCGGCTCGAGCCGATTCCAGCGCCGCAGGTCGGCGATGGCGACGTCGTTGGCGTCGGCGATCGACCACAGCGACTCGCCGCGTTGGACGACATGCGTGGTCGGCGCCGGCGGTGTCGCGGCGCCCGGAATGGTGAGCGAAGCGCCCGGTCGAAGGGTGTCAACGTCGGCGTTGGCGCGCTGCAGCGCGTCCACGGCCACGTTATAGCGATGCGCGATGTCCCAGAGCGTATCGCCCGACTGGACCACGTAGCGCCGGGTTGGCTCCGCCGGGGGCGCCTTGCCGCCCCGCGGGATTTGCAGCGTCTGCCCCGCGCGGATGCGATCGCCGGCCAGATGATTGGCCTGGCGCAGGGCCGAGACGCTCACGCCGTAAGCGTTGGCGATCCGGCCCAGGATTTCGCCGCGGCGCACGGTGTGGGTGCGGCGATGAACCAGTTCAGAGGGTTCGGCGGCGGCGAGCTGCCGGCTGAAGGCGGCCGCCTTGTCCGCGGGTACAAGCAGCGTGCGACCGCCGTCCGGGGTGCTCGCCCAGCGGCGCATGCCGGGATTGAGGCGTCGCAGCGCGGCCTCGGACATGTCCAGCATGTCGGCGGCGACCGCGAGTTCGACCTGCTTCGACAGGGTCACCGCACGCGTGCGGGCTTCGTTGTCCAGCGACGGCCAGGTCATTCCGAAGCGACGCGGGGAGACAAGAATGCGCCGTATGGCGAGCAGCTTGGGGACGTATTCCGTGGTCTCGCGCGGTAGCTCCAGATGCCAGTAGTCGGCCGGGATACCCTCGGCGGTGGCGCGTTCGAGGGCCGCATCGACGCGCCCGGGCCCGGCATTATAGGCCGCCAGCGCCAGCAGCCAGTCGCCGTCATAGCGCGATACCAGCATCTCGAGGTAGTCGAGCGCGGCGTCGGTGGAAGCGATGACGTCGTTCCGGCCGTCATACCACCAGTCGCGCGCCAGGCCGACGTGGTCCGCAGTCCCCGGCATGAACTGCCACAGGCCGCTGGCGCCGACATAGGAGCGGGCGGCGGCGTTGTAGCCGCTCTCGACGATGGGCAGCAGCGCCAGCTCGCCCGGCAGGTCGCGCGCGTCGACTTCCCGGACCACATGCCAGAGGTAGGGCTGCGCGCGTTCCAGCGAGGCGTCCACATGCCCCTGATGCGTGGCGTAGTATTGCGTCCACTCGCGCACCTCGCGACGCTGTGCGTGCGGGTCGAGGCTCAGTTCGTCGCGTACCTGCGCCCACAGATCCTCCGACGGATCGCGCCAGGATTGCGGCTGGTAGTCCTGACGCGCCACGGACGTTTCAGCGGGAGTGTCGGAGGGCTGCACCGGCTTGGGCGAAGGCCGTTCGACCGACGGGGCGGATGGCGGGTTGGTGGTACGAGTCGTTTGGGGCGGTTCGGTGGCGCAGCCGGCCAACAGCAGCGCCAGGACCGCGGCTGCGCCGGCGTGGCGACGGCGCCTAGGAGGCATTCTTCCATTCGCGCAGTGTGGCGAAAATCTCGGCCGGGTCCGTCAGGTCGCGACCGGCGCGATCGCTGGCAGCGGCGATGACTGTCGGTTGGTCCCAGCGTAGGAACGGGTTGATCTCGAACTCTTCGGCCAGGGTGCCGGGCAGGCTCGGCCGGTCGTCATCCCGCAGGGCGGTGACGGCCGCCACGGCGTCTATTACCGCCGTGTTGTCGGGCTCCACCATGCGGGCGAAGGCGAGATTCTTCTGCGTGTATTCGTGTCCGGCATAGACGCGTGTATCGGCCGGCAGTGCCCGCAGCGTGGCCAGCGAAGCCTGCATCTGCGCGGCCGTGCCCTCGAACACGCGGCCGCAGCCGCCGCGGAACAGGGTGTCGCCGGCCAGCAGTTCACCCGGCGCGAGATAGGCGATGTGACCGAGGGTATGGCCCGGTACGTCGAAGACTTCGAATTCGGTGTCGAGACAGTCGAGGGTGAAGCGGTCTCCCCCGGCCAGCGGATGCGTCAGCCGCTTGATCGTCGCCGCCTCCGCGCGCGGCCCGTAGACCGGGGCGTCGTGCTCGGCGAGCAGCGCATCGAGGCCGCCGATGTGATCGCCGTGGTGATGCGTGATCAGGTAGGCGCCCACGCGTTTGCCCTGTTCGGCCAGAAAACGTTGCACCGGCGCGGCCTCGCCCGGATCGACGATCGCGACGCGATCGTCCCCCTCGCGGCCGAGAACCCATACGTAGTTGTCGGACAGTGCCGATAGCGGTTTAATGTCGATCATCGGAAGATGTTGCCAACGGCCTGAGCCAAAATCAATTGTTACGCTTTCTACCTGCACGGTACACGGAATCGCGGGACTGGCTCGAGACCCCAAGAGCACGTCTTTTCCTGCAGTACGAGCAACGACTACTGCGTGAGCTGCTGCCAAGGCTCACCGGGTATCGCTGCGTGCAGGTCGGCCGCTGGGGCATCGATCGCGCCTTGCTCGATCATGCCGGTACACTTCGCCAGTGGCGGCTCGCCTGGTCGGCGGGCACGGATGCCGACGCCCTGTTCGACGGCCAGCATCTGCCGCTGGCCTCCGGCAGTGTTGATGCGCTCGTGCTGGCGCACAGCCTGGAGCAGGTTGCGGCGCCGCACGCGTTGTTGCGTGAATGCGCGCGGGTACTGAGCGCGCGCGGCCAGTTGATCGTGCTCGTGTTCAATCCGTGGTCGCTCTGGGCGCTGTGGCAGGGCATGCCCGGACGGCGCGCACCGCGCTTCACGCCGTGCGCAGCGCCGCCCAGCGCCGGCCGGCTGTTTGATTGGCTGCGGTTGCTCGAGTTCGAGCCGGATCTGCTCTGGCGCTACGGTCTCGGCTTTCCGCTGTTCGGTGGCCGCTATGCCGTGGGCAGCGGCAAGCGCTGGCTGGAACCGCTGGCATGTGCCGCGCAGGCGTATGCCGTGCTGGCGCGGCGGCAGGTGGTATCGCGCAACCGGGAGCACGGGCGAACCGCGCGCAGCCGGGCCGCAGCACCCGCCGCCTTGGCGCGCACCGGCACCGGTGGGCTACCATATCGACGATGACGAAAACGGTTGTGATCTATACGGACGGCGCCTGCCGCGGTAATCCTGGCCCCGGCGGCTGGGGCGCGCTGCTGAGCTGCGACGGGCGCACGCGCGAACTGTTCGGCGGCGAGCGCGAGACCACCAACAACCGGATGGAGCTCACCGCCGCTATCGAGGCATTGTCCGCGCTCAAGCGCGGCTGCCGGGTGGAGCTGCACACCGATTCCACCTACGTGCGTCAGGGCATCATGTCGTGGCTGGCCAACTGGAAGCGCAACGGCTGGAAGACCGCGGCGAAAAAGCCCGTCAAGAACGCCGATCTGTGGCGGGCCCTCGACGCCGCCTGCGAACGCCACGAGATCGAGTGGCACTGGGTCAAGGGACACAGCGGCAACGACGGCAACGAAGCCGCGGATGCGCTCGCCAACCGCGGTATCGACGAACTGCCGCGCGCGCGCGGCTGATCGCCGGCCACAGGCCAGGAGAAACCGAGCATGCGTCAGATCGTGCTGGACACCGAAACCACCGGCCTCGAGCCGGCCCAGGGTCACCGCATCATCGAGATCGGCTGCGTGGAACTGGCCGATCGCCGGCTGACGGGCAACGACCTGCATCTGTACATCCACCCGGATCGCGATATCGATCAGGGCGCGATCGACGTGCACGGGATCACGCTCGAGTTTCTAGACGACAAGCCGCGCTTTCATGAAATCGCGGAAACCCTGACCGATTACCTGGCCGGGGCGGAGCTGATCATCCACAACGCGCCCTTCGATCTGGCCTTTCTCAACCACGAACTCCGTCTGGTCGATGCCGGGCATACCGCGCTCGAGGAGCGACAGTCGGTGATCGATACCCTGGTGGAGGCCCGCCAGGCCTATCCCGGCCAGCGCAACAGCCTGGATGCCCTGTGCAAGCGCTTCGAGATCGACAACTCCAACCGCGAACTGCACGGCGCGCTGCTCGACGCCCAGCTGCTGGCGGACGTGTATCTATCGATGACCGGCGGTCAGATCGACATCGCGCTGGCCGCGGAATCGGAGGCCGGGGCGGCGGCCGTGGCGACCGCGGGTCTGGCCGAGCACCTGGCCGGCGCAGGCCGCCGGCCGCGTGTGACGCGCGCCAGTGAGGTGGAGCAGGCGGCGCACCGGCGCTATCTGGAGATGTTGTCAGAGGCCAGTGGCCAGCCCTGTCTCTGGCAGGCGATGGAAGCCGCGCAGACGAACGGCTGAGCGCGATAGCGCCCCATGCGCGGTCGGTCACGGCTTGATCGCGGCGAGAGGCCGCGCCAGGCTTTGATGTCGTCGATCTGGCCGGTGCGACGCTCGCACCGGCGTTGGATGACGCTAGTAGTAAAGCGCCAGATAGACGATGAGCAGAATCGCCACCCAGAGCGCCATCCAGCCCGTGCTCCAGGTGCGCGAGAGTACCCCGGTCGCCCCGTAGCGCACGCGCAGCCGCGTCATGGCGGTGTCCGCAAGCGAGCCGGCGCCGGCTCTGAAGCGGCGGTTCGCGGTCTGGAACAGCCGTTCGCCGACATGACCCAGCGCCGGCAGAACGCGACGATAGAGCCAGTCCGTGTCCAGATGGACCGCGCGCATCGGGCGCGGGTAGAGCCCCGCCCGCCAGGCCAGCCAGAACGCCAGCCCGGAGAAGGCGAGCAGCTGCATCTGGGTCACCACGTGATCGACCGTGCAGGGCTGATAGTCCACGGGGTAGGGCAGGATCGAATACAACAGCCCGGGCGCCAGGCCGAGCGCGATGCAGGCCGTCGCGGTCAGCCCCATGGCGATCTGCATGTTGCGCGGCGCGGGATCGGCCTTGATCTGGTCGTTCGGCGCGAAGAAGGCGAAGTAGGGGATCTTGATCCCGACATAGAGCAGCGCGCCGGCCGAAGCGGCGGTCAGCGTCACCCAGGTGGCGGCCCATTTCTCCTCGGCCACGGCGGACAGGATGAGCGACTTGCTCACGAACCCGGCCATCAGCGGGAAGGCGCTGATCGAGGCCGCGCCGATGACGCAGAACGCGGCCGTCCAGGGCATCTGACGGGCCAGCCCCCCGAGTTCGGTCGCCCGGACGTGCCCGGTCTGATGCAGTACCGCCCCGATCGACATGAACAGCAGCGCCTTGTAAAGGATGTGGGTCACGGCATGGGCCGCGGCGCCGTTGATCGCCAGTTCGGTGCCGATCCCCACGGCCACCACCATGAAACCCAGCTGCACGTTGAGGCTGTAGGAGAGCACGCGGCGCAGATCGTTGGCGAGCATGGCATAGACGATCGGGAAGATCGTCATCACCGCGCCGATCGGAATGAGTAGCTCGGTGCCCGCGTAGCCGCGTGCGAGCGCGTAGATGGCCATCTTGGTGGTGAAGGCCGACAGCACCACCGTGCCGGTCGGGCTGGCCGAAGGGTAGGCGTCCTGCAGCCAGTTGTGCAGTAGGGGGAAGGCGGCCTTGATGCCGAATGCGAACAGAATCAGCCAGCCGCCCGGGGCATCGAGGCCGAGGTGGGTGAAGGCGACGTCGCCCGTGGCGTGAATGTGGATCGCGGCGCCGCCCATCAGGAACAGGCCGGAGCCGATCTGCACCAGTAGATAGCGCCGGGCCACGATCATGGCGTCGCGCAGGCCGCGGATGACCAGCAGCAGCGCCGAGGCGATCGCGGTCACCTCCCAGAACATGAACAACGTGATCAGATCGCCCGCCAGCACCGCCCCGATGGCCGAACCGGCATAGATCAGCGCCGCGGCCGGCTCCAGCCGGCTGCGCGTGTGCCACATGTAGACACCCGCCAGAAAGGCGGCGATGTGGAAGATCACGCCGAACGTGAACGCGAGCCCGTCGACCCGCAGAGGCGTGAGGGTGTATTCCAGCAGCGCCATCTGCGTGGTGGTGCCCAGCGGAATCTGCCACAGCCAGGCCAGCCCGGCGGCCGGGGCGCCGAGCAGCACCACCATGCGCGCGCGATAGGGCAGCAGGGGGATGATGCAGCCGGCGATGATCAGCAGCATGCCGGGATTGTTCAGCCATGCGGGCATGTCAGGTCCGATGCTCGTAATAGTCCTCGCCGCGGATGATCAGCCGTCGCAGGATGATCGCGGCCAGCACCAGCACGCAGCCGGTGACGAAGGCCAGCAGGGCGTGGAACGCCGGCAGCTCGGCGAATCCGAACTTGGCGTGCGGGTGAATGAACAGGCTCGGTACCAGCGTCAGCGCGCAGACCGCGTACAGCAGCCAGGCGGCGCGCCGACGCGCCGGCGTACTCGGGCGGCGCAGCGACTGCGGATTGCGTTCGATCAGCATGACCAACCTCGGATCACTGGGGCGCCCACGGCGAGAGCAGCGCCGTGAACGGCAGGGGATACAGGAACCAGACGATGCAGCCGGCCGCCGTGATCGACAGCGGGATCACGCAGGCCCAGGGCGCCTCCTGCCAGTTGCGCGGCGTGTCCGGGCGCGGATTGTGGAAGAACGCGCGGGTCGGAATCTCCAGGAGATAGACGATGTTGAGCAGCGAGCTCAGCGACAGCACCAGAATGATCGCGATGTGGCCCGCGTCCGCGGCGCCCTCCATCAGATACCACTTGCTCCAGATCCCGCCCATCGGCGGAATGCCGATCAGCGACAGCGAGGCGATGAAGAACGCCGAGAAGGTGATCGGCATCGCATAGCCGAGGCCGTCGAGGTCGCTGACGTTCTTGCGATGCGTGGCGGTGTAGATGGCGCCGGCACAGAAGAACAGCGTGATCTTGGCGAAGGCGTGCATGGCGATGTGCATGGAGCCGCCGAGAATGCCCAGGCTCGAGGCCATGGTGGCGCCGAGCACGATGTAGGACAGCTGGCTGACGGTGGAATACGCCAGCCTTGCCTTGAGATTGTCCTTCGTCATCGCGATCAGCGAGGCGCCCAGTACCGTGATCGTGGCGATCCACATCATCGGCTGCGAGGCGCCGGTCTCGGCGAGGAAGTCGACGCCGAAGACATACACCGTCAGCTTGAGCACGATGAACACGCCGGCCTTGACCACGGCCACGGCGTGCAGCAGCGCGGAGACCGGGGTGGGGG
This sequence comes from Salinisphaera orenii subsp. orenii MK-B5, assembly GCF_003788635.1. Classification (GTDB taxonomy): domain Bacteria; phylum Pseudomonadota; class Gammaproteobacteria; order Nevskiales; family Salinisphaeraceae; genus Salinisphaera; species Salinisphaera orenii. The sequence continues at coordinate 100,960 of NZ_AYKH01000005.1, forward strand.
CGACCATCGCCGCCGGCAGCCAGCGGTGGAACGGCATCAGCGCTGCCTTGCCGGTCCCGTACAGGAACAGGGCGTACAGCAGGCCGGCTCCGAGCGCGCCGAGGCCCGAGCCGGCCATCAGCCCGCCGTCGGTGAAGGTGATGCTGCCGGTGAGCAGCCACGTGGCCACGATCGCCGGCAGGAAGAAGCCGATCGAGGTCGTGAGCAGGATGCCGAGATACACCCGCCCGCCGTCGCGAGACTCGGCGTCGCCGTGGTGGGTGACCAGCGGATAGGTCGACAGCGTGAGCATCTCGTAGAAGATGAACAGCGTCATCAGATTGCCCGCGAAGGCGATGCCGATGGCCGCCGAAATCGCCAGCGCGAAGCAGACGAAGAAACGCGTCTGCGCATGTTCGGCGTTGCCGCGCATGTAGCCGGCGGCGTAGACGGTGGTCAGCGACCACAGCCCCGAGGCGATCATCGCGAACAGCAGGCCGATCGGCTCCAGCGTGAAGGTCAGGCTGGCGCCGGGCAGGATCTCGAACAGGGTGAAGCTCGGTCGCCCGCCGGCCGTGACGTCGCCGATGAACCCGGCGATTCCGGCCAGCAGCGCGAGTGCGGTGGCCACGCTCACGCCCTCGCGCAGGTTCGGCCAGCGGCCGCTGATGGCGACCACGAGACTCATCACGGCCGGCAGCGCGACCAGCAGGGGAAGCCAGAGCGCGTTCATGCCCCGCTCCCGAGCAGCCCGGCTGCGGCGCGTTCGGCGGTTTCCACCAGTGGTGAGGCGTACAGGCCGAGTGCCACGCTCGCGCCGACCAGCACCCACGTGGCGGCCACCATCGACACCGGCGCTTCGGCGGTCTTGCCGTCATTATCGGCGGGATCGCGGAAATACAGGGCCTCGACCACGCGCCCGATGTAGATGACCGACAGCAGCGAGCTGACCAGAATGGCCGCCGCCAGGCCGTAGTGCGCGTCCTCCATGACCGCCTCGAGCAGGAGCCACTTGCTGATGAAGCCGCCGGTGGCGGGCACCCCGATCAGGGCGAGTCCGGCGACCACGAAGGCCGCCGCGGTCAGGGGCATGCGCCGGCCGAGACCGGCCACGTCGTTGATCGAGATCGCGCGCATGCGCCAGAACAGCGCGCCGGCCGCCATGAACAGCGCGCCCTTGATGATGCCGTGATTGACGATGTGGGCGAGTGCGGCGGTCAGGCCGGTGGCGCTGGCCATCGACAGTCCGAGCACGATGTAGCCCATCTGGGCCACGCTCGACCAGGCCAGTAGCCGCTTGACATCGGTCTGGAAGATCGCCGCCACCGATCCCGAGAGCATCGCCACGACGGCCAGCACCATCAGCACCTCGCCGAGCGGCAGCTGACCGAAGGCGTAGGCCGCGCCGAAGACCGTGAACAGGAACCGGATCAGCGCGTAGACCGCGACCTTGGTGGCGGTTGCGGCGATGAACGCGCTGACCGCCGACGGCGCGTAGGTGTAGGCGTTGGGCAGCCAGATGTGCAGCGGAAACAGAGCGAACTTCAGGCTCAGGCCGATGACGATGAACGCCAGGCCCGCCTCGACGGTGCGCGTGTCCGAGACCGCGGGCAGGCGATCGGCGATGTCGGCCATGTTAAGGCTGCCGGTCATCATGTAGAGGAAACCGATGCCGATCAGCAGGAAGGTGCCGCCGATCGTCCCCATGATCAGATACTGGAACGCCGACAGCAGCGCCCGCCGCTTCGCCCCCATCGCGATCAGGCTGTACGAGGACAGAGACGAGATCTCGAGAAAGACGAACAGATTGAACGCGTCGCCCGTGATGCTGATGCCGAGCAGCCCGCAAAGACAGAGCAGCAGCGCGGCATAGAACAGGTAGGCCCGCTCGCGCGGGATCTCGGCGGCGATGCTCGCGCGTGCATAGATCGAGGCGATCGCGGCGATGCCCGTCACCAGCAGGACGACGAGCATGTTCAGCGCGTCCAGCCGCAGCTCGATGCCGAAGGGCGGCGGCCAGCCGCCCAGGATGTAGCTGATCGGACCGCCGATGCGGACCTGCACGAACAGCAGGAAGGCGATCGCGAAGCAGGCCCAGGAGATCAGCGCATAGATGAACCAGGCGGGCGCTGCACGGTGGACGATCACGCACACGGGCGCCGCCAGCAGCGGCAGCACCACGAGCAGCACCGGCATCTGGGAGAGAAACTGCGTGATCACGTGCGCTCGTCCCCGTGGCCGTCGTCCGCGCGTTCGCCGCCGGCCCGGTGGCCGTCATCGGCATCGTCGCGGGCGCCGGCTTGCTGTCGTGCCTCGGCCGACCGCTGCCGGGCGCGCTCGGTCGCCGCCTCGCTGTCCTGGGTTTCGAAATCCGCGGCCAGAACGTCGTCCTCCTCGATCGAGCCGTAGGCCTCGTGGATGCGCACCACCAGCGCCAGGCCGAGGGCCATGGTCGCCACCCCGACCACGATGGCGGTGAGGATCAGCACGTGCGGCAGGGGATGGGCGTAGACGGCATCGTCGCCTTCGGTGAGGATCGGCGCCGTCGATCCCGCGATCTTGCCCATGCTGATGTAGAAGATGAACACCGAGGTCTGGAACAGGTTCAGGCCGATCAGCTTCTTCACCAGGTTGTCGTGCGAGATGACGATGTAGAAGCCGATCATCATCAGCACGATGACGATCCAGTAGTTGAACAGGCCGAAGAACGCGTCGGCGATCGTGGCCAGGCTCATGACTGCTCCCGCCGCCGGCCGCGGCCGGCAAAGACGTAGAAGACGCTGGTGATCACCGAACTTACGGTCAGACCGACGCCGAACTCGACCAGCAACAGGCCGTAGTGCTGACCGTGAACGGCGTCGTGGGCGAGATAGTCGTAGTCGAGGAAATTGCCGCCGCTAAGCATGGCGTAGACGCCGGTGCCCGCGTACAGCAGCACGCCCAGGGCGCCGATCACGCGCAGCACGCCCGGCGGCACCGCCCGGCGGGCCTCGGCCAGGCCGAAGATCAGGGCGTAGAGAATGATCGCCGCCGCGAATATCACGCCGGCCTGGAAGCCGCCGCCGGGGCTGTAGTCGCCGTGGAACTGCACGTAGAGCGCGAAGATGAGAATCGGCGCGATGAGCAGCTTCACCACGACGCGCAGGACGGTGTGCTCGCGCATCAGGGCTCCTTGTCGTCGTCGTGGCGGCCGCGGCGGCTCACGCCCAGCAGCATGAGCACGCCCACCCCGGCGGTGAGCACCACGGTCACCTCGCCGAGGGTGTCGTAGCCGCGATAGCTGGCCAGCACGGCGGTGACGGCGTTGGGCACGTCGATCTCCTCGCGCACCGTCTCCAGATAGCGCTCGCGCAGCGGATGCTCCTGAACGGGGGTGTCCGCGGCGCCGAAGTGGGGCATGTCGAGGCTGGCGTAGAACAGCGCTGCGCCCGTCAGCCCGGTCACCACCAGGCCGATGGCCGTGCGTGACCGCGGCACCGACTTCTCCCGCGCCCGGGTCAGGCCGAAGGTCGCCAGGAACAGGACCGTCATCACGCCGGCGCCCACGGCGGCTTCCGTGAGGGCCACGTCGACGGCGTCGAGCAGCTGGAACAGGCTGGCGGAAAGCAGACTGTACAGGCCGGTCAGCATCGCCACCGGAAACAGATTGCGCACACGGGCGATCGCCAGGCCGGTGATCGCAAGAAAACTCAGCAGCAGGACGTTGAGCGCGATATCCACGGTCACGGCTCGATCTCCGTGTGTCGACGACGATCGTGGTCGAGCTGGGGGCGCACTCCGTCATGCAGCGCCGCCCGCGCCAGCGCATGGGTGGCGGTCGGGCTGGTGATGATCAGAAAGACCATGATGAACACCAGCTTCGCGGTGACCAGCGTGAGGCCGGCCTGGAGCATCAGGCCGGCGAGCATGAGCGCCATGCCGGCCGTGTCGGTGATCGAGGCCGCGTGCATGCGGGTGTAGAAATCGGGCATGCGGAGGATGCCGATGCCGCCGATGACGCTGAACACGGCGCCGCCCGCCAGCAGCACCCAGCTCGCCATGTCGATGAGGGCCGTCATGCGTTCTCCGTCGCCGCGCGTGCTCGCCGGGGGCTATACATCGGGCTTGTCCTTGCTGGCTTCGTCCCAGCCGAGGTCGCCGTACTGCATGAACTTAAGCACCGCGATGGTCCCGGTGAAGTTGATCAGGGCGTAGACGAGCCCGAGGTCGAGAAATTCCGGCCGGCCGTTGAGAAAGCCGAGCACGGACACGAACAGCACGGTTTTCGTGCCGAACAGATTCAGCGCCAGGATGCGGTCGTAGGCTGACGGCCCGAGCAGCGCCCGGATGAGGATGAGCAGCATGGTCACGGCCACGCCGATGATCGCGGCAAGAAACACGGGTTCAACCCCCGTCGTGGCTGTGGTCGTCGCGCACGCCGCCGCGCCGCTCGAATGCCTGTACCCGTCGATCCATATCACCTTCCTCGATGTCCCGGGCGTTGGCGTCGGTCAGGGCGTGCACCTCGGCGAGGCCGTCACGCAGCCCCACGGTCACCGTGCCGGGCGTGAGCGTGACCGAATTGGCGTAGATCGTGCGGCCCAGATCGGTGGCCGGGCCGACGCGGCGCGTGGTCATGGTCGGCGATATCGAACGGCCCGGCGACAGGATGCGGCGCGCCACGTCCCCGTTGGATTTGGCGATCTCCCAGCCCAGCCAGGCGATATACACCGGCGCGTGCGCCAGCAGATGAAGCGGCACGGTTTCGTTGTCCACGATCCGCATCCGCCAGCAGATCCAGGCCGTCAGCAGGCAGGATCCGGTGCCGAAGGCGTAGAACAGCGGCGAGTAGTGGCCCGACAGAAGCAGCCAGAGGGCTGCTAGGCCCACGATCAACCCGAGCAGGTAGCGCACGTCGCCCCCGGAAGCAGTGCCAACCGAGAGGCTACAAAGCGGGGTTCACCCCGTCAATCCGAGCGTTCGCCGGCGCGGGCGGCCAGGCGCTTGCGCCGGCGATGTGCGAGCCAGGCGATGATGGCGCTGGCCACGAGCAGACCGGCCGATATGAGCAGCTGCCGCGAGTCGATGAGCTGCTCCGGCGAGAACGACTGCTGCGCCAGCAGCTCCGGCAGATTGACCGTCGCCCCGAAGCTCACGAAGGTGATCATCGGCGGCAGCATGCCGACGATGCTGGCCAGGGCGTAGGGCAGCCAGGGGACCCGAAGCAGGCCGCAGGCGTAGTTCACCAGATCGAAGGGCAGAAACGAGGCGCGCAGCACGACCGTGGTCGGAAACGCCTGCTCGACCAGCAGTCGGCGGAAGGCGGCGATGCGCGGATTGCGGGCCTCGCGCATGTCGCCTTCGCGCCGGAAGAAGCGGGCCAGGGCATAGGCGATGTTGGCCGACAGGTTCTCGCCGATCAGGGCGTAGACCAGGCCCGGCAGGAAACCGAACAGACTGCCGGCCGCGATGGTCAGCCACATGGCCGGGAAAAAGGTGAACGAGCGCAGGCTGTAGATGATGATGTAGATGATCGGGGCGATCGGGTTGTCGACCACATAGTCGTAGACCAGGCCCGTGATCTCGCGTATCGACAGCCCTTGGGCGTAAATCCAGCCGGCGGCCGCCGCGAGTGCCAGCCCCCAGATCAGCCCGGCGACGATGCGGACGTTGCGGCCCCGCGTCTCGGCATTCATGGCTTGCACGCGCTGGCGGTGATCAGGCGGAAATACGGCGGGTGCGGCTCACGAGCGCGCTCGGCGCAATCGGTCACCGAAAGCTCCGATTCGCGCAGCCAGGCCGCGATCTGCTCGACCTCGAAGCCGAGGTTGACGTGATCGTAGGCGGCGACGGTCGCTTCGTGGTCGTGCCGGGCGATGGTCGCCACGATCAGACGGCCGCCGGAACGCAGCACCCGCGCGCTCTCGGCCAGCACCGCCTCCGGTGTCCGCGTGTAGCTCAGCGCGTGCAGCACGAACACCTGATCGAAGGCGTTGGACTCGAAGGGCAGACCATGCATGTCACCGTTCTTGTAGAAGATGTTGTCCTGACTGCTCAGACGGCTGCGCGCCGCTTCGAGCACCCGTGTGCTGATGTCCAGGCAGGTCACGCTGTGCGCGCGCCGGCACAGCAGCTCGGCGAGCACGCCGTCGCCGGAGGCCACATCCAGCACGTCGCCGAGGTCCAGCAGTTCGATGAGCGAACGGCTCATGGCCTCCCACGTGCGTCCGGGGGAATACTGGCGCTCCATGCGTCCGGCCACCGACTCCGCCCAGCCCCCGCGCGTGCTGCGCCGGCGCACGATCTCCGCGGCCCGCTCGCGGTCGCGGTGGACGCGGGTATCGTCGAGCTGGTCGATCAGCGCGCCCCACAGCGGCTGGATGTCGCGCTGCCAGCGGGCGGTGTCCACGGCGTAGTAGTTGGCGTTGCCCGCGGCGCGGTCCTGTACCAGGCCGGCCTCGCGCAGACGCCCGAGGTGGCTGGATACGCGGCTCTGGATGAGCCCGGTGACGGCCGTCAGCTCCGCGACCGTCAGGGGTTCGTCGATCAACAGCAGGAGCAGCCGCAGCCGGGTGGGTTCGGCGAGCAGTCGCAGTATCTGGGTGCTGGCGGCGAGGTCGAGCATGCAGGTTCGAAACGAGAAACCGACGCGCCGGCCCTCGGACCCGCGCTGCACCAACGAAAAAGCCGCCCGTTCCCGAGCGGCTGGGGCACAGGATAGCCTATTCAGCTATCCGAGTCGCTGCCGGTCTTGTCCGATCCGTGCGCGGACGAGGTTTTCGACGCCCCCGAGCCCCCGCGCTTGCCGGCGCTCGAGCCGCCGGCCGTGCCGCTGCCCGAAGAGGACGCCTTGCGCCCCGATTGGCCGGTCGAACTGCCCGACCCGGATTTCTTCGTGCCCGACGTCTTCTTGGCGCCTCCGCTGCTGGCAGAGGCCGCGCGATTGGTCGTCGACTTCGTCGTGCTGCCGGACTTGCCTGTCGTGCTTGACTTGGCGGTCGAACGGCCGTTCGTCGACGATTTCTTCGAGCTGCTCGCTCGTTTCGTCCGGGTAGAGCTCTTGGACTTGGCCGTACTGGCGGTCTTGCCACCGCCCGTCCCGCCGCCGCTCTTTCCGGCCGACTTCGAGCCGCTCGCCTTCGACTGTTTCGACGTGCGCTCCGAACTGCGGGTCGAGCTGCTGCGGCGTTTGGCGGTCGTGGAGGTCGACGACGCCGAGCGTGGTGAGGCCGCCTCGGCCTTGCGGGCGGTGGTGTCGGCCGCGGCCGCAACCGTGTCGGCCGTTTCCGCGACGGCATCCTTGGCCCGGTCGCGTGCCTCGCGTGTGGCCGCCCGGGTCTCGGCTTCGACGTCCCCGGCCCGGCGCTCGGCCTCGTCGCGGGCCTTGCCGGCCGCGGTGCGCGCCGCGGCCTCGGCCCTTTCGCCCGCATCCGTCATCGCGGCCTCGCTGCCGTCCAGGTTCTGCCGGATCTCGACGCTGATCTGGCGCCGTGTCTGATCGAGGATCGTCAGGCTCTCGCGGGCGTTGTCGAGGATGCGGTCGACCGTCTGCTGCAGCAGTTCGAGCTGGCTGGCCGCGAGATCCCGCGGCGAGCCGCCCCGGCGCAGCTGCTTGAGATTCTCGAGCGCTTCTTCATAGTGCGTTCGTATGGCCGCGAGTTCGTGCTCGGCGAGCTGTTCGATGCCGTCGTACACCGCACGGTTGGCGGACGCGAAGGCGCCGGTGTAATTGCGGCGGAGCTTGTCGATGTCCTTGCGGATCCGGGTGATGCGATTGTCCGATTTCGTCATGGGATTCACGCGGTGCGGAAACAGTGGGGTTAGAAAACCATGCACGCCGAGGGCTGTCAAAACACGGTGTGCGTGAAAACGGTCTTCGCGCGCTGCGCTGCATCATTTTCGCCGAGCGCCCGCGCCGCGGGCCTTTGCCGCGTTGTCCGGGCCTGCACAGTACGCTACCGTACTGTGCGCCGAGTTTACTGCCCCGGCCCTCGTGGCCGGGCGCATCATTCAATGTCAGTGGAGTTCGTCCATGCTTTATGAGGGATCCAGGCTGTCGGTCGAAGTGACCGACGGGATCGCCGTGCTGTGCTTCGATGCACGGGACGGATCGGTCAACAAGTTCGACCAGGCCACCATCGACGATCTCAACGCCGCTGCGAAAGCGCTGGCCGAGGCGAGCGATGTGAAGGGCCTGCTGGTCAAGTCCGCCAAGCCGGCGTTCATCGTCGGCGCCGACATCATGGAATTCGGCGAGCGCTTCAAGGCGCCCGAAGACGAGATGAAGCGGTGGATGGCCGATGCCAACCGCATGTTCTCCACCATCGAGGATCTCGATTTTCCGAGTGTGACTGCGATCAACGGCATGGCGCTCGGCGGTGGCCTCGAAATGTGCCTGGCCACCGATTACCGCGTGATGGGCGAGAAGGCCCAGATCGGTTTCCCCGAGACCCAGCTGGGCATCTATCCCGGCTTCGGCGGCACCGTGCGCGCGCCGCGCCTGATCGGGGCGGACAACGCCATCGAGTGGATCGCCGACGGCAAGCCGCGTCGCGCCGACAAGGCGTTCGCAGTAGGCATGGTCGATGCGGTCGTGGCCGAAGACGAACTCGAGGCGGCCGCACGCGATCTGCTCGATCGCGCCATCGCCGGGGAGTTCGACTGGAAGGCGCGCAAGGCCGAGAAGACGGCGCCGCTCAAGCTCAACCAGACCGAAGCGGCGATGACCTTCGAGACGTCGAAGGGCTATGTGCTCGGCCAGACCAAGGGCCAGTACCCGGCGCCGATCGAGGCCATCGAGCGCATGGCCAAGGCCGCCGGCATGGGACGTGACGCGGCCATCGCCGAGGAGACCGAAGGCTTCATCAAGTTGGCCAAGACCTCCGAGGCGCGTGCGCTGATCCAGATCTTCCTCAACGATCAGCTGATCAAGAAGAAGGGCAAGAAGTACGGCAAGATCGCCCACACCATCGAGCAGGCGGCCGTGCTCGGCGCCGGCATCATGGGCGGCGGTATCGCCTACCAGTCGGCCTCCAAGGGCGTGCCCATCCTGATGAAGGACATCAAGGACGAGGCCATCGAGCAGGGGCTGGACGAAGCCTCCAAGCACTTCGCCAAGGGCGTCGAGCGCGGCAAGCTGGACGCGCGCAAGATGGCGGAAGGGCTGTCGCGCATCCGCCCGACGTTGAACTACGGCGACTTCGGCAACGTCGACGCCGTGATCGAGGCCGTGGTCGAGAATCCCAAGGTCAAGAAGGCGGTCCTCGCCGAGACCGAAGAGGCGGTGTCCGAGAACACGATCCTGGCCTCGAACACCTCCAGCATCTCGATCAATACGCTGGCCGCGGATCTCAAGCGCCCGCAGAATTTTCTCGGCATGCACTTCTTCAACCCCGTGCACAAGATGCCGCTGGTGGAAGTGATCAAGGGCGAGAAGAGCTCCGAAGAGGCGATCGCCACCATCGTCGATTACGCCCATCGGTTGGGCAAGACACCGATCGTGGTCAACGACTGCCCCGGCTTTCTGGTCAACCGGATTCTGTTTCCGTACTTCTTCGGCTTCCAGCAGCTGATCACCGACGGCGCCGACTTCGCCAAGATCGACAAGGTCATGGAGAAGTTCGGCTGGCCGATGGGCCCGGCCTATCTGTCGGACGTGGTCGGCATGGACACCTCGCAGCACGTGGAGGAAGTGCTCGCCGAGGGCTATCCCGACCGCATGTCGATCAAAGGCAAGTCCTCGCTGGATGTGATGGTTGAGAACGACCGTCTCGGTCAGAAGTCCGGTGCCGGCTACTACAAGTACGAAAAGGACAAGAAAGGCCGTCCCAACAAGACGCAGGACGACAAGGCCTACGAGCTCGTGGCCACGGTCCAGAAGGACGGCCAGAAGGACTTCGACGGCGACGAGATCGTCGACCGCATGATGATCCCGATGATCATCGAAGCGGCGCGCGCGCTCGAGGAAGGCATCGCCGAAACGCCCAACGAGGTCGACATGGGCCTGATCATGGGTCTGGGCTTTCCACCGTTCCGCGGCGGCGCGCTCAAGTACGCCGATGCGCAGGGGCTGGCCACGGTCTGCGACAAGGCCGACCGGTACAGCCATCTCGGCACGCTCTATGAGCCCACCGCGCGCATGCGCGACATGGCCGCCAACGGCGAAACCTACTACGCACAGTAAGGCGATCGGTGCGAATGGCCGGCCGGCGCGCGACCGCGCGGGCCGGCGACCACCGATCGGCTCACCGATCTTTCGGAGAACATCATGCAAGCCAACGGCAATAACGAAGTCGTGATAGTTGACGCGGTACGTACCGCCATGGGCCGCTCGAAGGGCGGCATGTTTCGTAACACCCGCGCCGAAGAGTTGTCCGCGGCCCTGATGAAAGCGCTGCTGGAGCGCAATGCCGCGATCGACCCCGAGACCATCGAGGACGTGATCTGGGGCTGCGTGCAGCAGACCAAGGAACAGGGGCTCAACATCGGCCGCAACGCCGCGCTGATCGCCGGCCTGCCGCATGCGGTCGCCGGCCAGACCGTGAACCGCCTGTGCGGCTCGTCCATGCAGTCGATCCATACCGCGGTCGGCCAGATCGCGGCCGGTATCGACGGCGTCTTCATCTGCGGCGGCGTCGAGCACATGGGCCACGTGCCGATGGACTACAACGTGGATATCGCCCCGCAGCTGTCGAAATACGTCGCCAAGCCCGCGGCGATGATGGGCCTCACCGCCGAGATGCTGTCGAACATCCACGGCATCGATCGTGAAGCCCAGGACAAGTTCGCGCTGGCCTCGCATCAGCGCGCGCACCGCGCCAACGTCGACGGCGAGTTCGCCGACGAGATCGTGCCCGTCAAGGGCCACGACGCGAAGGGCCATGCCCGCATGTGCGACTTCGACGAAGTCGTGCGCGGCGACGCGAGCATGGAAGGCCTCGGCGCGCTGCGTCCGGCCTTCAATCCGCGCGGTGGCACGGTCACGGCCGGCAATTCGTCGGCCATCTCCGACGGCGCGGCCGCCGTGCTCGTCATGTCCGCCGACAAGGCCAAGGCGCTGGGCCTTGAGCCGATGGCCCGCATTCGCGGCATGGCCGTGGCCGGCTGCGATCCGTCGGTGATGGGGCGCGGCCCCGTGCCGGCGAGCAAGAAAGCACTCGAACGAGCAGGCGTAAGTCTCTCGGATATCGACTATATCGAGCTCAACGAGGCCTTTGCCGCCCAGAGCCTCGCCGTGCTCAGGGAGCTGGGCATCGAGGACCGCCAGGACTCGATCAACATCCGCGGCGGCGCGATCGCACTGGGCCATCCGCTGGGCACCTCGGGGGCGCGCATCACCGGCGCGCTGACGCACATCCTCGAGGACAAGGACGCCACGCTCGGCCTGGCGACCATGTGCATCGGCATGGGACAGGGCATCGCCACGGTGATCGAACGCGTCGACTGAGCGCTCGCCGCTCGCTCGCGAGTCGTTCCGGGGCCGGCCTGTCGCCGGCCCCGCTTTGTCTTGCGGGACAATCGATTGCCCGCGGTAAACGCTGACAGCAGGCGGTGACGCGGTTACTATCGCGGCATGCGATGCGTTGTCCGACTCGGTTGGTTTCTGTCTTTGCTGTTGCTGATGGCGGCGCCGGCCGCCGTTGCACAGAACGTGGCGCCGGCCGTCTCGCCGCCCGAGGGCGCCGAAATCGTGGGCGAGTCCCGGGAAGCGTTCGCCACCTACCCGTTGATCACCGATCGTATCGTTCAACGCGGCGGTATTCAGGGCAATATATCGGCGACACGCACGGTCGAGGGCGCGCTCGCGCGCCGTACCTATCGGCTGGCCGAGGCCGCGGATGCGGAATCGATCGCCGAGGGCTACGCGACGCGTCTCGCCCGCGCCGGCTTCGACACGCTCTACGCGTGCGAAGCCGAGGCCTGCGGGCCGATGTTCGAGCGCGCCTCGCCGGGCGCCCGCGCCGCCGCCGATCTCTTTTCTCGCCGTAGCGGGTCGTACTATCGCGCGGTCCGGCGCTCAGCCGGTGGCGGCGACGTCTATGCGGCCGTCCAAGTGACGCCGATCGGCAACGGCGTCGTCGCCGTTCAGCTGGATACGCTGCAGGTGCAGGCCCGTGAGATCGGCGCCATCTCGGTCAACGCCGCCGAGATGGCCGATGAGTTGGACACCAAGGGCCGGGTGGCGCTCTACGGCATCTTCTTCAATACCGACAGTGCGCAGATCAAGTCCGAGTCTCAGTCCACGCTCGGCGAGATCGCCAAACTCATGGCGGAACAGCCGGATCGGCGTCTGCTCGTGGTCGGCCACACCGACAGCCGCGGCGGTTTCGATTACAACATCGATCTGTCCAAGCGGCGGGCCGAGGCGGTCGTGGAGGCCTTGACCGCCCGCTACGGGGTCGATCCGGATCGGCTCAAGCCGTGGGGCGTGGGCTACACCGCGCCGCGGGCGAGTAACGAAAGCGATATAGGGCAGGCCAAGAATCGCCGCGTGGAGCTGGTCGCCTGGTAGGCCGCGACGTCGCGTCGCCGGGCCGTGTCAGCGCGCGTCGGGGCGATTCGTTCGAATAGTCCGCGCCGCACGGGTGATGCACCCTTGCCCGTGTCGGCCGCTCGCGGAAGGGACCTTGTACACCGGAACCGCTTGCGCCGGCAGTTCTGTGCCCGGACAAACAGGTCGCGTCGCGCCCGGCCATCCGGCTAGCGCAATGAGAATACCACCGGCACGATCAGCTCGAGCCGGTTGCGCCGCATGCGCTGCGGCATGCTCGGCAACGGCTGGGCCTGACGCAGCATCTGCTCTGCGGCGGCGTCGAGCACGGCTGAACCCGAACTGCGCTCGATGTGGTGGCTGATCACCTGGCCATCCTGGTCCACGACGATATAGAGCCGTACCGTCCCCTCGATGTCGTCGTTGCGCGCCTGTTGTGGATACTGCTTGTGGCGCGACAGCCAGGCGCGCAGCCGCACGATATAGTCGTCCGTCGCCTGGTCGCTCGTCCCGCCGGCTCCGTTGCCGGGTGTTTCGTCCGTTCGCGCCGCCGGCGTATCCAGCTCCGGCGTATGCGCGGTCACGCGCTCGCTCGGAGACACGGATTCGAGGCTGTCGCCGGGGCCGATCTCGACCGGTGCCGCCTGTGACGGTTCCGCGGCGGTCGCCGGGGCGATCTCCGCCGCCTCGGCGATGGCCGGGCCCTGCGATTGCGCGGGTTCGATCGCGTCCGCCAGCACGGGCGCCGGCTGGGCTTCGGCCGCGGGCGCCGGCGTCGGCGCGCTGTCCTCGACGGCCGGCACCTCCGCAGCCGACGGTGCAGGAGCGGGAGCCGCGGCACTGGCCGGCTCGGGCGCCTCGACTGGCTGGCTGGGCGTCGTCGGTGCCGGAGGCGGACCGGCGTCAAGCTCCTCGAGCGACACCATCACGCCCCGCGGCGTCTCGGCAGGCCTGTCGTTGGCCGTGTCGCCGAGCCAGAGTCCGGCCAGCAGGAGCAGATGCGCGACCACGGCGGCCGCGATCGCGAGCAGCCATTGCCGGGAGGAGATGCCCATCAGCGCTGCGGTGCAACCGTGATCAGGCGCAGTCGCTCCGCCCCCGCGTCATGCAGACGGCGCATGATCGCCACGACGCGTGTCGCATCGCCGGCGCCGTCGGCACGCAGACGAATCGGCATCCCGGGCCGCGCCTCGAGTCTGGCGCGCACGGCCTCCACCAGGGCGTCGAGGGTGACCGTCTCGCCGTCGAGGGCGAGGCGGCCGTCGGCGGCCAGTTGAATCTCCAGGCCGTCCGCGCGCGCGTTCGTCTCGCTCTGGGAGGCTGGCGGATCGATGTCGAACGGCTCGGGTGTGACCAGCCGGCCGGCCAGCATGAAGAAGATGAGCAGCAGGAACACGACGTTGGTCAGCGGCAGGATCGCTTCGTCGTTGCTGGCCCGGCGGCGGTTGCGGGGAAAGTGCATGGATCAGCCTCCGCCGCCGCCGCTCGCGCCCTGGTCCATCAGCGAGAGGTTGCGGACCCCCGCGTTCGACAGCCGATCCAGAACCCGCACCGTGGCCTGCAGATCCACCCCGGCCGCCGGCTGGACCAGAACACGCCGGTCGGGCTGACGGGCGAGCTGGCCGCGGATGCGTGCCGCGAGGTCGTCGAGCGAGAGATAGCGACCGGCAAAACGCACGCCGTCGACGCGCACCTCGATCAGCAGCGCGCCCTCGATCGACGGTGCGCCCCCGCCCGCGGCGGGCGTATCGAGTGTGATCGAGCGCAGGTCGACAAAGCTCGAAGCCAGCATGAAGAACAGCAGCAGGATGAACACCACATCAATCAGTGGCGTCAGGCTGACGAGCGAGCGGCGCCGGCGGGCGCTGCCGTGGTCGCTAAATGAACGGGGTGCTGTGGTCCGACTCGTCGTCATCGTTGCCCAGCGCCGCGCTCGGCGAGCGCGAGAGATCGACCGTGAATACGCGAGTGACCACGCTGTCCATTTCGTGAGCAGCGCGGTCGATGGTGCGCTCCAGCCAGTTCAGGGCGACGATGACGGGCATGGCGACCGCCAGGCCGACCGCGGTGGTCAGCAGGGCCTGCCAGATACCGCCCGACAGCAAGGCCGGGTTCACCTGGCTGCCGGCGGTTTCCAGGTCGCGAAAGGCCTCGATCATGCCGAGTACGGTGCCGAACAGGCCGAGCAGGGGCGCGAGCGCGGCAATGACCTCGAGCGGGCGCAGATGGCTGCGCAGCGACTCGAGCATGTCGCCGCCGTACTGGAGAATCTCCTCGCGCAGTATCGGTTCCGGTGCGTTCTGGCGGCTGCGCAGCTGAATCGCGCGGGCCAATACGCGGGCCGCCGGGTTGGGCGAGCGACGCGCCATGGTCACGGCGCCGGCCGCGTTGCCGGAGCGATAGACGCCGAGCGCGCTGCGCGCGGTGCGCCGATCGTTGATGCGCACGCGGCGAAACTGCAGCAGCTTGGCCACCACGATCGTCAGCGCCAGGATCGACATGGCGATCAGGATGAGCACCACCGGGCCGCCGAGTGCCAGCGTGCGGTTGAGGCCCGAGAACAGCCCACCGAGCGTTTCCAGCAGGCCGCTCATCGCGGCGATCCCGTCGACGTGGACTCGGTCGCATGGTGCGGGCCTGGGGGAATCGGCGGGCGCGACATGACGGGCCTACTTGATGAAGGGGACCGAGCCCCGCTGCGATACCGACAGCAACGACAGGCAGTCGTCGCGGCCGCCGGTATCGGTGCGGCACTCGATCACGTTGTTGAGCAGCAGCTGACCGATGTCGTCGCAGGCCAGGTCCTGAATGTCGAAGACCTTGAGGCCGGTCTTGGTCGGCGGCATCGGCGCGATCTGAACGGCCAACCGGCGAGCGACAATGCCGTCGTTGTCGAACATGACGACATCCAGCGACACGCTTTCGAAACGCGACTCCGTGAGGTTCTGCGTCACGAGGTAGGCGCGACAGGCGCCATCGACCGGCTCGAGCTTGTTGAGCTCGACCTCGATGCCGCCCGCCGACCGCGCCGCGCGGACGCCGCCGCTCGGCTCATCGTCCGGCGGTGACGCCTCGTCGCTGTCCCGCGACATCGAGGTGGGGTCGGACGCCGCGGCGGCACGCGCATCCTCGTCCGGACTCGAATCGCTGTCGGTCTGGGCCATGGCGCTTGCGGCCAGAAACAGTCCGAGCGCCGCGACAGTTGCGCGTGTCAGCATAGTGTGTCCCGTGTCTGCGGCATCGCGGCTCCCCGCAGCCCGGAGCGCCCGGGCGTGAGTCGCTGAAATTCTTTCTATTGTTATGCCCACAGTATTGCGGCCCCTGCGATGTCGCGCAAGCGTCGTGCCCGCCCTGCGGTCGACAGCGGCCGGTGCGAGGGCGAGAATCGCGTCGATCGTCGGTCCTACAATGCCGCTGGAGTCCCCGAATGAGTGTTTTCGCGTCCATGGCCGCGCCCGGCCACGAGCAGGTCTGCCACTATTTCGATGCCGATACCGGCCTGCGGGCGATCGTGGCGGTCCACTCCACGGCGCGCGGGCCCGGCGTCGGTGGGGTGCGCATCCGCGCCTACGATGACGACGAGGCGGCGCTGGCCGACGTGCTGCGGCTCTCGGAGGCGATGAGCTACAAGGCCGCCTGCGCCGGTCTGCATTGCGGCGGCGCCAAGGCGGTCGTGATGGCGCCGTTCCCGGCGGATCGAACCGCCGGCATGCACGCGCTGGCGCGGGCGGTGGAGAGCCTGGGCGGGCGTTATGTGGCGACCGAGGACATGGGCATGAGCGAGTCCGACATCGCGCTGCTCAACGAAGTGACCCGGCACGCGGTCGGCCGGAGTCTGGCGGCCGGCGGTTCGGGCGATCCGTCGCCGTATACGGCCGATGGCGTGATCGCCGGCATGCGCGCGGCGCTGCGCGCGGCCGGACGCGAGCCGGCGTTCGACGGTCTGAGAGTGGCGGTGCAGGGTGCCGGCAGCGTCGGCCTCGCGGTCATCGAACGGCTGCTCGCGGCGGGCGCGAGCGTTGTCGCCTCCGACATCGCCGCCGAGCCCTGCGAGCGGGCGAGCGCGGCGGGGTCCACGATCGTGGACAACGAGGCGATCCTGCGCGAGCCGGTCGACATCCTCGCTCCCTGCGGTGTCGGCGGCGTGCTTAACGTCGACACCATCCCGTCACTGGCCTGCCCGATCGTGGCCGGCGCCGCCAACAATCAACTCGCCACCGACGCCGACGGCCGGCGTCTGGCCGAGCGCGGCATCGTCTACGCGCCCGATTTCGTCATCAACGCGGGCGGTCTGATCAACGTCAGCGACGAGCTGGATCCGGACGGCTACAGCGTCGAGCGGGTCCGCTTTCGTGTCGCCGGGATCGAGAGCACGCTCAACACGATCTTCGCCGAGGCCGCTGCACACGGCGAGACGCCGGCGGCCACTGCGTTGCGGATCGCGCGCGAGCGCATCGCCGCGGGGCGGTAGATGTCCACAGATCCGCCGCCCCGGGGTGACACGCCCCCGGGGCGGGCACCGAACGCGGCGCTTAGGCGGCGGTGTCCCAGTCCGGGGCGAACGAGGGATCGATGATGCGGCCATCGGCGGTGTGCAGGCCGGCGATCTCGCGCATCTGCTCTTCGGTGAGCTCGAAGTCGAAGACCTCGAAGTTGTTCTCGATATGCGCCGGCCGGGTCGAGCGTGGGATCGCGACGACGTCATCGTGCTGGAGCAGCCAGCGCAGGGCGACTTGGCCGCCGTTCTTGCCGTGCGCCCGACCGATCCGCTCCAGCGTCGGCTCGCGGAAGACGCGGCCCTGCGCCAGCGGGCAATAGGCGGTCAGTGCCATGCCGTGGTGGGCCAGCCGGTCCAGCACCGGGCGCTGATCGAGAAAGGGATGGTACTCGACCTGATCGGTGACCAGCGGCGCGCTCGAATGGGTCACGGCCGCGTCGATCAGCGGCGTGGTGAAGTTGCTCACGCCGATGTGCCGGGCCAGACCCTGGGCGCGGACGTCGTTGAGCGCGGCGATGGTCTCGTCGAGCGCGACGTCCGGATTGGGCCAGTGCAGCAGCAGCAGGTCGACGTAATCGGTGTCGAGTCGGGCCAGGCTTTCGCGCACCGAGGCCTGCAGGTCGCCGTCGTTGAAGCGATCGGTCCAGACCTTGGTGGTCAGGAAGAGGTCGCCGCGTTCGACGCCGCCGGCCTTGAGACCGCGGCCGACCGCTTCCTCGTTGTTGTACATCTGGGCGGTGTCGATATGGCGATAACCGACCCCGAGTGCGTGCGCGACCATCGCTTCGGCGTCGGCCGGGGCGAGTTCGAAGGTGCCGAAACCGAGCGCCGGAATCGTCGCGCCGTTGGCGTTGACGTACTGCATCGTCTGCTCCTGTGAGGACACGGTGTTTTAGGTAAGGTCTGTTACTGGCGATTCAACGATTCGTCGATGCGGTCCGGATGACCGTCGACACGGAGACACCATGGCGGTAGCGGGAGGCATGGCGACGGCGCTGAAACTGGAGCCGGGCGAGCTCACGCCCGTAGTCTGGTCGTTCGCGTATTTCTTCTTTCTGCTGTCCGGCTATTACGTGTTGCGACCGGTGCGCGATGAAATGGGGATTCAGGGCGGCGTGGACGCGCTGGCGTGGGTCTTCACCGGCACCTTCGTGCTCATGCTGGCGGTGGTGCCGGCCTTCGGCTGGGCGGTCGGACGTTTCTCGCGCCGGGGGCTGGTGATCGCGAGCTACGGCTTCTTCATCGTCAATCTACTGGTCTTCTTCGCGCTGCTGCGGGCCGGCGTGGCGCCGGAGTGGACCGCGCGGGCGTTCTTCATCTGGGTCAGCGTGTTCAATCTGTTCGTCATCTCGCTGTTCTGGAGCGTGATGAACGACGTGTTCTCGCAGACGCAGGCCCTGCGGCTGTTCGGCCTGATCGCCGCCGGCGGCAGCCTCGGGGCGATCGTCGGGCCGGGGCTGACCGCGGTGCTGGCCGAGCGCGTCGGCCCGACCAACCTGCTGCCGCTTTCGGCGGTGCTGCTGGGCGCGGCCGTGGTCTGTGCGCTGGTGATCATGCACTGGGCCGGAACCGGCGGCGTGCGCGCCCGTGCCGATCGCGTGCGCGAGAGCGTCTGGGCGGGAGCGACCCACGTCGCGCGGTCGCCGTATCTCCTGGGCATCTGCGGCTTCATCGTCCTGTATTCGACGCTGTCCACGTTCCTGTATTTCGAGCAGGCGCGAATCGTGGAGGACGCCTTCGCCGACAGCGGTCAGCGCACCCAGGTGTTCGCGGTGATGGATCTGATCACCAACGCGCTCACACTCGGGCTGCAGTTCTTCGCCACCGCGCGCCTGGTCGCCTGGCTGGGCCTGCCGGTGGCGCTCGCGCTGATTCCGCTGGCCGTGGCCGCGGGTTTCGGCATGCTGGGGCTCGCGCCGACACTGGCGGTGCTCGTCGTGTTCCAGGTAGTGCGGCGCGCGGGCAATTACGCGATCACCAAGCCGGCGCGCGAGATGCTGTTCTCGGTGGTCAGCCCGGAGGACAAGTACAAGGCCAAGAACTTCATCGACACGGTGGTCTATCGCGGCGGCGACGCGGCCTCGGGATGGCTGTTTACCGGCCTCTCGGCGATCGGCCTCGGACTGTCCGCACTGGCCTTCACGGCCGTGCCGCTGGCCGGACTCTGGGCCGTGCTCGGACTCGCACTCGGCCGCGCCCGCCGGCGCCGCGAGGACGGGCTGGGTGAGAACACGACGGACTGAAGCCAAAACCCTGCGGAGGGACGACACCATGACGGACAACCAAACGACTGCGGACCGATATGTCACGCGCCGCCGCGTGCTGCAGGCCGGCGCCGCCGGCGCCGGCCTGGCGCTGGCGCCCTGGCAGCTATCGCTGGCCGCCGGTGCGGGCGATGACAACGCCGAGCAGCGCATGCGCCAGCGCGCCATTCCTGCGACCGGCGAGCAGGTGCCGGTCGTGGGCATGGGCTCGTCCGGCTCCTACGAGCGGATGACCTCCGACAACGCCGAGGCGCTGCGCACGGTGATGAAGCAGTTCGTGGCCATGGGCGGCACGCTCGTGGACACGTCGCCGTCGTACGGCCGGGCCGAGACCCACATCGGCGAGGTAGCGCGCGAGACTGGCGTGCGCGACGAGCTGTTCATGGCCACCAAGGTGCGCAAGGATAGCCGCGAGCAGACGCTGGACCAGTTCCGGGCGTCGATCGACAAGCTCGGCGAACCGATCGATCTGCTCCAGATCCACAACTTCATCGGCCTCGAGAGTCAGTGGAAAACGCTCAAGCAGCTCAAGGACGAGGGTCGGGTGCGCTACATCGGCCTCACCCATTACCTGACCAGCGCGTTCGATGAACTCGAGCACCAGATGTCGAGCAAGGACATGGACTTTGTCCAGTTCAACTATTCGATCATGACACCCGAGGCCGAGGAGCGGCTGTTGCCGCTGGCCGCCGATCGCGGCATCGCCGTGCTGGTTAACCGTGCCTTCAATGACGGCGCGATCTTCGGCCGGGTCGGCGATCAGGAGCTGCCCGCTTATGCACGCGAGTTCGATTGCAATTCCTGGGCCCAGTTCGCGCTCAAATACGTGCTGGCGAACGAGGCAGTCACTGCGGTGATTCCGGCAACCAGCGATCCGGAGCATCTGGTCGACAACATGCACGCCGGCTACGGCGCGCTGCCGGATGCCGCGATGCGCAAGCGCATGCGGGATACGATCCGGAACCTATAGCGGGCGTCCGGCACACGCCGGTAGCCCAGCGGCGCGGCTGGGCATGGCGTGGGTCGGTCAGGGCGGACGATGCAGGCGTCGGCTAGGCGGGATGCTCCTCGAATACGGTCGCGCCATCGGCGCCGAGCAGCCAGGTTCTGAAGGCCTCGCGTCGACCGCCGGCCTCCATGCCCGGCGAGCCGAGTGGCATACCGGGTACGGCCAGACCGCGTGCGCGCGGCCGCTCGGCCAGCAGGCGGCGTATGTCCGCGGCGGGCACGTGGCCCTCGACGACGTAATCGTCGACGACCGCGGTGTGGCAGGCGCGCAACGTCGGCGGGACGCCGAAGCGCGCCTTGATCGCGGCCATGTCGGATCGGTTCTCGCCGGTCGCCGCGAAGCCGCTGGCGTTCAGATGATCGATCCAGGCGCTGCAGCAGCCGCAGTCCGGATCCTTGTACACACGGAGTTCGGGCGCGTCATCGGCCGCGCGGGCGAAGCCGGCGACTGGCAGCGCCCCGGCCAGCGCCAGGCTGAACCCGGTCCGGACGATTCTGCGGCGACTGTAGTTGAAGCGACTCACGGCGTTTTTGCTCCTGTTGAGCGGCTGCGATGACGCAGCCGTGGGCGATCCGTTATCGGACTTTGGCGAATGTAGCGAAAAACCGCGGGCGGTGCTGTGCTCGGGCCGATCCGCGGCGCGACTGCCAGCCCGCGGCCGCCGGGAAGGGGCGCGTCATTACGACGCGCTCGCCGTCGCCATCGTGTCGGCAGAGCCGATCGAGCGGCGTCCACGCCGCGGCCTGGCGGCCGCCGGTCGGCTGAGACACTCCCGGCGTCTCGGGTGATCGCGCGGCCCGAGGGCGACGCCGTGATGGCAACGGTCGAAGCGCCGCGCGTTAGGTGGCGCCGGTGCGCAGAAAAAGCCCGCGGCGGGTGCCGCGGGCGGGACGACTCGGACAACGCCGTTCGGCGACGCGCTCAGGCCGCCTTGTCGAAGGCCAGGCCCTGCGCGTCCCCGTCGTCGAGATCCACGTGCACGGTGTCGCCGGCCACGAAATCGCCCGCGAGGATCCGTCGGGCCAGCGGGTTCTCCACCAGCGTCTGGATCGAGCGCTTGAGCGGGCGGGCGCCGTAGACCGGGTCGAAGCCGGCCTCGGCGAGCCGGTCCAGGGCCGCATCGCTGATATCCAGGGTGAGCTCGCGCTCGGCCAGCCGGGCTTCGAGTTCACGCATCTGGATGCGCGCGATCTTGCGGATCTCGTTCTGCTCCAGCGGATGGAACACGACCGACTCGTCGATGCGATTGATGAACTCGGGCCGGAAATGCTGCGCGACGACCTCCATCACCGATTCCCTCATCGTCTCGTAGCCCGAATCGGACAGCTCCTGGATGAGCTGACTGCCCAGATTCGACGTCATCACGATAACGGCGTTGCGGAAGTCCACCGTGCGCCCCTGACCGTCGGTCAGCCGGCCGTCGTCGAGCACCTGCAGCAGTACGTTGAACACGTCGTGATGGGCCTTCTCCACCTCGTCGAGCAGGATCACCGAATAGGGCTTGCGCCGCACGGCCTCGGTCAGATAACCGCCCTGTTCATAACCGACATAGCCGGGCGGGGCGCCGATCAACCGGGCCACCGAGTGTTTCTCCATGAACTCGGACATGTCGATGCGCACCATCGCGGACTCGGTGTCGAACAGGAAGTTCGCGATCGCCTTGCAGAGCTCGGTCTTGCCTACGCCGGTCGGGCCGAGGAACAGAAACGAGCCGATCGGCCGGTTCGGGTCGGACAGGCCGGAACGCGAGCGCCGGATCGCGTCCGATACGGCGGTCACGGCCTGGTTCTGACCGATCACGCGTTCGTGAAGCGAATCCTCCATGCGCAGCAACTTGTCGCGCTCGGCCTCGAGCATGCGATTGACCGGAATGCCGGTCCAGCGGGAGACGATCTCGGCGACCTCCTCGTCGGTGACGTTGTCGCGCAACAGCTTGTGATCGGCCTGTGACTCCTCGGCGCTTTCGGCCTCGGCGAGCTCGCGCTCGAGCTGCGGGATGCGGCCGTACTGGATCTCGGCCATGCGCTCGTAGTCGCCGGCTCGCTGGGCGGCCTCCAGCTCCCGTCGGGCCTGGTCGAGCTCCTCGCGCTTGTGGGCCGCCCCGGCCACGCTGGCCTTCTCGGCCTTCCAGATCTCGTCGAGATCGGAATACTCGCGCTCGGCGGCCGCGATCTCGTCGTCCAGACGCTCCAGTCGCGTCTTGGACGCGTCGTCGGATTCCTTCGACAGCGCCTGCTTCTCGATCTTGAGCTGGATGAGCCGGCGCTCGATCCGGTCCATCTCCTCCGGCTTGGAGTCGATCTCGATCCGGATCTTGGAGGCGGCCTCGTCGATCAGGTCGATCGCCTTGTCCGGCAGCTTGCGGTCGGTGATGTAGCGCTGCGAGAGCTTGGCCGCGGCGATGATCGCGCCGTCGGTGATCTTGACGTTGTGATGGACCTGGTAGCGTTCCTTCAGACCGCGCAGGATCGCGATGGTGTCCTCCAGATCCGGTTCGTCGACCAGCACCTTCTGGAAACGGCGCTCCAGCGCGGCATCCTTTTCGATGTTCTCGCGATACTCGGTCAGCGTGGTCGCGCCGATGCAGTGCAGTTCGCCGCGGGCGAGCGCCGGCTTGAGCATGTTGCCCGCGTCCATTGCGCCCTCGGCCTTGCCGGCGCCGACCAGCGTGTGGATCTCGTCGATGAACAGGATGATGCGGCCTTCCTGCTTGGCCAGATCCGAAAGCACGCCCTTGAGGCGGTCCTCGAACTCGCCGCGGTATTTGGCGCCCGCGATCATGGCGGCCAGGTCGAGCACCAGCACCCGCTTGTCGCGCAGCGACTCGGGCACCTCGCCGTTGACGATGCGCTGGGCCAGGCCCTCGACGATCGCGGTCTTGCCCACGCCGGGTTCGCCGACCAGGGTGGGGTTGTTCTTGGTCCGGCGCGAAAGCACCTGAATGACGCGGCGGATCTCTTCGTCGCGGCCGATCACCGGGTCGAGCTTGCCCTGCTCGGCGCGCTCGGTGAGATCGGTGGTGTACTTGTCGAGCGCGCCGCGCTGCTCCTCGGCGTTGGCGTCGTTGACGTTTTCGCCGCCGCGCATGGTCTCGATCTGCGTCTCGAGGGCGTCGCGGGTCGCGCCGGCGTTCTTGAGGATCCGGCCGGTATCCGATTTGTCCTCGAGCATGGCCAGGACCACCAGTTCGCTCGATATGAAGGCATCGCCGCGCTTCTGGGCGAGCTTGTCGGCCAGATTGAGCACCCGCATCAGCGCTTGGCCGGGGCTGACGTCGCCGCTGGCATCCGCCACGGTCGGCAGATCGTCGAGGCTCTTGAGCAACTGATTGCGGATCGCCCGTACGTCGAGCCCGGCGCCGTCGAGCAGCGGCCGCACGGTGCCGCCCTCGGCGTCGAGCAGGGCCGTCAGCAGATGCTGTGGCTGTATTTCGTTGTGATCGCGGCCCACCGCCAGGCTCTGGGCCTCGCCGAGCGCCGACTGCAGTTTGCTGGTCAGCTTGTCCATACGCATTCGGGATTTCTCCTGTTCGGTCGCGGCCTGTCTTTTCGTGCCGCGTATCGCTTGACCTGATGAATAGGTCCGCGAGGCGACATTTCAACCACTGTTTGAAACATACAGCACGTGACGCGCCCCGGGGCCTCTGAACGCGCTGATATACTCGCGCGAACGACGCTTTCGACACTCCATCTTTTCGATTCTAGGGGCTTCGATGACCAAGGCCTACAACGATGCCGAGTTCATGCTCAGCGACGAGGCGCGTCCGATACGCGTGCTCTCGGAATATCTCGAACCCCGGACCCGACTCGCGAAGCTCGAGGTCAACCGGGCGCTGATCTTCTGGGGGTCGGCGCGTCTGCGTCCGCACGACAAGGACCCGGTGGCCGAGTCGGTCGATTTCTACAGCGAGGCGCGATCCCTTGCCGCTCGCATGGCCCGCTGGACCAAGGACACACATGCCCCGTGCGACCACTACTACATCTGCACGGGCGGCGGGCCCGGCATCATGGAGGCCGCCAACCGCGGCGCGGCGGATGTCGATCGCGACCTGTCGATGGGCTACAACATCGAACTGCCGCACGAACAGGGAGCGAACCCCTATGTCAGCGACCAGCTGAACTTCGAGTTCAAGTATTTCTTCATGCGCAAGTTCTGGTTCATGAACATCGCCAAGGGACTGATCATTTTTCCCGGCGGTTTCGGCACCATGGACGAGCTGTTCGAAATGCTCACGCTCATCCAGACGGGCAAGCAGCCGCGGATTCCGGTGGTGCTCTACGGTCGCGACTTCTGGCAGCGTCTTATCAACTTCGACGTGTTTGTGGAACTCGGTCTGATTGCCGATACAGATCTGGACCTGTTCTATTGCGCGGACACGGTCGACGAGGCGTACCGGTTCCTGACCGATGCGCTCGACGAGAGCACGGCCCGGGCGCAGCAACGCCACGGCTAGAGACACGACAGGGGCGACATGGGAAAGCGGTGGTTCCGTACGGGGAACGAGATCAAGAGCATGCACGGCATGGGGCGGCGGCCGGGCCTGCTCGCGCTCGGTTGGCTCGCGAGCCTGGTGCTTGTCGCCGCGGTCGCGGTGATGCTGACTGAGCGCTGGTCGACGCCGCCGGGCGGTGATGCGGGCGATGACCGGATCGCCGATGCGCAGCGGACACCCGGCTCGGAGCAGACCGGCGGGGCGGCGTCGTCGGCCGACGCCGAGCGTGACGCGCCCGCGGCGGAATCGGCGGATACGCGGATCGTCGAGGCGCCGGCCTCGGCAGGGACGGCAGGCGCCCCGGCAGCGGATGACCGGGCCGAATCGGCGCGCGACGGCGACGATGACGCAGATCAGACGAGTGATCGGCGCGTCGCCGCGTCGGGCGACGGCGGCCCCGAAGCCCCCGAGATCATTCCGGTGCCGGCGGCCGATGGCGTCGACAAGGCGGCATCTGGCGACGGCGGCCGGAAAGGCGAGGGCGAGCTGGCGAACGCGCTCTCGCGCGAGGGCGCTCTCGGCCTGGTGGAAACCGCCCGACTGTCGCCGCCGCCGCGCAGCCAGGCTGTCGTGGACTGGTGCAGGCAGCTCGATGCGCGAGTGGTCGGTGTGTCGTCGCCCGAATGCATGAGCGATGCCTACCGTGACACCGGCGGCCGCTCGGTCGAGGGCCGGCCGCTGATCATGCGCGAGATCGCGGCCAGCTCGGGGCCGGCTGCCGGTCGTGTTCTGCTGATCAGTGCCACGCACGGCGACGAGCCCAGTTCGATCGGCACGGTGTTCGGCTGGATGGAACTGATGGCGGAAGAGGGCACCCGTTACGACTGGCACGTCGCACCGACGCTCAACCCGGATGGCGTCTTTCACGAGCCGGCCACGCGTCTCAACGCCAACGGCGTTGATCTCAATCGAAACCTGCCCACCCCGGACTGGCACGAAAAATCGCGCGCCTACTGGCGGCGCGTCGGGTTCGAGAAACGGCGCTACCCCGGTGAGAATCCGGGCGGCGAGCCCGAGAACGAGTGGCTGGTCGAGCAGATCCGCTCGTTTCGTCCGGACGTGATCATCTCGCTGCATGCGCCGTACGGGGTACTCGACTATGACGGCGATTTTCCCGCGCCGCGCAAACTCGGCCGGCTCGATCTCAACCAGCTGGGTGTGTACCCGGGCTCGCTCGGCAACTTCGGCGCCCGTATGAACAGCATTCCGGTCATCACCGTCGAGCTCGATCACGCGCGCAAGCCGCCCGGCGATGCCGAGCTCAAACGCATGTGGCGTGATCTCAACGGCTGGCTGGATCGCTACTTCAGCAGCGTTCGCCAGGCGCGCGCTGACAACGCCGCGGATTCGAACGACGCCGGCTGAACTCCTCGGCCCGCGGGCGGACGGCCCGACGCGCCAGCAGGTGTTTCGTCGGGCCGGACAGCCGTTGCCAGTCGCGGCCATGGTCGATGTCGCGCCGTTGCGGGTATCGATCGACAGCCCAGCCGCAGCGGCGCAGGCGTTGCTCAGTCTGGGCCGCCACCCGAGATGTGCTCCACGCCGGTCCGCGGAACGGCCGCGCCTCGGCGTGCCGCAGCCCCAGCGCCCAGTAGCCGCCGTCGCACGTGGGCGCAAGCCACGCGCGCCCCGGCCGCTGCAGGGTAGCGACGGCATCGCTGAACCAGCCGTCGTCCAGTATCGGCTGGTCGCTTCCAAGGAGCACCACCGCGGCATGGCGACGCAGAACGTGCCGGGCCGCCGCGTGCATACGCTCGCCCAGGTCGCCATCCGGCTGGCGGAGACGGGTGGCGCCGTGCCGATGCGCCAGGGCGTGCAGGCGGGCATCCCGCGTGTCCGGCGCACAGGCCAGATAGACATGGTCGGCCGCGGTTTCGCTTGCCGCGGCCACGGCCCGGCTCAGCAGCGCGTGGTAGATGCGTGCCGCCCGGCGTGCGCCGACGGCGGCGGCGAGCCGGGTCTTGCAGCGGCCGGGGCGCGGGGCTCTGGCGAAGACGACGATCGCCACGTCGGCCGGCGCGATCGTTTGCCGCGAATCGGCGGGCAAGGGGTTGGCAACAGACATAAGGCTGCTATCATACGCCGCTCGCTCGCCGGCAGGTGAGCCAGAAAAAGGGGCCGTAGCTCAGTTGGGAGAGCGTCGCGTTCGCAATGCGAAGGTCGGCGGTTCGATTCCGCCCGGCTCCACCAGTTAAAACAGGGACTTAGCTTAATAGGCTAGTCCCTTTTTTATTGCGTAAGTGTTGTGTAAGGGAATCATCGGCTTTTAGCATCGCCCGATTCGCAGGGCGATTGCGCTGCCGAGCCACAACTCGCGCGCGCGTGCGGGGTGGTCTCGGCAGTTGCGGACGCAAACTCTTGTGGCCGGCCATTGGGTTTCGGGTCAACTTGACTCGAAACCTCCTCCGCCTGCATCGCTTCCCAAACCTCCTTACGCCGCTGCGTAAGCATGCCGATCGGATTCAGGCACGGGCGATTCGCCGGGCGCAAGAGTTGTTGAAGCAGTTTCCGGAAAGCAAGGGTGGGCCTCGAACAGATAACCGGGTTGGCGATAACCCGGTTAGCCGCAGACAAGCCGCCGAAGATGCTGGCATGACGCGCCAGCAATACCGCACCGCAATGGACGTGGGCCACGTTCCGGGCTCTACCGGTAGACACAAAAAGCCCCCACCGGCACCGCCGACAGGGGCTATGCCGACCGCGCGCGCGAGGAGCCATCCCAAGGATGTGCATTTGCGCCGCCGGCCGTCGGGGTTACTTCCTATGAAACGGTGACTCCCGACTAAAACCGCTACTAGCTACCCGGCATCCGCCGGCCCCGCTAGCCGGGGTACTCACTGACCGATCGACGTATCCACGCCGGAGAAGGCCAAGGCCGCGTTGATCTGCTCCTCCGACAGACCGGACTCCTTGGCTTGGGCCAAGCCCTGAATCACGCCGGACAGAGCGCGGGCGCGGCCACCCGCATCAAATGCCTGCAACGGTTCCAGCACGTCGATATTCGCCGTGGTCTCGAACTTCGCCGCCGCCTCGTTGGCGATCATCTTGGCGATGGGCTGTAACTGCCATTGCGCCAAGTGACGCTGTGCCTCGCGTACAGCCGGGCCGGTGACGTTCTCGTTCACCAGTGCGGGCAGGACGCCGTAGGCGGCCATAACGGACGCTCTCGCGGCTTTCAGCGTTTCCGTGGTATTGGACTTGTCCAACTCGGGCGACAGGCTCGCCGGCTTCCAATCCTGCGCCGGGGCCGGGCCGC
>NZ_AYKH01000006.1 GCF_003788635.1 Salinisphaera orenii subsp. orenii MK-B5
ACCGTCTGATCGATCGGCCGCGCGCAGTACGCGCGTGGTGACCGCGCCGGTCAGCACCATGGGTGCGGCCAGCAGCACGCCGAGCGGGCCCATGAGCACGCCGCCAACGAGCTGGGCCGAGATCAGAACCACCGGCGGCAGCGCGATCGCACGCTGTTGGATGAGCGGCGTGAGCACCGTGCTTTCGAAGGCCTGGATCACGATATAGAGCGACAGCACCCAGCCGGCCAGTCCGAGCGACTCGACCGCCGCGATCAGCAGCGCAGGCACCACGCCGATCAGGGGCCCGATATAGGGCACGAACGAGACCAGCCCGGCCCAGAGACCGAGCGTGAACGCGAGCGAGACGTCCATCACGAACAGGCCGATACCGGTCGCGATGCCAACAATCGCCATCGACAGGCCGCGACCGAGCAGCCACAGCCGAAGCTCGTGGGCGAGCTCCCGCGCCACGACGCCCAGCTTGTCCCGGCTCTCGCGCGACATCAGATCGCGGCCGAGCGACAGGTAACGCCGCGGTGACGCGGCGGCGTAGATGCCGACGAAGATCACCACGAACAGGTTGAAGATGCCGCCGAACGTGGACGACACGACGCTGAAGACATGGGTGCCGCGCGCGAACCACTCGATCGGCTGGGCCGTGTCATCGAGCGCGCCGCGCAGCATCTCGAAGTTGTTCACGCGCGCGCGCAGGCTGTCCCAGGCTTCCGGCATGCGCTCGATCAGTCGCGGAATCTCCTGATCGATCCGGGGCCCGATCCACAGCGCGATCAACACGAACATGAGTGTGATCGCTGCCAGGGTCGCCGCATAGGCCGGCACGCGACCGCCCGGCAGAACGCGCTGCATCGCCTGGGTCGCCGCATCCAGGAGCACGGCGAGAATGACGCCCGAGAACACGAGCAGCAGAACGGACGTCAGCTGAGGGAACGAATTCAGTGCAAACAGCGTCGCCAGCACGAGTCCGGCGACGAGCAGCGGGGTTGGCGTCGAACGCATGTTCGGGCTCCCTGCCGATGGACGCCGCGGCCGAGGACCGGCCGGCTCGCGGCAAAAAAAACCCCGGTCCGCGGACCGGGGTCGTGACGCGTGTCAGCGCATCGGCGCGCGCCGCCTACTGATCCTGCGGCGGAACGTAGGCGCCGTCCTCGTCGTGGATCTCGCGACCGGTGACCGGCGGGTTGAAGGCGCAGACCAGCTTGAGCTCGGTCTTGGCCTTGAGCGTATGCCGATCGTGGTTGTCGAGCGCATACACCGTACCCGGCTCGATCTTGTGCTCTTCGCCGGTATCGCGGTTCACGAGCGTGCCCTCGCCCTGATAACAGAACACGGCTTCGTAGTGGTACTTGTACCACATGTCGAACTCGAGTCCGGGCGGGAACGTGGTCTCGTGAAACGAAAAACCCATGCCGTCGCTGGCCAGCAGCCAACGCACGCTGGTCCAGCCGTCCGGGCTGACGACCTCGCGGTCGGTGCCGCGCAGGTCTTCGGTACGCACAATCTTCATCGGGACTCCTAGCGTCTTGAGGTGATCGACACCAATGTATCCTACAGCACGCGCCTCAGGCTGCGACGCGCCTCGAGATCTCAGGCCGCACCCTGTGTCAGCCCGTGCTTGTCGAGGACCGCTTGAACCGCGTCGGCGACGATATCCAGACCTTCGTCGATATCGGCGTCGCTGGTGTTCACGGCCTGCATGAACTTGATCACGCTGTCACGGGGGCCGGCGGTCTCCAAAAGCAGCTTGCGATTGAAGCACTCGGCCGCGATCTCGTCGGCGATCTCGGCGATCTCGCAGTCGACACCGATGAACATGCCGCGGCCACGCACCTCGGCGTTGAAGCCGGGATGGCGATCCACGATCTCGTTCAGGCGTTCGCGCATGTGCTCGCCCTTGCGCAGGATCTCCTTCTCGAAGGCGTCGTCGCGCCAGTAGTGATTGATCGCGGCGACGGCCGTCACGAAGGCGTGGTTGTTGCCACGGAACGTGCCGTTGTGCTCGCCGGGCTCCCAGATATCCAGATCCGGGCGGATCATGGTGATCGCCAGCGGCAGGCCGAAGCCGGACAGCGACTTGGACACGGTGATGATGTCCGGCTTGATGCCCGAGGGCTCGAACGAGAAGAACGGGCCGGTACGGCCGACGCCGGCCTGGATGTCATCGACGATCAGCAGCATGTCGTGCTCGCGGCAGATGCGCTCGATCTCGCGCAGCCACTCGTCACTCGCCACGT
The DNA here is from genome assembly GCF_003788635.1 of Salinisphaera orenii subsp. orenii MK-B5. Classification (GTDB taxonomy): domain Bacteria; phylum Pseudomonadota; class Gammaproteobacteria; order Nevskiales; family Salinisphaeraceae; genus Salinisphaera; species Salinisphaera orenii. The sequence goes on from NZ_AYKH01000006.1 coordinate 2,235, forward strand.
TGATGCCGCCCTCGCCCTGTACGGTCTCGAGGATCACGGCGGCCGGCTTTTCAAGCCCGCTGGAGCCGTCCTTGAGCATGTACTCGAGATCGGCGGCGGTGTCGCGGCCATCGCGGAAATAGTCGCAGAACGGCAGCGAGTGCGTGTCCTGCAGATCGACCCCGGCGCCGCCGCGCTTGGCGGAATTGCCGGTCACCGCGAGCGCCCCCAGCGTCATGCCGTGATAGCCGTCGGTGAAGCACAGCACGCCGCTGCGGCCCTTGACCTTGCGGGCCAGCTTGAGTGCGGCTTCCACGGCGTTGGTGCCGGTCGGCCCCGGAAACTGGATCTTGTAGTCCATGCCCCGCGGTTTCATGATCACTTCCTCGAAAGTCTCGAGGAAATTGACTTTCTCCGCGGTCGCCATGTCCAGACCGTGGCAGATGTTGTCGCCCTGGATGTAATCCAGCAGGGCTTTCTTCATCACTTCGTCGTTGTGGCCGTAGTTGAGCGCGCCGGCGCCGCCGAAGAAATCGAGATAGACGTCGCCGTTCTCGTCGGTCATGCGGTTGCCCTTGGCGGTCGTGAAGACCGTCGGGAAGCCACGCACGTACCCGCGCACTTCGGATTCGAGACGATTGATGGTTTCCATAACTTGCTCCTGAGCGACTGCTCGGATGAATGTCCTATTCGGCCGACTCGCGGATCGCCGCGGTATCGAAGGGGCCGATACGGAAGAGAATTTCGGGCTCGTGGGGTTCGCCGTCGACGCTTTCGTGATCGCCGAACAGTTCGCTGGCGAACAGCTCCTCCTCTTCGCACCGGGTGTCGAGCTTGGCGGCGAAGCCGCGGAAGAGCGCCATGGACGCCTCGTTGGTCGGCCCCACGGTGGTGTCGAGATAGCGCACGTGCGAACAGGCCGGTCGCTTGAGGATCTCGTAGAGCATGCGCGTGGCCAGGCCGCGGCCGCGGCCGGCCTCGGCGACGCCCACCTGCCACACGAACACCGTGTCCGGTTTGCTCGGCGGGCAGTAGGCCGATATGAAACCGGCCAGCTGGTCGCCGACCTCGGCGACCACGCTCGTCTGCGAGTAGTGCTCGCCCACGAGCAGATAGGCATAGACGGAATTGACGTCGAGCACGCCCGTATCGCGAACGAGCTGGAGAATGTCGGCGCCGTCTTCCTTGAACGGAGAGCGGAAGCGGACCTCTTTCGAGGCCGGGTCAATCGTGTCGGAAATAACGTTCAGTTCGGTTTTCGTTTGCCCACATTATAGCGGCTTCGCCGCAGATTTTCTCACCGCCCCGACTCAGACCGCGATCGCATCCTGCAATGCCTGCAGGGCGTAGACGCGGCCGTGGCGATCGTCGGTGAGCGCGGTGCAGGTGGCCTGGGCGCCCGCGATCGTCGTGAAGTAGGCCACCTTGTAGCGCAGCGCCGTGATGCGGATCGAACGCGACTCCTCGATCGCGCGCTTGCCTTCGGTGGTGTTGACCACGAGCTGGATCTCGCCGTTCTTGATCATGTCCACGATGTGCGGGCGCCCTTCCTTGACCTTGTTCACGCGCGCCACCGCGATGCCCTCGGCCTCGATCACGGCCGCCGTGCCACGGGTGGCCACCAGATCGAAGCCGGCCGCCACCAGCTCGCGCGCGAGACGTACCGCATGGGGCTTGTCGGCGTCGCGCACGGTGATCAGCGCGGTGCCGCCCTCCGGAAGTCCGACGCCGCTGGCCAGCTGCGACTTGGCGAACGCCTCGCCGAAGGTCCGGCCCACGCCCATGACCTCGCCGGTGGACTTCATTTCGGGGCCCAGCAGCGGATCGACGGTCGGAAACTTGGAAAACGGGAACACCGCCTCCTTGACCGCGAAATGCTCGATCACGCGCTCGGCACCGACGTTCTGCTCGGCCAGCGTCTTGCCGGCCATGCAGCGAGCCGCGATCTTGGCCAGCGGCACGCCGGTGGCCTTGGACACGAACGGCACGGTGCGCGAGGCGCGCGGATTGACCTCCAGCAGGTAGACGTCGCCGCCACGGATCGCGAACTGCACGTTCATCAGGCCGACCACCGACAGCCCGCGCGCCAGCGCCGCGGTCTGGCGCCGTACCTCGTCGAGGACCTCGGCGCCCAGGCTGTACGGCGGCAGGCTGCAGGCCGAATCGCCCGAATGCACGCCGGCCTGCTCGATGTGTTCCATGATGCCGCCGATGAACACGTCGCTGCCGTCGCAGATCGCGTCCACGTCCAGCTCGATCGCATCCTCGAGGAAACGGTCCAGCAGCACCGGCGAATCCGGCGAGACCTTCACCGCCGCGGTCATGTACTGCTGCAGATCCTCCGGCTCGTAGACGATCTCCATGGCGCGGCCGCCCAACACGTAGGACGGCCGCACGACCATGGGAAAGCCGACCTCCTCGGCCAGGCGCATGGCCTCGGCCTCGGAGCGCGCGGAACGGTTGGCCGGCTGCTTGAGGCCGAGCTTGTTGACCAGATTGAGGAAGCGGTCGCGATCCTCGGCCAGGTCGATCGAATCCGGTGCGGTGCCGATGATGGGCGCGCCGGCGGCCTCCAGACGGCGAGCGAGCTTGAGCGGCGTCTGGCCGCCGTACTGCACGATCACGCCCTTGGGCTTTTCCACGTCGATGATCGACATGACGTCCTCGAAGGTCAGCGGCTCGAAGTAGAGCCGGTCCGAGGTGTCGTAGTCGGTCGACACGGTCTCCGGATTGCAGTTGACCATGATCGTTTCGTAGCCGTCGTCGCGCATGGCGAGCGCGGCATGGACGCAGCAGTAGTCAAACTCGATGCCCTGGCCGATGCGGTTGGGCCCGCCGCCCAGCACCATGATCTTGTCGCGATTCGAGGGATTGGCCTCGCTTTCCTCGTCATAGGAGGAGTACTGATAGGCGGTCGCGGTCGGGAACTCGGCCGCGCAGGAATCGACGCGCTTGTAGACCGGCACGATGTCGTGCTGCAGGCGCATCCGACGCACGGCGAATTCGTCACAGCCGAGCAGGTCGGCCAGACGCAGGTCGGAGAAGCCCTTGCGCTTGTAGGCCCGCAGCGTCTGCGCATCGAGATCCGCGAGCGTGGAGGTGGACAGGGCCATCTCCATCTCGATGATCTCGGCGATCTGATCCAGAAACCACGGGTCGATGTGCGTGAGTCGATGCACCTCGGCCAGCGACAAGCCCGCGCGGAAGGCGTCACCCACGTACCACAGCCGCTCGGCACGCGGGGTGGAGAGCTCGCTGCGCAGCGTGTCCTGCACGGCGCTCGTCGTCACATCATCGAACTTCGGCTCGAAACCGTCCGAACCGATCTCGAGACTGCGCATCGCCTTGTGCAGCGACTCCTGGAAGTTGCGCCCGATCGCCATCGCCTCGCCGACCGATTTCATCTGCGTGGTCAGGCGATTGTCCGCGGCCGGAAACTTCTCGAAGGTGAACCGCGGCATCTTCGTGACGACATAGTCGATGGACGGCTCGAACGAGGCCGGCATCGCGCCGCCCGTGATCTCGTTGTTGAGCTCGTCCAGCGTGTAGCCGACGGCCAGCTTGGCCGCGACCTTGGCGATCGGAAAGCCGGTCGCCTTCGAGGCCAGCGCCGAGGAGCGCGACACGCGCGGGTTCATCTCGATGATGATCATCTTGCCGTCGGCGGGGTTGATGGCGAACTGCACGTTCGAGCCGCCGGTATCCACACCGATCTTGCGCAGGCAGGCCAGCGAGGCGTCGCGCATGACCTGATATTCCTTGTCCGTCAGCGTCTGAGCCGGTGCGACCGTGATCGAGTCGCCGGTATGCACGCCCATGGCGTCGACGTTCTCGATCGCACAGATGATGATGCAGTTGTCGGCGTGGTCACGCACGACCTCCATCTCATATTCCTTCCAGCCGAGCACGCTCTGTTCGAGCAGCACTTCGTTGGTCGGCGACAGCTCCAGGCCGCGCGCGAGCAGATCGTCGAATTCCTCGCGGTTGTAGGCGATCCCGCCGCCGGTGCCGCCCAGCGTGAACGACGGCCGCATGATCAGCGGGAAGCCGATCCGCGCCTGTACCGCCTCGGCTTCGGCCGCCGAGTGCACCACCGCGGATTCGGGGGTCGCGAGGCCGATCTCGGTCATTGCCTCGCGGAAGGCGTTGCGATCCTCGGCCATGTCGATGGCATCGCGCGAGGCGCCGATCATCTCCACGCCGTGCTTGGCGAGCACGCCGTTGTTGAACAGATCGAGCGCGCAGTTCAGCGCGGTCTGACCGCCCATGGTCGGCAGCAGCGCATCGGGCTTCTCGGCTTCGATGACGCGCTCGACGGTGCGCCAGGTGATGGGTTCGACGTAGACCGCGTCGGCCGTCTCCGGGTCGGTCATGATCGTGGCCGGATTCGAATTCACCAGCACGACCCGGAAGCCCTCGTCCTTGAGCGCCTTGCAGGCCTGCATGCCGGAGTAGTCGAACTCGCAGGCCTGGCCGATGACGATCGGCCCGGCGCCGATGATCAGGATGGTCCGGATGTCTTCGCGTTTCGGCATGGCTTGGGTGCTCGTTTTCAGCGCGGGCGCGCCTCGGGCACGCCCTGTCGACTACGCTTTCGGTTCAATCGGTTGCGTCATGTTTCTGATGCTGATTCCACAGCATTCAGCCGGCGGGTCGATGCGACTCCATCGTGCGCATGAAGCGCGCGAACAGCGGCGACACGTCGTGCGGGCCCGGGCTGGCCTCCGGGTGGCCCTGGAACGAGAACACCGGTTTGTCGATGATCTCGATGCCCTGCAGCGTCTGGTCGAACAACGAACGGTGAGTCACGCGAACAGTGTCCGGCAGGCTGGCCTCGTCCACGGCGAAGCCGTGGTTCTGGCTCGTGATGAGCACCTCGCCGGTGTTCACGTCCATCACCGGATGGTTGGCCCCGTGATGACCGAACTTCATCTTCAGGCTGCGGCCACCCGCGGCGAGCCCGAGTATCTGGTGGCCGAGACAGATGCCGAGCGTCGGCACGCCGCGTTCGATCAGCTCACGGCAGGTGGCGATCGCGTAATCGCAGGGCTCCGGATCGCCCGGCCCGTTGGCCAGCAGCACGCCGTCCACACCCAGCGCCATCACGTCCGCCAGCGGCGTGCGCGGCGGCACCACGGTGACGCGCGCGCCGCAGTCGACCAGACGGCGCAGGATGTTGTACTTCACGCCGTAGTCGTAGACGGCGACGTGATGGGTCGGCGTCGCCGGCACGTGCGTGTCGTTCGGCCCGACCCAGCTGGGCTGGTCCCAGTCGTAGCGTTCGCGGGTGCCGGCCTCGGCCGCGAGGTCCGCGCCCTTCAGGCCCGGGAAATCGCGCGCCGCGGCCAGTGCCGCCGCCTCGTCGACGCCCTCGCCCGCCATGATGCAGCCGTTCTGCGCCCCTTTTTCGCGCAGCAGGCGCGTGAGGCGACGGGTATCGATGTCGCCGATGCCGACCACGCCGTTGGACTCGAGATAGGCCATCAGGCCGCCGTCGGTACGCCAGTTGCTGGGCGCACGCGGCACCTCGCGAACGATCAAGCCGGCGGCCTGGACGCGATCCGATTCGACGTCCTCGGCGTTGGCGCCGGTATTGCCGATATGCGGATAGGTCAGCGTGACCATCTGCTGACGGTAGGACGGGTCGGTCAGGATCTCCTGATAACCGGTCATCGCGGTGTTGAAGACGACCTCGCCGACGGTGGTGCCGGTGGCACCGATGGCGCGTCCATGAAAGAGGCTACCGTCTTCAAGCGCAAGCAGGGCTGTCGGGCGCAACAATGACTCCGTGACGCTGTGTTCTGGGCAGTGCCGGCATGGCCGCAGGCGGCGAGAGTATAGCCGCTCGCCGGCGCTCTCGCCAGCCGGTGCGGTGCAATCGCGGGCTTCAGTCCGCCCGTTCGGCGATACCCAGCACGTCGTTCATGTCGTAGCGGCCCGGCGGACGCGACGCGGCCCAGCCGGCCGCGCGCATGGCCCCGCCGGCAAAGGTCTGCCGTGACGAGGCCTTGTGCGTGATCTCCAGCCGTTCGCCGTCGCCCGCGAACAGTACCGTATGCTCGCCGACGATGTCGCCGCCGCGCAGGGTCTGGAAACCGATGGTGCCGCGCTCGCGCTCTCCGGTATGGCCCTGGCGGGCATAGACGGCGCAGTCGGACAGCTCGCGCCCGGTCGCCTCGGCCAGCACCTCGCCCATGCGCAACGCCGTGCCGGAGGGGGCGTCGACCTTGTGTCGGTGGTGCGCCTCGAGCACTTCGATGTCGAACGAATCCCCGAGTGCTTTCGCTGCCATTTCAAGCAGTTTAAGCGACAAGTTGACGCCGGCACTGAAGTTCGGCGCCATCACCACGGCGATGCGTTCGGCGGCCGCATCGATGCGTTCGAGCTGCGTGTCGTCGAAACCCGTCGTACCGATGACGATGGCCGCACCGGCCGCCACGCAGTCGCCGAGCGCTTCGACACACGGCGCGGGGCGGGTGAAATCCACCAGCACGTCGAAGTCACGATCGCCGCGGTCGGCGGCCGAATCCACCGCCACGCCCGCATCGTCCGCGCCGGCCAGCCGGCCGGCGTCCCGGCCGATGGCCTCGCTGCCCGGGGCCTCGAAGGCGGCGGCGAGCGCGAGCGCCTCGTTGCGCAGACAGGCGATGACGAGTTCACGCCCCATCCGACCGGCCGCCCCGTTGATCGCGACCTTCACCGGTTTCGCCATGTCGAACTCCTCGCTCTAGCCCAGATGCTCGCCAAAGAAGCGCTTGGCCTTGTCCAGCCAAGAGGTCGTCGCCGGACTGTGGCTGCGGCCGCTCGCCTCGAGCGATTCCTGCAGCTCCTCGAGCATCTTCTTCTGCTTGGCGTTGAGATTGACCGGCGTTTCCACGCTGACCTTGACCAGCAGATCGCCCGGCGACGAGGTCCGCACCGACTGCACGCCCTTGCCGCGCAGGCGGAAGGTCTTGCCGGACTGGGTCTCGGCCGGCACCCGCAACGACACCTTGCCCTTGAGCGTGGGCACGTCGATATCGCCGCCGAGCGCGGCGGTGATCATGTCGACCGGCACATTCGCGCGCAGGTTGTTGCCGTCGCGGACGAAGAACTCGTGCGGCTTGACGTTGATCTGTACGTACAGATCGCCCGTGGGGCCGCCCATCTCGCCGGCCTCGCCCTCGCCGGACAGCCGGATCCGGTCGCCGTTGTCCACGCCCGGCGGCACCTTGACCGACAGCGTCTTCGAGGACTGGCGGCGCCCTTCGCCCCCGCATTTGCGGCAGGGATTGCGCACCTTGTTGCCGGACCCGTGGCAATCCGGGCAGGTCTGCTGGATCGACAGGAAGCCCTGCTGGATCCGGACTTGACCCATGCCCTGGCAGGTGCCGCAGGTGTCCACGGGCGATCCGGGTTCCGCGCCGTCGCCGCCGCAGCCCTCGCACTGCTCCAGCGTGGGGATGCGGATCTCGACGGTATCGCCCTCGATGGCGGTCTCCAGATCGAGATCCAGGTCATAGCGCAGATCGGCCCCGCGGGAAGCGCGCGAGCGACCGCCGCCCATGCCACCGCCGAAGATATCGGAGAAGATATCGCCGAAGATGTCGCCGAAGCCGCCGGCCCCGGCGCCGGGACCGCCGCCGCCACCGCTGGCGCCGCCCAGCCCGGCATGGCCGAACTGGTCGTAGGCCTGACGCTTCTGGTCGTCGGAGAGCACTTCATAGGCTTCCGAAGCCTCCTTGAAGCGCGCCTCCGCCTCGGTGTCATCCGGATTGCGGTCCGGATGGTTCTTCATCGCCAGCCGACGATAAGCCTTCTTGATGTCGTCCTTGGATGCGCCCTTGGACACACCCAGCACGTCGTAATAATCGCGTTTCGCCATAATGGAGAAAGCCCGGTATCAAAAAATACCGGGGCAACGCATGGCGCTGCCCCGGCGCTTCAAGCCTCGACGCGTCGGGGACCTACGAGTTGTTGGTGCCCGACTTCTTGTCGTCGTCCTTGACTTCCTCGAAGTCCGCGTCGACCACGTCGTCCGAATCGTCCTGCGAGCTCTGCTTGGTCTGCTCGCCGTCCTCGGCGCCGCCTTCGGCCTCGCCACTCTGGCTGTAGGCCTTTTCCATGACCGGCGCGGAGGCTTCGGACAGCTTCTGCGTCTTGGCCTCGATGTCGTCCTTGTCGTCGCCCTCGAGCGCCTCGCGCAGTTCGGCGATGGCGTCGTCGATCGGCTTCTTCTCGTCCTCGGTGACCTTGTCGCCGAGATCACGCATGGACTTTTCGATGCCGTGGATCAGACCATCCGCCTGGTTGCGCGCCTCGATCAGCTCGTTGAACTTGGCGTCTTCCTCGGCGTGCGCCTCGGCGTCCTTGACCATCTGCTCGACCTCTTCGTCGGACAGACCGGAGGAGGCGCGAATCTGGATCGACTGCTCCTTGCCGGTGGCCTTGTCCTTGGCCGAGACGTTAAGGATGCCGTTGGCGTCGAGGTCGAAGGTGACCTCGATCTGCGGCGTGCCGCGCGGTGCCGGCGGGATATCCGACAGATCGAAGCGGCCCAGCGACTTGTTAGCCGAAGCCTGCTCGCGCTCGCCCTGGAGCACGTGCACGGTCACGGCCGGCTGGTTGTCCTCGGCGGTCGAGAACGTCTCCGACTTGCGGGTCGGAATGGTCGTGTTCTTGTCGATGAGCTTGGTCATCTTGCCGCCCAGGGTCTCGATGCCGAGGCTCAGCGGCGTCACGTCCAGCAGCAGCACGTCCTTGGTGTCGCCCGACAGGACCGACCCCTGAATGGCGGCGCCCACGGCCACGGCCTCGTCCGGGTTGACGTCCTTGCGGGCGTCCTTGCCGAAGAAGCTCTTGACCGCTTCCTGCACGGCCGGCATGCGGGTCTGGCCGCCGACGAGAATCACGTCGTCGATGTCCGAGGCCTTCATGCCCGAATCCTTGAGCGCGGTCCGGCACGGGTCGATCGTACGGGCGACCAGATCCTCGACCAGGCTCTCGAGCTTGGCCCGGGTGATCTTCATGTTCAGGTGCTTCGGACCCGACTGATCGGCCGTCACGTACGGCAGGTTGACCTCGGTTTGCTGCGTCGAGGAGAGCTCGATCTTCGCCTTCTCTGCGGCTTCCTTGAGCCGCTGCAGGGCCAGCTTGTCCTTGCGCAGGTCGACGCCCTGCTCCTTCTCGAACTCGTCGGCGATGTGATCGATGATCTTGTTGTCGAAGTCCTCGCCGCCGAGGAAGGTGTCGCCGTTGGTGGCGTGCACTTCGAACTGGTGCTCGCCGTCGACCTCGGCCACCTCGATGATCGAGATGTCGAAGGTACCGCCGCCCAGGTCATAGACCGCGATCTTCTTGTCGCCGCCCTTCTTGTCCAGGCCATAGGCCAGCGCGGCCGCGGTCGGCTCGTTGATGATGCGCTTGACGTCGAGACCCGCGATGCGGCCGGCGTCCTTGGTCGCCTGGCGCTGGCTGTCGTTGAAGTAGGCCGGCACCGTGATCACCGCTTCGGTGACCTTCTCGCCGAGATAGTCCTCGGCGGTGGCCTTCATCTTCTGCAGCACTTTCGCCGAGATTTCCGGCGGCGCCATCTTCTTGCCGGCGGCCTCGACCCAGGCGTCGCCGTTGTCCGCCTTGACGATCTTGTAGGGCACCGTGTCGATGTCTTTCTGCGTGGTCGGATCGTCGAAGGTGCGACCGATCAGACGCTTGATCGCGTACAGCGTGTCGTTCGGATTGGTCACCGCCTGGCGCTTGGCCGGACGGCCGACGAGCGTCTGGTCGTCATCGGTGAAGGCGACGACGCTGGGGGTCGTGCGCTCGCCTTCCGCGTTCTCGATCACCTTCGGCTGATCGCCTTCGAGCACGGCCACGCACGAGTTCGTGGTGCCGAGATCGATACCGATAATCTTACCCATGTCTGATTCCCTCTGATTCGCGCTGCATTGGCAGCGTCTTTTTCAACTCAACTTGCACTTCGATCTGGGGCGCCGCGGCCTGCTTTTCAAGCGCCGGGCGCCCGGCACGGCCTATTTGTCGCCGGTCGGCTTGGCCACGGTCACCATCGCGGCGCGCAGCACGCGGCCGTTGAGCGTGTACCCCTTCTGCATGACGCTGGCCACGCTGTTCGGGGGCAGCTCGTCGCTGGGCTGGGTCGACACGGCCTCGTGGTATTCGGGGTCGAAGGTCTCGCCCTCGGGGTTGATCACCTCGATGCCGGCCTTCTCCATGCTCGAGGCCAGCATGCGATTGGTCATGTCCATGCCTTCCTTGAGCTTGTCGAAATCGCCGTTGCCTTCCTCGGCCGCCTGGAGGCCCAGTTCGAGACTGTCGCGCACGCCGAGCAGATCGGCGGCGAACTTCTCGATCGCGAATTTGCGCGCCGATTCGGCGTCGCGCTGTGCGCGCTTGCGCACGTTCTCCATCTCGGCGGCCGCCCGCACCGCCTGATCGCGATACTGCTCGGCCTCGGCCCGCGCCTGATCCAGTTCGGCCTGCAGCTCGTCGGTCTCGGCGAGGCTGTCGGCGCTCGCTTCGCCGGTATCGACGTAGTCCTCGGCGCCGGTCTGGGCGTTCTCGATATCCGGCTGCGGCGCGTTCTCCGCAGCGGCATCCTGTTCGCCGTGGGGTGTGCGTTCCGGATCGACCTGGCCTGGTCTATCGTTCTGGGTCATGACAAATCCCCGCTGATTGATGACATCGTCGCGCGAAGCGCCCTGCGCGACCTCGATGCGCTCCACCATTGGGCTCGCTCCCGGCTTTTCAAGCACATCGGCGACACGCGCACGTTGAAAATATGACCCAAGGCGTGAATGCTTACGCCATTCACCCGTCGGCCAACGGCTGCGCATGGCGCACGAGTTCGCAACCATCGGCATCTTCGCCAAGCGCCACGACGAGACCGTGCGCGACACGCTGGATACGCTCGTCGCGGTTCTGGCGCGTCACGGCCGGCGCGTACTCGCCGACGCCGAGCAGGCCGACGGGCGCGACGACGTCGAGGCCTGTCCGCGGGACGCGCTGGGCGCGGCCTGCGATCTGATCGTGGTGGTCGGCGGCGACGGCACCCTGCTGGATGCCGGGCGCACCGTGGCCGCCCACGCCACCCCGCTGCTCGGGGTCAACCTCGGCCGGCTGGGCTTCATGGTGGACGTGCTTCCGGCCGACATGGCCGCCACCCTGGACGACGTGTTCGCCGGCCACTACATCGCCGAATCGCGGCTCATGCTGGGCGCGCGCATCCAGCGCGCGGACGGCCATATCGAGCCCGAGGTCTTTCCCGCACTCAACGAATGCGTAGTCCGCAATCAGGCCTTCGCCCGGGTGCTCGATTTCGATACCTACATGAACGGCGACTTCATCAGCCATCACCGCGCCGACGGCATGGTCGTGGCCACCCCGACGGGCTCCACGGCCTACGCGCTGTCCGGCGGCGGCCCGGTGCTGCATCCGGACATGGCCGCCCTGGCGATGGTTCCGATCTGCCCGCACACCCTGTCCGACCGGCCGCTGATCGTGGACGCCGCCCACCGTGTCGAGGTGCGCGTGGCCGACGGCCACGACGGCGCTGCGCTGTTCACCAGCGACGGCCAGGTGACCCAGCCGCTGGAGCCCGGGGACCGGGTGCTGATCGAGCGTGGCGATCACGATCTTCGGCTGATCCATCCGCCCGGCTACGACTACTTCAACATCCTGCGCAACAAGCTGCAGTGGGGCCGCGGCCAGCAGCTGCCGCGGGCCTGAGCGCGACCTCATGCTCGCCGCGATCACCATCCGCAACTTCGCCATCATCGACGAGCTCGAGGTCGAGTTCGATCGCGGCATGACCGTGCTATCCGGCGAGACCGGCGCCGGCAAATCGATTCTCGTGGACGCGCTCAACCTCATCCTCGGCGATCGCGCCGACGCCGATGCCGTGCGCGAGGGCGCCGACCGCGCCGACATCAGCGCCCGCTTCGGGCTCGACGACGCCCCGGCGGCCCGCGAATGGCTCGCGGCGCACGAACTCGACGAGGACGACGAATGCGTGATCCGGCGCGTCGTCGCCCGCGAGGGCCGCAGCCGAAGCTGGGTCAACGGCACGCCCATGCCGGTGCGCGAACTGCGCGCACTGGGGGAGACGCTGGTCGACATCCACGGCCAGCACGCGCATCAGTCGTTGCTCAAGCGCGCGCACCAGCGCCGCCTGCTCGACGAGTACGGCGAGCACGAGACCGCCCGGGTCGCCGTGCGCGACGCCTACGAAGCGCTGCGGGCCACGCGCGCCGAGATCGCGCGCATCGAACAGGTCGACGATGCCGGCGACATGCGCGTCGACCTGCTGCGCTATCAGGTCGACGAACTGGCCGCGCTGGATCTGGGCGAGCACGAGATCGAGGCGCTGGAGGCCGAGCACAAACGCCTGGCCAGCGCCGAACGTCTGATCGGCGAGGGTCAGCGGGCGCTGGCGCTGTTGTTCGAGGCCGAGGAAGGCGCCGCCACCGACCAGCTCGGCGGCGCGGAACGGTTGCTCCACGAGCTGGCCGCCATCGACGCCGGCTTCGAGCCGATCGCCGAACTCACGACCTCGGCCCGTATCCAGACCCAGGAGGCCGCCGAGACGCTGCGCCAGCACATCGACACGCTCGATATCGACCCGCAGCGTTTTCACGAAGTCGAACAGCGGCTGGCCAGCATTCAGGATCTGGCGCGCAAGCATCACTGCAATGCCGCGGAACTACCCGGGATCACGCAGCGTTTGGGCGCCGAGCTCGCCGAACTCGAAGGCGCCGGTGAGCGCCTGGCCGAACTCAAGGCCACCGCCGAGCGACAGGCCGCGGCCTACGCCGAGGCGGCGGCCGAGCTGAGCGCCGCGCGCCGCGAGGCTGCCGGGCGCCTGGGTACGGCGATCACCGACATCATCCGGACGCTCGGCATGCCCGAAGGCACGTTCGAGGTCCGGGTTACCCCCGACGCAATGGACCGCCCCGCCGCCACCGGCACGGACGAGATCGATTTTCTCATCGCCGCCAATCCGGGCCAGAGCGCGCGTCCGCTGGAGCGCGTCGCCTCGGGCGGCGAACTCTCGCGGGTGAGCCTGGCGATCGAAGTCGTCGCCGCCAGCCGCACGCGCGTGCCCACGCTCGTGTTCGACGAGGTGGACACCGGCATCGGCGGCGGCGTGGCCGAGATCGTCGGCCGGCAGCTGCGCGCCCTCGGTGATGCCGGCCAGTCCCTGTGCGTCACCCATCTGCCGCAGGTGGCCGCGCAGGCCGAACATCACCTGCATGTGGCCAAGCAGGTGGACGCCGGCCAGACCGCCACTCGCATTTCGACGCTCGACCCCGACGCGCGCATCGAGGAGATCGCGCGCATGCTGGGCGGCGTCGAACTCACCGCCCAGACGCGCGCGCACGCCACCGACATGATCGAACGGGCCGCGCGCGCCTGATCCATCGCCTGCCGTTTGGCAGCACTGAAAGGGCTGCCGTATCATGCGGATCGCCAACAGGGGCCTGTTACATATGAAGTCAATCACTGCGCTCGTCCTGCTGCTCACGCTTTCCGCGTGCAGCCTGCCGGTCTTTTTCCGTGTTCCGGTGGTTCAGGGCAACGTGGTCACCGAAGAGAACGTCAGCCAGCTCGAACTCGGCATGACCAAGCGCCAGGTCGAATACGTGATGGGCACGGCGCTGGTCGACAGCAGCTTCGAGAACGATCGCTGGGACTACGTGTTCTATTACCGTGACCCGCGCGCCGACGTGCGCAAGAGCGAGCTCAACCTGTACTTCACGGACGGCAAACTCGCCGAGATCGACGGTGACGAAGCCTACACACGGGCGGCCCTGAAGGGCGACACCCCGATGCCGGCCGGGACGACACCGGGCCCGAACGGCGGCTCGGACGAGCCCTACGAGCCGGATAATGACGATCAGCCGGCCGCACCGAGCGGGCCCATCGGCCCACCCGGCCCGAACGACACGCCGGGCCGCGGCCCCTTGTCGACGCCGCTACCGGGCGCCTGAACCACCGTCGTCGCGGCGGCGGACACCCGCCCGGCTTCGCCGCCGTTCGCGCGGGTTCGCGACCAGCGAGCGGTAGAGCTCGAGGCGCTCCCCCGCCCGGGGTACGTAATCCGGACCGACCTTGCGGCCGAACACCCCGATGACCGGCCGCTCGCCGCTTTCGCGCTCGCAGACCGTATCCAGCCCGGAGCGGCGCACGATCTCCGCCGCCGTCGTCGATTCCGGGGCCGTCACCCGTACCCGCCAGCAGCGTTGCGGCAGGGCGAGCACCACCTCGATCGTGGGGTCGTCGGTCGTGTCCGTCATCACCAGATCCACTCGATCAGCGTGAGCGCACCCAGCGCATAGGCCAGCACCACGACCAGCGCGATGCGCGTTGGGTAGCGCAGCAGGATGTGCCACAGCGCGAAGCCGACAGCCCGGCCATCGCGCTCGTGCCCGTTCCAGGCGGCCAGCAGCCGCCGTCGCGCCAGCACCCGGCCCAGCAGCACGCACAGCAGCAATCCCGTCAATGGACCGATGACCCGCGTGGCCGCGAGCATGATCCAGCCGAACAGATCGAAACCCAGCAGTCGCAGCGAGGACAGCGCGCCGAACGACAGCAGCGCGAGCAATCCCAGGCAGCCGACCGCCACGCCCGAGTAGACGCTGGCGCGCAGCCGCGTCGATCCGGTCCGGTGCTCGACCAGCTGCACGACCGGTTCGAACAGCGCCACCGCGGTGCTCACGCTGACCAGTGCAACCAGCACGAACATGATCGGCGTCTGCCAACCGCCGGCCAGCGCCACCGGCAGCACCTCGAACAGGCTCTGCAGGCCCGCGCTCAGCGCCACATCGCGGCCGCCGACGAACACGGCCAGCATGAATGCGGCCGCGAGCGCCGCCGCCAGATCGATCGCGATCACGGCCAGCGACAGCCGGATGATACGGGCATCGGGCGGCAGATAGCTGCCGAACGCGACGACCACACCGGTGCCCAGACTGAGTGTGAAGAACGCCTGATGGAGGGCTTCGAACAGGCCGCGCCAGTTCATTTCGGCGAAGTCGACCGCGAACAGACGGTGCAGAGCCGCGGCGGCGCGGACATCCAGTACCGCAGAGGCCAGCAGCGCGAGAAAGGCGAGCAGCATGCACAGTGCGAGGGTGCGCATCACGGGTTGGACGCCGCGGCGCAGCCCGCGGGCCGCGGTGGCGGTGATCAGACACATGAACAGCAGCAGCCAGCCGAAGCCGCGCTCCGAATCCACCGCGAAGGTCACGAAGCGCGCGCTCGAGTCGGCGATCGAGTCCACCGCGAGCGCGCCGGTCACGCCGCGTACGCTGTAGGCCAGACTCCAGCCCGCGATCACGCTGTAGGCGGCGAGCAGCAGCGCCGCGCCGAACACCGCCAGATAACCGCTCCAGACCCACACACGGGAATGCGGCGCATCGCGCGTCCAGCCCGCGATCACGCCGGGCAGATCCGAACGCGTGCCGCGTGCCATGAGCAGCTGCCCGCTGAACAGGGGCAGCCCCATCGTCAGCAGCGCGCCGATGTAGATCAGCAGAAACGCCCCGCCGCCGTATTCCGACAGCAGGTACGGCAGGCGCCACAGATTGCTCAGACTCACCACGGCCGCCGCGACGACCACGACGAACAGTATCGACGAGGACCACGAGGACCGCGCAGTATCGGTGGGAATCATGGATCATCCGCTTGCGTCGGCCCGCTATACTACGCGTATGGCCAAGCAAAAAAACAGCAAGACGCCGAGCGCGACCATCGCGCTGAACAAACGCGCGCGTCACGATTTCTTCCTCGAGGACCGGCTCGAAGCCGGCCTCGTGCTCACCGGCTGGGAGGTCAAATCCCTGCGCGCGGGCAAGGGCCGGATCACCGAAGCCTACGTGCTGATCAAGGACGGCGAGGCGTTCCTGCTGGGCAGCCACATCCATCCGCTGGAGTCGGCCTCGACCCATATCAGCGCCGATCCGACGCGCACGCGCAAGCTGTTGCTGCACGAACGCGAACTGGCCACACTCATCGGCGCGACCGAACAAAAAGGCTATACCGTCGTGCCGCTGGCGATGTACTGGAAGCGCGGCAAGGCCAAGCTTGAGATCGCGCTCGCCAAGGGCAAGGCCAAATACGACAAGCGCCAGTCGAAAAAGGAACACGACTGGCAGCGCCGCAAGGCCCAGCTGCTGCGCAGCGACGGCTGATGGCGGACCGCACCCGGGCTTGAAATCGGCCCATCCCGCCGCATATCGAACACTGTTACAATGAACGGCCTTTTACGGGGGCGACATGGCTTCGACGCGGATGTCAAAACCCAAGGTGCATGCCGAGGTCGCAAATCACCTCGTTAATCAATTTGCAACCTAAGCTAGTTGCGAACGACGACAACTACGCTCTGGCGGCCTAAAACCCGCTAGCGTCCGCCCGGCAAGTGTCTGTGCTTCCGGATCCGGGCGTCGACACTCACAGACTCGCGGTAAGGCCCCGCTTCGGGCTGATCCGTTAAGAGCAAACGAAGATACGCGTACGTTTTCCCTGCCCGTCGGGTAACGTACGCCGACAATCAAAGACGGTATAAGCATGTAGACCCGAGGGTGGAGAATCCGCGGACGCGGGTTCGATTCCCGCCGCCTCCACCAGACCGAGGCCCCTGTCGATGATCGGCAGGGGCTTTTTAATGTCCGGACGCCTGCGACGTTCCGTTCGCGCGGCACGCACGACGTGGCGATGGCCTGCCGAGCTCTGTCAGGATGAGTGACGTCGGGGGCCGCGGCAGTTCGCCATCCCGTGTGCCACGACGACTCGTCGTGTATCGATGACGCGCCCATGATCGACACCAACGTCATACTGTTCTTCGTCGGCCTGCTGCTCTTTCTGAGCGTGCTCGCGAGTTCGTTGGCCCGTTTCGGGCCGCCGCTGCTGCTGATCTTTCTCATCGTCGGCATGCTCGCGGGCGAGGACGGGCCCGGACAGATCAACTTCAACAACGTGCCCGTCGCCTATTTCGTCGCCAATCTGGCGCTGGCGGTCATCCTTCTGGACGGCGGGCTGCGAACGCACTTCCAGACCTTTCGCGTGGCGTTGCGGCCCGCGCTGTCGCTGGCGACGTTCGGCGTGCTCATTTCGGCGACGCTGGCGGGCGCCTTCATCGCCGTGTGGCTGAATGTGGACTGGCGATACGGCCTGCTGCTGGGCTCGATCGTGGCGAGCACCGACGCCGCGGCGGTGTTCTCCCAGCTGCGCAATTCAGGCGTGACGCTCAACCAGCGCGTTTCCGCCACGCTCGAGATCGAATCGGGCACGAACGACCCGATGGCGATCTTCCTGGTCACCTTTCTGCTCGGCGCCATCGAGTCGGACAAGGGCTTCACGCCGTCGACGATTCTCTCGGAGATCGCGCATCAGTTCGGCATCGGCATCGCCGGCGGCATCGTGCTCGGCTATGTGCTGTCGTTTCTGATCTCGCGCCTGCGGCTGGTCGAGGGGCTCTACGCCCTGCTGATCGTCTCCGGTGGCCTGATGGCATTCACCGCCATCAACCAGCTCGGTGGGAGCGGTTTTCTCGGCATCTACGTCGTGGGCCTGGTCGTCGGCAATCGACGCAACCACGCCTCCGAGCATGTCTTCCGGGTGATGGACGGCCTCGCCTGGCTCGCGCAGGCGGGCATGTTTCTGGTGCTGGGGCTGCTGGTCAACCCGAATCAGCTCTGGGACCACGCCGGCTCGGCGGCGCTCATCGCATTGTTTCTGATCTTCGTCGCCCGCCCGGTGGCGGTATGGATGAGCCTGCTGCCCTTCCATTTTCCCTCGCGTGAACAGGGCTTCATCGCCTGGGTCGGCCTGCGCGGCGCCGTGCCCATCGTGCTTTCACTGTTTCCGTTGATGGCGGATCTCGAAGGCGGTCAGTTCCTGTTCGACATCACCTTCGCGGTCGTACTGGTCTCGCTGCTGATACAGGGCACGTCACTGGCCTGGATGGCCCGCCTGCTCAAGCTTCAGCTCCCGCGCGAGCCCGGCGCCGTGGCCCGGTTCGACTTCGAGGGCACGCGGCCGGACCCCTACATCCTGCTCGCTTTTCGCATCCAGCCGGCCTCGAGCCTGGCCGCCACGCAGGGCGACGCGCTGGCGCGTTTCGACAAGCTGCGCTGCATTGCGGTCACCCGCGGGCCGCGTCTGCTGTTCCCCAAGCGCGGCTTCGTCTATGCCGCCAACGACCTGCTGTATCTGATCACGCCGGAACGCCACGCCGAGGAACTGTCGTTGCTGTTTCGCGGCAAGAACCGCGACAGCGAGCCCGCCGCGCGCGCCTTCTTCGGCAGTTTCATCCTGCACGGCAACGCCACGATGGCGGAGCTGGCCACGGTCTACGGCGTAACGCTCGAAGCGCGCCAGGGCGAACTCGAGATCGCCGACTACATGCGTCGCCGGCTCCGGCGTCGGCCCGTGGAGGGCGACGTGGTCGACGTCGACGGCCTGCGCCTGACCGTGCGCACGCTCGACGCTGGCGTCATCGAAACGGTGGGCCTGCGGCTGCGCGAACCCGAGCGCCCCGAGGGCGGCAAGAAACCGCGGCCCCGGGGCGGGCGATAATCCGGCGAGCGGCTATTCGGCGTCGACGCGGCGGGGCCGATGGGCGCCGCCGAAGCTGTGGCCCTGCGCCAGACAGTAGGCCAGCCACTTGTTGAGCAGCAGATTGCGGGGCCACTGGTTTCCGAGCACGTCCTCGTCGATCTCGGGCAGGCCCGCGAGCGCGGCATAGCGCGAACGCGCGTCGCAGTAGATCGCCTCGGCGAGCTGGGCGTCGCGATACACCCGCAGACGCAGGTCGGGGTCCGGTCGGGCGTCGTCGCCTTCGCCGAACCAGTAGGTGAGATTGAGCGTGACGGTATAGCGGCAGCGCTCGAGCACGCGCAGATGCAGTGTCGCGTGTTCGCCGGGCGAACGGGCCTGGTCGAACGGCAGATCGATCTCGGGCACGAGCCGCTCGAACCGACGGTAGTTGCTCTCGTAGAGCCCCATCAGGCCGGTGAAGCTGCGCGGCTGTGCCGCGGCCAGCCAGTGATTGCGTTTGAGTCTGGGCATCCCGGGACTATACGGCACGCCTGCGGCTTTTCAAACGCGCCCGCCGGCGGCTAGAACGAGCGCCTGCGGATGTCCTTGTCCTGCATGATCAGCGTCGCGATCTCCTCGATCGATTTGTTGGTGGTCTCGGCATAAGGCAGCCCGTGTCGCTTGTACAGCCCCTCCGCCTGGCGCAGCTCGTAGCTGACCTGCGGCAGGGCGGCGTAGCTGCTGCCGCGACGCCGCTCGCTGCGGATATGATGCAGACGCTCCGGGTCGATCCACAGCCCATAGAGCTTGTCGCGATAGGGCTTGAGCGCCCGCGGCAGGCCGGTGCCCTCGAGATCCTCGTCGGTGAGCGGGTAGTTGGCGGCGTACACGCCGTGCTGCATGGCGAGATAGATGCACACCGGCGTCTTGCCGCAGCGCGACGGCGCCACCAATATGACCTGCGCCTGGTCGTAACCGCTTTCGCCGACGCCGTCGTCGTGGGTCAGCGCGTAGTTCATGGCATCGATGCGCGAGCGGTAGGTCGCTTCGTCGGCGATGCCGTGCGCCCGCCCCTCGCGATGTTCGGACTTGGTCTCGAGCGCGCGCTCGAGCTTGGGCACGAACGTGTCGAACAGATCGAGAAACAGCGCGCTGCTGTCGCGCAGTATCTCGCGCACGTCCTCGCTGACGGTGGTGGAGAACACAATCGGCTGGAGTCCGCTCGCGCGCCCGGTGTGCTCGATGTACTCGAGCGCCGAGCGCGCCTTCTCCGGCGTGTTGATGAACGGCAGCGTGGATTGTCGGAAACTGCGCTCGTCGAACTGGGTGAGCAGCGTCGCGCCCAGTGTCTCGGCGGTGATGCCCGTGCGATCGGACAGAAAGAAGATCGAACGTTGGGGGGTGTCGGCGTCGCTCATGCGCGACATCCTGCCCGAGCGCGGCCGTTCCGCCTAGGCCGGGTCCGGGCCGCGATCGCGCCATGGCAACCGTATACGGCGCGCACAGCCCGCGCGAGCGCGTGTAAAATGAGCGCCCATCGCTTGGTTTCCGAGGACGGTATTGGTGCAAAACGAGCACGTAGTGTGGTTCAGCCAGCTGGGTATGGACGATGTCGAGCGCGTCGGCGGCAAGAACGCCTCGCTCGGCGAAATGATCAGCCATCTCGCCGATGCCGGCGTCAACGTGCCGGACGGCTTCGCCACCACCGCCTCGGCCTACCGTGAGTTTCTGGCCCACGACGGCCTGGACGCACGCATCAACGCCGCACTCGACGCGCTGGACGTGAACGACGTCGACGCGCTGGTCGAGACCGGCGAAAAGATCCGTGGCTGGGTGCTCGAACACCCCTTCCCGCCCGATCTGGAAACCGCGATCCGCGATTCCTTCACCACCCTGGCCGGCGACAACGCCGACATCTCGGTGGCCGTGCGCTCCTCGGCCACCGCCGAGGACCTGCCCGACGCCTCCTTCGCCGGACAGCAGGAGACCTTTCTCAACGTGCGCGGGCTCGACAACGTCATGCTCGCGATCAAGGACGTGTTCGCCTCGCTGTTCAACGACCGCGCGATCTCGTATCGCGTGCACCGCGGCTTCGAGCACAGCCAGGTCGCCCTGTCGGCGGGCATCCAGCGCATGGTGCGCTCGGACACGGGCGCCTCGGGTGTGATGTTCACGATCGACACCGAGTCCGGTTTCGATCAGGTGGTGTTCATCACCAGTTCCTGGGGCCTGGGCGAAGCCGTGGTCCAGGGCGCGGTCAATCCCGACGAGTTCTATGTCTACAAGCCGAACGTGGACGCCAAGCGCCCGGCGATCCTGCGGCGCGTGAACGGCGGCAAAGCCGTGAAGATGGTCTATACGGCCGATCGCAGCCACGGCAAGACCACCGAATTCGTCGACGTCGAGGCCGCCGATCAGTCGCGTTTCTCTCTATCGGATGCCGACGCCGAAGCGCTGGCCGCCCAGGCGCTGATCATCGAGCGCCACTACGGCCGGCCCATGGACATCGAATGGGGCAAGGACGGCGAGACCGGCGAACTCTATATCCTGCAGGCACGCCCGGAGACGGTGAAATCCAACAGCGGCGGCCGCCTGGAACGCTATAAGCTCGACTCCCACGGCTATACCGTACTGGTCGAGGGCCGTTCCATCGGCCAGCGCGTGGGCGCGGGCCGCGTACGCAACGTCGCCTCGGTCAAGGAGATGAACAAGGTCGAGGACGGCGATATTCTGGTCACCGACATGACCGACCCCGACTGGGAGCCGGTGATGAAGCGCGCCTCGGCGATCGTCACCAATCGCGGCGGTCGTACCTGCCACGCCGCGATCATCGCACGCGAGCTCGGCATACCGGCGGTGGTCGGCACCGGCGACGGCACCGAACGGCTGGTCGACGGCACGCCCGTGACCGTGTCCTGCGCGGAGGGCGACACCGGCTACGTCTACGACGGCGAGATCGCGTTCAACGTCGACGAGGTCTCGCTCGAGAGCATGCCGGACATCGGCACCAAGATCATGATGAACGTGGGCAATCCGGACCGCGCCTTCGACTTCGCCATGATGCCCAACGAGGGTGTCGGCCTGGCGCGGCTCGAGTTCATCATCAACCGCCAGATCGGCGTGCACCCGCGTGCCCTGCTCGAATACGAGCAGCAGTCGCCGGCGCTGCAGAAGACCATCGACGCACACATCGCCGGCTACGACGACCCGGTCGGTTTCTACATCGACCGGCTGGTCGAGGGCATCTCGACCATCGCCGCGGCGTTCTCGCCCAAACCCGTGATCGTGCGGCTGTCGGACTTCAAGTCCAACGAATACGCCAATCTCATCGGCGGCGAGGCCTACGAGCCCGACGAGGAGAACCCGATGATCGGCTGGCGCGGCGCCTCGCGCTACCTCGCCGACGACTTCCGCGCCTGTTTCGAGCTGGAGCTGGCAGCGGTCAAGCGCGTGCGCGACGACATGGGCCTGACCAACGTCCAGATCATGATCCCGTTCGTGCGCACGCTGGCCGAAGCGAAGGGCGTCACCGACCTGCTGGCCGAGCATGGCCTGAAACGTGGGCAGGACGGGCTGCGCATCATCATGATGTGCGAACTGCCCTCGAACGCCGTGCTCGCCGACGAGTTCCTCGAATACTTCGACGGCTTCTCCATCGGCTCCAACGACATGACCCAGCTCTCGCTCGGTCTGGATCGCGACTCCGGCCTGATCTCGCATCTGTTCGACGAGCGCGATCCGGCGGTCAAGATCATGCTCGAGAAGGCCATCAGCGCCTGCAAGCGCAACGACAAGTACGTCGGCATCTGCGGCCAGGGCCCGTCCGACTATCCGGATCTGGCGAAATGGCTACTCGATCAGGAGATCGAGAGCATGTCGCTCAATCCGGACACGGTCGTCAGCACCTGGCTCTATCTCGCCGGCAAGACGGTCTGAACCCACGCCGCAACGCGACCGGAGAACCCCGATGGCCCGCAAACTGCCGCTTTTCGTCGACCCCGAACAGCTTCACGACGTCCTCGGCCTGCCCCACGTGCAGATCGTGGCCGTCGATCCGGCCGGCGACTACGCCCGCGCGCACATACCCGGCGCCCTGCAGATCGACATGCCCGACTTCACCGCCAGCGCGCCGCCGGTTGCCGGGCTGCTGCCGGACGAGGCCACGCTCGCCGAGGCGCTGTCGGACGCCGGGCTGCGCAACGACGCCCATATCGTGGCCTACGACCGCGTCGGCGACGGCCAGGCCGCACGCCTGCTGTATACGCTGGACGTGATGGGCCATTCGGATCTGTCGCTGCTGGACGGCGGGCTGGCGGCCTGGCACGAGGCCGGCTTCGAGCTCGAGGACGGCCAACCCCAGGCCGGCCGCAGCGCGTTCGAGGTCACCCGCCAGCCCGACGGCATCGCCGACCGGGCGTGGATCGAGCAGCATCTGGACGACAATCACGTCAGCTTTCTGGATGTGCGCAGTGCCGCGGAATACGCCGGTGCCGATGTGCGCAGCGCGCGCGGCGGCCACATTCCGGGCGCCATCAGCCTCGACTGGCTGCACTTCAAGGACGCGCGGGGTCGGCTACGCCCGCGCGCCGAGCTGCTGGAGATCCTGTCCCAGCACGGCGTGGATTCGCAGTGCGACATCACGGCGTACTGCCAGAGCCACGTGCGTTCGTCCTATGCCTACCTGGTGCTCAAGTATCTCGGCTATCCGCAGGTACGCGGCTATCCCGGCGCCTGGTCCGAGTGGGGCAACGTCGACGACACGCCGGTGCGGACCCCGTCCGACCCGGCCTGATGCGCCAGGAACTCGGCCGCGGCGCCGCATTCGCGATCGGCGGCGCCGCGGCGTTCGCGTGCATGAGCGCGCTGATCAAGCTCGCCGGCAGCGACCTGCCGAATCCGGTCATCGTCTTCTTCCGCAACCTGTTCGCGCTTGTCGCACTGCTGCCGTGGCTCGCAGCCACCGGGCGTTCGCGGCCGTCGATGCGAACGGCCCGGCCGGGCATGCATCTGCTGCGCACGGCCACCGGGCTGGGCGCGATGTACTGTTTCTTCTACGCGATTTCCCAGATGCCACTGGCCAGCGCGGTGCTGCTGAACTATAGCCAGCCGCTGTTCCTGCCCTTCATCGCCTGGGCGTGGGTCGGCGAGCGCCCGCCGACACGCATCTATCCCGCCGTGCTCGTGGGGTTCGTCGGCGTCATCCTGATCCTCAAGCCCGGCCTGGACTGGGCCGGCCCGGCTGGCCTGGCCGGGCTCGGCGCCGGCATCCTGGCCGCCACCTCGATGGCCTCGATCCGGCGCATGTCCACCACCGAGCCGACGCTGCGGATCGTGCTCTATTTCAGTGTCCTGGCCACACTGTTCTCGGCACTGCCCGCCGCCGCGTTCTGGCAGACCCCCGACACGACCGCCTGGCTGGCCCTGGCCGCGGCGGGCGTGGTCGCGACCGCCGGTCAGCTGCTGCTGACACAGGCCTATACGCTCGCGCCTGCGGCGCATATCGGCGCACTGATCTACACCACCGTCCTGTTCGCGGCCCTCATCGGCTGGCTGGTCTGGCATGAAACGCCGGACGCGCTCAGCCTCGCCGGCGGCGCGGCCGTGATACTGGCCGCGGTGATCGTGGTGTTCGCGCGCCGCGCATCGCCGGGTCGGGCGACGTGATGCGTCGGCTTGCACGCTTCATACGCGGGCGCACGCCGGAGCCGGCGGAGCGCTCCGACCACTTCGACGGCCGTCGTTTCCACAATCCGGACCCCGTGTCGCGCGGCCCGGGCGCGCTGTGGCGATGGTATCGCGAGCGCGAACGCAACCCGTGGAGTCGTATGACCGACTTCGCGCGGCCCGCGCCGCCGCCGGCGCGCGCGGACGGGCTCGCCGTGACGTGGATCGGGCACGCCACCACACTGATCCAGGCCGCCGGTCACAACGTCCTGACCGACCCGGTCTTCTCCGAGCACGTCGGGCCCGTTCCGGGCCTCGGGCCGCGGCGCTACCATCCGCCCGGCCTCGCGTTCGACGACCTCCCGGCGATCGACACGGTGCTCATCAGCCACGCGCACTACGACCATCTCGACCGGCCGACGATCCGACGACTGATCGCGCACTTCAATCCGCTTTTCGTGGCCGCCGCCGGCCTCTCGGACTGGCTCGTGGCGGCCGGCGCGCGGCGCATCGTCACGCTGGACTGGTGGCAGAACACCCGTGTCGGCGACGCGATGACCGTGACCGCGACACCGGCGCGGCACTGGTCCCGACGGGGGCTGACCGATCGCAACCGCGCGCTCTGGGTGGGCTACTGGATCGAAACCGCGGGCGCCAGCCTGTTCTTCGCCGGCGACACCGGCTTCGGGCCGCATTTTAGCGAGATCCGTCACCGGCTCGGCGCGCCCGCCGTCGCGCTGCTGCCGATCGGCGCCTACGCGCCGCGCTGGTTCATGGCGCCCCAGCACATGAACCCGCAGGACGCCGTGCAGGCGCACCGGGAACTGGGGGCCGGACACAGCCTCGGCATCCACTTTGCGACCTTCAAGCTCAGTGACGAGGAACAGTGGGCGCCCGTAGCGGCGCTCTCCCGGGCCCGCGCGGCCGCGGGCCTGCCCGAGGCGAACTTTCAGGCCCCTGCCTTCGGCCAGCGCGTGGTCTTCATCGACGACTGAAGACTTGGCGCTATGCGCTGTGATTCGAGCGCGTCTCCGGCCCGGCGGGCCCGCCGGCGGAGGCATGATATAGGTCCCAGGCGCCGAGCCAGTCCCTGAACTTGTCCTCGGGCATCGGCCGTCCGATGTAATAGCCCTGCATATAATCACAGCCCAGCTGCCGCAGGCGCTCGGCCTGTGATTCCGTCTCGATGCCCTCGGCGACCGCTCGCAGTTCCAGGGCATGGGCCAGCCCGATCGTCGCCTGCACGATGGACAGATCGGTCCGCGAGACGAGCATGTCCTCCACGAACGACCGGTCGATCTTGATCTCGCTCGCCGGCAGACGCTTGAGATAGGCGAGCTGCGAGTAACCGGTGCCGAAATCGTCGATCGAGATGTGCACGCCCATGTTGGCCACGCGGGTGACGACATCGAGCGTGCGCTGCTGGTCGGCCATGAGCGTATCCTCCGTGATCTCGACGGTGAGATACCGGCTCGGCAGATCCACCGCCGCCAACAGCTCGGCCAGCGCATCCGGAAAATGCGGGTCTAGCAGGGTCCGGGCGGACAGATTCACCGAAATGCCCAGCGGCCAGCCCGCGGCATGCAGATCGGCGGCACTGGACAGTGCCCGTTTGAGCACCCAGTTGGACAACTCGCTGATCAGGCCGCTGCGCTCGGCCCGCGGAATGAAGTCGCCCGGCATGATCAGTCCGCGCCGCGGATGCTGCCAGCGCACGAGCGCCTCGACGCCTTGCACGCGATCGGCCGCGATGTCGACGATCGGCTGGAGATGCAGGACCAGCTGATCCTCCTCGATGGCCGCGCGCAGCTCCGAGCTCAGACTGTGCATTTCGGCGTCGTGCAGCGACTCGCGCGCGGTAACGAGCGCGAAGCCGCCGCCCTGGGTCTTGGCGCGGTGCATGGCGCCCTCGGCGGCGGCAAGCAGGCTGTGACTGTCACGCCCGTTCTCGGGATAGATCGCACCACCGATGCTGCCGGCCAAGTTCAGCGACAGGCTGTCCAGCGCGCAGGGCGGCTCGAGCTCGTGCTCGATGCGGCGCGCGACCGTATCGAGCACCTCGGCCGAGCGCAGCGGATCCAGCAGCACGGCGAAGCTGTCGCCGCCGAATCGCGCGACCAACGCCTGCTCGGACAGCGCGGCATCGAGGCGTCGGGCCACGCTCTTGAGCACGCGATCGCCGTTGGACGAACCGAATTGGTCGTTGACTTCCGAGAAGCCGTCGAGGTCGATGATCATTACGGCGACGCGGGAGCGGCTCAGATTGGCGGCCGCCACGGCGGACTCGAGGCGCTCCACGAAATAGGCGCGATTGGCGAGGCCCGTCAGCGCGTCGAGATCGTCGGCGCGCCGCGCGCGCGCCTCGAGAAGCGCCCTGTCGGCTTGCAGTCGCCGCGTATCGTCCCGCGCGAACGCGATCGCGCGATCCGACAGCAGCACCCCCACGTACTGGCCCCAGAGCGCGAAGACCAGGGGCAGCAGCAGATCGAGAACCAGCAGCCCCACGTTGTCACGATGCGCGTCGAGGAGATTGGCCGCCGTCAACGCCTCGCCGGCCAGCAGCACGGTCGCCAGTGTGGCCACAACGATCACCGCCAACGCGATGAGCACGCCATAACAGGCGTAGCGCGTCAGCTGGCTGCGCAGTGTGCGGGCCACGTCCGGCAAACATGCGGCATGGTGTCGCTGCACGTTATCTTCCCCCCAAGACCGGTCACCCTGACTCTAGCACCGACCGGATGGCTTGCGCAGTTTCTTTTGAACAATCAGAAATCTAGACGTTCACGTTCGTCACGGCGTCGACTCCCGCCCGAGCGGCACACCGGCGTCCCGGAAAGTGTTCTTCAGATCCTCGAACGCGGCCCGGGCCGCCGCCGGGGCGCCGCGCACCCCGAACTCGATGACGCGCGCGCCACCGGCGTTGGGCAGACAGGCGATACGCACGCTCGGGTGGGCGTCCATCAACGTCTGCATGGGATCGATCAGCGCGCTCTCCGGTGTATCCAGCACTTCGACCAGCAACTCCACGTCGCGCTCGAGCCGATGCAGATGCCGGTAGTGCGTGTCCAGCACCCATTCGATCATCGGCCAGGCCATGTTCGGAAACCCCGGCACGAAATGATGATCGCCGAACGAAAAGCCCGGCACGCGATTGACCGGGTTGGGTATCACGCGCGCGCCAACCGGCCACTCAACCATGTGGATGCGCTTCGGGTAGGCGTCCTCGCCGAAGCGCTCCTCCAGAATGCGGCGCCCTTCGGCGTTGAACTCGAGCTCGACCCCCGCCGCCGCGGCCGCACACTGGCGTGTCCGATCGTCCGGCGTCGCACCGATACCGCCGAAACTGAACACGATATCCGGCCCGGCCAGCGTCTCCCGCAGGGTCTGTTCGAGCACTTGGGCGTCGTCGCCGACCATGCGGGCCCACGACAATTCCATCCCGCGCGCAGCGAGCAGCTCGATCGCCTTGGGCATGTGCTTGTCCGTGCGCTTGCCGGACAACAGCTCGTCGCCGATGAGCACGAGGCCCACCCGCGTGGACTGCGGACTCATAGCGCGCGCACGCCCAGGGGCCACGTCCGCACGTGGCCCCTGGGCGACGCCGTCATGGTCGCGATCAGGCTTCCGGCAACCAACCCGACTGCTCGATGGCACCGAAGATATCGGTCTCGGTGGTGATGCCGAGCAGCTCGCCGTCCTTGTTGGCCACCAGCAGGCGACTGATGTTCTTCTCGGCGATGACGTTGGCCGCCTCGTGCAGGTGCGTCTCGGGCGCCACCGTGACCACCGGCCGCGTCGCGATCTGGCCGACGTTGATGTCGGTCGGCGACTTGTTGTCGCGCACGATCTTGGTGACGATGTCGCGCCGGGTCATGATGCCCCACTCGCCCGAGTCGTTGGGCTCGACGACCAGCGACGAGACCTCGTTCTTGCGCATCTCGTGCATGGCGTCGTGCACGGACGTCTCGTCGGTGACCGTGATCAGCGAACGCGTCATCACATCCGAGACCGACGTCGGCGTACGGCCGCTGGCGATCATCTCCTCCATCGGCTGGAGCAGACGCCGGATCTCGCGCTGCTTGCGCTCGCGGGCGAGCTTGTCCGAGCGCTGCTGGCGCTTGGTCTCGAGATCGATGCCGCCTTGGATCTGCTCGATCAGCGCATCCGCGAACTGGCTGGTGCCGACTTCTGTGGCGCCTTCCATGTTGCGGGCGAAGTCGTAGGTCACGATGCCGTCAGCCAGCACTTCCGGATACGCGAGGCTGATCAGATCGGCGGCTTCCTGCCAGCCGAGGTATTCGAGCATGTTCACGCCCGAGAACAGCAGCGAACCGGGATTGACCTTGTTCTTGTCGGCGTACTTGGGCGCGGTCCCGTGGGTGGCCTCGAACACGGCGATGTTGTCGGACATGTTGGCACCCGGCGCGATGCCGATACCGCCGACCTCGGCCGCCGCCGCGTCCGAGAGATAGTCGCCGTTGAGATTCATCGTGGCCAGGACGTCGAAATCGTCCGGACGCAGCAGCATGAGCTGGAAGATGATGTCGGCGATGCGGTCCTTGATCACGATCTTGCCTTCCGGCTGACGACCGTTGTACTCGGAGTACAGCTGGTCCTCGGTGATCGTGCAGTGGCCGAATTCCTCCCGCGCGACTTCATAACCCCAGGCACGGAAAGCGCCCTCGGTGAACTTCATGATGTTGCCCTTGTGCACCAGGGTCACCGATTCGCGGCCGTTGTCGATCGCGTACTGGATGGCCTTGCGCACCAGGCGTTTGGAGCCGAACTCGGAGATCGGCTTGACGCCCAGGCCGGCGTCCTCGAAGAACTCCGCGCCCATCTCCTCGCGCAGGAACTTGGCGAGTTTCTTGTTATCGTCGCTGCCCGACTGCCACTCGAGGCCGGCGTAGACGTCCTCGGTGTTCTCGCGAAAGATCACCACGTCGACCTTGCCCGGATCCTTGAGCGGGGACGGCACGCCGGCGTAGTGGCGCACCGGGCGCACGCAGGCGTAGAGATCCAGCGACTGGCGCAGAGCCACGTTCAGCGAACGAAAGCCCTCGCCCACCGGCGTGGTCAGCGGGCCCTTGATCGCGACCCACAGGTCCTTGATCGCCTCGAGGGTCTCGTCCGGGAAATAGTCGCCGTTGTAGATGCCGGCGGCCTTTTCGCCCATGTAGAGCTCGGCCCAGTGAATCTTGCGCTTGCCGCCATAGGCCTTCTCCACCGCCGCATCCCAGATGCGCAGGCAGGCCTTGCTGATGTCCGGGCCGATACCGTCACCCTCGACGAAGCCGAGGATGGGGTTGTCGGGAACGTGCATGGTGTCGTTCTCGACCGTGATCTTCTGCCCGTCCTCCGGCAGACGCACATGCTTGTAGGCCATTCGCCTCTACTCCTTGAATCGACGTGTTCGGTTCCGGCCGCGGCGCCCGCGGCCGGTTGCGCGCGTTACGCGCTTATTTGGCGCCTTCGTTCTCGGCGACGGCGTTTTCCAGCATCGGCTTGAGCTCGCCGGACTGGAACAGATCGATGACGATGTCCGAACCGCCGATCAGTTCGCCGTTGACGTAGAGCTGGGGGATCGTCGGCCAGTTGGAATACAGCTTGACGCCCTGGCGATAGATCTCCTCGTCATCGAAGACGTTGACCGCCATGAACGGCACGCCGCAGGCCTTGAGCGCCTCGGCGCTGCGCGCGGAAAAGCCGCACTGGGGGAAATCCGGGGTGCCCTTCATGTACAGGACGACCGGATTGCCTTCGACTTCCTGCTTGATGATTTCCATTGCCTTCGCACTCATGGCGCTGTCCTTTGCTTCGAAATCGGTTTCACCTGCCAAATTATAACGCGGCTGTCGAGCGGCCGTTCAGGAGGGCGGCCCGTGACCGCCGCCGCCGGCGGAGGTGATCCGCAGCCGCTGTCGCGGCTGCGCCGTGCCCGTGCACTTGCCGGGCAGCGAACGCTCGTCGAGCCGGTTCTCGCCGCGGGCGCCGTCGCCGCCGCCGGCGCGTCCCCAGGGCGCGCGCCGGCGGCGTTCGGTGAGCAGCGTGTAGTCGGTCGCCGCGAGGAACATCAGTTCGCGCTCGATGCCGTCGCCGCCCGCACGCGCGCCCGCGCCGCCGCTGCCGCGGCGTACCGCGTAGCGCGTCACCCGCATCGGAAAATGGCGTTCGAGCACTTCCACCGGGGTGTTCAGCGTGTTGGTCATGTGCGCCTGGACCGCCGAAGCCCCGGGCCGCTGGGGCCCGGCGCCGAGCCCGCCGCCCATCGTCTCGTAGTAGTCCCAGGGCGATTCGTCGGCGTGCGATCCCAGCGCCACGTTGTTCATGCTGCCGTGACTGGCCGCCGGCACGCGCTCGGGCACGGCATCGGCGATCGCGCCGAGCACCGCGTCGACCACGCGCTGGCTGGTCTCGACATTGCCGGCCGCCACCGCGTGCGGCGCGCGGGCATTGAGCAGCGAGCGTTCCGGCACGCTGAGGCTGATGTCGTCGAAGGCGCCGGCGCAGGCCGGCAGCTGCGCCGGCATCAGGCAGCGCAGCGCATACAGCACCCCGGCAGCGGTCACCGAGAGCGGGCAGTTCACGTTGCCCGCGACCATCGGGCTGCTGCCGGCGAAGTCCACGTGCACGCGAGAGCCTTCGACGTCGATGCAGCAGGCGATGGCCAGGTCGGTGCTGCCCTGGCCGTCGTCGTCGAGATAGTCGGTGAAGCGGTAGCGTCCGTCCGGCAGTGCCGCGAGTGCGCCGGCCGCGAGCTGGCGTGCATAGCCGTTGTAATCCGCGAGCCGACCTTCGAAGGCATCGACATCCGGATACTCATCGACGAGTGCGGCGAGCCGGGCCATGCCGACCCGGTTGGCCGCGATCTGCGCGGAGAAATCGCCGCGGGCGATATCGGGGTTGCGCAACCGTGTCAGCCAGCCGCCCAGGACCGACTCGTCGATCGCGTCCTCGCGGACCAGCGCCACCGGCGCGATCACGAGGCCTTCCTCCGCCAGATCCGTGGACAGGGGCATGGAGCCCGGCGAGTCCGCGCCGATGTCGGCGTGGTGGGCCCGGTTGACCACGAAGGCCGCGATCCGGTCGCCGACGAACAGGGGCGCGATCAGGGTCACGTCCGGCAGATGGGTGCCGCCCAGATACGGGTCGTTGAGCGCGACCATCTCACCGGGCCGCCACTCGCGCGCCGCCACGATGTCGGCCATCGCATAAGCCATGCTGCCCAGATGCACGGGGATGTGCGCGGCTTGGGCGCAGAGCCGGCCCGCGGCGTCGAACACGGCACAGGAATAGTCGAGCCGGTCGCGGATGTTGGGCGAGAAGGCGGCCTGGGCCAGGCGTGCGCCCATCTCCTCGCAGACGGCGGTGATGCGACTGGCGAACACGGCCAGTTCGATCGCGTCGTGACCGCGGGTATCGGCGGGGCAAGTCATTGCGCGAGCATAGCAATCGCAACGGCCGCCGTCAGGCGCCATGCCGGCGATGCGGCCTCAGTAGAAACCCGCAGAATCACCGTGATGCTTTGAAAATCGACTCGAAACCCCTATATAAAGTCGAGGCGTTGATTCACTCATCTCAGAAGAAGGGATACGTCATGGCATTTGAACTGCCCGATCTACCGTACGACTACGATGCACTCGAACCGTACATCGACGGTCGTACGATGGAGATTCACTACGAGAAGCATCACAACGCGTATCTGACCAAGTTCAAGAAGGCGATCGAGGGCACGGAGCTCGAGGACCAGGATCTCGAGACCATTCTCTCGAAGGCCGGCCAGCACGGCCCCGGCGTGCGCAACCAGGGCGGTGGCTTCTACAACCACAACATCTTCTGGCAGTGCATGTCGCCCTCGGGCGGCGGCAAGCCGACCGGTGATCTCGCCAAGGCGATCGATTCGAGCTTCGGCTCCTTCGACGAGTTCAAGGAGCAGTTCACGAATGCGGCCACCGGCCTGTTCGGCTCCGGCTTCGTCTGGCTCGTGCCGCAGGGCAATCAGCTGCGGATCGTGTCCACCCAGAACCAGGACAACCCGATCATGGATGTCGTCTCCGAGGACGGCAAACCGGTGATGGGGCTGGACGTCTGGGAGCACGCCTTCTATCTGAAGTATCAGAACCGCAAGCCGGAATACGTCGAAGCCTGGTGGAACGTCGTCAACTGGGACGGCATCGCCAAGCGCTACGAGGACGCCAAGGGCTAAACACCCGCTCCGGTTGCGCTAGAATGCAGCCCCGTCGCTCTGCGGCGGGGCTGTTTTCATTGATACGCCGCAGCCATGACGCATTCCCATCTGATTCCGACCTACAAGCGCCAGCCCGTGGCCTTCGAGCGCGGCGAAGGCGCCTGGCTGTTCGACACCGCCGGCCGGCGCTACCTGGACGCCCTCTCGGGCATCGCGGTGAATGCGCTGGGGCACGCCCATCCGGCTCTGACCGCCGCGATCGGCGAACAGGCCGACCGTCTGCTGCATACCTCCAACCTCTACGAGATCGAGGTCCAGTCAAGACTGGCGGACCGCCTCTGCGAGCTCGCCGGCATGGACGCCGTGTTCTTCGGCAACAGTGGCAGCGAAGCCAACGAGGCCGCCATCAAGCTCGCGCGCCTGCACGGCCACGGTCGCGGCATCGACACACCGCGCGTCGTGGTGATGGAGAGCGCCTTCCACGGCCGCACGCTGGCCGCCCTGGCCGCCACCGGCAATCCGTCGGCACAGCAGGGGTTCGAGCCGCTGCCCGAGGGCTTCGTGCGCGTGCCCTACGGCGACCTCGAGGCCATCCGCGCGCTGGACGGCGACATCGCGGCAGTGCTGGTCGAGCCCATCCAGGGCGAAGGCGGCGTGCGTGTGCCGCCGGCGTCGTTTCTTCCCGGTCTTCGCGCGCTGTGCGATACGCGCGGCTGGCTGCTGATGGTCGACGAGGTCCAGACCGGCGTGGGGCGCACCGGCGACTGGTTCGCCCACCAGGCGAGCGGGATCACGCCGGACGTCATGTGTCTGGCGAAAGGACTCGGCGGCGGCGTGCCCATCGGCGCGACGCTGGTGGCCGGGCCGGCACGCGAACTGTTCGGCCCCGGCAGCCACGGCTCGACCTTCGGCGGCAATCCGCTGGCCTGCCGGGCCGCGCTGGCGGTACTCGACACGATCACCGACGACGGCCTGCTCACCCATGCCCAGGCGATGGGCGAATCCATCCGCGGCCAGATCGAAGCGCGGGTCGGCGGTCTCGACGTGGTGCGGGACATCCGCGGCGCCGGGCTGATGATCGGCATCGAACTGGCCCGGCCCTGCCCGGAGCTCGTCGAGGCCGCCCGCGAACGCGGCGTCCTGCTCAACGTGACCGCCGGCTCGGTCATCCGCCTGCTGCCACCGCTGATCATCGCGCCGCCCGAAGTCGAGCGGCTCGTGGACACCGTCTGCGAGCTGATCGAGAACGCGGCGGCTTCCGACAACGACACACGAGCCAACGCATGACAGTCCGCCATTTCCTCAGCCTCGACGACCTCGGCGCCGACGGCATCCGCCGCGTGATCGACAGCGCCATCGCGCTGAAGGCCAGGCCGCCGCGCAAGCCGCCGCTAGCCGGCCGGACGCTGGCGATGCTGTTCGAGAAAGCCTCGACGCGCACCCGGGTTTCCTTCGAGGCGGGCATGACCCAGCTCGGCGGCCATGCCATCTTCCTGTCGCCGGCCGACACCCAGATCGGGCGCGGCGAGCCGGTCGAGGACACCGCACGCGTGCTCTCGCGCATGGCCGACGCGATCATGATCCGCAACCACTCGCACGACACGCTCGAGCGTTTCGCTGCCTATTCGCGGGCCCCGGTCATCAACGGGCTGACCGACCGCCTGCATCCCTGCCAGCTGCTGGCCGATCTCCAGACCTACACCGAGCACCGCGGCGACATCGCCGGCCGGACGGTGGCCTGGATCGGTGACGGCAACAATATGTGCAACTCCTGGCTGCACGCGGCGCGCCTGCTCGATTTCACGCTGCGCGTGGCGGCACCGCCCGGGTATCAGCCGGAGGCGCGGATCGTCGAGGCCGCCGGCGCGCATGCCGTGATCTGCGAGGACGCCCCCGGCGCCGCCGACGGCGCGGACCTGGTGGTCACCGACGTCTGGGCCAGCATGGGCGACGAGGACGACCGCGAGGCGCGACTGGCGGATTTCGCCAACTTCCAGGTCAACCGCGCGCTGATGAGCTGGACCGCCGACGATGCCCTGTTCATGCATTGCCTGCCCGCGCACCGGGGCGAAGAGGTCAGCGCCGAGGTGATCGACGGGCCGAGCAGCGTCGTCTGGGATGAGGCCGAGAATCGACTCCACGCGCAGAAGGCGCTGCTGCTCGATCTGCTGGACGCCTGACGGCGCCCTGACTCAGCCGTCGCCGTCGGCGCGCCCGGCCAGAACCAGCGAGTAGTCGCCGCCCTCGGCCTCGTGATGGGCGGTCGCGGCGAGGCCCGCGGCGGCCAGAAGACGCTCGATGGAGGCCGGCGTGAACTTGTGGCTGAACTCGGTGACGATCTCCTCGCCAGCCGCCATGTCGATGACGGTGTCCAGCGCACCCAGGCGCACGCTGTGGTCGTGCCCGGCGGCCAGCCGCATCTCGATGCGTTCGTGTTCGGTGTCGAACACCGCCCGGTGGCGATAGTCGGCGACCGGGAAATCCGCATCCAACTCGCGATTGAGGACCGTGAGCACGTTGCGGTTGAAGGCTGCGGTCACCCCCTCGGCGTCGTCGTAGGCCGCCTCCAGGCGGCCGCGGTCCTTGACGCGATCCAGGCCCAGCAGCAGGCGATCGTCGGCGCGCATCAGCGCGGCGATCTCGCGCAGCATCGCAATGGCCGCGGCGGGCTCGAAATTGCCCAGCGTGCCGCCGAGAAAGACGATCAGTCGACGGCCGCTATGCGGCAGCGGCAGCCGGCCCAGACCGCCGGTGTAGTCGCCGATCAGCGCATGCACGGACAGCCACGGATAGCGGCCCACCAGATCCGCGCCGGCGTCGAGCATCATCTGCGCGCTGACGTCGAAGGGCCAGTAGACCGGATGCCGGCCGAGCCGGTCGCAGGCCGCCAGGAGATGGCGGGTCTTGCGCGAGCTGCCGCTGCCCAGCTCCAGCATGTGGTCGGGCGATGCCGCCTCCACGATCGAGCCGGCATGGGCGGCGAGCAAGGCCTCCTCGGCGCGTGACGGATAGTACGCCGGGGTCGCGCAGATGGCCTCGAACAGCTCGGAGCCGTGGTCGTCGTAGAAGTACTTCGCCGGCAGCCAGCGCGGCCGCGACAGCAGCCCGGCCCGGACATCGTCGGTGAGCGTGGCCACCGCACGATCCGGGGTGACCACGGAACTGGCAAGCCGGTCGGTCTGTTCTGAAACGCGCATGAATCAGCGATTTGGCGTGATGGCGTCGGAGGTTATCATGCGCCGATAATCCCGATACCCGGTCGACTACGGATGTGTCGCATCGCCGCCTACATGGGCGCGCCCGGTTTCCTGAACGATATCCTGCTCGCGCCCGAACACGGGTTGAGCCGACAGGCCTGGGACGCGCGCGAGATGGAAAGCGCCACGGTCAACGCCGACGGCTGGGGCGCGGCCTGGCTGGACGACGACGACCGCCCCGCGGTCTATCGCAACATCCTGCCGATCTGGGCGGACGTCAACGTCGAGCCGCTGGCCCGCAGCCTGCGATCGCGGCTGTGGCTGGGCAACGTGCGCAGCGCCACGCCGGGGCTGGGCACCGATCACGCCAACACGCAGCCGTTCTGCGACGAGCACCTGATGTTCACCCACAACGGCTTCGTCGATCGCTTCGCGACCACGCTGCGGGCGAGACTGCGGGCCGAGCTCGCACCCGCCGTGGAGACCTCGATCGTCGGCAACACCGATTCCGAGTATCTGTTCGCCCTGCTCCGCCAGCAGGCCGGCGACCCGGTGACCCGTGTGCGCACGGCCATCGCCCTGCTGCGCGGATGGCTCGCCGAGACGCCGGATGTGCGCGCGCTGCTCGCCTTCGTGCTGACCGACGGCGAGCGGCTGGTCGCGGTGCGCACCGCCATCAATGCGCGCGCGCCGTCGCTGTATTATCACGCCGATTGGCGGGCCGGCACGATGATCGCCTCCGAACCCTTCGACACCGACTCCGGATGGACACGGATCGAAACCGACACACTGGTCGTAGTAGACAGGCAGAGTTCAGTCCCCGTTGTCGAAACACTATGAACCCACCGTTTCCTCACCGCCTGGCCGGTCTGCGTGCGGCGAGCCGCGGCATGCTCGACGCCGTGCCCGAGCACGATCTCACACGCCAGAGCCATGCCGAGCTCAGCCCGCTGCTCTGGCACGTCGGGCATGTCTTTTTCGTCGAGCACTACTGGCTGGCGGAATGCGTGTTCGGCGACCATGACATCACCGACCACTGGCGCACGCTGTATTTTCCCGAACTCTGCGCCAAGGGCGAGCGCAGCGCCCGTCTGCCCGACCCGGACGCGATGCGCGACTGGACCCGCGCCGTGGCGGCGCGCAGCGACGCCTACTGGGCCGCCACCGCGGAGATGGATCATGCCCTGCTGACCGACGGCTATCTGGAGGCGTTCGTGCGCCAGCACTACGCCCAGCATCTGGAGACCATGCGTCTGGCCTGCGACCAGCTCGCACTCGGACATGCGACGCGGCCGGCCGCCACCGCCCTGGCGCCCGCCTCTCCCGAGTGCGCAACCACCCACGTGCCGGCCCATACCGCGACCATCGGCACGGACGACGTGGCGGCCTACGACAACGAAAAGCCGGCGTTCGAGACCCGCGTCGCCGCCTTCGACATCGCCGATGGTCCGGTGACCAATGCACAGTGGCTCGGCTTCATGGAGGCTGGCGGCTATTACCGGCCTGAGCTCTGGGACGCGGCCGGCTGGGCCTGGCGCGAGGCCGCCGGCGTCACCCACCCCCAGCACTGGCGACCGGCGGAGGGCCACGGCTGGCACGTGCCCGGCGACGGCGAACATACGATCGCCGACGCCCCGGTCCACGGCATCGGCTGGTACGAAGCGCGCGCCTTCGCCCGCTACGCGAACGCGCGGCTGCCCGCGGAAATCGAATGGGAAGCCGCGCGCCGGGCGGACTGCCTGCGTGACCTGCACCGGGTCTGGGAATGGTGTGCGGACGCCTTCCATCCCTATCCCGGCTTCACCGCCTTCCCCTACGAAGCCTATTCGCAATCGTGGTTCGACGGCGACCATTTCGTGGCCCGCGGCGGCAGCCGCCATACCGAGCCCGACGTGCTGCGTCCGGGCTTTCGCAACTTCTATCCGCCAGCCCATCGCCACGTGCGCGCCGGCCTGCGGCTGGCGTTCTAGATACCATCTTGCCAATCGAACACCAAGCGTCTCATTGAGCCACTTGAGCTTGATACGGTATTTGTGTTTTCAGCACGCCGTAGGCGATATGCATGAGCTTTCGCATAGCCGCACCCAATGCGCTCATCGAGGTCTTGCCACGGCCTGTCAGCCGCGCATATTGCGCGGCAATATCCGGGTTGTATCGCAGGCTGACCACGGCCGCCATATAGAGCAGGCGCCGTAATCGTGCCGAGCCGGCTTTCGATAGCCGCGGTGCCCTGTATACCGAGCGGCCCGATTCCCATGGCACCGGCACCAGGCCCGCAAACGCGGCCGCCTGTCGCGCACTCGCAAACGATCAACTGCGTAGCGTAGTCATCAGACGCAGCGAGACCGCGGGCCCGATGCCGGGAATACTCTGTAACAGCGCCTGATCGTGCTTGAGCTCGGGATGACCGTCGATATGAGCATCGATATCACGCGCCAGCCGGGCCCGTTCGGCGCGCAGCGCCGACAGAACCGTTTCGATCGAGGCGATGATCTCGGTGTCGCCGGTCACTTCAGATTTTTCGCGTCGATTGCATTCGCGCTGGATATCGCTGTCCAGTGCCTCAAGGCGCGCCACGCGCGCCTTGAGCTCGCGGATCGCGGCCGGTTCGGGCTGCCAGAACGCCGGACGCTGGGTCGCCGCGTAGCGCGCCAATACGACACTATCCTTGGCATCGGTCTTGCCGCGCACGCCCAGCCCTTTGCCGAAGTCGCGAATCTGGGCCGGGTTGATCACCGATACGCCTGCCCCGGCGTCGTGCAGCGCATAGGCCAGTGCTTCATGATAGATGCCCGTGGCCTCGAGCACGATATGGCACGTGGCGATCGGCTGGCCCGTGTGCTGTTCAAGCCAGCGCTGTAGCTGTGCATAACCGCGCGCATCGTTGGATAGGACCTTGGTCTTGACCTTGCCGGCGGCAGGCTCACGTAGCCAGGCGCAATCGAGCTTGTGTTTGCTGACATCAATGCCAATAAAAGCCGACATCTCGCCACTTCTCCTTGTCCGTACAGCCTCACTGCTCTGCAGGGGCTTGGATACCATTCAAGTTGCAGAGATATAACCGGCCGGGGGCATAATCTAACGCTCGGGCTCGAAGCCTCAGGGCCTGTGGATGCTCACCCGGCCGGGCACTGGGCTGCTAGCTAAGCAACCCCGCTGGCAAGACACAAGGGCCTGTTAACACTTCATGCGAGCCCGCGCCAAGCGCTGTTGTGCGGCAAGACGAGGCGTAGTACGCGCCGTGCAGTTATTCTGCATCAGCGTGCTACAACGCTGGATTGCCGCACAACAGCGCTTGTCCCGAAGGGTTGGACCTCAAATCGCGCTCTGCGGCGTTGCCAGCCTTGATCGTGGCGCGCCACGATCGGCGACTCGCGCCTTGCAGAACACGATTTGAGGTCTCCAACGCGGCGTTCGCATGAAGTGTTTACAGGCCCTACCGCACCGCTGAAGTATACTGCCGGCCCTCGAGAGATCCGGAGCAAGGCCTGTGCCGACGATCGACTTCAATCCGCCGGCCGATGTCGCCGACACCGTCGCGCGCGCACTCGCCGAGGACATCGGCGACGGCGACCGCAACGCCCTGCTGGCCGATGCCGCCGCACCCGCGCATGCCGTCGTCGTCGCGCGCGAGAACGCAATCCTGTCGGGCCGGCCCTGGTTCGACGCCGTTTTCGCGGCACTGGACGCCGACGTCCGCATCCACTGGCGCTATGCCGACGGCGAGCGCATGCGCTCGGAGACGCCGGTCTGCGAACTGCACGGCCCGGCGCGCGCGGTGCTCAGCGGCGAACGCACGGCGCTGAATTTCCTGCAGCTGCTCTCCGGTGTCGCGAGCACCACGCACGACTACGTGGAACGGGTGAAGGGCACGAATACCGGCATCGTGGACACGCGCAAGACGCTGCCGGGACTGCGCAGCGCCCAGCGCTACGCCGTGCGCTGCGGCGGCGGCGTGAACCACCGTTTCGGTCTTTTCGACGCCATCCTCATCAAGGAGAACCACATCATGGCCGCGGGCGGCATCGAGTCGGCCGTGGCCGGCGCGCGCGCGCAGTCGCCGGACCTGTTCCTGCAGGTCGAGGTTGAAACGCTCGAGGAACTCGACGCCGCGCTGGAAGCCGGCGTGGACGCGGTGCTGCTGGACAATTTCGCCACCCATGTTTTGGCACGCGCGGTGCACATGGCCGACGCCCATCGGCGACGTTTCCGGCGTCAGATCGTCATCGAGGCCTCCGGCGACATCACGCTGACCAACGTCCGCGAGATCGCCGATACCGGCGTGGATCGCATCTCCATCGGCGGGCTGACCAAGCATATCCGGGCCACCGACTTCTCGATGCGCATGCAGGTCGACGCACCCGCAACGGGCGATCCGGCCGCGGGCGGCGCTCAGACCTAGACCGGACGAAGCCGACACGGGGCGCATCGATGGGACGTGGCGGCACGCTGCGTTCGAACACGGCGATCAACGCCTCGGCCGACACGCGCCCTGGCTGAACCGCCGCCGCGCCGAGCGCCGGGCTTCGCAACGCGCCGAGAATGACGAGGCGTTTGCGCCGCGCCCGGCTTGTCGCGACGTCGACTCCATTCCGCGCCGGGCTGTCGCATGGCCGGTGCGTCGGGCAGACACGGGCGGCCAACGCAGGCGCGGCCGGCCGCCCTAGCGACCGCCCCGCGCGGGCTGCGCCAACGGCGGTCACGGCCTGCGGTCGGTCGACACGACCAGCGCTCGGGATTCGGGATCGCACGGCAAAACCGCGACACCCGACGCCCGCGTCGCGCGCCCTGGCCGCGGCGGCGCGCCGCCGCGTTCAGCGATGGCCCTGCGTTCGCCGTAGCACCGGCCGGCCCGCGCGTAGAAACGCGCTGGCGCGGCGCCGCGCGGGCCGGTCAGCGCGCCGTCTGCGAGGCCCGGCCGGCCAGGCGCTCGAACCCGGCCTCGAGATCGGCGATGAGATCATCGACATCCTCGAGGCCGACGTGCACCCGCAGCGTCGGCCCGGACGCCTCCCAGACGGTCGCCGAGCGCATGCGCTCGGGGTTGATCGGCAGGATCAGGCTTTCGTAGCCGCCCCATGAAAAACCCATGCCGAACAGCGCCAGACCGTCGACCATCGCCGCCAGCCGGGCCCGCTCGACCGGTTCCAGCACGAAGGCGAACAGGCCGCTGGCGCCGCTGAAATCGCGCATGAACAACGCGTGCTGGGGATGGTCGGCACGCGCCGGATGGATCACCCGCGCGACTTCCGGCCGGTCCGCCAGCCAGTCCGCCAGCCGGCGCGCGCTGGCGTCGTGCTGGGTCAGGCGCTGGCCCATCGTGCGCAGCCCGCGCAGGCCGAGGTAGATGTCGTCCGGGCCGGCGCAGTAGCCCATCGCGGCGGCGGTCTTCTTCACGCGCGGGTAGTGCGCCTCGCGGCAGTTGATCACGCCGAGCATGGCGTCTGCGTGGCCCACGAAGTATTTGGTCGCGGCATGGATGGAGATATCGACGCCGTGGCCGATGGCATCGAAATACAGCGGCGTGGCCCAGGTGTTGTCGGCGAGCACGGCCACACCGTGGCGTCGCGCGACCGCGGAAAGCGCCGGCACATCGGCAATCTCGAAGGTCAGCGACCCCGGGGCCTCGAGGAACAGCGCCCGGGTTTCGGGACGAATCAGCGCTTCGAGCGCCTCGGCCGACAGCGTCGGGTCGAAATACTCGGTCTCGACGCCGAAGCCGGCGAGCAGGCCGTCGCAGAGCTTGCGCGTCGGCCCGTAGACATTGTCCGTGACCAGCAGGTGGGTGCCGGATTCGGCCACGCTCATCAGCGCCACCGTGATCGCGGCCAGCCCGGAGCAGGTCGTGACCGCGCCGTGGGCACCCTCCAGCTCCGCCACGGCGTCCTCGAAGGCAAACTGCACGGGCGTGCCGTTGCGGCCGTAGTAGATGCCGCGAAACGGATTCGCGGCGGCGTTCTCGAGTGCGTCCAGCGATTCGAACAACACCGTCGAGGCGTGGTAAACGGGTGGATTGACCATGCCGTGCTGGGCGGCCGGATCGCGGCCGGCATGGACGAGGCGGGTGGCGGTCTTCATGCGGCGCTGGCTTGTCATCGAATCCCCGTGCTGTCGATTTCACCGGCCGGCCACGACGGAAAGACTATACTGGGCCGCATCAGCCTGCAGGCCCGTCGTTCACCGTGAACCGACATCTGGAAAATCTATTGTCCCACACGCTCGAGCGCGTGCTGACCGGGCTGCCCTACCGGCGGCCCGACGCCGCCGCGCTCGCGCGGGCGCGGATCGTGTCCCACCGCGGCGAACGCGACGGTCGCCACGTCTGCGAGAACACCATCGCGGCCTTCGACCCGGCCGTCGCCGCCGGCGTCCCCGCGATCGAGTTCGACGTGCGCTACACCCGCGACGACGAACCCGTGGTGGTCCACGACGCCGATCTGAAACGCGTGTTCGGGCGTTCGGACGTGGTGGCCGACAGCCCCTGGTCCGCCCTGCGGGCGGCCGAGCCCCGCCTGCCGCATCTGGCGAGCGTGCTGGAGCGCTATGCCGGCCGCGCGCATTTGATGATCGAACTCAAGACCCGCGGCAGCGAGCGCGCCGAAACGCGACTGGCCGAGCTGCTGGCA
Source organism: Salinisphaera orenii subsp. orenii MK-B5 (assembly GCF_003788635.1). Taxonomy (GTDB): domain Bacteria; phylum Pseudomonadota; class Gammaproteobacteria; order Nevskiales; family Salinisphaeraceae; genus Salinisphaera; species Salinisphaera orenii. Next base: position 44,423 of record NZ_AYKH01000006.1, read on the forward strand.
CCGCTGGTCCCGGTGCGCGACTTCCACCTGCTGTCGCTCGACACGACGCTGTTCGAGGGTGCCACCACACTGCCGCAGCGCTGTCACCTGCCGGTAGCCAAACTCAACTTGCCGGCCCTGTTCGACTGGGCGCGGACCCACGACTGCGCCGGTCTGGCCGGGCCCTTCGCCCTGCTGCGCGGCAGTCACATCGAAACGCTGCACGCGCGCCGCGCGCTGATCGGCAGCGGCTTCGTGAGCACGCCGGCGATGTGTCTGCGCGAGATCGGGCGCGGCGTGGAATGGATATTCACCAACCATGCCGCGCGCCTGCAACGCGGACTGGACGCTGCGCGCGCGCGGCTTGCCACCGCCTAGGTGGGACCCTGATCGCGCGGGCCGCGCCGGTAGCCGTGCATGGACAGGACGACGAGTGCGAGCGCCGTACGAGCCGGCGCTACGACCGGCCGCAACGCCAGGCGGCGCGCCACCGATCCGGGACTCGGCTCGCCCGCCGCTCGATAGCTGCGCGGCCGGGCGACGGCCATCCCCGCAGCCGGCGCCGGACGATGGCCGACCGCCCGCGATCGATCGTCACCCGGGTCGCACGAACCGCGCCGGACGTCCCGACCGGGCCTGGATCCTAGACCGCCGGGCCGAGCACCTCGCGCCCATGCGGCGCATACAGATCCAGCGCCGGCCCGGCCGGCACGATGCCGGTCGGGTTGATGGTGCCGTGGCTGCGGTAGTAGTGCTGCTTGATGTGATCGAAGTTCGTGGTCTCGGCGATGCCGGGCATCTGGTAGAGCTCGCGCAGATAGCCCGACAGATGCGGATAGTCGGCGATGCGCCGCAGGTTGCACTTGAAGTGGCCGACATACACCACGTCGAAGCGCACCAGGGTCACGAGCAGCCGCCAGTCGGCCTCGGTGACGCGACTGCCGGCCAGATAGCGCCGCTCCGCCAGCCGCGCGTCGAGCGCATCCAGCGTGGCGAACAGGGTCTCGAACGCATCCTCGTAGGCGCTCTGCGTGGTCGCGAAGCCGGCCTTGTACACGCCGTTGTTGACGTCGCGATAGACGCGCTCGTTGACGGCATCGATCTCGTCGCGCAGTTCCGCCGGGTAGTAGTCGCGCTCCGGATGCGCGGCCACCTCGTCGAAGGCGCTGTTGAACATGCGCACGATGTCTGCGGATTCGTTGGAGACGATGGTCTCGTGATGGGTGTCCCAGAGCGTGGGCGTGGTGACCCGTCCGGTGTAGTTCGGCGCGGCCTTCTGGTAGAGCTCGAACAGATGATCGAGCCCGTAGAGCGGATCCGGTATCGCCCCGGGCGCGTCGGAGAAGCTCCAGCCCCACTCGCCCATGTACGGATCGACGATGGCCACACCGATCGCCGTTTCCAGCCCCTTGAGCTTGCGCAGGATCAGGGTGCGATGGGCCCAGGGGCACGCCAGCGAGACATAGAGCTGGTAGCGGCCCGCCGCGGCGGGAAAACGCGCGTCGGCCGACGGCTCGACCCAGTCGCGAAAACCGGCCGACTCGCGCACGAACCGGCCGCCGTGCGAGGCGGTGTCATACCACTGATCCTGCCACTGACCTTCGACGAGCAGTCCCATGCGATTACTCCGAACGCTGCCGCGAGAGCGCAGCGATACCGGCATCGGCACTGCTCACGCGGCAGAAACAATGGGCGTAGCGATGATGCGGGTCGGTGAGCCCGGTACGCAGCCAGGCCAGCGCTTCGTCGTCGACGAGGCCGGACAGCCAGGCCGGCATCCACGCCGCTTCGGTGTGCGCGGACAGGAACTGACGCACGAGCGTGCGCCAGTCGGCCGGCGGCTGCATCGGCTGCAGCGCGTAGTCGCCGGGCTCCAGGTCGGCGAGCTTGGCGGCGGCGTCACGCGCGTCGACGAACCCGCCGAGGCTGTCGATCAACCCCAGCCGCTCGGCGTCGGCACCGCTCCAGACCCGGCCTCCGGCGATGCGCCGCACCGCCGACTCCTCCATGTTGCGGGCGTCGGCGACATGGCCGACGAACGTGTCGTAGCCCCGCTCGACCCCGGTCTGGAAGATCGTGCGCGCGGTCTCCGACAGTGGCCGGTCGATGCGCATCAGGCCCGACAGCGGCGTGGTGCCGACGCCGTCAGTGTGAATGCCGAGCTCGTTCAACGGCTCGTCGATCGTGGGCACGATGCCGAAGATGCCGATCGAGCCGGTGATGGTCGACGGCTGCGCCCAGATCTGGTCGGCGTTCATCGACACCCAGTAGCCGCCCGAGGCGGCCACGCCGGCCATCGACACGACCACGGGCTTGCCGGCCGCCCGCGTGCGGGCGATCTCGCGCCGGATCCTTTCCGAGGCCGTGACCGAGCCGCCCGGCGAATTCACCCGCAGCAGCAGCGAAGCGACGTGCTCGTCGCGGCGGGCATCGGCGATCAGACGCGCGATGGTCTCGCCGCCGGCCGAATCGGCCACGCTCTCGCCGTCCACGATGGCGCCCTCGATCACCACGAGTGCCACGCGGTTGTCGGTGCGCGGCGCGGTCTGTTCCGTATCGGTCGCCGCGAGATAGTCGGCCTGGTTGATCTGGCTGAAACTGCCATGCGCGTCGTCGCTGCCCACGCGCTCGCGCATCGCCTCACGGACATCGGGCAGCGCGGCGACGGTATCCACCAGGCCGGCCTCGAGCGCCATGCGGGCGGCGTTGCCGTCCATGGCCTCGAGCGTGTCGGCAAAATCCTCGATATAGGCTGAAACGTCCTCGGCGCTGTAGTCGCGCGTGGCGCTGATCGACTCGCGATAGGTGCGCCAGAGCGAACTCATCCACGCCTGATTGGCCGCCCGGGCCTCGGGCGACATGTCGTTGCGAATGAACGGCTCCACATAGGACTTGTACTCGCCCACGCGAAACACGTTGATCGTGACCCCGAGCTTGTCCAGCGCTTCCTTGTAGTAGTTGCGGTAGACCCCGTAGCCCGGCATGAACACGAAGCCGAGGGGATCCAGATAGATCGTGTCGGCATGGCTGGCGAGTGCGTACTGCGACTGATCGTAGGACGGCGACCAGGCGACCACCGGTTTGCCGGACTGCTTGAAGCGATCGATCGCGGCGATCAGATCCTGCACCTGGCCCGGCTGCGCGGCACCGAGCTCGTCGAGCTTGAGGAAAGCCAGCTCGATGCGATCGTCGTCTCGCGCGCGATCGAGTGATTCGACGAGATCGCGCACCACCGACTGACGCTGCGGCTCGGAGAACACCGCGCCGAGCACGTTGCCCACACCCCGGCTGTCCTGCTCGACCAGGTCGCCGACGGGGGCCCAGACCAGGGCGCTGCCCTGCGGTACCGACACCTGCGGCCCGCTGAAGAACGCCAGATAGATCCCCGCAGGCACGATCAGCAGCAACACCAGCAGCACGAGCGCGTACAACAGCGCGATCGTGCGCCAGATGCCGCCGAACAGGCGGCGGAGGAAGGACGGCTTTTGCGCCACGGTAACTCCAGATTCAAGAACCGCCCCCAGTATCACGGGTGCGGCCGGAATGGCCGTCCCGCGGATGCAAGCCCGCGCGACGCGTGGCAGTGTAGCCGCTTGCACACGCGTTCGCGACTTGAATCACGGGCACACGCGCCGCATCGTCAGGCGGCTGCGAACCGCTTCATTCTCGCCCAGGACAGACTATGAGCAAAGACGAGATCCGGCATCAGAAGCTGATCATTCTCGGCTCCGGCCCGGCCGGCTATACCGCCGCGGTCTATGCCGCGCGCGCCAATCTCAAGCCGGTGCTGATCACCGGCATGGAACAGGGCGGCCAGCTCATGACCACCACCGATGTCGACAACTGGCCGGGCGACGTCGAGGGCCTGCAGGGCCCGGGCCTGATGCAGCGCATGGAAGAGCACGCCAAGCGCTTCGACACCGAGATCCTGTTCGATCACATCCATACGACCGATCTGTCGAAGCCGCCCTACCGGCTGGAGGGCGATCGCGGCGTCTACACCTGCGATGCGCTGATCATCGCCACCGGTGCGACCGCGCGCTATCTCGGCCTCGAATCCGAGACGACCTTCATGGGCAAGGGTATCTCCGCCTGCGCGACCTGCGACGGCTTCTTCTACAAGGGCAAGAACGTGGCCGTGATCGGCGGCGGCAACACCGCCCTCGAGGAAGCGTTGTATCTGTCGAACCTGGCCGCGCACGTCACCGTGGTGCATCGGCGCGACAAGTTCCGCGGCGAGAAGATCCTGGCCGACAAGCTCTTCGACAAGCAGGCCAACGGCAACGTGTCGATCATCTGGGATCACGAGCTCGACGAGGTGCTGGGCGACGAGATGGGCGTGACCGGCGGGCGCATCAAGCACACCCGCTCCGGCGAGACGCAGGCACTCGATGTGGACGGCATCTTCATCGCCATCGGCCACAAGCCCAACACCGACATCTTCGCCGGCCAGCTCGATATGGAAGGCGGCTATATCAAGGTGCAGAGCGGCACCCAGGGCAACGCCACGGCCACCAGCAAGCCCGGCGTGTTCGCCGCGGGCGACGTGATGGACCACGTCTACCGCCAGGCGATCACCTCGGCCGGCAGCGGCTGCATGGCCGCGCTCGACGCCGAGAAGTACCTCGATGCGCTTACCGCGGACGACAGCGCCCGCGAGGCGCACGTCGAGGCCCAGGAGGCGCATCGCGAAGTGTGATGGGGCCGGCCGCTGGTCGGACGCATCACCTCTGCGGCATGATGCCGTAATGAAGACACCGCCACGCCACCCGCGTCTGCCGCGCGCGATCGCCGCGGCCCTCGTCCTGGGGGCGGCGCTGCTGGCCGGCTGCAGCAGCACACCGCCGGTCGAAAACCGAGTGCCGGCCGGCAGCGCCGAGCGCGAAGCGGCCATCTCGCACGCGCTCGCGCAGCTCGACAAGCCTTATCGCCGCGAGGCGAGCGGGCCGTCGGCGTTCGACAACGACGGTTTCATCGCCTTCGTCTATCGCGACGCGCCCGAGCCGCTGCCGGAGGCCGTGCGCGCCCAGCTCGAGGCCGGCACGCCGATCGACCTCGCCGATGCCCGGCCGGCCGATCTCGTCTTCTTTCGACTGGAGGGCGACAACGATCGGGCGCGACTGCTGGTCGGGCTCTATCTCGGCGACGAAACGATGCTGATGGCCACGCCCGGTATTCGCGAGGACGCCGGCGTGCGTCGGCTGGCGCTCGACGAGTACTGGCACCAGCGTCTGGTCGGGGTCATCCGCATTCTGCCGCCGCGCTAACGGCTGTCGACGCGTCATGCTCGCCCGCGCCGAGCGCCGTCGAGCGGAGGCGGAGAGAGGCGTAGTGCGCGCCGTGACGCTGCGCAGGCCTACCGCAGTACCGGATTGCCGCGCCTTGTGAAGTTCATCGGGCGCCGGCCCTTCGGGTCGGGCCGCCCGTCAACGACGCGCGTCAAGGGCGCCCCGGGGCGTTGCGCGTCCGGATGCTGGCGCGCCACGATCGATCACCCACCCTTGTCAGAATACGATCCGTGATCTCCAACACGGCGCTGCCGTCGCGCGTCAGCAGGCCGGAGTCGCGTTTCTGCGATGTCGTGCGGGCGCCCAACGAGAAACGGCGCCTCGAGGGCGCCGTTTCCGGGCAGATCGCGGTCGGACCGCGAGGCGCTGTACTACGACAGCTTTTCCTTGATGCGCGCGGACTTGCCGGAGCGCTCGCGCAGGTAATACAGCTTGGCGCGGCGCACGTCACCGCGGCGCAGCACCTTGATCTCGGCCAGGTTCGGGGAGAAGGTCTGGAAGACGCGTTCGACGCCCTCGCCGTAGGAGACCTTGCGCACCGTGAACGCGGAGTTCAGACCGCGATTGCGCTTGGCGATGACCACGCCCTCGAACGCCTGGAGACGCTCGCGCTCGCCTTCCTTCACGCGGACCTGCACGACCACGGTATCGCCGGCGGAGAATTCCGGAATCTGCTTGCCGCCTTTCTGCTCGGCTTCCAGTTCGTCGATGATGTTGCTCATGGCCTGCCTCTTTGCGTTCTCGAAAGCCGCGGGGGCTATTGAAGACGCGGGAGTATACCGGAACTGCCGGCCTTTTTCGCCACCCTTGACGGAAAATTTTTCGTCTTCGTGCCCTCTGCGGCCGGCGATTCGCGCATCATGCGATCACTCGCCCCGCTCGCTGATGAATTCGGCCAGCAGCCGCTCCTGCTCGGCGCTCAGCGTCAACCGATCGAGCAGGTCCGGACGATGCAGCCAGGTGGCCCCGAGCGCCTGCTTTTCGCGCCAGCGCGCGATCCGGGCGTGATCGCCGGACAACAGGACCTCGGGCACGGCGCGTCCGAGCGCGGCGTCCGGACGCGTATAGTGCGGATGATCCAGCAGCCCGGTCGAGAACGAATCCTGCACCGCCGAGCGCGCATCGCCGAGCACGCCGTCGAGCAGCCGGGCCACCGCGTCGATGATCATCATCGCCGGCAACTCGCCGCCGGAGAGCACCACGTCGCCGATCGACAGCTGGACGTCGACACGCGCGTCGATGAAGCGCTGGTCGACGCCCTCGTAGCGGCCGCAGCAGAGCACGAAGCCGGGGCCGGTGGCCAGCCGCTCGGCCCAGGCCTGATCGAAGCGATGCCCCTGGGGCGACAACAGGATGACCGGCGCCCGGTCGTCGCCGCGCGCGGCCGCCACGGCATCCAGCGTGCGCGCAAGCGTCGGCGCGTCCATGACCATGCCTGGGCCGCCGCCGTAGGGCCGATCGTCGACCCGGCCGCTGGCGTTGTCGGCCCGGTCACGCGGGTTCCAGATATGCAGCGCCGGGCGGAATTCGCGCAGACCTCGCCCCACGACGCCGTATTCCCGAAGTCCGGCGATCCATTCCGGGAACAGCGAAACGACGTCAATACGCATGCGGCGGCTAGTCCCTGTGTCGTCCGGTTCTCATCACTCAAGCCCCACCGCGGCGTCATCAGTGCGAGGCGCGGCCCAGCGTCGACGGTCTCGCCTGAAGCAACGACCCGGCGCCTCGGCCGAGCTCGCGGCCGGCGGGCGGCGATCGGCACGACGCACCGACACGCCGCGGAGCGCTTCGCGCTTCACTAACGACGTGACACAGGGCACGCGCTAGAAATCCGGATCCCAGTCGACCACGATCCGACCGGCCTCGAGGTCGACCGCATCGACGAACTCGTCCATCACGAAGGGAATCAGGCGCTCGCGTTCGCCGTCCACGACCAGGACGTCGTTGGCGCCGGTCTCCATCATCGAGGCCACGCGGCCGAGCGAAGTGCCTTCGCGGGTGACCACGTCGAGGCCCATGAGATCGAACCAGTAGTAGCGCCCGGGCTCGGGTTCGGGCAACACCGCCCGCGGCACGGCGATATCGCACTCCAGCAACGCGGCGGCGCCGTCGCGGTCGGCCACCGGCCGATCCGATGGATCCGCCAGCTGCGCGATCAGCGTCTTGGCCTGATTGCGGGCCGCCAGAACGCGAAAAGGCCGCCAGTCGCCCTGGCGGCCTATCAGCCACTGGTCGTGCTCGATCAGGTTGCGGGCCGGCCGGGTGTAGGAATAGACCTTGACCCAGCCACTGACGCCGAACAGTCCATTGATCCGACCAAGCACCACCGGTGCGCGCTCAGCCACGGCATCAACTCCCGCCAGACCGGTGCCTACGCCTTAGGCGCGTCCTCACCGGCCGCGTCCTGGGCTTCCGGTGCGCTCGTCTCGACGGTGTCGTCGGGCTTGCCCGACTCCGCCGCGGCGTCGCCCGTGGCACCGGCCGGCACGGTCTGGCCGCCGGCTTCCTTGGCCTTCGAGACCGGCGGCGCCGCGCGGGCCGGAGCCTCACCTTCGCCGTGACGGTTGAAGTGCTTGACCAGGTTGTTGACGCGCTCGGAGAGCTGCGCACCGTGGCCCTTCCAGTATTCGATGCGCTCGACGTCCAGACGCAGCGGCACCTCGCCGCCGATCGCCACCGGATTGAAGAATCCGAGACGTTCGATATAGCGCCCGTCACGCCCGTTGCGCATGTCGGTTACGACGATGTGATAGAAGGGACGCTTCTTCGCGCCGCCGCGCTGCAGCCGGATTTTGACCATAGCCGTTGTGTGCCGTTTGGAATTGGGTTCGCGACAGGCCGCGCGCCGTGCACGCCGCCGTGGAAGATCGCACATTGTACGCGGATGCACGCAAATTGGAAGCACCGCGGTCGGGACGATATTTTGTATTGGCATTGCGCCCGATCAGCGGCCCATGCCCGGCGGCAGACTGCCGCCGCCACCGCCCATGCCGGGCGGCAGGCCACCCTGGCCGCCCTGACCGCCCATGCCCTGCATGGCGCGCATCATCTTCTTCATGCCGCCCCCCTTGAGCTTTTTCATCATCTTGCGCATCTGGACGTGCTGCTTGAGCAGGCGGTTGACGTCTTGGACCTGGGTGCCCGAGCCACCGGCGATACGCCGCTTGCGCGACGACTTGATGACGTCCGGGAAGGCGCGCTCCTGCGGCGTCATGGAATCCACGATCGCCAGCATGCGCTTGACCTGGGTCTCGTCCGCGGCCCCGGCCATGCCCTTGGGCATCTGGCCGCCGCCGGGCATCTTCTCCATCAGCGCGCCGAGGCCGCCCATCTCCTGCATCTGCCGCAGCTGATCGGCCAGATCGTTGAGGTCGAAGCCCTTGCCCTTCTTGAGCTTCTTGGCGAGCTTCTCGGCCTTGTCCTGATCGACCTTCTGTTCGGCCTCCTCGACCAGCGACAGCACGTCGCCCATGCCGAGAATGCGCGAGGCCACGCGATCGGGATGGAACGGCTCCAGGGCCTCCAGCTTCTCGCCGGTACCCAGGAACTTGATCGGCCGGCCGGTGATCTGGCGCACGGACAGCGCCGCGCCGCCGCGGGCGTCGCCGTCGACCTTGGTCAACACGACGCCGGTCAGCGGCAGCGCGTCGCCGAAGGCCTTGGCGGTGTTGGCCGCGTCCTGGCCGGTCATGGCGTCGACCACGAACAGCGTCTCGGCCGGCTTGAGCGTCTCGTTGAGGCCGCTGATCTCGGCCATCATGGCCTCGTCGATGCCGAGTCGGCCCGCGGTGTCGACGATGAGCACGTCGTAGAAGCCGCGCCGGGCGGCCTCGAGCGCGGATTTGGCGATCGCCTGCGGCTTGTCGGTGGACGCGCTCGGATGGAAATCCGCGCCCACGTCGCTGGCCACGCGCTCGAGCTGATCGATGGCCGCGGGCCGATAGACGTCAGTGGACACCACCAGCACGTTCTTCTTCTCGCGCTGCTTGAGATAGCGCGCGAGCTTGCCGGTCGAGGTGGTCTTGCCGGAGCCCTGCAGGCCCGCCATGAGCACCACGGCCGGCGGCTTGGCGCGCAGATCAAGGCTTTCGTTGGATTCGCCGAGGAGCGCGGTGAGCTCATCGCGCACGATCTTGATCAGCGCCTGGCCCGGCGTGAGGCTCGTCATCACCTCCGAACCGACCGCTCGCTCGCGGATATCGTCGACGAACTGCTTGACCACCGGCAGCGCGACGTCCGCCTCGAGCAGCGCCATGCGCACTTCGCGCAGGGTGGCCTTGATGTTGTCCTCGGTCAGCCGCCCGCGACCGCGGATGGTCTGGAAGCTGCGGTTGAGCCGATCGCTGAGACTGTCGAACATCGTGTGGAGGCGTTCGCTGAGTGCCGATGCCCAGTATAACGGCTGCGCCCGCCGGTGCGGGCACGCGCACCCACGCCCGTCCCGCCACGGATGACAAATGCGGCACAATGGAGGCCTATGCCTGACGCCCTTATGTCGAGTCCATGGCGCTAGTCGTGCTGGAAGTGCTGATCGCGGCGCTCGCCTACGCGGGCGCCACGCACGCGGTGTGGCGGCATCTGGCCGACGGACGCGACTACTGGCGGGTGACCGCCTTTGCGGCGGTCGGCCTGCTCGCGCAGATCGTCGCACTGATCCACCTGAGCCTGCACTCCGGCATGGTGGTGATCGGCCTGGGCACGGCCCTGTCGATGTTCGCCTGGCAGGCCGCGCTGCTGCTGTGGCTGTTCTCGCTGCGCGAATCCGTCGGCGCGCTCGGGCTGGTGATCTACCCGGTGGCCGGCCTGTGCGCGATCGCCGGCCTGCTGGTGCCCGACGCCCACAGCGCCACCGAGTCCCTGGCCTGGCCGCTGCAGCTCCACATTCTCCTGTCGGTGCTGGCCTACGGCCTGCTCACGCTCGGCGCGGTTCAGGCGGTGGTGCTCGCGCTCCAGCACCGCCAGCTGCGCCGTAGACCCCCGGCGGGCATGTTCACGTCGCTGCCGCCGCTGGAGACGATGGAAACACTGTTGTTCCGGCTGATCGGCGCGGGCTTTTTCCTCCTGAGCATGGCGATCGCCACGGGCGCGCTGTTCATCGACAATCTGTTCGCCCAGCACCTGGCGCACAAGACCATCCTGTCGCTGGTCGCCTGGCTGTGCTTCGCGGTGCTGCTGTTCGGGCGCTGGCGCTATGGCTGGCGCGGCCGGCTGGCGGTCCGCGGCGCGCTGGCCGGCTACGGACTGCTCATGCTGGCGTACTTCGGCAGCAAATTGGTGCTGGAGCTCATTCTGGGAGAACATTGGTGAACGCGCGCCGCGAGGCGCACCATCACCCTGCCCGGCGCGCGCCCACTTGATCACGGACTAGCTCTTGGACGCCATATCCCTGCCGGTGCTGTTCGGCATCCTGCTGCTCATGCTCGTGCTGTCCGCGGCCTTCTCGGGTTCCGAGACCGGGCTGATGACGCTCAATCGTTATCGCATGAAGCATCTGTCCCAGGCCGGGCACGGCGGCGCGAGCCGCGCGGCCAAGCTGCTCGATCGCCCCGATCGCCTGATCGGACTGATCCTGCTCGGCAACAATCTGGTCAACATCGCCGCCTCGGCGGTCGCCACCATGATCGGCATCCGCCTGTTCGGCGATGTCGGCGTGCTGGTGGCCACCGTGGCGCTCACGATCGTGGTGCTGATCTTTTCCGAGGTCACGCCCAAGACGCTGGCCGCGCTGCACCCCGAGCGCATCGCCTATCCCGCGGCCTATGTCTACACGCCGCTGCTGCGCGTGCTCTGGCCGGTGGTGATGATCGTGAACATGGCCGGCAACGGCATCCTGCGGCTGTTCGGGGTCTCGCCGGAGGACGCCGCGGCGCATTCGCTGTCCAGCGAGGAACTGCGAACGGTGGTCGCCGAGGCCGGCGCCATGATTCCGCGCCGACACCAGCAGATGCTGCTGTCGATCCTCGACATGGAGAAAGCCACGGTCGAGGACATCATGGTCCCGCGCAACGAGATCGTGGGCATCGATATCGACAAGCCCTGGCCCGAGGTCCTGCAGCAGCTGGTCGACAACCAGCACACGCGGCTGCCGCTGTTCGACGGCTCCATCGACGAGCTGCACGGCATCGTCCACATGCGCCGTGTGCTCGCACTGATCTCCAACGACGAGCTCGATCGGGACGCCCTGCTCCGCCTCGCGCGCGAGCCCTATTTCGTGCCCGAGAACACGCCGCTGAATCAGCAGCTGCTCAACTTCCAGAACCAGAAGCGGCGGATCGGCTTCGTGGTCGACGAATACGGCGACATCCAGGGCCTGGTCACGCTCGAGGACATCCTCGAGGAGATCGTCGGCGAGTTCACCACTGACCCGGCCACCCGGGTGAAGAACGTCTACATGGACGCCGACGACAGCTACCTGGTCGACGGCACCGCCTCGCTGCGCTCGCTCAACCGGGCGATGGGCTGGCAGCTGCCCGTGGACGGCCCGCGCACGATGAACGGGCTCATCACCGAACACCTGGAGACGATCCCGCAGCCCGGCACGAAGCTCGACGTGGGTTCCTACGTGCTGGAGATCGCGCGCACCCGTGCGAATTTGGTCGAGACCGTGCGCGTGCGCCCGCCACGAGGCCGACTCCGACGCGCCGGTGCCGGGCACAGCGACAACGAGCCGGCCGACCCGCGCGACTAGGCCGGCGATCAGCCGCCGCGAGTGTGCCGCGCTGATGGCGGGCCAACCACGGCCGGCGTCACTGCCGGGCGCCGGGACTAATGCGCGGCGATGGCCGGCGCTGTCGCTCCTAAAAGCCTATACGGCCGCGCGCCTCGGCCGACCGCATCGAGGCGCGCGCTAGCCCATGGCATCGATCGCATCGGCCAGACGCGACACGCCGACGACCTCGAGCTCGCCGACGCGCCCCGATTTCGGCGCGTTCGCCCTGGGCACGATCGCCCGGGTGAAGCCATGCTTGGCGGCCTCGGCCAGGCGATCCTCGCCGCCCGGCACGGGCCGGATTTCGCCGGCCAGGCCGAGCTCGCCGAACACGACCAGCCGTTCGCCCAGCGGCCGGTCGCGAAAGCTCGACAGCGCAGCCAGCACCACGGGCAGATCGGCGGCGGTCTCGCTGACGCGCATGCCGCCGACCACGTTCACGAACACGTCCTGATCGCCGAGCCCGATCCCGCCGTGTCGGTGCAGCACCGCCAGCAGCATCGCCAGGCGCTGCGAATCCGGCCCGAGCGCGACTCGGCGCGGATTGTGCAACTGCGAGCCGTCCACAAGCGCTTGCACCTCCACGAGCATCGGCCGCGAACCTTCACGGGTCACCATCACCGCGCTGCCGGGCACGGCCTGGTCATGGCGCGACAGGAAGATGGCCGAGGGATTGGTCACCTGCTTGAGGCCGCTGTTCGACATCGCGAAAACGCCGAGCTCGTTGACCGCGCCGAAGCGGTTCTTCACCGCACGGATCACGCGGAAACGGCTGGAGGCCTCGGCCTCGAAGTAGAGCACCGTGTCGACCATGTGCTCCAGCACGCGCGGCCCGGCGATGGTGCCCTCCTTGGTGACGTGCCCCACCAGAATCAGCGCGGTGCCGGTGGCCTTGGCGAAGCGCACCAGCATGCCGGCCGACTCGCGCACCTGCGAGACGGTGCCGGGCGCCGAGCTGAGCGCCTGCGAGAACACGGTCTGGACCGAGTCGATGACCACCAGCCGAGGTGCCTGCGGCTTGGCCAGTGCCAGCACCCGCTCCACGCAGGTCTCGGCCAGCACCGCGAGCTCGGCCCGATCCACCCCCAGGCGCTGGGCGCGCAGATGCACCTGTTCGAGCGATTCCTCGCCGGTAACATAGAGCGCCGGAATCGCCGACGAAAGCTGCGTGAGCACCTGGAGCAGCAGCGTTGACTTGCCGATGCCCGGATCGCCGCCGATCAGGATCACCGACCCGGGCACCAGGCCGCCGCCGAGCACGCGATCGAGCTCGGACATGCCCGTGGCGGTACGCGCGGTCTCGGTCGGCCGGATGGCGTCCAGCCGCTCCACCCGCGGCGCCGTGTCCGCGAAGCTCGCCGGCGCCGCCGCGCCCGGCTTGGCCGGGGCCGCGGCCACGCTTTCGGTGAGCGTGTTCCAGGCGCCGCAGTCGGCGCATTGACCGGCCCATTTGGCGTGGCTCGCGCCACAGGATTCACACACGAATACGGTCTTGCTGCGCGCCATGCGGACTACGCCTGAAACGGACAAACCGGCATACTAGAGCGTGTAGGTCCTTCGTGCGATACCGGCGTCCATCCGGGCGCCGCGGGCGGCGGCACCGGGTCCACGGCGTCCGCGCGACCCGTCGACGCGGCCATCGCGACAACGAAGCGGCCCGCCGCACAATCGCAGTCCATCGGCCGCCAAACGCGCGCGGCGCGCGGCCCAGACGGCCCCGGAGCACCATGCACGAACGCCAGGACATCGAATTCAACAGTCGGGGCACCACCTGCCGCGGCTGGTACTACCCCGCGCGTAGCGAAGGGTTTCGCGGCCCGGACGGCACCCCCTGCGTGGTCATGGCGCACGGCCTCGGCGGCACCCGCGACGCCGGCCTCGAGCCCTACGCCGAGCGCTTCGCCGACGCCGGCCTCGCGGTCCTGCTGTTCGACTATCGTCATTTCGGCGCCAGCGACGGCGAGCCGCGCCAGCTGCTGTCCGTACGGCGCCAGCTCCGCGACTGGGCCACCGCCGTCCGCGTGGCCCGCAGCCTGCCCGAGATCGACGCCGAGCGGATCGCGCTATGGGGCAGCTCCTTTTCCGGCGGCCATGTGATCGCCGCCGCCGCCGCCGACGGGCGGGTCGCCGCCGTGACCGCCCAGGGCCCGATGATGGACGGCCTGGCCGCCGTGACCAACGCCGTGTCCTACGGCGGCCTGTCGCTGCTGCTGCGGCTGAGCTGGGCCGGCATCCGCGACGTCATCGGCGATCTCGCCGGGGCTGATCCAGTCTACATACCGATCGTCGCGCGGCCGGGCGGCGTGGCCACCATGGCCACCGCGGACGCCTACGACGGCTATCACGCCATCGCGCCGCCGGACTGGCGTAACGAAGTCGCGGCGCGGTTCGCGCTCTCTCTGGCCTTCTACCGGCCCGGCAAGCGCGCGAACCGGCTGCCCTGCCCGACCCTGATCCAGATCTGCGACGAGGACAGCGTCGCCCCGCCCTGGGCGGCGGAGGCGACCGCGGCCCATTCGCGCGGCCGGGCGGTGGAAAAGCACTATCGCATCGGCCACTTCGATATCTATCGCGACGCCGGCTTCCGGGCATCGAGCGCCGACCAGCTCGCCTTCTTCACGGAACATCTGTCGCCGCAGGCGATCGACCAGCGTCGCCGCGAACGCCAACACAGCGAACGCGAGGAACGCGGGCGCAGCCCCATCCGGCTCGGCTGATACACAGCCGGTACAGCCCGACGTCTGCGCCGGCTCTCGGCAATCGGGTCTTCGGCAAGGCCCCGCGCGCCGTCCGATTAATGGGCGGATGACCGGCACCGACGGCCGCGCCATCATCTCGACATGACCGGGCGACAGCGCACCGCCGTTGACGTACCGGTGCGCCGCGCCGAGGAGCGCTGAGCGCAGACGCTCGGCCCGATGCAGACCGGCAGCAGCCTTCGTCGACCCGAGCACGGCCTCTCGCGCGATAAAGCCGGTGAGCGACCGCGCCCGGCTTCGGTCGCCTGGCGCTTTGCACGACAACGCATCGGGAGCGGGCGCGATCGCGCGGACACTAGGAAGACCGGCGCCGCTGCCGCCGCTGCCCGACCGGGGCCGATTCGAGCCGCCGCGCGAGCCCAGCGCCCGTCCTATACGATCTCGAAAGCCACCCGCGGCGTCAGGCGGCAGAACAGTTCATAGGCGATGGTGCCCGCGGCCGCTGCAATCTCGTCCGCGGGCAGGTCTTCGCCCCAGAGCGTGGCGCGGTCGCCGACACGGGCGGCAGGCGCAGCGCGCAGGTCCACGGTAATCATGTCCATGGAGACGCGTCCGATCAGCGGCACGCGCACGCCGTCGAGAAGCACCGGCGTACCCGGCGGTGCATGACGCGGATAGCCGTCGCCGTAGCCGATGCCGATCACGCCCACGGGCATGGATTCGGGCGTGCGCGAGATCGCCCCGTAGCCGATCGGCTCACCGGCGGCGACCGTCTGACGGGCGATCAGCGGCGCGCTCAGCGTCATCGCCGGCCGCAGATCGCAGTCGGCCGCGCTGCGCGCCAGCAGGGGCGAACTGCCGTAGAGCATGATGCCCGGGCGCACCGTGTCGGCGTGGCTCTCCGGCCAGTCGAGCACGCCGGCCGAATTCGCGATCGAACGCTGGCCCGCGCGGCCGACGATGGCCGCCTCGAACGCGGCGAGCTGGCGGCGGGTCAGCGGGCTGCGGGCGTCGTCGGCACAGGCCAGATGCGTCAGCCAGCCGCCGTGGCTTGCCTGCGGGCACGTATCGACACGTGCGGCGATCTCGCCGGCCCGCTCGCAGGCGAAACCCAATCGGTGCATGCCGGAGTCGAGCTTTATCCAGACCGTGACCGGCGGGCCGCGGTACGCCGCCAGGGCGTCCAGCTGGGCGTCGTGAAAGAGCACGATCTCGAAGCCCTGCTCGGCGGCCTGGGCGCAGACGGTGGCGTCGAGCATCTGCGAGAGCATGAGCACCGGCCGGTCGATGCCTGCCCAGCGCAGCTGCAGCGCTTCATCCAGACTGGAGACCGCGAATCCGTCGGCGTCGGCCAGGGCGTGGGCCACCGTCGCGGCGCCGTGGCCGTAGCCGTCGGCCTTGACCGCGGCGTAGACGCGGCGCCCGGGCGCCAATGCCCGCACCCGAGCGAGATTGTGGGCCAGCGCCGCACGATCGATGGTGGCGAGCGCCCGCCTCATTCGAAATCGTCGTCGTAGTTCTCGGCGAGGTTCTCGAAACGGGTCAGATGCGGCAGGAAGGCCACACGCGCCGTGCCGAGCGGGCCGTTGCGCTGCTTGCCGATGATGATCTCGGCCACGCCCTTGTCCTCGGTGTCCTCGTTGTAGACCTCGTCGCGGTAGATGAAGATGATCACGTCCGCGTCCTGCTCGATGCCGCCCGATTCGCGCAGGTCTGACATCCGCGGGCGCTTGTTGTCGCGCTGCTCGACCTGGCGATTGAGCTGCGACAGCGCGATCACCGGCAGGTCCAGTTCCTTGGCCAGCGCCTTGAGCGAGCGCGAGATCTCGGAGATCTCGTTGGTGCGGTTCTCGCTGGTGCCCGGCACCTGCATCAGCTGCAGATAGTCGACGACGATCAGGCCGATGTCGTGCTCGCGCTTGAGCCGGCGGGCGCGGGCTCGCAGTTCGCTGGGCGACAGCGCCGGCGTGTCGTCGATGAACAACCGCGCGTTCTCGTTCATGATGCCGATCGCGGAGGTGATCTTGGGCCAGTCGTCCTCGGTGAGCTGGCCCGTGCGCAGCCGCGTCTGGTCGACCCGTCCCCAGGAGGAGATCATGCGCATGACGATCTGCTCCGAGGACATCTCCAGCGAGAACACCGCCACCGGCACCTTCTCCTTGATGGCGACGTTCTCCACGACATTCATCGCGAAACTGGTCTTGCCCATCGACGGGCGGGCGGCGAGGATCAGCAGGTCCGACGGCTGCAGGCCGTTGGTCATCTTGTCGAAATTGTAGAGACCGGTCGGCGTCCCGGAGAACGAGCCCTCGCTGGCGACGAGCGACTCGATGCGGTCGACCACGTCGCTGAGCAGCGCATTGAGCCCCTTCGGCCCCTCGCCGCCGCGCCGGCCGCGCTCGGCGATCGCGAAGATCTCCTTCTCCGCGGCCTCGAGCAGATCCGCCGCGCTCTGGCCCTGGGTATCGAAGCCCATGGTCGTGATCGAGTCGCCGACCCGGATGAGCTGACGCATGATCGAGCGCTCGCGCACGATGTCCGCATAGGCCTTGATGTTGGCCGCGCCGGGGATGTCGGCCGCGAGATTGCCGAGATAGGTCGCCCCGCCCGCCTTGTCGAGAATGCCGTTGTTGCGCAGCCACTCGGTGAGCGTGACCAGATCGCGCGGCTGTCCGGTATTGGCCAGATCCGCGAGGCCGCGGAACAGCAGCCGGTGATCCTCTCGATAGAAGTCGTCCTCGTTGATGCGGTCGGCGACCTGTTCCCAGGCCTCTTCGGCCAGCAGCAGCCCGCCGATGACGGACTGTTCGGCTTCGATCGAATGGGGCGGCAGCTTGGCTTCGGCCATCGGGGGCGCGTCTCGGCGGCTGGGAGTCCGCGAAGTTTACGCAAGGCACGGACCAAAAAAAACGCCGCCCGGAGGCGGCGTTGTCGGCAGGTCGTCGCAGACGCCCGTGCTAGCCGTTCTCGCGCTCGTCGATGGGCGGATCGGCTTCGGTCCCGGTCTCGTCGGCGGGCTCGCCGGCTTCCTCGACGCGCTCGCCCTCGACGTCGGTGGCGGCGACGTCGTCCTGCTCGGCGGCGTTCGCCTCGACCCGGCTGGGCATGTTCACGCCCATGTCGGTCTGCTGGGCGACCACGATCGAGACCTCGACCTCGACCTCGGCGTGCAGCTGCAGCAGCGCGGTGTAGTAGCCCACCAGGCGAATCGTGCCCTCGGTCAGGCCGACCTCACGCGGGGTGACCTCGACGGTCTCCTCGGTGATCTTGTCCGAGATCTCCTGCGGACCGACCGAGCCGAAGAGCTTGCCTTCGTCGCTGGCACGCATGGCGATGACGTATTCCTGGCCGCGCAACTTCTCGGCCCGCGCCTTGGCGCGATCCTCGCGCTCCTGCGAGGCGGCCTGCAGCTCGGAGCGACGCTCCTCGAACACGCTGAGGTTCGCCTTCGTCGCCGGGAGCGCGATCCCGCGCGGCATCAGGAAATTGCGGCCGTAGCCGGGGCGCACCTTGACGGTGTCGCCGAGGTCGCCGAGATTGCGGACTTTCTGTAGCAGAATGACTTCCACGGCGGCCTCCTAGGACGAGTGACGGTCGGTGTAGGGCAGCAGCGCCAGGAAACGGGCGCGCTTGACCGCGGTCGACAGCTGGCGCTGATAGCGCGCGGCGGTGCCGGTGATGCGGGACGGAACGATCTTGCCGGTTTCGGTGACGTACTGCTTGAGCGTCTCGATATCCTTGTAATCGATCTCTTCAACGCCTTCGGCGGTGAACTTGCAGAAACGGCGGCGGCGGAAAAAACGGGCCATGGGAGTGCTCCTCGAGCGTTAAGCCGGGCTGCGGTCTTCGGACTTGCGGTCCTCGGACTTCTCGGCGTTCTTGGCGAGCGGGGACGGGTCGGTGTCGGCCTTGTGACGGGCCACCACCATGTGACGCAGCACGGCGTCGTTGAAGCGGAAGGCGTCCTCGATCTCCTCGCGGGCGGCCTGCGAGCACTCCACGTTCAGCAGCACGTAGTGCGCTTTGTGGATCTTGTTGATCGGGTACGCCAGCTGGCGCCGGCCCCAGTCCTCGTGGCGGTGCACCTGGCCGTTGTCGGCCTCGACGATGCCGCGATACTTCTCGACCATCGCCGGCACCTGTTCGCTCTGGTCCGGGTGGACCAGGAACACGATTTCGTAATGTCGCATCGGTTGTCCTTTCGGTTTGAAGCCCCCGGCAAGACACGCCGTGGAGCAAGGCACTGCGGCGAGCGCCGCAAGGCGCGACATTCTAGGCAGTTCACCGGAGCGACGCAACCGCTGCGACCCGCGATCGCGGGCACCGGTAGGCCCGCCGCACCACTGATATTCATTCCGCGAATCGCGAGGGCGTCGCTTGATGGCAGGGCCCCCAGGGCTTCCTCCTGTCAACATGTCTCACGAACGCGGCTTGGGCGACCGCACATTATGTCCCGCAAGCTTCCAAGCGCGGCTTGTAGTGCGCCACAAGCCGGGCGCGCCACGGCGCAAGACCCGGGTTGGATGAGACACGGGGCGGCCCGGACGAGCCGGACGCACCGGAAATTTCACGAGCTAATGCGCACCGGCATTGCCGCATGCCGATGCGACAGCGGCTGCGCGGCGCGCTCGAAGCCTTGGCATGCCGTCGGACGACGCGTGGCGCGAGGAACGACGAGGATCAACAGGTTCTAGTCCGTTGACGTCGTCCCGGCCATGGCGCGCTGGCGAACCGCCTCGAACAGGGTGATGCCGGTCGCCACCGACACGTTCAGACTCTCGACATCGGCGGCCATCGGAATGGCGACGCAGCCGTCGCACTGGCGCTGCGTCAGCGCGCGCAGCCCGCCGGCCTCACCTCCGGCCACGAGCACGAGGCGTTCCGGCAGCGCCGTATCGTAAAGCGACGCCGGCGCCTGCGCGTCCAGACCGACCACCCAATAGCCGTCGGTCTGGAGCCGGCCCAGCGCTCGTGCGAGATTGGTCACGGGCACGAACGGCACCCGCTCGGCGGCCCCGGCCGCGACCTTGCGCACCGCCGGCGACAGGCCGGCCGCGCGCTTGCGCGGTGCGATCACCGCGGAGACGCCGGCCGCCGCGGCGGTGCGCAGACAGGCGCCGAGGTTGTGCGGGTCCTGGACCTGATCGAGCGCGAGGACCCAGGGCCGCTCGACCGCCTCGAGAATCGCCGGCAGTTCGGAATCCCGGCGCGGCTGGGCGATCTCGCACTCGGCCACGCAACCCTGGTGGCGCACCTCCGGCAGGAGTTTGTCGAGCCGGGCCATGGGCGCCCGCTCGACCGGCACGCCCTGCCGCGCCGCCTCGTCGGCGACGCCGCGGGCCCGGGCATCGTCGCGGCCCTCGGCCAACCAGATGCGCCGCAGCGTCGGAGCATTGCCAAGGGCGGCCTCCACGGCGTGGAAGCCGCCGATGCAGGCCTGTCCGGCTTCCGTCATGTGTCGGCGGCCGGCCGCCGGGCAAGCAGGTTCAACGCGCGCCTAGCTCAGGAGCCGAGATTCGGCGGCTCGGAGAACGCCTGCTTCTCCTGACCCTCGACGATGGGCTTGATGACGATGTCGACGCGGCGATTCTCCGCCCGGCCGGCCTCGGTGTCGTTGCTGGCGATCGGTTCCGATTCGCCGCGCCCCCAGGTCAGCACGCGCTGCGAGTCCACGCCACGGCCGGTCAGAAAGCCGGCCACCGACTGCGCCCGCTTCTGCGAGAGCTCGAGGTTGTGCTGCTCGCTGCCGGTGCTGTCGGTATGGCCGACGACGTGAATCGCGGTCTTCTCGTAGTCCTTGAGGACGTTGGCGATCTTGTTGAAGGTGCTCTGCGCGTTCTGGCTGAGCGTCGAGCTGTCGACCGCGAAAGAGGCGTCGCTGGCCACGCCGATCTTGAGGGCGTCGCTATCGAGGCGGGTGATGTCGAGCACATCCCGGGCCTGCTCCGCCGCCAGCTTCTCGTTGAGTTCCTGCTGCTGGTTGTCCATGTAGCGGCCGGTCGCGCCGCCGGCCAGCGCGCCCAGCGCCGCGCCGATGGCGACATTGGTGCCGGACTCATCGCCGAGCTGCGAGCCGGTCAGGCCGCCGAGTACGGCGCCCACGCCGGCGCCGATCTTGGTCTTGCGGTTCGGGTCGCCGGCACAGGCGGTGACGAACAGCGCCGTGCACAGCACGGCGAGCAGGACTTTCGTGGAATGCTTGACGGTCATTGGCGTTTACCTCGTCCTTTGCGGGATGAGCGTTTCGGCTTGCTGCGTTTGGCCGCGGCCTGGTCGGGCTCGACGAGTTCGAAGTCGATCTTGCGCTCGTCCAGATCCACGCGCGCCACACGCACCTTGAGCTTGTCGGCCAGACGATGCACCGCGCCGGAGCGCTCGCCGCGCAGACACCGCGACTGGGCGTCGAAGTGATAGTAGTCGTTGGACAGGCTCGAGACATGCACGAGCCCGGTGGCATGGATGCCGTCGAGCTCGACGAACAGGCCGAAGGAGGTCACGCCGGTGACCGTGCCCTCGAAGGTCTCGCCCAGCGAGTCGCTCATGAACTCGCACTTGAGCCAGTCGTCGACATCGCGCGTGGCCTCGTCGGCGCGCTTCTCGGCTTCCGAGCACTGGGTGCCCAGCGCCTCCATGGCCGGCACGTCGTAGTCGAAGTTCACCGGCTTGCGGCGCGCTTCCAGATGCTTGATCGCGCGGTGGACCAGCAGGTCGGGATAGCGGCGGATCGGCGACGTGTAGTGGGCGTAGTACTCCAGCGCCAGGCCGAAGTGGCCATCGTTGTGCGGGGTATAGACCGCCCGCGACAGACTGCGCAGCATCACCGTCTGGATCAGATGCGCATCGCTGCGGTCGGCGACGGTCGCCAGGACACTGGCGTAGTCCGCGGCCTGCGGATCGCTGCCGCCGGGCAGCGACAGCCCGCGCTCGGCCAGAAAGGAACGCAGGTCGTCGAGCGCATCCGCGGCCGGACCGCTGTGCACGCGATAGAGCAGCGGCATGCGCTTCTTCGACAGATGCGTGGCCGTGGCCACGTTCGCCGCGATCATGCATTCCTCGATGATCTTGTGCGCGACGTTGCGCTCGTAGGGCACGATGCGTTCGATCTTGCGATCGTCGTTGAACACGATCTGCGTGTCGGTGGTCTCGAACTCGATCGCGCCGCGTTCGCGCCGCTCGGTCATGAGCGCGTCGTAGACGCCCTTGAGATCATCGAGCGGCTTTTTCAGCGCCTGGTGGCGCTCGGGCATGTTCTGCGGATTCTCCAGCCAGTCCGCGACCTGTTCGTAGAGCAGGCGTGCATGCGAACGGATGACCGCCGAATAGAACTTGCTGGCGCGGGTGCGGCCCTGGCGGTCGATGCGCATCTCGCAGACCACGGCCAGCCGATCGACTTCGGGGTTAAGCGAGCACAGGCCGTTGGACAGCGCCTCGGGCAGCATCGGCACGACGTTGTCCGGGAAGTACACCGACGTCGCCCGCTTCTGGGCCTCGGCGTCCAGCGCGGAACCCGGCTTGACGTAGGCCGACACGTCGGCGATGGCCACCCACAGCTTCCAGCCACGCATCGTCGCGCGGGCATAGACGGCGTCGTCGAAATCGCGCGCGTCCGCGCCGTCGATGGTCACCAGCGGCAGATCGCGCAGGTCCACGCGGTCGGCCTTGTCGGCCTCGGCGACCGCATCGCCGAAGGATTCGGCCTCGGCGAGCACGTCGTCGGGCCAGGCGAACGGGATGCCGTGCGCGCGCAGCGCCACGTCGATCTCCATGCCCGGCGCCATGCGATCACCCAGCACCTCGACGACCTCGCCAATCGGCTGGGCGCGCTTGGACGGCGGTTGGACGATGCGCACGGTCACCACCTGATCGTGCGTCGCCTCGCCGCGGGCGTTGTCGGGCACGCGGATGTCATGGGCGATGCGCGCGTTGTCGGGCACCACATGATAGGTGCCGCGCTCCTCGACGAAGCGGCCCACCACCGCCTCGTTGGCGCGCTCCAGCACCTCGGCCACGCGACCCTCGCGGCGGCCGCGGTTGTCCCGGCCGACGATGCGCACCACCGCACGATCGCCGTGCATCAGCAGGCGCATCTGGCGCGGATTGAGAAAGACGTCGTCCTCGTCGCCGTTGTCGGGGATGAGGAAGCCGAAGCCGTCGCGGTGGCCCTGCACACGGCCGCGCACGAGGTCCATCTTGTCGATGGGCCCCAGCGCGCCGCGCCGGTTCTCGAGCAGCTGGCCGTCGCGCAGCATCGCGCGCAGACGGTGGTCGAAGGCCTCGAGCGCCTTGTCGTCGGCCAGCGCGTAGAACTCGATGAGTTCGCCGCGCGTCATCGGCCGCGACTGCTCCATCAGATCGTTGAGCACGAGCTGGCGGCTCGGCACGGGTTCGGCGTACGCGTTCTTCTCGCGTGCGTACTCGGGATCGCGGGATTGCCAGTCGCCCGCGGGCGTATCGGATTTAGTCAAGATGTCGCTCCATGGCACTCAAGATACCGGATAACGAATCGTCCAGAAACAACGTTGACAAGCGCGCCCGCAATGTCTACATTGCGCGCCTCCACGCCGAGGTGGCGGAATTGGTAGACGCGCTAGCTTCAGGTGCTAGTGAGCTAACGCTCGTGGAGGTTCAAGTCCTCTCCTCGGCACCATCTCTTCTCTCCGAAGAGATGGCCCGGCGCGGCGCCGGGCCTCTTGTTCCCGATATGCCAGACGTTATGACGCGCGCGATGCGCCGTTGCGGTCGTCAGACCGCGAACGGGTCCCGCAGCACGATCGTGTCCGCACGGTCGGGGCCGGTCGAGACGACGTCGATCGGTGTGCCGGTGATCTCCGCCAGCCGATCGAGATAGTCGCGCGCAGCACGCGGCAGCTTGTCGTAGTCGCGCACCCCGGAGGTCGACTCGCTCCAGCCGTCCATCTCTTCGTAGACCGGCTCGCAGCGGGCCAGCGCATCGGCGCCCAGCGGCGGCACGGTGATGGTCTCGTTATCGCAGCGATAGCCGGTGCACAGCCGGATGCCTTCCAGGCCGTCCAGAACATCCAGCTTGGTGATGCACAGCCCCGAGAGGCTGTTGTTGAACGCGGCCCGGCGCAGACCCACGGCGTCGAACCAGCCGCAGCGACGCGCCCGGCCCGTGGTTGCGCCGAACTCCGCACCCTTGGAGGCCAGGTGACGGCCGAAATGGTCGTCCAGTTCCGTGGGGAACGGGCCCGAGCCGACGCGGGTGGTGTACGCCTTGACCACGCCCAGTACGTAGTCGAAATAGGTCGGCCCCACGCCGGTACCGGTGGCCGCGCCGCCGGCGGTGGTGTTCGACGAAGTGACGTAGGGATAGGTGCCGTGGTCGACGTCCAGCAGCGCGCCCTGGGCGCCCTCGAACAGGATCGACTCGTCGGCGACGTAGGCCCGGCGCAGGAGCTCGGCCACGTCCGACACCATGGGCGCCATCTCCTCCGCGTGCGCCAGACAGCCGTCGAGGGTCTCCTGGAAGTCCACGGGCGTGGTGCCGAAGTAGTTCTTGAGCACGAAGTTGTGGAAATCCAGGGCCTCGCCGAGCTTGGCCGCCAGCATCTCGCGCCGGTACAGATCGCCGACCCGCACCGCGCGGCGCGCGACCTTGTCCTCATAGGCCGGACCGATGCCGCGGCCGGTGGTGCCGATCGCGGTCTTGCCGCGGGCCAGTTCCCGCGCCTTGTCAAGCGCCACGTGGCTGGGCAGGATCAGCGGACAGGCCGGACTGATGCGCAGGCGGCTGCGGACCGGCACGCCGCGGGCCTCGAGCGCAGCCATCTCCTCGATGAGCGCGTCGGGGGCCAGAACCACGCCGTTGCCGATGTGACAGGTGACGCCGTCGTGCAGGATGCCCGAGGGGATGAGGTGCAGCACGGTCTTCTCGCCGTTGATGACCAGCGTGTGGCCGGCGTTGTGGCCGCCCTGGAAACGCACCACGTGCTGCGTGCGGTCGGTCAGCAGATCGACGATCTTGCCCTTGCCTTCGTCGCCCCACTGGCTGCCGATGACGATGACGCGTTTACCCATGAGTGTGCTCTCGGATCGAAAGGAAATTCGGTTAGTGCGGACGAACCTGCCAGCGGCCGTCGACATGCTCGAGCCGGCGATCGCAGCCGTTCTCGCCCGACTCGGCGGCGCCGGGCGTGGCGACGACCACGCGCTCGCCCGCCGCCCGCAGCCGGCGCACGCAGGCCAGTAGCTCCGGATCGCTGCCCGCCGGCGCCTCGATCCCGCCGCCGCGCGTGGCACAGTCGAAACGCCCGAGGGCTGCGAGCAGATTCAGGTCGGCGGAGAAACCGGTCGCCGGCCGCGGCCGGCCGAAGGACGCGCCGACATCGTCGTAGCGCCCGCCGCGGGCGAGCTCGCGCCCGAGGCCCGGCGCGAACGCGGCATAGAGCAGACCGGTCTTGTAGCGATAGCCGCGCAGCTCGGCGAGGTCGAGATAGACCGGCACCTCCGGATAATGGCGCGCCAGCAGGCCGATCATGTCGTCCAGGCAGGCCAGCGCCGCGTCGATGGCGTCGTCGACCCCGGCCAGCGCCTCGCGCGCCGCCGTAAGCACCGCGGGCGGGCCGTTGAGCTCGATGAGGCGCGCGAAGCGCGCGTGTGATCCCGCATCCAGCCGCCCGTCCGTGGCCAGTGCGTCGAGATCGGGACGCGACTTGCGCTGGACAATGTCGAACAGCAGCGGTTCCAGATTGGCGTCGATGCCCGCGATCGCGACCAGGCGCCGATAGATCGCGACATGACCGAGATCGAGACAGGCGTTGTCGACGCCCATCAACGTCAAAGTCTCCAGCATGAGGGAGACGATCTCGAGGTCGCTGTCGATATGGGCGTCGCCGAACTTTTCCGCGCCGACCTGCAGGGGCGAGCGCGAACCGCCCGGCTCTTCGGGCCGGGTGCGCAGGATGGAGCCGATATAGCAGTAGCGCGCCGGCCCACGCGCCGCCAGGCGATGTGCATCGATGCGCGTCGCCTGGGTGGTCATGTCCGAGCGCACGCCCATCATCCGGCCGTTGAGCTGATCGGTGAGCTTGAACGTCTGCAGGTCGAGTTCGTGTCCCGCGCC
This sequence comes from Salinisphaera orenii subsp. orenii MK-B5, assembly GCF_003788635.1. Taxonomy (GTDB): domain Bacteria; phylum Pseudomonadota; class Gammaproteobacteria; order Nevskiales; family Salinisphaeraceae; genus Salinisphaera; species Salinisphaera orenii. Next base: position 70,181 of record NZ_AYKH01000006.1, read on the forward strand.
GGTGAACAGCGAGTCGAGATACTCGATCAGCGGCGGCCGAATGAGATCGAACCCCCAGCGCCAGTAGAGATCGAGCAGCTCGCGGCGCGCGGCTTCGAGCCGCCACGACTCCGGCGGCACCATTTCCTGTACGCCCTCGGGCAGCAGCCAGCGTTTGGATTGCATGACGGTCCGAAAATAGAACGTTGCTAGTGGACGAACTGAAGCAGCACGGCACCCACGCCGATCAGCACGCCGCCGAAGATCCGCAGGCTGCGGCCGTCCACGTCGGACAGCCGCAGCATCATCTCACGCCAGCGCTCGGGGGCCAGGAAGGGCAGCAGCCCCTCGATGACCAGCACCAGCGCGACCGCCCGCAGCAGATCGACCCACATCGGGCCGATCAGGGCTGCGGCGCACTATCCGACGCCTGCGGGTTGAAGTACCGGAACAGCTTGCCCTGCGGGCGCAGCAGCAGCAGATCGTCGCTGCCCAGCGAGTTCCGGTAGAGCTCCAGGCTTCGGTAGAAGCTGTAGAACGTCGGATTCTGCTGATAGGCCTGCGCATAGATCTCGGCGGCTCGCGCATCGCCCTGGCCGCGGATCGTCTGGGCCTGGCTATAGGCCGTGGCGCGGATGATGGTGCGTTCACGCTCGGCGTCGGCACGGATCTCCTGCGCCGCGGCATCGCCCTGGGCACGTAGGGTGCGGATGACCTCCTGGCGCTCGGAGCGCATGCGCTCGTAGACCGATTCACTCACCTCCTCGGGCAGGTCCAGACGCATGATCCGTACGTCGGTGATCTCGACGCCGAGCTCCTTGGCATCCTGGTTGGCCTGCACCTGGACGGCGGCCACGATCTCGTTGCGCTCGTCGCCGACCGCCTGGCGAATGGTGCGTTTGGAGAATTCGGCCAGCAGGTCGTTCTCCACGATCTCCGTGAGCAGGCTGCGGGTGCGCTGCTCATCGCCCTGCGTCGACAGGTAGTAGTCGACGGTGTCGCGGATGCGCCACTTGACGTAGAAATCGACCGCGAGATTCTTGTTCTCCGAGGTCAGCACGCGCTGGATCTCCTCGGTGAAGGTCATCACGCGACGATCGAAGGAACGCACCTTCTGGATGAAGGGAATCTTGAAATGAAGTCCGGGATCGTAATCCTGGCCGATGATCTCGCCGAGCTCCACGACGACCACACGCTCGCGTTCGTCGACGATGAACGCCGAATCATAGGCAGCGTAGCCGATCGCCAGCACGATGACGATGAGAAGAATGTGCTTGGGACTCATGAGTTGCGATCCCGACTGCGAAGACTATCGGTGCGGCTGGACGACGAGGACGCGCCGCCATCGGATGGCGTGGTCTGCGCGCCGTCACCGCCACCGTCGCTGCCCCCATCCATGCCTTGGTTGGCGGCCCGTTCGGCGGCCTTGTTGCGCCGCGACTCGTTGAGCATCTTCTCCAGCGGCAGATACATCATCGGCCCGTTCTCGCCGCCCTGCTCGGCCAGAATCAGGTTGGCCGACGAGAGCACGTCGCCCATGGTCTCGAGATAGAGCCGCTCGCGTGTGACCTCGGGGGCGTTCTCGTACTGGGTCAACAGTTCGGAGAACCGCGAGGACTCACCCTCGGCACGCGCAATCTTCTGTTCCTTATAGCCGCGCGCCTCGAGCAGTATCTGGGCTTTCTCACCCTGGGCGCGGGCCACGATGTCACGCGCATAGGCGCGGGCAATGTTCTTCTTGCGCTCTTCTTCCTCTCGGGCCTTGATGGCCTCCTCGAAGGCGCTCTGCACCTGCTCCGGCGGCTGCGAGTACTGCACGTTCACCGCCACGACGTCGACGCCCGCCTCGTAGCTCGTCAGCGTCGTCTGCACGATCTTGCGCACGTTCTCCGGCAGCATCGCCCGCGAACGGTCGTCGATCTCCGGATAGCTCTGCTGCTGCTGCTTGATCTCGTCGACCAGCTTCTCGTCGACGTCCTGCAGCGCATCGCGCTCGGCCGGCAGGCCGGAGCCCTCCTTCAAATCCACGTTCTCCAGGGCCCGATCCTCGAGCTCCTCGACCTGAACGCCCTCCTGGATGACCTGGTTCATGCGGCTCGTGCCGACGATCTCGCGCACGGCCGAGCGCAGCACCTGCTCGACGGTCTGATCCGGCTCGCGCAACTGAAAGAGATAGTTCATCGCGTCCGAGATACGGTACTGGACCGCCACCTCGACCTCGACGATGTTCTCGTCCTTGGTGAGCATGACCGCACGGTTGCCGGCCCGGCGCACCTGCTGCACGTCGACCTTGTAGACGCGATCCACCGGATACGGCATGTGCCAGTGCCAGCCTGGACCGGCGGTCGAGGTGTAGTCGCCAAAGCGCAGCACCACGCCCTTCTCGCCGGGCTGGACCACATACAGCCCGGTGGCGAGCCAGATCACCAGCGCCAGCGGGATGATCAGCAGAAAGATGGCCGGAGGCGGCCCGCCGATGCCGCCGCCACTACCGTTGTCGCCACCGCCACCGCTCTTGCGGCCGGAGAAGCGGGCACGCAGGCGACGCCATATTTGCTCCAGATCCGGGGGGCCGCCGCCGTTCTTGTTGCCGCCGCCCCACGGATCCTGGCCCTTGCCAGGCTCGTTCCAAGCCATGCTGATGATCATCCCTTTGGCGAAACCGCGATTCTATCGACCGGCCCGACCCCTGTCGAACGCGCACACGGCGTTCGGCACGGGCACAACGGGTCCGGCCGCTGTTCACGCGTTCCGGTATGTCAGTGTATGTGCGTTCCCGAAGTCTCGCGAACGGACATGCGCGCCGCACGCCGCTGCACGAGCACGTCCTCGACCGTCAGCCCCGCCCGCTCGATCAGCCGTGCGAGATCACTCTCGGAGGCGGTCACGGACAGCAGCGCATCGCCGTTGCTCTCGTATCGTTCGTCGTCGACGACCCCGAGCTCGAACAGCCGCGAACGCAGCCGTCCGGCCGTGGCCGGCACCCGGAGTACGCCCGCGACCATGTCCGGGTTGCAGATATCGGCCAGCACGGCGCGCAGTTCATCGACGCCGGCGCCGGTCATCGCCGACACCCAGACGCGTACCGGCGCGCCGTGGGCGTCGCGCTCGATGCGCACGGTCTCGTCGTCGAGCAGGTCGACCTTGTTGAAGACCTCGATCTGGGGCACTTCGCCGGCCCCGATCTCGGCCAGCACCTGATTGACCTGCGCGGCGTGCGCACGGCGCTCGGGGTCGGCAGCGTCGATGACGTGCACCAGCAGGTCGGCGTCGCGCGTCTCCTCGAGCGTGGCCCGGAAGGCCGCGACCAGCTCATGCGGCAGATCGCGAATGAAGCCCACGGTATCGGCCACGATCAGCGGGTCGCCGACCGGCACCTCGAGTTGACGCAGCGTCGGATCGAGCGTGGCGAACAACTGGTCGGCGGCGTAGATCGATTCGCCGGTGAGCCGGTTGAACAGCGTCGACTTGCCGGCGTTGGTGTAGCCGACCAGCGACACGATCGGCGTCTCCGCGCGCCGCCGCGACGCCCGCCCCTGCTCGCGTCGGGCGAGCACCTTTTCCAGACGCTCGCGCAGTGTCTTGATGCGCACGTTGAGCAGGCGCCGGTCGGTCTCGAGCTGGGTCTCGCCCGGCCCGCGCAGGCCGATGCCGCCCTTCTGGCGCTCCAGATGCGACCAACCCCGCACGAGACGGGTGGCCAGATGCTGGAGCTGGGCGAGCTCGACCTGCAGCTTGCCCTCGTGCGAGCGGGCCCGCCGGGCAAATATATCCAGAATCAGCCCGGCCCGATCGAGCACGCGAGCGTTCAGCCGCTTCTCGAGGTTGCGCTCCTGGCTCGGCGAGAGGTCGTGGTTGAACACCACGAGCTCGGCCTTGCGGTCCACCACGGCCGCGGCGATCTCGTCCACCTTGCCGCCGCCGACGAAATAGCGCGGATCGGGCGAACGGCGACTGCCGCCGATGTGGTCGAGCACCTCGGCGCCGGCGGACTCCACCAGCTCGTGGAATTCGCGATCGGCCTCGGCGTATTCGTCGACGCCGAAGGCGATGTGCACGATAACGGCCGCCTGACCGCTGGGCGGCCGTTCAAACATGCGTCAACACGGTGGCCGGATCGAAACTAATCGTCGTCCACCTCGCCGGCGTTCTCGCCCATCTCTTCGCGCATCTCGGAGCGCACGTTGCGCGACGGGACGATGGTGGAGATCGCGTGCTTGTAGACCATCTGGTTGACGGCGTTGCGCAGCAGCACGACGAACTGGTCGAACGACTCGATCTGACCCTGCAGCTTGATGCCGTTGACCAGATAGATCGACACCGGCACGCGCTCCTTGCGCAAGGCGTTGAGGAATGGTTCTTGTAGTGTTTGGCCTTTTGCCATGGGGACAGACTCCGAAAAAGCAGCAAATAGAAATCTTCGATGACGCTATCGTAGCACGTGCACTAGAGGCCAAACCATTGACTGACATGACTTTGCGCCTGCTCACGCAGATCCGGGGCGTCGCTTTCCAGCCACCGGGCCGATTGCAGCGAGCGCAGCCAGGTCAGCTGCCGCTTGGCCAGCTGGCGGGAGGCGAACACGGCGCGGCGCGCCCCCTCGTCCATCCGCATTTCGCCGGCCATTACCTGCCAGAGTTGACGATAGCCCACCGCCCGTATCGACGGAAGTGTCACATTGAGATCGGGACGCGAATAAAGCTTTTCAACCTCTGCGGCGAACCCCTGTTCCAGCATGATCTCGAATCGTCGCGCGATCCGTTCGTGCAGCGCGGCCCGGGTCGCCGGTGCCACGACGAGCTTGCAGATGGACCACGGCAGCGCGGATTCGTTCTGCCGCGCATGCAGTTCGCTGGGCGCGGTCCCGGTCAGGGCATGGATCTCCAGCGCCCGCTGGATGCGCTGCGCATCATTCGGATGGATACGCGCCGCCGACGGCGGATCGACCGCGGCCAGCCGGGCGTGCAGGTTGTGCCAGCCGTCGGCCTGCGCCTCGGCGGTCAACCGCGCGCGCACCGCATCGTCGCGGGGCGGCATGTCCGCCAGGCCGTGCTCGAGCGCGCGGAAATACAGCGAGGTGCCGCCGGTGAGCACCGGCAGGCGGCCGGCCGCGTGGATGCGCGCGATCTCGGCGGCGGCATCGGCGCGGAACTCGGCCGCGGAGTACGGCTCGGCCGGGTCGCGGATGTCGATGAGCGCATGCGGCGCGCGCGCCAGCGTGGCCGCATCCGGCTTGGCCGTGCCGATGTCCATGCCGCGATAGACCATCGCCGAGTCGACCGAGACGATCTCGGCGTTCAGGCGCTCGACCAGATCCACCGCGAGTCCGGTCTTGCCGGAGGCGGTCGGCCCGAGAAGAAAGAGAACGGGCGGCTTCACTGGCCGCGCATGAACAGTCGGTCGAGCCCGGCCATGTCGACCTGAATCCAGCTGGGGCGGCCGTGATTGCAGTGCCCGGCGCGATCGGTGTGCTCCATGTCGCGCAGCAGCGCGTTCATCTCGGTGAGCGTCAGCCGCCGCCCCGCCTTGACCGCCGCCTTGCAGCCCATGTCCGCCAGCACGTCGTCGATGGCGTCGCGCACGCCGTCGGCGCCGCGCAACCCGTCGTCGAGTTCACCGATGACGTCCCGCGCCAGGGCGATGTAGTCGCCGTCGGCAAGCAGCGCCGGCACCCCGCGCAGCAGCGCCGTCGTCGGCCCGCTGCGGCTGATGTCCAGGCCGACCGCGGCCAACGCCTCGCCGTGCTGTTCCACGGCCGCGGCCTCGGTCTCGGCGAGCGCGAGCGTCTCCGGCACCAGCAGGCACCGGCCGGCGATCTCGCCCGAGGAATACTCCGCCTTGAGCTGCTCGTAAAGCACGCGCTCGTGCGCGGCGTGCATGTCGACCAGGATCAGGCCGTCGCGATTCTGGGCGAGGATGTAGATATCGTGCAGCTGGCCGATCGCATAGCCGAGCGCGGGGGTGTCGTCGGGTTCCGGCGCGGGCGCCGCGGCCGCCGCGGGCGTGGGCTCGGGCGGCGCCTGGAACCGATAGGCCGCCGCGACGTCGCCCACCCCCGGCCGGGTGTCGAACCCGAACCCCCGGGTCGGCTGCGGTCCGGCGGCCGCGGGCGGCTCGGGCGCGGCGACCGGCCCGGTATCGGCTGCGGGCTCGCGTACCGGCAGCTCGACGTGCCGCGCGGGATGCGGGGTGGCCTCCACCGCCGCGAGCGCGCGACCGACGCTGCGGAATACGAAATCGTGCACCAGACGCGACTGGCGGAATCGCACCTCGGCCTTGGCCGGATGCGCATTGACGTCGACCTGCCGCGGGTCGACCTCCAAATAGAGCACATAGGCCGGATGCCGCTGATTGTGCAGCAGATCGCGATAGGCCAGACGCACCGCGTGGTTGAAGACCCGATCGCGGATGGGCCGCGCGTTGACATAGCTGTACTGCAGATCGGCCTGGCCGCGCGAGAATCCGGGCGTCGCCACCCAGCCGGTCAGACGCAGCCCGGCCGCGGCCTCGTCCACCGCCACGGCGTGTTCGTCGAAGCTCTTGCCCAGCACCCGGACCACCCGGGCGAGGCGCGCCGCGGTGTCCGCCGCCGGGGCGAGCCGCGCAAGTTCGACGCCGTCGTGACGCAGTACGAACCCGATGTCGAAGCGCGACAACGCCAGCTGGTTGAAGGCGCGCCGCAGATGCCGAAGCTCGGTCGCCGGCGCGCGCAGGAATTTGCGGCGCGCAGGGATCCGGGCGAACAGTTCCCGCACTTCGACACGCGTGCCGCGATTCTGCGGCGCCGGCCGCGCGTCGTCGTGGCGGCCCGGGGATACTGCCCAGCCGTGCTCGGCGCCCGGTCCGCAGGAGGCCACGGTCAGCTCGGCCACCGAAGCGATGCTCGCCAGGGCCTCGCCGCGAAAGCCCAGACTCGCGACCGCCTCGAGCTGGGACAGGCTGCTGATCTTGCTGGTCGCGTGCCGGGCCACCGCCATCGGCAGCTCGCTCGGCGCGATGCCGTCGCCGTCATCGTCGACCACGATGCGACGCAGACCACCCTGTTCCACCTCGACCTCGATATGCGCCGCGCCCGCGTCGAGACTGTTCTCGACCAGTTCCTTGACGATGGAAGCCGGCCGTTCGACGACTTCGCCGGCGGCGATCTGGCTGATCAGTTGGTCGTCTAGCGGCAGGATCGGCATGGGCGGTAAACGGCGTCCGGGTCGACTCGGGCGCCCCATTCTAATCCGGTACCAGCCGCCACGCCGACCAGCACCGGTAACGCCCGTACCGCGCCGACAAACCCGGCGCTCCTGCGCGATCGCCGGGCACGCCCCGGCGGTGCCGGAAGATCCCGCCCGAGCCGGGCCCACTGGCCATAGCGAGCCCGGCGTCAGGCCACCATTTCGGTGCGCGCGAGTGGGCCGTATTTCCTTGCGGGCGTGCGAACCGGCGATTTGCGACGCGCCGCCGCTCGGAGCAGGCAGCTCTTTTCTTGACTCATCCAAGAAAATAAATGATTATGCTTCTGCAATGAGTCGAGACACAGCAACCACGGTTCAGGAACTGCGCGACAACGGTCTGCGGGTCACCGCACATCGTTTCGCGGTACTCGAATGGCTGGTCGACCATCCGCATGCGACCGTCGAGCAGGTGCACGACGGCGTCGGCGCGCGGATCGGGGCCATCTCGAAACAGGCCGTGTACGACGTGCTGTCGGCCTGCATGGAAGCCGATCTGGTCCGCCAGATCAAGCCTGCCGGGCATCCCGCCCGCTTCGAGCGTCGCACCGGCGACAACCATCATCACCTGATCTGCCGCGGCTGCGGCAAGATCGACGATGTCGACTGCGTGGTCGGCGATGCGCCCTGCCTCTCGCCGGGCCATGACCACGATTTCGACGTCGACGAAGCGGAGGTGATGTTCTGGGGCGTCTGCGCGGACTGTCGTTCGCATGCAACCCCGGCCGAACAGGCTGTGTGATCGATTCTTTGAAAGGCGTGACCCGCTGCGTCACGCGCCGAACCACCGGGAGGACAGAACCTTGACAGACGATATCCGCAACACCGAAACGACGACCGGCGGCGAGCCGTATCCGAGCGACGAGCATTCGCTCACCGTCGGCAACGACGGCCCGATCGTGATGCACGATCACTTCCTCATGGAGCAGATGGCGGCCTTCAACCGGGAGATGATTCCGGACCGCCAGCCGCACGCCAAGGGCGGCGGCGCCTTCGGCCAGTTCGAAGTCACCGAGGACGTGTCCAAGTACACCAAGGCGACGTTCCTGCAGAAGGGTGCGACGACCAACATGGTCGCCCGCTTCTCCACCGTCGCCGGCGAATCCGGCAGCCCGGACACCTGGCGTGATCCGCGCGGCTTCGCGCTGAAGTTCTACACCGACGAAGGCAACTTCGACATGGTGGGTAACAACACCCCCGTGTTCTTCGTGCGCGACCCGATGAAGTTCCAGCACTTCATCCATTCGCAGAAGCGCCGCGCCGACAACGGCCTGCGCGACCACGACATGCAGTGGGACTTCTGGACGCAGTCGCCGGAATCCGCGCATCAGGTCACCTGGCTGATGGGCGATCGCGGCGTGCCCGCCACCTGGCGCCACATGAACGGCTACTCCAGCCACACCTACATGTGGGTCAACGCCGAAGGCGAGCGCTTCTGGGTGAAGTACCACTTCAAGACCGATCAGGGCATCAAGTGCCTGACCCAGGAACAGGCTGACCAGATGGCCGGCTCGGACGCCGACTATCATCGTCGCGACCTGTTCAACGCGATCGAGCGCGGCGACTTCCCGACCTGGACGCTGTACGTCCAGATCATGCCGTACGAGGACGCCAAGACCTACCGGATCAACCCGTTCGACCTGACCAAGATCTGGCCGCACGAGGACTATCCGCTGCACAAGGTCGGCACCATGAAGCTGGACCGCAACCCGACCGATTTCCATACGGAGATCGAGCAGGCCGCGTTCGAGCCCAACAACATGGTGCCTGGCACCGGCGTGTCGCCCGACAAGATGCTGCTGGCCCGTACAATCTCCTATGCGGACGCCCATCGCGCCCGTCTGGGTGTGAACTACAGGCAGATTCCGGTCAACGTGCCGAAATCGCCGGTCAACAGCTACACCAAGGGCGGCGCGATGCGCATGCACAACGTCTCCGATCCGGTGTACGCGCCCAACACCAAGGGTGGCCCCCACGCCAACCCGTCCGCCTACCCGGCGAACAACGTCTGGGAAGCCGACGGCCAGATGGTGCGTGCCGCCTACACGCTGCGCAAGGACGACGGCGACTTCAATCAGGCCAACGACCTCGTCAACAAGGTCATGAACGATGAGGAGCGTGATCGCCTGGTGAACAACGTTGTCGGCCATCTGAGCGGCGGCGTCAGCGAGCCGATCCTCGAACGCGCGTTCGAGTATTGGAAGAACGTCGATCAGACCATCGGCGAGCGCATCGAAAAAGGCGTGCGGGCGAACACCTGATCGCTCCACCCCATCGCCGAGTGCGACAAGGGCGGCGCGTCGATCGACGCGTCGCCCTTTTTCATGTCCGGCGGATCAACGACTCGACGATGGCCCGGACCATTGGTATCGCGAACGCCGCTCCGCCTTCGGCCGCCACCCGGTAGTCCACATCTACCGCGCCCCGGGCCACCACGGTCACAGCGACCAGCCGACCGGCCGCCCCGATCGCAGCGGCCGACGCCGCCGATCATCAATCACCGATCCGCGATCCCCGCGCCGCCCTGCGCCTGCGCAGTCTCGGCCAGACGCGCGTCCAGGCGCCCGTCGAGTGCGTGCTTGTAGTCCGCCAGCCAGCGACCCCGCCACCAGAACCGGCCCCACCAGCCCAGCGCCGTGCCGTCGGCGAGATCGATCAGGCCGCGCTCCGGACCGGCGCGATAGTGGCCCAGCGGTCGACGCGTGAGACGCGCCTGCAGATTGCGCGCCAGCACCCGGGCCTGACACGCGACGTCCATCGGCGCCGGCACCTGCCCGCCGGGCAGACGAGCGCAGCCGCCGGCCGCGAACACCCGATCGTCGACCGTCGAATGCAGGCGCGCGTTGACACATAGACGCCCCGCCTGCGTCGGCAGACCGCCGGCATGGATGAAGCGGCTGCCGCGTTCGCGATGACTGGTCACCAGATGATCCGCACCGAAGGCCCGGCCGTCCGAACTGAGCACCGCCGCCTCCGCCAGCGTGCTGATCGCGGTATCCATCACCACATCCACGCCACGCCGGGCGAGTTCGCGCACGAGCGCACGCACCGCCCGCCGCGGCGCTTCCGGCAGCAGCCGTGGCCCCGGCACATAGAGCGCGACCGAGAGACGGCGCGGCGCCCGCGACAGCCCGGCGGCCACTTCGACCGCGCGCGCATCGGCGCCGCAGACCGCGACGCGCGGCGGGCGCCCCGTGGGCGCATGGTCGAGCGCGTCGCGGCATTGGGCCAGCGCCGCCACCGAATGGGCCGGCCAGACCTGCACACGCACGCCGCGATCATCCAGGCCGTCCAGATCGGGCTCGAGGCCGACATCGATCGATACCGCGTCGTAGCGGTGCATCGCGCCGCCGGCGACCCAGACCCGCTGATGGCGCGCATCCAGGCCGATCGCCCGTGTCCCGGCATAGTCGAAACGCACGTCCCGACAGCGCCTGCCCAGCGATGCCCGCAGCGCCTCGGGCGTCACCCGCCCCGCCATGAGCGCGCTGACGTGATTGCCCCGCCAGAAGCGGCCGGGATCGATGAGCGCGACCGCGATGCCGGCATCGGCGAAGCGCCGGTGCTCGGCCAGCAGCGCCATGTGGCGATGCCCGCCGCCGACGAGCACGACACGCTTCACAGCCACCCCGCCACCGCGACGCCGAGAAGCGCCAGCATGCCGACGAGCACACCGCAGGCGATCGCGCGGGCAAGCCACGGCCGCCACCGCTCGCGCTCGACACGGCGGGCGAAACCCGCACCCGCAACCGCGCCCAGCACATACAGACCGGAGACATAGCCCGGCGCTGCGGGCGCGAGCACGAACTGAAACCCCGCGGCCACCAGAGCGACCAGCGCCACGGCCAACAGCATCGAACCGAGCTCGACGGGTTCGTCGGCGGGCGCGAAGCGACGCTGCAATGCGCGTACACCGGCCGCCCCCGGCGCGGCCGCCGCCGCGAGCGCGGCTCCGATCACCGCGCCGGCCGCCAGAAGCGCGGCGCCCGGATAATCGGCTTCGGCGGCGGCGGCCGCGAAGGACCGCGTCTCGCCGCGCCAGAGCGCGGCCGGGGTGTGACCGCGGGATGTTCCGGCCAGACGCCACAGCGCCATCGCCGACGCGCAGGCCGCTGTCGCGACGATCGTAACGAGGATCGCAGCGGGCAGCCATTGCACCAGGGCGCTTACAGCGAGGGTCACCGGCACGCCGGCCGCGGCCAGGTGCAGCGCACGGCGCGCATCGCACTGGCGTGCGCGCACCGCATCGCCCGCGGCCACCGCGCTGCACAGCGCCAGCGCCAAGAGCAGCACCGGCAGCGCCGCCTGGGGCTGCATCCCGGCGCAGAGCACGAGCAGAGGCAGGCCGATGAACGCCCCCGTATGCGTCGTTAGACCGAAAGCCAGCCCCGCGAGCAGGCCGTAGACAAGACTCAATCAGCGCTCCCGACGGTGCCCGTCCGTCGGCGCCCGCAGCGACGAATGACGGGAAAACGATCGCCCAGTCTAGGGCCTGTCAACGTTTCGTACGAGTCCGAGCCTAGCGCTGTTCCACGGCAAGACGCCCCGTAGTGCGCGCCATGCAGTCATTCCGCACAAGCGTGCTATACGCTTTATTGCCGCATCTTGTTAATTCCATGGGCGCTTGTGACGGTTCGGCCGGCCATGCCAGATCGACTATGGGCGCGCTGCGGTGTTCCAAGCCCTAGTCGCGGCTCGCCACGAACGGCTGCGCGCGCCTTGCCGCACACGATGTGCGGTCTCCAACGCGGCGCTCGTTCATCGGCCGATACGACATCGCGCGCCCGTATCGCCGCTCAGTTGAGGCCGGCGACCTGCTGTCCGCCGGCGGCGGGAATCTCGAGCTCCATGCCGACGCGGATGGTACTGCCGCTCAACCCGTTCGCGCTGCGCAGGTCACCCACGCTCACACCGTACTGCTGGGCGATGCCCGACAGGGTTTCGCCGCTGCGCACCTTGTGGACCTGATTCTCGGCGATGAGCGTCGATGGCCGATAGCTGGCGAAATAGCCCTTGATGCCGCGCAGCATCGCCCGCGCCAGATCCTTCTGGTAAGCACTGCTCAACAGCTTGCGTTCCTCGCGCGGGTTCGAGATGAAGGCCGATTCGACCAAAAACGACGGAATATCGGGCGACTTCAGGACCATGAAACCCGCCTGCTGCACCTTCGACTTGTGCAGTTGGCCCAAGTCGTCGAGTTCCCGGAGCACGCGGCCGCCGGCATCCAGACTCGCTTCGATGCTCGCGCTCTGCGACAGGTCGAGCATGAACGACGCCAGACTGTCGTCCTTGCCCTTGAGACTGACACCGCCGACGAGATCGGACGCGTTTTCGCGCTGGGCCAGCCACCGCGCATGTTCGCTCGTCGCGCCGTGATGCGACAGCGCATAGACCGAGGCGCCGCTGGCCAGCGCGCCGCCGGGTGCGGCGTCGGCGTGGATCGAGACGAACAGATCCGCCCTGGCTTCGCGCGCCTTGACCATGCGTTCGCGCAGGCCGATGTAGTAATCGCCGTCGCGCGTGAGCACGCCACGCATGTTCGGCTGAGCGTCGACCATGGACTTGAGCCGACGCGCAATCTCCAGTACCACATCCTTTTCGTGCGTGCCGCTCGGCCCGAGCGCCCCCGGATCCTTGCCGCCGTGGCCGGCATCGATGACGATCACGATATCCCGGGAGGGCGGCTCCGGCGTACGCGCCGCGCGCTGGCGGCCCGAGCCGCGCTTGTCCGCCTCGGCGTCGGACACCTGCGCCAGCGCGGCGGCGGTGTCGTCGGCGGTCTGGTCACCGGTGGCGGAAGCGACGTCCGAATCCGGCCGCTCGCCGCCGGCCGCAGCTTTTTCGGACGATTCATCACGCGCCGCGGTGCGTGTCGTCGGTGCCCCGTTTTCGCGGTAGAGGTCCACGACCAGACGATAGGGATGCGACTCATCCGGATCGAGCATAAAGCTCTTCGGCGACACGGCTTCGGCGAGGTCGATGACCACCCGCAGATCGTCACCGTTCCGAACCCCGGTGCGCAGCCGTTTGATCAGGCCGCTGCCGCGCGTATCACCGCCCACGGCGGATACCGCACGGGCGTCCGGCAGATCCACCACCAGCCGCAACGGGTCGTCGAGCATGAACAGATCGGGTTCGGTCGCGCCGGCGAGGTCGAAGACCACGCGTGTCTTGTCTGCGGATGCCCAGAGGCGGACATCCTTAAGCGTCGCCCGATCGGCCGTGGCCGCCGTAGCCAGGCACAGCAGCAGTCCGAAAACCAGCCATTGCAAGCTCGCGCGCATCATTGGTCGCCCTGTGCGGATGGCCCCGAAGAATAATCGCCCGACTAGAGCCTATCGCCACCTCTCAAGGCTGACAACCATTTTTTCCCAATCAAAACAGCGCTCAGGCGCGTCCTCTTTTCTATCCACTTGAAAGAATTGACCTATGTGGCATTTTCAAGCGCCGCCAGCAGGCGCTCGCCGGCCGCGGAGTGGGCGCTGACACGCGCTCGCCGGCCAGGCTCGTGATACTGCAGTTCGATGGTGGCATCCATCGACGGCAGAAAGCCGGCGCCGCGGTCGGCCCATTCCACGCAGAGCCAGTCGCGCGCCGGATCGATCTCCCGAATACCGAGGAATTCCAGCTCCTCGGGATCGCCGAGCCGATAGAGATCGAGATGGTGAAACATGCGTCCCGCCACCGCATACGGCTCGACGAGCGTGTAGCTCGGCGAGGCCACGGCACCGGTGTGGCCCAGCGCCCGCAGCACCGCCCGCGCGAGTGCTGTCTTGCCCGCGCCCAGCTCGCCGGACAGCGCGATCGCCATGCCGCCCTCACTTCGCGCCAGGACAGCGCCGATGCGCGCGCCCAGCGTCGCCGTGGCGTCCGGGTCCGGCAGATCGATCACGTGCGTGCGGGGTTGACGTAGTGCCGCAGCCAGTCGAGCAGATCCATCGGCAGCAGACCGCGCTGACCGGCGGCATCGGCGGCGGCATCGCCCGCGCGGGCGTGGACATAGACGCCCATGCCGGCAGCGGTGCCGATGTCCAGCCCCTGCCCATGCAACGCCGCGATCACGCCGGTGAGCAGGTCGCCCATGCCGCCGACCGCCATGCCCGGATTGCCGTCCGTGCACAGCCAGAGCTCCTCCGGCGTGGCAATCAGGCTGCCGGCCCCCTTGAGCACGGTGACGGCGTCATAACGCCGGGCGATCGCCTGGGCCGTGCCCACGCGATCGTCCATGACCTCGGCGGTCGAACAGCCGAGCAGCCGCCCCGCCTCGCCCGGATGCGGCGTGAGAATCCAGCGGCCGCGGGCACGCGGCGCCTGCGCGAGCTGATTGAGCGCATCGGCGTCCACCACCAGCGGCTTGTCGCTGTCCATCGCCGCCTGCCAGAGCGCACGGCCCCAGTCGTCGGCGCCGAGCCCGGGGCCGATCGCGAGCACGTCCGCGGCCGCGATCAGCGCCTCGGGCCGCTCGTCCGGGGCGATGCCACGGCACATGAGCTCCGGCCGGGCCTGGCTCATGGCGCCGGCGTGATCCGGGTGGCAGGCCACGCTCACCAGCCCGGCGCCGCTGCGCAGTGCGGCCTCCGCGGTCATGCGGATGGCGCCACCGAAGCCACGATTGCCGCCGATGCACAGCACATGGCCGTTGTCGCCCTTGTGCACGTTGCGCGAACGCGGCACCAGCGCCCGCCGCAGCGCGCGATGGGTGAGCCGTCGTGCCACATAGGGCGCGTCTCGATAGAGGGCATCCGGTGCGTCGAGCGCCGAGAAGGCGAGTTCGCCGCAGTGCGCCGGGCCCTCGCCGGTCAGCATGCCGAGCTTGAGGCCGATGAAGGTCGTGGTGGCATCGGCACGCACCGCGTGGCGCCAAACATGCCCCGTGGTCGCATCGATGCCCGAAGGGATATCCACCGCGAACACCCCGGCGCCGCGATCGCCAGCGTCGTTGATGCGCTCGATGGCGCGGGCTATGTCGCCCTCGACGTCGCGGTTCACGCCGGTACCCAGCAGCGCATCGACGACGACATCGGCCTCGATGGCCGTATCGGCAAACGGCGAGACCAAGCCGCCGGTTTCGCGGAAACGCTTGACCGCGCGGGCGGCGTCGCCGCCGATCTCGTCGGCATCGACCAGGCTCTCCAGCGTCACCGTCCAGCCCGCGGCCATCGCCAGGGACGCAACCAGGAAGCCGTCGCCGCCGTTGTTACCCGGCCCGCAGAGCACGGTCATACGTCCGGGCATCGCCCAGTAATGGGCCAGCTCGTCGAAGGCGGCGCGCGCGGCGCGCTGCATCAGTTCGTAACCGTCGACGCCGAAGTCGTCGATGAAGCGCGCATCAAGCGCGCTCACCTGCGACGCCTCGTAGACGACCTCCGGCAGATAATCGCTGGAATCTCTCATGACTGCATTCTAGAACCTGTTGCGGCCCGTGTGGCATCGGGCCGACGGCATCTCGGCAAGGAAAGCGTGAGGCCATACCGGGCCTCACGCCCTCGCCGGACGGGACGACACGGCACGGTGGTCGAGAGCAGTGGACGTCGGAGAATGCGCTCCGCCGCGGCCTGTAGGCTGGACCTGCGCGCGCACGCCCCGGCTTCGTCCGGCAAGGGGCATCGCGGGCCGGATCGCGACCAGCGCGCCGGGCGCGAGGCCGTATCGTTCAGCCGCCGGCGCGCCCCCAGGCGCGGCGTACGCGGTCCATCAGGGCGTCGGTCGACGCGTCGTGATCGGCCGGTTCGCGGCTGCCCTCGAGCTCGCCCAGCAGCTGCCCGGCCATGGTCTTGCCGAGCTCGACGCCCCACTGGTCGAAGCTGTTGATGTTCCAGATCACGCCCTGAACGAAGACCTTGTGTTCGTAGGCGGCCACCAGTGCGCCTAGATGCCAGGCATCGAGGCGGTCCATCAGGATCATCGAGTTCGGGCGGTTGCCGTCGAACCGGCGTGCAGCCAGCCGCTGCTCCAGGGCCCAGCCGGACAGGCCCTCGCGGGTGAGTTCGTCGACCAGGGCGTCGGTGTCGCGCCCGCGCATGAGCGCCTCGGCCTGGGCGAGACAGTTGGCCACGCGCTGGCGCTCGCGATCGTCGGCGGCGGCCTCGGCGTCCGACAGCGGCAGCACGAAATCCACATCGGCGGCGAGCACGCCCTGATGGAGCATCTGGAAGAAGGCGTGCTGGGCGTTGGTACCAACGCTGCCCCAGACCGTGGGCACGGTCTCCACCCGCACCGCCTCGCCGTCGCGGGTCACGGACTTGCCGTTGGATTCCATTTCCAGCTGCTGCAGGAAGGCCGGCATCGCGGCCAGGCGCTGCGCATAGGGCACCACGACGTGGCTCGGCAGCCCGAGAAAGTTGTTGTTCCACACGCCGACGAGCGCCAGCGTCGCCGGCAGGTTGGTCTCCAGCGGCGCGGTCTCGAAATGGTTGTCCATGGCATGGGCGCCGGCCAGCAGCGCGTCGAACGTCTCCATGCCCAGGCCGAGGGCGATCGAAATGCCGACCGCCGACCATAGCGAGAAACGACCGCCCACCCAGTCCCAGAAGCCGAACATGCGCTCGATGCCGAACGCGCGCACGGCCTCTTCATTGGTGGACACGGCGACGAAATGGCGCGCGATATCGTCTTCCGACGCGCCGTTGTCGAGCAGCCACTGACGCGCGACCTGGGCATTGGCCAGCGTCTCGGCGGTGCCGAACGACTTGGAGGTGACGATGAACAGCGTGCGCTCGGGATCCATGCGGATCAGCGTGTCGTCGAGATCCGCAGGGTCCACGTTGGCCACGAAGTGACAGTGGATGCGCTGGCGCAGCTGGGCGAGCGCATCGCAGATCAGGCGCGGGCCGAGATCCGAGCCGCCGATGCCGATGTTGACGACGTCGCTGATCGGCGCGCCGGTGTAGCCGAGCCAGCGCCCGCGACGGACATCGTCGACGAACTCGGCCATCGCCGCGCGCACCGCGTGGACCTCGTCGTGCAGCGGCGCGTCGTCGGGCCGGCGCAGGGCCATGTGCCAGGCCGCCCGCCCCTCGCTGTTGTTGACCGGCGCGCCGGAGAACAGGGCCGTGCGCGCGGCGTGGAATCCCTGGGTCTCGGCCAGCCGGCCGAGTGCGCGCATCACCGCCTGGTCGACGCGTTGCTTGGAATAGTCGAGCGTGATGCCCGCCGCCGAGAGCGTGAAGCGCTCCGCGCGTGCCGGATCGTGCGCGAACATGGAATCCACGCGCGCCCGGCTCATCTGCGCCGCGAGCCGGCCCAGATCGCGCCAGGCCGGCTGCTGACGGATGTCGAGATCGGTCACGCGGCCTGTACGGGGATGGCGTTGCGGGTGTGCGTGACCTGGTTGGCCTCGTCGAGATAGATCAGCCGGGGCTTGTGCGCGCTGGCCTCGCCCTCGGGCATGCAGCCGTACGCGCAGATGATCAGCCGGTCGCCCACACCGGCCTTGTGCGCGGCCGCGCCGTTGACCGAAATGACCCGCGAGCCGGCCTCGGCGCTGATGGCGTAGGTCGAGAAGCGTTCGCCGTTGGTCACGTTGTAGATCTCGATCTGCTCGTAGGGAAAGATGCCGGCGGCATCGAGCAGATCGGAATCGATCGCGCAGGAACCCTCGTAGTGGAGCTCCGCATGGGTCGTGCAGGCGCGGTGGAGTTTGGCTTTCAAAAGCGTGACTTGCATGGCGTGATTCCGTTGTTACCGAAACGGTGGTTCGGCGAAATCGTAACCAAAATCCGTCCATCGGACCAGCGGCTGGCCATCGACCCGCGTCCGGTGAGCGGGAGGCCACGCGACCGATGCCCGCCGATGCATGGGTGCCGGCACGCCACGCGGACGAACGCCGGTCGGCCGGCTCGCCCGAGCAGCCTTCAACACGTCATGCGAACGCCGCGTTCGCGGCGACCGCACGTCGTGTCCTGCAAGGCGCGAGCCGCCGTTCGTGGCGCGCCCCGATCAAGACGTGCCATGTCGCACGGCGTCCATGATGAATGGTTCATGGGCGGCCCGGGCCGATGGACCGGGCATCCATGATGGTCACGAGATACGGCAATCCAGCGTTGGCACACGCGGGCGCGGAGTGACGGCGCGTTTTGCAGCAGCACAGCGCCCGGCGAGGAATCGCATGGCGCGCTGACAAACCCTTGGCGGACCGAGCTGGAAGCGCGCCCCTACCGTCCTATCACGATCCGCGACGCGATTCTCCGCGCGCAGGTCAGCGCGGGGGCGCCGAAACCCCCATGTTGTCGATCAACCGGGCGCGGCCGAGATGACCGGCCGCGAGTACCCGGAAGACGCGGGTGCCGGGATCCGGCGGGGTCAACGCCGCGCTGCGGATCTCGAAATAATCCGGATCGAAACCGGCCTCGGCCAGACGCGCCGTCCCCTGACGTTCGAGGGCGGCGAAATCGCGCTCGCCGGCCGCGAGCCGATCGACGCATTCGCGCAGCGCGGCGGCCAGCGCCGGGGCGCGCCGGCGTTCGGCCGCGCTCAGGTAGCCGTTGCGCGAGGACAGCGCCAGGCCGTCGGCCTCGCGCTCGATCGGCACGCCGGCGATGTCGATGTTCATGCACAGGTCGGCGACCATCTGCCGGATCACGGCCAGCTGCTGATAGTCCTTCTCGCCGAAGAAGGCCGTGTCCGGCCGCACCAGATTGAACAGCTTGGCCACCACCGTGGCGACGCCGTCGAAGTGGCCGGGCCGACGCGCCCCGCAGAGAATGTCGGTGACACCGGCCACCTGCACCCGTGTCGCCGAGCGTCCGCCGTCCGGGTACATGGTCTCGACGCTGGGGGTGAACACGACGTCGACGCCCGCGGCCTCGAGCGCGGCGAGATCGGCCGCCAGCGTGCGCGGATAGCTGTCCAGATCCTCGCCGGGACCGAACTGGAGCGGGTTGACGAAGATACTGGTCACCACCCGATCGCAGCGCGCGCGGGCCGCGGCCACGAGCGCCATGTGGCCGGCGTGCAGGTTGCCCATGGTCGGCACCAGCCCGATGCGGCCGCCGGCGTCGTCGCGCCAGGCCGCCAGCGCGTCCGCGGTGGTCAGTCGCTGCATGCGGCCGGTGTCAGGAAAAGGCGTGTTCGGGCGCCGGGTAGCGGCCGTCCTTGACCGCGGCGACGTAGTCGGCCGCAGCCGCGTCCAATGTACCCGCATCATCCATGAAGTTCTTCACGAATCGCGGCTTGCGGCCGGGCGACAGACCGAGGATGTCGTAGACGACCAGAATCTGGCCGTCGGTGTCCGGCCCGGCGCCGATGCCGATCACCGGCACGCCCGCGTTGGCGGTGATCTCGGCGCCCAGCGCGGCCGGCACGCACTCCAGCAGGATCATGTCCGCGCCGGCCTCCTCGAGGAGCTTGGCGTCGCGGATCATGGTCTCGGCGGCGTCGCCGCGGCCCTGAACCCGAAACCCGCCCAGCTTGTGCACGAGCTGCGGCTGCAGGCCGATGTGGGCACAGACCGGCACCCCGCGCATCGACAGATGCTCGACCGTGTCGGCCTGGATCTCGCCGCCCTCGAACTTGACCATCTGAGCCGCGCCCTCGCCCATCAGCCGGTGGGCCGTGGCCAGGGCATCGTGCTTGGTCGCGTAGGACAGGAAGGGCAGATCCGTCATCAGAAAGGCCCGGCCGAGGCCGGCCGCGGTGATACGGCTGTGATAGACCATGTCGTCGACCGTGACCGGCACCGTGCTCGAATGGCCCTGGACGACCATGCCGAGCGAGTCGCCGACCAGCACCACGTCCACGCCGGCACGGTCCTCGAGCGCGGCGAAGCTGGCGTCGTAGGCGGTCAGGCAGGCGATCTTCTCGCCCTCGGACTTCATGCGCGCCAGGTCCGACAGGGTCACCGGACGGGCGTCGCGCTGCTGCAGATGCGGATAGGGGTCGGTGCTCATGGCGCGCGACTATAGCATCATAGTCGGGCCTGGCCAGTCCCGGCCTCCAGCCGTACCACGGGCGTTCGCGCGTGCACGGCCTCGAGCAGCGCGGCGTAGTCGCTGTCGCTCGCCACCAGATCCAGGGCGGCGGCATCCACGCGGATCAGGCGCGCGCCGGCGAAGGCGGCGAAGAAGTCGCGGTAGGCCGCGACCACCCGCTGCAGATAGTCGGCGGCCAGGCCGCGCTCCGCGGCCCGGGCGCGGTGGGCGATGCGTGCCATGAGCACGTCCACCGGGGCGTGCAGATAGATCACGCAGTCGGGCACCGGCGCCTGCCACGCCAGGCGGGCGTAGATGTCCTCGTAGAGTGCGAGCTCGGCGCCGTCGAGCGTCAGCCGCGCGAACAGCGGATCCTTGTCGAACATGAAATCGGCCACGCAGCCGCGCCCGAACAGGTCGGTCTGGCGCAGGTCGTCGATCTGGCGTGCGCGCTGCAGCAGAAAGAACAGCTGGGCCGATAGCGCGTGCCCGCGCGGGTTGTCGTAGAAATCGCCGAGAAACGGGTTCTCCTCCGGCGCCTCGGGCAGCAGACGGGCGTCGAGATCCGTGGCCAGACGCGCGGCGAGCGTGCTCTTGCCAACGCCGATCGGCCCCTCGACGGCGATATAGCCGCCGGGTTTCACGCCGCGCCCCAGGGCCGCACGTCGGCGGTGTCGAGCCCGGCCAGCAGGTCGACCACACGGCCGGCCGAACCCAGCGTCAACGTCGGCGCGATGTCGGCCAGCGGCACCAGCACGAAGGCGCGCTCGCGGGCGCGCGGATGGGGCAGCTCGAGACGCGGGCCGGCGCGGCGGCGCTCGTCGAAGGCCAGCATGTCGAGATCCAGCGTGCGCGGGCCCCAGCGCACATCGCGCACGCGGCCGTGGTCGGCTTCGATCGCCTGCAGGGCATCGAGCAGCGACAGCGGCGTCCGCGTGGTGGCGACGGCCGCGCAGGCGTTGCAGAAATCCGGCTGCCCGGGGGGCCCGCCGACCGGCGCGGTGCGATAGCGCGGCGACACCGCCAGCAGACGCACCGCGGGGATCGCGGCGATCGCCTCGACGGCGCCACGCACCTGGCGTTCGGGCCGTTCGAGATTGCTGCCCAGGCCGATCCACGCGACCCGGGGCTGGGCGGCTGCCGGGTCGTGCACCCGCGCCACCCGCCTAGGCGGTTTCGCTGCTGCGCCGCCGCCGGCGACCGCCACGCTTGCTGCGCGCCTTTCGCGGCCCCGCCGATGCCGGCGCCGGCGTGGACGGATCGTTCTGGATCGCGGTCCACCACTCGGCGAGTTCGTCATCGACCTCACCGACCTCGGCCCGCAACAGGAGGAAGTCGTAGGCGGCGCGAAAGCGCGGATGCGTGAGCAGCCGGTTGGGCTGCTTGCCGCGCCGTTTGTGAAAGCGCGGCTGCAGCTGCCAGATCTCGCGCATCGGCACGCCGAAGCGTTTCGGGATCGCGACCCGCTGGACCTGGTGGGAAACCACCTGGGCCTGGGCACTGGCCAGCGCCGGCATCGGCGGCATGCCCTCGCCCTCCAGCACCGCGGCGCGCTCACGCACCGCCGGCCAGAGCAGCGCGGCGAAGATGAAGGCGGGCGTGACCGGCTTGCCGGCATCGATGCGCGCCGCGGTGTTGGCTATCGCCTTGCCGATCAGGGCCTCGCTGGCCGCCCCCGCCGGCGAATCCAGCACGGCGGCGGTCTGGTCGAACAGCGGATCGAGCAGCCCGTAGTCGCGCAGTGCCGCGTAGACCTTCGGCGCCGCCGAGGTCATGAGCAGCTTGAGCACCTCCTCGAACATGCGCGCCGCCGGCACGTCGGCCAGCAGCGGCACCAGCGCGGCCGGCGGCCGCGCCGCCGGATCGATGGTCAGATCCAGCTTGGCGGCGATGCGCACGGCGCGAAGCATGCGCACCGGGTCCTCGCGGTAGCGCACCTGCGGGTCGCCGATCAGTCGCAGGCGGCGCGCGTCGACGTCCGCCATGCCGCCGACGTAGTCGTAGACGCAGTCGTCGGCGCCGTCGTAATAGAGCCCGTTGATGGCGAAATCGCGCCGGCGCGCATCCTCGGCGATGGAGCCGAACACGTTGTCGCGCAGCACCCGGCCGGAATCGTCGAGTTCGCGCGTATCGACGCTGTCGCTGTCCTCGCCCGGGTCCGCGCGGAAGGTCGAGACCTCGATGATCTCGCGGCCGAAGCGCACGTGGGCGATACGGAAACGGCGCCCGATCAGCCGCGCCTTGCGCCCGAACACGTCGACCACGTCTTCGGGCTCGGCGTCGGTGGCGACGTCGAAATCCTTGGGATCGACGCCGAGCAGCAGATCGCGCACGGCGCCGCCCACGACGCAGGCCCGGAAACCTTCCGCCTGCAGTCCCTCCAGCACCTGGCGGGCGGCGCCGCTGATCCGGTTCGGGGCGATACCGTGCTCGCCCGGCTCGATGACACGTAACTCGTTGATGATGACGTACCGATTGCACTGAAAGCCTGTATGAGCGCGCTAGTTTACAACGTAAGGCCTTCGCGGCGCGTGCACCGCCCCCGTGCAGGCTCTAGACTCGGGATTTTTGGGCAACCGGTCCCGGCATGAAGCACGCTGAATACGCCGCCCGCGACGCGCTCGGTCTCGCCGGGTTGATCGCCGCCGGCGAAATCACCGCGGCCGAGGCCCTGGCCGCCGCCCGCGCCCGCTGCGATGCGGTCAACGGCCGGCTCGGCGCCGTCATCCACCGCATGGACGCGATCGCCGAGGCCCGCGCGGACGACGACGTGACCGGCCCGTTCGCCGGCGTGCCTTTCCTGCTCAAGGACCTGTTTCAGGACTACGCCGGCGTGCCCGGCGCCAGCGGCAACCGCGCTCTGCGCGATGCCGGCTGGGCGCCGTCGGCGCACGCCGAGATCACCCGACGTTTTCTGGCCAGCGGCGTCAACGTCTTCGGCAAGACCAACACGCCCGAGTTCGGCGCCAAGGGCGTGACCGAACCCGCGGCCTTCGGCCCCACCCGCAATCCGTGGCACCACGAACATACGCCGGGCGGTTCCTCGGGCGGCTCCGCCGCGGCGGTGGCGGCCGGCATCGTGCCCATGGCCGGGGCCAACGACGGCGGCGGCTCGATCCGCATCCCGGCGGCCTGTTGCGGCCTGTTCGGCCTCAAGCCCGGCCGCGCCCGCGTGCCCGGCGGCCCGGAACGCAGCGACACGATGCACGGCGCCAACGCCGATCACGTGCTGACCCGATCGGTGCGGGACAGCGCGGCCATGCTCGATGCGACCGCCGGGTACGAGCCCGGCGCGGTCGCACGGATCGAAGCACCCACCCACAGCTATCTCGACGCCCTCTCGCGGCCGCCCGCGGGGCTGCGCATCGGCATGCTGGACGAATCGCCCCTCGGCCTGCCGCTGCACGCCGAGGCCGAGGCCGCGCTCGCGACGACCGGCACGCTGCTGGAATCGCTCGGCCACCACGTCGAACGCGCGGCGCCCGCCATCGACGGGCTTCAGCTGGGCCAGGACTTCCTGACGATGTGGTTCACGCAGATGGCGGTGGCCGTGGACGACGTCCGTCGTCGCACCGGCGCCGGCGTCGAGGCCTTCGAACTCGACACCCGGGCGATGGCGCACGTCGGCCGCGCGCTCGCGGCCAGCGAATACGTGACCGCCTACAACCGCTGGCAGGGCTATCGGCACGCGCTGGCCGACTTCCACACCGACTACGATCTGCTGCTCACGCCCACCCTGGCCGGGCCGCCGCCGCGGATCGGCGCCCTCGCGACGCCGCGCTGGCAGCAGCTCGCCCTGCGGCCGCTGCTGCGTCTGCCCAGCGCCCGCGCACTGATCCGCTCCGGCATCGTCGAGCAGATGGCGCGCGACAATCTCCGCCACGTGCCTTTCACCCAGCTGGCCAATCTCACCGGCACGCCGGCCATGTCGGTGCCGTTGCACACCACGGCCGCGGGCCTGCCGCTCGGCAGCCAGTTCGTGGCTCCGCCCGGCGGCGAGACGCTGCTGCTGCGCCTGGCGGCCGAGCTGGAGGCGGCCGCGCCCTGGTTCGACGCGCCGCCGACCGACGATATCGAACGCCCATGAGTCTCTCGCCCTACCCCGCCGGCCTGCTTCGTCGCCTGGCCGCCGCGGTCTACGACCTGTTTCTGCTGGTCGCCCTCTGGCTGATCGCGGGGCTGGCCCTGCTGCCCTTTCACGGCGGTGAAGCGGTCGACGGCCACAATCCGCTGGTGCGGCTGTATTTCCTGTTCGTGCCGTATCTGTTCTTCTCGTGGTTCTGGACACGCGGCGGGCAGACGCTCGGCATGCGGGCCTGGCGCATGCAGGTCCGGGCGGCCGATGGCGGGCCGGTCGAATGGCATCACGCCGTACGCCGCTACGCCGGCGCCTGGGTCTCGTGGCTGTCGATCGTGGGCATGCTGTGGTGTCTGGTCGACGCCCAGCGCCGCTGCCTGCAGGACATCGTCAGCGGTACCGAGGTCATCGTCTATCCGCGCGAGGACTGAACCGACTCAGTCAAGACGTCGCAGCCAGACGAGGGTCGCGAACGCCAGCAGCGCGGTCGGCAGGCTCGCCGCCAGCCAGGGCGCCAGGCCATAGACCGGCGCCGTCGAGGCCACGATCTCGTTGACCAGAAAGAAGACCAGTCCCAGCAGTCCGCCCATGAACAGGCGCTGCCCCGCACCCGCGCTGCGCAGCGCGCCGAAGGCGAACGGCAGCGCGAAGACCACCAGCACCCACACCGTGATCGGGCCGACGATGTTGCGCCACAGCGCCAGCCGGTAGTCGTCGGCGTTGATGTCGTTGCGCTGCAGATAGTCAATGTAGCGCCAGAGACCCGGTGTGGAGAGTTCGTCGGGCTGGGTGACAGCGAGTTCCAGCACATCGGGCTCGATCTCGATATCCAGCGTCAGCGACGCCGGCGCCTGCGTCTCGGTGTGATCCTCGAAGATCCGGGTCAGCCGCGGCTGCTCCGCGACAAGCCGCCCGTCCTCGAGGCGGGCGTAGTCGGCGTGCAGCGCACGCGAGAGCCGGCCGCCGTCGGTCAGCTCGTAAACGGTCAGATCGGCGATGCGCCCGTCCGGCAGCGTGCCGTCGATGCGCACGAGCGTGTCGCCCTGGCGCAGCCACAGACCGTCGTCGATGGACTCGACCGACTCGCCGTGGCGCGCGGTGTCGCGCAGGGCATCGCCGCTGCGCGTGCCGGCGGGGCCCAGATACTCGTTCATGGCCACGGAAAGCAGCGCCAGCACGACCCCGGCCACGCTGACCGAGAGCGCCAGGCGCTTCATCGACACGCCGGCAGCGCGGATTACCACCAGTTCGCTGCCGGCCGCCAATGCGCCGAGCGCGAGCAGCGCGCCGAGCAGTGCGACCACGGGCATCACCAGATTCAGGTGGCCCGGCAGCCGCAACGCCATGTAGGCTAGCACCTGGGCGACGCCGTAGCCGCCGTCGCCGATGTTGTCGGCTTCGCCGATGAACGTCGAGAGCATGACCAGCGCGGCCACCACCAGGGCCACGGTGGCGGTCGCGGCCAGGATCGAGCGCCCGATGTAGCGGTCGATGATGTTCATGCCCGCGCCCTCCGGTGCCGCCGCGCGAAGA
This sequence comes from Salinisphaera orenii subsp. orenii MK-B5, assembly GCF_003788635.1. Taxonomy (GTDB): domain Bacteria; phylum Pseudomonadota; class Gammaproteobacteria; order Nevskiales; family Salinisphaeraceae; genus Salinisphaera; species Salinisphaera orenii. The sequence continues at coordinate 95,902 of NZ_AYKH01000006.1, forward strand.
CACCCTGCTCGCGCATCACCAGCCCCACCGCCACCGCGAACACGGCGGCGTGCACCCACCACACGCCGAGCAGCGCCGGCAGCCGCCCCTCCCCGACGCTGACCGCCACCAGATGCACCGCATTGACGTAGATGACATAGAACAGGATGCCGGCGATCACCCGCGCGTAGCGCCCGGCGCGCGGCGGCACGCGACCGATCGGCAGGGCCAGCAGCGCGAGGATTACGATCGATATCGGCACCGAGACCCGGGTCTGCCATTCGGCCGCCGCCTCGGGGCCGTCCCGGGCGAGCAGCACGGGCACCGACATGGTCTCGACATCGCCCGAGACTTCCGGTGCCGGCGGCGCCACCTCGACCCCGTGCTCGGCGAACTGCACGGCACGGTAGTCCGCGCGCCCCGGCCGGCCCTCGTAGCGCCAGCCGTCGTCCAGCACCAGCGTCACCCGCCGGGTGTCCTCGTCGCGCTGCTGGCGGGCGCGGTCGGCGGTGATGACGGTCTCGGTCGGCTCGCCGTCCTCGCCGTCGCGCTCCACCCGGATGAACACGTTGCGCAGGTTGCCTTCGTCGTCGCGGCGCTCGGCGTAGAACGCCGCGTCGCCGTCCAGAAAGGTGCGGAAACGCCCGGGCGACAGCGACTCGATCGCGCTGGTCGCGGTCGCCGCGCCCAGGGTCTCCATCGCCCGTTCGGCGCGGGGCGCGGCGAACAGCGAGAGCGCGCCCGCGATCAGGGCGACGATCAGCGCCAGCGTCATGAACGGACGATAGACCGTCCCCAGGCCCGCACCGCCGGCGAACAGCGCGGACATCTCGTTATCGCGGCACAGGCGGCCAAGCGTCAGCAGCACGCCCAGCAACACCGAGACAGGGAGCACGATTTCCAAGTTTTCGACGGTGCTGAAGGCCGCCAGCGAGAGCACCGTGTCCACCGGCAGTTCGCCGGCCGCGGCATCGCCGATGAATCGCGACAGCCCCAGGCCAAGCGTCAGAAACAACAGCACGCCGGTGACCACGAGCCAGGTGCGCAGCGCCTCCGCGAACAAATATCGGAATATGACCCTAGTCATCGGTTACCGGGACATCTGTAAAACGCGAATAGTTCATTTATGATGCGCCGAGGAAGACCGGGGATGATTTTTCTGCAATTTTCGGTAAACTGCCGCGTCCCCGAGCGGTCTATTGAACAATCGATCACGGCGTGACGGCTCGCGGCGGTTCGCCCCGCATCGCGAGACGAGCGCCACAACACGTATTGCAGGAGCAGTTCATGGAATATCTCGTCAAGAGCGGCAGTCCGGAGAAGCAGCGGGTGGGCTGCGTGGTGGTCGGTATCTTCGATCGCCGCAAGCCCTCGACGCAAGCCGAGGCCCTGGACACCGCCAGCGGCGGCCTGATCGCCTCGGTCATGCGGCGCGGTGACATGGACGGCAAGCTCGGACAGACCACCGTACTGCACGGGCTCGATAATCTGTTCTGCGATCGCATCCTGCTCGTCGGCTGCGGCAAGGAGCGGGATTTCAACCAGCGCGCCTATCAGCGCGCCTGCCGGGCCGCGGCCGCCGAGCTCGACGGCATGGGCGGCGTCGACGCCGCGTTCTATCTCACCGAGCTCAACGTCAAGGGCCGGGACGATTTCCGCTGGTCGGTCAAGCAGGCGCTGATGACGGTCGAGGAGACCTTCTATCGCTTCGAAGCCTGCCGCGGCGTGGGCTACGAGAAGCACAGCCGCAAGCTCGCGCGCCTGGTCTTCCAGGTGCCGCGCCGCTCCGACCTGCCGGCCGCCGAAAAAGGCGTCTCCGAAGGCGTGGCGACCGCCAACGGCGTCAAGCTGGCCAAGGATCTCGGCAACATGCCGGGCAACATCTGCACGCCGACCTACCTCGCCGAGCAGGCGGGCGCGCTGGCCGAGCGCCAGGCCAAGGTCAAGACCAACGTGCTCGAGGAGGCCGACATGGAGGCCCTAGGCATGGGCGCGCTGCTGGCGGTCTCCCGGGGCTCGCGGCAGCCGGCCAAGCTGATCGTCATGGAATACATGAACGGCCCGAAGAACGCCAAGCCGACGGTCCTGGTCGGCAAGGGCGTGACCTTCGACTCGGGCGGCATCAGCATCAAGCCGGGCGCGGCCATGGACGAGATGAAATACGACATGGGCGGTGCCGCCAGCGTGTTCGGTGCGGTGCAGGCCGCCGCCGAGCTGGAACTGCCGATCAACGTCGTCGGCGTGGTGGCCGCGACCGAGAACCTGCCCGACGGCGACGCCTACAAGCCCGGCGACATCCTGACCAGCATGTCCGGCCAGACGATCGAGATCCTCAACACCGACGCCGAGGGCCGCCTGGCCCTGGCCGACGCGCTGACCTACGTCGAGCGGAACTACGACAGCGACGCCGTCGTCGACATGGCCACGCTCACCGGTGCGGCCGTGATCGCGCTCGGCGCCCACGCGGCGGGGCTGTACGCCAACAACAGCCCGCTGCGGCGCTCCCTGCGCGACGCGGGCGAATACGTCGGCGACCGCGCCTGGCCGATGCCGCTGTGGGAGGAATACCAGTCCCAGCTGGACTCCAACTTCGCGGACATGGCCAACGTGGGCGGCAAGGCCGCCGGCTCGGTGACCGCGGCGAGCTTCCTGCATCGCTTCGCGCGCAAGCTGCGCTGGGCGCATCTGGACATCGCCGGCGTGGCCTGGAAGACCGGCAAGGACAAGGGTGCGACCGGCCGTCCGGTGGGCCTGCTCGTGCAGTATCTGATCGAGCGCGCGCAGCAGGCCTGACGCCCGGCCGATGACCGAGGTCTTCTTCTACATACTGGCGGACGAAGCCGCGGATGCGAGCGCCCGTTTCGCCTGCCGCCTGACCGAGAAGGCGCATGCAGCGGGCCATCGTGTCTATCTGCATGTGGCCGACGCGCGTCAGGCCGAGGACCTCGACGACCTGCTCTGGCAGTTCCGCCAGGGCAGCTTCGTGCCGCATGCGACGGTGGCGGCGCTGGAGGCCGACGACGACCTCACGCCGGTCGTGATCGGCACCGGCGAGCCGCCGGCCGGCTTCGACGACGTGCTGGTCAACCTGGGCGGCGACGTGGGGACGTTCTTCTCGCGATTCGCGCGTCACAACGAGATCGTCGCGCCGGCCGATGTCGCGGCGGCGCGTTCGCTGTATCGTTTCTACAAGGATCGCGGCTACGCGCTGACCACGCACCGGATCGCGGCGCGCTAGCGCCTCGCCCCCTTCAACCAATCGCGGGCCCGTTCGGCGGGCCGTAAAAGGCTTTTTTCGATGGCGGAAATGGACAAGACCTTCGACCCCCATACCATCGAGGCGCGCTGGTATCCCGTCTGGGAGGAGCGCGGCTGCTTCAAACCCGATTTCGATGCCCCGGGCGAGCCCTACTGCATCATGCTGCCGCCGCCCAACGTCACCGGCAGCCTGCATATGGGCCACGCGTTCCAGCACACACTCATGGATGCGCTGACCCGCTATCACCGCATGCGCGGCGACCCGACGCTCTGGCAGCCGGGCACCGACCACGCCGGCATCGCCACCCAGATGCTGGTCGAACGCAAGATCGAAGCCGAAGGCGAGTCCCGCGCCGCACTCGGCCGCGAGACCTTCGTGGATCGCGTCTGGGACTGGAAGGCCGAATCCGGCGGCCACATCACCCGCCAGATGCGCCGGCTCGGCACCTCCGTGGACTGGTCGCGCGAACGCTTCACCATGGACGACGGCCTGTCCGAGGCCGTGCGCGACACCTTCATCGCGCTCTACGACAAGGGCCTGATCTACCGCGGCCAGCGGCTGGTCAACTGGGACCCGGTGCTCGACACCGCGATCTCCGATCTCGAGGTCGAGAATCTCGAGGTCGCCGGCCACATGTGGCACTTCAAGTACCCGCTGGAAAACGGCGCGACCTACGAGTACATCGAGACCGACGACGACGGCAACGAAACCTTCCGCGAAACCCGCGACTACATCTCGATCGCCACCACGCGGCCCGAAACCATGCTCGGCGACGGCGCCATCGCCGTGCACCCGGACGACGCCCGCTACGCCCCGATCGTCGGCCTGAAATGCGAGATCCCGGTCGGGCCGAAGGCCCAGCGGCGGCTGATCCCGATCATCACCGACGACTACCCGGACCCGGATTTCGGCTCCGGCGCGGTCAAGATCACCGGCGCGCACGACTTCAACGACTACGCGGTCGCCGAGCGCAACGACATCCCCATGTACCGGCTGATGGATTCGCGCGCGAATCTGCGCGACGACGGCGCCCCCTACGCGGAGGCCGCCGCCGAGGCGGCGCGGATTGTGGCCGCCGGCGAGACGCCGGCGGCGATGACGGTCGACGCCATCAACCTGGTGCCCGACGCCTACCGCGGCCTGGACCGCTTCGAGGCGCGCCGGCGCATCGTGGAGGCCATCGACGCCGAAGGGCTGATGATCACGGTCGAGGACAAGACCCTCATGCAGCCCTACGGCGATCGCTCCGGCGACGTCATCGAACCGATGCTGACCAACCAGTGGTTCGTCGACGCCAGGACGCTCGCCCGGCCCGCCATCGAGGCGGTCGAATCCGGCCGCATCCGCTTCGTGCCCGGCAACTGGGACAAGACCTACTACGAATGGATGCGCAACATCCAGGACTGGTGCATCTCGCGCCAGCTCTGGTGGGGCCATCGCATCCCCGCCTGGTACGACGAGGCCGGCCGCATCTATGTGGGCAAGAACGAGGCCGACGCGCGCGCGCGCAACGGCCTGGCCGACGATGTGCCGCTGACCCAGGACGCCGACGTGCTCGACACCTGGTACTCCTCCGGGCTGTGGCCGTTCTCCACCCTCGGCTGGCCGGAGAAGACCCGGGCGCTGGAGACCTTCTACCCCACGTCCGTGCTGGTCACCGGCTTCGACATCATCTTCTTCTGGGTCGCCCGGATGATCATGATGGGCCTGGAGTTCATGGACGACGTGCCGTTTCGCGAGGTCTACGTGCACGGGCTCGTGCGCGACTCCGACGGCGCCAAGATGTCCAAGTCCAAGGGCAACGTGCTCGACCCGATCGACCTGATCGACGGCATCGACCTGGAATCGCTGGTCGCCAAGCGCACCGCGAACATGATGCAGCCCCAGAAGGCCAAGGCGATCGAGAAGGTCACGCGCGCGGCCTTCCCCGAGGGCATCGCCGCTTACGGCGCCGACGCCCTGCGCTTCACCTTCGCCGCCCTAGCCTCGCCGGGGCGCGACATCCGCTTCGACCTCGGCCGTGTCGAGGGCTATCGCAACTTCTGCAACAAGCTGTGGAACGCGGCGCGCTTCGCGCTCATGCAGGTCGACGACGACTTCGTGCCGGCCGCAGACGATGCCGTGGAGCTGTCCATGGCCGACCGCTGGATCGTCTCGCGGCTGCAGGCCACCGAGGCGGAGGTCACGGCCCAGTTCGACCAGTACCGCTTCGATCTGGCCAGCAAGGCGATACACGACTTCGTCTGGCACGGCTTCTGCGACTGGTATCTCGAACTGGTCAAGCCGGTGCTCGCCGGCGACGCCAGCGCCGCGGCCAAGGCCGGCACCCGGCGCACGCTGGTGCGCGTGCTGGAGGCCACGCTGCGGCTGCTCCACCCGCTGATGCCCTTCATCACCGAAGAGATCTGGCAGCGGGTCGCCCCGCTGGCCCGCGGCGCCGCGCTGGACCCCGCCGGCGAGAGCATCTCGACGCAACCCTTCCCGCAGGCCGACCCGAACCGCATGGACGCCGATGCCGAAGCCGAGATCCAGTGGCTGCAGAGCGCCATCAGCGGTCTGCGCCAGATTCGCGGCGAAATGGACATCGCGCCCAAGCAGACCATCCCGGTCATGGCCGTGGGCGCCTCGGAGACCGACCGGGCGCGCCTCGCCCGCCATCGCGCGGCGATCGACTTTCTCGCCGGGGTGGCCTCGATCGAGGAGATCGCGGCCGCGGACACGCCGGAGTCGGCGACCGCGCTGGTCGGCGACATGCAGCTGCGGGTGCCGCTGGCCGGCCTGATCGACCAGGCCGCGGAGCTGGCACGGCTGGACAAGCGCATCGCCAAGCTGGAGAAGGACCTGGCCGGCATCCGCGGCCGGCTGGCCAGCGAGTCGTTCGTGGCCAAGGCGCCGGCCGATGTCGTCGCCAAGGCGCGGGATCAGCAGGCCACCGCCGAGCGCGAGGCCGCCGAACTGGCGGAACAACGCCGGCGCATCGCGGCCCTATAGACAGACACCGACACCACGAGGCCCCGCCATGGCGGTCAAACTACTCATTCTGTTCATCGCCCTGCCGATTCTGGAGCTGTGGCTGCTCATCAAGATCGGCGGCGCGATCGGCGTGCTGCCCACGATCGCGCTGGTCGTGCTGACCGCGCTCGTCGGCAGCCAGCTCGTACGCCGTCAGGGCCTGGCCGCGCTCGAACGCGTCCGTGCGAGCCAGGCGCGCGGCGAAGCCCCGGCCCTGCCGCTGCTTGAGGGCGCGGCTCTGCTGCTCGCGGGCTTCATGCTGCTCACGCCGGGGTTCGTGTCCGACATCTTCGGTTTTCTGCTGCTCGTGCCGGGCCTGCGCGAGCGCATCGCACGGCGGCTGCTGGCGCGGGTCGTGATCGTCCAGCCCGGCGCCGGCACCGCAACCAACGAACGCTACGCCGGCCACGGCGAGGCCCGGCGCGATCGACCGTCGGTGCTCGAGGGCGATTACCGGCGCGGCGGCGACGACACCGCATCCGGCGACGGATCCGGCCCGCGCGACCGCGACGACTGAGCCGCTCGCGCCCTGCACGGCGACCGGAGACGCCATATGCCGTGCTTCCCGTGAGCGCGTACGACGCCACGCGCTGCGCGACCGGCACGCCGGCCGGCAATACCCATCGCAGCGGACAGGCGCGGCCCGGCCGCCACCGCGGGCGACCGCCCACCGCGCTAGCGTGGCGACGCCCGGATTCGTCCACGAGGCGATCTTCGCTGCGGCCGCTGCCGCCGAACCGTGCCCTGCGCCCGATATCGCAGCTGCGGGCTCGCCGGCAGCTATTCGCGCCCGGCGTCGCGAGGCCTGTCCGAGCCCGATGCCGGAACGCTCACACCGGCGGCCTCAAGCCGGACGGCCCCGGCCCGCTCCCGAAGCTGGCATAACGATGAACGAGGCCGCCTCCCGAGACACCCCAAGCCTTTCGCTCGAGCGCACCCGCGCACCGTCCTGAGCGCGCGCCGGGCGTCCGGACCGCGTTTACCGGACGGTACGCCAATAATCGACAACGGCCCAGCCGCCGGGTAACGACGACCAGCGCCGATTGAAACGCCGCGCCGCTCGTGCAGAAAACCCCGAACACGCTCCAGCGCTCGCGAGCCCGTGTGTCGGAGTGCTCGCCACGACGCGGCACGTCATCGCCAACGCCAACGCCAACGCCGGAGTGGGCCGGGCCCACGACCTCGAGATCAGGATCGCCGGGTCACACGCCGCGGCCCGTCGATCGGTCTTGCACGGCATTCACATACCGGGCCGCCAGGTCAATCCCCGAGGCGCGTGCCGGCGGGTTCGTTGCAGCCGAGCGCGGGCGCCCGCCCCCGGACCGCGTCCTCGACCCGAGCCCGGTAAAAAAACACGCGCACAGGCATGGCGCGAAGGCCGCGACTCGCCGATAACCTGTGATGACATCCGCCGCCCGCACGCGATGACGTGCGCTTGCCCGCCATGCCAGCAATCATCTTCGGAACCGGCCTCGCCCACGAAAGCGCGCCCACTGCCCACGCACCCTGCGACACGTTCGGCCTCACCGGTCCGGCACGCACCGGCCGATGAGCGCAGGAGACACGGCCGCGCGTGCCGCCCAACGCGACGACGCCACCACCGACGGCCTCCAGCGCGTGCGCGAAGCGCTGGCGACACGGGTGCTGGGCAAGCCGCGCCAGATCGATCAGGCGCTGGCCTGCGTACTCGCCGAGGGCCATCTGCTCATCGAGGACGTCCCGGGCGTGGGCAAGACGACGCTGGCGCACGGCCTCGCTCAGGCGCTGGGCCTGTCGTTCTCGCGCGTGCAGTTCACCAGCGATCTGCTGCCCAGCGATATCCTCGGGGTCTCCGTGTTCGACCGCAACGCCGCGGATTTCCGCTTCACGCCGGGGCCGATCTTCGCCCAGATGGTCCTCGCCGACGAGATCAACCGCGCTAGTCCGCGCACCCAGAGCGCCCTGCTCGAGGCCATGGCCGAAGGCCAGGTCACGATCGAGGGCCGCACCCGCGACCTCGGCCGCCCCTTCACCGTGATCGCGACCCAGAATCCCGTCGACCAGAGCGGCACGTTCAACCTGCCGGATTCGCAGCTGGATCGTTTCCTCATGCGGATCACGCTCGGCTATCCGCCGCTGGGCGAGGAAAAGCGCCTGCTGGCCGGGCGAACCGAGCGAGCCGAACCGTTGGCGCCGGTCATCGATGCCGCCGTGCTGGCGCAGTGGCAGCGCGCGGTCGCCGCGGTCACCACGCGGGACGCGGTGCTCGATTACCTGCTGCGACTGCTGCGCTTCAGCCGCCGGGAGGGCGTGTTCGTCCAGGGTCTGTCGCCGCGCGCCGGGCTGGCGCTGCGGCGCGCCGCCCAGGCGTGGGCGCTGCTGTCGGCGCGCGACTTCGTGCTGCCCGAGGACGTGCAGGCGGTGCTGCCGGCGGTCGTCGATCACCGGCTCACCGCCACCGACGGCGGCGATCGCACGCCCTCGACGATCCTGCTGGAGCAGGTGGACGCGATCGCCGGATGACGGGCGTGTTCAGCCGCCGCATCGAGGCCATGATCGCCGGCTTCATCCGCCGCCGCACCCCGACCCGATCGACACCCATGACGATCGGCCGACGACGGCTCTACATCCTCCCGACCCGCAGCGGCGCGATATTCGCCGTCCTGCTGGTGGTGATGCTGCTGGGCGCCACCAACTACAGCAACAGTCTCGGCTTCGCGCTGACGTTCTGGCTGGCCGCGATCGCGCTCGTCTCCATGCATCACGCCCATCGCAATCTGCTCGGGCTGGTGCTGACGCGGGTCAGCGCCGCACCGGTCTTCGCCGGCGGTCACGCACGCTTCAAGATCACCCTGGACAACACGGCCCGGCGCGCGCGTCGCGGCGTCCGGATCAGCGCGCCCGGCATCGAGGGCGAGGATCTGGCCGCGGTGATCGCGCCGGGCGGCCGGGTCGATCTCCAGCTGAGCGTGCCGGCCGCCCGCCGCGGTCACCTGGCGTGTCCGCGGCTGCGGGTGGAGACGATCGTGCCGCTCGGACTGTTCCGGGCCTGGAGCTGGCTCGCGCCGAGCGCGCAGACCCTGGTCTATCCCCAGCCCGCGGGCCCTCGGCCCAGACCCGCACCGGCCGACGACGGTGACGCCGCCACGCCGGCCCCGGCCCGCGGCAACGACGAGTTTCTGGGTCATCGGCCGTATATCCGCGGCGATTCGCTCCGGGAGATCGACTGGAAGGCCAGCGCCCGCACCGACGGCTTGCTCGTCCACGAGCACACACGGCGCAGCGCTAACACCCTCTGGCTCGACTACGCGCACGCCGGCGCCCGCGACCCGGAGGCACGGCTGTCGCAGCTCGCGCGCTGGGTGCTCGACGCGGAGCGCGACGGCCTGACCTACGGCCTGCGTCTGCCCGGGACCGCGCTGGCGCCCGATGCCGGCCGCGGCCACCGCGAGGCCTGTCTGCGCGCGCTGGCCCTGCTGTGAGCCGGGCGGCGACGACCGCGAGCTGGCCACCAGCGCCCGCACGGGGCCAGCGTCTGCGGCTGACGGGCTGTCTGGCGCTGGTGGCGCTGCCGCATCTGTTTCACCTGCCGCCCTGGGTGAGCGCGATCGCGGCGACCCTGCTCGTCTGGCAGGCCCAGGCGGCCTGGCGGTCGCGGCCGCTGCCCGGCCGCCTGATCCGGTTCGCCCTGGCCGCGGCGGCGCTCGGCAGCGTGCTCGCCGGCTTCGGACGCATCAGCGGCCAGGAAGCCGGCGTCTCGCTGCTGGTGATGCTCCTCGCGCTCAAGCTCTGCGAGATACGGAGCCACCGGGATGCCATGGTGTTCCTGTCGCTGACCGCCTTTCTGCTGATCACGCAGTTCCTGTTCTCCCAGAGTCTGGCGATGGCGGTCTATCTGGTGATCGGCACGTGGCTGATCACCGCGGCGTTCATCGATGTCAGCAGCGAGATCGCGCCGACCGGCGCGTTCACCCATAGTGCACGGCTGCTGCTTCAGGCGCTGCCGGTGGCGGCATTGCTGTTCGTCCTCTTCCCGCGGGTGCCGGGCCCGCTCTGGGGGCTGCCGTCGGATGCCGGCGCCCGCGCGACGACCGGGCTGTCGGAGCGCATGTCACCCGGCAGCATCTCGTCGCTGGCGACCTCGGACGCCGTGGCCCTGCGCGTGCGCTTTCCCGCCGGCGACATGCCCCCGGCGCCGGCGCGCTACTGGCGCGGGCCGGTGTTCTGGGATTTCGACGACGGCACCTGGCGCGGCAGCCCCGCAGCCGATGCCCTGCCCGCCGCGGACATTCGGCCCGTGGCGGACGCGATCGTACGCGCCGACATCACGCTGGAGGCCACCCGCCACCCCTGGCTGATCGCGCTCGACGTGCCGCTGGGTACGGATCACCGCAGCCGCATGTCGCCCGGGGCGACGCTGTACGCCGAGGACGATATCGACGAGCGCATTCGGTATCACGCCCGCTCGGCGCTGGCCTACCGCCTCGATCCACGGCTGGGTGCGGCGGCACGCGAACGGGCCACACGGCTGCCCGCCGGCGGCAACCCCCGGGCCCGTGCCACCGCCCGACGCTGGCGCACGCAGGCCGACGCGCCGCAGGGGATCGTCGACCGCGCGCTGACGCATTTTCGCGAACACCCTTTCCATTACACCCTCAGCCCGGCGCGCACCGGCCGCGACAGCAGCATCGACGATTTTCTGTTCGAGACCCGCGAAGGGTTCTGCGAGCACTACGCCGGGGCGTTCACCTTCCTGATGCGCGCGGCCGGCGTGCCGGCGCGCGTGGTGACCGGCTATCAGGGCGGAGAGCGCGCACTGGTCGGCGACTACTGGGTGGTGCGCAACTCCGATGCCCACGCCTGGAGCGAGGTGTGGCTGGACGGCCGGGGCTGGGTGCGGGTGGATCCCACGGCCGCGGTCGCACCCGGCCGCATCGAGGCCGGCGTGGCGGGCTCGCTGTCCGACAGCCAGGCCCTGCCCTATATGGCGCGCGCCGACGAGGGCGCCTGGTACCGGATGCAGATGCTCTGGGACGGGGTCAACGCTGCCTGGAACCGCTGGTTCCTGGCCTACGGTCCGCAACAGCAGCAGCGACTGCTCGAGCGTATCGGTCTGGGCGGGCTGCGCGGCGCGCTCGTCGCGCTGACGTTCGGTGTCGCGGTGCTGCTCGGCCTGCTCGCGCTCTGGCTCGGCTGGCGGATGCGTCAACGGCGCGCCGCCGATCCGGTGACCCGGCAGTGGCAGCGCGTCTGCGATCGCCTGGCGGCCATAGGCTACCCGCGGGCGCGCCACGAGGGCCCGCAGGCCTACGGTGCGCGCGTGGCGCGTGCCCGCCCCGATCTCGCGGACGAACTGGGTGCGATCGTGGCAGGCTATATACGGCTGTGTTATGCAGCCAATCCCGGTTCGGCGGATACGCAGGCGTTCGTCGCCCGCGCGGCCGCCTTCGATCCGCGTCGCCCACGCAAGCCCCGAGACTGATCATGGACAATCGCCGCTACTGCCCCGTCTGCGCCCGCCCGCTCGAACGCCGCGTGCTGGCCGACCACGAGCGCGCGCTGTGCCCCGACCCGGACTGCGGCTATGTCTTCTGGGACAACCCCATTCCGGTGGTCGCCGGCATCGTCGAGCACGAGGGCGCCCTGGTGTTCGCCCGCAACGCACTCTGGCCGGCCGGCATGTACGGCCTGGTCACCGGTTTTCTCGAACCGCGCGAGGCGCCCGAGGACGCCGTGGTGCGTGAGGTCGCCGAGGAGCTGAGCCTGGACGCGCGCATCGAATCCTTCGTCGGCGCCTACGGTTTCGCGCGCAAGAATCAGCTGCTGCTGGCCTATCACCTCGTCGGCGAAGGCGAGATCCAGCTCAACGAGGAACTGGCCGAATACCACCACGTCGCCCGCTCGGAGGCCGAATACTGGCCGGGCGGCACCGGGCTCGCGGTGCGCGACTGGCTGCGCGGCCAGGGCTACGACCCGCAGCCGCGCGAACTGCCGGAGGCGGTGAAAGCGTGGATGAAGGCGCCGGTCGATATGGATTAGCGCCGCCACGGCGCCTCGGACACGACGCCACCCGATACGGCGTCGGCCGGGCGGGACAGCGCGACCGCCGCCCCGCCGCTCGAACGAGCGATCCATGCGGCCAGCCCGACCGCGCGACCGTCAGCGCTCGAGCACGTCGATCGCGGCGGCAGCCGGCAGCAGCGTTTCCAGCCGTTCGTGGTATTGCGTGAGCAGTACCGCCGTACGGCCGAGCACTTCGCCACTGGCCTCGTCGCCCAGTGCGGACAGTTCGCCGCAGTCTTCGCGCATGGCCCCGCTGACCAGGCCGAACGCCAGCACCAGCGCGTCGAAATGCCCATGCAGATCGTCGGCCCCGGCCGGGTATTCGTTCAGCCCGGAGCGAGCGGCGACCTGTCGGACGCTGCCCTCGACCGCGCCGCCGAGCTCGACGACACGCCGCCCCAGACGGTCCACCTGGCGCTCGATGAGCGCTATGGCCTTCGTGAGCAGCACACGCTCCGACGCGTACCCCGGGTCGGCGAGCATCCAACCGGCCTGCCGGCATTGGCTCTGCATATCCAGGCAATCCGCGATGCTCTGATTGAGTATGCGGCCGGCGCGGGCATTCAGCCTCGATCGCGCAGCGTGCGGTCCTTCCAGGGCGTACGAACCATCGGGTTCGTCAGCCCCGCGGCTGAGAATACGCAGCTCGCCGCGACCGAATAGGCGGTCCATGTCGCGTTTCAGGCGCTGGCCGATCGGCGATGCAGCCGATAGCGGATTGGTGTCGGCGCGAAACGCCTCGGCACCGGGGTGCGGTGCGGGCGTGTGGGCGGGTTGGTGCTTCATGGCGATCTCCGAGCGGTTGGGAAAAGACAGGGGTACGGATCAGGGCTTCGAATAACGGGTTTCGGGTGTCGGTCAGCGCGGGCGCCGCGCGCTTGCGGGCGCGCGAGCCACCGACCGGTTAGCGGCTCGTCCAGCGCCGCGTGGCCATACTCGAACAACGCCGTGGCCGCGCGTCTTAGGAACCGGCCCGACTTCATCACCGGCTCATGACGTAGGTGTTCTCCGGCTGGCCGACGCCGCCCAGCGCCTTGTAGATGCCGGCCACGCTGACGTTGACCGCGGTCTGCGCGGCAGCGACCGCGTCGTCGGCCGCCAGCCGCTCGCGTTGTGCATCGAGCAAGTCGAGGAAATCGAGGCTGCCGGTGCGGTATTGCACGGCGGCCAGGTCGGCGGCGTGGCCGGCCGCCTGCGCCTGTTCGACCAGGCTGTAGAGTCGGCTCTGCTGTTTGGCGTAAGCGGTCAGGCTGTTCTCGGTGTCTTCGAGGGCTATGAGCACGGCTTTCTGATAGTCCGCGAGCGCGCCCTCGGCCTGCGCCTCGCGGGCCTTGAGGCGCGCGCGCAGCGAACCGAAGTCGAAGGCGGCCCAGCTGACGGTGGGCGTGACCGACCAGGCACGCGCGCCGTCGGCGCTGAAGTTGAACAGGTCCGCGGAATCGCCCGATATGAAGCCCACGAACCCGGTCACGCTGACCCGGGGAAACAGATCGGCCGTGGCCACGCCCACCCGCGCGGTCGCTGCGGCCAGACGGCGTTCGGCGGCACGTACGTCGGGACGCCGACGCAGCAGATCGCTCGTATCGCCGATCGGCAGTGCTTTCGCATAGGTCGCGATACGCGCTGGACGGAGTTCATCGTCCAGCGCGCCGGGGCGCTGGCCCAGCAGGACGGCGAGACGAAATGCTGCCCGGCGCTCGCTGGCCTGCAACGGCGGGATCGCGGCCTCGATCGCCTTGAACTGGGCCCGGCTGCGGTAGACGTCGACCTGCGAAATCGTGCCGATCTCGTAGCGCACGCTTGTCTGATCCAGCGTTTGGCCGGCGTTTTCGAGGTTGGCCCGGGCCACGGCGATACGCCGCTGGGCGCCGCGCAGCTCGAAGTAGTTGCGCGCCACTTCGGCCGCGACCGTCACCTCGGCGGCGCGCAGCGCGGCTTGCTCGGCGCCCAGGTCCGCGCCGGCGGCTTCGACCGAGCGGCGCACATGGCCGAACAGATCGATCTCCCAGCTCGCATCGAAGCCGAGGCTGTACTGCTCGGTGTCGATCGGGCGGTCGCCCAAGCCGAGCTGTTGGCGGTCGCTACGCGTATAGCTCGCGCCGAGCGGCACGTGCGGCGCGTAGTCGTACTTCTCGCCGGTGAACACGGCACGGGCCGTGCGGACACGACTCAGCGCCACTTGCAGATCGAGGTTGGCGCCGAGCGCGCGCGTGACCAGCGAATCGAGCTCGGCGTCGTCGAACTGGCTCCACCAGGCCGCTTCGGGACTGGTGGCCACGAATTCGCCCTGCTCGACCGCCTGCAACTCGGCCGGCGGCGTGGCGGGCGGCGCATAGTCGGGGCCGACCGCACAGGCGGCCAGCAACAGCGACATCACGATCGTCAGAACGTAATGCTTCATGGGTTATCCCCGGCGGGCGGCGCCAGCCGATCGGCGGGGGGGGGGGGGGGCCCGGCC
>NZ_AYKH01000007.1 GCF_003788635.1 Salinisphaera orenii subsp. orenii MK-B5
CTAGCGGCGCGCGACCGGTGCAGGCCAACGCCTGTCGTGACAGCCGGGGCGATTCGGTATCCTTGCGCCTTCGGTTCGGCGTCGGCCGACCGTGGCCAGCGGCACCGGCCGGCCTGTATGTCGGCGCGAGCCGCGTACCGCCGGCCCCGCCCGAGCCGACGACCGCAAGCCGTCACATCGCGCCACGCGCCTCATTCCTCCCCAGAACGCCGCGAACACCATGGCCCAGGACATCCACGCCGAAAAGATCCTCATCCTCGACTTCGGCAGCCAGTACACCCAGCTCATCGCCCGCCGCGTGCGCGAGGCGAATGTCTATTGCGAGATCTACGCCTGGGACGTGGCCGATCACCACGTGCGCGACTTCGATCCCGACGGCGTCATCCTCTCCGGCGGGCCGGAATCGGTGACGGCGGAAGAGGGCCCGCGCGCACCCAAGACTGTGTTCGATCTGGGCGTGCCGGTGCTGGGCATCTGCTACGGCATGCAGACGATGGCCGCCCAGCTCGGGGGCGAAGTGGAAACCTCCGAGGTCAAGGAATTCGGTTACGCCCGCGTGCGTGCCCGCGGCCACTCGAAGCTGTTCACCGATATCCAGGACCACGTCAACGAACAAGGCCACGGCCTGCTCGACGTGTGGATGAGCCACGGCGACCGCGTGAAATCGCTGCCCGAGGGTTTCAAGGCCATCGCCACCACCGACAGCGCGCCGCTGGCCGGTATGGCCGATGAGGACCGCGGCTACTACGGCATCCAGTTCCACCCGGAAGTCACCCATACGCCGCAGGGCAAGCGCATCCTGTCGCGGTTCGTGCACGAGATCTGCGGCTGCGGCGGCCTCTGGACCAGCGAACACATCATCGAGGATCTGGTCGCGCGTATCCGCGAACAGGTGGGCGACCAGCGCGTGCTGCTCGGCCTGTCCGGTGGAGTGGACAGCTCCGTTACGGCCGCGCTCATTCACGAAGCGGTCGGCGACAATCTCATCTGCGTGTTCGTCGACAACGGCCTGCTGCGGCTCCACGAGGGCGACGAAGTCATGGCCACCTTTGCCGACCATAAGGGCCTGAACGTCATCCGCGCGGACGCGGAAGACCAATTCATGGATGCCCTCAAAGGCGAGGCGGACCCGGAGAAAAAACGCAAGATCATCGGCAACACCTTCATCGACGTCTTCGACGCCCACGCCGCCGAACTTACGAATATCGACTGGCTCGCCCAGGGCACCATCTACCCGGACGTCATCGAATCGGCGGGCTCGGCCACCGGCAAGGCGCATGTCATCAAGAGCCACCACAACGTCGGCGGCCTGCCGGCAGACATGAAGCTCGGCCTCGTCGAACCGCTACGCGAACTGTTCAAGGACGAAGTCCGCGAACTCGGCCTGGCGCTGGGCCTGCCGCGCGACATGCTCATGCGCCACCCGTTCCCCGGCCCGGGCCTGGGCGTGCGCATCCTCGGCGAGGTGAAAAAAGAGTACGCCGACAAACTCCGCAAAGCCGACGCTATCTTCATCCACGAACTGCGCGAATCCGGCTGGTACGACAAGGTCAGCCAGGCATTCGCCGTCTACCTGCCGGTTTCCAGCGTCGGCGTCACCGGCGACGGTCGCCGCTACGAACATGTTGTCGCTCTCCGTGCCGTCGAAACCATCGACTTCATGACCGCCCGCTGGGCGCATCTGCCGTACGAGCTGCTCGAACACGTGTCGTCACGGATCGTGAACGAGGTGAGCGGGATTTCGCGGGTGGTGTATGACGTGACCGGGAAGCCGCCAGGGACTATTGAGTGGGAGTAATACGATCGTAGTTGTCAATTGACAACTTTGGTTGTGGGGCCGATATTTGGCCCGCGGTATGGCGTGAGACTTCAAGCATCCGCATAAAGCGATAGAGCAGGCTGTCGCGAACGCAGAAGCGCGGCTAGCGCATCGAGAAAAGTCGCGGCCATGCTTGGGGTCGGCTGTTCTGCCCGCATAACGATGCCGATTGCCGATTGCCGATTGCCGCTGCGGCGAGTTCTGTATCGCGAGTGTCTGGAGCACGCCGAGAAATCCCGAAGCACATGCGCGCCAGATACGTCGTGTCGTCGATAAATGCACGGGCGGAGCGGGCGAGTCCGACTCACTAAGTGGAGGCGGCCATGGAATACATCTTCACGCTCAAATATCGTCTGCACGATCACGCCAGTGATCACGAGGCGCTTATCGACCGGCTGTTCGAGGCCGGTTGCGACGATGCCTTGCCGGGCATCGGCCAATCCGGACGGCTGGCATTGGAATTCGCGCGCGAGGCCGACAGTGCGACCGACGCGCTCGAAAGCGCCATCGCCGACGTGCGCAAAGCGGTCGATAACGCCCAACTGGTCGAAGCGTTGCCCGACTATGCGGGCCTGACCGATATCGCCGAGCATGTCGGCATGTCCCGCCAGAACCTACGCAAGATTGCCACCAAGAACGGCTCGACGTTCCCGGCCGCGATCCACGAAGGCAACCCATCGCTTTGGCATTTGTCGGATGCATTGTCGTGGTTTGTCGAGCATGGCTACGCCGTGGACGCCGCCACGCTCGAAATCAGCGCCGCGGCGCGTGAACTTAATACCGTGATTCAGGCGCGTCGCCTGTCGGTCGACCGCTCGCGTAAGCTGGAAGCCTTGATGGCGTAAGTGTTGCGGAAGCAAAAGTCTTGCGCAGTGGTGCGCTTGATTTGTGATGCAAACAGCTAGGCTGGGCGTTGTTACTTTGATGCAGCATTGCTGTGTCCGGTGCCTGTATGCTGACCACGTCTTTAGGGCTTTCCGAAGAATTCGGAGTCTTGAACCGCCCAGCCGCAGAAAAGCAAGCAAAATCATGCTGAAATCCGCTCAAAAAACCGTTATGGCTGCAGAGCAGAAAATCGCGTTGCTGGCCGATGCCGAGGCCGCGTACGAGCACATGTGCCAAAGCGGAGAAGGCTACGAGGCCTCGGATGTCCACCGCTATATCCACGCGCGTGTGCGTGGCGAATCAGCCGAGCGGCCGCAGCCGAAACGCTGGCGTGAATGATCCGTGCCCCCGGGCTTTGCCGATCTGAAGCGTATGCCCGAATTGCCGCTTCGGACCGCGGTTGCCCGTCCGCTTAATAGAGGAGCGTTCGCTCAGAATGCTAAATACCGTACAGTTCATTTGAATAAGACGTATCGGAATTGCGATGGCTGTAGAAACATCAAAGCTTACCATTCGCTTGCCGGTTGAGGACGTGGTCTTCGTCAAACGTTATGCGAAAGCCAATGGACTGAGCGTGACCGAAGTCATCGACCGCTATCTTCGGCGTATTCGTTTGCTGGATAGCAAAGCCCCACCGGCTGCCTTGGATGAAATCACGGGCCTGCTATCGGCAGATATGGATGCCGATGCAGAGATGCGCGAGCGTCGATCAATCAAGTACGACAAGTGATCCTGGGAACCGCGTCTGACCCCTTTTCTTTACGCATTAAAGAGCGGGTTGATTTAACTGCCATTGGAAGCGGGCTAGCTTAATCTAAGCCCACATGAACAGAGTCCATTAGTCATTTGTTAGTTCATGCGCGGCGTTGCGCACTTCAGGAAGAGGGTCGAAGGCTGCAATGTCGAGCCAGGCTTGTGTTGGCTGTCTACCTTCTTCTTTTCTTTCGATCACGGTTGCGAGGCGAACACATTCGGCGCGGATTAATGGTATCGAAACGGCTCGATCTGGCTCGATCTCCGTATCTCCGTCGGGCGGGCCGTATTCCGTCGCCGCACGTAACTCTTCGAGGACTTCGGTAATTTGATCGAGCTGCGCGCCACCGCAGTAGTCCGCCTCAATCAAGCGACGAGAGAAATAGATTAGGTGTGTCAGCACGCTTATACGACCGCGCTCCAACGCCCGCAACGCGTGATCGCGCAACGCGTCGGGTAGCGGCGACACAATATCCTGTTCGGCCAGTCGAAGCCAGCGATCAAGCGCACCGACAGCAGCATGCGAAATACGGCGGTCGTGAACTGAAAGCGATCCATAGAAAACGAATTCGATCCGGCGGTCGATGCTTTGGCTCAGCCCGTAGAACATGGGTAGCGCAGCAAGGCTTTCGGACAGTTTCGTTTCTTCTAGGAAGGTCAATGTAGCTTCGGCCCGATCAATTGTACGATCACATTTCGCGAGTGCGGGTGCGGCTACGATGCCGAGTACAGAGGCCATTGCCCGTTCTTCTCGCTCTCGTTCTGGCCCAATGAATGCGTTGCTGACTGGGTCAGGATCTGGTTCCTTCGGGCGCCAAGCTATGACGTTAGAAAACAAGCGGGCCGCATCCGCTTCGCTAGGCTGTAAATACGGCGTTCTCCCCGAAGCCGCCGCCACTAAAGCCATTGGCTCTGGTGCTTCGCCCTGCGCGAATAGGTGTGAATAAACGCGGGCGCGCGCGTTTATTTCTGGCGGTTCTGGTGTTATTAAAAAGGCGTGCGGGAAAAGTTCTAAAGCCATGGGCAGCGCGTTGTCGTCTGGCGAGACATTCTTCCAGAGTGCGTTTGCAAACGACTTGGTTTGGTAGTTAGTCAACTGGCCTTTTTCGTGCAGGTAAAGCAGGCGAATGGCAGCTTCGGGCCTCGAAGCAGTCTCACTGGTCAACTGCTCAAGAAAATCGGCAACCCGACTGTCAAAGGCGGCTTCGTTCACGCTTCTGAGAACAAAGCGATAACTATCCGCTGCAGGATCGTACCAATCTCTGGGTGTGCCAAGTATTTCGCGCTCTGCGGCGACGGGAAAGCGGAGAAGTTCAGGTGAAAGCTCACCACGCTTGTCATAAGGTACGGCGTCAAAGGAGCGCTTTAACAGATGGCCGATCGGCTCGTTCAGCCACCAGTGATTCATCGAATCGTCGCGTGCTAGGTCTACCGCTAAGCGCGCGTGCTCTTTAGCGCTCGCTGCGTCA
Source organism: Salinisphaera orenii subsp. orenii MK-B5 (assembly GCF_003788635.1). Taxonomy (GTDB): domain Bacteria; phylum Pseudomonadota; class Gammaproteobacteria; order Nevskiales; family Salinisphaeraceae; genus Salinisphaera; species Salinisphaera orenii. The sequence continues at coordinate 4,927 of NZ_AYKH01000007.1, forward strand.
TCTCGCGCCGTAAGCCGGGATAGGGCTTCGATGTAAAGACGTAGAGTGTTAACATCATTACCTAGGTCTGCTCTCCTACGAACACGGTCACGCCAGAAAGCGATCGCTTTTTTGATCCTGGCTCGGAGGGAGGTGACTACGTCTAAACTTAGGCGGGCTACTGGAATGCGACCGAGGTGGATATCGATCGGTTCTTTGGAGTAACCCGGTTTTGTCGAAAGAAAGGCGCTATACCAAGCTGCAGTCGGCTCGAACTCCAGGCGAAGTGCGTCGGCTAGGCGGGTGCCAAGTAGATTGACGTATGGTGATCGAATCGGAAGACCGGCTCGCTCGGCGAGATAACGCAACTCGCTAAGCGGTGTGATATCCGTGGAGTTACCAATAGTTATCTTATGCCGGTTGTCGCGGTAGGTGCCGGCTTCAAAGCCAGGCTCTATCTGCTTTGCCTCTAAATTCTTGCGAAGTTCGTTACTGATTTTCGTGTCCAAAGAACGCAACTCGTCCCAAGGGTCGTAGTTTCGCAATTGTAGCCGGTCGACACCGTCCAGTTCGGCGAGTAAAACATCGTCATCCTGCCAAACCAGAGCGCGCGCCAACATCGTCGCCCAAGCTAGGCGAGAGCGGAGCGCCACACTGTCCGGATCACGTAGAACTCGACTCCGCAACGCTCGGCCGGCCGTACCGACCGCACGAGCAGCTTCATCAGATCTACCGATCCAATATAGCAGCGCCGCTCGGCGCAGGGCCCAAACAGGATCGTCGCCATCGATTTTACTTGCGTTCTCCGCTACGAATGTGAAGTTGAGTTGGTCACGCGCGAACAGACATCGTTCATGGGCAACTAGCGCGGGCAAATCGTTGGGCGCCGCGACTGCTTCCAGGCGCGTAGCGCTGTCCATGAATGCTTTTTCGTCATCGGCTGCACGTTTAGAACTTAGCAGCACCCGAGCTAGTGAGCGCACCAATGCCGGTTCGGTTTCGGCTAACGACTCAGCCGTAGCAATGCCATCTAAACGATAAATGAGGTATTGCGGTAGTGGCTGTCCTCCTTGATCGTATCGCCAGGCTAGTTCCAAAAGCGCGTCCCGGCGGTCTTTCTCGGACAAAGTATCGAGAGCGAGCTGGAGATTGTCGACGTTGCTGGTGCCCTGCCTGATCCAAAGGCGTTTTTCTCTGGGACAAATGACCCATCCCGGGTAGGCTCGACGATCTTGGCGCCAAATCTCGAGCGCTTCCCGAAGCGCTTCGACGACTTTTTCGTGGTCTTTAAAGTCACGGGACCAATTCTCGTGATCGTTTTTATTAATAGTTGGATAATTCAGCTGCGACGCTGCCGTCCAATCGTTAGGCTCCTGAGGTCTGGCGGCTTTTAAATGTTCCAGAAATAATGATATTGCGACCGCATGACGCCGGTCGGTTCGCTCATGTGTCACCGCTGAAGCCATATCAATAGGGGCAATCCCCCGCGCCTCTAGAAGGCGTCGTTTTATGGGCGGCAGGTCAAGAGCACCCACAAGGTAAATGCGCCGAGCCCGTCCAGCTAGCCGGTCACGTACCCAACCCGCCCACTGCAGAAAGTTCGGATCGTCGCCTGAGAATCCGAGTAGGCAAAGCTCATTCTCGATGAACACTTGCCTGGCGGTGTTGACGAAGGCCGCTTGGCGCTGCGGGTAAGCGCGGTAGTCCTCCTCTGAGATTACAACGTCGGCGCCATCCTGTAGAGAGCCGTGCAACTTAACTATGCGCGGCCCTCTTGCATGGGCAAGGTCGCTCTCTTTGAGAACGTGATCGTAGCCCCGCCGCGAGTCTTTCGATGCACGTTCCAGCAGCGTGTCATAGTTCGTAGTTAGTACATCAGTCCAAGGGAGAGCGAGGAGTTCGTGATGGATCGTGCCGGGCTCGAAGGCTTCGTCGCGGATGCGGCGACGGAGGAAATCTGTCAACGCGGCGTCGCCGAGGCCAGCGCGGAACTCTTCGGCCACGCGCAACGGGTCGTTTGGCGCGTTCGAGGCATGCGCACCGTAGAGTTCTTGCGCCATGTCAACTGCCAAGTGGGACCACAACGGCGGAGGTGACGCGTCGTCTGCGAGAAGTTGTGCCCCGCTTCGACTCACGCCCGCGCCTACAAGAACAGCTGCACCGTGCAATGCTCCACGTGACCACAGTGCCCGAGTGAGTTGTTCCAAAGCGGCCCTATCCGGCAGATCAATCAAGTGGTCTGCGTGAAGGCCGGGCGCGTTCTGATTGGTCATAGCAGCGCGAGTACTTAGGTTAAGGCTTCCATTTTGGGCACGATTCCCTAATGAATCTCAAACTTGATTAGGCCCGAAATTTCGCCGGGTCAAGGCAAAAGGGTCAGACCCATTCCCCTGGTCGCCAGAAGCAGCGATCGTTGCCCGCGTCGAAGCCGCGCATGCGGTCTTGGCAGCGGCAAACCCAACGGACAGCGAAGGGTTTCAGCTTCGCAGGCGCGCCAAGCTCACCGAAGGCGGCGCGCCGAACGTGCGGCGAAAATCGTGGTTGAAGTGGGGCTGGTCTGAAAAACCCGCGGTGTAAGCGGCCGCGGTAAAATTGGAACCCGACACGATCCGGTCGATCGCAACCCGCATCCGCGCCCAGGCCCGATAGCGGCGAAAGGGCACACCGACCTGTCGGCTGAAAAGATGCTGAAAACGGGAACCGGATAGGCCCGCCTCTGCTGCGAGCCGGGCCAGGCCGATCGGCTGACCCTCGTCGGACACCAGCGCCGATACGCTGGCGGCAATCCGTGGATCCATGCGCGCGCCCGCACGGGGTCTGGCGAAACGCAGCACGTCGTCCAGCAGCAGCCCCGCCGAAGCCATGGGAATACGGCCTTCCCAGAGTTCGCGGACTATCGCGTATTCGCCGGCGCTGCTGGTCAATACACCGTCGACTTCACTGGCGTGTCGCATCAATGGGAACAACGCCTGAACGCCCGCGACCGACGGCTCGATATACACGCCCGCGATCGGGTTGCCGTGCACACGTAGCTCGTGCACTACGCCCGCCGGTATCACCGCCGTACGGCAGGACTGCCATATACCGCCCTCGACGCGCAGCTCGAAACGGTCGTGGATACCGGCCAGAAAAATCGGCGCGCCGTGCTGGTGGATGCGGTTGTGCCATAGCGGCGCGATAAAGAGCATCCGCCCCGCATCCAGATACCACAGCGCCGTGGCCGTCATGTGTCAGCCGTCAGCACGTTCGTACAAGCCACCGGATATGTTCATCCGCCAATCTCCCACCCATGCGGTCGTGCCAGGCGATGCGCGTCATCGGCGATCCGGCCCACAGAGGCCGGGCGGCCGAGCCACTGACGAAGATAGCAGCTGCCGCGAATCTTGCCTTTTCGCAACGGAGATAGCCGATGTTCAACCAAAGCACGGATCCCACGCGCCGACGTATCCTGGGCGCGGGCGCCGCCTTTCTCGCGTTGCCGTCGATCGCTCGGCAGGGCGTACGCCCCGCTTACGCGGTGGCCCCATCGCTCGGCTCGACAAGACCTACCCATTACCGATTTCAACTCGGTGATTTCGAGGTGACCACACTCCTCGATGCGGGCGCGATGCTCGACGGCCCCTGGCCCGTGGTGGGCGAGGATCAGCCGCCCGAAACGGTACGGCAGCTGATGCACGACAACTTGTTGCCCGAGACGCGGTTCCGACCCGGCTTCACGCCAGCGCTGGTGAACACCGGCAAGGAATTGATCCTGTTCGACACCGGCAATGGCGCCCACGGTTTCGTGCCGCCCCCCGATGGCGGCTGGCTGGCAGGCATGCTCGGCCCCGCCGGTTACCGCCCGGAGCAGATCGATGTCGTGGTGCTCACACATGGTCATATCGATCATATCGGCGGCATGCTTCACGACGGCCGGGCCGTATTCCCGAACGCGCGCTATGTGATGGGCGCCAAGGAGTTCGCGTTCTGGGCCGCGACCGAGGACCGGCTGCGTGCGCCCGAGGGTGATATCGAGCACATGTCCGGGCGCCTGTTCGCCAGCCATGTGGTGCCCTTCGCCGAGCGGATGCGCCTGATCGAGCCCGGCGGCGAAGTCGCCTCCGGTATCCATGCCATCGAAGCCTATGGCCACACGCCGGGGCATCTGGCGTTCCATATCGAAAGCCGAGGCCAGCGACTCGTGCTCTGGGGCGACTGTGCCCATCACGAGGTGGCCTCATTGGCCCGGCCCGGCTGGCACGCACTATTCGACCGCGACAAGGCTCAAGGCGCGCGTACTCGCGAGCGTATCTATGCCATGGCGGCCCGGGAACGCATACCGGTCATCGGCTATCACACCTCGTTTCCATCCGTGGGTTTCGTAGACGCGCAGCCCGGCGGCTACCGCTGGATACCGGTCACCTACCAGCTCGACGTAGCGTCGACCGGCGCCAAAGCAGACGCCGATCGGCCCGCGTGAGCCCGGCCTTGGAAAACCCGGCGTCTATTTGACGCGTGATGCATCTGCGCATGAGGACAAAGTCTTGCAGAGTGCTTCAACAGCGGTGCATTGGACGTCTAACTCTATCGGGGAGGCCTCTTTTCCCGGACGCCAATAAGAAGGACGAGTCACGGATCGTGTCGTCGATGTGGCGCGATTATCCGCCTGCGATAACCGCGACGCGTGACCCGGCGCGTCGCCGCCTGTGATAGCCCGCCGTGGCATGCGATAGGGCCGCGCGATTAAACTGTCGCGGGCTTCGCACCCGCCATGCATCCCACCGGCTCGATTGCTATGCACCTGTTACTTTTCGCGCTGGAACTGGCGGGTACTTTCGTTTTCGCGCTTAGTGGCGCGATGGCGGCGGTCCAGAAGCGGCTCGATATTTTCGGACTCGCGGTGCTCGCCTTCGCGACTGGCACGGTGGGCGGGATCACACGTGATCTGCTCATCGGTGCCACGCCGCCGCTGGCGATCGCGGACGTGCGCTACGGGCTGACGACCATGGCGGCGGCACTCGTGGTGTTCTTCGGCCATCGTCTGGTCGATCGCATCAGCCGGCCGGTGGCGATCTTCGATGCCGCCGGGCTGTCGCTGTTCGCCGTCGGCGGCTCGATACGCGCGCTGGAGTTCGGGATCTCGCCGGTGATGGCCGCCGTGATGGGCATGATCACGGGGATCGGCGGCGGCATCATGCGCGACGTGCTCATCGACCGCCTGCCCATGGTGCTCGCGCCGACGGAGCTCTATGCGACCGCGGCGCTTCTTGGATCCACGATCACGGTCACGGGCATGACGCTCGACTGGCCGTTCGTGCCGACCGTGATCGGTGCGGCTGGCCTGTGTTTCTTTGTCCGCTACATGGCGATGCGTCGCGGCTGGCATCTGCCGGTGCCGCGTGTGGGGGAGTAAAGCGTGACCAGAGGGCCGGACGAGGAGAATGAAAATCTTTAGGGGCCGATCACGATCGGATCCTGCACGGTGCCTTCGAATAATAGCGGCCGAACATCACGCTCGACCGCTATCGTTTTAGCCGTATGCGCCGTCTCTACGGGCATCCGTTGTGTAGACGCTGGAGGACCGGCGTGGGGCAGGGCATGGTCTATCCGGTGACAGCCCCGCGCGATGACGGTTGCTCACGGTATTGGCTGGCACTTTCGCCTGCGACCGGCTATGAAGATGCCCCCGAGCCATCCTCGCTGTCACTGGATTGCGCTGCATCGGGCTGATCGGCTTCGGCGGCCTGCCCGTCGGCATCGTTCCGCGTCACCCGCCAGACGGCGTTGGTCAGGTCGTCGGCAACGAGCACCGAGCCGTCGGGCGCGACGGTGACGCCGACCGGGCGGCCGCGGGTCTTGTCGTCGCCGTCGAGAAAGCCCGTCACGAAATCCACGGGGTCGCCGGCCGGCTCACCGTTCTCGAAGGGGATGAACACGACCTTATAGCCGACCGGGTCGCCACGATTCCAGCTGCCGTGTTCGCCTACGAACACGCCGTTGGCGAATTCGCCGCCGACCTGTTGGTTGGAGAAAGCGATGCCGAGTGGGGCGTGATGCGAGCCCAGGCTGTAGTCCGGCGCGATCGCGGATTCGACTTTCTTCGGGTTCTCCGGCTTCACCCGCGGGTCGACGTGCTGGCCCCAGTAGCTGTACGGCCAGCCATAGAAGGCGCCCTCCTGCACGCGGGTGAGGTAGTCGGGCACGAGGTTGGGGCCGAGTTCGTCGCGTTCGTTGACCACCGCCCAGAGTTGGTCGGTGTCCGGCTGAAAGGTCAACGCCGTGGGGTTGCGCAGGCCGGTGGCGTAGGCGCGGTGGGCGCCGGTTTCGGCGTCGATCTCCCAGATTTCGGCACGATCGACTTCGGCTTCCATGCCGCGTTCGGTGATATTACTGTTGGAGCCGATGCCCACATACAGATACTCGCCGTCCGGACTCGCGGTCAACGCCTTGGTCCAGTGGTGGTTGATCCGCGCGGGCAGCGGCGTGACCACGTCCGGCGGACCGCTGGCCTTGCGTTGGCCCGCTTCGTAGTCGAAACGAACCAGCGCGTCTTGGTTGGCGACGTAGAGATCGTTGTCGACCAGCGCCAGGCCGTAGGGTGCGTTGAGGTCGTCGGCGAAGACCGTCCGGTCTTCGTAGGTGCCGTCGCCATCACCGTCGCGCAGCAGGGTGAGTCGGTCGCCGCTTTCGACCGACGTCGTGCCCTTCGATTTGATGATGCCGGCGATGAAGTCCTTCGGCCGTTTCTTCGGCGCCTTGCCGCCGCCCTTGCCCTCGGCGACCAGAATGTCGCCGTTGGGCAGCACGAGCGTGTGACGCGGCACTTTCAGATCGTTCGCGATCGCGGTGATCGTGTAGCCGTCGGGCACGGTCGGTTTGGCGTCGTCCCAGGGCGCCGGTTCGGGGATCGTCATGTTGGGCAACAGCCCGCGCTGCGGTTCGGGCAGGTTCGGGTTGGGGCCGAACTGTTGTTCCGAATCCGCCGCGTGGGCCGTGCCGGCCGTCAGCAGAATCGACAGGGCGGTGGCGTAGAGAATGCCTTGCGTTTTCATGACCGGCCTCCAGTGCCGAGACGGGAAAAGCCGAGCAGGGTGGCCACACAGGCCAGTACGGCAACGATGATCGAGAGCACGAAACCCGTGGGCATCGCCGCCCAGGCGTCGCGGGCATGAATCAGCGCGTTGATGAAGCCCAGGATCCAAGTGGCAAGCAGCAGCAGAAAGTAGGCGAGATACGGGCCGCGGCGCTCGGCCCGAAACAGGCCGACGAGCGCGCATACCAGGGCGAAACCGTTGAACACGAGCGCGCCGGCAATCATCCAGGATGCGAAGGTGCTCCACTGGATGTGATACGACGCCGTATAGGCATAGTCGCTCACGGCGGCGCCGAGAAACAGCGGGAAGACGCCGGAGAGCAGTAGTGCATGAAGCGGATGGATCCCGCCTGCATGCGTTCGTTGGGCAGTGGTCAAGACAAGCTCCTTTGGTCGGGCAGAACACGGGGCCCGCGGGGCGGCCGGGTGTTTCGGCAACGCAATCGTTGGCGTGCAGTGTAGTGCGCTCGGAAGGGCGTCACTAAAGTATTTATACGCACCGTATAAACCCGGTCGATGCCCGGTGCCACGCGGATTCAACGCCGTGGCGGTAGCGATCACCGGCAGCGCAAGCGACGGGCCAGCAGCCGTGGTGGGATGTTTGCAGGGAATGGGGCTGCATCCGTCAGGGCCGGCTACGGGGCCTTCTCGGACGAGCGGCCGCCAATTCGAGGAAGCGCATCGCCAGCCCGCGTGTCGCCGCCGCCGGGATGGCGTCGTTTCGCGCTCGCCGGCCGTGTCAGGGCAAGCCGCACAAGCCCGAACGGTGCGGCGCGCCGCTGCAATCGACACATGCGGTCCGTCCGATCGAACGCGGCTATCGCGTCGAACCCGTGACCGCCGGCCGGCGGTGGCCGAAAGGACATGCCGGCACGGGCGGCGTGCCTGGATCAAGCGGCGGTCGGGGATTGTGCGATCGGCGCCGCGCCATGGGGCGGTCGGATGGCCGGCTTCGCGCGCCCGGGGCCGCGGTCAGCGCCGTCGGCCGCCGGTGTGGGGTCGTCGTGGCGGCGGCTTGCCCCTGGGTTTGTCGCCGGGTTTGTCGCCGGCGCGGTGCAGGCGCCGGTCGGCCGCGCCGGCGATCTCGCCGTGCAGCTTGAGATAATGCGCCAGACGCGCGGCGTCGACCGTGCCCGCGGTCGCCGCTGCGCGCAGTGCACAGCCCGGGTCTTGCCGATGCCGGCAATCGCGAAAGCGACAGCGCCGGGCGAGCGCGTCCAGGTCGGCGAAGTGGGTCTCGGCGAGGTCTTCCTCGCCGGTCGGCTTGAGCTCGCGCATGCCGGGTGTGTCGATCAGGCAGGCGCCGGAGGGCAGGGCGATCAGGGCGCGGTGCGTCGTGGTGTGGCGCCCGCGCGCGTCCTTTTGTCGGACCGTCCCGGTCTGCATGCGCTCGTGCCCGACGAGTGTGTTGGTCAGCGTGGATTTGCCGGCCCCGGAACTGCCGACCAGGACCGCGGTTCGGCCCGCCGCCAGCCAGGGCGCCAGGACGGCTGCGCTTTCCGGCCGCCTGGCGTTGATGGCGAATACGGGCAGATCGCGCGCGGCGAGTTCGGTCGCCAGGGCCCGGGCCGCGGTCGCGGTCGGGCCGTCGCGCCCGCCTTCGGTATCGGCCTTGGTCAGCACGATCACCGGCCGCGCGCCGCCGTGCACCAACAGCAGATAGCGCTCGATCCGGCGCGGATTGAAGTCGCCGTCCAGTCCGCAGACGATGAACACCGTATCGATATTGGCGGCGATCACCTGCTGCGCATAACGTTCGCCGGCGACGGCGCGCTTGATCGCGCTGTGCCGCGGGAGCAATGCGACGGCGCTGGGCTTGCCACCGGCGTTTCCGTTGATCAGAAGCCAGTCGCCCACGGCCGGGCGCGCCTCGGGCCCCGTGACCGGCCGCTGCCACTCGGGCAGGGATTCGATGCGGAAGCCGTCGCCGCGGCCCTCGGACACGATGTAGCCGGAGCGATGCTGCTCCACAACGCGCGCCGGACGGGCGTCGGGATGGCCGGCGATCGTCGTTGCCCAGCTGCCGGCCGGCGGTGCGCCCTCGTGGGGCCAGCCGATGGCACGGAGCGCTGCGAAATCGGGGCTCAAGCGGCGAGGCGAATGGGGTTCATGGCGGCATTCTATCCCGCGGCCGACGATGCCCGGTCGAGAATAAAGATCGAACGATGATTCAGGCGGCCCGAACGCGTGTAGAGTCGTCGGCCTGATCCCAATGACGCGTCTTTCGGAGTACTCGCTGCATGCGTGTTTTCAATAATCCGGTCGGATCCGGGTCGCTCTGGTTCGATAACCTGGCCACCGCCGAGGGGACGCCGGTCGCCTACGATCCGCAGGCCCGGGCGTTCGTGCCCATGCCGCCGTTCTGCGCCAATCGCGAACGTATCGGCTGCAACTGGATCGCGCCCGAGCAGGGCGCCTTCTGCCGCTCCTGTGCGATGACCGCGCTGGCGCCGGATCCGTCCATCGAGAACGTGATGTCCGACTGGGCGGAGACCGAGGCGGCCAAGCGCTGGGTTCTGGACAACCTGGGGCGCTGGCACTGGTTCCGGCCCGAGGACCCGGGCACCCGGCCCGTGTTTCATATGCTGGGCGAATACGGCGACACGCCGGCGCCCATGGGGCACGCCGACGGAGTGGTCACCATCAGCGTGGCCGAGGCGGACCCGGTGGTGCGCACGAAACGCCGGCAGGCCCTGGGCGAGCCGTATCGCACCATGGTCGGTCACATGCGCCACGAGATCGCGCATATGCTCTGGTGGCGGCTGAGTCTTCGCAACGATTTTCTGGATGCCTTCCGCGACATGTTCGGCGACGAGCGCGAGGATTACGGGGCGGCGCTCAAGCGGCACTACGGCAACGGCCCGCCGGCGGACTGGAATCAGCGTTTCCTGACGACCTACGCCTCGGCCCATCCCCATGAGGACTGGGCCGAGACCACGGCGCACCTGCTGCACCTGACCGACCTCACCGACAGCTTCGCCGCGGCCGAGCTCTCATCGCCGGATCTGCCCAGCCCGGGCTGGGATCCGTACACCGAGACCGACTCGGAGCGCCTGATCTACGTCGCGGCCGCGGTCGCCGTGGGCATCAACCACGTGAATCGCTCGATGGGCCTGGCCGATCTCTATCCGTTCATGCTGGCGGAGTCGACCCATCGCAAGCTGGCCTTCGTGCACGACTGGCTGCGGCGGGGCGCCCAAGGGCTCTGACACGATCGAGTCCTGGCCGGGGTAGTCTCTTCGGCCGGGCCGGACCGGGGCCCGGTCGGGTCGGGCGGATGGCGCACGCGCACGCGTTGGCCGGTGGACGCCGATGTCGCGGCGATCACCGGATCCCGGCGCGTACGGCCAGCGTGCGTCAAAACTCCGGGTCGGGATGCATCCGCTAGCGAGCGTGGTTGATCATCGATCACTGCGGCCAGGATGATGCCTGGCGCTCGCGGCCCGAGCCGATCTCCGCGGGCAGGACCGGGGCGGGCGCATCTTTCGCGCCCGCCCCCTCGACGCCGCGGCCGTGGACGCCTCTATGCGGCGCCGGCCGCCTGCCGGTCCTGCAGCTTGAGCAGCGCGTACTCGTGCCGGATGCCCTTGAGCAGCGAATAGCACATGAGCAGCAGCACGAAGGTGAACGGCAGGCCGGTCGTGACCGAGGCCGCCTGCAGGGCCGACAGCGCGTCGGCGCCGCCGACCACCAGGAGGGCCGCGGCGATGAAGCCCTCGGCGGCGCACCAGAACACACGCTGGGCGGCCGGCGCCTCGGTCTTGCCGCCGGCGGTGATGGTATCGATCACCAGCGAGCCGGAGTCCGACGAGGTGATGAAGAACACCAGCACCAGCACGATCGCCAGGAACGAGGTGACGCTGGTCAGCGGCATGTTCTCGAGCATGCGGAACAGCGTGAGCGACGAATCCTGAATGCCGCCGGCCAGCGAGCCGACACCGCCCATCGCCTGATCGACCCCGGCACCGCCGAAGGCCGTCATCCAGATGCCGGTCACGACCATCGGCACGATCAGCACCGCGGTGAGGAATTCACGGACGGTTCGACCGCGTGAGACGCGGGCGATGAACATGCCCACGAACGGCGACCAGGAGATCCACCAGGCCCAGTAGAAGATGGTCCAGGAGTGGTAGAAGCTCTGGTCCTCGCGGCCGATCGGGTTGCTCAGCGGCAGCAGGTACTCGGCATAGCCGCCGAAAGTGGTCAGCAGGTTGCCCGCGAACGCGAACACCGAGCCGGCGATGATCACGAACAGCAGCAGCAGACCGGCCAGGCCCATGTTGATGTTGCTGAGCAGCTTCACGCCACCGTCGATGCCGCGCAGGACCGATACGAGTGCGACCGCGGTCACGCCGGCGATGATGCCGATTTCCAGCGGCAGGTTGGCGGGCACACCGAACAGGAATTCGATGCCGCCGGCGGCCTGCTGGGCGCCGAAGCCCAGCGACGTCGCCAGCCCGAAGATCGTGGCGAGCACGGCCATCGTGTCGATGACGTTGCCGAGCGTGCCCCAGACACGATCGCCGAACAGGGGATAGAAGGTCGAGCGGATCGACAGCGGCATATCCTTGTTGTAGGCGAAAAACGCCAGCGACAGCGCCACCACGCCGTAGATCGCCCACGGATGCAGCGCCCAGTGATACATCACCGCGCCCATGGCGGCGGTCTTGGAGGCCTGGTCGCCGCCGGCCACGTTCAAAGGCGTGCCGGCCCATTCGGTGAAGTACCCGACCGGCTCGGCCACGCTCCAGAACATCAGCCCGATGCCCATGCCGGCGGCGAACAGCATCGCGAACCACGACAGGAGCGAGAACTCGGGCTTGGCGTCCTGACCGCCCAGGCGAACGCGGCCGTAGGGCAGGCAGATCATCAGCAGGCAGAACAACACGAAGATGTTGCCCGAGAGCAGGAACAGCCAGTCGAAGCTGTTGATCACCCAGTCGCGGGTGCTGGACAGCCCGGACTTCGAGGCCTCGGGGAAGATCATCGAGCCGACGACGAAGACCACGATGAGCACCGCGCTCCAGATGAAGACCGGATTGTGGAGATCCAGTCCGAATGGATGGATGTTGTCCTCGCCGATCTCGTAGTCGAAATCGTAGCGTTGTTCGAGTTCGTCGACTCGCTGGTTCGTGTTCATCGAATGAAGCCCTCCCCTGGACAAATGGCCGCGGCCGACAGCGAACGGTGCGCGAGTGCGTGCACTCGGGATGCTGTAATCGCGGTTTCTGTCGGCTAGAGCCTAGGCAGCCGGGTACGTGGTGTCAAAACAGCCGACGGCCGGATCGGTCGACTCGGCCGGGGCCGAACGCCGGGCGGCCACCGACTGACGGCGCGCGATGGCCGGTAGCACTAGAGCCGGGATCGGCAGCATTCGCGCATATCGGCGCCTTCTCGAACCCGGCCGCCGGCTATTCTTCGGTTGCCGAATCAGGTGCTCGAGTGGTGAAGGAATGTGACTGTACGACGCACAGCCGGGTCAGGCCTGCCGCGTGCAGTTGCGCCCGGCGTGCTTGGCGCGATAGACGGCGCGGTCGGCCCGGTCGATCAGCCGATGGATACGGGCGGTATCGACATCATGAGTGGTGGCGATGCCGATGCTCAGGGTGACGCTCACCCGGTCGTCGTTGTCCAGAACGATCGACGTCCGCGCCAGATGGCGGCGTATACGCTCGGCCAGGTCATGGGCGGTCGCGGCGTCGGTGGCGGGCAGGAGGGCCGCGAATTCCTCGCCGCCGTAGCGACAGAGCTGGTCGCCGTGGCGCAGTCGGTTCGCGATCTCCGCGCTGACGTATTGCAGGATCTCGTCACCCGTCTGGTGGCCGTGGGCATCGTTGACCCGCTTGAAATGATCGATATCGATGAATAGCAGCGCCGTCGGACCGTCGCCGGAATGCGCGGGGGCCGCGGCCTGGAGCAGCGCGCGGCGGTTGGGCAGGCCGGTGAGCTCGTCGGTGCGGGCCAGCCGGTGCAGGGCGCGTTCCGCCCGGTCCAGCCGCTGGATGAGCGCCAGCAGGCCGGCGATCAGCGGCGGCATTATCGTGATCGAACAGGTCAGCGCGATGGTGTAGCCGAGCAGCCGGTGCTCGAGCCCCGCGAGGCGCATCGCCACGCCGGTGATCGTCAGTGCGAGGGCGATGTTGGCGAGGGTGAATACCGCGACTCCGCGCCAGACGCCGACGTGCCGCACGAAACGACGCAGCCGGCCGGCGGTGTCGGGAGGCGTAGTGGATGACTGTCGTTTCGCGGGGTTCATGGGCCTCGGCGTGGCTCGCGCTGTGTCGGGCGGTCGGCATGTCTTGCGGCCGCCGGGGTCTGGCCGCCGCTCGACGCGCACGCGGTACGGATGCGAATGCCGTCGGGCGCGTGCCGTCGCGGGAAGCGCTTGTCGGTGCCACATGTTATCGGCGTGCGTCGGCCCGGCATTAATGCCGGCTGGTCGAAGGACGAGATTCGGCGTGCGGAATACGCCACGGCGAATCCAGGCGTGGACCGGCAGGCCGAGACCTGCCGGCGCCGACCACGACGGGTTGGCCCGTGCGATGCCGGGCTCGGGCCGGGGTGCGGGCGCGGTGTCGGTGCCGTACTGCTTCTCGGAGCCTTGCTGACGCCCGTTTCACGTTGTGCAATGCTGCCCGTCGAACGAATGGCACACCGTCGGCGCAGCGATCCGCCGGCTCGAAGGAAGCGCATCACATGACCGATGAGACGGGCGAAACGCGCAAGGCCCTGTACGAGCGGGCCCAGGAGCGCGAGATCGCCGGCCGTTCCCGCATGAGCAAGCCGGAGCTGGCGGCGGCGCTGGAGCGCGAGTCCCACGAGGATGCGCGGCCGGTGGTCGCGAGTCGCGTCGATGCCTTCCGCCGGCTCGCCGAGGCGGTTGCGGCCGGGGAGTTCGTGCTGCGCCCGCGTGTGCTGACCGGCCACGACCGGCGTCTGCACGTGCGCCAGTGTCTGCGCGAGGACCACGAGACGCGCATCGCGGCATCGTCCGAGGAGGCCGAGGTCAAGTTCGACAAGCTGTCGGATTCGCTGTTCTCGTTCTTTCGCGGTACGGCGCTGCTGTTCTATCGCGACATGGCCGGCGACGATGCCTGGATGCCCACGGTGCTCACGCTCGGCGATGTGCACCCCGAGAATTTCGGCGTGATGCCCAACGTGAACAACGTGCCGATCTTTTCGGTCAACGATTTCGACGAGGCCTACTACGCGCCCTTCACCTGGGATATCAAGCGCGGCGCGGTCGGCTTCATGATCGCCGCCGAGACCGAAGGCGAACTCAAGCGCAAGCACCAGGTCAGGATCGTGCGGCATTTCGTGCGCGGCTACGTCGAAGCCATGCAGCGGCTGGCACGCGAGGGCACGGAGCAGGACGAGGAAATGCGCTACGACAACGCGCCGAAGCTCATCCGCAAGCTCATCGAGGACGCCGACGAGGAGCGCGCCGAGTGGCTGGCGGACGACTACCTCAACGAGACCGGCACCGGCTTTCAATCCAACGAGGAGCTGGTGCCGATCTCCTCGCGCCGGGACGAGTTCCAGAAGATCACCGACCGGCTGGTCAGCGAGAATGATATTGAGGTGCCGGCCCGAGCGGATCGCATGCGCGTCAAGGACGTGGCGATACGTCAGGGCCAGGGCACGGCGTCGCTCGGACTCAACCGCTACTACGTGCTCATCGAGGGTCCGCAGCGTGACGGCAGCGACGATCTGATCATCGAATACAAGCAGGCACGGCGCTCGGCGCTGTCGGGCCTGGTGCCGCCCTCGGCCTACGAGATGGACTCGCGGGCCGAGCGCATCAGCCACGCGCAGGCGGTGCAGCTGGTGCGCGGGGATGTCTTCTACGGCCATATCGAGTTCGACGGTCTGAGCTACATGTCGCGCGAGCGCGCCCCGTTTCGCGACGATATCGATCTGGACGATCTGTCCAAGGGCGAGTGGAAGGACTACGCCGGCATCTGCGGGCGTATGCTCGCGCGCGTGCACGCGCTGTCCGATGAGTCCGGCAATATCGATTACGACATCGAGCCGGCCATCGTGAACGCCATCGGGCCGCCGGAGGTGTTCGTCGAAGACATGGTGGAGTTCGCGGGCGAATCCGCGGAACGCGTGCGCCGCGACCATCGGCTGTTCCGTGCCGACCATGCGCTCGGCGCCTTCAAGCAGCTCGATATCGTGCACCGTTGACGTGGCGGGTCGCCCGGGCGGCGGCCCGGGCACGTCTCGCCGGCCGCATCTCTAGGGCCCGATCGGGCCGTATCGCGACGTCGCCGGGCGGCCGTTCGGGCGATCGTCGAGCACGCATGGCCGGCGCGCCGGGCGAGACCATCTGCGTTTACCCATACGTCAGGCGCGCCGCCGGCGCGCTGGCGAGATTCGTCGAGGACAATGCCCATGGATGAACAGACCCGCATCGAAGCCGAAGCGGCCGCGTTTCGCGACTTGATCAAGCACCTACAGCAGCGCACGGACGTGCAGAACATCGACCTGATGAACCTGGCCGGTTTCTGCCGCAACTGCCTCGCCAAGTGGTACCGCGCCGAGGCGGAACGCCGCGGCGTGACGATGGATTACGACGAGGCCCGCGAGCACGTCTACGGCATGCCCTACGACGAGTGGAAAACGCGCCACCAGGCCGAGGCCAGCCCCGAGCAGAAGCAGCGGTTCGAGGCCACGCAGTCGATGCACGCCGATACGCGCGGCGGCAATTAGCGCTCGCTGACACGTCGTGCGAACGCCGCGTTGGGCGATCGCATATCGTGTGAGGCAAGGCACGAGTCGCCGATCCGGCGCGCCACGATCGGGACGTGAAAGGCCGCAGACGTCGATGCTCATCGGTCCATACGGAGCCCGACCCGAAGGGCCAAGGCTCCGAGACATTCACGACGTGCGGCAATTCGGTGTGATCGCACGCGGTCGCGAAAGTCGCTGCGCGGCGTGCGTTACGTCTCGTCACGTCGCATGACGGTGTTCAGCGCGCTCGCATGACGATTGACCCGGCACTGGGCGACGTGCACCGCAGCCTCGGCGGCGCCCGACGGCGCCCGACGGCGCCTGATGGGCCGGGCATCCCGGGTGGGGGGTCGAAGACCGCTCGGCCGAGTGGACGCGGCGGCTGCCTGTCGTGACCGCTCCGGCTTTCGGGGCGGCTCGGCGGGAGCCTGCGACCGGGCCGATACGACTGTTCGGCCGCTTCGGCCACGGCTTGTCTTCGACCGGTTGGTTCGCTATAGCTCTTGCATCATTTCGCCACCGGTCGCCCCATGCGCACAATGGCTTTGAAATACCTGTCGATCACGCTTGTGCTGGCCGGACTCGCCGGCTGCTCCGACGCGCCCGAAGCGGCCGATGTGCAGCCGCTGGTGGAGGACTCGTTGCGCAGCGGCATCGTCCATGCGCGGTCGATGGCCGAGACGCTCGGCGGTGCCGACGGTGTCGCATTCATCGAGTCGCTCGGCGCGCCGGAGCCGGCGGACGTGCAGGTCGAACATGTCCAGATCCTGGACAGTCGCGAACTCGACCACGGCGACTACGATTTGGACGTGCGCTACGACGTGGTCGTCGGCGACGAGCGGGAGGTCGTCAGCCGGCGCCTTCGGCTCAACGAGACCGCCGATGGCTGGCGTCTGGTGCCGGCGCCATCCCGGTGATGCGTCGGTGCCACGGGGGGTGCCGATGAAACCCACGCCACGCGTGACGGTTCGTCCATGACCGGCCGCCGGCGCTGCGTCCGGCGTATCGGCCGTGTGGCTCGGGGCGAATGCGGCCGAGGCTCGTCGCGACGCCGTCCGAGTGCCGGGGTCTGAGCGGCATGTGGTATGCGCTGACCGCCGATGCGGTGCTTCTTATCCACCTGGCATTCATCCTGCTCGTGGCCTGCGGCGGCGTGCTGGCTCTGGCCTGGCCGCGACTGGCCTTCGTGCACGTGCCGGCCGCCTGCTGGGCGGCGTATGTGTCGTTTTCGGGGCGCCTCTGTCCGTTGACGCCGCTCGAGCAGGCGCTCAGGCGAGCGGCCGGGCAGGCGGGTTATAGCGGTGGTTTCATCGATCATTATCTGATGGCGCTGATCTACCCGGCCGGGCTGACACGATCAGCACAAATGTTCATCGGCGCGACCGTGATCGGTGTCAATGTCGTGCTCTATGCGTGGCTGGTCTACCGCGCCCGGCGCTCGTGCGACGGCAAGCGTTGACGCGATTCGCTTCGGGCCGGGCGCGACTGCGCGGTTTCGGGCGGGGGGATCGCTTGCGCCTATGACGGCTCCAGGTCGGCGCCGGCTGTTACGTATGCTACAGCGGTCATCGGTGCCCCTGACGTCACATGATGCGCGTGGGTACCGGCGCATGCCGGTTTCATCCCATCACGCCTACGGCGGTCGAACCGGGGTGACTCCACGACGGGATCGGGCCGAGGACGGTCATGATAAGTAATGCACAAGCCGCCGCGCGGTGCGGCGAATCGAGACGTTTTTCGGGGTGACGATGAATCGACTCGATGTCAGCGGCATACGCTGGGATCTGGTCATGGCGCTGGCGGCCGTGGTGGTATTGTGCTTCATCGGCCGTGACTGGCTCAACGGCCTGACGCTGGATGTGCTGCATTACTTCGAAGCACCCGCGCATGTGCCGACGGGCAAGCCGTAAGGCGAGTACCGACTCTTCGAGGTCGTCTCCCACTGGTTTCCGCTGGTGGCGATGATGCTCTTCGTGGACGTCTATCTGCATGGCACGTCCCGCCACCAGATATGGCTCGCGCTGGTGGCCGGCTTCTTCGCGCTGGCGATGTACGCCGCCGAGGTTAACTTCGTGATCGGGCGTCACCCGATGTGGATCGGTACGTTCTTCGGCGGCTGTCTGCTTCTGCTGCTGTGGCCGCGGCGGCAGTGGCTGCTGCTGGGGGTGCTCGCCGCCGCGGGCGTGGCGATGCAGGCCGGACACATCGGCGACTGGTGCTCCAACCATTGCAACGAGATCGGCGGACTGAGCGATGATGTCGCCTATAACTTCCGCATGGTCGAGGAAGAGCTCGAGATGCTGGGGGCGGCCCTGTATCTGCTGTTCGCGCTGATGTGCTGGGCGGCTGCCGGCCGGGCGCCCTCCGGCCGGCATCTGCTGGCACGCGCGGCGTGGCTCGTGCCGCCGATGCTGGTCGCCTACGGCAACAGTCTGCAGCACTATCAGCGCGATCCCGGCCATCTCGTGCTCAAGTTCGCACTGTTCACGGTGCTGGCCGGCGCCGCGGCGCTGCTCTGGCGGCTGCGCGGCGGCCGGCGCGAGCTGGATGCGCCACGTGCTGCCCTGTCCTTTGTATTTGCCTTCATATTCATCGTGATGCCCGCGATCTACGGTAACTACAGCGCCAAGATATGGACGGTCCATGTCTATATCTGGGTGCCGCTGCTCATCTGTCTGTATCGCTATCTGGTGCACCGCCCGCCGATGGTGTCGGCAGATACGCGTGCATGAAGCGTCGCTCGCGG
The DNA here is from genome assembly GCF_003788635.1 of Salinisphaera orenii subsp. orenii MK-B5. Lineage (GTDB taxonomy): Bacteria > Pseudomonadota > Gammaproteobacteria > Nevskiales > Salinisphaeraceae > Salinisphaera > Salinisphaera orenii. The sequence continues at coordinate 23,460 of NZ_AYKH01000007.1, forward strand.
CGCCTGTCGTGGACGCTGACCTGTCGCGAGGCGCCCGCCGGCCGGCGATGAAGCGTGCCGGCCTTGCCATGGTCGCTGGCGCCGGCGCGGCGCGCGCTCTGGCAACGTCTGCCCTGAGCGTATCGAATCGCGCCCGCGGCCTGCCCCGATGCCGCGGGAAGCGTTTATCCTGTGCGCTTTTACGCGGACCGGGCGCAGCGCGGGCAGACCGCGAACCGGGAATTACACGATGAAGGCGAAGACCATCTATCACGGGCTGCGAAGACGCGCCCAGGCCACCCATACCGTGCCTCGCTTCGAGGGGCGGGAATCCCGGCATCACGAGAGCGTACCCCTATGGCGACTGCTCGCCGAGGCTTCGGCGCACGCGCTCAAGGCGCGCCGGCGTCTCACCGATGTCGAGACGTTCGTTCAGTTCGCGGGGTTTCCGCGCTCCGGTCATTCGTTGATCGGCTCGATTCTGGATGCGCATCCGCAGGCCCGGGTCTCCCACGAACTGGACGCCATGGGGCTGCTGCTCCAGGGCGTGCCCTTGGCCGCGATCTTTTCGCTGATTGACCGCAGGGCGCTCGAATTCACGCGTCACGGTCGCTGCTGGAACGGATTCTCCTATCTCGTGCCGGGCGGCGCGCACACGCGCGTCGATCCGCTGCGGGTGCTGGGCGACAAGAAGGGCGATCAGGCGGTGCGCCGCGTGGCCCAGGACCCGGGATTGCTGGAGCGGCTGAACCGGCGGCCGCGGCCCGCGAAGAAATGGATTCTGGTGCTGCGCAATCCGTTCGACAACATCGCCACCATGTCGCTGCGCAAGGGCCGGGCCTACGATGAACTGCGCACGTCGGTGGCGGCCGAGGATTTCGACGCGGCGCTGCGCGCCTATCAGGCCGATGGCCGCATTGCCGATGTCGCGCTGGATTCCCAGATCGAGGACTACGCCGCGCTGTGCCGGACGGTCGCCGACATCAAGCACCGGACGGCGCCGGCCCACTGGTTCGAGTTGAGCCACGAGGCCCTCACGGCCGATCCCGAAGCCACCATCCGTTCGATGCTCGCCTTCCTCGATCTGCCGGTCGATGAAGCCTACGTTCGGGCCTGCAGTGGTCTGGTCCAGCGGACGCCGAACCGCAGCCGCGATCGGCTCGACTGGCCCCAGGACCGGCAGGCGCGCGTGGCGGCACTGACGCGCGAATTCTCGTTTCTCAATCGCTATGATGAGACATGAGCGCGGTCGATGATCGATCCATCCATCTCGTCAGCTGTATCGGGGTCGATACGGAATTCGCGCATCTGCCGCATTTCCTCGATCACTATCTTGCGCTCGGCGTCCGGCGCGAGAACGTCCATCTGATACTCAATACCGACGATGCGGATTCACCGAACCTGGCGCGGGCTCGCGCGCTGCTCGAGAGCCGGCATCTGCCTGCCCCCGATGTCTGGATCGGGCCCTACACCAGTGACGCCATGTGGGCGCGACGGCGCGACCTGCAGACAGAACGCGTGCCCGCCGACGCTTGGGTGGTCAGCGCCGACGTGGACGAGTTCCACGAATATCCCGCGCCACTGGGCGAGATCATCGCGCACTGCGAGGCACTCGGCGTCAACTGCGTGCAGGGCGTGTTCATCGATCGCATCGCCGCCGACGGTCGCCTGGTCGACGTCGACCCGGACCAGCCGATCGGGCAGACGTTCGCCCTGCAGGGCGATGTGCAGTGCTCGGTCGGCCGGACCGGGCGGCATCACGACTGGTTCGGCACGATCAAGGTCATGCTGCTGAAGGCCGAGCTTCTGCCGAGCCGGGGTGGGCATCATCCGCAGAACGGCGACGTACCCGTGCGTTATCTGTTCGACCGGCATCTGGCGCGCTTTCCCGCGATCGGCCGCGCGCGCTTCAGGTTCTTCATCCCGTTCCGGGTGCATCACTTCAAATGGACCGCGTCGATGGCGCAGACGCTGCGCCGCCGGCTCGCGACGCCGGGCGTCAGCGCCGCGGGCGCCGAGTACGGCCGCAAGCTGGTCGACTACGTGGAGGCCGAGGGCGGCATCCGCCTGGCCGACATTCCGCTGCGCTCGCGCCACCGGGTCGATCCGCTCGGCTGGCGTCGGCGCGTGCGGATGCTCCGCCTGATGGCGTCCGCGCTGGCGCGGGGCGACGACGCGCGCTATATCGCTCGACGAATCCGACAGAGATTGTCCACATGACCGACTGGCAGTTGCAGCAACTTACCCACGGCACCGACGAAGGGCGTTTCCATACGCACAGCTATTACGATATCAACGTCTTCGATTCGACCAGCCGCTATGTCGCCGCGCACTGCGTGACGTTTGCCGAACGCCAGCCCACGGCCGACGATTCGGTCGAGGTCGGGGTCATCGATCTGGACGACGACGCCCGCTGGATCCCAGTGGGCACGAGCTATGCGTGGAGCTGGCAGCAGGGGCCGATGGCGCAGTGGGTGCCCGGTCGAACGACGCTCATCTGGAACGACCGCGACGACGATACCTTCGTCACCCGCGTGCACGACCTGGCGAGCGGCACCACGCGCACGCTGGGCCGCCCCAGCTACGCCGTCGACCCGAACGGGCGCTTCACGCTGTCTCTGAACATGGCGCGGCTCCAGGCGGTGCGCCCCGGCTACGGCTACGCCGGCGGTCGCGGCGCGCGGCTGTCCCAGCGCGCGCCCCGCGGCGACGGCGTCTGGCGCCAGTCGCTGGACGACGGCGGCGATACGCTCGTGCTGTCGGTCCGGCGCGCCGTGCGCTTTCTCATGTCGCGGATCGGCTGGCGCGCCTATCTGCGCCACACCCGGTCGCGCTATCGCTACTGGTTCAACCACGTCAAGCTCTCGCCCGACGGCCGCCGTTTCACCGTGAAGCTGCGCTTTCGCACCCGCGGCGGCGGCTGGAACGACCGCATGGGCGTCAGTCTGACCTGCAACGTCGACGGCAGCGATCTGCGTCTGCTCGCGAGCGCGACCTCGCACGTGATCTGGCTCGACAACCGTTCGCTGTATTTCTGGCAGCGCGACGGTTTCTATCTGTACGCGGACGAAGCGCCCGAAGGCCGGCGCATTCGTCAGATCGCGCCCGAAGCGCTGGGTGCCAACGCGCACGTGCGCTATTTCCCGGGGTCGACGCGGCGGTTCGTCTTCGATACGCCCTACGCCGAGGAGATCGATCTCTGCGTCTACGACGAGACGGACGCGAGCGCCCGCCGCATCGCGCGCTTCGGCAACCATCGCCCGAGCCGCGGTCCGTTCCGCTGCGACCTGCACCCCTGTCCGAGCCCGGACGGCCGCAGAATCGTGGTGACGTCGCTCGATGACGGTGGACGCCAGCTGTATCTGCTGCACGGTTCGGATTGAGAACGACTCGCGGCGAGCGGATCGGGCGACCGGGGCGCGTGCCCGGCGTCTGCCGCGGCATCTGCGCCCCCGGATTGCCGCGGCTTCGCCCGTCGTTTGGCGGTGCGGGCTTGAATCACGGCGGGTCGACCGTGATCCATCGATTCCGGCTGGGTGGAGTCCGCGTGGTGGGCCCACTGGCCGCGGCCGAGCGAACTGACTCTTGAAAGGAATGGCATGAGCGAAAGGCGTCCGACGGTCGCGGTGGTCATGGCGACCTACAATCGCGCCCACTTCATCGGTGCGGCACTGGACAGTCTGCTGGGCCAGACCCGGGTGCCGGACGAGATCCACGTGATCGACGACGGCTCGACCGACGATACGGCGGCGACCGTCGCCGCCTACGGCGATCGCGTCAATCTGGCCCGGCAGCCGAACCAGGGGCGTCCGGCCGCGTTCAATCGCGTCATCCCGGAGATTCGGACCGATTACATCTGGCTGTTCGACGATGACGATCTCGCGCTGCCCGACGCGCTGGCACGGCATCTGGATTTCCTCGGCAGGAATCCGCAGTACGACTTCAGCTACAGCCCGCACTATTTCTTCGAGCACACGCTGACGACCGACGGCGCGCAGGCCAATCCCGTGATGGAATGGCCGGCCGACCCGCCCGAGTCCTTCCTGCTGTGGCTGATGGAGTCGCATTTCGTGCCCGCCCAGCTGCAGGGCATGCTGATCCCGACCCGTTGTTTTCGACAGGTGGGATCGTTCGACGAAACCCTGCTGAGATCCCAGGATCACGATTTTCTGCTACGACTGGCACGCCACTGCCGGGCGGGGCGCATCGATGCGCCGACCTGGGCATTCCGCCAGCACTGCGGTCAGCGGGGCGCCGGCGGCGCGGCCCACGACGAAGCCAGCCGATATCATGTCTGGCGGCAGTATCAGCAAACGATCTATCGGCGTGTCCGGGCCACGCTCGATCTCGCCGAGTACCTGCCGCCGTCGCAGCGCGCTGACGTAGGCGGTCCGGCCGAGGCGTCGCCGCTGCCTGGCGAGCGACGACTCGCCCTACTGCGGCGCGGTGCGATCATGTCGATTCACGGCCTGCCCGAGGCCGCGGTCGAGGATTTCCGGCTCTACGGTGCGGTCCATGACCCGGCCGACGCCCGTATCACTGAGGAAGAGCGGACGCATATCTCCAGACTCGGCAACGTGGATAACCGCGAAACCCGACCGCCGCTGGCGTATTTCCGGACTCTCGGCGGTCTGGCCCATGCGCGCCGGGGCGCGTTGTCGGCGCTGCTGCGCGGGGCCTACTGGAGCGTGCGTCGGGAATGGCGGGCCGGCCGTTACGGGGATGTCGTGGTTCTCGCGCCGACGCTGATGAGCCTGTGTCTCGGCTACGGCGTCGGCTGGATCTGTCGGCCCTCGACTCCAGGCGGCTGAGTCCGGCGAGTCGCGGCGTGTTCCGGTGGCGGACGCCGCTGCGAATCCGATGCTCGAGGGTGGCGAGGGGCGCACTGCGACCGGTATCCGGTCGCGCCGGGCCTTTTGTCGCCCACGCGATGATTCCGTCCGGCGTCTCCGGCGGCGGTGGCTCGCGCCGCGATTCAGTCGTCCGTGCCGGATGCGGCGTCCCCGGCGGCACGGCGGCTGAGCACCGCGCGTACCCGGATCTCGATATCGCGCGATACCCATTCGCCCTCCGGATCGGAGGCCATGCCCAGATCGGCCTCGGCCCGGTCCAGCGCGAGTCGGCCGGTGACGGTCGCGGTGTTGTCGTCCAGGCTCAGTGTCAGGGGCGGGATGTCGATGGCGTTGCCCTTGATCGTCAGCACGCCGTCGACCGCGTAACGATCGGCCTCGAGCGGTCGGATCGCGCGGCTCTCGAAGGTGGCGACCGGGTGATTGGCGACGTCGAACCATTCCTTCTCGTGCAGGGTGCGATCGTGCATGGCCACGCCGTCGGTCGCCGAGGCGGTCTCGATGGTGGCGTTGATCGACGACTCCGGCACGGCGTCACTGTCGATGCGGACATCGACGCCCCAGCGCTCGAAGCGGCCGTTGAAGGCACTGCCGCCCTGCTCGCCGGCGAACCGGATCGCGCTTGCCGACCGCAGGAGCCGCCATTCGCCGGGGGCACCGCCGCTGTCGGCGGTATCGGCACCCTCGCTGATGTCGCTGTCGCGCGGCGCGTCGGCCTGACGCGTCGTATCCGGGCGCAGCAGCGCCGCGCCGACGCCCACCAGCAGGATCAGGCCGATGCCGGAGGCGAGTGCGACGCGCCAGCCGGGCCGCGGCAGCATGTGGGTGAGCACGGCATCGCGGTCGATCCACTGGTGCTTGAGCGCGGCGCCGACGTGCAGTGCGGCCAGCGCCGCCGTGCTCCAGGCCAGCCACGTGTGCAGGTCGACGGTGGTCGCGGCCCAGGTCTCGCGAAACGCGCGTGTTTGTTCGTTGAGCCCGAACAGATGCGGGACCTCGAACAGCCCGAACCAGAGCGTGGGCACCTGCAGGGGCGTGTCGCCGCGCCACTGGGCGGAGACATACAGCCAGCCGGTCAGCGGCAGCGCGATCATCAGCACATAGAACAGTGCGTGCGTCGCCCGCGCGGCCGCGCGTTCCCAGAGCGGCATGGCCGCGGGCAGCGCCGGTGGCGGATGCCCCAGCCGCCACGCGAGCCGGAGCAGGCTGAGAATCAGCACCGTCAGCCCGATGGATTTATGCAGCTGGAACGCCTCCACCGCAAGGGCGCGGGTCGCGGATGCCTCCACGGCCCGGCGCATCCACCAGCCGAGCGCGATGTTGCCGAGGATTGCGGCCGCGATCAGCCAGTGCAGGACGATGGCGACGGCGGTATAGCGTTCGGCCCGTTGCATGCTCATGCGTTACTGTCGGCCGACCGGCCCGATCCGCGCAAGCCATGCCGCGTTTGTGCTTGCGGCGATCGAAGCGGCTGCCCGGCCGGTGGCGATGATCGCCGCTGTCGGCGGGGCTCGCCGTCGCGGCCGGCGCTCGCATCGGGGCATCCGGCCCCAATGTGGGTGGTCGCGACGGGGCGGTCCCAAACGCTTCGGGAGATGACGATGAAAAAGCTCAAGAACGAGAAGGCGTTGACCAAGAAGGCGTTGGCGCTGGGCATGGACTACGGCGAGCGCCGCGGCGCGGTCGAGTTCGAGGCCACCGACTCCGCGGCCGACCGGCTCGAGTACATCTATCGGCTGCTGGTGCACGACGGCATCATCCAGCCGCTGCCGGAGGATCAGGTCTCGCAGAAATCGATCCAGCACAAGCTGGCGATCTGGGCCTCCAAACAGCCGGACCCGGCAGGCTGACTCGGCATCTCGGTCGCGGCGGGTTCCGCTTCTGCCTTCGACCGCGCGACGCAGCGGCTTCAGCCCGCCGGAGCGGCCAGGGCGCCGAGCACGAGCCAGGTCGTGTAGCCCACGAAGATCGCCAGCAGCACGCCGCCCTCCAGGCGGCTGAGACGCGCACGCGGCGCGCGCCAGCGCATCGCGAAGAGCAGCAGCAGGACCGTCATCGCCATCATCACCGGCCAGTCCCGTTGCACGACGAGCGGCTCGATGTCGATCGGCGCGATCAGCCCGGCGACACCGACCACGCCCAGCGTGTTGAACAGATTGGAGCCGAGTACGTTGCCCAGCACGAGGTCATGGGCGTTGCGGCGCAGCGCGCTGATGGACGAGGCCAGTTCGGGTAGCGACGTGCCCACCGCCACGACGGTCAGGCCGATGACGAGATCGCTCACGCCGAGCGTGGTCGCGATGGTCACTGCGCCCCAGACCAGCAGGCGCGAACTCGCTACGAGCAGGATCAGACCCACGATCAGCCACGCCACCGCGCCCCGCAGGCCGAGCGTCGGCGGCTCGGTTTCGACGCCGGCCGTGGCGGGCCCGCTCACGTGCTCGGTCGGCCGCCGCGCCTGGCGGACGCACAGGCCGAGATAGCCGATCAGCGGCACCAGCAGGAGAGCGGCGTCGAGCCGCCCGATGGTGCCGTCGAGCAGCAACAGCAGCGATCCCAGCGTGACCGCGGCCAGCAGGGCGAGCTCGCGGCGAACGACGCCGCTGGCCACGATTATCGGCGACAGCAGGAGCGTGAGGCCCAGGATCAGCCCGATGTTGGCGATGTTCGAGCCGTAGGCGTTGCCGATCGCCAGCCCCGGTTGGCCCGACCACGCGGCCAGTCCCGACACCACGAATTCCGGCGCCGAGGTCCCGATGCCGACGATCACGGTGCCGATGATCAGCCCGGGCAGTCGGAAGTGGTGGGCGGTGGCCACCGCGCCGTCGACGAAGCGCTCCGCGCTCCAGATGAGCACCGCCAGGCCGGCGATCAGGGCGAGCCCGGCCATCAGCATGACGGGAACCGATGGGGGCGACGATTCATGGATTCAGTCCCGGATGACGTTCGGTGTCGGCACTCTAGCAGCCGCCGCGCGAACCATCATCGACTCCGCCGGCGGCCCTCGTGCCCGGTGGTCACCGCGGGCGGATTAGCAGGTTCTGGTGGGCGACCCCGATCCGGCCGTGGCTGTCGTAAAGCGTCGAACTGTTCAGACCGATGCCGTCGGCGCCGGTGATGGTTTCGCTGTCGAGGCCGATCCATTCCCCCTCCGGCGCCCGGTGAAGGTAGACGGTGAGATCGGTGTTGGCGAAGAGGAAATCGTCGGCCGGGAGTACCCAGCTGATGCCGTTGCCGAAGTCGGCGGCGGCAACTGCGCGCACGGTCGCCGTGTTCTCAATACCGGCGAGCAGCGGCATGCGCAGGCGAAACCAGGCCGCGGCCGGCCCGGCCGCTCGCGTGCTGCCCCGTGCAACCCGGATCTCCATGGCTTCGTGGTGAAAGGATTCGCCCGCCGGCATGCCCGGTGTCTCGAAGCCGGCACGGCATTGCGCGGGCGCCGGCGTGAGCCGGCGATCGGGCGTGGCCGGCACCTCGACCGCGGTGCGCCGGATCATGAGGGCGACCGCACGGCCGATGACGAGGCCCTCGTGCTCGATCTCCAGGCGCAGGCGTCGGGCCGTGCGTGCCCGCCCGCTGTCGATGCGCACCGTCAGCGGCGCGATCGGCACCGGCCGCGTGAGCTCGAAGGTCAGCCGGGCGAGGGCGAACGCCGGACCGGTCGCCTCTTCGGCCAGATGGGCGAGGAGGGCGGCCGGCGCGCCGCCGTGCTGGGCGCGTTCATCCCAGGGGCCGCGCGCCAGGCCGCTGGGCTGGAATAGGGCACCGTCGCGCTCGTAGACGGCGGTCGGACGGGGCGATGTCATGAGGGCTGGCGTCGGCGAATGGGCAGGGACAGGCTGTCACGGTTTTCGGCCGCACACGAAGCACGGCGTCAGCCTTGGGCCTGTCAACACTTCCTGCGAACGCCGCGTCGGAGACCGCACATCGTGTTCTGCAAGGCGCGAGTCGCGGGTCGTGGCGCGCCACGATCAAGACTGGCAACGCCGCAGAATGCCCATGGTTGTTTCATGGGCGGCCCAACCCGTCGGGACAAGCGCCCCACGAAACGACCAGGGTGCGGCAATCCAGCGTTGTCGCGCGCTGGCGCAGAATGATTGCGCGGCACGCGCTACGCCGCGACTTGCCGCCAATGGTCGATTTTCAGGACGCGCTTGGCGCGGGCTCGTATGAAGTGTTGGCAGCCCTAGCCGACACCCGTGGCCACGGCGGCGGAGAAGATCGTCGGCGAGCTCGGCAGCATATCGCCGAGCGCGGCGGGTGCCCAGTGGGGCAGCGACAGGGCCAGCAGCGCCAGAATCAGGGCGGCGGCCATGCTGGCCCGGCTGGCGGTATAGCAGGAGAGCGCCTCGGCCACCGGGCCGCTGCAGGTGTGTCGGCGCGCCGTGCGACGACTGCTGCGGTGTTCCAGTGCTGCGGCGCACAGCTCGATCGCGGCGATGCTCAGGAAAAACATCGCGGCGGTGATCGACCAGTGCGCTCCCAGCCTGGCGAGCAGCCGTCGTCCGGTCTCCGGCCACGGCCCGCTGAACCACGGTGGCAGCGTCGCGGCCTGGGCCGGTGCGGTGAGCACGAGACCGGCGACCAGCATGCCTCCGAGCAGGAGTACGCCGCTGAACAGGCCGGTCGCCAGGCGCTGGCCGTGGCGTCGACGCTGTCGGCGAATCAAGGCGGCGAGACGGCTGCGCAGGCCGTCGACGCGTGCCGGCGATGCATGCGCTTCGGGCCACGGCATGAGCCCGTCGCGCGCGACTCGCGCGCCGGTGATGCCCCGGCCCGTGGCGCTGGCGTTCACGTCTGCCAGAATTCGCCGCGGATGCACGAACCGGCGCCGGCGTTCCATTCGGTCGAGCATCGTCTCGATGCGTTCGATCTCGACGCGTGCGGTCGCCGTGGCGATCTCGTCCACGAGTTCAGCGCCGGTCAGGAGCGTATCGTCGGCCTCGTTGCTCACGAGACGCATGCGCCGGTCATCGAAAGTGACGTCGATGATGTGGATGTGCTCCGGGCGGTATGTCGACTCCAGTCGCCAGCGCCCCGGTTGCAGCAGTTCGATCGCCGTGAACACGAAGCGATCGCCGTCGCTCAGTTCGCGCTCCACGGCGGGGCCGACGAGAGTCTCGTGATCGCCGCAGTAGATGTCCTGCGTGCGTTCGGCGCAGGCCAGCACGGCCTGCAGGCGGGCGCCGCGGCTGTAACGGCCGGTGCCACGGCAGACCGCGCAGCGGTCGGTGCCGGTATCGGCCGTGTTCGGATCGCTCGTGGTGCCGGCGCAGTCCGGGCAGGCGACCGTGCTCATCACCGTGTGGCCGATGCGGGCGGTGAGGGCCGCCCATGGCAGGTGGCCGTGCTCTGCGATGGTGGCGCGATGGTCGGTCAGTGCCGCGTCCAGCGCCATGCCGACGCGGCGTCGATGGAGCTCGATGCGGGCCGGCAACTGCGCCTCGGGCACGATCTCCAGCCGGGGCAGCGCGGGATCGGGATCGCCCGCACAACACAGCGCCTCGCGGGTGACCCGGACTACGCCGATATCGTGTCGATGCACGGCCACCGGCACGGGGTCGACCGCGTGGATCGTCAGATCGGCGCGCAGCATTGGGTCCACGCCGCGTGCGCGCAGCCGGGAGACGAATGCGTTGTGCGCGACATCGGTCATCGTCGTCATCCTGTCGGGCGGCCGGTTCCGCGCGGCGCGCCGCCGTCGCAGTAGTGGCCGGGCGATCCGGTGCCGGGTCGGCGCGCGTTTCGTCGGGGGCTATTGCGGTTGTGCACCCTTGATCGCCGTTGCTCCGTCGCGCCGTCGCGCCGTCGCGCGGCGTCGTTTCGCTACGGTGCCGTCGGTCTTCCGGAAAGCGGATCGCGAATCCGTGTTCGGGCATTCCCAGCAAGAAGCGGGCCGATGCGACAAAGGCCCGTATTCGCGGCGTGGGTGGGGCTGAGAAGTGACAGGGGTGTCATGTTTATCGACACCGGAACGGCCCGGGTCGATCGCGAGATCATGGTGAAACCGACGCTCAGCCCTCGGCGTTGATCGGTGGGCGCCCCGTTCGGGTGTCGTTCGGGCCGACACCACGCGGATGCGGGCGACCGCCATGGGCGAGTGCATGTCCGGAACGCGTCGGGGAGCGCCGTGCCGGACGGGCGTGCTCGTATCGGCGTGGTCGATGGCGCGCACGGCCGGCTTTCGCCGGCCGCCCGTCGCGGCAGGGGACGCGCTTCAGGCGTGGGGCTGTATTGGCCGCAGCTCGCCGCTCGTCGCCGATGTGCAGTCGTATGCCGGCCGCCCGGCGCGTGATTCGGCGCTCGACCGGCTGTGCGACCGGCCGAGCCGCCTCGCGCGTGGGCGGCTGTCATGGCGACAGGAGCGGACTGTAGCCGCTGCCGGCCGCGCGTCGGGGCAGCGTCCGGCGATGTGGTCAAGCCCCGGCATTCGTGCCGAGGGGAGCCGAGGGTCGCGGCCCCCCGTTGTTCCGCCGGCCTGTCCGTTACGGCGCCCCTGTCACGCGTGTCGAGACGTCGGCCGATTCCGGCGCGGCTCGCCGATCGGTCGCGGCATCCGCCGCCGCGGCATGCAGACGCTAGTCGCTCGAATCGATGCCGCTGTCGTCGATTCGCTCCCGCGAACCGTCGGGGTAGACGAGATACGTCTCGCCGCCGGAGGCAGCGGGGCCGACCGTGCCCTTGCCTTCGCGATCGGCGGTCATGCCGGCTTCGAACTGATTGAAGTTGATGCCCTCGGCCGGCGCGTTGGTCGACGGGTTCTCGATGTTCTCCCGAGTGTCCAGCGAGTCGTAGATCTCGGCCACGCGCGGATTGGCCTCGGCCTCGGCGCGGGTCAGCGTGCCGTCGTCGTCGCTGTCCAGCCGCTCGAACAGCGTCTGCAGCGAGATGGTGTCGCCGGCGGCGTCCGCCTCCGTTTCGGCGGCGTGAACCGACGCGGCGGCGCCAGCCGCGAGCGCGCCGGCGGCGATGAGCGGTGCGAGTCGATACATGGCAATCTCCCGGACTTTGTTGCGTGGCGTTGGCGCCGCGGTTCGGATGGGGCGCCGACGCCTCGACAACATCGCCGATTCGGCGTTTCGGTGCAATGCAGGCCGGCCGCAGGTACTTCAATGTGGCCGGCGTGCGGGTCGATCGCACGGCGGGGCCGTGCGCCACCACGCCCCAAGCTGTCGCCACGCGGAAGCCGCGGGCCGCATTGTTCACTCGGAGCGCATGCTATGTTGCGGACAGAGTCCGATTCACCGAGCCGCCATGAAGACGCCCCTGCTGTCAGTGCACGCCTTGATTTTTCTCGCCTGCGCCCTCGCGATGTCGGCCGCGGCCGCCGAGCCGGCGCTCGACACGCGGGCCGGCCCGGTCCAGCTGCATCCGGTCGAGCATGCGAGCTTCGTCATGGAGTGGAACGATCGCACGATCTACGTCGATCCGGTCGGGCCGGTCTCGGCCTACGCCGAGCACGGCGCCGCGGACGTGCTGTTGCTCACTCATCCGCACGGCGATCATCTGGACACCGAGACGCTGGCCGGACTCGATCTGGATGGGGCGACCGTCATCATGCCGCAGTCGGTGGCCGACGAGATCGACGGCGACTTCGGTGCCGACCAGCGGATCATGGCCAACGGCGATACGCTCTCCGTGGCCGGCATGGAGGTCCGGGCGATGCCGGCCTACAACCTGCCGCCCTCGGAGGACGCCTATCATCCGAAGGGCTGGGGCAACGGCTACGTGCTGACGCTCGCCGACAAGCGCGTCTACATTTCCGGCGACACCGAGGGCATCCCGGCGATGCGCGCCCTCGAGGATATCGATCTCGCCTTCGTCTGCATGAATCTGCCCTACACCATGGATGTGGACCAGGCGGCCGATGCGGTGGCCGATTTCGAGCCGGCCATCGTCTATCCGTATCACTACCGCGGTCAGGACGTGGCCGACTTCAAGCGCCAGGTCAACGAGCGGACCGACGCCGTCGAGGTGCGCCTCGGCGACTGGTATCCGGAATAGGGGCAGCGCCGGGCCGTTCGGGCCGCTCGTAGAGGCGCGGCCCGGCCGCGTCCATCCCGGCGCGCTCGCCCGCGGGGCGGCGGATGGCCGCCCCGCGGGCAACGACGGCGAGGCTACTTGCGGCGGAAATCGACCTGTTCGATCCGCGTCTGCACGCTCTGGCCGCACTCCCAGCAGTTGGCGTGCGGGTCCACGTTCGGGGTGGGGATATCGGCACGGTGCGCCCGGCATTCGGGCGTCGAAACGCCCAGACGCTGATCGCGGGCCTCGACCCGGTCGGGATCCACCTGGCCGTCCTCTGTGAAGGCCATCATCAGCTGCGGTACGCCGTAGGGAAAATCGTCGCGATCGATCTGCCAGGTGTGGAAGGTCTTGCCGTAGGTCGTGATCAGGTCCTCGAAATAGGCGTGTTCGGCCATTTTGGGGATCCCGGGTGCGACCAGCTGCCCGGATTTGATCTCGTAGTGATGGCTGTGCCAGAGCCGCTTCTCCTCGGCCGGCAGGCGCTGGTAGCGCTCGGCGCTGATGATGTATTCGATGCCGATCAGACGCGCGTCCGCGCGATTGGAGTCGAATATCACGCACTGGTGCAGATCCGGCTCGAGGTGGATGCAGAAATGCGTGGCCTCGACCTGCCGACCCATGTCGTCGGCGTACATGTGGAAGCCGTTGAGATAGGTGTTCATCGACTCCAGCGGGATCTTGCGTTGCAGTGCGCCGGAAGCGCTGTCGAGCAGGCGGTGCTTGAGCGGATGCCCGCGCCCGGGCACACCGTTGCCGCTGGCGCGGCGGCCGAGCATCAGGCCGGCCGCGGCGGCCACGCCGGTGGCCAGGCCGAGACCGAGGGCGGCCAGGCCCGAGTCGGGCTGGGACCGGCGGGCGATCGGTTTGCTGCGTCGTGACATGGGACCTCCATTGGCGTCGGAACGCGCGTGCGACGGGAACGCCGCATCAAGTCGCAGTGTGGGTCGCCCGCGCGGGGCTGTCTCTCAGGAAAACTCCCGAGACCGGCTCAGCACATCACGTCGCAGCAGAAGACGCGGTGGGGCGTGTCCGGGCTGCAGACCGAGAGCGTGACGCAGAGTGCGGTGCCCGTGCTCGAGCGGTAGGGCCGCGAGATTTGCACGCGACGCGGCTCGTTGACGGCGCTGCGGAAATAGCCGCGGCGGAACCAGGTGCCGCCGCTGGTATCGGCCACGGGGTCGAAACGCCGGGCGCGCGCGTCCCGGTCCTCGACGCCGCGGTAGTGCCCGATCTCCTCGCCCCATTCGTTGAGCAGATAAACGCGTGCCGTACGCGGCAGCGCCAGCAGCGAAGCGACGGCGTCGTCGAAACCGGTGCCCTGCTCGATGGCTTCGGCGACGGCCCGAAAGACGTCCAGATGGGGCGCCAGCGACTGACGGCTCGCCTGCTGCTCCTGGCTGGCGGTCTCGGCGAAGTTTTGGGTCAGCGCGGCCAGTGCCGCCGTTGCCTCGGCCGTTTCCTCGGCGTTGATTGCGCCGGTGGGATAACCGAAGTGAAAGCCCTGGACGAAATCGATATCGGCGTCGAGCGCGATCAGGCCCTGATCGTGGGTTTCGACCCCTTCGGCCAGCACGAAGCTGCCGGCCTCGTGCATGAGCGCGACCAGGTTCGGCAGTATGCGTCGCAGCCGGTCGCTGTGGTGGGCCTCGGCCTGGGCCATCAGGGAACCGTCGAGCTTGATGATGTCCGGGGCCAGCCGCCATACCCGATCGAAATTCGAGTGCCCGGTGCCGAAATCGTCGAGCGCGACCAGCGCGCCGAGAGAGCGGAAATAATCCACCGCCTCCAGCAGCAGGCCCTCGTCGCGGATGCGGCCTTCGAGTATCTCGATGACCAGCCGATGGGGGCCCAGCGAGGCCTGTTCGAGGATGCCCGCGAGCAGGCCGTCGTCGAAGCCACGGCTCGTGATGGTCTGCGCGTCGACGTTGAGAAACAGCCAGCGTGCCGGCGGCGCGATCGCGGCGAAATTGCGCACATGGAGGCGCTGGCAGGCGGCATCGAGGGCCCGCAGCTCGCCGTGATCGGACGCCCAGCCGAACAGTCCGGCCGGGCTCACCGGGATCTTTGCGCCCAGCTGCGGCCGCACGAGGGCTTCGAAGCCTACCGCGCGGCGATGGCTGAGACTGAAGATCGTCTGGAAGACGCTGTGTAGGCGATAGGCGCCGAAGGTCGCCGTGTGCGGTGCGACACGCTGCCGGCTGACATCGGACGAGCTCATCGGCCGGCCATGATGCCGTCTGCCCGCATCGTTCTCACCGGCGCAAGGCGCTCCGCTGTCGGTAGCGGGGCGCGCTGGCCGGATCGGTGGATGCAGTCATATGTCGGCATGGCGCGCCTCCACTGGTACTCGGAACCCCGTGCAATCGCTATCGGCGGGGCGGGCCCGAACTGAAAGCCATATTCAGCTTCGACGCATGCCGATGCAAGCATCGCGATCATTCGCAGCCAAGTCGTGCCGGGCGTTTGCGGCAACGTGGCGGCTGCGATGGCCGCTACGAACGCGGATACCGGGGCCTATGACCGATGCGGGCCGCGACGCCGGAAGACCGTATCGACGGTGTCCGTTACCGCCCCCTCTCAGTAAGGCGGCCGGTCGCCTCGGCGTGCGGGTGGCCGGCGCGATTCAGGCCGAGTCGAGTGTCGACGCGGGCAGCAGGCCGCGGCGCCCGCTCCGGCGCCCGGCGACGAATCGCCGGACAGGTCCGGAAGCGGTGACTCAGTCCTGGGTCCCGGCGTTGCTCTCGCGGCGTTCCTCGACCTCCGGCGGCATGAGATTGCTGTCCGTGCTGCCGAAGAACAGGATCGACGAGCGGTCGAAGTGCGAGAACCCGTAGACCGGATCGCTGGCGTCCTGCAGCGCGCCGGTCTCGGCGTCGTAGAAGGTCAGCCGGAACTTGGCCACGCCGGTGCGCTCCTTGCTCTTCCAGAACGAGATCTCGGGGGTTTTGAACGGCCCGGCCAGCGGGATGGGCACGGAAGCGCTCGGAACGCCGAGGAGTCGTTCGCGGCGATCGATCGACAGCGCGCCGCTGCTGACCTCGGCGATGGTGTCGGCCTCGTCGGCGCTGGCTGCGAGGTTGTATCCCTGCTTGAGAATCGCCGCCCGGATCGCGCCGATGGCATAGCTGGACTGATAGTCGTCCGACGAGCCGAAGTGGTCGGTGTTGACGAACACGGACGTGCCCGCCGGCAGATTGGGCGAGATCCGCTGGCTGGCTTCGTCGGCCGCGGTGGACAACAGCAGCTGGTGGCGTGCCGTCTGGCCGGGTTCGGTCTCGCGGAGGGTCGTGCAGCCGCCGAGGAGGACGGCAATGGCCAGGAGGAGCAGCGGATAGCGGATCATGGGCGTTTCTCGTGCGTGGTTGGGTGCCACACTAGCAAATACGCGCGGCAGGGCGCGGTCGGCGGTGGCAGGGATCGCCCCGCCGCGCCGGATCGACCGTGGGTTCGGCGCTGTCGCAGCGCGGGTGCTACGGATTGCCGGCTCGCCGGGCGGCAGGCATCGTGCCGCGTATCATTTCCTCCGTCGCCGTGTCCGCCCATGAACCAATCCAGCTGGCTCGCCGGCGACCTCGGATCGCTTATCGGCGTGGTCGTGTCGGGCCTGGTCATCTACGCCGCGCTGATGCTGTTCACCCGGTTGGTGGGCCTGCGCAGCTTTTCCAAGATGTCGGGGTTCGACTTCGCCATCACGGTCGCGCTCGGTTCGGTGATCGCATCGACGCTGCTCAACGACAAGCCGCCGCTGGTCACCGGCATCGTGGGACTGGCGGTGCTGTACGGCATTCAGTATACGATCGCGCGGCTGCGGCGCTCCTGGCCGGCTTTCGCCCGGCTGATCGACAACGAGCCGCTCCTGCTCATGGTCGGCGAGCGCATCCTCGACGATCATCTCACCATGGCCCGGGTCACCCGGGACGACCTGCGCGCCAAGCTTCGGCTGGCCGGTGTCACCCATCCGAGTCAGGTGCTGGCGGTGGTCATGGAGACGACCGGCGACGTGGCGGTCATCGAACGGCGCGAATCGGTGGACCCGGACCTGTTCTCGGGCGTGCGCGGTCGTGAACTGCTGGCCGGCGTGCTCGCCGAACAGCCGACCTTCGACGCCCGTCGACAGACGTCGCGCAGCGCTTGATTCCGGACGCGCCGACGCCATTTAAGAGGTTGAGCGATGGGCTCGTTATCAGAGAGGGCATCTCGATGAATGCACTGCGCACGACCTTCCTGCTGGCCGGGTTGACCGTGCTTCTCGTGCTGGTCGGCAACGCGCTCGGCGGCACCGGCGGCATGGTCATCGCACTGGGCTTCGCCGTGGCGATGAACTTCGGCAGCTACTGGTTCTCCGACCGTCTGGTGCTGAAGATGCACGGTGCGCGCGAGGCGGGCGCCGACGAAGCGCCGGAGCTGCACGGCATCGTCCGAGAGCTATCGCAGCGCGCCGGTCTGCCGATGCCGAAGGTCTACCTGATGGAATCGGCCACGCCCAACGCGTTCGCCACCGGTCGCAATCCGACGCACGCCGCGGTTGCGGCCACCACGGGCCTGATGCGGTTGATGAACCGCGAGGAACTGCGCGGCGTGCTCGCGCACGAGCTGGCGCATGTGCGTCACCGGGATACGCTGATCAGCGCGATCGCGGCGACCTTCGCCGGCGCGATCGCCATGATCGCCAACATGGCGCAGTGGGCCATGCTGTTCGGCGGTTTTCGCGGCAACGACAATCAGGGCGGCGGCATGCTGGGCGGCCTGGCGATGATGATCCTGGCGCCGATCGCCGCGACGCTGATCCAGCTGGCCGTATCGCGTTCGCGTGAATATGCCGCCGACGCGGGGGGCGCCGAAATCGCGGGTAGCCCGCGGGGCCTGGCCAGCGCGCTGCGCAAGCTGGAACAGGCCAATCACGCCCAGCCGATGCAGTCGGCCGAGCGTAACCCGGCCAGCGCGCATCTGTTCATCGTCAACCCGCTGAGCGGGGCGAGCGTGTCGAAGCTGTTCTCGACCCATCCGGCCACGGAGGAGCGGGTCCGTCGCCTGGAGTCGATGGCCCCGGGCACGCGGGCGCGGATGTAGCCGCGGCCGGCTGACGAAGCCGGTGGCTGTTTGGTCAGCATGTCGTTCGAACGCCGCGCTGGACGCCGCATGTCGCGTTCAGCGCGGTGCGGCTCGGATTGCGAGGGCTGCCGATCGGAATGTGCGGGGCGACAGGGCGGTCGTGGCGGATGACTCATCGACCGCCCGTCGACGGACCAGACGCCCCGTAAAATTCGCTGGACGCGGCAACCGAGCCTTGCCGCAAGCGGGCGAGCGGGGCGCTGCCACAACGCTTCGTCCGGGTGCGCAACAGTGTCGGCGCGGGCTCGGATGCAGTCGACGGTCTAATACGGCCCCGCGCCGGTCGCGTTCCGGCGTTCTCGGCGCAGACGCTCACTCAGATCGTCGGCGTTGCGGTCCAGCCGGCGCGCCTCCGATGCGCTGTCGAGTCGCTCGCGGTTCTGCTCCAGCTGCCGGGACAGGTTGTCGCGCTGCCGGCTGCGCGAATCCAGGCCGCGATCGAGGCTGTCCGACCCCGCGCGCCCGGCGGGCGTGCGGTGGTCGTTCAACCCGGCGGCCAGCGCCGGCGCCGTCACGACGCCGGCGAGCGACAGGATCAGGATCAGGCTCGTGCGGCCTCGGTAGCGCATTGGGACCTCCCGCGATATCGGCGTCCGTCCGGGCGGTTACGTCGGCGTGCGCCGGCGCGATGCGGCGCGGCCGCCGGCCGCCAGCGGCGAGCTGCCCGCTGACGGGCTTCAGCCGCCGCTGATGTAGTGCTCGAGCTGTTTGATGAGAAAGCGCTGTTCAGCAATCACGGCCTTGACGAGGTCGCCGATGGACAAGACTCCGATCAGCGTGTCGTCCTCCATGACCGGCAGATGGCGGAAGCGCTTGTCGGTCATCAGGGCCATGCATTCCTCGAGGGTTTCCGAAGGCTCCGCGTAGGCGACGTGCGTGGTCATGACGTCGCGGACCGCGGTCTCGCGGGACCGCCGGTTCTCGAGGGTGATCTTGCGCGCGTAGTCGCGCTCGGACAGCAGGCCGACCAACCGCCCGCCGTCGAGCACCAGGACGGCGCCGATGTTCTTGTCGGCCATGAGCTTGATGGCGTCGTAGACCGTGTCGTCCGGGGCCACCGACCACATGTCGGTGTCCTTCTCCCGCAGCAGATCCCTGACCCGTTTCATTTATCTCTCCAGCGCAGTTCGGTTGTCGGCTCGAGTCTAGAAGGTCCGCGCCCGACGGTATAGCGCGGCCCACCGGACGGGACAGCGCTGCGCGCGTATCGGCGGCGTTCGGGGCACGATCTCCGAGCGCACCCGAGGCTCGTCCGGGCCCCGGGTGCGTCGGTCACACCGGATCTAGTCGGAAACGACGCTGAGTTCCACGCGCCGGTTCTGGGCGCGCCCGGCGGCGGTCTCGTTGGTCGCCACCGGCTCGGACTCGCCGTGGCCTTCGGTCGCCGTGATGCGGCGCGTGTCGATGCCGGCATCCATCAGATACGTGCGCACCGATTCCACGCGGCGCTGCGACAGGTCGAGGTTGTAGGACTCGGAACCGATGCTGTCGGTGTGGCCGTCGATGCGGAACCGCACGTCGGGACTGGCCTCCAGCGCGTCGACGACGTTGTCGAGGCGGTTCTCGGCGGACATCGTCAGATTCGACGAATCGAACTCGAAGGTCACGCCCTTGAGCACGATCGGCGACTGCTTCTCGATCGGGCAGCCGCGGGCATCGACTTCCACCCCGCGCGGGGTGCCCGGGCATTCGTCGCGGCTGTCGGGTACCCCGTCGCCGTCCGAATCGCCGTCGGTCTGGGCGATCTGGTCGCCGCACTCGGCCCGCATTTCCTTCTTGGGCGCGTTGGGCGTCTGCCAACAGTTGCCCTCGGCATCCTTGTAGACGTTGCCGTCCGGGTCGACGACATAGGCGCCGCCGTCGTTGTCGGCATCTGCGGAAGGCGGTGCGGCGGTACAGCCGGCGAGTGCGATCGCCGCCGTCGCCGCCAGGGCCAGGCCGCGCCAGTCGAAAATGGTTTTCATCGCTCGTTCTCCCTTTATCGCTTGTTGTTCGTCGAGAGCGGCCGCCGCGCGATAGATCCGCCGGCGTCCGATGTTCCCTCTCTTGTTTTTCGTGTCGTTCTGCCCGAGGGCAGCACACGATCGAATACCATGTTTCGTAGGGTCGCGGCAATCGTCGGGATGGGCGCGGCCGCGCTTCGGTCCGGGTCAGTCGGGCGCGATCGGTCCGGGGCGGCGGCCGGCCCGCCATGCGATCGCCCAGATCGCCAGGCCGCCGAGCGCGAGCACGCAGCCGACGATGCCCGTCGAGCGCAGGCCGAAGCCGGCCGCCAGCGCCAGACCGGCCAGCCAGGGGCCGAGCGCGTTCGCGGTGTTGAAGGCCACGTGGTTGAGCGCGGCGGCGAGATTCTGGGCGTCGCCGGCGACATCCATCAGCCGGGTCTGCAGCACGGTGCCGAGCGCGCCGCCGATGCCGATGCAGAACACGTCGACACTCAGCAGCCAGACGTTGCCGGCGACCAACGGAAACGCCGCCAGTGCCAGCGCGCTCCATACCAGCAGCCCGCCGGCGGTGGGCATGAGCGCGCGATCGGCCAGCCGGGGCAGCACGATATTGCCCAGCGTCATGCCGACGCCGAAGATCGCGAGCACGGGCGGCATCCAGCGCTGGCCGACACCGGTGACAGCGTCGAGCGTAGCGGTGAGATAGGTGTAGACAGAGAACATGCCGCCGAAGCCGATCGCACCGATCGCCAGCGTCAGCCAGACGGCCGGCCGCGCCAGCGCGCCCAGCTCGCGCAGGGGACTGGCCTGGGCCGCAGCCCGATCGTGCGGTGCGAACAGCAGAATCAGGGCCGCGGCGAGCAGCGCCAGAGCGGCGATGACCCAGTAGCCGGGCCGCCAGCCGGCAAGCCCGCCCAGCCAGGTCGCCAGCGGCACGCCGACGATGGTCGCGGCGGTCAGGCCGAGCATCACGTAGCCGACCGCCTGCGTCCGGCGCGCCGGCGCGACCACGTCTGCGGCCACAAGCGAGGCCAGACCGAAATACGCGCCGTGCGGCAGGCCGCTGAGAAAGCGGAAGCACACCAGCCAGCCGTAGTTCGGCGCCAGCGCGCTCAGCGCGTTGCCGGCTGCGAACAGCAGCATGAGGATGAGCAGGAGCGGCTTGCGGGCCATGCGCGCGCCCAGCACGGTGATCACCGGCGCGCCGAAGACGACCCCGAGGGCGTAGGCGCTGATGATGTGACTCGCCGTGGACGGATCGATATCCAGACTGGCCTGAATGAACGGCAGCAGGCTCATCGTCGCGAATTCGGTCGTTCCGATGGCGAAGCCGCCGGTTGCCAGGGCGATGAGCACGAAAAGCGGATTGGTGGGCGTCTGGGACATGGCGCAGGGCTCGGCGGGAGCGAACTGGGAGTGGCGCGATCGATTCGGCGGGGCGCGGCGCCGGCCTGTGCGAGCACGGCACGATCGCCGCGACGGGGGCGCATCGATGCGCACCCCGGCCGGCCGTCCAGTCTAGCCCGGCCATTGTTGCGTTGCGGTAAATGCGGTCGTGACGCCGCGGCATGGGTCGGCATCGCCGCCGGGGTGACGCGCACGCCGCGGGCAGCGATGATGAGGGCACCACGACACACTGGGCTGGCCATGCGCTGCGCCGGAATCGCTCTACTCGCCGTAATCTGGCTGACCACCGGATCCGCGCTCGCCAGCCCGGTTGGTCTGGTCTGGCGGGTCGAAGGTGCCGAGAACCATGTGTATCTCGCCGGCTCGATGCACATGCTGCCGCCGCGGGCGTATCCGCTGCCGCCGCCCTACGAACGCGCCTATGAGGCGTCTGAACGGCTCGTGCTGGAGGCCGATCAGGCGGCGCTTCAGCGGCCGCAGGCGCGCGACGCCCTGCTGGCGGCCGCCCGCTACGACGCGGGCGACCTGCGCTCGCACGTCGGCGAGGAGTTGTATCGGCGCACGCGGGCCGTGGCGCGCGATCAGGGGCTGTCGATGCGGCGGCTGGACGGCTATCGGCCCTGGTTCGTGGCCATGGCGATCGAGATGCAGTCCTACCGGGCGGCCGGCTTTCGCCCGGACCTCGGCCTCGACGGCCATTTCCACGAACGCGCGCTCGCCGACGCCCGCCCGGTCCAGCCGCTGCAGGCCATCGACGCGCACCTCGCCATCGTCACCGACATGCCGGCATCGCTGTCGCGCGACCAGCTCGCCATAACCCTCGACAGCGCCGACGAACTCGCACAGGCGCCGGCCGACATCTATGCCTACTGGCGCAACGGCGACGCGGCAGGGCTGGCGGCCTCCGTCGCCGAACAGGCCGACGCCTACCCGGCGCTCTACGACCGCCTGATCTACGATCGCAACGAGGCCTGGCTGCCGACCATAGAGCGCCTGCTCTCGCGATCCGGCAACGCCCTCGTGCTGGTGGGCGCGGTTCATCTCGTCGGCCCGCGTGGTCTGGTCGAGCGGCTGCGCGCGAGCGGACACACGGTCACCCGCGTGGAGTGACGCCGCTCTCGGCGGCGGCGCGGCGTTAGACCCGCGTGGCGATAGTGGCCCGATCTGTCGATCACCGCGACGCCCGCGGCCCGTCTAAGCCCCCCTCCACGCCATGACCGGCCGGGCGTCGCGGTCGGATCGGAGCCCGTCCTGGCGCGATCGTCCAACGTCATCCCTTTCGGTCTCCAGCGATGCGGGGCCGGGACCGTGGCTTCGGTGAGCACGCCGGCCGCGGCCTCGGCGGATTGCAGAGGGCGATGGCATGCATGGCCCGGACGGGGTTGTGCCGCCGCCGGCGCTTGCGCATCGATATGGGCACGCGTTACGGCGCCGCGTCGACGTAGGGTGCGCGCAGGCACCGCGGCCTCAGAACAGGCGCCGACCGCCCGGTCTGCCGGACAGGTGACGTCCGAGACGAACCACATCCCTGTCAGCTGTCGTCACGATCCCGATCCGAAGCTGATTATTACGTGCTTATAAGCCGTTCGGTCCGGCTAGCCCCGGGTCGGATCGTGGGCGGAAAACACCCGCTGATAGGCGTAGATATAGGCGCCGAAGAAACCGGCGGCGATGTAGAACGGGGCCGCGAGCATGCCGCCGCCGAACAGCAGACCCGCGAACAGGGGGCCGATAGCCCGCGGCAGCTGGATGGCCACGCTGCCGGTGCTGACGGCGGCGCCGCGCCGGTGCGGGCGCACGAGGCTCACGGTCAGCGCCTGCCGGGCCCCGGCGGTGCCACGGTTGAGCGCCGAACGCGCGACGTGCAGTGCGGCGGCCATCCAGAAGCTCGGCACCAGCGGCAGCACGAGCAGGATCGCGAGCCCCAGACTGCGCATCCAGACCACAGCACGGACCACGCCGATCCGATCCACCAGCCGGCCGGCGAACAGCGACGAGACCGCGGTGACACCATAGGCGAGCGCCATGACCGGGCCGATGTCGGCCGGTCCGCGCCCGAAACGCACCGCGAACCAGTAGGTCATCAACGGCCCGACCAGGCCGATGGCGATGCCGTTGAGCGCGTTGACGCCGAACAGCCAGCGCATGAGCGCGTTCTCGCTTCGCCGGGTCGCGCGGTCGGCTTCTGCGTCCGCGGCCGTTCTCGCTGTTGTAGCTTGTAGCGCCGCTGCCGGTGCGTCACGCGCGAGCGCGATCAGGACCAGACAGACGAGCGAGCCGGCCAGCACCAGCGCGAACAGGGGTCGGTAGGCCAGAGGGCCCGGCAGCAGCTCGCCCAGCAGGGCCGGGCCGGCCCCGAGCAGCGCGCCGATGCCCATGCCCGAGAACCCGATGGCCATGTTCAGGCTGTACACGCGGCCGCGCTCGCGCCGGGGGAGGGCCTGCGACAGCCATGACAGCTCGATCGGTGCGAAGGGGCCGCTGCTGCCGTTGGCGCCGCGCCCGAAGCCGCCCACCACGGCGGCGATCGCGAGTGCGGCGGGCGCGGCCGTGCACAGGGCGGTGACCGCCGCCGCGGCCTGTGCCGCCTCGTAGGCGAGCAGAAAGCCGCGGCGGCCCAGACGGTCACTGGCCGGGCCCAGGGCGACGATCAGCGCGGTATCGATCAGCAGGCCGGCCGTGAACAGCGCCCCGATCGCCGGCGCCGACCAGCCGAGTGCGTCCAGATAGAGCGCGAAGGCGACGATCAGCGCACCCTGGCCGACGCTTCGCGCCGCGCGCGCAGCCAGAAGCAGACGGGTATCGCGGGGCAGGGTCGTCCAGCGGCGGCGCATGCGGTGTCGGTGGCCGGGCAAGGACGAAAGCCTAGCACCTGCACCGGCCGCCCGGCCCCGGCCGCAATTGCGTAGGGCCTGTTAACACCTCATGCGAACACCGCGTTGGGGACCGCAAATCGTGTTCTACAAGGCGCGAGTCGACGATCCGAGTTCGCCACGATCTAGACTGGCAACGCCGCAGAGCGCCCCTGGTCGATTGTTCATGGGAGGACCAGCGCTTCGGGCCAAGCGCCCATGAAATGAACAAGATGCGGCCATCCCGCGTTGTCGCACGCGGGCGCAGAGTGACCGCGCGGCGCGCACGACGTCCCGTCTTGCCGCCCATGGTCGATTGTCAGGAAGCGCTTGGCGTGGGGTCGTGTGAAGTGGTGACAGGCGCTAGAGTGGCGCGGTCTCCACCGGTTGCATTTCCATGTCCGACGCCTTACGCGCCCTGCGGCCCATGATTGCCGTGTTCGCGCTGCTCCTGCTGCTGTGGTGGGGGTTCGATACGCTGCTCGATCGGCGCGCCCGGCCCAACAGCGGCCTCGTGACCGGCGCCGGCGCGCCGGCGCGGTTGGTGCTGGAGGCCGGCCCGGGCGGCCATTATCGGGTGCCCGGCGAAATCAACGGCCAATCGGTGCAGCTGCTCGTGGATACCGGCGCGAGCCACGTCGCCGTGCCCGGTCATATCGCCGACCGTCTCGGCCTGGAGCGCGGGCCGGGTATGCGCGTCCAGACCGCGGCCGGGACCGTGCGCGCCTATGCCACGACGCTCGACCGGATCGAGATCGGCGGCCTGGCCGTGCGCGACGTGCGCGGTTCGATCAATCCGTCGATGGACGCGGACTTCGTGCTGCTGGGCATGACCTTCCTGCGGCATGTGGATCTGCGCCAGGAGAACGGGCGGCTGATCCTGCAGGCGCCGGGTGACGCCTGAGGGCAGGCCCGGTCCCAGACGACGCTCGCAACGCCGGCCGCGACCGGGGCGAAGGCTGTCGAGGCCGCCGGGATATGGGCTGCAAAAGCCCGGGCCGAACGACGTGACCGCTCGACGCGCGCCCCGGGCAGCGGCTCCGGATCGCGCCGTGCGGTCGCCGCGGTCGCCGCGGTCGCGCGGCCGTGTCGCTGCCTCGGGCGCCGCGGCAATGCAGGCACCGGCTCGGGCAGCGCTTCGGGCCCGAGCCCGCCCCTGTGCGGCGCTTGAAACAGGCTTCGGCTTGGGTAATGCTGAACGACTGGAACGAACCGGAGCGAGACCATGGCGACCGGCTGGGCGCGCGAAGGCGCGGTACAGGAACAGATCGACAGCACCGTCGCGGAAGGCGTGGAACTGGCACGCAGCCGGCTGGGGCAGACCGGCGAGAGCCTGAGCGAGTGCGAGGAATGCGGCGATGCGATTCCCGAACGCCGGCGCGAGGCGATCCCGGGCGTGCGCCTGTGCGTGGCCTGTCAGGAGGCGGCCGACGCCGAGTCGCGCGACAGCTCCGGCTTCAACCGTCGGGCGAGCAAGGACAGCCAGCTTCGATGACTGATCTGCCGTTGATGCGATTCGTCTGCGAGATCGACGGCGAGGAGCACCTGATCGATGCCGACAGTCCCGAGGTCGCGGCCTGCCGCGTCGCCGAGGCCCATGGCGGACAGGCGGCGCCGGGCGGGCGAGTGGTCGTCAACGTGGCCGAGGCCAACGAGGCCGACGTACCGCTCATCGCCGGCACCGACTACACGGTAGCGCTCGACGCCGACGGCGCCCGGGTCGAGGAATGAGCGCCCGCGCGTGAGCGCGCGCTCACCGTCGCACGCCTACCAGGGCAGCCGGTCGAGATCGACGTTGCCGCCGGTCAGGATCACACCGACGCGACGCCCGGCGAAGACTTCGGCATGGCGCAGGATGGTCGCCAGCGGGACCGCGCAGGACGGTTCCACGACGAGCTTCATGCGCTGCCAGATCAGCCGCATGGCCGCGACGATCTCGTCTTCCTCGGCGAGCAGTATGTCGTCGACCTCCCGGGAAACGAATTGCCAGGTCAGCTCGCCGAGCGAGGCCTTGAGGCCGTCGGCGATGGTATCCGGCGCGTCCTCGATCAGGCGTCGGCCGGCATCGAGCGAGCGCCGAGCGTCGTCGGCGTTGGCGGGTTCTGCGGCGATCACGCGGGTCGCCGGCGACAGCGCGCGGCAGCTCAGCACGGTGCCGCTGATCAGTCCGCCGCCGCCGATCGGCGCGATGACGATGTCAAGATCGGCCACATCCTCCAGCAGTTCCGCCGCACAGCTGCCCTGACCGGCGATCACACGGGCGTCGTCGTAGGGCGGCACGACGTTGGCGCCGCTGTCGGCCACCACGGCGTCGAGTGTGTCCTGGCGTGCCGCGTTGCGCGGCTCGCAGAACACGATGTGCCCGCCGTAGCCGCGCACCGCCTCGATCTTGGCCCGTGGTGCGGTGTCGGGCATGACCACCGTGGCCTCGATGCCGCGGCAGGCCGCCGCGCGCGCAAGTGCCATGCCGTGATTGCCGCTGGAGTGGGTGGCCACGCCGTGCGCGGCCTCGGCATCGCTCAGCCCGAAGACCGCGTTGACCGCGCCGCGAGATTTGAATGCGCCGGCCTTCTGGAGGTTCTCGCATTTGAAGAACAGCCGCGCGCCGCTCATCGCATCGAAGGTCGCACTGGTGAGTACCGGCGTATGGTGGGTCCAGGTCGCGATCCGTTCCCGGGCGCGGCGGACGTCGTCGAACGTGGGCGGGGTCATGGCGAACTCGAATGCGATCGGCCGCGCCATTCTGCCCGAGCCGTCGCGCCTCGGGTGGAGGCGGGGCTATCGATCACGCGCGGACCGCCTGCGGCAGGGCGCCGGTTGCGTGCCATCACATCGCGCTTGAATTGCTGGACTCGGGCGCTCTAATAATGGCTTATCGCCCATGCACCGGCAGCGCGCTGCCCGAGGATTTCATGAACGACCCATCGAGGATGTCGCCCGCGAGCGAGGACATCGACGGCCAGACGCCGGCGGACGCGGCGCGCACGCTCAGCGGCCGATCGCCCGAAGAGATCCGCGCGCTGCTGGCGCAGATGCCGCACGAGGAGGCGCTGGCCGTGGCCGCGCAGTTGTCCGGCGCGGCGAAAGAGCAGGCGGCCGGCGCCAGTACGCAGGCCGCCGCCTCGGATATCGATGCGCGTATCGACGAGTTGGTGGTGCCGGCGCCGGCGATTCTCGAGTCGACGAAGACCGCGGCCGAGGCCGTGGCGTTCCTGGTCGCCAGCGAGTCGGTGGCCGAGATCACCTACATCTTCGTGGTCGACGCCGGCCGGCTGGTGGGCGTGGTCGGCATGCGCGATATCGTCCTGGCCAAGCCCGGTCAGCGTCTGGCGGAAATCATGGTCGGCGAGCCGTTCGCATTCAAGAGTGGCACCGATATCGATGCCGCGGTGCGCGCCGCACTCGCCCGGCATTATCCGGTCTACCCGGTGGTCGACGACGAGGGGCGTCTGCTCGGCAGCGTGCGCGGCTGGCAGCTGTTCGAACGCGTGGTCGTCGAGGTCTCCGGCCAGGCCGGCGCCCAGGTCGGTGTGTCGCGCGAGGAACAGGTCACCACACCGATTCTCAGCGCGTTCCGAATGCGCCATCCGTGGCTTCAGGTGAACCTGCTCACGGCCTTCGTCGCCGCCTTCGTGGTCGGCATGTTCGAGGATACGATCACTCAGATCGTGGCCCTGGCGGCGTTCCTGCCGGTGCTCGCCGGTCAGAGCGGCAATACCGGCTGTCAGGCGCTGGCGATCACCCTGCGCGGGCTCACGCTCGGTCAGCTGGACGAATACCCCGTGGGCAAGCTGCTGCGCAAGGAGATTCTGCTGGGCGCGCTCAACGGCTTCGTGGTCGGCATCGTCGCCGGTGTCGCCATGTGGCTCTATGCCTCGATGTCGGGCGAGGCGAACGCGGTCATGCTCGGCGTGGTGATTCTGGTCGCCATGCTCGGCGCCTGCACCGGCAGCGGCATCTTCGGCGTGGTCGTGCCGCTCACACTCAAGCGCTTCGGCGCCGATCCGGCCATGGCCAGCAGCATCTTTCTGACCACATTCACCGATATTCTCGGCATGGGTCTGATGCTGTTCCTGGCCAGCTGGGTGCTGCTGTGACGAACGCGGGCGAGGGTATGACACGCCATCGTCCGTGACATCGCTGCCGGTGGGCCACGCGTCCGGGCGAGATCGCGCCGACGGTTGCCGAGGTCGCGCTGCCGTGGGACTTCACGCGGGCTCGCGGCGGTATCCAAGCTAGGTGGTGTCGCCGCCTGGTGGGGCGGGACGCGCCGCGCCTGCGGGCACGCGGGTCGCAGGTCAGCTCCGCCGTGCGCGGTTCCGGATTCGCCGCTGCGCGGCATTGCGTTCGCAGGGTCGGCGGTATCGCGCTACCCGCGCATCGCTTGCCGCTGGCCGGCCGCTCCGGTCCGGCGGACGTGTGACGTAAGTCGCATGGGCGCGACGACGGCGTGCTGCTAGCGTCGATCTGCACGTCCGCACGGGGAGATCCCATGACCGATATCGCTATCCGACGTCTGCATCTGCGTCGGTGTCTGCTGTCCGCGATGACGGCGCTGGCCTTGACCGCGCCCGCGCATGCGGCCACGACCTCGACCACGCATATGATTCAGAGCAGCGCCGACGCTGACGTGCGACTGCACGTGCGTGAACGCGCCCCGGCGGACGACGCAGCGGCCAACGGCGAGGCGGTGCTTTTCGTCCATGGGGCGACCTATCCCGGCCATACCTTCGACACGGCGCTGGCCGACGGACCCAGTTGGATGGCACGGCTGGCGGAGGCGGGCTATCGCGTCTACGCGATGGACCAGCGCGGTTACGGCCGTTCCACGCGGCCGGCGGCGATGCAGGCGCCCGCCGAGGACAATCCGCCGTTCGCCCGTGCCGAGGATGTCATCTCCGACATGGGCGACGTCATCGACTTCATCCGCAAGGACAGCGGCGATGAGCGCGTGGATCTCGTTGGCTGGTCCTGGGGCACGGTCACCGGCGGCATGTTCACCGCCCGGCACGGTGACCGGATCGACCGCCTCGTTCTCTATGCGCCGGTCTACCGGCACGACAATCCGGCCTGGACGGAAAAACTCGCCGATCCCGAAGCGCCGTCGAAGCTGGCCGACGTCGGTGCCTATCGCACCGTCACCCGGACGCAGGCCGACGAGCGCTGGGCCGCACAGATCGACGCCGACGATCCGGCCGCGTGGCGCGATCCGGCGGTCTTCTCTCGCTGGTACGACGCGATGATCGACATGGCGCCGGGCGAAGCCGAGGACGACGTCATCAAGGCGCCGAACGGCGTTCTGGTGGATCTGTGGGAGATATTCAACGGCCGTGCGGTCTACGACGCCTCGAAGATCGAGGTGCCGACGCTGGTCATACGGGGCGATGACGATCCGACGGCCACGGACGCCGACGCGCGCGGGCTGTACGCGGCGCTCGGTGCGTCGATCAAGCGTTACGTGGTGATCGGCGACGGCACCCATTTCCTCAATCTCGAGAAGCACGCGCCCCAGCTGTACGCGGAGACGCAGCTGTTCCTCGACAGCGACTAGATGCGGTCGATGCGGGCCGTGCGGGCGGGGCCGGGGGTCCCTCGCAACGTTCGAGTTGTCGCCGCCCGCGGCCTCGGCCGCGCCACGTGGCGATACGAGCGTGGGCCATGCGGGATTGCGGCTCGGGCCTATCGAGCGTGGATATCGTTCGACGTGCGCCGACCGTCCGGATCAGTACACTATCCAACCGTGTCGCGCGATGCGGCTCTCGAATCCGAGCCAACCACGCTGCGGGCCGAGCAGGCTCACGGGCGCGCGGCGCAGCAGGGTCGGCGAGGCTGTGCTCCCGCGATGCGGCCCGATAGCCTCCGTCGCCGCCCACGTCTAGGCGGCCGGAATCGGCGGCCACGCGGCTCGCGTTGCGCGGGGTGCCGAACGGCCGTGATTCAGCCGGATTCGGCCGCGCGTTCGGCGACGAACACCGCGTGGTCCCGACGCACGCAGTCGGCGTAGGTGAAGGCCAGGTCCACGATCATCTGCTTGAACGACTCGCGGCGCGTGTCGCAGCGGTCGAGCACCGCGCGCGAAAAATAGGCCGGATCGTCCGGCCGCAGGGCCTCGGCGCCCTGGAGATGTTCCCGGGCCATGATCCGGCCCCACTGACGCGCCAGTCGCCGATACTGCTTGAAGTCGCGGATTTTGTGGGTCGGGAAATCCTTCTTGTAGGGCGAGCGTTCGCGCACGGAGAAGACGGTATCGTCGAGCGTCAGCCAGCCGATGTACTCGTCCGGATGATTGGCCAGTGCCTGGAAGGCCAGCGCGTGACGGTGCGCCTCGTGATCGAAGCTGCGCCGCCACAGGCGTTTCTCGCGGGCGTTCATCACGCGGTAGGCCGGCGGCGGCGTCTGCTGTTTGATGTCGAGGATGAGGTCGTCCTCGAGGCGGTCGCTGGCGCCGGCGATCAACGCGTAGTAGCGCGACAGGCCGAGGGAGCCGGTGCCGGCGTTCAGACGTCGGGCGACGTCCTTGACGCGCAGATGCGCGGCGGAGAGTTCCCGGCCGCCGTTGCGCAGCGTCTCGGGATATTGTTCGCGCAGCGCCTTGAGCAGCTGGCTGCGCTCGGCCGCGGACACGGCGCCCATTTTCTTCGTGTCCAGATTGAAGCGGCGCTCGCCGTCCTCGACCACCGTCCACTTCGCCAGATAGCGCTTCGGCCCCCGCTTGTCGAGCACCTTTTGCATGAAGGGCCCGAGGGGCTTGTTGATGTAGGTGACGTGGATGTCCTCCGGGCCCGTGCCGGCGGTGTAGGCGGCCAGCGTGTCCAGATACACGCCCAGCAGATGACGGATGGCGCGGCGGGCCTGCCCGGCGGACAGGCCCGCGTTT
Source organism: Salinisphaera orenii subsp. orenii MK-B5 (assembly GCF_003788635.1). Taxonomy (GTDB): domain Bacteria; phylum Pseudomonadota; class Gammaproteobacteria; order Nevskiales; family Salinisphaeraceae; genus Salinisphaera; species Salinisphaera orenii. The sequence continues at coordinate 54,511 of NZ_AYKH01000007.1, forward strand.
TCCTCGGCGTCGAGCACCATGCTCGCGGCATGGCGCCACAGGTCGTACTGATAGTCGCCGATGACCGCGTCGTCGAAGTCGTCCATGCCGTAGTGCACGCCCTGTCGATCATCGCCGTAGGCGCCGTGGTTGTAGACGTGGGCGTCGCCCTGCAGCCAGGTCTGGGTGTCCCGCAGGCCGCCGAACATATAGATGCGCCAGTCCTGCCAGACGTCGCGCCAGAACAGGTGGTTGGTGCCGCGGAAGAAGCGGTAGGGCGTGCGTTCCATCTTGCGGTACTTGCGCTCGCGATCCGCATCGGACAGGTGGCGATTCTGGGTACGGAGCTCGTCGAGCACGAGTTCGCTGCGCGCGGGCCGCATGAAATGAAACGTCATGAAAGCGTGTCCTGTGGCATGGGGCGTGTTCCGGCGCGTGCGCGAACGCGCGTGGGCAGGCGAGCTGCCGGAATGGCTCGGTAATCACGATACTTGAATCGTGTGGTGGATGCAGCGAGTGCGTCCAGTCATGCAGCCGAGCGTCTGACGGCCGTGGAACGAACCGGCGCTTTTTCGTTTCGAGGGCGTGTGCTCGGGTGCGCGGGCGGCGGCACGCCGAGACCGCACGGGCCGACGTGGCCGCGGGTCCGGCCAGGGCAGCGGGATCCGGGCGTGGCCACGAGCCGGTGGAGCGTACGTCGCGGCGCTCACTCCGCCCGTCGATGGCGCCACCCGAAAGCGCCCGATCGGCGACGGCCGCCGGCGCCCCCGTGCCCGGGGCGCCGGCGTTCGCCGGTCCTCAGGCGATGGTGTCGACCACGCCGCCGTCGACGCGCAGCGCCGCGCCGGTCGTCGCCGAGGCCTGGGGCGAGGCGGCGTAGACCACCATGTTGGCGACCTCGTCCACCGTGGCCGCGCGCTGGATGATCGAGCTCGGCCGCTCCTTCTTGACGAAATCCGCGGCGACCGCCTCGATCGACCGGCCCGACTCCGCCTGGCTGTCGGCCAGCATCGACTGCACGCCCTCGGACAGCGTCGGGCCCGGCAGCACGGCGTTGACGGTGACGCCGGTGCCGGCCAGCCGCTTGGCGAGCCCGCGGGAGACCGAGAGATTGGCGGTCTTGGAAAAGCCGTAGTGGATCATGTCGGCGGGGATGTTCAGACCGGATTCGGAGGAGATGAAGATCACCCGGCCCCAGCCGGCCTCGACCATGGCCGGCGTGTAGGCGCGCGACAGGCGCACGCCCGACATCACGTTGACGTCGAAGAAGCGCTGCCATTCCTCGTCGGGAATGTCGTAGAAATCGTGGGGGCCGAACAGCCCGACGTTATTGACCAGAATGTCCACGCGCGGCTCGGCCGCGACCAGCGCGTCGCAGCCCTCGGCGCTGCCCAGATCGGCGGCGGCCCCGCGGGCGTCGGCCTCCGGCACGGTCTGCTTCAGGTCGGCCAGGGCGGCATCGACGCGCTCCTGTGCGCGGCCGTTGACGATCACCGTCGCCCCGGCCGTCGCCAGCCCCTTGGCGATGGCCAGGCCGATGCCGCCGGTCGAGCCGGTCACGAGTGCGGTCTTGCCGTTCAGATCGATATGCATTGCATGCTCCACGAAAGATGATCCGGCAATCATGGGGACGAATGCCGTGATGCGCCAGGTGCGAGCCTCAAGCGGTGTTCCACGCCTCGGGCCGCGCGAGGCCGGCGCGTGGCCGCCTGGCCCTGGATGCGGCCACGCGCGACGGTTCGGCGGCCGGAATCCGCGCGACTGCCCGCCGGTTTCGGTTTTCCGGTGCTTGTTCTAGACTCGAACCGATCGCTCGCGGCGCATCCGCCGCGGGCCCACGACACTCCGGGGGATCTCACGATGCGTTTCAAACTTGTACATACCCTGCTGGCGGCCGCGCTGGTGCTCGGCGTCGCGCCGCTGGCTTCGGCCAAGACCTTCGTCACCATCGGCTCGGGCTCGACCAGCGGCCTCTATTATCCGACCGCGGTCGGCATGGCCAAGATCGTCAACGAGGCGGACATCGACATCCGCGCCAACGCGCGCTCGACCGGCGCGTCGGTGTTCAACTGCCGGGCCGTGGGCGAGGGCCAGCTGCAGATGGGCATCAGCCAGAACAACATCGCCTACTACGCCTACAAGGGCCGCGGCGTCGAGGCCTTCGACGGCAAGCCGGTCGACAATCTCCGCGGCATGGCCGTGCTGTACCCGGAGACGATCCAGGTGCTGGCGCGCGAGGACGCCGACATCGACAGCCTGTCCGATCTCAAGGGCAAGCGCGTCTACGTCGGTGACATCGGTTCGGGCACGGAACAGGACGTCAAGAACGTCCTTGGCGCCTTCGACATGAGCCTCGATGATCTCAAGGCGCCGGTGCGCGGCAGTTCCGGCAGCGCGGTGGGGCTGCTGCGCGACGGTCAGATCGACGCCATGTTCTACACCGTCGGCCTCGGCGCCTCGGCGATCACGGAAGCCGCCCAGACCGCGCCGATCGAGCTGGTATCCATTCCCTCGGAGCGGATCGAGGCGTTGAACGAGAAGTACCCGTTCTATACCGAGATCACGATTCCGGGTGGCACCTACCCGGGCATCGACGACGACGTGACCTCGATCACGCTGAAGGCTTCGCTCGTGACGTCGTCGGATGTCTCCGAAGACGTCGTCTATCAGTTCATGAAGACAGTGTTCGCCGACCACAAGGACGCGTTCTACAACGATATTCCGAATCCGAACCTGAAGAAGTACTTCACGCTGGAATCGGCGCTGGAGGGCATGTCGATCCCGCTGCATGCGGGGGCCGTCCGGTTCTTCGAGGAGCAGGGCATCGAGGTCAAGGACAGCCTGATGCCGCCCTCCTGAGCCCCGGTGGCGTGACACCGGTTCGCACGCTGAGCCCCGACCGTCACGGCCGGGGCTCTTTCGGTTCGATGCAGCGGAGTTCCCTCGGGGGCGCGTGATGAATGACCCAGTCCGGCCGGAGGCCGAGGAACTCGTCGCCGGAGAGTACGGCGGGCGCGCGCCGCGCGCGGCCTGGCAGCGCTGGCTGCTGGTGACCATCGCGGTGGCCTGGAGCGTGTTCCAGCTCTATGCCACCTACACCGGCACGCTCAATCCGCAGAAGATCGGATCGATCCATCTCGCCTTCGGCTTCGCGCTGGCTTTTCTCGCCTATCCGCGCAAGGGCGGCGCGAGCGATCGCATCCCGTGGTACGACTGGCTGCTGGCGGCCGCGAGTGTGGCCGCCGCACTCTATATTCTGGTCGACTACTACACCATCGTGGTGCTGCAGGGCGGGTTGCCGTCGAGCCGCGATGTGTGGGTCGGTTCCGCGCTGCTGGTCTTCCTCGCGATCGCCTCGACCCGGCTGCTGGGCTTCGCGCTGCCGGTGATCGCGGCGATCGTCGTGTTCTACGGCATCACCGGTCCGGCCGGCATCGTGCCGCTCACGCCGCCCGACGTGCTCTATCTGCACAACGGCTATCAGTGGTCCCAGGTGGTCCAGCAACTGTTCATCACCACCGAGGGCATCTGGGGTACGCCGATCCAGGTCTCGGCCACGTTCGTGTTTCTGTTCGTGCTCTTCGGCGCGTTGCTGGACAAGGCCGGAGCGGGGCAGTACTTCGTCGATCTGGCCTACAGTGGGCTCGGTACCTTCCGCGGCGGGCCGGCCAAGGCGTCGGTGGTCGCGAGCCTGCTCACCGGCGTGATCTCGGGGTCGTCCACGGCCAATACCGTGACCACCGGCACGTTCACGATCCCGCTGATGAAAAAGATCGGCTATCCGCCGGTCAAGGCGGGTGCGACCGAGGTCGCGGCGTCGGTCAACGGCCAGCTGATGCCGCCGATCATGGGCGCAGCCGCCTTCATCATGGCGACCTTCATCGACATGCCCTACTCGCAGCTGATCGTCCACGCGCTGGTGCCGGCGGTGCTGGCCTACCTGGGGCTGCTGTTCGTGGTGCATCTCGAGGCCCTCAAGCTCGGCCTGAAGGGCATGCCGCGGTCGGAGCTTCCGCCGTTCGGCGCCACCTTCCTCAAGGGGGTGCACTATCTGATCCCGGTGGCCTTTCTGCTCTACGAGCTGATGTGGGTCAATCGCACCCCGGAGCGCAGCGCCCTGAACGCGACCTTCCTGCTCATGGGGCTGATCCTCGTGCAGGAGGCGATTCGCGGCGTGCGCGGCAACGGCGGCCTGGCCCGCGGGCTGTGGACGGGCGTGCGCGCCATCGTTTCCGGGCTGGAGCTGGGCGCGCGCAACATGACCACTATCGCCGTGGCCACCGCGGCGGCCGGCATCATCGTGGGCATGGTCACGATGACCAATCTCGGCTACGGCCTCACCCAGGTGCTCGACGTGCTCTCGGGTGGCAACATCTGGATCGTGCTGGTGCTGTCGGCGCTGACGTCGCTGATCCTCGGCATCGGTCTGCCGACCACCGCCAACTACATCGTGATGGCGGCGCTGGTGGCGCCGGTGATCGCCAACCTGGCCGAGCAGGGCGGTATGGTCGTGCCGCTCGTCGCCATCCATCTGTTCGTGTTCTATTTCGGCATCCTCGCGGACGATACGCCGCCCGTGGGGCTGGCCGCTTACGCGGCATCGGCGATCTCGCGCGCGGATCCGATCGCCACCGGCATCCAGGGCTTCACCTACGACCTGCGCACCGCGATCCTGCCGTTCATGTTCTTCTTCAACCCGCAGCTGCTGCTGATCGATATCGGCAGTTGGTACAACGCCGCCTGGGTGATCGCCACGGCGCTGGTCGGGATGTTCGCGTTCGTGGCCTCGACCCAGGGCTATCTGGAGATCCGGATGCGCTGGTACGAACGGCTGGTGATGCTGGCCGGGGCACTGCTGACCATCAAGCCCGGCGGCTGGACCGACGGTCTCGGCCTCGGTGCACTGGTGGCGGTGGGGCTGTGGCATCACATTCGCGCCGCCCGTGCCGCGCCGGCGTCCGCATGAGGCGTGCTCGGGATGCGCCGGCGTCAGCGTCGGCGATGGGTGCCGTTGGTGGCGTGGATGTGAAGCCGGACGGCGATGCGGCGGCATCGTCGACGCGCGGCAGGGCGAGCGTCTGGCCATGACCGATGATGCGAGCGCGGCCGATCTGCGCTGGATGCGCGAGGCGCTGGCGCTGGCCCGCCGCGCGGGCGAGGCCGGCGAGGTGCCGGTGGGCGCGGTGGTGGTCTGCGACGACGCCATCGTCGGCCGCGGCTGGAACCGGCCGATCGCGGCCCGCGATGCGACCGCCCACGCCGAGATCGACGCCCTGCGTGACGCCTGCGCCCGGCGCGGTAATTATCGCCTGCCCGACTGCACGCTCTATGCGACGCTCGAACCCTGCAGCATGTGTGCGGGCGCGATCGGGCACGCTCGCATCGCGCGGGTGGTCTACGGCGCCGACGATTTCCGCGCCGGCGGCGTGCATTCGATTTTCTCGATTCTCGACGAGCCGCGGCTCAATCATCGGGTGGCCCACCGGGGTGGCGTACTCGCCGAGGAGAGCGCGGCGTTGCTGCGTCGTTTCTTCCGCGCCCGCCGCGGCGGATCGTCGGGCGGTGCGCAGCCGGGCGCTTGAGTGGTAGCCTCGCGCCATGAGTACGCAAAAGACATGGCGGGTCGCGGTTCTGCCCGGCGACGGTATCGGGCCCGAAGTGGTGGCGCAGGCCACGCGCGCCCTCGAGGCGCTCGCCGCGCGGGACGACGAACTGGCGATCGAGTGCACGACCTTCGAATGGCCCTCGCATGCCTGGCACGAGCGCCACGGCGAGAGCGCGCCCGCGGACTATCTGGACCAGCTGGCCGCGTTCGACGCCATTCTGCTCGGTGCCCTGGGCGACCCGGGGCCGACCAGCGATCCGGATCGGTACCTGCTGTCGGATGCGGTCTCGCTGGCGCCGCTGCTGGAAATCCGCAAGGGGTTCGATCAGTGGTGCTGCGAGCGTCCCTGCCGCCCGCTGCCGGGCGCGAACCAGTACCTGGCGGACCCGCGGGCGGCGGATATCGACATGCTCGTCATCCGCGAGAACAGCGAGGGCGAGTACGTCAATCAGGGCGGCCGGCTGGCTGTCGGCACGCCCCACGAGATCGCCACCCAGGTCGCGCTGTTCACGCATCGGGCGACCGAGCGCATCATCCGGCACGCCTTCGAGCAGGCCCGTGTGCGGGCCCACCATCGGGCCAGTGACGGGCGAGCGCGCGAGTTCGGCCGCGAGGCCCGCGCCAGCCAGGTCTGTCTCGTGACCAAGCGCAACGCCCAGCGCTACTGGGGCGACATGTACACCGAGATCTTCGCCCGTGTCGCCGCGGACTATCCCGATGTCGACACCCACCACGAGCTGGTGGATGCGGCCTGCATGAAGTTCGTCAGCCACCCGTGGATGTTCGACGTGGTGGTGGCGTCCAATCTGCACGGCGATATCCTCACCGACCTCGCCGCCGTGCTCAACGGCGGCATGGGCGTGTCGCCGTCGTCCAACATCAACGCGTCCGACCGTTCGCGTCCGCCCATGTTCGAGCCCACCCACGGCAGCGCGCCCGACATCGCGGGCCGCAACCTCGCCGGTCCCGCGGCGATGCTGCTGACGACGGCGATGATGCTCGACTGGATGGGCGTCGAGGATCCGGCCGCGGCGCGGGCGGCCGAGCGCCTGCGGACCGCGGTGAGTGCGGATCTGGCCGCCCACGGCGGCGAGGCCCGGGCCACCGACGCCATCGGCGACGCCGTGATCGGCGCACTCTGAGTCCCGTCGGCGCGTGCCGGCGCCGACTTTGATTGAAACCGGCCGGAGACCCGGCTAGGCTCGCGCGGAGCGCGACCACGAACACCAGTTGGAGAACCTCATGACGGCAAATCGCCCCGGCCATCTGTCCCCGCTGCTCAAGCAGGCCACCGGCGTTGTCGCCGAACGCGGTGAAGGCTGCTACATCATCGACACCGAGGGGCGTCGCCACCTCGACTTCACCGCCGGCATCGGCGTGACCAGCACCGGTCACTGTCATCCGAAGGTGGTCGCGGCCGCGCAGGAGCAGGTCGGCAAGCTGATCCACGGCCAGTACACCACGATCATGCACAAGCCGATCCAGGAGCTCTCGGCCCGGCTGGGCGAGAAGATGCCCGGCGATATCGACGCGCTGTTCTACGCCAGCGCCGGCACCGAGGCGGCCGAGTCGGCGATGCGGCTGATGCGCCACGCCACCGGCCGTCCGAACATCGTGGTCTTCCACGGTGGCTTCCACGGCCGCACCATGGGCGCGGCTTCGCTGACGACCTCGGGCACGGCCTACACCGCCGGCCTGCAGCCGCTGATGGGCGGCGTGGTGGTCGCGCCGTTCCCAAACGCCTTCCGCTACGGCTGGTCCGAGGAGGAGGCGACGGACTTCTGCCTGCGCGAGCTGGACTTCATCTTCCAGACGCTCAGCTCGCCGAAGGACACCGCCGGCATGCTCATCGAGCCCATCCAGGGCGAGGGCGGCTTCGTGCCCGCCAACGCGCGCTTCATGGCCGGTCTGCGTGAGCGCTGCGACCATCACGACATGCTGCTCGGCATCGATGAGGTCCAGTCCGGCTACGGCCGTACCGGTCGCTTCTGGTGCCACAGCCACTTCGATGTCCAGCCGGACATCGTCATGACCGCCAAGGGGCTGGCCAGCGGCTTCCCGCTGTCGGCCTGCGCCGCGCCCCAGCACATCATGGAGAAGGGCTGGCCCGGCTCCCAGGGCGGCACCTACGGCGGCAACGCGGTCGCCTGCGCGGCCGCGCTGGCCACGCTCGACGTGATCGAGGAAGAGGGCCTGGTCGAGAACGCGGCAGCCCAGGGCGCGCATCTCAAGGACCGTCTCGACGCCCTCAAGGACAAGCATTCCTGCATCGGCGACGTGCGCGGCAAGGGTCTGATGATGGGCGCCGAGATCCAGAAGGACGGCGTGCCGGACGGCGACCGCGCGGAGCAGATCGTCAAGATCTGCGAGTCCCACGGCCTGCTGCTGCTGCGCTGCGGGCCCGGCAAGCAGGTTGTGCGCTGGCTGCCGCCGCTGGTGGTTACCGCTGCCCAGGTCGATGAGGCCGTCGACATCTTCGCCAAGGCGCTCGACGCGACCGGCTGATCCGGCGCCCGGGGCCGCCGCCGCATCGGCCGGCGGCGGCTTCGCCCACAGAGTGCTGTCCTTGTGTCGGCGCGTGACTGTGCCGGCAACGGCGCGGCAGTCACTTCGCGGCTACAGCCGTCGTGATGCGCCGCTGTCTTGAGATGGGCGGGCCGCGCGCACGCGGTGAGTCGATGCGAGGTCCGCGACCGGCGAGTCGCCGATTTGCATCGCCGCAGGCGCCGCGTCGTGCGGCTTTTTTGCGGCTGCCGCGGCCACCGATCGATCGACATAGAATCCGCGACGGGGCGATACGGTCGCCGATGGCCGAACTCAGCTCGGCACGTTTCGGGGTGTCGAGGCTTTCGCGACAGGCAGGCCAGTGCACGAGTGGTCTTCGTGCTTTCATTGGACGTGATCGAGCCCGTGCGCCCGCGGCCCGGCCAGCCGGAGAGACGGCCTGTACGACCGCTTTGGGTGCCGATCGCCCGGGATGGGGCGGCGGTCATCACGCGCGTGCCGACAGGCGGTGCCGAATTGCGGCACCCGCCGTCGTATCGACGCTCGCGCGAGCGCCCGGCGGCCGCACCTGACCGGGGGCGCGAGGCGGCGCCGCCGTCAATGCCTATCAGTCGCGACGCTCGAAGCGCTCATGCGAGGCCTGCCGATCTCGGCGCGGATTGTGGCGGTGATCGCCGCGGTGGCGTTGTGCACGGCGCTCGTGGCCCCGTGCCTTGCCTTCGCCGTGGCGGCTCCGCGGTTGCCGGTCCGGGCCGAAGCGCACGTCGTGTCGGGCATCACGGCGTCGCTCGTGGCGCTCATGCCCGCGACGGTCGTGCCCGTCATGGCGGTAGGCGCGGCGGTCGTAGTGGTAGTCGCGATAGTCGCGGTGGCCGATTGTGCCGGCGTGCGGGCCGCCATGCCGCGCACCTTGGCGGTCGCCGTCGTGATAGGCGCAGCCACCGATGGCGACAACGGCGAGCAGGAGGATGATTCGGGGGGTCATGGGCGTCTGTGTCGTGGACTCTGCCTCGAGATTCGCGCGCCGCGCCTGAATGCCGCGTGAAACATCGATGGTGCCGGGATCCGGATGCCTCGCGGCTGACGACCCGCCCGGCGCGGCTCACGGCCCGGTTTGTCTCGCGCGCAACATGTCGTCATCATACGGAGCCACCCGTATCCGGCCTGCGCCTCCGACGGCGTTTCGGCGAATCCAATCGAGGACAGACGTATCATGACTCGAGCGCGCGCTTCGCGAACTCCCGGCAATACGCTGCGTATCCTGGTTCTGTGTCTCGGCATGCTGGCGGTGCTGTGCGCGCCGTTGGCGATGGCCCAGAACGATGGGGCCGACGGCGCCGCGGCCGATGCCTCCGATCAGGCGCTGCCGCTGAGCCAGCTCGCCGATCTGATCGAGAACGACGAGACCCGGGACCGGCTGGTCGACGAGCTGCGTCGAGCCGCCGAGGGGCAGGCCGAGACCACGGAAGCCGAGGCTGCCGATGCCCTCGTGCCGCCGCCGACCGATGTCGACACCGCGGTCGAGGCGCAGGCCGAAGCAAGTGTTGAGCGCGTGTCTTTCGCACGGCAGTTCGCGCAGAACACCGCCGCCTGGGCGGAGGTGATCGGCGACAAGCTGGGCGCGGCCTGGTCGATGATCAGCTCGATCAACGACGACTCGGGCCCGGGCCCGGAGTTCGACGCGACCGCATTCTTCAACGCCGTAATCGCCTTCGCGCTGGTCGCGGTATCCACGGTCGCGGCCTTCTTCGTCCTGCGTTTTCTGGCCGCATCGCTGTTCGGTGCCATTGGACGCTTCGCGCAGAAGGCGGAGACCGGCATCGGCGTGGTCGTGCGTCGGGGCAGCGCGATCACGCTGGCCATACTGGTGGATGCGCTGGTGGTTCTGGCGGCCTGCGGCGCCGGCTATCTCGCCGGGCTGTACGTGTTCGGCGAGTCCGGTGCGATGGGGACGCGCGAGTCGCTGTTCATCAACGCCTTCGCGCTGATCGAACTGGCCAAGGTCGCGATCCGCGGCGTGTTCGCGGCCCGCTACGAGAGCCTGCGTCTGCTGCGCATTCCCGATTCCGTGGCTGCCTGGTGGAGCGTGCGGCTGCGCTGGTTCGTCAGCGTCATCGGATACGGCCTGCTGGTGGTGGTGCCGATCGTCAACGTGCAGCTGTCGTACTTCCTTGGCGCTGCGGTGAGTTTCTTGCTGATGGGCGGCGCCTACATCTACGCGCTGTCGGTCATCTTCAAGAACCGCCGGCTGTTCACCGAGCGGCTCATGCGCATGGCCGACAACGCCTCGGTCGGCTTCTTCGCCGTGCTCTACCGCGTGTTCTCGCGGCTGTGGATCGTACTGGCGATCGCCTACTTCACGACGCTGTTCGTCTCCAGCCAGGTCGATCCGGACGGGGCGCTGCCGTACATGCTCTCGGCGACCGCGCAGACGCTGATCGCCGCGGCGATCGGCTTCGGTATCTCCGGCCTGCTGTCCAAGGCCATCGGCAAGCGCGTGACCTTCTCGTCGAACATGCGCGACAAGCTGCCGATGCTCGAGCCCCGGGTGAACTCCTATATCCCGAATGCGCTCAAGATCATCCGCATCGTCATTCTGCTGATCGTCGCCGCGGTCGTGGCCAGCGCCTGGGGACTGTACGACTTCGGCGCCTGGCTGGCCTCGGATGCCGGCGTGGCCACCGTCAGTGTGGCGATCCGGGTGGCCATCGTGCTGATCGCAGCGGCGCTGATCTGGCTGATCACCGCGAGCGTGATCGAACACCGGCTGAGCCCCAGCACCGGCGGCGGGGCGCCCAGCGCCCGCCAGCAGACCCTGCTCGTGCTGTTCCGCAACGCGCTGGCGATCATCATCGCCACGATGACGCTGATGATCGCGCTGTCGCAGATCGGCGTGGATATCGGCCCGCTCATCGCCGGCGCCGGCGTGCTCGGCCTGGCCATCGGTTTTGGCGCCCAGAAGCTGGTGCAGGACATCATCACCGGTGTGTTCATCCAGCTCGAGAACGCGATGAATACCGGCGACGTGGTGTCCGTGGGCGGCGTCACCGGTACGGCCGAACGGCTGACCATCCGCTCGGTGTCGATCCGCGACATCGACGGCGCCTACCATGTGGTGCCGTTCTCCTCGGCCGACGTCGTGTCGAACTACATGCGCGACTGGGCCTACTTCCGGACCGAGTACGGCATTGCCTATCGCGAGGACATCGACAACGCGATCGCGCACCTGCGCGAGGCCTTCGAGGATCTCAAGGCCGATCCGGACGTCGGCCCCAACCTCCTCGAGGACATGACGGTGCCCGGCGTGACCGCGCTCGCCGACAGTTCGATCAACATCCGCATCATGATCAAGACGCTGCCCGGAACCCAGTGGGGCGTGGGCCGTGCGTTCAACCGCCTCGTCAAGCTGCACTTCGACCGCGCGGGCATCGAGATCCCGTTCCCGCATCAGACGGTCTACTTCGGCGAGGACCGTTCCGGCAATGCGCCGGCGGCCAATCTGCGCGTGATCGAAGGGCCGTCGGGGGCTGGCGAGTCCGCACCGGAGAAGACGCGCAAGCGCGGTGACGATGCAGCGCCATCGGAAACCGGCGACGCCCCGGCCGACGGCTGAGTCGTTGCGGGGCGGCTGCGCCCGGGCGGTCCGGTGCTGCTCGGGCGCGTCGCTCCGTTATCCGATGTGATCAAGTTCTGTTCGATCGCTACCGGAATGCCCGCGGGGCGGGCATCGAGGCCGTTCATGCCGAGGTTGTCCACAGGTTTGTCCCGGCGTTCTGTGCACGGGATGCCCGGTGGTTTCGGAAAAGCCGTTGCGTCCTGCCGGCGTGAAACCTGCCTGGCGCGCGCTGCGCGGGGGATGCGATCCCGCTCGTCCGGTCGCGTTGGCGCGCGGGCCGGTGCGCCCGCCCGGGGCGCCATCACGCTTCGGCCCGCGATGACGCGCCGTGTGGCGGCTGCGACGTGGCTTTTCGGCATTGTATGCGCCCGCGAATCATCCGATCGGCCGTGCGCCGGTTTGATGTCGCCGCACCCGGGATTCGTCGGCGGCTCGACCGCTGAACAGATCGTGACCAATTCGTCTGCGTGCCCCGTCGTTTCGGGCATTGGCGAGTTTTGCCGGCCGGTTGTCCACAGGGTTGCCCAGAGGCTGTGTGAAAAACCGCGGGCCGGGGCGCTCCGACTCGAGCCACGGCGGCCGGCGTGACAGGGGGTATCGACGCAGTGTTTCGGATCGCGGCGGTCTGCCTGTTCGACAGCGCGGGCGCGCTGCTGGTGGTCCGCAAGCGTGGAACGGCCGCCTTCATGCTGCCGGGTGGCAAGATCGAGCGCGGTGAGACGCCGCGCGCCGCGGCCTGTCGCGAAGTGCGTGAGGAGATCGGCTGCCGGCTTTCGCCTCGGACTCTGCGCCGGCTCGGCGTGTTTGACGCCCCGGCCGCGAACGAGGCGGGCCGCGCGATCCACGCCCATGTCTTCGACGGTCGCGGCATCGACGCCGCGTTCGCCCGTCCCGACGCCGAGATCGCATCACAGCACTGGCTGCGGCTGGATCGCGCGCCCGACGTGTTCTTGGCGCCCTTGTTGCGCGATCACGTCATCCCGGCGCTCGTGTCGACGGCGCCGGCTTCGAAGCCGACTGGTCAATGAGTGATCAGTGCGCTGTGAACGCCGTATCGGCGGGCTTCGGCGCGTTCGTGCACGATTCGTCCACAGGCTTGTCAAGCGCCACTGTGCAAAAGCCCGGGCCGATACGCGCGTCTCCGGCGGCCGCCTCGCGCAGAGAATCTCGGGCCGCGCGATCGCGTGTGCCGTCGCGATCCGTGATGACCGGGTGCCAGATGGCGACTCGGCCCGCCCGCTGCGACTGCGAATGGCGCCGGGCGATGGTCACCGTCGGCCCTTGAGCGGGCTGGGTGCTCGCTGGACGACGTGCGACGCGTTGCCCGGCCTCGCGGTCGCGCTATCCGCCCAGAGGCCAGACCCAGGGGACGATGGCGATGGTCATTACGCCGACCAGGGCGGTCAGCGGCGCGCCGAGCCGCAGGAAGTCGGTGAACCGGTAGCCGCCGGGGCCGTAGACCATCAGGTTCGTCTGATAGCCGATCGGCGTGAGGAAGCTGGCCGAGGCGCCGACGATCACCACGATTGCGTAGGGCATGGCCGAGGCGTCGAAACCGCCGGCCAGCGAGATCGCGATCGGGAACATGATGACGGCGGCCGCGTTGTTGGTGACGACCGCGCTGATGCTGACGGTGGTCACGAACAGCGAGGCCATGACCGCGTAGGGGTTCTGGCCCGCCAGGCTGACCAGCGCCCGGGCGAAGCCCTGCGCCAGCCCCGTGTCCTCGACCGCGGCGCCGATGCCGATGGCCGCGCTGATCGCGATCAGTAGCGACCAGTCGAGCGTGCGGCGGGCGGAGTCGGGGGTCGTGCAGCGGATGAGCAGCATCGCGGCCGCGCCCAGCAGAGAAGCCTTCAGAATGGTGATCAGTCCCATCGCCACCGTGCCGACGACGACGCCCACCACCGCGATCGCCGCATAGGCCTTCTGGTGTTCCGGCGGGTTCGAGTTCTCGATCTGGCTGACGAGGAAGAAATCCTTGGAATGACGCTGCTGCTGGACGAAGGAGGGGCGCGCCTCCAGCAGCAGCGTGTCGCCCGGGCGCAGCTCGATGTCGCCGATCTTGCGGTTCAGACGCTCGCCGTCGCGGGCCACGGCGAGCACCACGGCGTTGTACTGGGTCCTAAAGCCGCTCGCCCGGATCGTGCGCCCGATCAGCGGGCAGCTGCCGGAGACCACGGCCTCGATGAGCACGCGCTGGGGTCGTGGCGCGTCGAGCTTGAAGATCTGGCGGGTCGCCGGCAGTAGACCGCGGATCTTCTGCAGGTCCACGACCGAGTCGACGATGCCGACGAACACCAGGCGGTCGTTGGCCTGCAGCGGCTGGCGCGGCGACACGGCCGCGAGGATGTTGCCGTCGCGTTCGATCTCGGCCAGGTACATGCCCGGCAGCTGGCGCAGGCCGGCCTGTTCTATGGTCTGGCCCGGCAGCGGGCCGTCGGCGGCGACCAGCATCTCCACGCTGTACTCGCGCGGATTCTCCAGCTCGGTGATGGCAGCGTCCCGGTTGGGCAGCAGCCAGCGGCTGGTGGCGATGATGAACACGATACCGGCGATCGCGACCGGCACACCGACCCAGGCGAGCTCGAACATGCCCAGTCCGTCGCTGATCCCCCGCTCGATCAGCAGCGCATTGATCAGCAGGTTGGTGCTGGTACCGATGAGGGTGCAGGTGCCGCCGAGAATCGCGGCGAAGCTCAGCGGCATCATCAGCCGCGAGACCGGCAGTTCGTGCTTGCGCGCCCAGTCGTTGATCACCGGTATCAGCGCGGCTACGACCGGGGTGTTGTTGAGAAAGGCGCTCATGAGCGTCGTCGGCAGCATGAGCTGGCGCTGGGCGTGACCGATTGAGCGCGGTCGTCGCAGCAGGTTCGCGACCAGCAGCTGGGTGGCGCCGGTGTCGCGCAGCCCGGCGACCACGATATAGAATGCGCCGATGGTGATCACCCCCGGGTTCGAGAAGCCGGCGAAGGCCTGGTCCGGGTCGATCACGCCGGTCACGAGCAGGGTGACGAGGCCGGCCATGAGCACCAGATCGGCCGCCAGCCGCGTGGCCGCGAGCGTGCCGAGAACGGCGACCAGCACGCCGAGCGTGATGCCGGCGGCCAGCGTCATGCGATCGCGTGTCGGTTCGCGGTGGGTGGCCGGCGGTGCCGTCGCGATGGCCTGTGTCGGGCGCGGCCCCTCACGTCAGCCGAAACCCGAGAGCACCGCCTTGCCGCGGGCGTGGCCGGCCGCGACGTGGCGATGGGCGGCCCGCAGGTTGGCGGCGTTGATGGTCCCGAAATGCTGGCCGGTGGTGGCCTTGAGACGTCCGCCATCTATGCCCCGGGCGATGCGGGTGAGGATCTCGTGCTGGCGGATCATGTCGTCGGTGGCGAATACGCTGCGATTGAACATGCCCTCGCCGTAGAGTGCGACGCTGCGCGCCTTGAGCAGACTCACGTCCAGGGGGGCGGGATCGTCGATGAAACCGATCCGCCCGAACGGGCGGATCACGCGGGCGAAATTCTCCCACGCGAAGGCGGTGGTGTGCGTGGAGAATATCGCCGCGACGTCGTCGATGCCGGCCGCCGCGAGCTGGTCGCGATAATCCTGTCGATAGTCGATGACGTGGTGGGCGCCCAGCGTCCGGGCGTGCTCGGCGCTGTCGGGCTGCGACGCGGTCGCGATCACGGTGCGGTCGGTGAAGGCGGCCAGTAGCTGCACGGCCATGGAGGCGACGCCACCGGCGCCGCCGAGCACGAGCACCGGGCCCGCCGGCGAGTGGGCGTCGTCGTCCAGCGCCATCAGGTCGAACAACAGCTCCCAGGCGGTCAGCCCCGTCAGGGCCAGGGCCGCGCTGTCGGCGAAATCCAGCGTGGTTGGTTTCGGGCCCACCAGCCGCTCGTCCACGCAGTGCAGTTCGGCGTTGCAGCCGCTGCGGGCGACGCTGCCGGCGTAGAACACCGGGTCGCCGACGCCGAAGCGGGCCACGGCCGCGCCGACGGATTCGACCACGCCGGCCGCGTCGAAACCCAGAATGACTGGCGACTCGGCGCTCGCCGGTCGGCGTCCGTGCACCTTGAGATCGATCGGATTGACCGCCACCGCCTCGACGCGCACGCGCAGATCATGCGCACCGGGCGTCGGCGGCTCGAGCGTCAGATCCTCGAGATAGCGCGGATCGTCGATGTTGCGGATGGCGGTGTGGGCGATGGCCTTCATGTGCGTCGCCGCCCGTCGAGCATCACGGGCCTCATTCGGCTGCGACCTCGAAGCCCTCGTCGCGCCAGCGCTCGAAGCCGCCGTCCATGTGCGCGACGGCCGTCAGGCCCATGTCCTGCAGGGTTGCGGCGGCCAGCGCCGATCGCCAGCCCTTGTTGCAATGCAGGATCAGCGCCTCCGCCTCGCCCAGTTCGCGCTTGTGGTAGGGGCTGTCCGGATCGACCCAGAATTCGAGCATGCCGCGCGGGACATGAAGGGCGCCGGGGACGTAGCCCTCGCGGGCGCGTTCGCGCACGTCGCGGAGATCCACCAGCAGTGTACCGGGGCGCCCGCGTCGCTCGGCGACCTCGGCGGGGGTGAGTGTGGTGACCCGCGCCTCGGCGCGGGCGACCAGTTCGCGGGCGCTGACTGTATTGGTCATGACAAGCTCCGGGCGAGACAATCCGCGTATATAGCACGAAGCCGGGGCGCGGGTCATCGTTGCCGCGCCCGGGTATCCTGTGGCCGCAACGATCGATCGAGACGCCGCCCCATGACCGACAGCACCAAACGCCCCCTTTACATCCCCTACGCCGGCCCGACGCTGCTGGAGATGCCGCTGCTGAACAAGGGCAGCGCGTTCGACGAGGACGAGCGCGTGGCGTTCAATCTCATCGGGCTGCTGCCCAAGAACGTGGAGACGATCGAGGAGCAGGTCGAGCGCGCCTATCGCCAGTACAGCGCCTGCGACAGCGACCTCGACAAGCACATCTATCTGCGCGGCATCCAGGACGACAACGAAACCATGTTCTTCCGCCTGCTCGAGGATCACCTCGAGGAGATGCTGCCGATCATCTACACGCCGACCGTGGGTCAGGCCTGCGAGCAGTTCTCGGAGATCTATCGCAACCATCGCGGCCTGTTCGTGTCCTATCCGGACCGGCACCGCATCGACGACATCATCCGCAGCGCCACCAAGCCCAACGTCAAGGTGATCGTGGTCACCGACGGCGAGCGCATTCTGGGCCTGGGCGATCAGGGCATCGGCGGCATGGGCATCCCGATCGGCAAGCTGTCGCTGTACTCGGCCTGCGGCGGCATCAGTCCCGCCTACACGCTGCCGGTCGTACTGGACGTGGGCACCAACAATCCGGACCTGCTGGACGACCCGATGTACATGGGCTGGCGCCACGAGCGAATCTCGGACGCCGAGTATGCCGAGTTCGTCGATCTGTTCGTGCAGGCGGTCAAGCGGCGCTGGCCCGACGTGCTGCTGCAGTTCGAGGACTTCGCCCAGCGCAATGCCATGCCGCTGCTCAAGCGCTATCGCGATCAGCTGTGCTGCTTCAACGACGATATCCAGGGGACCGCCGCGGTCTGCGTCGGCTCCCTGCTGGCGGCCTGCAAGGCCAAGAACGAACGCGTGCGCGACCAGACGATCGTGTTCGTGGGCGCCGGCTCGGCCGGCTGCGGCATCGCCGAACAGATCGTGGTGGCGATGACCGATCAGGGGCTGTCCGAGGCCGAGGCACGCGCCCGCATTCTGATGATCGACCGCGAGGGCCTCATCACCGACGACATGGCGGGGCTCGCCGATTTCCAGCAGCGCCTGGCCCAGCCGCGCGCCGCGGTGGTCGACTGGTCCGGCGATCTCGCCGGCGACGCGCTGCGCACCGTGATCGACAACGCGCAGCCGAGCGTGCTCGTCGGTGTCTCCGGCCAGCGCGGGCTGTTCTCCAAGGAAGTCATCCAGGCCATGCACGCGCGCTGCAGCGCGCCGATCGTGCTGCCGCTGTCGAACCCCACCTCGCGGGTCGAGGCCACGCCGGCCGAGATTCTGGCCTGGACCGAAGGCGCGGCGCTGGTGGCCACCGGCAGTCCCTTCGATCCGGTGTCGATCGGCGGGCGCAGCGTGCCGATCGCCCAGTGCAACAACGCCTATATCTTTCCCGGCATCGGTCTCGGCGCGCTCGCCGCCCGCGCCGATGCGATCACCGACACGATGCTGATGGCCGCGTCCCGGGCGCTGGCCGAGAACTCGCCGCTCGGCGTCAACGGCGAGGGCGCGCTGCTGCCGCGCCTGGCCGACGTGCGCGAACTCAGTCAGTCGATCGCGGTCGCGGTGGCCCGTCAGGCCCAGATCGACGGCGTCGCGCTGTCCTCCAGCGAGGAGGCCGTGCGCGAAAGCGTGCGGCGCAACTTCTGGTATCCGCGCTATCGGCGCTACCGGCGGGCCGCGTTCTAGATCCGGGAAACGGCCCTGGGAACACCCCCGCATCGTGATCCCGCAGGGGGCCTGATGTCGGCCCGAGTCGTTACGGGCTTGATTCGCGGCACGCCGCGGCACGCGAATCCGGGCGCTTTCGGAAGGGGCGGGCGTTTGTTTGATGCGTCTTCCCGCATCCCGCTGACGCGTGCAGCACGTCGACAGGCGCGTCCGGCAGGTCTCCTGCGAGGCAAACGCTTTCCGGCGCGACTGCGGGTCGCGCTCAACACTCACAGGCGGCGAGCGTCGGATTGTGATCTGCGTGATCCGATTGCGCGGCCGACGTGGGCGGTCACGCGGCCCGCGCGCTCGCCGGCCCGCCGTCTTACACGCTCGGGCGCGTTCTCTGGCTGCGGCCGATAGGCGACGCGCGGCCGGCGCGCCAATCCGGACGGCAGCCTCCTGCCCGGTGTACAAGTCGCGACCCGAAGACCGTGGTTGTCGAGGCGCGCGTCGCACGCGCCCCCACATGCGCTGTGCTGTCGCCATGCCGTCGGCCGCGGTTCGGCCGCCGCTCGCGCAGGCCGGTGCCGGCGCGTGCGCTCCGGCCGAACGGTGCTCTCCGACCAAAGTCTTGGCGCCGGCGCCGCGTGCGCTCGCGGCGGTCGTCGGGTCTTGAATCACGGGCGCTCGCGGGCGCCGGACTCGTGCGGCCACGCGGTGTGTGTCCGGCGCTCTCCGGCCTCGAGGGTGGCGGCACTTGCGTTCGCCACGGCCGTTGGGCGTAATCGAACGGAATACAAAAAGATGACGGTGCCGTATGGACGCCGTCACGCGGGCATCGGATGGATGCCGGGAGGAGACCATGACCGGGCCAGCACTCAGCGTGGCCGAGGGCGCGGCGGAGCCGCCGCTGCTCGACGAGACCATCGGCCAGGCGTTCGACCGGGTGGCCGCACGCTGGCCGGACCGGCCGGCGCTGGTGAGCCGGCATCAGAACATCCGCTGGAATTACGCCGAGCTGAAGGCGCGTGTGGACACGTATGCGGCGGCGTTCATGGCGCTGGGGCTGGCGCCGGGTGAGCGCATCGGTATCTGGGCGCACAACTGCGCCGAGTGGATGATCACCCAGTACGCCAGCGCCAAGCTCGGGCTGATCCTGGTCAATCTCAACCCGGCCTATCGGCGGGCCGAGGTCGAGTACGCGCTCAACAAGGTCGGCTGCCGCGCCCTCGTGGTGATGCCGCAGCACGCCAGCAGCGATTACATCGAGATGCTGCAGACCCTGGCCCCGGAACTCGCCGAGTGCGCGCCGGGCCGGCTGATCAGCCGGCGCCTGCCGGAACTGCGTACGGTCATCCGGCTGGGCGACACCCCGACCCCGGGCATGTTCAATTTCGACGCCCTGGCGGAGCAGGCCACCGAGTCGCTGCGCGCCCGGGTCGACAGCCGCGCGGCCGAGCTCAACCCGCGCGATCCGATCAACATCCAGTTCACCAGCGGCACTACCGGCCGGCCGAAGGGCGCGACGCTGACCCATCACAACATCCTCAACAACGGCTATCTGGTGGGCGCGGGCATCGGTGCGACCGAGGCCGATCGCATCGCCGTGCCGGTGCCGCTGTATCACTGCTTCGGCATGGTGATGGGCAATCTGGCCGCGCTCACCCACGGCGCCGCCGTGGTTTATCCGGCGGCCTCGTTCGAACCGGCGGCGACGCTCGACGCGGTGGCCGCCGAGGGCTGCACCGCGCTCTACGGCGTGCCGACGATGTTCATCGCGGAAATGGAGCGTCCGGATTTCGCCGATTACGACCTGTCGAGCCTGCGCACCGGCATCATGGCCGGCTCGCCCTGTCCGCGGGCGGTCATGCAGCGCGTCATCGACGAGATGCACATGAACGAGGTCACCATCGCCTACGGCATGACCGAGACGTCTCCGGTGAGTTGTCAGACCGCCGTGGACGACGCGCTGGAGGCGCGGGTGGCCACCGTCGGCCGGGTGCACCCGCATCTAGAGATCAAGATCGTCGATCTGAACGGCGAGACGGTGCCCCGCGGCGAGCCGGGCGAGTACTGCACCCGTGGCTACAGCGTCATGCGCGGCTATTGGGACGACAGCGAGCGCACTCGCGAGGCCATCGACCGCAACGGCTGGATGCACACCGGCGACCTCGCGGTGATGGACGAGGCCGGCTACTGCCGCATCATCGGCCGGCTCAAGGACATGGTCATTCGCGGCGGCGAGAATCTCTATCCGCGCGAGATCGAGGAATTTCTCTACGGCCACCCGGCGATCGCCGACGTCCAGATCGTCGGCGTGCCGGACGCGACCTACGGCGAGGAACTCTGCGCCTGGGTCCAGCTGGCCGCCGGCCAGTCACTGGACGAGGCCGGCCTGCGCGCCTTCTGCGACGGCGAGATCGCGCACTTCAAGATCCCGCGCTACATCCGTTTCGTGGACAGCTTCCCGCTGACGGTGACCGGCAAGGTGCAGAAATACCGGATACGCGAGCAGATGATCGAGGAACTCGGGCTCGCGCCGGTCTAGGTGCGGCCCGTGCCCGGGACCGGGGCGTGGCCGTTGGTGGTGGTTGCGGGCGGCAAGGCCAGCCGCGAGGGGCGTGACACCCATCCGGCATGAACCCTGAACGAAAGACGGGGTTGAGAACGCGAACGGGCGCATGGCGTATAAGTCGCGCTCATCGGAGCAGCGTCGACCTGATCACGTGGCACGTTCGGCCCGCTCGGACTGGTGGCCGACCGTTTATCGATTGGCCGCGGATGCCCGCGGCTCGCGACCCGACGCGCACGGCGGGCCGCAACATGTAGCGTGGTGGGTGCCGGCCGAGTCTCTTGCATGACCGGCGGCGTTGAAGGCGACCTGAGTCTTGTGCTGTCCCGCTATCCGGCCGGTGAAAGCGCCAGAGCGGCCCGCGACCGCTGTCCGGCCTAACTGACCTGTCGGGCCGGCGGTGCCCCGGCTCGCGAGGCCGGGGCGGCGATCGGCCTGGCGGCGGATGGTCGGTCTCGGATTCGGCGATGCGAGCGGCTGGCCACGGCGGCCGCCCGGTCGAGGACGGTCGATCTGCGTTGGAGCGGCTTGAGCCGGCCCGCGGGTTTTTGGCTTCAGCGCTCCTGGTGGGCATCCAGCTGCCGGCGCAGCGTTCGGATCTCGTCCATGAGTTCCAGCGCGAGCGCCACGCCGGAAACGTTCAGCCCGAGATCGCGCTGCAGCCTCAGGGCAGTATGCACGCGCGGCACGCTGTCGGCGCTGAACGCCCAGCGCTCGCGTTCGCCGGCGGCCGCCGGTTCGAGCACGCCCTCGGCGACCAGCTGCTGCACCCATTCGGCGTGCACGCCGCAGGAGCGGCACAGGTGGCCGAGCGTGATCGTCGTCTGCGATTCGACGATATAGGCGGTGAGGACGGTATCGGTGTCACGCGACATGTTCAGACTCCCAGACGTGCACGCGGATTGAACGCGAGTTCGTCGGCCATGCGCTCGTAGAGCGCGCGTGCGGCCTCGTCGTCGGCGGGCGGCAGGGTGATACGGAGCACGGCGTAGAGATCGCCGGGCGTGGCGCCGGGCAGGCCCCGGCCCTTGAGCCGGAGGCGCCGGCCGCCGTTGGAGTTCGGCGGTATCCGCAGATCGACCGGCCCGGCGGGCGTCGGCGCCTTGACCGTGGCCCCGAGCGCGGCCTCCCAGGGGGCGACCGGCAGGTCCAGAATCAGGTCGGCGCCGTCGACCCGGAAATGCGGGTGCGCGCGGAAGGCGATCTCCAGGTAAAGGTCGCCGGCCTCGCCGCCGGCCATGCCCGGCATGCCCTGGCCGGACAGGCGCAGCTGCTGCCCCGCGCGCACGCCCTTGGGAATGCGCACCCGCAGCGTGCGTTCCCGGTGGGTCACGCGGCCCTGCGCGTCGGTATCGGGCGCATTCAGCGTGAGGTCGCGCGTGGCACCCGTAAACGCATCCTCGAGATCGATCTCGACGCGGGCGACGTGGTCCCGGCCCCGCATGCCGCCGCGTTGACGCGGGCCGCCAGCAGCCGCCCCCGGCCCGCCGGCGAAACCGCGCCCGAACAGCGATTCGAAGAAATCGCTGAAGTCCGCGGAATCGCCGCCGGTGTAGCCGCCGCCGTGGAACTCGAAGCCGCGGTCCCAATCCGGCGGCGGCTGGAAACCGCCACCGCGTGCGCCCGATGCGCGCGCCGCGTCGGGGTCGATGCGGTCGTAGGCGGCGCGCTTTTCCGGGTCCTTGAGCACCTCGTAGGCTTCGTTGGCGGCCCGGAACTTGTCCGCGGCATCGGGTTCCTTGCTGACATCCGGGTGATATTTGCGCGCGAGCCTGCGATAGGCACGCTTGATCTCGTCCGCCGAGGCGTCGCGGCTCACGCCGAGAGTCTTGTAGTAGTCCTTGTATTCCACGCCCGTTTCCGTTGAGTCGAAGCGACCGGCCATGGCCTGTTCGCAGTTAATAGAATGTATGCACCGGCCGTCGGAACTCAATATGCGTTCTTGGGCCACGGCAACTTTTCGCGTCGTCTATGGCTCTGATTGGGCCAGCCCGGGACGCCATCGTCGATTCCAGCGCGTCTCCGGATGAATCCGCGAGAGGCTGCGATGGCGTACAGCGAACCGATCGCCCGATTTCCGGGCCCATGCGGGACCACATCGTTCGCGGCTTCGTCACCGGATACTCGACGTTAACGGAAGATCGACGTTGCGCCCGCGTGGGCGTCAGCTTGTGGCGCTCGCGGCCGATACCGTCACAATGCAACGGCCCGTCTGCCTACGGCCGTGTTCGCCATCGCCATGAGTCCCCATGAGTTACGAATATCGAAATGATGCGAATGCCCGGGGCGGGCAGCAGCCGGCGGTCGACGCGGGTCTGATGCAACTGATGCGCAGCGCCGCGTATTCGATCGAGGCGCCCACGGCCGTGCTGTACCGTCTGCAGGACGACTGGCTGTCGCCGACGGTGCGTATTGGCGCGCAGGCCGCCGCCTCCGGGGTGAAACGGCCGGCGGCCTGGGCCGAGCCAAGCGCGCCCGGCGTTGACCGCGCGTTGCTCATCGCCAACGACACCGAACGGCAGACGGACTGGGCGGTGCCGGAGATCGCCGACGGCTCGGGTTCGAGGCCCCGGTTCGCCGTCTTCGTGCCGGTCCGCGATCACGTGCGGCGCCTGCTCGGTGCGCTGCTGATCACCGACAGCCGCGCCCGTGCCGGCCTGAGTGCGGCGCAGACCTACGTCCTGGAGACGCACGGCGTCCAGATCGCTCGGCAACTGACCGCCCCCGACGGCGGGGCCGGTGTGGCCGAGCCGCCGCTGCCCGGGCCCTACGGCGAACGGCTGCGGCTGCTGGAGTCCGTGGTCGTGAATGCCAACGATGCGGTGCTGATCACCGAGGCCGAGCCGATCGATCGGCCGGGGCCGCGCATCGTCTATTGCAACGCGGCCTTCACGCGGACGACCGGCTACGCCGAGGCCGATGTGCTGGGGGATACGCCGCGCATTCTGCAGGGCGCGGACACCGACCGCGCCGCGCTCGATCGCCTGCGCGCCGCCCTCGAGCACTGGCGACCGATCGAGATCGAGCTGCGCAACTATCGCCGGGACGGGGCGCCGTTCTGGGTCGAGCTGAGCATCGTGCCGGTCGCCGACGAACACGGCTGGTTCACCCACTGGGTGTCGGTCCAGCGCGACGTCAGCGAGCGCAAGCAGGCCGAGGCGGTGGCCAACCAGGCGCGGATCGTACATGCCGAGAAGATCGCCCTGCAGGCCAAGCTCGCCGAGCGCCAGCGCATGGAGGAGAGCCTCAAGTACGCGGCCTCTCACGACGATCTGACCGGGCTGCGCAACCGCGCCAACGTGATGGATTCGCTCGAATCGCTGCTCTCCGGCAACGATGCGGGCGGTCCTGCGGCGTCCGGCTATGTGCTGTTCATGGATCTCGATCGTTTCAAGCTGGTCAACGACAGCCTGGGCCACAGGTCGGGCGATCTGCTGCTCATGGAAATGGCGCGCCGTCTGGAGTGCTGTGTCGGGGATGCGGATACGCTCGCGCGGGTGGGTGGCGACGAATTCGTGATCGTGCAGCGTTCGGCCGTCGACGAATCGGACGCCGTGGCCCTGGCCGAGCGCGTGCTCGAACGCCTGCGGGCGCCGTTCCGGATCCAGGGCCAGGACTTGTTCACCTCGGCCAGCATCGGTCTCGTGGCGATCGGACGTGGCCACGACACGCCGGAGGCCTTGTTGCGGGACGCCGATATCGCCATGTATGCGGCTAAATTCAAGGGCCACGGACAGTACAGTCTGTACACTGATTCGATGCGCTCGGAGGTGATCGAGACGCTGGCCCTGCAGAACGATATCCGCCAGGCGCTGGCCGAAGACCAGTTCACGCTCCATTACCAGCCGATCTACGATCCGACCACCGGCCGATTCGATGAGGTCGAAGCACTCGCCCGGTGGTGTCACCCTCAGCGCGGTGATGTGCCGCCCGCGGTGTTCATGTCGATTGCGGAGGAGATCGGCGTCGTGGTCGAACTCGGCGGCCGTCT
The DNA here is from genome assembly GCF_003788635.1 of Salinisphaera orenii subsp. orenii MK-B5. GTDB lineage: Bacteria > Pseudomonadota > Gammaproteobacteria > Nevskiales > Salinisphaeraceae > Salinisphaera > Salinisphaera orenii. The sequence continues at coordinate 79,176 of NZ_AYKH01000007.1, forward strand.
GTTGGAGCTCGCCTGTGCCCAGGTCGCGGCCTGGAACGCGCAACTCGACAACCGTGAGCTGGGCGTCAGCGTCAACGTCTCCGTCTCCCAGCTGCGTCACCACGGCTTTCTCGACCGCCTGGCTTCCATTCTGAGCGTCACGGGATTGCCGGCACGGTTGCTGCAACTGGAGATCACCGAAACGCTGTTCCTGCAAAACGATGGTCGCGTCGCTGAACTGCTGATGCGGCTGCGCGCGCGGGGCGTGCGCGTCGCGCTGGACGATTTCGGTACCGGCTACTCTGCTCTGGCCTACATCGATCAATACGAGATCGACACGATCAAGATCGATCGGAGCTTTGTGCTGCGAATGCTGCGCTACGATCGCACGCTGGCGATCGTGCGCGCGATCATCGATCTGGGCCGCACGCTCTCGCTGCAGATCACGGCCGAGGGCATCGAGACCGAGGATCAGCTGGCCCGGATCCGCGAACTCGGCTGCCCGCGGGCCCAGGGTTTCCTGCTGGCCCGACCCATGCCGCCGGAGCGCCTGGCCGAGCTGCTGTCCATCGACTGACTGCGATGGCGGACGCTGCAGGCCATGCCTCGGTAGCGGCGACCGCCGGTGCGCGCGGTCGGGCCTGCGCTCGCGGGGCGATTGGAACCCGGCCGGCCGATGATGCCGCGCGCCGGTCGTCGCTACTCTCGCCCCCGGTCGATGAGCGCCCGGCCTGCCACCGCGCGGTTCGCGGCGCGGGGTCGACCGGGACGATCGCCGCGCTAGGCCTCCGAGCGCTTGCCGCGCCGGCGCCGGCCCCGGTTACGGGGCGGCTTGCGCCGGATATAGAGCTGCTTGCGCATGCGGGCGACGACGGTGCCGTCGGCGGCGACGATGTCATTCTCGAACCAGCGCAGATGTTTCTTGCCGGTGGCCGTGATGTCGATGATCTCGTCGCGCAGGGCGTCGTCGAAGGCGAACTCGGCGTGGACCGTGCCGCGGCCGGGGGCCAGGAAATCGATCGCGCCGGCCGCGTCCCAGACGATATGGCCGCGGCCCAGGCGTTCGATCGCCATGATCGCCCAGAAGGGGTCGCACATCTTGAACAGATTGCCGCCGAACTGGGTGCCCATGTAGTTTCGGTTCCAGGGCCGTAGCCGCAGTTCCACGCGCGCGTATGACCAGTCGCGGCGCAGATCGGTGACGTGAATGCCGCTCGCGGCGAACGGCGGCCACACGTTCATGAAGCGGCGGAGCAGGGCGGGTTGCATGGCGGGTCGCCTGACGCGGAATGAACCCGCATTCTAGCCGCGGCGGCAGCGCCGGCAAACGATCGGCGTGCGGGTGTATCCGCCGGGCGTGTAAGGCCGTATCGTGTCGAACGGCGCCCCGCGCGGCTGCGCGACCACCGTTTTGCCGGAACCATCACGATGATCGACTATCTCAACGGGGTCGCGGAGACCCATCACGTCAATCCGTTGCTGTTCGTGCTCATCTATCTGGTGACCACGGTGCCGTTCCTGCTGATCAGCGGCTGGCTGTTCCATCACATCCGCCGGCAGAAGCCGCTCGCGCTGCTCGTCTTTCTCTGGGCGCTGTGCTACACCGCGCCCTATCTGTACGTGCTCGCGGTCGGGCGCGACCTGCCCCCATGGGTCTATGTGATGGTCGCACTGCTGATCTGCGGCGGGCTCGGGCTGGCCGGGCGGGGGCTCAAGCAGCGGCTGGACGCGGCGCGTCGCAACGACTGACGCCGCGGCTATAATGCGGCGCTTTGCCGGCCGGGCCGACCGGTCATCGGAGCGCCATGCCGGAACTGAGTCCACTCGCGCCGGCCGTACTCGCCGCCCTGATCGTGGTCTATCTGCTCGGGGGCTTCGTCAAGGGTGCGGCGGCCTTCGGTCAGCCGATGGTGACCATCCCGCTGGCCAGTTTTCTTCTGTCCGTACCCACGGCGATCGCGATCTCGATCGCCCCGGTGATGGCGGCCAACGTCGTTCAGTTGATACAGAATCGGCGGGCTCTGGCGGCCGCGCGCGCCTATCTCCCGTTCTACGCTACGCTCGCCGTCTGCATGATCGCGGGGCTCGCCGTGCTCTCGAGTGCGGGCCACGAGCGGCTGCTGGTGCTGGTTGGGGCGCTGATACTGATCTTCGTTGCCGTCCAGCTGACGGGCTGGCAGCCGCGCATCGCGACGCCGCTTCGGCTGCGGGCGCAGTTGGCTTCCGGCGCGCTCTCGGGGCTGCTCGCCGGCATGACGTCGTTCGTGAGTTTCCCTTCGATTCCGGTCTTCGTCGCCTGTCGGATGCCGCGAGAGCAGTTCGCGCTCGTCATCTGCGTGATGTTCCTGCTGGCCTCGACCCTGCTGTCGACCGGGCTGTCGGCGCTAGGTGTCTACGGCCGGGCCGAGCTGATCGCCACACTCGTCTGTATCGCGCCCTCGGCCGCGGGTCAGATGTTCGGGCAGTATGTCCGCGACCGACTGCCCGAGCGCCGGCTGCGCGCGGTCGTGTTCGCCATGCTCTCAGCCATGGGCGTCAGTCTGGTCCTGCGCGGCCTGTTCTAGTCGTCGTACGATGACGACCACCGGCCTGGTCGCTCGCGCGCCCGGCGCTGCGCTATCGCGGCGGCGAGCGGCCGGGCCCGGCGCCCCGGGCGGGCGCCGTCAGCGGCGCACGAGCCGGTAGACTCGCTCGGCGACCTCGTCGAGCCCGCGCTCGCGCAGGTGCGCGCTGTCCGCCGGACCGCGCCGTTCGTCCAGACAGGTGATTCGACAGCGCTCGCCGAACAGCCTCTGAACCTCGTCGTCCGAAACCGCGAACGGCGGCCCGTCCATCAGTCGTTGATCGTAGTCCAGGGTGATCAGCAGCAGCCGGGTCCCGGCATGCAGGCCGGACAGCAGGTGCTCGGCGTAACGCTGCCGGGTCGCAGGGGGCAGGGCGATCAGCGCCGCGCGGTCGTAGACGGCATCGTAGCTCGCCAGGGCGGCGGCGGACAGGTCGAAGAAATCGCCGACCAGGATCTCGACGCCGCCGGCGGCATGGCGATCGAACGCGCCGGCGCGGCTACGCTCGGCTGCGAGATCCCGCTCATCGAAAAAGGCCCGGGCGGCCATTTCGCTGAGCTCCACGCCGGTCACGTCGTGGCCCTGTGCCGCCAGCCAGGCCATGTCGACGCTCTTGCCCGACAGCGGCACCAGCACCCGCGTGCCGCGCTCCAGACCGAGCGCGCCCCAGTGTGCGGCCAGCGCCGGGTGGCCCTCGGGCTGATGAAAGCCGATCTGCTGGTGCGCCCAGCGTTCGAGCCAGAAGTCACGGTCCATCTCGGTCGTCTCCTTCGGTGATGCCGCCGTCCAGCTCCGGATAGTGGCGGAAGATGCCGTGCTCGTTGAACGCTGCGCGGCGATCGGATGCGAGATAGGCGGCCAGTCGTGGTCGCGCGGCCACGCGTTCCACCAGTGCCAGCACGCGGGGCGTATCGACTGTCGCCGCGTCGACGGCCCGTGGAAAGGCGTAGCGCAGGCCGGTCACCACGTGGAAAAGCGACAGATCCGCGGTGCTGCAGGCGTCCCCGACCAGCCAGTGGCCGCCGTCCGGATTGGCTGCGAGCACGGTCTCGAAATAGCCCAGGAATTTCGGCAGACGGGCGCTGCGGAACACTGCGGCGCGGCGGGCGGCTTCGGCCTTCTGGTCCGCGTAGTAGAGCGTCGGCCCGAGGGGATGATGGGTGTCGTGAATCTCGGCGGTGAAATCGGTCAGCGTGAGCTGCAGCCCGTGCTCGAACCGGTGCAGGGCCTCGTCGGCCGGCGCCAGTCCCAGCCGTGGCCCGAGAAACAGCAGTATGTTGGCGACGTGCGAGACCTCGAGGCCCTCGGCGCGGAGATAGGGCGGCGCGAACGGCGGCCGCGGGCCGGCCTCGAGCCCTTCGGCGACCGCCTCCGCGCCGCGCGCCCGGCCCACGTCGACATAGTCGGCGCCCGCGTCCTCGAGGGCGAGGCGCACGAATTCGCCGCGGCCGGGGATGCCGGGCCAATAGAACAGTTCGTAGCGCATGGTCGAAACCGGTGGAGGGGTTGCCGGCATCGGAGCAGAGGCGGCGCGCCCGGTCAACGCCCGAGTCGACCTCGCACTGCCTGCCGCTGTCGCGCCGACGCGGGCGCAGCGGCTCGCCGGCGTTTTTGATCCGGTCTCGACCCGACGGATGCCGGGGCGGTCGCAGCGGGATACCCGCTTCTGGCTGAAGCCGGTGCCGTGTTTAGCCCTGGCGCCGAGGCGGCCAAGCGGCCGGGCAGTCCGACGCGTTTCGGCGCGGCCGAGCCTGATCGTCACGAGACGGCCGGGGCGGCGTTCCGGTCGATTGCAACGCATCGGCGTGCCCGCCGTTCGATGTCGTGATTCGGTCGACCGGCCCTGGTTGCGTATCGCCGGGGCCACGACCCGACCCTGCCGCTCGCGCGTTGCGCGCGGGCGCATCCCACTACCGGCACTTCGGCTCGCATGCCTGGGTCACGGCCACGGCCACGGCCACGGCGGCGGCGCCTGGAGCCGAAGCGTCGACAGGGCTAGAGCAGGCTCGGCTGAACCGCGGTGCAGCGGCCGTCGACGAAGCCCGACAGGCCCACGCCGACCAGGCGATAGCGGCTGGCCACGGCCTGGTCGACGCGGCCGCGCAGGGCCCCGGCGATGGCCGCGACCTCGTCGGCCGAGGCGGGGGGTGTGGGGGGCGTGTAGCTGCGGGTGAGAATCCGAAAGTCCGCGGTCTTGAGCTTGAGCACCACCGTGCGCGCGACCCGCGGGCGTTTTTTCTCCTGCTGGGCCCAGGCCTTGGCGGCCAGGCGTTCGATGTGCGGCGTGAGCGCGTCCAGCGGCAGATCCTCGCGCAGCGTGTCCTCACTGGAGACCTGGACCGACGGCCGGCGCGGTTGCACCGGGCGCTCGTCCACGCCGCGCCCGAGCTCGTGCAGCCGCTGGCCCCAGCGTCCGAAACGCTCGCGCAGCTCGGGCGCGCCGAGCGCGCGCAGATCGCCGACGGTGTGGACGTCCATGGCCGTCAGCCGCGCCTTCATCTTGGGCCCCACGCCCGGGATCCGGCCGATGTCCAGGGCCGTGAGAAATGCCTCGACCCGGTGCGGCGGCAGCACGAACTGGCCGTCCGGCTTGCGCCAGTCCGAGGCGATCTTGGCCAGAAACTTGTTGGGGGCGATCCCGGCCGAGGCGGTCAGGCCGGTTTCGGCGCGGATGGCATCGCGAATCGCGCGCGCGGTCTCGGTCGCCGAAGGCGAGGGGATGCGCGGGCGGGTCACATCCAGATACGCCTCGTCCAGCGACAGCGGTTCCACCAGCTCGGTATAGCGGTGGAAGATCTCGCGAATCTGCTGCGAGGCGGCGCGATAGCGGGCGAAGTCCGGATCGACGAACACCGCCTGCGGGCACAGCCGCTCGGCGCGCAGGGCGGGCATGGCCGAGTGCACGCCGAACACGCGGGCTTCGTAGCTGGCCGCGGTCACCACCGAACGCGCGCCGCGCTTGGCCACCACCACCGGCTGGCCGCGCAGCTCGGGCGCATCGCGCTGCTCCACCGACGCATAGAAGGCGTCCATGTCGACGTGAACGATCTTGCGTACTGCTCGGGTCATGGGTCACCCGTCCGGATTCGAGCCTCATTGTAGGACCTGGCTAGGTGTCGCGGCGCGCTGCGGCGGCTCGCGCTACCATGCGGGTCGATTTTTCAACGTCGCCAGACGCGAGGCCATGAACCATACCCAGCACTACACCCTCTGTTTTTCCTGCCCCGACCGCGTCGGCATCGTGGCCCGAGTGGCCGGCTTCTTCGCCGAACTCGGCGGCTGGATCCTGCGTTCCAGTCAGCATGCGGAGGAGGACGACAACCGTTTCTTCATGCGTGTCGAGGTCCGCGCGGATTCCGTGGACTGCGGACTCGCCGAGCTGCGGCGTCGGTTCGCGACCATCGCCGACGAATGCGAGATGGACTGGCGGATCAGCGACAGTGCGGTGCGCAAGCGCGTGGTGATTCTGGTCTCGCGTCAGAAGCACTGTCTCTACGATCTGCTGGAACGCTGGGAGTCCGGCGAACTCGACATCGAGATCCCCTGCGTCATCTCCAACCACGACGATGCCCGTGGGCTGGTCGAATGGCACGGCATCCCCTACCACCACGTTCCGATGGGCGGCGACGACAAGGCCGAGGCCTGGGCCGAGATCGAGCGGCTGTTTCTGGAATCCGGGGGCGAGACGATGGTGCTGGCGCGCTTCATGCAGATTCTGCCGCCGGCGCTGTGCGAGCGTTTCGCCGGCCGCATCATCAACATCCACCACAGTTTCCTGCCGAGCTTCGTGGGGGCGTCGCCCTATCGGCAGGCCTGGACACGCGGCGTGAAGCAGGTCGGGGCGACCTGCCACTACGTCACGGCCGAACTCGACCAGGGCCCGATCATCGACCAGGACGTCGTCCGGGTCGGTCACGGCGATTCGGTCGGCGACCTCGTGCGTTACGGCAAGGACGTCGAAAAGGCCGTGCTCGCCCGCGGCCTGCGCGACCATCTCGAGGACCGGGTGCTGGTCAACGGGCGCCGGACCGTGGTGCTTTGACCGCCCGCCCGGTGGGGCGGCCTCAGCGGATCGACGGGTGTAGGCGGGCGTCGCGGCGTTGGCGCGACCACCGGCCACGGCCGACCGCTGCGCGCCCCGCCGGCGGCATCAAAGCGACTGTCCGCCGGTCAGCTCGATCCGTTCGCCGTTGAGCCAGGCGAAATCGCTGGAGAGCAGGCCGGCCACCGCCGCGCCGATGTCGTCCGGCCCGGCGGTGCGTCCCAGCGGCGTGATCGCGCGGAAATGCGCGTTCAGCTCGGGGTCGTCGCGTACCGCACCGCCGGCGAAATCGGTCTCCACCGCGCCCGGCGCGATCGCGTTGACGGTGATGCCGCGATCGCCGAGTTCCTTGGCCATGTAGCGGGTGGTCACCTCCAGCGCGCTCTTCATGGCCGAATAGGCACAGTGGTTGTCCAGCACGAAGCGTGTTGCCGCCGTGGAGACGTTCAGGATGCGCCCGCCGCGGGCGATCAGCGGCAGCAACTGCTGACTGAGCAGGAACGGGCCCTTGAAGTGGACCCGGTAGAGCGCGTCCAGGTCGTCGGCGCTGGTGTCCTCGTAGGGCGCGAGGATGCCATCGCCGGCGTTGTGCACGACGAAGTCCAGGTCGGCGCGATCGAACGTGTCCGCCAGCGTGGCCGCGAGGCGCTCGGTGAAACCGGCGAAAGCCGTGCTGTCGCCGACGTCGAGTTCGAGCATGGCGGCGCGGCCGCCGGCCTCGGCGATCTCGCGTACCACGGCGTCGGCCTCGTCGCGATGACTGCGGTAGGTGCCGATCACGCCGACGCCGGCCGCGGCCAGGTGGTGCGCCATGCTGCGGCCGATGCCGCGGTTGGCGCCGGTGATGAAAGCGATCTTGTCCGACATGGATACCCTCCGGGTGGCTGGGTGAGGCATGCAGCCGCGCGCGGCGCTGCCGTCTACCGGCGTTGCGGCCGATGGGCGTGAGTTCAAGGGCGATCGGCCAAAGCGATCGCCGCGTGTCGCCTCGGGCCCCAATCGTCGTGTCCTGCGGGGCGCCTCGTTTCGGCGCGCCGACGGGCCGCTCGTCGACCACGGCCGAGCGTCGGGTCTCGGCGCGGTCCTGCCGTGGAGGCGACGCCTCCCGAGGCGGTCGTATCGGGCCTGCCGGCCCGCGCGTGGCCCGGCGGCGGCTCGCGGCACCATGGGGGGGTGCCGGCTGCGGTCATCGGCGCCGATGTGTCCGATCGGGGAATCCCGGGCTTAGGAGACGGCCCCGGACGCCGGTTTTCGCGCGCCATTCCTGCCGGAGCCCGGAGCCCGGAGCCCGCGACGAGCGGCAGATCGACACCGCCGGACCGGTGGTCGACTGTCCGCGCCCGGCGGTGCCGGCACGGATCTGTCGGACGGCGTCCTGCCGCGCTTATCGCCCGAGCAGGCCGCTGAAGAACTGCGTGGCGTTGGTCTCCAGGCTGTCGACGTCGTAGCCGCCTTCCTGGATCACGCAGACCGGCATGTCGAGTCCGGCCATGGCGCGGCCCATGCGCCCGAAGCCTTCGCTGGAGACCGCGACCTTGGCCTGCGGGTCATCCTTGTAGATATCGAAGCCCAGCGGCAGCACGAGCACGTCAGCGTCGAACAGCCGGATGGCGGCGATCGCCTCGTCGAGTTTGTCGAAGAAGGCCTGCTCCGGTGAGCCGTGCGGCATCGGCAGGTTGATGTTGTAGCCGTAGCCCGCGCCTTCGCCGCGCTCGTCTTCGTGGCCGGTGACCACCGGGTAGAAGTTGGTCGGATCGCCGTGGATGGAGATGTAGAGCACGTCGTCGCGCTCCCAGAAGATCTCCTGGATGCCCTGACCGTGATGCATGTCCGGGTCGAGAACGGCCACGCGCGGGAACTTCTCGCGCAGCGCCTCGGCGGCGATCGCGGCATTGTTGAGATAGCAGAAGCCGCCGGCGCCGTCGCGGCGGGCGTGATGGCCCGGCGGGCGGCACAGGCCGTAGGCGGCGTCCGCGCCGGCGAGGATGTCGTCCGCCGCGGTGAGCGCGGTCTGAGCCGAGGCATAGGCCGCCGCCCAGGTGTCCTCGCCGATCGGGCAGCTGCCGTCGGCCTGGTAGCGCGCCGATTCGGCCAGAATGCCCTTGAGGGGATTCGGTGAGCGCACGAAGATGTTGGACATCACCTCGTTGCCCCAGTCGTCCGGGATCGCCATCCAGCGCCGGTGTGCGGACTCGAGGAAGCGCAGATAACCGAGGTCGTGAATCTTCGAGATCGGCGCCATGCCGTGATCCGTCGGGGTGCCGATCTCGATGTCCAGGCCTTCCAGCGCGGCCAGCAGAGGCGGGGTGCGCGCCGGGATCTCCTGGGGCGCGCGCATCTGGCCGCGGGTCAGATAGCTCTTGGGTACGTGCGCGTTCTGGGTCGAGTCGAAGTAGGCTTTCACTGCGTCGGTTCCGGTTGGTCTGGGATAGAGTTGGCTCGCACGGGTTGGGCGCCAGCCCGACCCGCAACATACGCCGGCCGGGCCGGGCGCTGCAATCGTCGGTGTCTCCGGTGGCGCGTCGCTTCGACGGGCAGACATGAAAAGGCCGGCGAGAATTTTTCGCCGGCCTCGATCCGTCGACTGCGCGTGGCGCGACCGGGCTACTTGCCTCGCGGCACCGTCTGGGCCTCGACGAATTCCAGCATGCCTTCATCGCCGCCTTCGCGGCCGATGCCGGACTGCTTCATGCCGCCGAAGGGCGCATGCGGCGCCGGGCCGGTGCCGGTGTTCCAGCCGCAGTGGCCGAAGTGCAGGCCGCGGATGGTCTTCTCGGCGCGTTTGGCGTCGTTGGTGAACACATAGGCAGCCAGGCCGAACTCCGTGGTGTTGCCGAGCGTGACCGCGTCTTCCTCGTTGTCGAACGCGATCATCGGCACCAGCGGGCCGAAGGTCTCTTCCCTGCAGCAGGCCATGTCGTGGGTCACGCCGGTGATCACGGTGGGCGTGTAGAACAGGTTCTTGTCGGCGTCGAGCTCGTCCGGATGCTTGCCGGCGACCAGTTCGGCGCCCTTGGAGAGCGCGTCCGCGACGTGATTCTGCACCTTCTCGAAGCCGGCCTTGTTGATCAGCGGGCCGACGTCGATGTGGTCGTCCATGCCGTCGCCGACCTTGAGCGCCTTGACCTTCTCGACCACCTTGTCGGTGAATTCCCGGTACACACCGGACTGCACGTAGATGCGATTGGCGCAGACGCAGGTCTGGCCGCCGCCGCGGAACTTGTTGCCGATGAGCTGCGTGGCCGCGAGATCGAGATCGGCGTCGTCGAAGACGATGAACGGCGCGTTGCCGCCGAGTTCGAGACCCAGCTTCTTGACCTGATCCTGGGTCTGGTCGATGAGCAGCTTACCGACCTCGGTCGAGCCGGTGAACGAGAGCATGGGCACGTCGGTGGAGCTGCACAGCTCGCCGCCGATCTCGCTGGAGGAGCCCATCACCAGATTCACCATGCCCTTCGGCAGGTCCAGGCGCTCGTGCAGCAGCTGGAACATCGCGATCATGGTCAGCGGCGTCTCGCCGGCCGGCTTGATCACGCTCGGGCAGTCGGCGGCCAGCGCCGGGGCGATCTTCTTGGCGATCATGCCGATGGGGAAGTTCCAGGGGGTGATCAGCCCGACCACGCCGACCGGCCGGTGGTGGACCGTCCAGGTGCAGTCCTTGGCCTTCTCCGGCAGCTCTGTCGGCTCGAGCACGTCCATGTGCTTGGCGCAGTAGTCGAAAAAGCCCGCGGCGTACTCGACTTCGCCCTGGGCCTCCTTCCACGGCTTGCCGTGCTCCAGGCAGAGAATGCGGCCGATCTCCTCCTTTTCGTCGACCAGGGCGTCCCGGATGTCCTCCATCCATTCGCGCCGGGTGGCGATGTCCCGGGGCTCGGCCAGCGCCCGCTTGGCGGCGGCGATCGCGCGCTGGGTCTCTGCGCTGCCCATCTTCGGGACCTCGGCCAGGGTCTTGCCGTTGGCCGGGTTCGCCACCTCGAGGGTGGCGCCCGAATCCGCCTCGACCCACTGGCCGTCGATATACCCGGAGAGATTCTTCAGAAGATACGATTCGATCATGAGCGTCCTCGGTCCTGTTTGTTCGGCAGTCGACGGCGCGGTCGCGCGCGCCTGTGTATCAGTCATCGGGGCGGAGTGCGGGATTTCAAAGGCGTCAGCCGCCGCCGGGTGCGTAGCCGTGTTTCTTGCTGACGCGGTTGAACAGCGGTTCGCCGGCCTGCCAGCGGGCGAGGTTGTCGATGAACTGATCGATCAATGCCTCGCGCCAGCCGATGAAATCGCCCGCCATGTGGGCCGACATCAGCACGTTGTCCATGCCCCAGAGCGGGTGATCGGCCGGCAGCGGTTCCTGCTCGAAGACGTCCAGGGCCGCGCCGGCGATCTCGCCGTCGTTCAGCGCCGCGACAAGGTCTTCGGTGACCACGATCGGACCGCGGCCGATGTTGATGAAGCGGGCGTGCCCGGCCATGGCGCGGAAGCGGCCGGCGTCGAACCAGTTCTCGGTCGCCTCGGTCAGCGGCGCGGCCACCACCACGTAGTCGGCCTCGGCCAGATGGGTGTCGAGGTCATCGGCGGCGTGGATCGCTTCGAAGACGTCGTCGGCCTCGCGCGCGCGCCGCGCGATGCCGGTCACGTGCATGTCGACGGCCCGGCACAGCGCGCCGATCCGGCGGCCGATGGAGCCGGCGCCGGCGACCAGGACCCGCTTGCCGGCCACTGTTTCGGTGTCCCGGTGCACCCAGCGCCGCTCCTGCTGATAGCGGATGTTGTTGCGGGTGTCCTTGGCGAACATGAGGATCGCGCCGAGCACGTATTCGGCGATGCTGCGATCGAAGATGCCCTGCGCGTTGGTCACCGGTATGTCCGATTCGATCAGCGCATCGAACATCAGTTGATCGACACCGGCGCTGGCCGCGTGCACCCATTGCAGGCGGTCCGCGGCCGGCCAGGCCGCCTCGAGGGCGTCGGTGCGGAAGTCGGTGACCAGCAGGATCTCGGTGCCGGGCAGGGCGTCGCGCAGGCTCACCTCGTCGGTGGCGATCCGGATGTCGCCGAGCCCGGCGAGCCGGTCCAGGCCGGCCGGCCCCTCGGCGCTGCCGCCGAGAACGGTGATGCGCGGATGCGGATCGGCTGGTGGCGTTTTCGAGGCGGTCATGTGCATCCCCGCAGGGCGTGGTCACGGGGGTGCGCGCGGTATCGATTCATACGGCACGTTACCCAGAGCCTTCGCAAAGCGTCAATACCGGCGGGAGGCCCGTCAAAACTTGTCTTGACCGGGCTCGCAGGACCAGCCTACGCTCGCGGCTAGCGGTCCGGTTGGCGGGGCCGCCATCCGTCGGCGCGCAAGAGGTGGGCATGGTCGCGAATCTGGACAACGACACGCAGGTACTGGCTTCGGATCCGGAGGATCGCTACGTCCGCGATCGCCTGGTCTGGAATCCGGCCATGCACGCGATTCCGATCTCGGGCATCCGCCGCATGGTCAACCGCGCTGCCGAACTCGACGATGTGGTGCATCTGTCGATCGGCCAGCCGGACTTCGGTACCCCGCGCCACATCATCGACGCGCATATTCACGCGCTGGAGGCCGGCCAGACCGGCTACACCATGGATGCGGGCCTGCCGGAACTGCTGACCGCGCTCAAGGACTACTACAACGACCAGTATCGCAGCACGCTCTCGGAGGACAACTTCCTGGTCACGACCGGGGCGACCGAGGGCATCTATCTGCTGATCACCGCGATGGCCGCGCCCGGGCGCGAGTTCATCATCGCCGACCCGACCTTCCTGCTCTATGCGCCGCTGATCCGCATGAACGGCGGCCAGGTGCGCACGGTGCCGACCAAGGCCAGCGAAGGCCACCAGATCGACCCCGAGCGCATCATCAACATGATCGGGCCGAACACGCACGCGATCGTGCTCAATTCGCCGAGCAACCCGACCGGCACGGTCTATCCGCGCGAGACCATCGAATGGCTCTGCCAGGAAGCGGCCTATCGCGGCGTCGAGATCCTGTCGGACGAGGTCTACGACCGGCTGATTCTCGACGACATCGACTACCCGAGCGTGCTCTCCTGCGCCACGGATCTGGACGGCGTGGCGGTGGTCTCGAGCTTTTCCAAGACCTACGCCATGCCCGGCCTGCGCGTGGGCTGGATCGTGGCCGACCAGAACACCATCCGCACCCTGCGCCGCTATCACATGTTCACCACCACGGTGGCGAGCACGCCGGCGCAGTGGGCGGGCGTGGCCGCGCTGCTGGGCGACCAGAGCTGCGTCGACAGCATGGTGCGCGAGTACTCGCGCCGGCGTGACCGGGTCGTGGATCTGGTTGCCGACACGCCCGGGCTGACCGGTTACTGGCCGCAGGGCGCGTTCTACATCGCGCCGTCGCTGCCGCACGGTGTGGACGCCGGCAAGCTGGCCATGCGCATGCTGGAGGAGACCGGCGTCTGCGTGATTCCGGGCGATGCCTTCGGCGAGCACTCCTCGGATCTGCTGCGGATCAGCTACTCCACCTCCATGGAGAAGATCGAGGAAGCCTTCGCGCGCATGCAGCCCTGGATGGAACGCCAACCCGAGCTCGCCGGCTACAGCTGATTCCGGGCAGGCCGCCGGCGGGGCTGGGATTCATGGCGGCGGCGTGCTTGTTTCAGTGAGTCTCCGGCACCCGGCGCCGCCGCTGTGACCGCGGCATGGCAGCCGATACGCCGCCCGGGCGCGGTGGAACCCGCCCGCGATGTCGCGGGCGGGTCGGATCGGGTCAGGTGATTCAATAGGCGTAGTCGCGTCCGTGCGCCTTAGCCTGCTCGCGCGAGCTCTTGTTCACCGACTCGCGAAAGGGCATGTCGACGACTTCGGCTGCGACCGGATAGCCCGGCATCGGCTGGTAGACCTCCGGTAGCCAGGCGACTAAGTCGGTGCCGAGCGCCGCATCCGCCACCGGCACGTAGCCCATGGCGATATTGGTGTCGAGTTCCGGGCAATACCACGGCGAGGTGATGTAGCCGCACGGTTCGCTGTCGGCGTCCCGGGCCAGAAGCCAGAAGTCGGCGGCATAGTCCTCGACCGGTTTGCCGCCGAGTCTGAGGCCGACAAGCTGATGCGTGAACGGCGGTGTGCCGGCTTTGATCTGCTCGCGGGTCTGCTCCAGAGCCGCCTTGCCGATGTAGTCCGCCTGTTTCTTGCGCGGGACCATGTGGCCGAGGTTGCACTGGAACGGGTTGGTTTCGTGGTCCATGTCCTGGCCGTAGGACAGGATGCCGGCGGCGATCCGGCGGTGATGCGCCGGGGCGATGACCATCAGATCGTGCGGCTCGCCGGCGCGCAGAATGGCGTTCCAGACCGTCTCCGCATTGACTGTCGAATCATAGGCGTAGACCTCGTAGCCCTTCTCCCCGGTGAAGCCGGTCTGCGAGACGATCACGTCGACGCCGTCGATGATCCCGGCCATCAGACCGTAATAGGGAATCTCGCGCACGCCTTCGCCGACGAGGTCGATCATCAGCGCTTCGGATTTCGGGCCCTGGATCTGCAGCGGCGAGACGTCGATCTCGTCGATCGTCACGTCGAAATCCCGGGCGATGTTCACACCCTTGAACCAGTAGGCGAGATCGGAGTCGCTGATCGTGAACCAGAATTCGTCGTAGGACAGGCGCAGCATCACCGGATCGTTGAGCACGTGGCCCTCGGCGTCGCAGAGCACGACGTAGCGGCCGCGCATCGGGGCGACCCGCGTGACGTCGCGCGTGCAGACGTAGTCGCAGAACGCCTCGGCGTCCGGCCCCTTGACCCGGATCGGACGCTCGACCGCGACGTTCCACAGGGTGACGTCGTTGATCAGCGCGCGGTACTCGATCATGGCGCCGCCGTCCTCGGGGCGCACATAGCCGCGCGGGTGATACATACGGTTATAGACGGTCGCGCGCCAGCAGCCGGCCTCGACCGACAGATGCCAGTAGGGCGACTTGCGCACCCGCGTCGACATGAGCATCTGGATGCCCGGGTCGCCGCTCTGACGCAGGTTGACCGGCACATGGCGGTCACGCTGATCGATGTTCTGCTGATGATTCATGTTGTTCGCGGAGCGCATGGATTTTTCTCCTGAAAGGTCTGAGAGGCAGGCCGCCGTTCTTGCAAGCGGACCGGGGCGACATGGCGGGATCGCCGCGTTAGCGCGAATCGATCGGACGCACCGACCACAGCGGGCCGGCGAGACGACCTCGCCGACGCCATCGCGAATCCAAGCTACCCGGGGCCGCCCGGCGCGAGCGTTGCAGGCACGACATCGGATTAGTTCACCGCGACATGCGGGCCGATTCCGGGCGGCGGCGCCGCGCGGCCGACATGGTCGCCGTCGCGCGTCGTCCGCAAGGGGGGCGAGGCGCCGTCGACGCGATCCGGCGATGACGCATTTTCGATCGTGGTGGTCGCGATCAGGCCTTTGACGTGCCCGATGCCCGCGTAATTTGGCTGGCGTACGAACCGCGAGCGAGCCCGATCCGGGGCCCGCTCGCGGCGGCTTGAAACCGCTCGAGGAGGCGCGTCGCCGTGACACCGTTCTGCAACGAAAAGCGCCGCGAACCGGCAGGGGCGTCAGCCCCCGGGGGCATCGCCGACGAAGCGCGCCGGGTCATGACGGCCGAGCAGGCCCTGGGCCGGGCACTACGGCGACCGCGATACGAGATCATTCCCATGCGCGGTGCGCTCGAGGCCGCGCGGGCGCTGCCGGCCCATGCGGTCGTGACCGTGACCTGCTCGCCGACCCGCGGGATCGATGCGACCGTCGAACTGGCGGCGCAGGTCGCGGCCCTCGGGCATGTCGCCGTGCCGCATCTCGCGGCCCGGCGTTTCGCCAGCCGCAGCCATCTCGAGACCGGCATGAGCCGGTTGACCGAGGCAGGGGTACGGGATGTCTTCGTCGTCGGCGGCGACGGCGATCACGTCGCCGGGCCGTTCGATCACGGATGCCGGCTGATCGAGGCACTGGCCGAGATCGCGCCCGGCCTGCGCAGCGTCGGGGTGCCCTGCTATCCGGAGGGGCACGCCCTCATCGCGGCCGAGACGCTGGACGAGGCGCTGGACGCCAAGTGCTTCCTCGCCGGTCACATGGTCACGCAGCTGTGTTTCGATGCCGCGCGGATCCGCGACTGGCTGCAGGGCGTGCGTGGCCGCGGGGTCGATCTGCCGATGCATGTCGGCATTCCCGGGGTGATCGAGCGGCGCCGGCTGCTGGGCATCGCGCTGCGCATCGGTCTGGGCGACTCGACACGCTTTCTGCGCGGCAACAAGCGCATGTGGGGACGGTTGACGGGCCCCTCGCAATTCACGCCGGACGCGCTGCTGGACGACCTGGCGCCCCTGCTGGCGGCGCCGGAGCTGAACGTCGCCGGCTTGCATATCAACACCTTCAATCAGGTCGGCAGTACCGAAGCCTGGCGCCGAAAGCGTCTGTCGGCGCTCGCCTCCACCGCCGGCGACGTCGATGCCTCGGGTTCGCCGTCATCGGCGGCGCCCGACGGTCGCGCCTAGCGCCCCGGAATCATTCGGACCGCACCTTCAGGCTCAGGAGATCGAGCATGTCTAAGTTACCCGAACAAGCGGATGTGGTGATCGTCGGCCAGGGCGGCATCGTCGGCGCCTCGGTCGCCCATCACCTGATCGAACAGGGCTGGTCGAACATCGTCGGGCTGGACAAGTCGGCGGTGCCGTCGGATATCAGCTCGACCTCGCACGCCTCCGACTTCTGCTACATGACCTCGCACGACCGCATGTCGTGCTACACCACGGTCTACAGCCGGCAGTTCTACGAGTCGCTCGGCCATTACAGCCGGGTTGGCGGCCTGGAGGTTGCCCGTGTGGGCGACGACGCGCGGATGGCCGAGCTGGAGCGCAAGGTCGGCTCGGGCAAGGCCTTCGGTACCAACGTGTCGCTGATCGGCTCGGCGGAAGCCAAGCGACGGTTCCCGCTGCTGGAGCAGGACCTGATCCAGGGCGCGATGTGGGATCCGGACGCGGGGCTGGTGGTGCCGCGCTCACAGCGCGTCGCCGGCGTGCTGATCGAGCGTGCCGTGGCCAGCGGCCGGCTGCAGACCTTCGGCCATACGCCGGCGCTGGACATCGACGTCCGCAACGGCCGGGTCTGCGGCGTCGAGACCCGCCGGGGCTATATTCGCACCGACGTCGTGGTGCTGTCGGCGGGCATTTGGGGGCCGCCGCTGGCCGCCATGGCCGGTGCCGCGCTGCCTCTGATGCCGTTCGAGCATCCGCTGATGTTCTTCGGGCCCTTCGACACCTTCGCCGGGACCGGCCGCGAGATCGGGTATCCGCTGTTCCGCGATCAGGGCAATTCGTCCTACATGCGCGATACCGGCGACCCGGCCACCGCCGAGGGCGGCAAGCTGGAATGGGGCTACTACGAACCCACCGAGCCGCGGCTCGTGCAGCCCGCCGACATCGCCGAGCCGGAGGCCGCGCGGATGTCGCCGTCGATGCGCGATCTCGACATCGAACAGGTGATGAGCGGCTACGAGCGCGCGATCGAGATGACGCCGATCCTGGGCGAGCTCGGCTGGGACGAGAAGGCCTCGTTCAACGGGCTCATGTCGATCTCGGCCGACGGCGGCTCGCTGCTGGGCGAGTCGCCGGAGACACGCGGGCTCTGGTTCGGCGAGGCCGTCTGGGTCAAGGACGGGCCCGGCATGGGCAAGGTCCTGGCGGACTGGATGACCCACGACCGGCCGGCGGTCGATCCCTGCGGCATCGATATCGCCCGCTTCTATCCGGTGCAGAAGACGCCGGCCCATGTCTTCGGCCGCGCCCGCGAGACCGCCCGCAAGGTCTACGATCCGGCCGTTCATCCGCGCGAGCCCTACGCCAGCGGGCGCGACCTGCGCCGCAGTCCGTTCTGGCCGCGCGAGCGCGAACTCGGCGGACACTTCATGGAAGCCGCCGGCTGGGAGCGCGCGCACGGCTATGCCGCCAACGCGCATCTGCTCGAGACCTACGGTGATCGCGTGCCCGAACGCGCCGCCGAGTGGGATGCCCGGCATTTCTGGCGCGTGTCCAACGCCGAGCACCTCAAACTCGCCGACGACGTGGGCATGATCAACCTGTCCCATTTCGCCATCTTCGATGTCTCGGGGCCGGATGCGGAGGCCTTGCTCGAGTATCTGTCGGTCGCCCGGGTGGGCGGCTCCACGCCGATCGGCAAGGGCGTGTATACGCATTTTCTCGACGCCCACGGCGGCGTGCGGTCCGATCTCACCGTCGTGCGATTGGCGACCGACGCCTACCGCGTGATCTGCGGCGGCGACACCGGCCATCGCGACAGGGTCTGGATACAGCGGATGCGCGAGGATCGCGGGGCGCGTGTGGCCATCGACGACCGCACCGACACGCTCGCCACGCTCGGCCTCTGGGGGCCGAACGCCCATGCCACGCTCGCCGCGCTCGTCGACGACCCGCGGCTGCTGGACGACGACCGCCTGCCGTTCGCGAACGCGCGCGAGATCCGCCTGCGCGGCATGCCGGTATGGGCGTTTCGAATCTCCTATGTGGGCGAGTACGGCTGGGAGTTGTACATGCCGTTCTCCTACGGGCTGGCGGTCTGGGATCTGCTGTTCGAGGCTGGTGTGACCCCGGTCGGCATCGAGACCTACGCCAACTCGCGACGGCTCGAGAAGAGCCTGCGGCTGCAGAACGTGGATCTGCTGACCGACTACAACCTGTGCGAGGCCGGTCTCGCCCGGCCGAAGGTCAAGAGCGCGGACTTCCACGGCCGGGCCGCCTATCTGGAACAGCGCGGGCGCGAGTGCCAGCCAGCCTATCTGTGCACGCTGACGCTGCTGGACAACGTCGACGCCGAGGGCGTGGCCCGTTACCCGGTCGGCCAGTGGCCGCTCATCGATCCGGAGAGCGGCGAGGTGCCGGTGGATACGCTGGGGCGGCGCTCCTATGCCGCCAGTCTGGCCTACGGGCCCTCGGTCGGCGCCAACATCGCGCTCGCCTATCTGCCCGCCGCCTACGCCCGCATCGGCCAGGAGCTGCGGCTCGAGTACTTCGGCGAACAGTATCCGATCCGGGTCGATGCGGTCGGCTGCCGCGCGCTCTACGACCCGCACAACGAACGCCTGAAATCCCCGTCCGCGCCGGCGCATCCCGCGCCGGCGGAACCCGCCCTGGAAAGCGCCTGAGGAGAATCGCCATGTCCCTCGTCAACGATTGCCGGCCCCATCCCCAGGAGGGTCGGGTGCTGGCCGCAGCTCGCGCGGCCCGTCTGCAGCGGGCGCTCGCCGATCATCCCGGGGAGACGCCGTGTCTGGCCGTACTCGATATCGGCAGCACCGCCGCCGATCGGGCGCGGACCGCCGCGCTGCAGCACCGGGCGCAGCGCGTTGGCCTGCGGGTCAGCGTCGATGATCTGCCGGGCGAGATCGGCGAGCCCGAACTGCTGGAGCGGATCGCGGCCCTGGGCGCGAACGCCGATGTGCACGCCATTCTGATCGGCACCGCGCTGCCCGATCACATCGACCCGGCGGCGGTACGCGCGGCGTTGCCGCCGGCCAAGGATCTGGCCCGGGCCGTGGGCGACGGGCCGGCGTACGCCGCCGACGGCGACAGCCGCCTGCCGCCCGGAGCGGCGGCGGCTTGTCGGGTCTGGCTCGGGGCGGTTCTGCCCGCGGGCGCCTTCGGCAGGCGCGCTGTAGTGATCGGTGCCACGCACGGGCCGGGGCCGGCCATCGCCGAGCCGCTGCTGCGCGACGGCTGCACCGCGACCCTGGCGCACCCGCTGACGCGTGGCCTGCCGGCGCTGTGTCGCGCCGCGGATATCGTGATCGCCGCTCTCGATCGCCCGAAGATGGTGCCCGAGCGCTGGATCCGGAGCGGGGCGGCGGTGATCGATCTGGGTCAGACGCGCGGCGGCGACGGCCTGTCGGGGCGGCTGCGCGTCGTTGGCGACCTGCAGCCCGCGGCCGCCCGCCGTGCCGGTGCCATGGCGAGTCTTGCCGGCGACATCGCGCCGCTGGCCCACGTTTGCGTGCTCGAGGCGGCGTTCGCGCTGGCACGGGGACAGGTCGAGACGCCGACCGCCAGGGACCCGCTCGCGCCGTCTTCACCGGCTGCCGCGCTGGTGGCCGGGCTGGCGGTGTAGGCCGCTGTTCGCGGCTGCGCCCGGGGCTGGGTCGTTCATGGGCAAGACCGTGTCGTTACAGCACAAGTCGCGGCCGCCAGGGCCGTTAGCCTCTATTCACAGGGTTCGGCTCGGGTGCCGTCGGGCCACCGGTCGTTCAAGGAATCACCGATCATGTCCATCAGCGTATTCGAGCTCTTCCGCATCGGCATCGGGCCCTCCAGTTCGCACACGGTCGGCCCGATGCGGGCGGCGCTCACCTTTGCCGAGGGCCTGAGTGCGGCGCCGCCGCGCGCCGATGTGGCGCGTGTCACCGCGGAGCTGTTCGGCTCGCTGGGCGCGACCGGGCGGGGTCACGGCAGCGATCGCGCGGTGATCCTGGGCCTGGCCGGCGAGCGGCCCGAGAGCGTCGATCCGGACACGGTCGACGCGCGCATCGCCGCCGTCCAGGCGGACCGCGTCCTGACGCTGGCCGGCGGTCACCGCATCGACTTCGACGCCGCGCGCGATGTGATCTTCAACCCGGACGAAAGCCTGCCGGCGCATCCGAACGGCCTGCGCCTGACCGCCCGGGACGGCGACGGGGCGCTGTTGTGCGAGCGGACCTGGTATTCGATCGGCGGCGGTTTCGTGGTCGAGGCCGGCGCCGCCGAGCCCGAGCCGGCCGCCGCCGGGGACGTGCCGTATGCGTTCGACAGCGCCGACGGCCTGCTCTCGCTGTGCACGGCGCAATCGGCGGACATCAGCGATCTGATGCTGGCCAACGAATCCGCGCTGCGCGACGAGACCGAGGTGCGCGCCGGGCTGCTGGCGATCTGGCGGGCCATGGCCGACTGCGTCGCCCACGGTCTGGTCACGCCGGGCGAGCTGCCCGGGCCGCTGCGGGTGCGCCGCCGCGCGCCGGGACTGTACCGGAACCTTTCGCTGCGCGCTGAAGATGCGGCGGTGGACGGCCTCGCGACGCTGGACTGGGTCAATCTGTACGCCCTGGCGGTCAACGAGGAAAACGCCGCCGGCGGCCGGGTGGTGACCGCGCCCACCAACGGGGCCGCGGGGATCGTTCCGGCGGTCCTGCACTACTACGTCCGCTTCATCGACGGCGCGAACGACGACGGCATCGTGCGCTTTCTGCTCACCGCCGGTGCCATCGGCGCGCTCTACAAGCAGAACGCCTCGATCTCGGGCGCCGAGGTCGGCTGTCAGGGCGAGGTCGGCGTGGCCTGCTCCATGGCCGCCGGTGCGCTAGCCGAGCGGCTGGGCGGCAGCCCGGCGCAGGTCGAGAACGCCGCCGAGATCGGCATGGAGCACAACCTCGGGCTGACCTGCGACCCGGTCGGCGGGCTGGTGCAGGTGCCCTGCATCGAACGCAACGCCATGGGCGCGATCAAGGCCATCAACGCCGCCCGCATGGCCCTGCGCGGCGACGGCCGTCACTGCGTGTCGCTGGACAAGGTCATCCGGACCATGCGCGACACCGGGGCGGACATGAGCAGCCGCTACAAGGAGACCGCCCGCGGCGGTCTCGCCGTCAACGTGATCGAGTGCTGAGATGCGGCGCCGTCACACCACCGCATTGACTGCAGCGGCGATTCGGGCGCTTCTGGCCGATGCGCCGCGGTGTCGGCTCGTGCGGGTCCCCTGTGGCAGTCGGAGGTCGTCATGAACCGCTATTCCATCTTCAGTCTCGTGCGCAACGCGCTCTCGCACCACGAGAACTGGCAACAGGCCTGGCGATCGCCGGAGCCGAAACCGCGTTATGACGCCATCGTGGTCGGTGGCGGCGGGCACGGTCTGGCCACGGCCTATTACCTGGCGCGGAATCACGGCCTAACCAACGTCGCCGTGCTGGAGAAAGGCTGGCTCGGCGGCGGCAACACCGGCCGCAACACGACGATCGTGCGCTCCAACTATCTCTGGGACGAGGCCGCCTGGCTGTACGACAAGTCGCTCCGGCTCTGGGAGGGTCTGACCCGGGACATCAACTACAACGTGATGTTCTCGCAGCGCGGCGTGTTCAATCTCGCGCATACGCTCCAGGACGTCCGCGACACCTGGCGGCGGGTCAACGCGAACCGTCTCAACGGCATCGACGCCGAGTTCGTCACGCCGGAGCAGATCAAGGCCATGGTGCCGGCGATCAACACCTCGCCGGACGCGCGCTATCCGATCCTGGGTGCCTCGCTGCAGCGCCGGGCGGGCGTCGCCCGCCACGACGGCGTGGCCTGGGGCCTGGCGCGGGGCGCGGGGGGCC
>NZ_AYKH01000008.1 GCF_003788635.1 Salinisphaera orenii subsp. orenii MK-B5
GCCGCTGTCCTCCTCCGCCGGAACGGCGACGAAGACCACCCGCCCCGGAAAATCCCGCGGGCCGCTGGCGAACGCCTCGAACGCCTCCAGCGCCGCGACCAGACCCGATTTCATGTCCGAGGCGCCGCGCCCGTAGAGGCGGTCGTCCTCGATCACGCCGGCGAAGGGATCGCGCGTCCACTGGCTGTAGTCGCCCGGTGGGACCACGTCCACATGCCCGGTGAGCAGGACAGTGGGCCCGGGCCGGGTCCCACGGATGGTGCCGGCGACCACCGGCACCCAGGCGCGCTCGATCTCGTGCCCGGGGTAATCCGGGTCGACGACCAGCTTGCCGATGCCGTCATACCAGTAGTCGACCTCGGCGTTGCAGGCGCTCAGCCAGTCGGCGATGCGGCGTATGGCGGCCTCTTCGTCGCCGGTCACCGACGGAATGCGCACCAGGTCCACCAGCCGCTCCCGCAGCCGCTGGCCGTCGATGAGTGTCGTGCGATCGTCCATCAGACGTGATGCCGGGGCACGCTGATGTTCCATTCGTCGTGGTAGACGGGCTCGCCGTCCTCCTCGGCCATCAGCGTTGCACGGATATAGAAATAGTCGGCGTCGACCCGCATATGTGTCTCGGTATGGGTGCGCACGCGCCAGCCCTCGCGGTGGAAACCCAGCGTCCAGCGGGCCTCGCCCTCGGCGGAGAGCACGTCGTCGCCGACCGCGGTGTAGCGCTCGGTGCCGCGCTGCTCGATCTGCGTGTCGGTGTTCTCCAGACGGTAGACGCCCTCGGCGTCGGTCACGTCGAGGCTGAAACGCCCGCTGCCCAGGTCGTGCACGATCTGCCAGTCGTTGGCGCCGGGTTCGATCACGGTGTTCGGCGTCGGCATCGATCCCGTCGGCCGGGCCAGCTCGGGCAGGCGGCGATCGGCGTCGTTCGGTGGCCGCACCGGCAGGCGCAGCAGACTCGCCGACGGCCAGACGGTGAGTGTCACCGGCTCCGGCGACGGCCAGACCAGCGGCCAGTAGGAGGACGACAGCGACAGCCGCAGCCGATGGCCGGCCGGAAAATGCTGGCCGATATCGTTGAGCGCGAGCCGGATGCGATAGCGCTCGCCCGGCACCATCGGTTCGGGATTCTCGTGGCTGTCGCGATGGGTGAGGTTGAGCACGCCGTAGGTCACGCGCGTGACGCTGCCGTCGGGCCGTACGTCGTTGAGGCGCGCGGCGATCATGGCCAGCGGCCGGTCCACCGCGAGCTCGAGCTCGACCACCACCGCCCCCAGAATCTCCAGTGATTCGGCGAGCGGCGCCGTATCGAAGACCAGCGAGCCGGCATCGTCGTCGCGCTGGTCCCCGGCCAGATCCGGACCGTTGGCGTAGGAACACCACTTGCCGGCCATCAGGCCGGTCTTGAGCGGCGAACAGATACTGCGCGGCGCCGATGCGTCGGTCGGGGCGTCGGTCGCGTCAGGGTCCACGGCATCAACCAGCGTCCCGTCGCCCAAAGCGAATCGGCGCTCGATGATATGCGCCGACGGCCAGCCGGCCTCGCCGACCCAGCGGCCCGGGCGCACCTCGTAGCTGCGCGCGGGGGCGATGCTGTCGAGCATCCACGCGCGCAGCGCCGGCTCGTCCATTACGCCGGTGTCCTCGCCCTTGAGCCAGTGATCCCACCAGCGCAGCGACTCCTGCAGAAAACCGATGGCGGGTCCGGCCTTGCCGAGGTGCGGGTAGCGATGGCTCCACGGGCCGACCAGGCCCTTGCAGGGCGCCTCGAGCCGCGCCAGCAGCCGGAACACGGCGTTCGAATAGCCGTCCGCCCAGCCGCTGACCGCGAATACGGGGCATTGGACACGCGAGAAGTCCTCGCACACCGAGCCGTGTTTCCAGTAGGGGTCGCGGTGCTGGTGCCGGGTCCACTGATCCAGCCAGAGCCCGCTGCCCTTGAGCCGGTCGAGCCACATGGCCCGCCAATTGTCGCCGACCACGGCCGGGTCCGGTGGGCTGGCGTTGCCGGCGAACATCACCGACGCCCAGGACAGATTGTCGAGCAGCATGCAGCCGCCCATGTAGTGGACGTCGTCGGCGTAGCGGTCGTCGGTCGAGCAGACCGTGATCACGGCCTTGAGCGCCTCCGGCTGCAGGGCGGCGATCTGCAGGCCGTTGAAGCCGCCCCAGGAGATGCCGATCATGCCGACATTGCCGTCACACCATGGCTGGGCGGCCAGCCAGTCGATGATGCGCACGCCGTCCTCGAGCTCCTGACTGGTGTACTCGTCGGTGAGCACGCCCTCGGAGTCGCCGCTGCCGCGGATGTCGACGCGGATCGAAGCATAGCCGTGGCCGGCGAAATACGGATGATTCAGATCGTCCCGGGCGCGGGTGTGATCGCTCTTGCGGTACGGGATGTATTCCAGGATCGCCGGCACCGGCTCGGATTCCGCATCTTCGGGCATCCAGATCCGGGCGGCCAGCCGCACGCCGTCGGCCATCGTGATCCAGACGCCGTCGACCTCGCGCACCGGGTTGGGAAAGATCCGCACGCGTCTCATGGCTGGGTGTCCTCGTTGGCGACGGGGCGGATGTCGAAGTTCAGCGTCCGCCGGCACAGGCGATAGTGTTCACGCAGCATCTGCGGATCGTCGCCGCCGAGATAGAGCAGCGCCAGCGCATAGCTGTAGGTTTCCTGATGGGTGAGCGCCGACAGGCGGGTGCCGGCTTCCACATGCGGTTCGAAGATCATACCCGGAACCGAGGCCGCCAGCGCCTGGATCTCGGCGGCCTCCGGCACCCGCCCGACCACGCCGTCGCGATAGTGGCGCAGAAAACAGCAGGCGGCATGGGCGAACTCGCCCTGGCCGTGCACGAACCGCGGCGCTCGCCCGAGGGCCACGTCCACCACCACCTCGTGATTGGATACCCCGTCGACCTTCTCGAACAGGTCGCTGTGGTGCTGGGCGATCCGTGTGTTGATCTCCAGCAGCCAGACCCGGTCGGCCGACGCGTCCCAGAAGAACTCGATGTTGAACGCCGACTGATCGAACTCGATATGCGCCAGCACGGTGCGCGCGATCGCCTCCATGCGCCGGATCACGGCCAGTGGCAGACGCGACGGATACTGGTAACGCAGAAACGTCGGCCGGTCGCGCGCGCGGATGGAGTCGATGACGCCGTGGAAATGCACCGCGCCGTCGAACACATAGCCTTCGAGCGTGCACTGGCGGCCGCCGATCAGCGATTCGGCGATACAGTAATGCCCGCCGACGTCGGCCACCGCCGGCGGCAGGGTGGCATGGGCCAGGATGTGGTCGAACGGCTCGGCGAAGATGCCGATGTGCTCGCGAATCGTGGCGAGCGCGTGATCGAAGGCCGCGCGGTCGTCCACCCGGAATCCCAGGAACGAGCCGGCCGATTTCACCGGCTTGATCCAGAACGGATAATCCAGCGTCAGCGCGCCGGCGGGATCGTCGCCGAACGGGTCCACCAGCTCGAAGGCCGGAACATGCTCGGCCACCACCTCGCGCTGTACCAGACGGCTCCAGTACTTGTGCTCGCAGCGCAGCAGGCTTTCCAGCGTTGGCGCGCGCAGGCCGAAGCGACGGGCGATGATCGGAATCATCGTGCTGACCGGGAAATCCACATAGCCGATCACGGCATGCGGCGGCCCGTCATGCGCCTCGATCTGCGCCACGGCGCGCTCGAGCATGTCGGCGATCGGAAAATAATCCGCCTCCATGATCTCGGCGGGATCCAGCAGGCCGATGAAGCGGCACTCCGACGCGGCGCTCGTGTTTTCGAGCTTGCGCCGATTGAACATGTCCAGACCCAATACGAACACATTGTGCTGTGTCATCCGGCGGCTCCATGGGCCGCGGTGCGCGGCACAAGATTCGAGAAACGAGTGGTTGCGGCCTGCCCGCGCCGCTCGCGTGTTGTCATCCCCTGCAGCTCATGCCGGCCGCGCCGCACGCCGCTCCGGGTCGATACGACGCCCGGCCACGAACGTATGCCGCGGCTGCAGCTCGTCGTCGAGCAGGGCGATATCGGCGTCGAAACCCGCGGCGAGGCGCCCCTTTCGCGCCTCGAGGCCGAGCACGCGCGCGACGTGGCCCGATATCAGCCCCAGCGCCTGTTCCATCGGCAGCACCGACTCGCGCACCAGCCGCTGCCAGTCCGACAGCAGCGCGGTGTTGCCGGCGATGCGCATGCCTGCGTAGTGCCCTTCGCCGTCGAAGACGGGCAGGCTGCCGTTGCAGTCCGAACTCATGGTGATCCGGTCCGCCGGCACGCCCCGCGCGAGCAGGCGCGACACGGCGTTGAAGGCGGAGAATTCGTGCTCGCCCGGACAATCGTCGAATGCGGTCACGTCCACGGTCGCGCCGAATTCCAGCGAGAACGCGGCCGCCTCCTCGAGCAGCGCGTGGCGCCGATTGACGTGGGTCGGGATCACCTGATCCGCAGGAATCTCCGTGTCCCGCAGCAGCCGCCGCAGCGGTTCGAGTCCGCGCGCGCCGTCGCCGAGATGGAAATGACAGATGCCGCGCTTGCCCGCGAGCATCGCCCCGACCCGTACTTCCGAGACCAGCCGCGCGATTTCGTGGGCCTGCGGCTGGCTGGAGCGATGGTCCGAGATCGCGATCTCGCCGAGACCGATCACCTCGGGTATCCAGGCCAGATCCCGCTGGAGATCGCCGGTCAGCGTCGGCGGCGGCACCCGGTAGGCGCCGGTGTACATATAGGCCGCGATGCCCTCGGCGCGCAGGCCGCGCACCTTGGCGAGCACGTCCGCGGGCGAGCGGCTGACACTGTCCGTACCCAGCACGCCGACCACCGTGCCGATGCCCATGGCGGCGATATCGGCGGCCTCGATCTCCGAACAGCGCGTGCCGCAGCCGCCCTCGCCGCCGCCGCCGGTGACGTGCACGTGCTGATCGATGAAGGCCGGCACCGCGGTCAGGTCGCCGTATTCCAGCACTTTCATGGGCCAGCCGGCCGGGATCGCGAGATCACGCCCCAGCGCCGCGATCCGGCCGTCCGCGATCAGGATATCGGTCGCCGCCAGCGGCTCGGGCGCGTGGATCCGCCCCACCCGCAGCAGCGTGATCAACGCCTCATCGCCCGGCCCTCCCGTCATAGAAGGGGCCCGCCGGGTGGAAAGATCGGCTGCGTCATCATCACGCACCGGGCGCCGGCGCGGCGCGGGCACCGCGCGCCCTGAGCTGTGCGATGGCCGCGTCGACGTCATCCACCAGCAGCACGAGCAGATCCTCCGCGTCCGCGGCCTCGAGGGCGCGACCGACCGCCTCGTGTTCGTCCAGAACCACCTCGATCCGGCAGGCGCCGCCCGCGGCCTCGGCGCCACGGCGCATCAGCTCGGCGGCCTCGCCGAACGGCCGGCCGCGCGGCTGTGTCTCGCAGATGTAGACCACGCCGTACATGCGCGCGAGCTGACCGCCGAGCGCTTCGATGTCCTCGTTCCGGCGATTGCCGGGCGCGCTGGCGACACACAGATTGCGCGCGGCACCGAAACTGCCCAGCAGCTCGTCCAGCGCTTCGAGCGCGGGCACGTTGTGGCCGTAGTCGATGAGCACCCGCAGGCCATCGACTTCGATGAGATTGGTGCGGCCGGGATTCTGCCCAAGGGTCGGATGAAAGGTCTGCAGGCCCATCTGCAGGTCGCCCGCGGTCAGGCCGAGCGCATGGCCGGCGGCGGCCGCCGCCAGGGCGTTGGCAATGTTGAAGCGCGCCCGGCCGCCGAAACTGATGGGAATATCCGCCACCGCGATGATGCGCGCCTCGACCTGGCCCTGGCGGAGCACCATGAAGCCCTCGTGCACCGTGAAGGCGGCGCCGTGTTCGCTGACATGTTCGCGCACCGGCACCGAATCCGGATCGAGGGTGAAGAACACGATCGCGCCGCGCGCCCACTCCCGGGCGGCGAGCACCCGCGGGTCGTCGGCGTTGAGCACCGCCGTGCCGCCGGCGCGCACGGCGTCGATCACCACGCTCTTGCAGCGGGCCAGTTCGTCGAGCGTGT
Source organism: Salinisphaera orenii subsp. orenii MK-B5 (assembly GCF_003788635.1). Lineage (GTDB taxonomy): Bacteria > Pseudomonadota > Gammaproteobacteria > Nevskiales > Salinisphaeraceae > Salinisphaera > Salinisphaera orenii. The sequence goes on from NZ_AYKH01000008.1 coordinate 6,026, forward strand.
GGATGTCGTGGTCGCCCAGGTGATCGCTGGCGATATTGAGCAGCACACCCACCTCGCATTCGTCGAAGCCCAGCCCGCGGCGCATGATGCCGCCGCGTGCCACCTCCAGCACCGCCTGCTCGACCGTGGGCTCGCGCAGCACGATGGCGGCCGCCTGGGGACCGCTGTAGTCGCCCTGCATGATCACGTGGTTGTCGATCTCGATCGCCCCGGTACAGGCGAGGCCGACCCGGCGCCCGGCCTGGCGCAGCAGATGCGCGATCAGGCGTACCGTCGTGGTCTTGCCGTTGGTGCCCGTCACGGCGGTGATGGGGACGCGCCCGTCGGCTCCGGCCGCGCCCTCGGCCGGGCCGAACAGCATGTCGACCACGTGCCGGCCGACATCGCGGCCCCGGCCGTGCGTGGGCGACAGGTGCATGCGAAAGCCCGGCCCTGCATTGACCTCGACCACCGCCGCGGACTGTTCGGCCAGCGGCAGGGTCAGCGTCTCGGCGAGCAGATCGATACCGATGATGTCGAGCCCGATCAGGCGCGCGATGCGTTCGGCGGCGTAGCGGACCTCCGGATGCACGTCGTCGGTGACGTCGGCCGCGGTGCCGCCGGTGCTCAGATTGGCGGTGGACTTCAGCCAGACGATCGCGTCCGCGGCGATCACGCTGTCGAGGCTGTGGCCCTGCTGGGCGATCAGCCGATGCGACTGCTCGTCGATATCGATGCGTGTCAGCAGGTTCTCGTGCCCGACGCCGCGCCGTGGATCGCGGTTCGCGGCATCGACGAGCGCCTGCAATGTCGACTCGCCGTCGCCGATCACATGTGCCGGGCGTCGTCGCGCCGCCGCCACCAGCTGGCCGTCGATCACGAGCAGGCGATGATCCTCGCCTCTGATGTGGTTCTCGACCACCACCGTGTCGTGGCGCAGCCGGGCCGCCTCGTAGGCCGCGTGCAGCGCCTCGTCGTCGCCCACGTCGGTACTCACGCCGCGGCCATGGTTGCCGACCATCGGCTTGACCGCGACCGGATAGCCGAGCGCGCGGGCGGCCTCGAGCGCCTGTTCGACACTGTCGCAGGTACGACCGTCGGGCACCGGGATCCCGGCGTCGCCCAGAATCTGCTTGGTCCAGTTCTTGTCGTCGGCGATGCCGTGGCCGATCAGGCTGGTATTGCCGGTCACCGTGGCCTGGATGCGCTGCTGGCGGTGCCCATGGCCCAGCTGCAGGTAGCTGTTCTCGTCGCTGGCGCGCGTACAGGGAATACCGCGACGCCGGGCCTCGTCGACGATGGCCGCGGTCGACGGCCCGAGCATGTGCGCGTCGCGCACCGCCTTCAGGCGTGACAGGACCGGCTCCAGGTCGATGTCCCGGCCGTCGAAAAGCCGCTCGGTCAGATCGACCGCCTCGACCCCGACCGCCAGTCCGCAGGCCTCGTCCCGATAGCGGTAGACGACGTTGTAGATGCCGGTCTCATAGGAATCGACGGTCTTGCCGTAGCCCACCGAAAAACCGATCAGATTCTGCAGCTCGATGGCCACGTGTTCGACCACGTGCCCCGCCCACGTCCCGCGCTGGAGGCGTTCGAGGAATCCGCCCGGCCGGCCGACCGAGCATCGATGCTCGGCCAGGCTCGGCATCAGCCGGCTCAGGTGATCGACGATACCGGGCACACAGTCACTCGGCCGCGCCTCGAGCGCGCCGATGTCCAGACGCATCAGCATGGCGGGGTAGCGGCTGTAGTAATTCGGTCCGCGCAGCGCCCGGTGTTCGAGTATCTTCACGACGACGCGCCGGGCTGCATGCGCGCCTCGACCTCCCGGGGTGACAGATAGCGGCGGGCGGCGACATCGAAGCCATGGCCGCTGATCAACGCATGCATGACCATGTTCTCCACCGCCACCGGCTCGCCGATCGCCAGCTCGGCGACGTTCGAGCGGGCCAGATCGCGGCTGTCGACGAGAATGACGTGCCCCGGCCCCGCCGCTTCGAGGATGCCATTCGGATGCACGATGACCGCCGCGTCCTCACCGAGCCCGACGCCCAGATCCTCGGGATTGGTCGCGCCGACCTCCATCAGGCGGGTGAACCGGCCGCGCTCGAGAAAATGGGTGTCGACGATCAGTCCGTCGACGAAACCGAGCCCCGAACTCATGTTGACGCCGCCCTTGCGCAGCGCGTCCGATGCGTTGCCGTTGTAGATCATGGTGGTGCACAGGGCCATGGCGCCGGCACTGGTGCCGGCGATCACCGCGCCGCTCCGCAGCCGCTGCCGGATCGCGATCAGCAGGGGTGAACCGCCGAGCATATGGGTCAGCCGAAGCTGGTCGCCGCCGGTGAAGAACACGATGTCGCTGCGCTCGATCGCGCGCAAGGTCTCCGCACAGGCGGCCTCCTCGCGCGTGCTCACCGGCAGCGAGTGCACGCAGCGCGCCCCCAGTTGACTGAACACGGACTCGTAGGCCGCGAGGACCTGCTCCGGAATCCCGCTGGCGGTGGCGATCACGGCGACTTCCGGATGCGGTGCCGACGCCAGCGACACCACTCGCGACAAGACCACCCGCTCGGAGGTCTTGTCTTCGGCGCCGCCTATGGCGACCAGGGTGCCGCGGGTGCGGGAAGCGACAGATGGCATGGGCGTTCTCGTCGCGTAAGCGACACCTCCCGGCGGGTGAACTCATGCGACGAACACCGCAGCGCGGTGGCCCGTACGCAAGCCATACCGTCCGGATGGCCCGCCTGCATCAAGAGTACTCGCGACGCCCGCAACAAGCCAGCAAAAGCGCGCAACGCCGATCGCGTCGCCCGGGGAGCCGCCGCCAGACAAACGTCGCGGATTGCTCGATCGGCCGATCGCCCGGCGACCGACCCGCGGCTCCGGCGACGACTCTTGCTACTGCCGGTCGGCCCGACCCGTCACCCGCCGGCTCGGGCGCGCTCCCGTCGCTGCGAATCGCGCGAGTCGGCGCGGGCGGCGGTCACTCGATGTTCTGGACCTGCTCTCGCATCTGCTCGATGAGCACCTTCATCTCGACCGCATGCTCGGTCAGTTCCGCATCCTGGGATTTGGAGCCGAGCGTGTTGGCCTCGCGATTGAATTCCTGCATCAGGAAGTCGAGCCGCCGGCCGATGGGCTCGTCGCGGGAGAGCGCGTCCTCGAGCGCGGCCACGTGGCTGTGCAGACGATCGAGCTCCTCGGCCACGTCCATGCGCTGAGCGGTGAACACGATCTCCTGCTCGAGCCGCGAGGGGTCGGCCTCGACGTCGAGCTCGGCCAGCCGTGCCTTGAGCTTGTCCGCCCAGGCGGTCTTGACGACCGGCAGCCGGGCGGCGGCGGCCTCGGCGCGCTCGCCGATGGTCGCGGCGCGCTCGCGCAGCATGGCCTCCATGCGCGCGCCCTCCTCGGCTCGCGCGGCGTTGAGTTGCTCGAGCCCCTGGCCGAGCGCCGCCAGGGCATCGCGCTGCAGGGCCTCGGTATCGGGCTCGGTCTCGCGCTGAACGCCCTGGAAGGTCAGCAGACGCAGCGCATCCGGCGCCTGACAGTCGATGACCCGCGCGCGGATCTCCGAAAGCGCCTCGCTGACCGCGTCCAGGCGCGCGTAGTCGATCTCGACCGCACGGCTGGCTTCGGCCGGCGCGAACCGCGCACCGACCTCGACCTTGCCGCGCGACAGATGCCGGCCGACGGCCTCGCGGATCGCCGGCTCCAGAAATCGGAGCGCTTCGGGCAGGCGCAGATGGATGTCGAGATAACGATGATTGACGCTACGCAACTCCCAGACGAGCTCGCCCCACGTGCCCTGGCTCTGGCTGCGCGCGAATCCGGTCATGCTGCGGGTCATGAAAGCCTGCATCGGGTTGGCGGTACGCTGGCCGGGCAGTATCGCACAGCTGCCGGGGCCGGGCCGACCGCCGGCGCTGTTACACTCTTGCGCCCCTACACCGGGCTCCCGTCGACCCAAGCGAGGCCAGATCTTGACCACCCGACCGAGCGGGCGCGCGCCCGACGAACTCCGCAGCCTGCACTTCGAGCGCCAGTTCACCAAGCATGCCGCCGGCTCGGTACTGGTGAGTTTCGGTGACACCCGCGTGCTCTGCACGGCCAGCGTCGAGGAACGCGTGCCGCCGTGGCTGCGCGGCGCCGACCAGGGCTGGCTCACCGCCGAGTACGGCATGCTCCCCGGCGCCACCCACACGCGCGGCGCGCGCGAGGCCGCGCGCGGCAAGCAGAGCGGCCGCACCGTCGAGATCCAGCGCCTGATCGGCCGCAGCCTGCGTGCGGTCATGGACATGCACGCGCTGGCTGGACGCACCGTGACCATCGACTGCGACGTGCTCCAGGCCGACGGCGGCACCCGCACGGCGGCGATCACCGGCGGCTACGTGGCCCTGGCCGACGCCATGGACACCCTGGTCCAGCGCGGCAAACTCAAGAGCAGCCCCATGCACGGCCAGATCGCGGCCGTGTCGGTGGGCATCTACGACGGCACGCCGGTGCTGGATCTGGACTACGCCGAGGACTCGCAGGCCGAGACCGACATGAACGTGGTCATGAACGAGGCCGGCGGCTTCGTCGAGATCCAGGGCACGGCCGAAGGCCACGCCTTCCAGCGCGAGGAGCTCGACGCCCTGCTCGGCCACGCCGAGAAGGGCATCGGCGAACTGCTCGCCGCGCAGCGCGGCGCCCGCGGGGAATAGCATGAACGGCCTGCCCCGGCGCTGGGTGCTGGCCTCCGGCAACGCCGGCAAGCTGGCGGAGATGCGCGCGCTGCTGGACGGCCTCGGCATCGACCTGAGCGCCCAGAGCGAATTCGACGTGGCCGACGCCGAGGAGACCGGCATCGGCTTCGTCGACAACGCCCTGATCAAGGCGCGCCACGCCGCCGCGCACACCGGGCTGGCCGCGATCGCCGACGATTCCGGCCTGGCCGTGGATGCGCTGGACGGCGCCCCCGGGGTGCGCTCGGCCCGCTACGCCGGCGTCCACGGCGATGATGCGGCCAACAACGCCAAACTGGTCTCCGCGCTCGGCGACATACCCGCGGCCGAGCGCGGCGCGGCCTTTCACTGCTGCCTGGTGGCCACCCGCAGCGCCCACGACCCGGTGCCGATCATCGCCCACGGCGTCTGGCGCGGCCGGGTGCTCACCGAGCCGCGCGGCGACCACGGTTTCGGCTACGATCCGTTGTTCTGGGTCGAATCCGAGAACGCGAGTGCAGCCGAGATGAGCGCCGAGCACAAGAACCGCGTCAGTCATCGCGCCCGCGCGATGCACGAACTCATTGAGCGCCTGCGTGCAGGCGGCTGAAGCCGATCCCGCGCGGACCACACCGCGCGTGCACGCCGCCGACGTCCCGCTGTCGGTCTATGTGCATCTCCCGTGGTGCGTGAAGAAATGCCCCTACTGCGATTTCAACTCGCACCGGGCGCCGGGGCAGCTGCCCGAACAGGCCTATGTCGACGCCCTGCTGGCCGACTGGCGAATGGCGGCGGCCGGGGTCAGGCGCCCGATCGAAAGCGTGTTCTTCGGCGGGGGGACGCCGAGTCTGTTCTCGGCCGCGTCGATCGCGCGCATCCTCGCGGCCATCGACGGGATCACGCCGCTGGCCGGCGACTGCGAGATCACGCTCGAGGCCAATCCCGGCACCACCGAGCGCGGCCGCTTCGCCGACCTGCGCGCGGCCGGCGTCAACCGGCTCTCGCTCGGCGTGCAGAGCCTGGACGACGACTGTCTCGCCGCGCTCGGACGCATCCATGATGCCGCCGACGCCGAGGCGGCGATCGCGGATGCCCGCGCCGCCGGCTTCGAGCGTCTGAACTGCGACCTCATGTTCGGTCTGCCGCAGCAGACGCGGGCCGGCGGCATCGCCGATCTCGAGCGCCTGATCGCGCTGGACCCGGGCCATATCTCCTACTACCAGCTCACGCTGGAACCGAACACGCCCTTCTTCCGCAGGCCGCCCGCCCTGCCCGACGACGACACCGTGGCCGACATCTTCGAGGCCGGGGCGGCGCGGCTCGAGGCCGCGGGCTTCACCCAGTACGAAGTCTCGGCCTGGACCCGGCCGGGCGTGGCCTGTCGGCACAACGACAACTACTGGCGTTTCGGCGACTACATCGGCATCGGGGCCGGCGCCCACGGCAAGCTCAGCGGCGACGACGGCGCGATCCGGCGCAGCGCGCGCCTGCGCTGGCCCACCGGCTACATGAGCGTGGCCGGCACGCCCGCCGCCCTGGCCGAGCAGCGCACGCCCGACGCCGAGACGCTGCGCTTCGAGTGTCTGCTCAACGCCCTGCGCCGGCGCGACGGGCTCGCCCGCCGCGACTACGAGACACGCACTGGCCTGGCTTGGGCAGCGCTGCTCGACCACGTCGCGCGGCCGCTCGCCGCAGGCCTGCTCGTGGCAGACGGCCACGGCCTGCAGGCCAGCGAACGCGGCTGGCACTACCTCGACGACATCCTCGCCGAGCTCGTGCCCTGATGCTGGAGGAGGCCACCGTGACCTGTCCGTACTGCGGCGAGGCGATCACCGTGCTGATCGACTGCAGCGCCGGCGACCAGCGCTACGTCGAGGACTGTTTCGTCTGCTGCCAGCCGATCGAACTGACCGTCGCGGTGACCGCCGACGGCGAACTCGTCGGCATCGACGCCCAGCCGGAGAATGCGTGATCGCGCCCGCGATCGCTGGTCGCGGCGCCGGCCCGACGGTATACTTGGCGATTCGTTTACCGTGACTTCGCCGAACTCATCGAGCCGCGCGAACGTCCGAGGCCGGATCCGACAGACTGCATGACCGAGTATTCCCGCAAACAGGAAGCGCTGGATTATCACGCCAAGCCCAAGCCGGGGAAACTGGCGATATCGGTCACCAAGCCATTCACGACCTACGGCGAGCTGTCTCTGGCCTACACGCCCGGCGTGGCCGAACCGGTCAAGGCGATCCGGGACGATCCCGAGGACGCCTACCGCTACACCTCGAAGGGCAATCTGGTGGCCGTGATCTCCAACGGCACCGCCGTGCTCGGGCTCGGCGACACGGGCGCCCTGGCCAGCAAGCCGGTGATGGAGGGCAAGGCGGTCCTGTTCAAGAAGTTCGCGGACGTCAACGTCTTCGACATCGAGGTGGACGCCGACGATCCGGCCGATTTCATCGACACGGTCGAGCGCATCGCGCCGACCTTCGGCGGCATCAACCTGGAAGACATCGCCGCGCCGCACTGCTTCGAGATCGAGGCCGCGCTCATCGAACGCCTGGACATTCCGGTCTTTCACGACGACCAGCACGGCACCGCGATCATCGTCGCCGCCGGTCTGATCAACGCCCTGGAACTGCAGGGCAAGACGCTCGCCGATGCGCGCATCGTGTGCATGGGCGCGGGCGCGGCCGGGGTCGCCTCGATGAAGCTGCTGCTGGAGATGGGCGCGCAGCTGGACAACGTCTTCATGTGCGACCGCCGCGGCGTGATCCATGCCGATCGCGACGATCTGTCCGAACACAAGGCCCAGTTCGCCACCAAGACCGATCTGCGCAGCGTCGACGACGCGATCGCGCAGGCCGACGTGTTCATCGGCCTGTCGGGGCCGGACACGGTCTCCAAGGAACAGATCGCGACCATGCCGGCGCGGCCGATCGTCTTCGCGCTGTCCAACCCGACGCCCGAAATCTCCCCCGAGGACGCCCGCAGCGTGCGCGACGACCTCATCATGGCGACGGGCCGCAGCGACTACCCGAACCAGATCAACAACGTGCTGGGGTTTCCCTACATCTTCCGCGGCGCGCTGGATGTGCGCGCGCGCCGGATCAACATGGCGATGTGCGTGGCCGCGGCCCGCGCCATGGGCGAACTCGCCCGCCAGCCCGTACCCAACAGCGTGCTCGAGGCACACGAGCAGCGCGAGATGGCGTTCGGCCCGGACTACATCGTGCCGAGCCCGTTCGACCCGCGCCTGATCGACTACATCCCGCCGGCGGTGGCCCGCGCCGCCGTGGACACCGGGGTGGCACGCACCGAATACCCTTCGCATTATCCGCAGCCGGTGGTCGAAACCGATCGGGACTAGATCGACCCACTGTGGACAACACCGGGAGATGGAGATGACGACGCAAGCGTTCAAGCTGAGCAATCCGCAGGACGACACCACCACCGAACTGCCGCTGGTCGAGGGCACGCTCGGCACACCCGGCGTGGACGTGCGCGGTCTGGCCGGCAAGCAGGGCGTGTTCACCTACGATCCGGCGTTCACCGCCACCTGCAGCTGCCAGTCGGACATCACCTACATCGACGGCGAGAACGGGATGCTGATGTACCGGGGCTACTCGGTGCAGGAGCTGGCGGAGAAGTCGAGTTTCCTGGAGGTCTGCTACCTGCTGCTCAACGGCGAACTGCCGACCGCCTCGGAGATGGATCATTTCCGCCACGCGATCACGCATCACACGATGCTCAACGAGTCGCTGGTCAAGTTCTACGACGGCTTCCATTACGACGCCCACCCGATGGCCATACTCACCGGCATCGTGGGCTCGCTGTCGGCCTTCTATCACGACACCACCGACATCCGCGATCCGGATCATCGCGAGATCTTCGCGCATCGCATGATCGCGAAGATGCCCACGATCGCGGCGGCCGCCTACAAGCACTCGATCGGCCAGCCCAAGATCGGGCCGAAGAACCATCTCGACTACGCCTCGAACTTCCTGCGCATGTGCTTCGCCGTGCCGGCCGAGGAGTACGAGGTCGACCCGGTCGCGGCCAAGGCGCTGGACGTGCTGTTCATCCTGCATGCCGACCACGAGCAGAACGCCTCGACCTCCACGGTGCGCATGGCCGGCTCCACCGGCGCCAACCCCTATGCCGCCCTGTCGACCGGCATCGCCGCACTCTGGGGCCCGGCCCACGGCGGCGCCAACGAGGCGGTGCTGAACATGCTCAACGAGATCGGCGACGCCTCGCAGGTGCCGAAGTATCTCGAGAAGGCCAAGGACAAGAACGATCCCTTCCGGCTGATGGGCTTCGGGCACCGCGTCTACAAGAACTTCGACCCGCGCGCCACGGTCATCCGCGGCTACTGTCACGAGGTGCTCGAGCACTACGGCATGCAGAACGACCGGCTCTTCGAGCTGGCCCTCGAGCTCGAGCGCATCGCCCTGGAGGACGACTACTTCGTCGAGCGCAAGCTCTACCCGAACGTGGATTTCTATTCCGGCATCATCTACCAGGCGCTGGGCATCCCGATCAACATGTTCACGCCGATGTTCGCGATCGCGCGCACGGTCGGCTGGGCCGCGCACTGGTCGGAGATGATGGCGGATCCGGGCATGCGCATCGCCCGCCCGCGTCAGGTCTACACCGGCTACAAGCTGCGCGACTACGTCAACATCGACAAGCGCTGATCGGCCGTAGGGGCGCGGTCACCGACCGTGCCCCGGCGATGCGTCGCCCCGCGGTGTGCATGCGTAGGCTGCGAGCATGAGCGATTTTTCGCGATCCGCATCGACGCGCCCGGCGCTGTGCCGCGAATGCGACCGGGTGATGCACCTGCCGGCACGGGCACCCGGCGAGGCCGCCCACTGCCCGCGCTGCCATCATCACGTGGCCGGCCCGGCCCAGCGGGACATGCAGCGTCCCATGGCCTGGGCGCTGGCCAGCCTCGTACTCCTGGGGCTGGTGTTCGCCTTCGATTTCCTGAGCTTCTCGACCCGCGGCGTCGGCCACACGATGTCGTTCGTCGACGCCGCCGGCGCCATGCTCGGCTACGACTATCCCAGCCTCGCCGCGATTCTCCTGGCCACGACGGTGCTCCTGCCCGGCGCCTATCTGGCGGCCCTGTTATATATCGCCGCCGCCGCGCAGTCCGGCGCGCGAGTCCCCGGCGCGCTCGTGCTCGCCCGCATGCTCCGGCCGATGGAGCCCTGGATGATGGCCGATGTCTTCATCGTCGGCGTGCTGGTCAGTCTGATCAAGGTGGTCTCGCTGGCCGAGATCGAGATCGGCGCCTCGTTCGTGGCCTTCTGTGGCTACGCGCTGTGTCTGCTGCGCACGCTCATGCTGATCGACTGGGTCACGCTGTGGGACGCGCTGGCGCCGGTGCCGCCCCTGGCGCCCGAGGTACGTGCCGGACGCAGCGGGCGCCGCCAGGGACTGGTCGTCTGCGCCGGCTGCGACGCCCCGTTTCACGACAATCCGCACCACCGCTGCCCGCGCTGCGGGCGGCGACACCTCAGCCACGGCGCCGACCGCCTGCAGCTGACCTGGGCCCTGATCGTCACCGCCGCGATCCTCTACATCCCGGCCAACGTCTATCCGATCATGGCGGTCACCACGCTCGGCAGCACCGACCCGCAGACGATCGTCGGCGGCGTGATCAGCCTGGCCGCGCACGGATCCTGGCCCATCGCGCTGGTGATCTTCGTGGCGAGCATCGTGGTGCCGATCAGCAAGATCGCGGCTCTGGCCTGGCTGTGTCGAATCGCCGGCCGCGGCGGGCATGCCGATTCGCGCAGCCAGATGCGCCTGTATCGTCTGACCGAGAAGATCGGCCGCTGGTCGATGATCGACGTCTTCGTGGTGGCCGTGCTCGGCGCGCTGGTCCAGGCCGGTGCGCTCATGGCGATCCGCCCCGGCGCGGCCGCGCTCGCGTTCGCCGCGGTGGTGGTCGTGACCATGATCGCCGCGCTCACCTTCGACACCCGCGCGCTGTGGCGCGACGCACCCACCGGGGACCGCTGAATGGAACGCGAAGACACCGCCACCCTCCAACGCCGCCGGCGCCGGCCCTCGCCGGTCTGGCTGATCCCGCTGGGCGCGGCGCTCATCGGACTCTGGCTGCTCTACCAGAACATGATCTCGCGCGGGCCCGAGATCACGCTCGCCGTGGAGACGGCCGAGGGTCTGGAAGCCGGCAAGACCGCGATCAAGGTGCGCAGCGTCGAGGTCGGCCGTGTCGAGAGCGTGCGCCTGGCCGACGACTACGACGGCGCCATCGCCACCGTGCGGATGGACCCCGACACCGCCGACCTGCTGGTCGAGGACAGCCAGTTCTGGGTGGTCAAGCCGCGCGTCGGCCGCCAGGGCGTCAGCGGCCTCAACACGATTCTCTCGGGCGCCTACATCCGTCTGCGCCCGGGCAGCGACGAGACGTCGCGGCGCCGGTTCTCGGTGCTCACCAACCCGCCGGCGCGCTCGACCGACGAGCCGGGCGTGTCCGTGACCCTGACCAGCGAGACCGACAACTCGCTGGCCGTCGGCGACCCGATCATCTATCAGGGTCAGACCGTGGGCCAGATCGAGGCGGCGGATTTCATCGTCGACGACAGGCGCATGGAATACAGCGTATTCGTGCGCGAGCCGTTCGCGCGGCTCGTGACGGACAGCACCCAGTTCTGGCTGCGGTCCGGCATCGATTTCCATCTGGGATCGGACGGGATCGACGTCCAGACGGGCTCGCTTCAGAGCGTGCTCGCCGGCGGCGTGACCTTTGGCGAACCCGACGGAGTCGAAGCCGGCGAGACCGCCGACGACGGCGCGACGTACGCGCTGTATCCGACCCGCAACGCTGCCGTTCAGGAGCGTTTCGACGAACGGATCGAGTACGTCATGCTTCTGGATGACTCGGTGCGCGGGCTCGATCCCGGCGCACCCGTCGAGTATCGTGGCATCCGCGTGGGCACGGTGCGGGCCGTGCCCTTCTTCCGCTCGAACTTCGAGTTCGACGAGTTCACCGACTTCAAGATACCCGTCCTGATCGCGATCGAACCACAGCGCCTGGGCACCGGATGGATCGACTGGTCGCGCGACGAATGGCGCCGGAACATGCGTCGATTCTTCGACAACGGGCTGCGCGCTACGATCAAGTCCGGCAATCTGCTTACCGGCTCGATGTTCATCAACCTGCAGTTCGACGGCGGTGCGGGCGAATACGCCGCGGCCGAGATCGGCGACTATCCGGTGTTCCCGAGCGAACCCAGCAGCATCACCAACCTGCAGCAGCAGCTCTCGGGGCTGATGGACAAGCTCAACGGCCTCGACCTGCGGCCCGTGGCCAACGATATCAAGCAGACACTCGAGACCACGAGTGCGACCCTGGACGAGATGCATCGGGCCACACAGAACATCAACGCGCTGCTCGAAAAACCGGGCACACAGAATCTGCCGGGCGAGCTCCGGGGCGTGCTCGAGGATCTTCGCGACACGCTGCGCGGCTACCGGCAGGGCGCGCCGGCCTACGATGAGTTCAACCGCTCACTGAACCGGCTCAACCGCGTGCTCGACGACGTCGCGCCGCTCGCGCGCACGCTGCGCGACGATCCCAACGCTCTCATCTTCGGTCCACCCGACGCCGAGGACCCGATCCCGAAGGCCGCACGATGATTGCACCGATCCGAATCGCCGCCCTCTGTCTCGTGCTCGCCCTGGCCGGCTGCGCCACCGGCGCCGGCGGCGGCCCGGCGCTGTACATGCTCGACCACAGCACGCCGACACGCGCGGCGTCGCCGGCCGCCGGCCGCCCTGCGATAGTCGTCGAACCGGTGGACGTGGCGCCGTTTCTGGACGCCAGCGGCATCGTCTATCAGACCGCCGCCCACCGCGTGGTCCTGGCCAACGACAACCGCTGGGCCTCGCCGCTGAGCGCGCAGCTCACCGACGGCCTCTACGCGGGACTGGCCACCGAGCTCGACGGGGTATTCGTGCAGCGCGCTGGTCGCGGCGAACCGGATGCCGCGCTGCATCTGGGCACTCGGGTCGACGAATTCATGGGCCACTACGACGGGTCGGCCCATATCGCCGGGCAGTGGACGCTGACCGACGCCGCCGGCCGGCAGCTGGCGCAGGCACGTTTCGAGCGCCGTATACCGCTGTCAGAGGACGGCTACGAAGCGCTGGTGGCCAGCCTGTCCCGCGGCTGGCGACAGAGCGCGCAAGCGATCGCCGCCGAGATCGCGCCACGACTGGAAAACGACGCCGACTGATCGTCTCGGGGCCGTTCCGGGCGGGAGACGCACACGAAAAAGGCGGGCCGCGGCCCGCCTTAATGCGTCTGCAGCGCGGCGTCGATCAGCGCTTCATCGACTCGAAGAACTCGGCGTTGGTCTTGGTCTGCTTCATGCGGTCGATGAGCAGTTCCATCGCGGCCAGGTCGTCCATGCCGTGCAGCAGCTTGCGCAGAACCCACATGCGCTGGAGTTCCTCCGGCGGCACCAGTTTCTCCTCGCGGCGGGTGCCCGAGCGATTGACGTGGATGGCCGGATAGATGCGCTTCTCGGCGATCCGGCGATCCAGATGGAGCTCCATGTTGCCGGTGCCCTTGAACTCCTCGTAGATGACCTCGTCCATCTTGGAGCCGGTCTCGATCAGCGCGGTGGCCATGATCGTCAGGCTGCCGCCCTCCTCGACGTTGCGCGCGGCGCCGAAGAAGCGCTTGGGCTTCTGCAGGGCGTTGGCATCGACACCACCGGTCAGCACCTTGCCCGAGGACGGCGCCACGGTGTTGTAGGCGCGCGCCAGGCGCGTGATGGAGTCCAGCAGGATGACCACGTCCTTGCGGTGCTCGACCAGCCGCTTGGCCTTCTCGATGACCATATCCGCGACCTGCACGTGCCGCGAGGCCGGCTCGTCGAAAGTCGAGGACACGACCTCGCCGCGCACGCCGCGCTCCATCTCCGTGACTTCCTCGGGCCGCTCGTCGATGAGCAGCACGATGAGATGGCAGTCGGGGTGATTGTGCGCGATCGACTGCGCGATGTTCTGCATGATCATCGTCTTGCCGGCCTTGGGCGGCGAGACGATCAGACCGCGCTGGCCCTTGCCGAAGGGCGCGACCAGATCGATCGTGCGCGCGGTGATGTCCTCGGTGGACCCGTTGCCGAGCTCCATGTGCAGCCGTTCGGTCGGGAACAGCGGCGTGAGGTTCTCGAACAGGACCTTGCCCTTGGATTTCTCGGGCGGGTCCTCGTTGATGTCGTCGACCTTGAGCAGCGCGAAGTAGCGCTCGGATTCCTTCGGCGGCCGGATCCGGCCGCGGATGTTGTCGCCGGTGCGCAGCGCGAAGCGCCGGATCTGGCTGGGCGAGACATAGATGTCGTCGGGCCCGGCCATGTAGGAGGCCTCGTTCGAGCGCAGGAAACCGAAACCGTCGGACAGAATCTCGAGCACGCCGTCGCCGTAGATGCGTTCGCCGGACTTCGCATGCCCCTTGAGCATGGCGAAGATCAGATCCTGCTTGCGCATGCGGGAGATGTTCTCGAGCTCCATCTCCTGCGCCATTTCCATGAGCTCAGCGGCGGTCTTCTGCTTGAGCTCGGACAGATTCAGGATTGGGCCGTCCCCGGCAGCACCGGCATAGGCCTCGAACTCCGCCTCGTCGATATCCTCGTTCGGCGGATTGTTCGGCCCCTTGTTGCCGGAACCGCCGCGGCTGCGGTTGCCGTTGTTATTGCTGTTGTTGTTGTTCCGCGGCTTGTTGCCGCCGTTCGGATTCTTGCGGCGCCGACCGCGACGGTTGTTGCCACCGCCGTTGCCGCCGTTGCTGGAATCCTTCGACTGGCGTTCATCGAGTGTATCTTCAGACACGGCTATCTACGGTTTGCGAGGAAGCGCGCACGCTTCGACATGAATAGGCGGGCGGGGGAGCCCGGCCGCCGGCGAATGCCGGCGGCGGCTCGGGGGTCTAGATGTGCTGATCGACGAACTCGGTCAGCTGGGTCTTGGAAACGGAACCGACCTTGGTGCCGGCCACATCGCCATCCTTGAACAGCATCAGCGTGGGAATGCCACGGATGCCGTAGCGAGGCGGCGTGTTGGGATTCTCGTCGATGTTGAGCTTGGCGATGGTGAGCCGGCCGTCGTATTCGTCGGCGATCTCGTCCAGCACCGGCGCGATCATCTTGCAGGGACCGCACCATTCGGCCCAGTAGTCGACCAGCACCGGACCACTGGCCGACAACACATCCTGCTCGAAGCTGTCGTCGGTCACTTTGACTATGTTTTCACTCATGGGCGTCCTCGCGAGGGACCTCGAATGGAAAGTGGGCTGTTGCGGCGCCCGACGCAGTCCGTCGAGGCGCGTACGGGCGGATAATTGAGGGCACGAACAGTTGTTTGCAAGGTGCGCGGCTGCCTGCCGCTCGACGGTCGTCGGAGACGACAAGCTGTTATAGTGCGGATTGCAGAAAACAGCGCCAGAGGACGGGCGATGTGCCCGGACAGGGCAGCGAAATCGCGTATTCGCGTTACTGCCTGCCATTGGAGCCTATCTGCACGCGTTTTTCAACCCCCGGCACGCCGAAATCGCAACGCCTGCCGGGTCCCTGCTTTCAAGCCAGGCCATCTATGACCGACACCTCGACCGACGCCGCCCCGCCGAACGCCACCGACGACCCGGGCAGCCTGCTGACCGAGACCCGCCTGGACAGCCTCGGCCTGCACGAGACGATCGTCGCCGGCCTGACCCAGCGCGGCTTCACTCACGCCACGCCGATCCAGGCGGAAACGCTGCCCCTGGCGCTGTCCGGCACCGACATCGCCGGTCAGGCGCATACCGGTACCGGCAAGACCGCGGCTTTCCTGCTGGCGACGCTGGACCGGCTGATGCGCCAGCCGAGGCAGCCGAGCGCCCAGGCCCCCGTCGGTGCCTCGCAGCCGCGGGCGCTGATACTCGCACCGACGCGCGAGCTCGCCGACCAGATCTACAACGACGCCCTGCCGCTGGCCGCCGACACCGGCCTGAAGTGCGTGGTCTGCTACGGCGGCACCGGCTACGACGAGCAGCGCCAGGCCATCGCCGACGGCGTGGACATACTCATCGGCACGCCCGGCCGCCTGATCGACTACTACAAGCAGAAGATCTACACGCTGCAGGCGATCGAGGTCGCCGTGCTCGACGAGGCCGATCGCATGTTCGATCTCGGCTTCATCAACGACATCCGCTATCTGTTCCGCAAGATGCCGGCCCCGGACGCGCGCCAGAACCTGCTGTTCTCCGCGACGCTGTCGCATCGCGTGCTCGAGCTCGCCTACGAGCACATGAACAGCCCCAAGCTGGTGCGCACCGATACCGAAACGGTCAACATCGGCGCCATCACGCAGAAGCTGTATCACGTGTCCAAGGACGACAAGATGACGCTGCTGGTGGGCACGCTGCGACGCCTGGCGGCCGAGCGCACGCTGATCTTCATCAACACCAAGCGCATGGCCGAGCGCATCGAGGACACCCTCAACGCCAACGGCTTCACCGCGGCGACGCTGTCCGGCGACGTCGCCCAGAACAAGCGGCTGCGGCTGCTCGAGGAATTCAAGGACGGCCAACTGCCGATCATGGTCGCCACCGACGTGGCCGCCCGCGGTCTGCATATCCCGGACGTCAGCCATGTGATCAACTTCGACCTGCCCCAGGACGCCCAGGACTACGTTCACCGCATCGGCCGGACCGCACGCGCGGGCAAGACCGGCAGCGCGATCTCGTTCGCCTGCGAGGAATACGTCTACTCGCTGCCGGACATCGAAGCCTACATCGAACACAAGATCGACGCCGAGATGCCGCCCGCGGACCATTTCGCCGACGAGATCACACGACCCGCGCCGCGCCGGCGCAAGCCCCGGGGCCGCCGTGACGGCGGCCGGCCGCGGCGTCACAGCGGCGGGCGCGGCTGAACCACGGCGGCTGTCTCAGCCGGTATGATGCGGCGCTGGACTCCCAGCCACCGCGACCCATGGAACTGACCCGCGATCTGCTCGACGCCGTGTGCGACATCGCCGTCGAGGCCGGCCAGCTGACGCTGCCGATCTACTACAGCGACTTCGACGTCGAGACCAAGGACGACGACAGCCCGCTGACGCAGGCCGATCTCGCCGCCCATCGCCACATCCAGGCCGCCCTGACGCGGCTGACGCCGGACACGCCGCAGCTGTCCGAGGAAGGCGCGGAAACACCCTACGCCGAGCGTCGCGGCTGGGCCGAGCACTGGCTGGTGGACCCGTTGGACGGCACCCGCGAATTCGTCAACAAGAACGACCAGTTCACCATCAACATCGCCCTCATCCGCGATCATGTGCCGGTGCTGGGCGTGGTCTACGCGCCGGTGCTGGATACGCTCTGGTTCGGCGCCGGCGCGCTCGGCGCCTTCTGCCAGACCGGCGACGACGCGCCGCGGCGCATCGCCGTGTCGACGCGGGCCGACACGCCGCGCGTGCTGGTCTCGCGCTCGCACCGCGGCAGCGAAGTGGACGCCGTGCTGGCGCGCATGCCCGACTACGAGCCCGTGACCATGGGCTCCTCGCTGAAGTTCTGCGTCATCGCCGAGGGCCGGGCCGATTTCTACCCGCGTCTCGGGCCGACCAGCGAATGGGATACCGGCGCCGGTGACGCCGTGCTGCGCGCCGCCGGTGGCGCCATCACCGATCTGCACGGCCACGCGCTCGCCTACAACGACGGCGACAGCATACTCAACCCGCACTTCATCGCCTTCGGCGACACCGAGCACGACTGGCGGGCCTACCTCAGCGACTAGCGTCGAGCGACAGGCCCCGCGTTAACGATCGCACGGCCCCGCATCCCCCTCGGCACGCCGGCCACGCCATGCGCCAAGCCGGCCACCGCGGACGCGCCGAAGCCGGGACATCGCATTGCGCCCCGCCGTCATGCGCTGGCCCGCCTCTGCGCCGGTCGCGCCGCAAGGCGCCTGCGATCATTCCGCGTCGCGAGCGCGGAACCTCGCATCGAACGGCTCGGCGATACGGCCGCATCCGCCCGGTCGCGGCCCGGCGTGCTCGCTCAGGACGCCGGCTCGTCGCGCCCGGGCAGCTCCTCGGCCGCGGCCTGGACCACCAGCAGGCTGCAGTTGAGCCGGTCGAGCAGCGAGGCCCCGACCGAGCCCTGCCACCAGCGCGCCAGCAGCCCGCGGCGCTGGTGGCCCACGACCACCAGGTCCACGGCCAGATCGTCGGCCAGCCGCTGGATCTGATGCGCCGGCTCGCCGGCGCGCAGATGGCCCTCCGCGTCCACGCCGCGCTGCTTGAGCAGATCCACGCCTTCGTCGAGGATCGCCTCGATGCGCTCGCGTTCGGCCTCGTACATGCTCTCGGTGTAGAAGCCCTCGGCCGCGGCCACCGCCCCGGTCAGGGGCACCACCGCCAGCAGATGCACCTCGACCTCGCCGGTGCCCAGCAGTGGCAGGGTGCGGCGCAGCGCCACGCGCCCCTGTTCGCTACCGTCGTAGGCCAGCAGAATCTTTTCGAAGTTTTGCATGCAGATACCCCATCCAGCCCGCGGCGATCATTGCCAGGACGAATACTAATCCCAACACCATGAAGGTCTCGGAAAAGCCCTTTGTCAAGGCCGAGATCACGTCGCGGCCACCGCCAGCGCGGTCGTAGACACGATGCAGATCGACGGCACCCTCCAGGCGCGCGCCGATGCGTGATTCCAGCAGCAGTGCGAGCAGGTTGACGCCCAGTGCACCGCCCAGCTGGCGGGCGAAGTTGATGACCCCCGACCCCTGCTGCGTGTGCGCCGCCGGCAGGCTGCGCAGGCCGTCGATGTTCAACGCCGGCATCATGATGCCGAGCGCCATGCGGCCGAAAGCGATCCACAGCACCAGCGCCAGAAAGCCGGTGTCCGGCCGGCTGAAGGCCAGCCCCAGCATGCCGAAGGCAAAACCGGCACAGCCCACGAGCATGAGGCGATGGGCCGGCAGACGATCGGCCAGCCGGCCAGCGAGCGGAAAGATCACCGTCAGCGACAGCCCCGCCGGCATCATCGCCAGCCCGGTGGCGGTCGCGGAGAACTGCTGCACGCCCTGCATCAGCAGCGGCACGAGATAGGTGGACCCATACAGGCCGGCGCCATAGGCCATCGCCAGCAGGCTGGCAAGCGCGAAGCGCGGATAGGCGAAGACCTGCAGCTGAATCAGCGGTGCCTCGGCGGTGGCCGCCCGCCAGACGAAGCCGGCCAGCAGCGCGAGGCCGACCACGATGCCGGGCAGAGCCCACCCCCCGGTGCCGGCGAGCATCGACAGCCCCAGCAGCAGCGCCGCCAGGCCGACGGCGAGCAGCAGCAGACCGAGCCAGTCGAAGGCCAGCGGAGCGTCCGAGCGGTGTTCGACCAGGTACCGGCGCGCGCCCCAGAGCGCGGCCAGACCGAAGGGGATGCCGGGCAGATACACCGCGCGCCAGGACAGCCAGTCGATGAGCACGCCGCCGACCGCTGGCCCGAGCGCCGGAGCCAGGACCACACCCATGCCGTAGAGCCCCAGGGCCTTGCCGCGTTCGCGGTCGGGGAAGACATCGAAGATGAGCACCAGCGCCAGCGGCTGGATCATGCCGGCGGTGGCGCCCTGGAGCAGGCGGGCGGCGATCATCACGCCGCCGCTGGGGCTGGCCGCGGCGAGCACGCAGGCTGCCAGAAAGACCCAGAGCGAGATCTCGAAGGTGCGTCGCTGGCCGAAGCGCTCCATCACCCGCGCGCTGGCGAGCATGGTCGCGGTCATCGCCGCCATGAAGCCCGTGGCCAGCCACTGCGCGGCCATCTGGCTCATGCCGAAATCGGCCATGATCGGCGGAATGGCCACGTTGACGACGGTCGCATTCAGCACCACCGCCACCGTGCCCAGGATCACGGTGACGGTCACCGGCCACTTGCGGGCCTCGGTCGCGGGCGACTCAGAGGTCGGCGAGGCGCGCACGCAGCTGCTCGTCGGCGATCAGGCGCTCGACGCGGTCCACGTTGGCGCGCGCCATCGGCGCGCCGTCGACCAGGCTGCGCGGCGCCTCGCGGATCTCCGTGGCCCCGAACAGCGTCGCCTCGAAGCGATGCTCCCCGGCCACGAAACGAAACGCCGGGTAGAAGCGATGCCCCTCGGCGAAGCGATAGCGCCGTTCGACGAGTTCGTAGGGGATGCCCTGCCCCTGGAGAAACAGATCGAAGGCTTCCGACTGTTCGGCGAAGAGGTGCAGCTGGATATCCGAATGGGCGTCGGCCAGGCCGGAGAGCACGTCGCCGACCAGGCGCGGGCGGAAATCGGCGAACAGGCGCATCGCCTGGACCGCGGCCTCGCGCATGGCCTGCAGCCGCTGCGGCTGCTCGTCACCGGCGAACAGCCGGTGATGCTCGGCGAGCGCGGCCTCGATCTCGCTGTTGCGCGGCAGAATGCTGTTGCGCACGTCGATGCCCAGGTGCTGGGCCGCCTTCTGCTTGGCGACGCGGAAATCGCGGATGCCCTGCTCGGCCATCAGACGGGCGGCGAGCTGCGCCATGTGCTGGCGCTGGGCGGACTGCTTGCGGGCACTGGCCATGACGGACTCCGAAAACGAACCGCGGGCACCTGGCGACGACCGGCTCAGAACAGCTTCTCGACCTCGCTGGACGGTGCATTGTCCCCGGAGCGACGGGCCTCCTCCTCGGACGGCACGTTGTTCGGCCGGAACGTTTCCGGTATACCGCCGCCATCCAGGGCGCGCTGGCCGGTCTCGGGGTCGATGTTAACGGTGACCAGATCGGCCGGCCGCGGTGGCATCGCCTCGGGCGTGCCGGCCAGGGCGTCGCGCATGAAGTCGATCCACATCGGCAGCGCGGCATGCGCGCCGGTCTCGCTCGATCCCATGGGCGTGAGCTTATCGAAGCCGACCCAGCTGATCGCCACGAGGTCGGCATTGAAGCCCACGAACCAGGCGTCGATCTGATCGTTGGTGGTGCCCGTCTTGCCGGACAGATCGGATCGCTCGAGCGTGGTCGCACGGCGGCCGGTACCCCGGCGGATGACGTCGCGCATCATGTCGCCGATGAGCCAGGCATTGGCGGCGTCCACCACACGCGGCGCCAGCCGGTCGCTGTCGGCGTCACCACCGGTGGCCTCCAGTGCCGGGCAGTCGGCGACACGCGCGCAGGCGACGCGTGGTTCCGCGGCGAAGCGGACATCGCCGCGGCCGTCCTCGATGCGGCTGATGTAGTAGGGCTTGACGCCGTAGCCGCCGTTGGCGAACACGGCATAGGCCTGGGCCATCTGCAGCGGCGAGAAGCTCGCGCTGCCCAGCGCCAGCGACAGGTCCCGCGGCATCTGTTCGGCCGGCAGACCGAACTCGGAGATATGGTCGATCGCGGCGTCGATGCCGATGCTGCGCAGCAGCCGGATCGAGACCAGATTGCGCGAGTGGACCAGACCTTCGCGCATCCGCGTCGGGCCGTGAATGCGGCCACTGTAGTTCTGCGGCCGCCAGGCCTCGCCGATACCGCCGCCGTAGACCACCGGCGCATCGTTGATGATGCTGGCCGGGGTGAAGCCGTTGTCGAGCGCGGCGGAATACAGGAAGGGCTTGAACGACGAACCGGGCTGACGCCGTGCCTGGACCGCGCGGTTGAATTTCGACGCGTCGAAGTCGAAGCCCCCGGACAACGCCTCGATCGCGCCGGTATCGGGATCCAGAGCGACCATCGCGCCCTGCACCTCGGGGATCGCGGCCAACGTCCAGGCTTGATCCTCGTCGTCGCTGCCGGTGTGGGCCAGCCGGACGACATCGCCCCGCTCGACCAGTGCGCCCGCGGACTGGCCCTGACCGAGCCAGGGCATCTGGCCGGCGTCGAGCGTGACCTCGCCGTAGCGTTCGGTGACCAGCGTCGCGCTGCGCTGGGCGACGCGCTCGACCACGGCCGGGACGAGGCCCCCGATCACCGACATCTTCTCGAGCGCCTCGCGCAGCGCCTGCGCGTCGTCCAGCGTGGCCGTATCCAGCGTCTTCTCCGGGCCGTGCCATTCGTGGCGCGCATCGTAGGCCAGCAGATCGCGGCGCAGGGCGCGATCGGCGGCTCCCTGGCGCCCGCTATCGATCGTCGTGGTGACGTCGAATCCCTCGGTGTAGGCCTTGTCGCCGTAGCGCGCGATCATGTCCTGACGGACCATCTCCGCGACGTAATCGGCCTCCTGACGATCCTCGCGCTCGGTGTCGTTTTCGCCCGCGGTAACCGGCGCGTCGATGGCCTGTTCGTAGGTCTCGTCGCTGATCATGCCCAGCGTCTGCATGCGCGAAAGGACGTAGTTGCGCCGCTGCTTGGCGCGCTCCGGGCTGGCCAGCGGGTTATAGCGCGACGGCGCCTTGGGCAAGCCGGCGATCATCGCCGTTTGTGCGACGTCGAGCTCGTCCAGCGGCTTGTTGTAGTACGCCTCCGAGGCCGCCCCGACGCCATAGGCCCGGTTGCCGAGGTAGATCTTGTTGAGATAGAGCTCGAGCAGCTGCTCCTTGCTCAGCTTCGACTCCAGCCGCAGCGCGAGGATGATCTCCTTGATCTTGCGCACATAGGTGCGGTCGTTGGTCAGATAGAGATTGCGCGCCAGCTGCATCGTGATGGTCGAGCCACCCTGCGTCTTGCGTCCGGTCTCGATGAGATGAATCGCGGCCCGGATGATGCCCTGGTAGTCCACGCCCGGGTGCTCGAAGAAGCGGTCGTCCTCGGCGGCCACGAACGCATCCACCACGGCCTTCGGGATCTCGTCGTAGGTGCGCGGCAGCCGTCGCTCGACGCCGTACTCGGCGATGAGCTTGCGATCCGCGGTGTAGATCCGCAGGGGCTCGTTGAACTCGGTTTCGCCTATATCGCCGGCCTGGGGCAGCTGTGGGCCGAAATAGAGATAGACGCCCGCAACCACGCAGACGGCCAGCGTTGCCGCGGACAGCAGGCCGGCAATCAAAAAGACCACGAAACGGGCCGCACGCGGCATGGCTTTCATCGGCATCTCTCGGCCCGCGGGCCGCTGAACAATACAACCGCAGCGCATGATACCGACGCCGGTCGGTTTTTGCGCGCCCGCGGTTCGGCGCAGGCGGCACACCGGGGTCGCCAGCCACCAAAGCCGCCGGGCGAACCGACGTGATTGACGCGGCGGACTCAACGTTTTCCGATTCAAGCCGATACCTGCCGAGAGACCGCGCGAGCGGCCGCATCAGGGCTCAGGTAATTCGATGACGCGCTTCGGGCAATTGTTCAAAAGACGGCCACGATCGTTCATGGGCGTGGACATCAGCGCCTCGCGGATCCGGCTGCTCGAACTGGACGGCCGCGGCGATACCCATCGTGTGCTCAGTTATGCCAGCGAGCCGCTGCCCGCCGAAGCCATCGCCAACGAGCAGATCGTCGACGCCGAGGCCGTGGCGGCGTCCATGAAGCGGGCGCTCGAGCGCAGCGGCAGCCGCA
This sequence comes from Salinisphaera orenii subsp. orenii MK-B5, assembly GCF_003788635.1. GTDB lineage: Bacteria > Pseudomonadota > Gammaproteobacteria > Nevskiales > Salinisphaeraceae > Salinisphaera > Salinisphaera orenii. The sequence continues at coordinate 29,189 of NZ_AYKH01000008.1, forward strand.
CGCGACGCGCCGCGATCGCGGTCTCGGGCCCGGCCGTGATCAGCAAGATCATCGACATGCCGGCCGAGCTCGGCGACGCGGAAATCGAGCAGCAGATCGCCTTCGATGCGGAGCAATACATTCCGCATCCCAAGGAAGAGGTCAACCTCGATTTCCAGGTGCTCGAACGCGATACCAACAATCCCGACGTCAATCGCGTGCTGCTGGTGGCCTGCCGGCGCGACCATGTGGAGGCGCACGTCGGCGCTATGGAGATGGCCGGGCTCGAGGTCTGCATCGTCGACATCGAGACCTACGCGCTGCAGAACGCCTGCAGCCTGCTGATCGAACAGTCGCCGGCGCTGGCCGCCGCGGGCGCGAACGTCGCCGTGTTCGATCTGGGCGCCCAGCAGACGCGTCTGAGCGTGAGCCACGGCGGCCGCAACGTGTATTCACGCGAGCTGTCCTTCGGCGGCCGGCAGCTGGCCGGCGATCTGCTCGAACGCCACGACCTGAGCGAGATCGACCAGCTGCGCGGACGTCTGCGCACGGGCGAGATCGCACCCGAGGCGATCGCCGACGAGGTCGGTGAATTCGCCCACCGGGCCGCCGGACAGATCGAGCGCGCGCTTCAGTTCTACATGTCGGCCGGGAGTCAGGAAGAGACCATCGATCAGGTGGTGCTGGTGGGCGGCACGACCCTGTTTCCCGGGATCGAAGAGGCCGTCGCCTCGCGCCTGTCCTGGCCGGCCACGGTGGGCAATCCGCTGGCCGGCATGCTCGCCGGCACCGCGGCCCGCCGCAATCACGTCGACTACGACGGTCCGGCGCTGATGGTCGCCACCGGGCTCGCGATGCGTTCGGTCCGATGAGCGAGATCGTCCGCATCAATCTGCTCGACTGGCGCGCGGCCCGGCGCGAGGCCAAGCGCCGGCGGTTCCTCACGGTGCTGGTCGCCGCGGCGCTGGCCAGCGTGGTACTCGTCGGTGTCGTGCCCATGCTCTATTACGATCACCTGATCGACGGCCAGCGCGAGCGCAACGATTTCCTCGAGGCTCGGATCGCGACCGCGGACGCGCAACTGACCGAAATCCGGGAACTGGAGCAGACCCGCGATGCGCTGATCACGCGCATGCGCATCATCGAGCAGCTCCAGCAGTCGCGTTCGGCGATCGTGCACTATTTCGACGAACTGGTGGCCACGCTGCCGGACGGCGTCTATCTGACCGCCCTGTCCCAGCAGGGCGACACGACCACGCTCAACGGCGTGGCCGAGTCCAACGCCCGGGTCTCGGACTATATGGTCAACCTCGACGACTCCGACTGGTTCGCCGACCCGCGCCTGATCGTGATCAAGTCCAGCGAGACCGGGCCGAAGCGCTACGCGGATTTCACGCTAACCGTGGACAGCGTCAATCCGAACCTGGCCGACGACGAAGCCGCGACGACCACATCGGACAGCGAGTCGCGCTCATGAAGTCGCTGAACGAGTACTTCGAAGAGCTACGCGGCCTGGATCAGCACAACATCGGCAGCTGGCCGCTGTACGCCTACGTGCTGGCGATCGCCGCGGTCTCGCTGACCATCATGGGCATCGGCACCTGGTACTTCGTGCTGCCGAAGCAGGACACCCTGGCGCAGGCGCGCGCACAGGAAAGCAAGCTCAAGCAGCGTTTCGAGATCAAGCAGCGCCAGGTCGCGAATCTGGACGCCTACCGCGATCAGCTCGAAACGATGGAGGCCCAGTTCGGCGAGCTGCTGCAGCAACTGCCCAGCCGCACCGAAGTGCCCAGCCTGCTCAACGACATCTCCAAGACCCGCATCGCCAGCGGCCTCGAGGAGGAGTTGTTCAAGCCGCGTCCGGAAGAGATGCGCGACTTCTACGCCATACTGCCCAACGACCTCATCGTGACCGGGGACTATCACGAACTCGGCCGTTTCGTCTCCGGCGTGGCGGCGCTGTCGCGCATCGTGACCATCGGCGATGTCGAGATCGAGCCCCTGCGAGACAAGGACGGGCGCACCGGCGAGCTGCGCATGAGCATGACCGCCAACACCTATCGCTATCTCGAAGAGGACGGCGCGACCACCGAATCCAGCGGAGACACGCCATGACTCGGCGCGCCGTCGTGCTGTTGCTGGCGGTCGCGCTCGGCCTAGCGGCCTGTGGCGGCGACAACAGCGACCTCGAGCGCTACGTCGCCGAAGTGCGCGCTCGTCCCAGCGAGCCGATCGAGCCGATCCCCGAGATCGCCGACTATACCCCCTACACCTACCGCGCCGACGACCGCCGCGGCCCGTTCACGCCCAACATGCCCGAGCCGGAGCGGGGCGGAAGCGGGCCGACACCGGACACGGATCGCGAGCGCGAGCCGCTCGAGGCCTATCCGCTGGATGCGCTGCGCATGGTCGGCACGATCAGTCGGGGCGGTACCATGTACGCGCTGATCAAGGCGCCGGACAACGTCATTCACCGGATCAAGCGCGGGGACCACATGGGCCAGAATTACGGCGAGGTCACCGCCGTATCCGAAAATGGCATCGCCCTGAGCGAGATCGTGTCCGACGGCGCCGGCGGCTATGTCCAGCAGCCGGCCGCGTTGGCACCCACGCAATGAGGGAAGCACGCAGTATGAGCCGAATGCTATCGCCCCCGCCTCTGCGCACACCGCGGCACCGGTGGTGGCTGGTCGTGCTGCTCTGGGCGCTGGCCACAACCGCGGCGCAGGCCGCAGACAACCGCCTGATATCGATCGACGCCGCCGAGCGCAGCAGTCAGCGCGTCACGCTGCGGCTCAAGCTGGCCGACACCGCACCGGAGCCCTCGGCGTTCACCGTGAACGAACCGGCCCGGTTGTCGATCGACCTGCCGAATACCGACCTGGACGTGGCCGAACGCTATCAGCGCATCGACACCGGGCCGGTCCAGGCCGTCGCCCTGGCGGCCGCGGGCGGGCGCACGCGCGTGGTGGTCGAACTCACACACATGGTCGACTACGCCATCGACCGGCGCGGCGATGAGGTCCGCGTCGACATCGGCGGCGGCCGCGCCACGGCGCGCGCACCGGCCGCCGAGCGGTCCGCCCCAGTGCCCGCCTCGACGCCCGCCCGGCCGGGCACGAACGGACCCGCGATCGACGATATCGACTTCCGGCGCGGCGAGAACGGCGCCGGCCGCGTCGAGATCGGGCTCCAGGGTGTCGACACGCCCGTGGACGTCGACACGGACGACAGCGGCCGGATCGTGGCGAGACTGCCGGGCGTGGCCCTGCCGCGGCGCCTCGAGAAACGCTTGGACGTTCTGGACTTCGCGACCCCGGTCGAGGCGATCGACACGCTGGCCCGAAACGGCGGCGCGCAGGTCGCCATCACGCCGGTCGCCGATACCGAGTACGAACAGGTCGCCTATCAGACCGACGACGCCTTCATCGTCGAACTGCAGCCGTTGACCGCGGCCGAGAAGGCCGAGCGCGAAGCCGAGCAGGAAAGCTACACCGGCGAGAAGATCTCGCTGTCGTTCCAGAGCGTTGACGTGCGGGCGGTCCTGCAGATCATCGCCGACGTCGCCGATGTCAACATGGTCGTCTCCGACAGCGTCACCGGCAACATGGCGCTGCGGCTCGAGGAGGTCCCCTGGGATCAGGCGCTGGATATCATCATGAACGCCAAGGGCCTGGGCATGCGGCGCGAGAACAACGTCATCAGCGTCGCGCCGCTGGCCGAGATCGCCGCCCGCGAGCAGGCCGAACTGGCCGCCCGCCAGGCCACCCGCAATCTCGCCCCGCTACGCTCCGAGATCATCCAGATCAACTACGCACGGGCGGCGGACATCGCCAACATTCTGCGCGCCGGCCGGGCCGAAAACGGCAACGGCAATGCCGCCACCGGTGAAACCGGCGGCCGCGACGTGTCGTTCCTGTCCGCGCGCGGCCAGGTGACCGTGGACGATCGCACCAACAGCCTGCTCATCAACGAGACCCGCGAGAAGATCGACGACATCCGCCGGCTGGTGGCTCGCCTGGACATCCCGGTGCGCCAGGTGCTGATCGAGTCGCGCATCGTGGTGGCCAACCGGAACTTTTCCCGGAATCTGGGCGTATCTTCGAGCGCCATCGACAACGCCGCCTATGAGTCCGCCACCGGGGGAAACTATCTCGTCGACTCCGGGTATTCCGTAGAACTTCCTGTTTCAAATCCCGCCGGCATAATCACCACCAGCATCATCAGCGATACCTTCAATTTAGACTTAGCACTCTCTGCTCTAGAGTCCGAGAATCGGGGCGATATTATTTCTGCTCCAAGAGTGATTACTGCCGACGGACAAGAAGCAAATATCGAGCAAGGCGAAGAAATTCCGTACCTCGAAGCTACCGAGCAGGGCACAGCGACAACGCAATTCAAGAAAGCCGTACTTAGTCTAAAAGTTACACCCCAAATTACACCTAATGACCGAATAATAATGAGTTTGGATGTGAGCCAAGATTCTAGAGGCCAAGATGCTCCAGTACAGGGCGGAGGATCAGCACCTGCTATCGATACCCGTAGCATCCAAACGCAAGTACTAGTGAAAGATGGCGAAACTGTCGTTTTAGGCGGGATATATGAGCAGGAGAATCGCGATGTGACAGACCGCGTCCCCCTGCTTGGCGAACTACCTTTAGTTGGTGCGCTATTCAGAGGCACGGAGCGCCAGCGCGACAAGCGCGAGCTTCTGCTATTCGTGACGCCAAAGATTCTCAAAGAATCGCTTCAGCTCGACCGCTAAGCATAAACTGCCCAGATCAGGAAAGATACTATTTTTGGGGGAGCTACCTTGACTTTTCGCAAATATTCTCAAATCTCGGTTTTCATACTTCTCGTGCTCACACTCGCCGGCTGCGGAGGGTCCACGTCCGGCGGAGACGATGACGGAGATTCGGAGTCCGGGGACGGCGAGAATCCAAATGGAAACACGGCCACCCAAATCGATCTTATAGCGAGCTCGACCTCGCTTCCCTCCGCCGCCATCCAGTCTGAGAACGGCGTCGACCTAACGGCACTCCTACGAGATGCGAACAACAATTCAGTCGTCGAACCAGATGTAGCCTTCAGTTCCGATGCGGGTCGGCTCGAGACCGAATCTGCAGGCACAGAAAGCGCGACAGCCGTATTATTCAATGACCCAGATCACGCCAACCGAACAATTACGGTGCAAGCTGAAGCCGATGGCATCCGTGATGAGATCAGAGTCGATGTCACCGGCACCGAACTCACGCTTGAAGGCCCTGACGCCATTGCCCGCGGCGAAAGCGCAACCTTCACTACGCGCCTGAGCGATTCTTCAGGAGACCCCATCACGGCCGCGACCATCGACGTAGACACCGACCCGACTGCCCAAGTGAGCGCGAGCACGATGGACACGAACAGCGCGGGCGAGGCGACTTTCACTGTAAGCGAGCAGGAAGCTGGACGGAACACTATTCGCGTTTCAAGTCGGGGCGCCGAAATAGAAAAGCAGATTACTGTGGGCGGCAAAGGTCTCTCCTTCAGCCAGGCCGACGAAGAAGATGACAGCCCCACTGTCGGAGACACCGAACAGATCACGGTAGTTTACAGCGGGAATAACGGCCCGATCGCAGACAGCGACATAACCTTTACGGCATCACGTGGAACACTCGGACACGATGTCGTCACTACTGATTCCCAGGGTGAAGCGACTACACAGATCCAATCCAATGTCGCCGGCGCGACCAACGTCACGGCGTCGGTCGACGGGAAGAGGGCATCCCGCATTATCAGATTCATGGCGGCAGAACCCGCTACCTTGGTACTCAACGCCGCGTCGGCGACGATAACCGGCAATTCGACGACCAACCTGACCGCAACCGCACGCGATGGATTCAGCAATCCGGTGGCGAACGAGACCATCAATTTCCGACTGGGCGAGGATAGTGCCGGCACACTTTCCTCTTCGCAGACACGCACGGATACGAGCGGTACAGCGCGGGTGGTATACACTGCCCCACCGAGTTCAGTAAGCGAACCAGTAGAGATCGTTTCGAGCGTCGCAACCGATGAGACCCTCGAAGATTCGACCACTATCACTGTCGCCGGCGAGGCCCTGAGTATTCGCCTAGGCACCGGTGGCCCGGCTGAGTTGGCATCTGATGGCACTACCTACGACGCGCCCTACGCGGCGCTGATCAGTGATGCGGCCGGCAATCCCGTTTCGGACGCGACGTTGCGTCTAAATGTCCGAGCTATAGCCTACCGAGCCAATGATTCGCCGGATACCGGTTGCAGGACAGAGGACGAAAACAACAACGGTGTACTCGACCCGCGGGAGGATAGGAACGATAATGAGACGCTCGACCCCGGCCAAGTAGTTACGGTGCCATCCTCACCGGAGCTCGACGGTAGTGGTGTGGCGCGTTTCGATATTACATATCTTTCGCGTTTTGCAGAGCGCGTCAAGGTACGGTTGACCGCTACCGCCGATTCGGCCGGGAGTGAAGGCGATGAGAGTCTAGAATTCGATCTTGAGGGCTCGCCGTCAGGTGATAACCCGTTTGAAGACGACTGCGCGGTCGACCGGTAATTCAGTTACCGCAATGACGATACAGCGTAATCTCCAAAAGAGGTCTTACCAACAAAAATTGTATGGCAGCTAATCCAAACATTTATCTTGTCGGCCCGATGGGGGCCGGTAAAACCACGATCGGTCGGCGCATCGCCGAGATCAAGGGCATGTCGTTCGTCGACTCGGATCACGAAGTCGAAAAACGCACGGGCGTGGACATCTCCTTCATCTTCGACATGGAAGGCGAGGCGGGCTTTCGCAAGCGCGAACGCGAAATGATCGCCGAGCTGTCGGACTTGCCGAACACCGTGATGGCGACCGGCGGCGGCGCCGTGCTCGAGTCCGCCACCCGCGATCTGCTCTCGGCGCGCGGCGTGGTGGTCTACCTCGAGACGTCGCTGGAGCAGCAAATCTCGCGGACCCGCAAGGCCAGCAACCGCCCGATTCTCGAAGGCAGCGAAGACGTCGAGGCGACCCTGACTCGTCTCATGGAAGAGCGCGATCCGCTCTATCGCTCGATCGCGGACATCGTGGTGCCCACCGGCGATCAGCAGGCGCGGCGTCTGGCGCGCGAGATCGTCGAGCAGCTCGAGGCCATCGGTACGGCCTGATGGGCGCCGGCACGCCGCGGCGCGATTCCGAACAGGCCGCATCCGTCACCGGAAACGGGCCCGGCCGCACCACGGATCGAGTCCAGGGAGAGCTGTCGATGACCGACACCGCAGCCGCGACGCTCACCGTCGATCTCGGCGAGCGCAGCTACGACATTCGGATCGCGCCCGGGCTGCTGTCCGAGGCGGCGGCCTACGGCGGCGCCATCCGTGCGCGCCGCGTGCTCGTGGTCACCAACGACACCATCGCACGGCACTACTCGGCCCGCGTCGCGGCCGCGCTGGCCGCCGATCACGAAGTCGAGATCCTGGAGCTGCCCGACGGCGAGGCCTACAAGACGCTGGCCACGCTGGAGCGCATCTACGACCGCCTGCTGGAGGGCGGCTACGGCCGGGACGCGACGCTCGTTGCCCTGGGCGGCGGCGTGATCGGCGACATCGCCGGCTTCGCGGCCGCCAGCTATCAGCGCGGCATCGACTTCGTCCAGTTGCCGACGACGCTGCTCGCCCAGGTCGACTCCTCTGTCGGCGGCAAGACCGGCGTCAATCATCCGCTCGGCAAGAACATGATCGGCGCCTTCCATCAGCCGCGGCGGGTGCTCGTCGACACCGACGTGCTGGAGACGCTGCCCGCACGGGAATTCGCCGCCGGGCTGGCGGAGGTCATCAAGTACGGGCTGATCGGCGACGCGCCCTTCTTCGACTGGCTGGAGACGAACATGGCCGCGCTCAACGCGCGCGAGCCGACCGTCGTCGTCGAGGCCATCCGTCGCTCCTGCGCCAACAAGGCGGCCGTGGTGGCCGCCGACGAACGCGAGGCCGGTCGCCGGGCGCTGCTCAATCTCGGCCATACCTACGGCCACGCGCTCGAAGCCGAGCTGGGCTACGGCGCCTGGCTCCACGGCGAGGCGGTCGCGGCCGGCCTGTGCATGGCCGCGGACACCTCGCAGCGCCTGGGCTGGCTCGACGCCGACGACGTCGCCCGCATCGAGCGCGTGATCGAGAGCGCGAATCTGCCGCTGGCACCGCCGGCCGAGGTCAGCCGCGCGCGTATTCGGGCCCTGATGACGCGCGACAAGAAGGCTCTGGCCGGCGACCTGCGCCTGATCCTGCTGCGCGCCATCGGCCACGCCGAGGTCGTGGACGCCGACGAGCAGGCGCTGGACGCAACGCTGGCGCGCTATCTCGCGGCCTGAGCGCCGGCAGGCCGGCGCCGGGCCCCGCCGATTGATCGAGGCGGGGGCGCCTTTTATACTCCAAGTTCACGAGAGGAACGCCCCGGGCGTCCGATCCGGCCGCCCCCAAGCGCGCTACGCCGGCACGCAACGCCCTTCCCCCGGCGTCCGGCCCGGTGCTCCACCGGGCGCCGCGACCGGCCACGACCGGCGCCGAATCCGACCCGAGGCGAGGACAACGATATGCATCAGATGAACGGCGGACTCTATTCTCCGGAGTTCGAGAAGGACGCCTGCGGTTTCGGCCTGATCGCCAACATGGACGACAAGCCGAGCCACTGGCTCGTTCAGACCACCATCGGCGCGCTCGAGCGTCTGACCCACCGCGGGGCGGTCGCCGCCGACGGCAAGACCGGCGACGGCTGCGGCATCCTCATGAAGAAACCGGATGCCTTCCTGCGCACGCTCGCCGCCGAGGCCGGCATCGAACTCGCCGACCAGTACGCCAGCGGCATCATCTTCCTGCATCCCGAATCGGATCGCGCGGAAGCCGCCAAGGCCGAGCTCGGCCGGCAGCTGGAGGCCGAGGGCCTGGCCGTGGCCGGTTGGCGCGCGGTCCCGATCGACGCCGAGTCGGCCTGTGGCGCTCAGGCGCTGGCCACGCTGCCGCATCTCGAGCAGGTCTTCGTGACCGCGCCGGACGACATGGACTCCGCCCTGTTCGAGGCCAAGCTGGTGTTCGCCCGCCGGCGCACCGAGAACGCGCTGACCGACGACGACGTGTTCTACGTGCCGTCGCTCTCGGCGAAGGTGTTCTCCTACAAGGGCATGGTCATGCCCAGCTATCTGACCGTGTTCTACAAGGACCTGGCCGACGAGCGCCTGGAGACCTCGCTGTGTGTCTTCCACCAGCGCTTTTCCACCAACACGCTGCCGCAGTGGCGTCTGGCGCAGCCGTTCCGGTATCTGGCCCACAACGGCGAGATCAACACGGTCACCGGCAATCGCAACTGGTCGACCGCACGGGCGGCCAAGTTCCAGTCCGACAAGCTGCCGGAGCTGGAATCGATCCTGCCGCTGGTGTCCATGAACGGCTCGGATTCGCAGAGCCTGGACAACATGCTGGAAGTGCTGCTCGCCGGCGGCATGGACATCTTCTACGCCATGCGCCTGCTGATGCCGCCGGCCTGGCAGAACGTCGACTACATGTCCGCCGACCTCAGAGCCTTCTACGAATACAACGCGATGCACATGGAGCCGTGGGACGGCCCCGCCGGCATCGTGCTCACCGACGGCCGTTACGCGGCCTGCTGCCTGGACCGCAACGGCCTGCGGCCGGCGCGTTACGTGATCACCGACGATCGCCACATCACGCTGGCCTCTGAGATCGGCGTCTGGGACTACGATCCCGAGCGGGTGGTGGCCAAGGGACGGCTCAAGCCGGGCGACATGATCGCCGTGGACACCGAGAACGGCGAACTCATCCAGCCGCGCGAGATCGACGAACGCCTGGCCTCGCGGGCGCCCTACAAGCAGTGGCTCAAGAAGCACGCCCGCATGCTCGAGTCGCGCATGAGCGACACGCGCGACGAGGCCTGGATGGAGCGCTGGACGGTCAAGGTCTACGAAAAGCTCTTCCACGTCTCCTTCGAGGAACGCGATCAGGTCCTGCGCCCGATCGCGGAGGCCGGCCAGGAAGCCACGGGCTCCATGGGCGACGACACCCCATTCCCGGTGCTCTCGCGCGTGGATCGCGTGCTCTTCGACTATTTCCGGCAGAAGTTCGCCCAGGTCACCAACCCGCCGATCGACTCGCTGCGCGAGCGCATCGTGATGTCGCTGGAGACCTGCTTCGGCCGCGAGCGCAACGTCTTCGAGGAGAACGAGGCACGCGCCAAGCGCCTGGTGGTCGATTCGCCGGTGCTGTCCACCGGCAAGTTCCGGCGCCTGCTGTCGCTGACCGACGCGGACTACGCCCACACCGTCATCGACCTCAACTACGACGCCGACACCGACCTGCAGGCGGCCATCGAGGCGGTCTGCGACCGCGCCGTGGCCGCCGTGCGCGACGAGGGCAAGACCATCCTCGTGCTCTCCGACCGCGAGATCGTGGAGGGCCGGCTGCCGATCCAGGCGCTGCTGGCCACGGGCGCGGTGCATCATCGCCTGACCGCCGAGAACCTGCGCTGCGACGCCAACATCGTCGTCGACACGGCGAGCTGCCGCGACGCGCATCACTACGCCTGCCTGATCGGCTACGGCGCGACCGCGATCCATCCGTACCTGGCCTACGAGTCCCTGAACGACCTGATCCGCTGCGGCCAGATCGACGGCCGCAACGCCGACGACCTGTGCGCGACCTACCGCAAGGGGATCAACAAGGGCCTGTACAAGATCATGTCCAAGATGGGCATCTCCACGGTCACCAGCTATCGCGGCGCCCAGCTGTTCGAGATCGTGGGCCTGGCCGACGAGGTGGTCGATCTGTGCTTCGCCGGCACGGTCAGCCGCGTCGCCGGCGCCGGCTTCGCGCATCTGCAGGCGGATGCCGCGCATCTGGCCCGAAACGCCTGGAATCCGCGCGTGGCGATCAATCAGGGCGGCCTGCTCAAGTTCGTCCACGGCGAGGAGTACCACTGCTACAACCCGGACGTGATCGCCACGCTGCACGAGGCGGTGTCCTCCGGCGAGTACGACAAGTACCGCGAATACGCCTCGATCGTGCAGGGCCGGCCGGCATCCGTGCTGCGGGATCTGCTCAAGCTGCGCGAGGACATCGAGCCGATCGACATCGACGAGGTCGAGGCGATCGAGGCGATCACGCCGCGCTTCGACTCCGCCGGTATGAGCCTCGGCGCGCTCTCGCCCGAGGCGCACGAATCGCTGGCCCAGGGCATGAACCGCATGGGCGGGCGTTCCAACTCCGGCGAGGGCGGCGAGGACGCCTCACGCTACGGCACCGACAAGATGTCGAAGATCAAGCAGGTCGCCTCGGGCCGCTTCGGCGTCACGCCGCACTATCTGGTCAACGCCGAGGTCCTGCAGATCAAGATCGCCCAGGGCGCCAAGCCCGGCGAAGGCGGCCAGCTGCCGGGGCACAAGGTCAACGAGATGATCGCGCGGCTGCGCTACTCCAAGCCGGGCGTGGCTCTGATCTCGCCGCCGCCGCATCACGACATCTACTCGATCGAAGACCTGGCCCAGCTGATCTTCGACCTCAAGCAGGTCAACCCCAAGGCGCTGGTCTCGGTCAAACTGGTCTCGGGCCCGGGCGTGGGCACGATCGCGGCCGGCGTGGCCAAGGCCTACGCCGATCTGATCACCATCTCCGGCTACGACGGCGGCACCGGCGCGAGCCCGCTGACCTCGGTGCGCTACGCCGGCACGCCCTGGGAGCTCGGCCTGTCGGAGACCCACCAGACGCTGCGCGCCAACGAGCTCCGCGACAAGGTCCGGGTGCAGACCGACGGCGGCCTCAAGACTGGTTTGGACGTGATCAAGGCCGCGATTCTGGGCGCGGAGTCCTTCGGCTTCGGCACCGGGCCGATGGTGGCGCTGGGCTGCAAGTATCTGCGCGTGTGTCATCTCAACAACTGCGCCACGGGCGTGGCCACCCAGAACGAGACCCTGCGCGAGCGCCATTTCATCGGCATTCCCGAGATGGTGCAGAACTTCTTCTCGTTCATCGCCCAGGACACCCGCGAACTGATGGCCGCGATCGGCGTGCGCTCGCTGCAGGAGCTGATCGGCCGCACCGACCTGCTCGAACTGCTGCCGGGCGAGACGCCCAAGCAGCGGGGCCTGGACCTGTCGCCGATCCTGTCGGACGGCGGGCTCGCCGAAGACGTGCCGATGTACTGCCTCGAGCCGCACAACGAGCCCTTCGACAAGGGCGAACTGGCCGAGCGCATGGTCGCCGACGCGCTCGACGCGATCGAGAACCGGTCCGGCGGCACGTTCGCCTATGAGGTGCACAACAACAACCGCTCCATCGGCGCCCGGCTGTCCGGCGAGATCGCCCGCCGCCACGGCAACCTCGACATGGAGGATGCGCCGATCCGGCTCGACCTGACCGGCACCGCCGGCCAGAGCTTCGGCGTGTTCAACGCCGGCGGCCTGCATCTCTATCTGGAGGGCGACGCCAACGACTACGTCGGCAAGGGCATGGCCGGCGGGCGTATCGTCATCCGGCCCTCGCCGCGCGCCGGTTTCGTCGCCCGCGAGGCGGCGATCGTCGGCAACACCTGCCTCTACGGCGCGACCGGCGGCACACTCTACGCCGCCGGCCAGGCCGGCGAACGCTTCGGCGTGCGCAATTCCGGCGCCTCGGCGGTGGTCGAGGGCGTGGGCGATCACGGCTGCGAGTACATGACCGGCGGCTGCGTGGTCGTGCTCGGCCATACCGGCATCAATTTCGGTGCCGGCATGACCGGCGGGCTGGCCTATGTGCTGGACGAGAAGCGCGAGTTCGTCGACCGCTACAACCACGAGCTGATCGACATCCACCGCGTGGTCTCGGAGAACATGGAGGCCCACCGCCACTATCTGCGCGACCTGATCGAGGCCCACGTGGCCGAGACCGACAGCGCCTGGGGCCACGAGATTCTCGAAAACTTCCGCGACTACGTCGGCCAGTTCTGGCTGGTCAAGCCGAAGGCCGAGAGCGTGGAGACGATTCTGGACACGCTCAACCGCGCGGCCTGATCGAACAGACCGCAACCCGTGCCCCCGCCGCGTCATCGCGCGGCGGCGGGCGCGACTGCGTCACCAAAAGGTAACCGATGGCAACGAATCATCTGCAGTTTCTGGAAACCCCGCGCCAGGACCCGAAAAAGGTCGAGGTGCCGGTCCGGATTCACGAATTCGCCGAGATCTACGGCCAGTTCGACAAGGAGACGGCCGCCCAGCAGGCCGGGCGCTGCATTTCCTGCGGCAACCCCTACTGCGAGTGGAAGTGCCCGGTCCACAACTACATCCCGAACTGGCTCAAGCTCGTCAACGAGGGCAATCTGTTCGAGGCGGCCGAGCTGTCGCACGCCACCAACACCCTGCCCGAGATCTGCGGCCGCATCTGCCCGCAGGACCGCCTCTGCGAAGGCGCCTGCACCATGAACGACGGGCTGGGCGCGATCAGCATCGGCTCGGTGGAGAAATACATCACCGATGAAGCCGTCAAGCAAGGCTGGCGGCCCGACGTCTCGGACGTGGTCTGGACCGATCGCAAGGTCGCAGTCATCGGCGCCGGGCCGGCCGGCCTGGGCGCGGCCGATATCCTGGTCCGCAACGGCGTCCAGGCCGTGGTGTTCGACAAGTATCCGCGCATCGGCGGGCTGCTGACCTTCGGCATTCCGCCCTTCAAGCTCGAGAAGAGCGTCGTGGAGACCCGGCGCGAGATCATGGAAGGCATGGGCGTGGAATTCCGGCTCGGCGTCGAGATCGGCCGCGACGTGACCATGGCGGATCTGATGGCCGAATACGACGCCGTCTTCCTCGGCATGGGCACCTACACCTACATGAAGGGCGGTTTCCCCGGCGAGGATCTGGACGGCGTCCACGAGGCCCTGCCCTTCCTAGTGGCCAACATCAATCGCGTTCTGGGCCTGGAGAAGAACCCGCGCGACTACATCGACATGAAGGGCGAGCGCGTGGTCGTGCTCGGCGGCGGCGATACCGCCATGGACTGCAACCGCACCTCGATCCGCCAGGGTGCGAAGAAGGTCGTCTGCGCCTATCGCCGCGACGAGGACAACATGCCGGGCTCGGCGCGCGAATTCCAGAACGCGCGCGAGGAAGGCGTGGAGTTCATGTTCAACCGCCAGCCGGTGGAGATCATCGGCGACACCCACGTCGAGGGCATCAAGGTCGTCACCACCAAGCTCGGCGCGCCCGACGAGCGCGGCCGGCGCCGTCCCGAACCGGTCCCCGGCACGGAGGAAGTCATCGAGGCCGATCGCGTGATCATCGCCTTCGGCTTCCGACCGAATCCGCAGGAATGGTTCGACAGCCAGGCGATCGAGATCGACGACGGCGGTCGCGTGATCGCTCCGGAACAGGGGCGCTTCAAGTATCAGACCACCAATCCGCGGATCTTCGCCGGCGGCGACATGGTCCGCGGCTCGGATCTGGTCGTCACGGCCGTCTTCGAGGGCCGCGAGGCTGCCAAGGGCATCCTCGACTACCTCGAGGTCTGACCGCCGCCGGAATCGGACCGATCGCCCGGCCCACCGCGGCTCGCCCGCGGCGGGCCGCCGCCGGCGGGATCGGGACCGCGCGCCGACATGGACGCGCAGGCCATCGCTTGGCCGCCGTCGGTGTGGCGACGGCCGTCACGCTGCGAGCGCGCCGAGCGACGGCACTGCGGTTTTCAGCCATCGCCTCGCCCGCCTGCCCGAGCCCTGACCGGCACGAATCCGCCGCTCCCTGCGAAGCCGATCACAGCCCGCCTGCCTTCGGAGCGATACCGACACGTCATCCACCGGTCACACGAGCCGTGATCGACCCCGCCGGCAGCGCGCCTCGTCGTCAGCCGCCGTCGGCCTCCGCGATCGCCGCGTCGAGCAGCGCCGCGCAGTCGTCGTCGAGCTTGTGGGTGATCAGATCGTCCGCACGGGTGCGGCCGCGGTTGATCGCCAGAATCGGCAGGCCGCGGGCCGCGGCCTCGCGCACGAAGCGATAGCCGGACCAGACCATGAGCGAGGAGCCGGCCACGAGCACGGCGTCCGAGCGCGCGAGCGCGTTCCAGGCCCGGGACACCCGTTTTTTGGGCACCGCGCCGCCGAAGAAGACGACGTCGGGCTTGAGAATGCCGCGGCACGCCGGACAGGCCGGCACCCGGAACGCGTCGTAATCGACGTCGCCCAGTTCGATGTCACCGTCCGGCCGGATGACGCCGGCGTCATGCAGCCAGTCCCGGTTGGCTTCGATCAACATCTCCTGAACGCGGTGGCGCGACAGCCGGCTGTCGCAGTCCAGGCAGACCACGCGATCGAGACGGCCGTGCAGATCGATCACCGCGCGGCTGCCCGCCGCCTGGTGCAGGCCGTCCACGTTCTGCGTGACCAGCAGGCGCACGCGCCCCGCCCGTCCCAACCGCGCCAGCGCCCGGTGTGCGGCGTTGGGGCGGGCGCGGGCGACCGGCGGCCAGCCCGCCATGCTGCGGGCCCAGTAGCGCCGCCGCTTGGCCAGATGCGTGATGAACGCCTGATGCTGGATCGGCGCCGCCCCCTTCCAGCCGCCGTCGCGGTCGCGATAGTCCGGGATACCCGAGGCCGTGCTGATACCCGCACCGGTGAGCACGAAAAGCCGCCGATGCGCGGCGATGAAATCGCGCAGCCGGGCGATGTGATCGGCACGCGCGGGCGAGTCCCCGGCGATCTCCCGCGGCAGCGTCATGCCGCGGCCGGCGCGCTCACGCCCAGGGCCGCGAGATCGGCCTCGAGCGCAGTCGCGTCGTGGAAGACCAGCGCCTGCCAACCCGCCGCGCGGGCGCCCTCGACGTTGATCCGGCGGTCGTCGATGAGCAGGCATGCGCCCGGCGCCGCGCCCAGTGCGGCGGCCACCGCGGCGAAGCCCCGGGAATCGGGCTTGGCGTAGCCGACCTCCTGCGACGCGAAGGCGCGATCGAGGTGCGCGAAAAAACCGAACTCACGCGCGATATAACGCCAGTGAACGGCGTTGGTGTTGCTGTAGCAGGCCAGGCGATGGCAACGGCCCAGCCGGGCCACGAGCGCCGCAGTCTCGGTCTTTTCGCCCCGGAGCATGCGTTCGAGCGCCGCGGTCAGCGTGTCGAAGTCCAGCGGCGTCGTCAGTTTCCGGTTGAGCGCGGCGTGGAAAGCGCGCGCGTCGAGCTCGCCCACCTGAAAGCGTTCGGCGAGCGAGAACGGGCGCGCGGTGAAGCGCTCGCGCAGCAGCGGCGCAAGCCGCTCGACGGCCGTGTCGCTGCGCGCGGCAAGGTCGGTCAGCGTATCCGCCGGCGGCGCCACGTCCACCAGCACGCCGCCGAGATCGAATACCAGCCAGTCAATGGAATCGGTCATTGCGCGGGACTCTACGTCGACGGCGGTGGTCGGGATGCGTTCGTCATGCCCGGCCACGGCAGACCGACCAGAGCGGCGGCGATCGACGGCTCACATGCCGCCGACCCGGCCCGTGATCCGGCGACCACGGCTACGCATCCAGCGTATCGCGCCCGGCCGGCGACATGCGGCGGGCCCGAGGCTCAGCTGTCGGCGTCGAGCAAGGAGTTGACCTTCTCGATGTAACCGCGCATGGCGGTATCGGCCTTGGTCCCGGCGAGCTTGGCCCAGGCGTCGTACTTGGCGCGGCCCTTGAGATCGGTGAACCCCGGACGCTTGCCTTCCACGTCGCCGACCGTGGCCTGCTTGTAGTGCGCGTAGAGGGCGAGTAGATCGTCGTTGCTCGGGCGCGACGACAGTTTCTGCACGTCTTCCTGCGCCTGCTCGAAATCGGCCTTCAGGTCCGCCATGGGTGCTCCGGGGCAGTGAGTAACCGCTCCAGTTTAAGCCGCGGCCCGCACCCATGTCATGAAACGGTGGGCGGGCACCTCGCCGGCGGCGGCCACCGACTGCGTCTCGACCAGCCGCCAGGCCGACCAGTCGACCGCGGGAAAGTGCGTGTCGCCGGCGTAGTGGCCGTCGATGCGCGTCACCAGCAGACGATGGGCCCGCGCCAGCGAGAGCGCGTAGACCTGGGCGCCGCCGATGACCATCAGCTCCGCGGCGCCGTCCGCGCGGGCCGCGGCGATCGCTTCGTCCAGATCGGCCACGCGTTCGCAGCCCGGCGCGGCGAACCCGGGATCCCGGGTGAGCACGAGATTGCGCCGCTGGGGCAGCGCCCGGCCGATGGAGTCAAACGTGCGCCGGCCCATCAAGATCGGCTTGCCGCGCGTCTGCGCCTTGAACCAGCGCAGATCGTCGGGAATATGCCAGGGCATGCCCCCCTCGGCGCCGATCACGCCGGCGGTGTCCATGGCCACGATCAGAGTGAGTTCGGGGGCGGCGGCTTCGGAGGATGACATGCGTTCGGGGTCTGCAGGCGGCCGGCTATTGTCGAAGGCCGGCCGGTTCGCGTCCAGTCCGTGCGCGACATGCGCGCCCCAATGTCGGCTCCCCGCGCCGCCCGATGATTCCGTGCGCCGGTTAGACCGCCACCGGCGCGCGGATCGCGGCGTGGCTTTCGTAGTTCACCAAGCGGATGTCGTCGAAGGTGAAGGCGAACAGGTCGTCCACCGCCGGGTTGAGCCAGAGCGAGGGCGCGGCCAGCGGCTCGCGCGCGAGCTGGGTGTCGGCCTGTTCCAGGTGATTCAGATACAGATGGGCATCGCCCAGCGTGTGCACGAAATCGCCCACCTCGAGGTCGCAGACCTGCGCGACCATGTGCGTGAGCAGCGCATAGGAGGCGATGTTGAACGGCACCCCGAGAAAGATATCCGCACTGCGCTGGTAGAGCTGGCAGGACAGGCGACCGTCCGCCACGTAGAACTGGAACAGCAGATGGCAGGGCGGCAGCGCCATGTCGTCGACCTGGGCCGGATTCCAGGCGGTGACCACGTGCCGGCGCGAGTCGGGATTGAGCCTGATCGAGTCGATCACCCGCGCGAGCTGGTCCACGCTGGCGCCGTCGGGCGCCGGCCAGCTGCGCCACTGATAGCCGTAGACCGGCCCGAGATCGCCGTTGGCGTCGGCCCACTCGTCCCAGATCGACACGCGGTTGTCCTTGAGATACCCGATGTTGGTGTCGCCGGCGATGAACCACAGCAGCTCGTGAATGATCGAGCGCAGGTGCAGCTTCTTGGTCGTGAGCGCCGGAAATCCGCGCCGCAGGTCGAAGCGCATCTGCCGGCCGAACACCGAGACCGTGCCGGTACCGGTGCGATCGGCCTTGCGGGTGCCGTGATCGCGCACCTCGCGCATCAGCTCCAGATACGGCTGCTCCAGCGCACTCATGCCGCGGCCCGCCCGCGGCGGTAGGCCAGGCCCAGCAGGAGCACGCCGCCCACGATCATCGGCACACACAGGATCTGACCCATCGTCATCCAGTCGAAGGCCACGAAGCCGAGGAAATCATCCGGTTTGCGGAAGAACTCGGCGAAGAAACGCAGACAGCCGTAGCCCAGCAGGAACAGCCCGGAGACGGCCATGCGCGGCCGCGGACGGCGGGCGAACAGCCAGAGCACGGCGAACAACAGCAGCCCCTCGAGCCCGGCTTCGTAGAGCTCCGAGGGATGGCGCGGGGCCATGTCCACATGCGGGTAGACCATCGCCCAGGGCACATCGGTCACGCGCCCGATCAGCTCGCCGTTGATGAAGTTGGCGATACGGCCGAAGAACAGCCCCACCGGCACGATCGGCGCGACGAAGTCGGTGATGTCGAAGAAACCGCGTCGGGTATGCCGCGCGAACCAGGCCGCGGCCGCGAAAACGCCCAGCATGCCGCCGTGGAAGGACATTCCACCCTGCCAGATGTAGAACAGTTGCAGCGGATTGTCGAGCAGCAGGCCGGGCTGGTAGAACAGCATATAGCCCACGCGCCCGCCGATGACGACGCCGAGCACGACATAGAACAGCAGGTCGCCGACCTCCTCGCGCGACCAGTGCACATGCGCCTGCGCCGTGCGCACGATGCCCAGGCCCCAGCCGAGCAGAAAGCTCAGCAGGTACATCAGGCCATACCAGTGCACGTCCAGCGGTCCCAGCGAGACCGCCACCGGATCGATGGATGGGTGTACGAACATGGCTGCGGAGTTTAGCAGCCGTCGCCGGCCATCGGGCATGTGCCGCGACACGCCCGGGCCATCCGCGTCGGCCGGGCGTCAGCGCACCCAGGCGAATACGCGGACATCGCGCGGCCCGCTCGCGCCGGGATGATTCGGACGTTCAGACCAGCGCCTCAGCACGCCCTCCTCGCGCATGCCGAGTTTATCCAGCACGCGCGCCGAAGCGCGGTTGTCGACGTCGCAGGTGGCCCAGAAGCGGGCGACGTCGTCGATCTCGCGGGCGGCATCGAACACCGCGGCCGTGGCCTCGGTGGCCAGCCCCCGGCCCCAGGCGTCGTGGGCGAGCACATAACCGAACTGGGCGCCGTGGGCATCGAACTGACATCCGACCGTGCCGACGAGCGCATCCGAGGCGCGATCGATCAGCACCCAGCAGAAATCGTCGCCGGATTCCCAGCCCCAGTGCACATCGTCGATGAAGCCGCGGCTGTCATCGAGATCGAGGTGGGTGGCCCAGTCCAGAAAACGGGTGACCCGCGCATCGCCGGCGTAGTCGAACACCGCAGGGGCGTCGGCGGCGACCGGCGGGCGCAGGTGCAGCCGTGCGGTATCCAGCGTGCGTGGCATGACGATCATGCAGCCACCCGGACACCGCACGACATGGGGCGGTCGGCTACACCATGTCCTGGCCGAATTCGTGCTTGTAGCGCTCCTTGAACGAATCCAGCGTGAAGTGGTGGTTCTGCGTGCCGGGACGCTCGATCTTGATGGTGCCGGCCAATGAGGCGACACGACCGATGGTCTCCCAGTCCATGCCCTGCTGCAGGCCGTAGATCAGCCCGGCGCGGTAGGCGTCGCCGCAGCCGGTCGGGTCCGCCAGCGCGGTGGCCTGGGCCGCCGGCACCTCGATCTTGCGACCGCCGGTGTAGATCAGCGAGCCCTCGCCGCCGCGGGTCACGATCAGCGCCTTGAGCCGCGCGGCCATCTGCTCGTGCGTCAGGCCGGTGCGGTCGGTGATGAGGCTGGCCTCGTAGTCGTTGACCGTGAGATAGCTGGCCTGATCGATGAAGCGGTTCAACTCGTCGCCGTTGAACATCGGCAGGCCCTGGCCCGGGTCGAAGATGAAGTCGATGCCGGCCTCGGCGAACTGCTCCGCGTGGGCGACCATGCCGTCCTTGCCGTCGGGCGAGACGATACCCAGATCGATGCCCGCGTTCGCGGGTACGGTCTGTTCGTGGGCGTGGTTCATCGCGCCCGGATGGAAGGCCGTGATCTGGTTGTCGTCCAGATCGGTGGTGATGTAGGCCTGCGCGGTGTAGGCGTCGTCGATCTGCTTGAGCCGATCGCGGCTGATGCCGTGCTTGTCCATCCAGGCCGCGTAATCGTCGAAATCCTTGCCGACGGTGCCCATCGGCTCGCCGTCGCCGCCGAGCAGCTTGAGCGAGTAGGCGATGTTGCCGGCGCAGCCGCCGAACTCGCGGCGCATTTCCGGGACCAGGAACGACACGTTGAGCATGTGCACCCGGTCGGGCAGGATCTCGTTCTTGAAGTGCCCAGTGTAGACCATGATGGTGTCGTAGGCAAAAGAACCGCAGATCAGAGCAGACATAAACCTTCCTTGATCAAATGAAATTCTCGGCCGCGGCGAAACGCGCGCGCGGGCCCGTCATGCGGCGGCCGAGGAACCCGCATCGTACGCGAGATCGAGCCGCTTCGCCGCCGCGACCTCGTCGAAACGGCGCGCGGGCAGGCTCGTCGGCGCCTGACGCAGCGTCTCCGGATCGGCGCGGGCCTCCTCGCGGATCGCGACCATGGCCTCGACGAAGGCATCCAGCGTCTCGCGCGATTCGGTCTCCGTCGGCTCGATGAGAAAGCACTCCGGCACGAGCAGCGGGAAATAGATCGTCGGCGCGTGGAAACCGTAGTCGAGCAGCCGCTTGGCGAAATCCGCGGCCGTCACCCCGAACTGCGACTTCTCGCGCTTGAGCGTGACGATGAACTCGTGGCTGGCCCGCCGATCGGGAAAGGCCACCTCGAAACCGGCGTCCTTGAGCCGCGCCATCAGATAGTTGGAGTTGAGCGTGGCGTACTCGGCGACCCGCGTCATGCCGTCGCGGCCGAGCAGGCGGGCGTAGATATAGGCACGCATCAGCACGCCAGTGTTGCCCATGAACGCCGACAGGCGACCGATGGTGTGCGGCAGATCGGCCTCGGTCATCCAGTAGTAGCGCGTCTCCGCGCCGTCGCCGCGCCGGCCGATCGTCGGGATCGGCATGAACTTGCGCAGGTGGCTGCCCACGCCGAGCGCGCCGGAGCCCGGCCCGCCGCCGCCGTGCGGGGTCGAGAAGGTCTTGTGCAGGTTCATGTGGATGACGTCGAAGCCCATGTCGCCCGGGCGGATCTTGCCGAGAATGGCGTTCAGATTGGCGCCGTCGTAGTAGAGCAGCCCGCCCGCGCCGTGGACGATGTCGGCGATTTCGAGGATGTCCTGCTCGAACACGCCCAGCGTCGACGGGTTCGTGAGCATGATCCCGGCGGTCCGCTCGCTGACCTTCTCGCGCAGGGCGGCGATGTCCACATCGCCGTCGGCGTCGGTGGGCAGCTCGATGACGCGGCAGCCGCACATGGTGGCGGTCGCCGGATTGGTGCCGTGGGCGGCGTCGGGCACCAGGATCTCGTCGCGGTGATGATCGCCGCGATGGTCGTGGTAGGCCTTGATCATCGCCACGCCGGTGAACTCGCCCTGGGCGCCGGCCATCGGCGTGAGCGAACACTTGTCCATGCCGGTGACCTCGGTGAGGATCTCCTGGAGCTCGTAGAGACAGCACATCTGACCCTGGCCATGGCTGGCCGGCGCCAGCGGATGCCGATCAAGGAAACCGGGCAGCGAGGCCAGCGTGTTACAGGCCCGCGGATTGTGCTTCATCGTGCACGAGCCCAGCGGGTAGAAGTGCGTGTCGATGGAGAAGTTGAGCTGCGACAGCCGGGTGTAGTGGCGTACCACGTCCATCTCGGAGACTTCCGGCAGCCCGATGTCGGAGTCGCGGGCCAGCGCATCCGGGATGTCGTCCACCGCCGGCGCCTGCCGCGGCGCCTGGGCGTGGGCGCGGCGGCCCGGCTGACCGCGTTCGAAGATCAGTTGCTCGGTCATGGCGTTACCTCGCTGCGGCGACGCATCGCGCGCCGCCGCTGGAAAAACAGGAATCGGCGGCGACGGCTAGCCCGCGAGCGCGGCCAGCGCGGCCGCGTAGTCGGGCTCGTCGGAGATCTCGCCGACCAGCTCGCTGTGGAGCACGCGATCGTCGGCATCGGCCACGACCACCGCACGCGCGCACAGGCCGGCCATCGGCCCATCGGCCATGAGCACGCCGTAGTCCTCGGCGAACGACTTGTCGCGCATCATCGACAGCGTCACGCCGTTGGCCAGCCCCTCGGCGCTGCAGAAGCGCGAATGCGCGAACGGCAGATCCGCCGAGACCTGCAGCAACGCGACGTTGTCGAGCGCCTCGACGTCGGCGTTGAAGCGCTTGACCGAGAGCGCACAGGTGGGCGTGTCCAGGCTCGGAAAGATGTTCAAGATCTTGCGCTGGCCGGCGAAATCGGCGAGATGACGATCGCCGAGATCGGTGCCGGTCAGGGTGAAGTCGGGCAGCCGGTCGCCGGGCGCCGGCAGCGCGCCCGCGACGCTGGCCGGCGTGCCGCGCAGCGTGATGCTCTGGGTCATGGCAGGTCCTCGTATGGTTGGATTCGGTCGCCGCGGGCCGGTTCAGGCCGGCGCGGCATGGGTTTCGAGCACGGCCGCCAAGGCCTCGGCGTAAGCGTCGAGATCACCGGCGGTCTTGGTCTCGGTGGCGCAGACCAGCACGGTATCGTTCAGGCCGTCGTAGTGGTCGGCGAGCGCGAGGCCGCCGAAGACGCCCCGCTCGGCGAGCGCTTCCAGCGCGGCGTCCGCGGCCATCGGCAGGCGCAGCACCGTCTCGTGGAAATACGGGCCGTCGAAGACGCGGCTCACGCCGTCGATGGCGGTCAGCCGTTCGACCAGCGCGCGCGTGTTGGCGGCACAGGTCGCCGCGGTACGCCGCAGCCCCTCGGGGCCGAGCAGGCTCATGTGGATGGTGGCCGCGGTGACCAGCAGGCCCTGGTTGGTGCAGATGTTGGAGGTCGCCTTGGAGCGACGGATATGCTGCTCGCGCGGCTGCAGCGTGAGCACGTAGCCGTCGCAGCCGTCGGCGTCCAGCGCGCGGCCGACCACGCGGCCCGGCATCTGGCGGACATGTTTCTTCCGGCAGCACAGCAGGCCGAAGTACGGCCCGCCGCCGGCCAGCGGCGCGCCGAGCGGCTGGCCCTCGCCGACGACGATGTCGGCCCCGTCGCCGCCGCCCCAGCGTCCCGGCGCCTTGAGCAGCGCCAGCGACATCGGATTGACCACGCCGATGGCGAGCGCGCCGTTGTCATGCGCCCAGTCGGTGAGCGCATCGACGTCCTCGAGCGCGCCGAAGAAGTTGGGCTGCGGGATGACCAGCGCGGTCACGTCCTCGCCGGCCCAGCGGTCGAGCGCGGCCCGGTCGACCGTGCCGTGCTCGGCGTCGAAGTCCACGACCTCGAAGTCGATCGCCTGATTCGCGCAGATGTTGCGCGCGACCTGGCGGTAGAACGGGTGCACCGACTTCGGCAGCAGCACGCGCCGCGACTTCGACTTGCGGTTGGCCCGCACGGCCATGAGCACGGCCTCGGCCAGCGCCGAGGCGCCGTCATAGAGCGAGGCGTTGGACACGTCCATGCCGGTCAGCCCGCACATCATCGTCTGATATTCGTAGACGACCTGCAGCGTGCCCTGGCTGGCCTCCGGCTGATACGGCGTGTAGGCGCTGTAGAACTCGCCGCGGGTGGTGATCTCCCAGACGGCGGCCGGGATGTGGTGCTCGTAGGCGCCGGCGCCGATGAAGCACAGACCGCCCTCGTCCCGGCCGGCGCGCTCGCGCATCAGGCGGGTGATCTCCTGTTCGCTGGCGCCCTCCGGGATCGCGTCCAGGCTGACGTTGCGCAGCCTCGGGTCGATCTCGTCGAACAGGTCATCGATGGTCTCGGCGCCGATAACCGCCAGCATGTCGCGGACGTCGGCTTCGGTGTGCGGGATGAACGGCATGGAACCTCGCGGTTGGGAAAAAGGCGGACGGCGGCGGGCGGCCGGCTCAGTCCTCCTCGTCCTCGACGATGCCCTCGTAGGTGTCGGCGTCGAGCAGCATGTCGAGCGCATCGGCGTCGTCGACCTGCATCTTGAACAGCCAGCCCTCGCCGAACGGGTCCTCGTTGACCAGCTCCGGCGCGTCCTCGAGCTGTTCGTTGACCTCGGCGACCTCGCCGGCCACGGGCGCATAGATGTCGGAGGCGGCCTTGACCGATTCCACCACGGCCACCGCGTCGCCGGCGCCGACCTTCTTGCCGGCCTCCGGCAGCTCCACGAACACCAGATCGCCGAGCGAAGCCTGGGCGTGGTCGGTGATGCCGACCGTGATCGTGCCGTCGCCGTCGTTGCCGATCCACTCGTGGGTCTTGGTATAGGACAGTTCCTTCGGTACGTCGCTCATCGGATTCCCCTTGCGGTTTGTTTGCCTGCAGCCTGGATGCGGAAAAAGAATGCGGCCGGATGCCTCCGGCCGATCGTCGTCGATCTACGCGTCGTCGATGCGGGACTTGCCGTTGCGCACGAACGGCGGCGTGACGAGGCGCGCGGGCAGCCACTTGTCGCGGATCGCCACCTCGACACCGTCGTCCCAGTCGCTCGGAATCCGGGCGAGCCCGATCGAGCGCGACAGCGTCGGCGCATAGCTGCCGCTGGTGACCTCGCCGGCGGCGGCCGCCGCGGCGACGTTCGACCCCGCCGCGCGCACCTTCGCGCCGTGGCGCATCACGCCCCGGCCTTCCAGCACCAGCCCGACGCGCTGCATGGTCACGCCCTCCGCGCGGGCATATTCCAGCGCCTCGCGGCCCACGAATTCGCGGTCGGCGGGCTCGAAGGCCACGGTCCAGGCCAGCCCGGATTCCAGCGGCGTGGTGTCCTCGTCCATGTCCTGGCCGTAGAGATTGAGCCCGGCCTCCAGGCGCAGCGTGTCGCGCGCGCCCAGCCCCACCGGCGCCACGCCGGTGCTCTTCAGGGCGCGCCAGAACGGCGCCGCATCGCCGGCCGGCATCACGATCTCGAAGCCGTCCTCGCCGGTGTAGCCGGTGCGGCCGACGGAGACGTCGCCCTCGGTGGTCGCACTGAACGGCTTGAGCCGGAACGCGGCCTCGGCCAGGCCCGTGTCCAGCACCTTGGTGGTCAGCTCGCGGGCCCGCGGGCCCTGCACGGCGACGATCGCGAGGTCGCTGCGGTGCTCGACCGCCACGCGATAGGTGCCGATCTGGCCGTGCAGCCAGGCCAGATCCTTGTTCGTGGTGGCGGCGTTGAGCACCGCGCGGTAGTGGCCCTCGGCCAGGTGATAGACGATCAGGTCGTCGATCACGCCGCCGCGGGTATTGAGCATGCAGGTGTAGAGGGCGCGGCCGATCTCGTCGATCCGGGCCACGTCGTTGGCCATCACCCGGCGCAGGAATGCGCGCGCGTCGTCGCCGGTGATGTCGGCGACCGCCATGTGCGAGACATCGAACATGCCGGCGTTGTCGCGCACCGCCTTGTGTTCGGCGATCTGCGAGCCGTAGTCGATCGGCATGTCCCAGCCGGCGAAATCGACGAGCCGGGCGTCGAGCGCCACGTGTTCGTCGTGGAGCGGCGTACGATCTGCCATGCGGGCCTCTTCGGTTGGTTGGACCACGGTGCGGCCTGACTTTCGTCCTGCCGCCCCTCTGTCCTTTCACCTGAGAGATTGGCCCCGTCGGTGAGTCCCCGCTCGGGGACTGCTCTCCAGAGTCGATCGTGTCCGGATGGCCGGACGGGCGCGCGGTCCTTCTGCCTGAGCGTTTCCGGGCGGAAATTGCGCCTTCGGCGACGGGCCGGGCCCGTTCTCTCCCACGCGCTTGGCGATCGAAGCCCGACTATACCGGGGCCGGCGCCCCAATCCAAGCGCGGCCGGCGTGGCGTTCAGCGCAGCAGCCGCGGACCGTCGCCGGACAGGCCCACCGCGTGATGGATCATCAGCTGGCGGATCGGCGCCAGGTTCGAAGCCGCGCCCACGGCCATCTCGCGCAGCCGGCGGGCCAGCGGATTCGAGCTGCCATAGACGCGCTTGAGGGCGTCGGTCGCGCCCATCATCATCAGGTTCTCAGCCATCCGCGCGCGCTGATAGCGGCGCAGATAACGCGTGTCGCCGGCGTCCCGGCCCACCGCGCGTCCGGCCTCCAGTGCGGCCACCAGTTCGGCCACGTCCAGCAGGCCGAGATTGACCCCCTGCCCCGCCATCGGGTGCAGCACGTGCGCGGCGTCGCCGGCCAGAGCCACGCGATGATCGCAGTAGCGCTCGGCGTGCAGCAGCTTCAGCGGAAACGCGGCACGGCTGTCCATGCGCTCGATCTCGCCGAGCACGCCGCCGCTGGCCTCGGTCAGCCGCGCGCAGAAGGCGTCGTGGTCGAGTTCGGCCAGCTCCGCGGCCAGGGCGTCGTCGGCGTGCCAGGCCAGCGAACAGCGCCCGTCGGCCAGCGGCAGAAACGCCACCGGGCCGGTCTGGGTGAAGCGCTGCCAGGCGATGTGGCGGTGGTGGCGGGCCGGCGTGACCGCGCCCACCGTGCAGCGCTGACCGTAGCCCCAGCCCGTCGTCGGAATCCCCGCAGCCGCACGCACCGGCGAACTCGCGCCCTCCGCGCCGACCACCAGCGCGGCGGTGAGCTCGCGGCCGTCGTCAAGCGCGAGCCGGGCGCAGTCGGCGTCGCGGGAAAGACCCGCCATGCGCGCCGGGCAGAACAGCTCGACGCGGTCGAGGGCGCGCCAGGCGGCGTCCACCACCAGCGCGTTCTCCACGATATGGCCCAGCTCGGGCAGCCCCACCGCGGTGTGCTCCAGAAACAGCTCCGGCCCGCCGCCGGCGTCCCAGACCTTCATCCCGGTGAACGCGCAGCAGCGCCGCGCCTCGACGTGCGCCCACAGGCCGAGATTGTCGAGCACCCGCCGCGGCCCCGGCGCGATCGCCGACAGCCGCAGGTCGTAGTCCGAGGCGTCGTCGAAGGGCGCCGGCCGCTCGGCCTCCACCAGGGCCACCGAGAAATCCGCCCGCGACAGCGCCACCGCGAGCACTGCGCCGACCATGCCGCCGCCGACCACGGCCACGTCGAAGCGCGGCGCACTCATGGCCGCGCCCCGGCCGGCACCAGTGCCAGCCCCATGCTGCGCCGGGCCATGTCGTCGCGCAGGCCCGGCGCCAGCGAGAGCCCGAACAGCCCGGCCGCGCGGGCCGCGCCCAGCCCCGGCACCCGGTTGGAGAACACCCGGACGATGGCGTCGGTGAAGTTGGCCACGCGATGCTGATCGGGCCGCCGGGCCTCGGCCCAGGCGGCCAGCAGGTCGGCGTCGCCCGGGTCGAAGTCGGGATCGGCGGCGCGGCGCTCGCGCAGCATGGCCGCGAACACCAGCGCATCGCGGATCGCGAGGTTGAAGCCCTGCGCGGCGGCCGGATGCAGCGCGTGGCCGGCGTTGCCGATGAGCAGCGCCCGCGTGGCCCGGGCGCGATCGGCCAGCACCCGGGCCAGCGGATACGAGCCGCGCGGGCCGGCGAGCGCGAGCCGGCCCAGACGCTGGCCGAAGGCGGCCTGCAGGGCGGCGGTGAAATCGGCCTCGTCCGCGGCGACCCGGCGTTCGGCGGTCTCGCTCGGCAGCGTCCACACCGCAGCACAGCTCGTCGGCGTCCGCGGCAGCAGCGCCACCGGCCCGTCCGGGGTGAAGCGCTCGAAGGCGCAGCCGCCGTGGGCGCGTTCGGGCTCGATCACCGTGACCAGCGCGCGCTGGGCGTAGTCGTCCACGCGGGCGCCGATGCCCAGCGCCTGACGCACCGACGAGCGCGCGCCGTCGGCGCCGATGACCAGCCGGGTCGAGCGGGTTTCCATGGCGCCGTCGTCCCGGGCGATGTCGATCTCGACGGCCCCGTCAGCCTGGCGCAACGCCTCGAAGCGCGCCGGCGCGATGATCTCGACCCCCGCCAGACCCGCGAGCCGCTCGCGCAGCGCGGCGATCAGTGCGGTGTTGGGCAGCACATAGCCCAGCGCCGGCAGGTCGTAGTCGGCGGCATCCACGCGCACCCGGCCGAACGCGCCCTGCTGGGAGACGTGCAGGCGTTCGATGGGCGCGGCGTCCGCGCTCATCGCCGACCACAGGCCGAGCTGCTCGAACAGCGCCCGCGTGCCCCAGGCAATGGCCGTGGTCCGTGCCCGCATATTGTCGACCTTGGGCTCATCCGTGGGCTCGTCCGCAGGCGTGTCGAAGCGCACCGCCTCGACCAGCGCGATCGACAGCCCGGTGTCGGCCAGCGCACAGGCCAGGCTGGCGCCGGCCAGGCCGCCGCCGATCACCGTGATGTCGTGGTCCGCGCTCACGCCGGTCCGCGCCGGTCGCCCGTAGCGGCCATCAGCGCCTCGATGGCATCGGCGTCCTTGGGCACGTCAGCGGTCAGCACCTCGCAGCCGTCTTCGGTGATCACGATGTCGTCCTCGATGCGGATGCCGGTGCCGTGGAAGCGCGCCGGCGCCTGTTCGCTGCCGGGCGGCACGTAGAGGCCGGGCTCCACGGTCAGCGCCATGCCCGACTCGAGCAGCCGCCATTCGCCGTCGATCTTGTAGTCGCCGACGTCGTGCACGTCCATGCCGAGCCAGTGGCTGGTGCCGTGCATGAAGAACGCCCGGTAGCGCTCGTCGTCCTTGATCGCATCGCGGCTGCCCTCGAGCAGGCCGAGCTCGATCAGACCGTCGACGAGCACGTCCAGCGCCGCCGCGTGCGGGGCATTGGCGGGCACGCCGGGCCGAGCCGCGGCGATCGCCGCGCCGTTGGCGGCCAGCACGACCTCGTAGAGCGCGCGCTGGGCCTCGGAGAAACGACCGTTGGCCGGAAAGGTCCGCGTGATGTCGCCGGCGTAGCCGCGATACTCCGCGCCGGCGTCGATCAGCACCAGAGCGCCGTCGGCGATGGCGTCGGCGTTCTCGATGTAGTGCAGCACGCAGGCGTTGGCGCCGCTGCCGACGATGCTCGGATAGGCCCAGGTCATGCCGTCGAGCTCGAACTCGTAGTGCAGCACGGCGGCGAGCTGGTATTCCCGCACCCCGGGCGCAACCGCCTGCATGGCGGCGACGTGGGCCCGGGCCGAGGTGCGCGCGGCCTCGCGCATGAGCGCGATCTCGGCCTCGGACTTGCGCAGGCGCATCTCGTGCAGCACCCGGTCCAGGGCCACGATCTGCGCCGGCGGTCGGCCGCGCCGGCCCTGGCTCTTGAGCCGTTCCACGCCCTCGAGCACGCGCCGCTCGAACGACGGGTGCGTGCCCAGCGACAGATACAGCCGCTCGCGGCCGTCGAGCAGCCGGCCGAGCCAGGCGTCGAATTCGCCGACCGCGATCGCCCGGTCGGCGCCGTAGTCCGCCACGGCGCCGTCGAGGCCGGCGCGTTTGCCGACCCAGATCTCGGCGTCCGGATCGCGCTCGCGGCAGAACAGCAGGTACTCGCCCTCGGCGAAGCCCGGCGCGATCACGGCGATCGCCTCCGGCTCCGGAAAGCCGGTGACGTAGCGAAAATCGCTGTCGGGGCGATAGGGATAGTCGACGTCGTTGTTGCGCTTGCGCTCCGGGGTCGCAGCCAGGATCGCGATGCCGTCGGCGCCGATCACCTCGGCCAGCGCCCGGCGCCGGCGGGCGGGCTCGTCCGGCGGGTCGGCGTGCTGCAGGTGGGTCTGATCCCTCATGCGGGCGCTCCCGCAGCGACGGTCGGCGACGTCAACGATGATCGATCGGGCATCAACATGGGCACGGTCCGTCCTTGGGCTGCTCGGCTGCGGGCGGCGCCGCGACGACGCGCGGCCGCCGGCGCGATCCGGGGCACTAGTGCAGCGACTCGCGTTCGGTCGGGCCCTCGCGCGGCGGCTGCAGCTCGAGAAAGACCATCTGCACGCCGACGCGCACGTACTCGACGAGCTCGGCGTAGTCGGCCTCGGCGGATTCGACGTCGCTGTCCTCGGCGGTCAACCCGGCCCGTGAGAGCTGGGTGAGATCGCGCACGACCTCCCGAACCTCGGCGGAGAGCTGCTCGGGGTCGAACGTGCCGTCGTGGCTCAGGCCGTAGAGATAGCCCGCACACCAGCGCGCCAGCGCCTGCACGCGCCGCTCGAGGGCGACGTCGTCGTCGGGCAGCAGCGGCTTGAAGCTCAGATCCGGATCGAACAGACCCTCCAGCGTCATCTCCCGCAGCGCGCTCAGGGCGGTGTCGAGCATCTCGGACTGCTCCACGTCGTCCACGGCGCGCGGCGGACTGGCCTTGTTGTCCACGCAGAGCATGCCCGTGAGGGTGCCGTGCACCTCACCGGGGGTCTGCACGGACCGGGCCTCGGTCAGGCCGTGCTGGAGGGCATCGAAGATATCGGTCTGGCTCATGGCGCGCCTCTTTTACGGAACCGCATGGTAGCAAAGCCGCGGTGCCTCAGCCGGGCCCCAGCAGCACCAGCCAGACCGCGTTGTAGCCGGCATGCAGGCCGATCGGGGCGGCCAGCGTGCGGCCGTGGCGTTCGTAGAAATAGCCGAACACCAGCGCCGGCACGCACGTCGCCGCCGCCCAGCCGACGGGGTGGCGGGCGAGATGAAACAGGGCGAAGGCCGCGGCCGTGAGCGCGTTGGCCCGCGTCAGCGGGCCGGCGCGGGCCGACGATCGCGCCGCCAGTGCGTCCTGAACGCCGGCGCGAAAGACGATCTCCTCGAGCAGCGGCGCGAGCCCGACGACCAGCAGCGCGGTCGTCGGCGCCGGCCAGCGCAGCGCGAGGCCGCCGGGCCCGAGCGCCGCCGCCAGCGCGAGCACCGGCACAGCGGCGGCCAGCGCGGCGAGATAGGCCGGGTCGGTCGCCAGCCGCTTCAGCGTGTCCCCGTGCCGGCCCGCGACGACCGCCGGCGGACCAGCACCCAGGCGCTCAATCCGAGCAGCAGCGCCCAGACCGGGTCGAAGCGCGTGTCCGTCCCCAGCGTGCAGCCGCCACCGCTGCTGCCGCCGTCGTCATCATCGACGTCACCGCCGGTGTCGGCGGTCTCGGATTCGACCGTGTCGGCGGCGACCGACTCGTCGGCGCTGCCGAGGATCGCGGCCGTGTCGAAGTCCGGACAGCGCGCGCCGTTGATCAGCGTCCAGCCCATGGCCTCGAGCGCGCAGGTGGCCAAGCCGAGGCCGTTGCGGCCCTCGGCGCGGGCGCTGAGGACCGGCTCCATGAGCTGATCGGGCGCCAGCGCGTCCGCCCAGTGGGCGATCGAGCTGCCGGCCACCACCGGCGAGGGCGCATGCAGCCGCACGTAGCCCTGATTGAGCCCGGAATCGAGAAAGGCCGCGCCGTTGGCGGTGTTGTCATCCGCCCAGACCAGATCCGGGCCGTTGTCGAGCGAATCCGCACGCTCGGCGTCACTCATCTGCGGCCAGCTCGGCTGACCCGCCACGGACAGGTCCTTGACGAAGCGGCTGTAGATGTCGGGCAGCCGCCGGCCGTCGGCCACGCGCGGAAACTGGCCCGCGTCGGCGCTGCGCCCGTCGGTCAGCGCCACCAGGGAGATGAAGCCGAGCCCGTGGATGAGCTCGTGCAGGACGGTGCCGATGAAATCGATCTCGCCCGCGCCGGGATCCCGGTCCAGCCCGTAGTACCAGCGCCGGCCGCCCAGACAGCCGTCCTCACCGTCGAGCGCGGCGTTGAAGGTCGCGTCGATGTCGCTGGTGCCCGCCGCCACCCGGCGGCCGGCTAGCGCATTGGCGAGCGCGGCCGGATACAGCGTGTCCGGGCGGGCGGCATCGGCGAAGCCGGCCGCGAACTGGGCCGGCGCGGTCTGCCCGAGCGAGGCGCGGGTCGCGCTGCAGCTCAGCGTGTCGAAGCGCACGGCGATGCGGATCGGCACCGCGCTGTCGAGCCGGCTGCCCAGGATGTCCGCGGCGTACTGCAGGGCGATGCGACGCTGCTCGCCGCGCGTGCCGCCGTCGTTGCCCCCCACCGGCGCCACCGACGTGCGGTCGTTGAGCCCCTCGCCCTCCGCGTCGCCGTTGATGATCTGCATGGTCGCCGCCGGCGCGCTCCCGATGCCCAGCGCCAGCAGCAGTGCGGCGACCAGCACGCGATACCCCCCGTGAATGTGCATCGGGGTCAGCGTCCGCGCGGCTCGGCGCACAGCGCCTCGCGTCCTTCGGCCCCGGCGTCACCGGCCGGGTGGCCGATGCGCAGACTGCCGTCCGGGCATTCCACCGCCTCGGTCACGGGCGCATCGTCCCGGCCGGGCGTGAGCATCTGAACGCCCTCGTCGGTGGTCCAGGCCCGCGCATCTTCGCCCGCGTCGGCGTCGGCCCCGTCCTCGACCACCTCGCCGGTCCGCGGGTCGATCTGGATCGTCCGATCGCCGTCGGCGGCGCACGCCAGGCTCACGAGGGCGAGACAGAGCAGCGCGAGGGCGCGCAGCGGCAACGACAGGCGGAACATGGACGACCTCGGCGGGGTGCACGGGAAACACCGCAACTCTACCGGGTCGCGGGCGCGATGGGTATAACATGGGCGCGCGAGATTCCCCCGAAGCCGCTCCGGAGAAGACACGCCATGGCCGCACTCGACTGGCGCGAGACCCTCGCCGAGCTTGTCGCGCATCGCACCGTGAGCAGCGGCGATCCGGCGCTGGACTGCGGCAATCGCGCGGCGATCGAAGCCCTGGCCGACCGTCTCGACGCGCTCGGCTTCGACTGCGTCATCACGCCGCTGGCCGGGCGCGCGGACAAGGTCAATCTGGTAGCCCGGCTGGGCGACGCCGACCGCGCCGCGGAGGCCGGGCTGGTCTTTGCCGGCCACATGGACACCGTGCCCTGCGATGCCGAGGGCTGGGACTCCGATCCGTTCACGCTCAGTGAGCGCGGCGGCCGTCTTTATGGCCTGGGCAGCTGCGACATGAAGGGCTTCATCGCCCTGGCCGCCGGCGTGGCCGCCGAATACGCCGACACCGCGCTGGCCGCGCCGCTGACGCTGCTGGTCTCCGCCGACGAGGAATGCGGCATGGACGGGGCCCGCGCCCTGCTCGAGGCCGGCGTGTCGCCGGGACGCTACTGCGTGATCGGCGAGCCGACCGGCCTGGTGCCGATCCGCCGCCACAAGGGCATCCTCATGGAGCGCATCGAGACCCTCGGCGCCTCCGGGCATTCCAGCAATCCGGCGCTCGGCGCCAACGCCATCGACGGCATGCATCTGGCGATCGCCGCGCTTCGTGCGCTGCGCGAGGAGTTGATCGAACGGGCGCCGGCGATCGGCTACCCGGTGCCCCACGCCACCCTCAACCTGGGCGCCATCGCCGGCGGCGACAACGCCAACCGGATCCCCGCCCGCTGCCGGCTCGACGTCGACCTGCGCTTTCTGCCAGGCATGACCATCGGCGCCCTGCGCGACGAGCTGCGCGAGCGGGTGACGGCCGCGCTCGCCGGCCACGACTGCGAGGTGCGCTTCACCGAGCTGTTCGAGGGCACGCCCGCCTTCGAGACCGAGGCCGACTCGCGCCTCGTGGCCGCCTGCGAGGCATTGACCGGTCGCAGCGCCGAGGCCGTGGACTTCGGCACCGAAGGCGCCTTCTACAACCGGCTCGGCATGGACAGCGTGATTCTCGGCCCCGGCGACATCCGCTGCGCCCACCAGCCGAACGAACATCTCGACCTCGACCGCATCGAGCCCATGCAGCGGATCCTGCGCGGGCTGGTCGAGCAATTCTGCCGGTCCTCGACGTAAGCCCATGACCCGATCCCGCACGACCGCCCCCGTGATTCGCGCCTTCGAGGACGCCGACTGGCCCGGCCTCTGGTCGATCCTGGAACCGGTCTTCCGGGCCGGCGAGACCTACTGCATCGACCCCGCGATCGACGAGGCCGCGGCCCGGGCCTACTGGATCGACGCGCCGGCGGCGACCTTCGTGGCCGTCGGCGACGACGGCATGCCGCTGGGCAGCTACTATCTGAAGGCCAACCAGCCGCCGCCGGGCGCCCACGTGGCCAACTGCGGCTACGTCGTCGGTCCCGCGGCGCGGGGGCGCGGCGTGGCGTCGGCGATGTGCGAGCACTCGCAGGCCACGGCCCGCGCGCACGGCTTCGCCGCGATGCAATACAATTTCGTGGTTTCGACCAACACCGGTGCCATCCGGCTCTGGCAGCGGCACGGCTTCGCCATCGTCGGCACCCTGCCCGCGGCCTTCGACCACCCGCGGGCCGGCCGGGTGGATGCCCACGTGATGCACAAGCCGCTCAGCTGACCGGCCACGGCGACGAACCGCGCTCATGACCCCAGCCGACCCCACGCCCACGAACGCGCCCGCCGACGGCGGCCCGGCCAACGGCCTCGTCGCCGCCCTGCGCGCGAGCGCGCCCTATGTGCACGCGCACCGTGAGCGCACCTTCGTCATCCACCTGCCGGGCGAAGCGGCGGCCTCGCCGGCGTTCGCGGATCTCGTCTACGACATCGCCCTGCTCGCCAGCCTCGGCGTGCGTCTGGTGATCGTGTTCGGCGCGCGCCCGCAGATCGACACCGCACTCGCGCAGGCCGGCATCGCCAGCCGTTTCGTCGACGGCGTCCGGGTGACCGACGCCGCCGCGCTCGCCTGCGTGAAACAGGCGGTCGGCAGCCTGCAGATGGATCTCGAAGCGCTGCTGTCCACGAGCCTTGCGAGCACGCCGATGGGCGGCGCGCGTATCGCCACGGTCAGCGGCAACCTGGTCACCGCACGTCCGGTGGGTATCGCCGGCGGCATCGACCACGGCCATACCGGCGAGGTGCGGCGCGTGGACGTGGCCAGCATCAACGCCCATCTCGAGCGCGGCGCGATCGTGTTGCTGTCGTGTATCGGCTACTCGCCCTCGGGCGAGATCTTCAATCTGTATGCCGAGGAAGTGGCCACCGCCACCGCCACTGCGCTCGCCGCCGACAAGTTCGTGGTCATGCACCCGGGCGCGGCCCTGCACGAGCGCTTTGCCGACACCCCAGCCGAGCTCAGCCCGCAGGCCGCCCGCGATCTGCTGGCCCCGGCCGACGCCGCCCTCGAGTCGGCCGACCGGGCACGCCTGCAGGCCGCCATCGCCGCGTGCCAGGCCGGCGTGGCGCGCGCGCATCTGGTGAGCTTCGACAGCGACGGCGCGCTGCTGCGCGAGCTGTACTCGCGCGACGGCGCCGGCACCATGATCGCCGCCGACAACTACGACATCACTCGTACCGCCACGCCCGAGGATCTGGGCGGCGTACTCGCGCTCATCGAACCGCTGGCCGCCGCCGGCGTGCTGGTAGCGCGCTCGCGCGAACAGGTGGAACTGGATATCGGCCGCTATATCGTGATGGAACGCGACGGGCTGATCACCGCCTGCTGCGCGCTCGTGCCCTACCCCGACGAAGGCGTGGGCGAGCTCGCCTGCGTGGCCGTACACCCGGCCTATCGCGGCCAGGACCGCGCCGCCCAGCTGCTGGTGGAAGTCGAGCGACGTGCGCGCCGCGAAGGCCTGGCGCGCATCTTCGTGCTCACCACCAAGACGCCGCACTGGTTCATCGAACACGGCTTCGCGCCGGCCGATCTCGACGCCCTGCCGCTGGCCAAACGCACGCTCTACAACTACCAGCGCAACTCCGCGGTGCTCATCAAGCGCCTGGCATGAGCCGGCGCGCGCACGTCCCGCGGGTGTTCGTCGACGGCCCGCTCGCCGCGGGCGAGACCGTCGAACCCGCCGAGGCCAAGCGTCATCACCTGGCCACCGTACTGCGCCTGAAAGCCGGCGCGCCCGTGACGCTGTTCAACGGCGATAGCCATGAATACGCCGCGCGGATCGATCACGCCGATCGCAAGCGCATGACGCTCGCCGTCGAGGCGCAGTACTCGCCCCAACGCGAATCGCCACTGTCGATCACGCTCTACCAGGCCATCGCCCGCGGCGACCGCATGGACTTCGCCCTGGCCAAAGCGGTCGAGCTGGGCGTGACGGCGATCCGCCCGGTGTTCACCGAACGTCGCAAGGTCAAGCTCGAAGGCGAGCGGCTAGCAAAGAAACAGGCCCACTGGCAGGCCGTGGTCGAATCCGCCGCCGAACAGAGCGGCCGGCTCGTGCGCCCACCGCTCGAAACCGCCACGACCCTGTCGCAAGCGCTCACAGAAAACGACGACGCCCACCGCCTGCGGCTTATGCTGGCCCCAACGGCCACTACGGGCCTGCACGCGACACCGAAGCAGGAACATATCGCCCTGCTCATCGGCCCCGAATCCGGCCTCTCGGACAACGAAATCGACACCGCAAACGCCGCCGGCTGGCAAGCCGTCACCCTCGGCCCGCGCGTGCTGCGTACCGAAACCGCCGGCATGGCCGCACTCGCCGCGCTGCAGTCGATTTGGGGGGATTTGGGTGGTTGAAGCGCTCCTGACTACTTCTTCGCAGAAGACCTACGCGATTTTTAGCAAGCTGACAGCCGTTAATCTCTCGCCGGGAGTCCGCGATCGTCTTCGACTGGAACTTAGCCGGGCAAGCCGCCAATGGCGATCGTAAACAAACGAGACCAATCAAGCGGAGGCAGCTCAATTCAAGATCAACGGCTGATCTGCGTGTTCTTCAAAGCGCCGACTCTTGCAGCCACCTCAACGATTATTAAGCATCACTTCGTCAGGCTGCGAGCACACTGCCAGGACCAAAGAACTCGTAATGCACATCGTCTTCGGGTACGTCTCGTTTGCGCAGTAGCGCATGGACATGGCTGAGCATCGGGGTGGGCCCGCAGAAGTAGTAGGCAGCCTCTTGGTCGCCGATCAACTGGTCGAGCATGGCTTCGTCGATTAAGCCTTCGCTATCGTGACGGTTCGCGTCCCTGTCGGCGTCATCGGGCGCGCTGTAGCACACATGGACATGCAGGTTCGAATAGTCTGTTCGCAACGCCTCGAGTTCGCCGGAAAATGCCTGAACGGCCCCATTGAGCGCAGCTTGGATGAATACGATCCGGCGGCTGCTGTTCGAGCTTTTGAGTGCTTGATGCAGCATCGAGATCAACGGAGTTACCCCGACGCCGCCTGCGATGAAAACTAGCGGTTTGGCGGTATCGGCGGGAATCTCGAGGGTGAATTCGCCGCAGGGCGGACTGAGTTCGACGCGATCGCCAGCTTTGATGTGATTGTGGAGATAGTTCGAGAGAACACCGTCGGGCGCATCGTCCGCGGCCGCCGGCTCGCGTTTGACGCTGATCCGGTAATATTCACTCCCCGGCGGATTCGACAGGCTGTAATTGCGCATGACCGCTTGGCCGTCCGCAAACGTCGCACGAATACTGATATATTGCCCGGGCTCATGCGCGACAAGCGGCGTGGCGTCCGCCGCTTTGAGATAAAACGACGTGATGTTGTCGCTAGTGTGTTCTCGTCTATCCACGACGAACGGTTTGAAACCCTGCCAACCGTATACTTTCTTCTGGTCTTGGCAGATTCGCTTTTCGCGTTCGATGAAGATCTCCGCCAGCTTCGCGTAGGCCGCCGCCCAAGCATCGATGATCTCATCTGTGGCGGCTTCGCCGAGCACTTCGCCGATCGAGGCGAGCAGGTTGTCGCCTACGATCGGATAATGTTCCGGTTTGATGCCGAGTGACACATGTTTCTGAGCGATCAATTCGACCGCTTCACTGAGCGTCGCCGGATCGTCAATATGCTGGGCATAGGCCAGAATCGCCCCGGCCAACGCGCGTTGCTGGCTACCTGAACGTTGGTGCGCCGGATTGAAATACGCCTGAACCTCGGGATTGACACGAAACATCCGTTCGTAGAAATGACGGGCCAGCGTTTCACCGTGTGTCTGCAACACAGGCACCGTCTCTTTGACGATCTTTCGTTGTTGGTCTGTGACCATTATTTTCTCCAAAACAGGCAAGTGACATACTGATTTAAAATTGGTATGTTATTTACCGATTCACGAATGTCAAGCAGCCATGCAGTTGACTACACACACCGATTACTCGCTCCGACTGCTGATCTATCTGGCCGTCCGACAGGAGGACATGGCAGCCACCGTGCAGGCTGCCGCCGAGCGCTACGGCGTATCGGCGAATCACATGGCGAAGGTGGCCCAGACGCTTGTTCAGTACGGCTATGTGCACAGCCAGCGGGGCCGAGGCGGCGGGTTACGGCTCGCCCAACCTTCCAACCGGATCAACATCGGCACCCTGGTGCGTCGTACCGAGAATCTACGGCTACTCGAATGCTTCGGACCGAATTCCACCTGCCCGATCGACCCGGCCTGCCGCCTGAAAAAGATTCTGGGGCGCGCGCAGGCCGCCTTTCTCGAGGTGCTCGATGGCTATTCGCTCGACACGTTGGTGGCTAATGAAGACGAGTTGCGTGCGCTACTCGGCAGCGCATCAGCGCCCAGTTGAAGGCAATTAGGAGAACCGAACATGACTCAGACGCCCGGACAGAAGCGCAAGGATCTGACGCCCGATACCGAACAGGCCTGGCGTGATTTCAGCAAGGCGGTGTTCAACGCCGGTGAACTCGACACCAGGACCAAGCAGTTGATTGCCGTTGCGGTGGCACATGTGACCCAGTGCCCCTACTGCATCGAGGGTCACGTGCCGGCCGCCAAACGTGCCGGCGCGACGCAGGGCCAGGTGATGGAGGCGATCTGGGTGGCAGCAGAGATGCGTGCCGGCGGCGCCGTCGCGCATTCACATCTTGCATTCGATGCCTACGAAAGTGCGCGGGACGGCAAATAAATGCGTACTGCTCTGACCGATCTGGTCGGCATTGAGCAACCGATACTGTTGGCCCCCATGGGCCATGTATCGGGCGGCAGGTTGGCGGCCGCCGTCAGCGATGCCGGGGGCCTAGGCCTGATCGGCGCGGGCTACGGCGACGCCGACTGGCTGCATCGCGAGTTCCAACGCGCAGGCAGGGCCCGGATCGGCATCGGCTTCATTACCTGGGCACTGGCGCGCAACCCGTCGCTGCTCGACTTGGCACTCGATTACGCTCCGGAAGCCGTGATGTTCTCTTTCGGAGACTACACTCCATTCCTCAATCAAGTGCGCGCTGCGGGCGCGAAGGTCATCTGCCAGGTCCAGACACTGGCCCAGGCGCAGGATGCCGCTGCCGCAGGCGTCGATCTCATTGTGGCTCAGGGCACCGAGGGCGGGGGCCACGGTGGGGAGCGTTCGACGTTAAGCCTCGTGCCAGCGGTCGTTGACGCCGTTGCGCCGACCCCCGTCATTGCAGCCGGCGGGATCGCCGACGGGCGGGGGCTCGCCGCGGCACACATGCTGGGCGCCGCTGGCGCGTTGATCGGCACGCGCTTCTTCGCCAGCAAGGAGGCCCTGGGATCAACCAACGCAAAGCATGTCATCGTAAAAAGTCGCGGCGACGCCACCTTGCGGACGCGGGTTTTCGACATCGTGCGCGATTATGCCTGGCCAATCCACATCACAGGGCGCGTGCCACTGAACCGGTTTGCCGCACAATGGCACGGTCGAGAAGCCGGTCTTTCAGCCGATCTGACACGCCAAAGGGCGATTTATCGGCGGGCTGAGCAGAGAGGCGATACGGATACCATCGTCGTATTCGCCGGCGAAGCCGTCGATCTGATCGATACCATCGAGCCGGCTGCTCGCATCGTCGAGCGCATCACTCGCGAAGCCGATGATCTGGTTGGCGCTTCGTCCTTAACGAAACAGTGATTCGAGGACCATTCGATGAGTCGGAAATTCAAGATTGGCGATCGCGTGCGCTGGAACTCCGAGGCGGGGTATGTCAGCGGTCGTATTACCAAAGTCCACACTCGGGATTTCGAGTACAAAGGCCATAGGCGACGCGCATCGCCCGAGGCACCGCAGTATGAAATTGCAAGCGACAAGACCGATCATATTGCGGCACACAAGGAATCCGCCCTGACCCTGATCGAGTAAGCGATGGTGTCGAGCACCATCTTCTACACCGTAGGGCACTCCAATCGTTCACAGGATCAGTTGATCGCCCTGCTGCGAGACGTCCGGATCGAGCACGTCGTGGATGTGCGCGCCATGCCACGATCGCGCACCAATCCGCAGTTTAATCAAGACGTCTTTGCGGAAAGGCTCAAGACTGTCGGGATCGGTTATAGCCATTGCGCTGCATTGGCCGGCCTGCGAAGCCGTTCAAGGACGGTAGCGGACGACGTCAACGGCTACTGGCGCAATCGCAGTTTTCAAAACTACGCGGATTATGCACTGAGCGCGACATTTCAAGAAGCGCTGAACACATTGATCGATTTAGGTCGACGAACTGTCTGCGCCGTCATGTGCGCGGAAGCGGTGTGGTGGCGTTGTCATCGACGTATCATCGCCGACCATTTGCTCCATCGCGACGAGCGGGTCTTTCATCTGCTGAGTCCAAACCGCGCCGAGCCCGCGACGATGACAGCCGCCGCCCACCCCGGCCCCGACGGCGTACTGACTTACCCCGCAGACAACAACTAGGGAGCGCTAGTACATCCATCCGATGACCACACCACAGCTCAAGGACTATCACCCACCCGATCAGCGGGCTTCGTTTTCGCCGCGAGGTAGTGCCATGCCTTCTTCATGCATGCCTTGTCGATGGGCGGCGATCACGGCGGCGCGGTCGATGTATCCCACGATGCTTCGATCGTCCTGGCGGCTCACGACCGGAAGACGCCCGATATCGTGAAAAAGCATGCGGCGTACCGCTTCACGCACCGTCTCATCAGGGTAGGCGCGCACAATATCGGTGGTGCACACCGTACGCACGGTTCGCGGTTCCGCGGCAGGTTCTTCGGTCTGCGCGCGCAGTACATCGCTGCGCGTCAGCACCCCGGCCAGCGCATGATGGGCGTCCACGACCAGCAGCGCTTCACAGTGACTATGCGATTGCTCAGCGAGCCCCAGACGTGAGGCCGCCAAAGCCAGTGATGCATCTTCTGCAACCTCCGCGAAGCGAGTTCGCATCACCGAGGCAATATCGGCGCGCTCCAGCGGGTCGACCTCAAACTCCTGATTCACCCGGAGACCCCGCCGTGATAATTTTTCGGTCATGATCGTGGTGCGCATGAACAATATGCTTATCCCCGTGGCGATGACGCAGACCAGCATCAAAGGCAGTATCGCCTCATAGTTGCACGTTATTTCAAAGGCGAAGACGATCAACGCGAACGTGGCCCGGGAGGCGGCGGCAAATAGCGCCGCCATGCCGACCAACGCAAATGCGGCGGGCTCAAGTGGTGCACCTGGCAAAAGTACGTTCCCGGCGATGGCAAACAGCGAGCCAAGGGCTGCGCCCGTCATGAACATGGGCGCCAGCAATCCGCCGGAGGTGCCTGAACCAAGCGACACCAGCAATGCTAGAGTTTTGAAGACCGCAATAGAGAGCAACGCGGAGACCGCGAGCTGATTGTTGAGCGCGCCCATGATCAAGTCATAGCCGACGCCCAGAACCTCCGGTGCGAACAGACCGATTACACCCAGGCCCAGACCGCCCAGTGCTGGACGCCAGATATCGCCGACCGGAAGCGCCTCAAACGCGTCTTCGACTACGAAGAGCAACTTGCTGAAACCGACGGCAACAAACCCGATAAGGATCGCAAACACGACGTATGCCGGCGCGTTGAATGGCAATCCGAAAGGCACCGCATCCATGGCAAACAGCGGCCCCTCGCCGATCAAGATGTGTCGCAACGCGGTCGCCACAGCCGTCGCGATAACCAGCGGTATGAACGAGCGCGGCCGAAACTCGAACAACAACAATTCGATGGCCAGAATCACTCCGGCCAGCGGCGTGCCGAAGATTGCAGCCATCCCGCCGGCCGCACCACAGGCCAACAGCACCTTGCGTTCGGCGGCGGTCGTCGAAACGACCTGTCCGAGTAGGGAACCCAAAGCGCCTCCCGTCTGGATGATGGGTCCTTCGGCGCCGAAGGGCCCACCGCTACCAATCGCAACGACCGTCGATATCGGCTTGAATATTGCCACCCGGGGCGAAATGCGGCTATCGCTCGTCAGCACGGCTTCCATCGCTTCCGGGATGCCGTGACCTTTGATCTTTGGCGAGCCGTAGCGCGCCATCAGGCCAACGAGCAGACCGCCGATTGCGGGCACAACGACAATCCAAAGCCCGAGGTCATGATTCGCGAGGCTGGGCAATTCGAAAGATACGGCCTGCATGAACGTGATATTGAGCGCAAGGGCGATGAGATTGAACAACGCGTAAGCCACTAGCCCCGACAGCAGTCCGGCCACGCAGGCAAGCAAAGACATGTGTACGGCGCGAAAACGTTCTCGGTGACTCATGTTAGAGCGGCTGTTCACGACAGGCGTAACCTTGCACGGGTAGGTGGTGCGCGAATTCTGCCGGAGATCCACGCGTATTTCAGGTATACGCCGCTTTACGGCGACGGCCCCGGGGCCGTCGTATGCGGCGCACTATTCCCAAAGGCGAAAGAACGGATCGGAAATCGCGACCATGTCGACTATCGGGCGAGCGTGGTCAGATGCATCCGCCCCTACCGATAAGTGCATTGCTAACGCCGCATCATGAGTCCCTCCACCTAACCTTCTTTTCACATGCAACAAAAGGGCGAAGTGCCGCCCGCTACGCTACCATGCGCCTCTGTTCGTCATAGTGATCGGCACGGCAGGCGTGCTCGAAGTTTGAGGAGCCCGGAATGGCCACCCGTCTCGGCGTCGTGATGGACCCCATCGCGGATATCACCCCGTACAAGGACACCACGCTCGCACTGCTGCTGGAGGCGATGCGGCGCGGCTACGAGATCGTGTATTTCGAGATGTCCGATCTGTTCGTGCGCGACGGCGTGGGCTACGGCACGGGTCGCCGGCTCGAGGTCTTCGATGACAACGACGACTGGTATCGCTTTACCGGCGCGTCCGAGATTCTGCCGCTGGCTGATCTGGACACGATCCTCATGCGCAAGGATCCGCCCTTCGATACCGAATATATCTATGCGACCTATATCCTCGAACTGGCCGAGAACGAGGGCACGCTGGTGGTCAACCGCT
Source organism: Salinisphaera orenii subsp. orenii MK-B5 (assembly GCF_003788635.1). Lineage (GTDB taxonomy): Bacteria > Pseudomonadota > Gammaproteobacteria > Nevskiales > Salinisphaeraceae > Salinisphaera > Salinisphaera orenii. The sequence goes on from NZ_AYKH01000008.1 coordinate 72,418, forward strand.
GTGATGCGCTGCGCGACGTCAACGAGAAGATGTCGATCAACCGCTTCGCGCATCTGACCGCGCCCACGCTGGTGGCGCGGCGCAGCGACGATTTCAAGCGCTTCATCGCCGAACACGGCGACGCGGTGATCAAGCCGCTCGACGGCATGGGCGGCTCGCGCATCTTTCGGGTGAAGACCGGCGACGACAACATCTCCGTGGTGCTGGAAGTGCTCACCGAGCACGGCACGCGCTATGCCATGGCCCAGGCCTATCTGCCGGACATCAAGGACGGCGACAAGCGCATCCTCGTGGTCGACGGCAAGCCGGTCGACTACGCGCTGGCGCGAGTGCCGGCCGAAGGCGAGCTGCGCGGCAATCTGGCCGCCGGCGGGCGCGGCGTGGGCCGGCCGCTGACCGATGCGGATCGCGCGATCGCCGAGGAGATCGGCCCCTACGTGCGCGACAAGGGGCTGCTGTTCGTGGGCCTGGACGTGATCGGCGATAAGCTCACCGAGATCAACGTCACCAGCCCGACCTGCGTGCGCGAGCTGGAGGCCCAGTTCGACATCAACATCGCCGGCCTGCTGTTCGACGCGATCGAGAAACGCCTGAACTGAGATGGGCCCGGACGGTCGGCGTTTCGCGGTGGCGCTGAGCGTGGCGGTCGCGGCCCACGGCCTGCTGCTCGCCGGGCTCATGGGGCGAACACCCGACATCGCCGACCCCGGCGACCGCCCGCTGCGGGTCACGCGCAGCGTGGCCCCCGCGGCCACCCGGGTCGCGGACACGGTACTGGCGGCCCAGGACCAGCGTGGCCGGAACGACCGCTCGCAGCGCGCCCGCCGGGCCCTTGCGGCCAGCGCGCCGCAGCGGCGTGCCGCGCAGGGGCCGGCGGCGGCGCAGGTCACGCGTTATCTGATCATCGCCGAGCGGCCATCGGGGCAACTGGCGACCGGCACGGCGAGGCCGGTGCCCGCGCAATCGACGCCCCGGCCCGGGCTGGCGCGCAACGCCCGCGGTGACGCCCGCGCGGCCTATCTGTCGCGCTGGCAGACGCGCATCGAGACGCTGGGCAACCGCGCCCTGCCGAATACTCTGCTCGGCGGCCGCGACCGCCGCCTGACTCTGGCGGTGCGCATGGCCCCGGACGGCACACTGCGCAGCGCGCGCATCGTCCAGTCCTCCGGCCGCCGGGCGCTGGATACCGCGGCGCTTCGTCTGGTGCGCACGGCCGCGCCCTATCCGCCCTTCGACCCCGGCCTGGCCGGCGCGAACGGCGAATTGCGGTTTGCCTACGACTGGCTGTTCGAGGCCGGCGGCGCCGCCCGGCTGCGCGCGCCGCGCTGACGGGCGCGGACCGGACAGACCACGCAACGCCACAGGCCGCGCCCGCATCACATCCGGCGCGCCACCGCAGGCGGGACCGGGGCGCGATCGCGCATCGCGTCCCGGCCGGCAAGCCAACAGCGGCGCTGGCAGCTACGGCGCAGGCCGCGACGCGGCCTGCCGCCCCCCTCGCACCGGCTGTCGCATTTGCCGACGCCGCGGCCCACGGCGGATAATGACCGCATGAGCGACGGACTCTTCCGAAACCAGTTCCTCCTCGCGATGCCCGGCCGCGTCGGCGGCGATTTCGCCGACAGCGTGACCTTCATCGCGGAACACAACGACGACGGCGCCATGGGCCTGGTGATCAACAAGCCCAGCGATCTGGCCGTGCGTGACATGCTCCAGCACATGGACATCGAGCCGCATGTCGATCACGGCCTGCCGGTGTACTGGGGCGGCCCGGTGCAGACCGAGCGCGGCTTCGTGCTCCACCGCGACGAGGGCGACTGGGAGTCCACGCTGCACGTCTGCGGCGGCCTGGCGATCACCACTTCGCGCGATATCCTGGAGGCGATCGGCAACGGCTTCGGGCCCAGCGATTATCTGATCACCCTCGGTTACGCCGGCTGGGGCGACGGCCAGCTGGAATCCGAGATGCTGGCCAACAGCTGGCTGAACACGCCGGCCAGCGACCGGATCATCTTCGAGTCGCCGATCGCCGAGCGCTGGGCCGCCGCCGCCCGTCAGCTCGGCGTGGAGGCGCATCAGCTCTCCGCCACGGCCGGTCATGCCTGAGCCGCGACGCGCCCGCCCGGCCCGGAGACCGCGCTGATGGCCGGCAACGCCGACGTGCTGCTCGGTTTCGACTTCGGCACCCGCCGCATCGGCGTGGCCGTGGGCAACGCCATCACCGGCCGGGCCCAGGCGCTGACGACCCTGCACCACGACGACGGCCCCGACTGGACCGGCCTGACGCGGATCGTGGCCGAGTGGCGCCCGGGCGCGCTGGTGGTCGGCCTGCCGCTGGCCGCGGACGGCAGCACCCAGGTCATGACCGACAACGCCCGCGACTTCATGGCCCAGCTCGGCGCCCACTTCGACCTGCCAGTCCACGCCATGGACGAACGCTTTTCCACCATCGAGGCCATGGAACGGCTGCGCACCGCGCGCGCTGCCGGCACCCGCAAGAAGCGTCTCGCCAAGGGCGATTCCGACGCCATGGCCGCCCAGGTCATACTCGAAGGCTGGCTCGAAGCCGGCGAGGCCAACGCATGAACGACGACGCCCACGACACCTTCGACGTCGACGCCGCGATCGCGGCCCTGCGGGCGCAGCTCGCGCCGCGGATCGCCACCACGCCGGATGCGGTGCTGGTCGGCATCGAGACCGGCGGCGCCTGGATCGCCTCGCGCCTGCACGCCGAGCTCGGTCTCGCCGCGCCGCTGTGCACGCTCAACATCAGCTTCTATCGCGACGACTTCTCCACCATCGGCCTGCATCCGAGCGTGGGCCCGTCGCACATCCCTGCCGAGATCGACGGCAAGACGGTGATCCTGGTCGACGACGTGCTCTACACCGGGCGCACCGTGCGCGCCGCGCTCAACGAGCTGTTCGACTACGGCCGTCCGGCCGCCGTGCGGCTCGCCGTACTGGTCGATCGCGGCGCCCGGGAGCTGCCCTTCGCCCCGGATGCCGTGGGTCTCAAGCTCGACATCGCGACCAACCGCCGGATCAAGCTCACCGGCCCCGACCCGCTGCGGCTGACGATGCAATGATCCCGATACGGCGAACCACGACATACGGCGCGCGCCCGCGCCCCGGGCGACGACGCGGGGGGCGCATCATCGGGGCCCGCGCATGACCGCGATCCAGCTCGACGATCAGGGCGGTCTGCGCCATCTCATCACCACCCAGGGGCTGCCGCGGGCGCTGATCGAGCAGATCCTGGACACCGCCGAGAGCTTCGTGCCCGATCCGGGTGCGCCGCCGCGCAAGGTACCGCTGCTGCGCGGCCGGACCGTGTTCAACCTGTTCTTCGAGAACTCGACGCGCACGCGCACCACCTTCGAGCTGGCGGCCAAACGGCTGTCGGCGGACGTCATCAACATGGACGTGGCGCACTCCTCCCGCGCCAAGGGCGAGGACGATCTCGACACGCTGTTCACCCTCCAGGCCATGGGCGGCAGCATCTTCGCCATCCGGCATCCGGAGAACGGCGCGGCGGCGCGCTTCGCCGCCCACGCGGCCGATGACGTCGCCATCATCAACGCCGGCGACGGCAGCCACGCCCACCCGACGCAGGCGCTGCTGGACGTGTTCACCATCCGCCGTCACCGGCCGGATTTCGCGAATCTGGCGGTGGCCATCGTCGGCGACGTGCGCCATTCGCGGGTCGCCCATTCCACCATTCAGGCGCTGCGCACGCTCGGCACCCGCGACATCCGCGTCGTCGGCCCGGAGCGCTTCCTGCCGCCGGACCCGGCCGCACTGGGCGTCACCGCCGGCACCGACTGTGCCGCGTTGCTGCGCGACGCCGACGTGGTCATGGGTCTGCGCATCCAGCGCGAGCGCATCGACGGCGACGCCCTCGAAGGGGTGAGCGACTACCATCACCGCTTCGGGCTGACGCCGGCCAATCTCGCCCACGCCCGCCCCGACGCCCTGGTCATGCATCCCGGGCCCATCAACCGCGGCGTGGAGATCGACGCCGACGTGGCCTACGGCCGGCAGTCGGTCATCCTCGAGCAGGTGCGCAACGGCATCGCCGTACGCATGGCGGTGATGGCGATCATCGCCGGCAACCGCCAGCCACGCGGTTAGAAGCGGCCGCTCGGGCCGGGCCCCGTAACGCGGGCGCCTAGACGATCGGCGGCTCGCCGGATTCGCCGCGGTCGTCGAAGTCGTCGGGCTCGTTGGCCGACTGATACGCCTCGACGCGGCTGGCGACCTTCTGCGCGCCCTTGACGCGGGCCACGTGATAGAGCGCATCGCCGGCGTGGGCCAGCGGCAGGTAGGAACGGCCGATGACGATGCCGGCGTGCTCCGAGCGGATCTCGACCTCGGTGGCACCGAACGGGTCGGCGATGTAGGCCAGCACCTGGTCCCGGCTGACGTATTCCCCCAGCTCGACCAGCGAACGCAGGATCCCCGACTCCGGCGCGCGCTCCCAGTTGGAATCGGTGGCGACCACCGGCCGCGGCGGCGTCCGGCGCCGCGAGCGGCGCGGCAGCATGCCAAGCTTGCGCATCACCCCGGTCACGCCGCGCACGCCCGCCCGGATCGAGAATTCGTCGAAGCGCAGCGCCTCGCCGGCCTCGTAGAGCAGCAGCGGCACGCCCTGCTTGTCGGCGTGCTCGCGCAGCGAACCCTCGCGCAGGCCGGCGTCGATCAGCAGCGGGCAGCCGAAGGCCTCGGCGAGCTCCAGCGTGCTGTCCTTGGACAGATCCGCGCGGATCTGGGGCAGGTTTGAGCGGTGGATGGCGCCGGTGTGCAGATCGATGCCGTAGTCGGCCTTGTCGAGAATCTCGGTGACGAAGACATGGGCCAGACGCGACGCCACCGAGCCGCTCGCGCTGCCGGGAAACGAGCGGTTGAGATCGCGCCGGTCCGGCAGATAGCGCGAATGCCGCAGGAAACCGTGCACGTTGACGATGGGCACCGCGATGAGCGTGCCGCGCAGCTGCTTGAGCCCGCGCAGCTTGAGCAGCCGCCGGATGATCTCGACGCCGTTGAGCTCGTCGCCATGCACGGCCGCGGAGACGAACAGCGTCGGCCCGGCCCGGCGGCCGCGGATGACGTTGACCGGCATCGTCAGCTTGGCGTGGGTGTACAGATCGGTGACCGGCAGGTCGATGGTGGTCGACGTGCCCGGCGCCAGGCGCTGGCCGCCGATCTCCAGCTCGCGCGCCGGATCGCGGGCCGCCGCGGTGGATCGGGGCTTGTCGGATGCTTCGCTCATGGCAGGGGTTTCACGGACAGGACGGACGGGGGACCGGCGACGGCGCCACGCGCCGTCGCCGCCGGGCGGGCTGCGGCGCGGCTCAGCCGCCGCCGCGGGTCCGCGTCTTGCCGCGCCGGGAATGGCCCTCGATGAAGCCGATGATCTGGCCGGCGATGTCCTTGCCGGTCGCGCCCTCGATGCCCTCCAGCCCGGGCGAGGAGTTGACCTCCATGACCACGGGGCCGTGGTTCGAGCGCAGCAGATCGACGCCGGCCACGTTCAGGCCGGTGATCTTGGCCGCGCGCACCGCCGTGGAGCGCTCCTCCGGCGTGATCTTGATCACGCTCGCCGAGCCGCCGCGGTGCAGGTTGGAGCGGAAGTCGCCCTCCTTGCCCTGCCGCTTCATCGAGGCCACCACCTTGTCGCCGATCACGAAGCAGCGGATGTCCGCGCCGCGGGCCTCCTTGACGTACTCCTGGACCAGAAAGTGGGCGTCCAGACCGCGGAAGGCGTCGATCACCGACTCGGCCGCGCCGCGGGTCTCGGTGAGCACCACGCCCTTGCCCTGGGTGCCCTCGGTCAGCTTGATGACGTAGGCGTTACCGCCGACCAGATCGAGCAGATCGTCGGTATCGTCCGGCGAATGCGCGAAACCGGTCACCGGCAGGCCGATGCCCTTGCGCGAGAGCAGCTGCATGGAGCGCAGCTTGTCGCGGGAACGCGAGATCGCCACCGACTCGTTGAGCGGATAGACCCCGACCATCTCGAACTGCCGCAGCACCGCGGTGGCATAGAAGGTGATCGAGGCGCCGATACGCGGGATGACCGCGTCGATGCCCTCGAGTTTCTTGCCCTTGTAATGGATCTCGGGCGCGTGCGGCACGATGTTCATGTAGCAGCGCAGCGGATCCACCACCATGACCTCGTGCCCGCGTGCCTTGCCCGCCTCGATGAGCCGCCGCGTGGAGTACAGATTCTTGTTACGCGACATGATGGCGATTTGCATGAAGGACCTCTGATTGATTCGGACGCGGCCGATGCCCGCGCCCCTGACCGTTTCAGGCCCGCCGGGGCCGGCGTCCTGAACATTCCCCACAAACCCGGCGCAGACAGCCGCCGGCGCCTGACCGTTCCATGGTATGGCAAAAAAGTCGCATGGTGCGCGCACATGCCTGCAAGGCACGTGCCGACCATCGGTTCAGCGCGGCCCCGGCGCCGGCACCCCGGTGACGAACGAAGCCGTCGGATCGATCCGCATGCCGCGCATGGCCGTACGGCCCACGAGCATGCGGAACAGCATGTTATCGCGTGCGGTCAGGGTGATCTCGACCGGCCACCGGCGGGCCGCCATCTCGATCTGCGTGGCGATGACGAAACGCCACTCCCGGTGACCGCCGGAATCGCGCACGCTGCGCTCGTCGATCACCGGCGCGCGGCACCAGACGATGGTGTCGCTGTCGCGCTGGAACGGATGCACGCCGAAGCGCGCGGTCCGGACCCCGGCTTCCTCGGCGACCTCCAGGGAGAAGGTGTGCAGCGCCGAGGTGCGCGCCCCGGTATCGATCTTGGCCTTGATATGGGCGATGCCGAGCTCGGGCAAGCCCACCCATTCGCGCCAGCCGATCACCGGCGGATCGGCGTCACTGCGGGTCGAATCGGGCACGGCGTCCGGGCTGTTCACGGCGACAGCGTACGCGCTAGGGGCTGTTGATGTCTCGGACGAATCCGCCCCTAGCTGCGCTCGAAGGCGAGTCGGCTCTGCAGATTGTCGCGGGAATCCGCGTGGGCCAGTGCCTCCTCCTGCGAAATGCGCTTGTCGCGCACCAGCGCGAGCAGGGAGTCGTCGAAGGTCACCGCGCCGTCGGCGCCGTCAGCCTCGGCCATGACCTCGCGGACGGTGTCGATGCGGCCCTTCATGATCAGGTCGGCCAGATACGGCGTGTTCAGCAGGATCTCGTAGGCGGCGACCCGCTTGCCGTTGACGTCCTTGACCAGACGCTGCGAGACGATCGCGCAGAGATTGAGCGACAGATCCATGTACAGCGCTTCGCGCACGGACTCGGGGAACAGCGTGATCAGACGCTGCAGGCACTGATAGGCGTTGTTCGCGTGCATGGTTGCCAGCGACAGATGCCCGGTGCCGGCCAGCTGCAGGCAGGCCTCGGCCGTGGCCATGTCGCGGATCTCGCCGATCTGGACCACGTCCGGCGCCTCGCGCATGGCCGATCGCAGCGCCCGCGGGAAGTCGTGGGTGTCCACGCCCAGCTCGCGCTGGTTCACGATCGAGCGCTTGTGCCGGTAGAGGAACTCGATCGGGTCCTCGATGGTGAGGATGTGACCGCTGGCGTTCTCGTTGCGGTGGTTGATCATCGCCGCGAGCGTGGTCGACTTGCCGGAACCGGTCGCGCCCACCATCAGGATCAGCCCGCGCTTCTGCATCGCCAGGCGCTTGAGCACGGCCGGCATGGCCATCTCCTCGATGGTGGGCACGCTGCCGATGTTGCGCAGGACCATGGCCACCGAGCCGCGCTGACGGAAGACGTTGACCCGGAAGCGACCCACGGTGGAGAACCGGAAGGAGAAATCGATCTCGCGTTCGCGCTCGAACACGGCCTGCTGCGACTCGCTCATCAGCGTCGTCGCCAGGGCCTCGATGGTCTCGGGCGTGAGTGTCTCCCGGGCGCGGCTCTTGACCGGGTAGATCGCGCCCTCCACGCGCAGCATGACCGGCGCGTGTGCGGTGAAGTAGATGTCCGAGGCCTGCTTGTCGATCGCCAGCTGGAGATACGGATCGAGACTCTCGCTATCGCTCATCGTCGGCCTCGTTGTCGTCGTCCTCCTCGTCGGTGCCGTCGCCGCGCATCGACAGCGAGCGCACTTCCGAATCCGCGCGCAGATCGGTGCGGGCGCGGTCGCTGTTGAGCTTGATGTTGAGCCGCAGCTCGTTGCGCGAATCCGCGTGGCGCATGGCCTCGGTGAAGTCGATCACGCCCTCCTCGAAGAGCTTGTAGAGATACTGGTCGAAGGTGACCATGCCCTGCTCGTTGCCGCGGCTCATGGTCTCCTTGAGCTGCGAGACCTTGCCCTTGAAGATCATGTCCGAGACCAGCGGCGTGTCCAGCAGGATCTCCATCGCCGCCGCCCGGCCGCCGCCCACGCGCCGCACCAGACGCTGGGCGATGATCGCGCGCATGTTCAGCGACAGGTCCATGAGCACCTGTTCGCGCTTGGCCTCGTCGAAGAAGTTGATGATCCGATCCAGCGCCTGGTTGGCGCTGTTGGCGTGCAGGGTGCACAGCACCAGATGCCCCGTCTCGGCGAAGTTGATCGCGTATTCCATGGTCTCGCGCGTGCGCACCTCGCCCACGAGAATCACGTTGGGCGCCTGGCGGAGCGTGTTCTTGAGCGCGTTCTCCCAGGACTGGGTGTCCACGCCGACCTCGCGCTGGGTCACGATCGACTTGTTGTGCGGGTGCACGTACTCGATCGGGTCCTCGATGGTGATGATGTGGCCGGCGGAGTGGGCGTTGCGATAGCCCAGCATCGCCGCCAGCGAGGTCGACTTGCCCGACCCCGTGGCGCCGGCGAAGATCACCAGCCCGCGCTCGCTCATGACCACGTCCTTCAGCACGCGCGGCAGGCCGAGATCGTCGAAATCCGGGATGTCGGTGTTGATCACGCGCAGCACCGCGCCGACGTGGCCCTGCTGGACGAAGGCCGACACCCGGAAGCGCCCCGCCGGGGGCGCGATCGCAAACTGGCATTCCTTGAATTCGTCGAACTCGCGGGCCTGGCGGTCATTCATCACCGAGCGCACGATCAGCGCCGACTGCTCCGCGGTCAGCGGACGCTCCATGAGCGGCGTGATGCCGCCGTCCTTCTTGATCGCCGGCGCGAAACCGGAGGTGATGAACAGATCCGAGCCGCCCTCGGCGAGCAGCCGGTCGAGCAGCACGGTGAGCAGCTTGGTGGCCTGGGTACGATCCATGTTTCCGTCCTCAGCCGCCGGCCAGCGCGTCGCGGTTGGCCGCGTGCCGGCGCGCTTCCTCGCGGGTCACCTGGCCGCGGCGCAGCAGTTCGTTGAGGCACTGGTCCAGGGTCTGCATGCCCATGGACTGGCCGGTCTGGATCGAGGAATACATCTGCGCCACCTTGGCCTCGCGAATCAGATTGCGGATCGCCGGCGTGCCGATCATGATCTCGTGCGCCGCCACGCGGCCACCGCTCTTCTTCTTGCACAGCGTCTGCGAGATCACCGCCCGCAGCGACTCCGAGAGCATCGCCCGCACCATCTCCTTCTCGCCGCCGGGAAAGACGTCGATGATCCGGTCGACGGTCTTGGCCGCGGACGAGGTATGGAGCGTGCCGAAGACCAGATGCCCGGTCTCGGCCGCGGTCATCGCCAGGCGGATGGTTTCCAGATCGCGCAGCTCGCCGACCAGGATCGTGTCCGGGTCCTCACGCAGGGCCGAGCGCAGCGCGGCCGAGAACGACTGCGTGTCGCGCGCGACCTCGCGCTGGTTGATCAGGCACTTCTGGGAACTGTGCACGAACTCGATCGGGTCCTCGACGGTGAGGATATGGCCGAGCTCGCTCAGATTCTTGTGGTTGATCATCGCCGCGAGCGTGGTCGACTTGCCCGAGCCGGTCGGCCCGGTGACGAGCACCAGTCCGCGCGGGGTCGCCGCAATGTCGCGAAAAATCTCCGGCGCGGCCAGATCCTCGAGGCTGAGCACCTCCGAAGGGATGGTGCGAAAGACCGCCGCCGCACCGCGGTTCTGGTTGAAGGCGTTGACACGAAAGCGGGCCAGCCCGGGAATCTCGAACGAGAAATCCGTCTCCAGATACTCGTCGTAATCCTTGCGCTGGCGATCGTTCATGATGTCGTAGATCAGATCGAACACTTCCTTGTGTTCCATCGCCGGCAGATTGATGCGCCGGACATCGCCGTCCACGCGGATCATCGGCGGCAGCCCGGCCGACAGATGCAGATCCGATGCGTTCTGCTTGACCGAGAACGCCAGTAACTGGGATATATCCATACGCCCCGCTTTCCTGACTTCGCTGTACGCCACGGCCGCGTCGGTGCGCGACCGTTAGCATGACCCCAACTCCTTACAACGGCTGCGAAACGCAAACCATGAGCCCGACCGACCCCGCTTTGGACATCGCCGCCCGCCTCGAGGCCGTGCGCGCGCGCATCGCCGAGGCCGCCGCGGCCCACGGCCGCGACGCCGACGACATCACCCTCGTGGCGGTGAGCAAGACCCAGCCGACGGCCCGGCTGACCGAGGCACTCGAGGCCGGCCAGCGCGACTTCGGCGAGAACTATCTCCAGGACGCCATCGCCAAGATCGAGCAGCTCGGCGCGCACGCGCCCGTCTGGCACTTTATCGGCGACATCCAGTCCAACAAGACCCGCGACATCGCCGCGCACTTCGCCTGGGCCCACGCGGTCGACCGCTTCAAGATCGCGCGGCGCCTGTCCGAACAGCGGCCGTCGGGCCTGGCACCGCTGGATCTGTGCATCCAGGTCAACGTCGACGACGAGGCCAGCAAGTCCGGCGTGGCCCCGGCCGCAACGGCCGAGCTGGCCGCGCAGATCGCCACCCTGGACAACGTCCGCCTGCGCGGCCTGATGACCATCCCGGCGCCGGCCGAGGGGCTGGCGGCCCAGCGCCGGCCCTTCGCGCGTCTGCGCGAACTGCGGGACGCGCTCAACGCCGACGGCTTCGCGCTGGACACGCTGTCGATGGGCATGAGCGCCGACCTCGAGGCCGCCGTCGCCGAGGGCGCGACCCACGTCCGCGTGGGCACCGCCGTGTTCGGCCCGCGGACGCGCTGACCCGCCGGCGCCAAGGCTTTAGACTCGCGGCAAAACCAAGCGAGAGGCCAGATGAGCAAACAGGACGATCTCAAGCGCGCGGCCGCCGAGGCGGCCTTCGACTACGTGCGCGAGGGCGAGTATCTGGGCGTGGGCACCGGCTCCACGGTCAACCACTTCATCGACGTGCTGGCCGAGCGCGCGCCGGAGATTCCCGGCTGTGTGTCCAGCTCCAAGGCCACGACCGAGAAACTGCGCGCGGCCGGTTTCGACGTGGTCGATCTCAACAGTGCGGGCGCCCTCGGCGTATACGTCGACGGCGCCGACGAAGCCAACGCCCATCTGGAACTCATCAAGGGCGGCGGCGGCGCCCTGACCCGGGAGAAGATCATCGCGGGCGCGGCGCGCACGTTCGTGTGCATGGTCGATGCCTCCAAGCGCGTCGACCTGCTCGGGCGCTTCCCGCTGCCGGTCGAGGTGATCGAGATGGCGCGCTCGAGTGTGGCCCGCTCGCTGGTCAAGCTCGGCGGCGAGCCGGAGCTGCGCCCGGGGTTCGTGAGCGACAACGGCCATCCGATTCTCGACGTTCACAACCTCGAGATCCTCAATCCGATCGAGATGGAGGACGCCATCAACGCCCTGCCCGGGGTAGTGACGGTCGGCCTGTTCGCCCGCCGGCCGGCGGACGTGCTCATCGTTGGCGATGCCGGCGGCGTGGAGACGGTCAAGCGCGGCGGCTAGCGCCTTCCAGGGCCATCCAGCGCGTCGTGCGAACGCCGCGTCGGAGACCGTACATCGTGTGCGGCAGGGCGCGAGTCACCGATCGTGGCGCGCCAAAATCCATACGGGCAACGCCGCGGCGCGCCCGTGGTTGTTTCATGGGAGGCCCACCCCTAAGGGCCAGCCGCTCCATGCAACGCCCAGGGTGCGGCAATCCAGCGTCGTCGCACCGTGGCGCAGAACGACTGCGTGGCGCACAAGAGATCTCGTCTTTCCGCCCATAGTCTTATTTTCGGGAAGCACTTGGCGCGGGCTCGCATGGAGCATCAGCCGGCCGGCAGCACGAGGCGCGCGGACAGACCACCGAGCGCGGCCCGTTCCAGCGCCAGTTCGCCCTCGTAGGCGCGGGCCAGATCGGCGACGATCGCCAGCCCGAGGCCCCAGCCCGGCGTGTCCTCGTCGAAACGCCGGCCCCGGTCCAGCGCCTGTTCGCGCCGGGCCGCGGGCAGGCCCGGGCCGTCGTCGTCGACGCATATCTGCAGACGATCGCCGTGCGCGCTTGCGCGCACCTCGACGATGCCGCGCGCCCACTTGCAGGCGTTGTCCATCAGATTGCCGATCATCTGCTCCAGGTCCCGGGTCTCGCCGGCAAAGCGCAGGCCGTGGCCGGCGTCGGTGTCGATGACGCGACCGCGGTCGCCGTACAGCCGCTGCAGGGTCCGCGTGAGCCGCTCGAGCACCGGCGCCACCTCGGCGGCCACGCCGGCGCGCTGGGTGGCGGCGATGCGCGTGCGCGCCAGATGCCACTCGATCTGACGCTGCATCGCGGTCGCCTCGGCCCGCAGCCGGCCGGCCCGCGCCTCGCCGCCCTCCTGCGCCAGCCGGTCGGCCTCGTTGCGGATCACCGACAGCGGCGTCTTCAGGGCGTGGGCGAGATTGCCGGCCTGGTGTCGGGCGCGCTCGATCAGCGCCTGGTTGTCGGTCAGCACCTGATTGAGATCGGCCACCAGGGGCGCGACCTCGCCGGGATAGTCGCCGGACAGCCGCGCGCTCTCGGCCCGTCGGATGGTGCCCAGCTCGCGCCGCAGCCGCCGCAGCGGTGCCAGTCCCAGTCCGACCTGCAGCCCGGCGGCCACGATGAGGCCCAGCGCCAGCGCGCCGAGCGCCCAGGCGAGCGTGCCGCGGAAATCGACCACCGCCGCCTCGACCGGGGCCAGGCTCGCGGCCACCGTCAGCCGCAGCGGCCCCTCGCGGCGCGGCAGCGTCACCTCGCGGGTGAGTGCGAGCAGCCGCGCGCCGCGCGGGCCGTCCAGCCGGTGCAGCCCGGTCGCCTGCCCGGGCACCGGCAGCCGCATGTCCCAGAGCGAGCGCGAGCGCAGATCCACGGGCGCGTCCCCGGCGGCGTCGATCTGCCAGTAGCGCCCCGAGAACACCCGTTCGTAGAGCGGGTCGCTCAACCGCGGATCCGGCGCGAATTCGCCGTCGGTGCCGGTATCCAGCTGCGAGACCAGCTGCAGGAAATCGGCGTCGAGGCGGCGCGCGAGTTCGTCCTCGAGATGACCGCGGAACAGCAGCGACAGAACCACGGCGGTCGCGACCAGCGCGATCAGGATCCAGGCGATCGCGCCGAGCAGCAGCCGGCGCTGGAGGGAGGCTCTCGGCACGGCCGGCCTAGTCGACCGGACCGGCGGTGTCGACGAAGCGGTAGCCGAAACCGCGCTCGGTGACGATCGCGGCCACCCCGAGCTTGCTGCGCAGCCGCCGGACGAAGACCTCGATGGTGTTGGAGTCGCGGTCGTAGTCCTGAGCGTAGATATGCTCGATGAGTTCGCTGCGTGAGACCACCTGCCCGGCGTGGTGCATGAGATACGACAGCACCCGGTATTCGTGGCCGGTCAACCGAATCGGTCGGCCGGCCACGCTGACCCGGGCGCTGCGCGTGTCCAGGGTCACACCGCCGCGCTCGATCACCGCCGAGGCGCCGCCGCTGGCGCGCCGGATGAGCGCCCGCAGCCGGGCCAGCAGCTCCTCCATCCGGAACGGCTTGGCCAGATAGTCGTCGGCGCCGGCGTCGATACCGTCGACCTTCTCGTGCCATTCGCCGCGGGCAGTGAGCACGAGCACCGGCACGGCGACGGCCTCGGCGCGCCAGCCCCGCAGCACGCTGAGCCCGTCCAGGCGCGGCAGCCCGAGATCGAGCACCACCGCATCGTAGGGCTCGGTCGCACCGCGGTAGGCCGCGTCCTCGCCGTCGGTGGCCACATCCACCGCATAGCCGGCCTCGGCCAGCGCCTCGGCGAGCTGCTCGACCAGCGTCGGCTCGTCCTCGACGATCAGCAGGCGCATGTCGCCCCCCGCGCTCGGGCCCGGCGCGACGTCAAGCCAACGCCGTTTCCGTGGCCGCCGCAATCAAGGCCAACCGCGCCGCAGGGCGCCCATGGTGAACGACTCACGGGCGGCCCGACCCGACGGGCCGGGGAATGTCCGGCGCGGGCTCGCATGACGTGTCGGCTGCCCCTAGTCCGGCGTGCCCGCGGGCACGCAGCCCAGCCGGTCCAGCCGCTTGCCCTCGGCCTCCAGCAGGTCGAAGTCACGGGCGTCGTACTCCAGCTCCGCGACGTCGCCCGCCGGCCCGAGCAGCTTGATCTCGTAGACCCAGACACCGTCGTCCTCCTCCAGTTCGGTCTCCACGAAACGGCCCTGGCAGGTCGACTCCACGTGTTCGATCAGTTCGCTCAGCGGCCGCAGGTCGCCGGCGGCACGCAGCGCCCGGGCCTCGTCGTCGTCGTCATCGGCGAGCGCAGACCCCGCGCACAGCAGGCAGGCGACGGACAGGACGAAAAGCGGTAGGCGCGCGATCATGCCGCCATTGCGAGGCTCGGGCGATGAACTGTCGATTAACGCGGTGTTCACCGTCGATTCGACGGGCCGGTGCCAGGCTGGCCCCGAACTCATGCAACGGAGCTGACCATGACCCATCGCAATCTCATCGCCCTTACCACCGCCGCCGGCCTCGCCCTGGCGGGCACCACCGCCCTCGCCCAGAACAACGGCGCCGACAGCGGCTCGATGGGCATCCCCGACGTGGTGAAATCGCTCGAGGGCGAAGGCTACACCCAAATCGAAAGCGTCGAGCACGAGGCCAACCGCTACGAGGTGGACGCCACCGCGCCCAACGGCGACCGCGTGGAGCTGGAGGTCGACGAGAACAGCGGCGAGATCCTGCACAGCGAACGCGACGACTGATCCGCCGCCACGCCACCGGCGATCACGGGCCCGCCTTCGAGGCGGGCCTTTCTCGTGGCGTTGGCGCCGACCGTAGACGGCACGGGCGCACGGCGGCGACTTCATAGCTGCATGCTACAACGGTAGACTGTCGCGCTTTCCCGACCCATGCGAGTCCGTCGTGCGCGAAGACACCCGTCCGGCCCTGACGCCGTCCATGCCCATCGTCTGGCTGATGGCCGTCGCCTGTGGGCTGTCGGTCGGCGGTCTCTATTACGCCCAGCCGCTGGTCGATCTGCTCGCGCGCACGCTCGAGATCTCCAGCGCCGCGGCCGCCTCGATCATCACCGTGACCCAGCTCGGCTTCGTCGCCGGGCTGGTCTTCCTCGTCCCCCTCGGGGACTTCTTCAACCGCCGCCGCCTGGTCCCGCTGGTGAGCACGGGCGCCGGCCTGTCGCTGGCCTGTGCCGCGCTTGCGCCGGGCTTCGAAGGGTTTCTCGTCGCCAGCTTCCTGATCGGCCTGACCTCGACCGCGGCCCAGATCATGGTGCCGATGGCGGCGCATCTGGCCGCCGACGACCAGCGCGGCGCGGTGGTCGGCCGGGTGATGAGCGGCCTGCTGATCGGCATCCTGCTCGCCCGCGCCTTCGCCGGCCTGATCGCGGATCTCGCGGGCTGGCGCACGGTCTTCGGCGCGGCCGCGCTGCTGATGCTCGGCCAGGCGCTGGTGCTGCGGCGCATGCTGCCGGACACCGAGCAGATCGGGGAACGCCTGCGCTACGGCCGGGTGCTGCGCTCGATCGGCGCGCTGCTGGTCGAGGAGCCGCTGCTGCGCCGGCGCATCGTCTACGGCACGCTCGGCTTCGCCGGCTTCACCATCATGTGGACCTCGCTGCCGTTTCTGCTGGCGCGGGCGCCCTACGGCTACAGCGAGACCGCGATCGGGCTGTTCAGCCTGCTCGGCGCGGCCGGCGCCGTCGGCGCGTCGCTGGCCGGCAGCCTGCACGACGCCGGCCGCAACAGGGCCGGCACCGCAGCGTTCATCGTCGCAGCCCTGGCCGCCTTCGTGCTCATGGGGCTGGCCCCGCACAGCCTGGTGGCGATCGTGATCGGCATCTTGCTCATGGACCTCGGCGTCCAGGGCGTGCAGATCCTCAACCAGAGCACCATCTATGCGCTGCGGCCCGAGGCGCGCAGCCGCATCACCACCGCCTACATGGGCTGTTTCTTCATGGGCGGCGCGGCCGGCTCGCTGGTCGCCGGCTTCGCCGTCGACATCGCGGGCTGGCCCGGTGCGATGGCCGTGGCCGGCGCGCTGGAGGCGGGCGCGCTGGTTTTCTGGTGCACCGAACGCCGGGCCGCGGCGAGCGCGAGCCAGGGTCGGGCGTGATCCCGATTGCCACGCGTGCGTTCGGGCTCTAGCCTTGGACGGATCCTGTCCCCAGACACGCCGCGACGGCGCACCATGAGCGAATCCATCACCGTCACCGTCGAATGCTTCGGCGAACTCCGGAACCTGATGGCCGGCGACACGGTCACGCTCGCGGTGGCGACCCCGTACACGCCGGCCGCGCTCATCGCGGCCGCCCGGCAGCAACACCCCGGCGCGGCCGATCTGCTCTCGCGCACCGCCTGCGCCCGCGGCGACACGCTGCTGGCCGCGGACGCGGTGCTGGCCGACGGCGACACCGTCGCGCTGATCCCACCGGTCTCCGGCGGCCAGCCGGAACGGGCCCCCGACACGCGCCATCTGCGCGCGGACGAACTCGATCTCGACGCCCTTATGGCCGAGACCGAGGACGAGACCTGCGGCGCGCTGGTGGTCTTCGGCGGCACCGTGCGTCTGGCCAACAACGGCCGCGACGTCACCGCGATGGATTATTCCGCCTACGGCCCGCTGGCCGCGCGCACCATGGCCGAGATCGAGGCCGAAACGATCGAGCGTTTCGGCGTCGCCGCCTGCCGCATCCAGCACCGTACCGGGCGGCTCGGGCTCGGCGCGGTCAGCGTCTACATCGTGGTGCGGGCCGTGCACCGGGCCGAAGCCTTCGACGCCGCCCGCCACGCGCTCGAGGAACTCAAGGCCCGTGTCGCGGTGTGGAAGAACGAACACTACGCCGACGGCAGCAGCGCCTATCTGGAAGGCACCGAGGTCGTCGGCCCCGAACGCCCGCGAGGAGACCGCCGATGAAGGATGTGGGCATGAAGCCCGAGACCCTGCGCTCGGCCACCGCCACCGCCAGTTTCCACGCCCCCGGCCACTGCCTGCGGCGCATCGCCGAGCGCGACACCGAAAAGGGCGATCCGCAGGCCTCGGCCCGCATCGCCGGCATTCTCGCGGCCAAGCGCACCGACGAACTGCTGCCGCTGTGTCATCCGCTGCCGATCCACGCCGCCGAGGTGCACTTCACGATCGAGGATGCCCGCGTGGTGATCGAGGCCGAAGTCCACACGATCGGCCCGACCGGCGTCGAGATGGAGGCGCTCACGGCCGCGAGCATGGCCGCGCTGACGCTCTACGACATGCTCAAGCCCTACGCCGAGCCCGAGGAGCTGGCCATCGGCGAGACCCGTCTCGTCGACAAGACCGGGGGCAAGAGCGACTTCAAGCGCACGCTGAAACAGCCGCTGTCCGCGCAGGTGCTGATGGTCTCGAACCCCGTGGCCGACGGCAACAAGCCGGACACCGCCGGCCGCGGGGTCTTCGAGGGGCTCGAGACGGCCGGCTTCGCGCCGCTCGGCTACGAGATCCTGCCCGACGACGCCGATCGGGTGCGCGCGGCCGTGCAGACCGCGATCGATGCCGGCACTCAACTCGTCGTCACCGTCGGCGGCACCGGCATCGGCCCGAAGGACCGGGTGGTCGAGACGGTCGAACCGATGCTGACCACGCCGATGCCGGGTCTCATGGAGGCCGCCCGCGCCTTCGGCCAGCGGCGCACGCCCTACGCCGTGCTTTCGCGCGGGGTCTCCGGCTTCGCCGGCAACAGCCTGGTGGTGACCTTCCCGGGCAGCCGCTCGGGCGCGGCGGAGACCCTGGCCGCACTGCTGCCGAGCCTGGTGCACGTGCTGGAGATCCACCAGCGCTTCGCGGGCCACGCCGGCTGATCGCCCGCGCCCGTCGGGCGCAGGAAGCGGGCGCCTCGACAAGGCGTGCGGAAGGCATCGGGCAATGCGTCGTCGCCGCCATCCGGCCTCGGTCCGGCGCCGCCACGGTGACGCGTCACACGGCGATTCGCGCATCGGGCCGGTCGGGGCAATCCGACAGCCCGACCCTACAGCCCGCCGAGACGCGCCCAGGCCTGCTCGGCCAGCGCCAGGCTCTTGATCACCGCGTACAGGGGTTCGCCTTCGGCCAGCGCCAGGCGTTCGGCCGAGTAGCGGGTGATGCGCGCCGCCAGACGCTGGTTGCCGATCGCCAGCGTCACCTCGACCGCCTGATCGCCGTCCTGCGCGATCGCGGCCACGCGCCCGGCGAGCACGTTGAGCGCGCTGATGTCCTCCGGCCGCGAGCGCGCGAGCATGACGTCGCGGGCACGCACGTGCAGGTGCACGCGGCCGCCCGGGGCCTGATCCAGCCGCGGCACGAACAGCGGCTGGCCCTCGCAGTCGAGCGCACTCAGCCCGTGTGCGGCCGTGCCGCGGATCTCGGCCCGCAGCAGCGTGCCGGCGTCGCGGGCGTGCTCCGGGCCGAGCAAATCGGGGCGGGCCAGAAAGGCCGCGCTCTTGCCGGAGAACACGACGCGGCCGTCGCGCAGGGCCACCACATGACGGTTGGCCAGCCGCAGCATTTCGTCGAGCTGATGAGAGACGAACACGATCGGCAGCTCGGACTCGCGGCTGAGGCGTTCGATATAGGGCAGCACCTCCGCCTTGCGGGCGGCGTCGAGCGAGGCCAGCGGCTCGTCCAGCAGCAGCATCGCCGGGTTGGCCAGCAGCGCCCGGCCGATGGCCACGCGCTGGGCCTCGCCGCCGGACAGGCCGGCCACGCGGCGATCGAGCAGCGCGCCGATATCGAGCATGTCGACGACGCGGTCGAAGCGCGCGGCGGCGGGTCGGGCGCGCGCGAACCAGGCGCCGTAGCGCAGATTGCGGGCCACGTTCAGATGCGGGAACAGCCGCGCCTGCTGGAAGACATAGCCGATGCGCCGGCGGTGCGCGGGCACGCGAATGCCGCGGTCGCTGTCGAACACGCAGCGACCGGCGATCTCGATCCGGCCGCGCCGGGGCGTGATCAGCCCGGCGACGAGCCGCAGCAGCGTGCTCTTGCCGGCGCCGGAGGGGCCGAACAGGCCGGTCACCCGCTCGCGGCTGTCCAGCGCATAGGCCAGATCGAAATCGCCGAGGCGGTGTTCGACGTCCAGCGACAGCATCGGCTCAGCCGGCCCCGCGCAGCCGCTTGACCCGGCGCGCGATCAGCTCCGAGGCCACCAGCGCCGCCAGCGACACGGCCACCGAGATCGCGATCAGCTGCGCGGCCTGCGCCTCCCCGCCCGGCACCTGGATGAAGCTGTAGATCGCCAACGGCAGCGTGCGGGTCTCGCCCGGGATGTTGGCCGCGAAGGTGATGGTGGCGCCAAACTCGCCGAGGGCACGCGCGAAGGCCAGTACCATGCCGGCGATGATGCCCGGCAGCGCCAGCGGCAGCGTGACCGTCACCCGGACCCAGATCGGCGACGCGCCCAGCGTGGCGGCGGCGTCCTCCACGCGCGTGTCGATGGCCTCCAGCGACAGTCTGATCGGGCGCACCATCAGCGGAAAGCCCATCACCGCACCGGCCAGCGCCGCGCCGGTCCAGTGGAAGGCGAAGGTCAACCCGAAGGTGGCGTCCAGCCAGGCGCCCAGCGGGCTGTTGCGCCCGAGCGCGACCAGCAGCAGATAGCCGGTGACCACCGGCGGCAGCACCAGCGGCAGGTGCACGAGCGCATCCAGCACCATCCGCCCGCGGCGGCGCGAGCGCGCCAGAAACCAGGCCGCGGCCAGCGCCAGCGGCAGACTGCAGGCTACCGCGGTCAGCGCGACCTGCAGACTCAGCCAGAGGATCTCGGCCTGGGCCGCGTCCAGCACCGGCTAGCCGCCCCCGCCGGGCCGCTTGAAGCCCCAGTCGCGAAACACCCGGCCGGCGGTTTCGCCGTTCAGGAATTCCACGAACGCGGGCGCAGACTCGGCGGCCGACGCCGCGACGACCGCGGCGGGGTAGACGATCGAATCGTGGCTATCGTCCAGGAAGGCGTCGACCACGCGCACATCGTCCTCGGCGACGGCGTCGCTGGCATAGACCACCCCCAGCGGCGCCTCGCCGCGCGCGACCAGCGCCAGCGCCCCGCGCACGTCCTCAGTCTGGGCGATTCGGCCCGCCAGCGCCGACCATACGCCCAGCGACTGCAGCGCCTGGCGGCCGTAGATGCCCGCGGGCACGGCCTCGGTGTGGGCCATGGCGAGATAATCGTCGGCCAGCGTTTCCGCGATCGGGAAATCCGGCGCCACCCGCAGGTCGATATCGCTGTCGCGCGGAGCCACCAGCACCAGCGCGTTGGCCAGCACGTCGACCCGCGACGCGTTCTTCAGCCGGCCGTCGGCCTGCAGCCGATCCATCCAGTCGCGGTTGGCGGAGACGAACACATCCGCCGGCGCACCGCGCTCGATCTGGCGCGCCAGCGTCGAACTGCCGGCGTAGCTGACGTCGATATCGACGTCGTGGTCGGCCTCGTAGGCCGCGACCACCTCGTCCATCGCATTCTTCAGGCTGGCCGCGGCGAACACCAGCAGCGACCGCTCGTGCGCGGCCGCGCCGGCCGGCACGACCATCGCGCAGAGAAACACGGCCACGGCATGCCGGAGAAACCGGCCTGGAATCAGTCTCATGGTCTTCGCTGAAGTCGAATCGACGGCGACCGGCACGACGACAGCCCGCGTTACCGATAGCCGGAGAATAATCGCTATATACATTAATACATAACGCTATCGGCGACCACACATCCAGCGGTGTCACTGCGAGCCTAAGTGTCATCACGGATACCGTCGCCCGACCCGTAAGCCTACCGTCTGCGACGTCGCGTCAGGCCGCGCGGCGTGGTATGGCCGGCACCGCCGGCCCACGACATCACCGGCCGATCGGACTCCAAGCGGGTCCGGCGCATTCCAAGGAGAACACTATGCGTTCGAACAAGACTTTCTTCACGCCCCTGCTCGCCGCCCTGATCAGTGCGGGCGCGCTCACCCTGGGCGGCACCGCGATCGCCGGGTCGGATTCGGGCTCCGACGAGTCGATGTCGGGCGAAAGCGGCATGACCACCGACGAGGCGTCGAGCGAAAGCGGCATGGCCGAGAAGTCGCACAGCAGCGATCACAACGGCATGTCGAAGTCCGAGCTCGGCACGTCGAACGGCAAGGCGGGCCAGTCCGAGGACGACGCCATGTCCGAAAGCGACGCGATGTCGGAGAACGGCGCCAAGTCGCAGGACGACCTGACCGGCGACAACGACAGCATGTAGATCGACGCTGCAGGTCGTATCGTCATGAGGGCAGCCTTCGAGCTGCCCTTTTTCATGGATACGGTTCACGGGCGAGCCGCACTCGACTCGCGCGGGACGGCCCCCGTGCCGGCTTCCGCGCAAAGCACCCCTGGCCGCCCCGGCGATGACGCGATCATCGTCGCGCCACACTCTCGCCACCGACCGCTCGGCCGCGGCCGGCAACGGCAGCACGAATCCAGGCCTGGCATGCGGCGTACGAGGCGAGCACACCTTGACCCCTTCGATTGACCGACAGCCGGCTCGAGCCGGCACCGGCCCCGCGCGGCCACGGCAATCCTCACGATTCGGTCACGCGATCGGCAGATCGAATGCCGCCCGTGTGCCCGCTCCCGGCGTGCTTTGCAGCCGCAGACGCGTGCCGTGCCGGGCACAGATCTCGTCGACGATCGACAGCCCCAGACCCGAGCCCTCGCCGTTCCGGCGCGAGGCCGGCGTGCGATAGAAACGCTGGGTGACGAGCGTCAGTTCATCCGCCGACAGGCCGATGCCGGTATCGACGACCGCCACCTCGACCCGCGAGCCCGTGGCGTGGGCGCACACCCGCACCGTGCCGCCCGCCGGCGTCGCCGCGACGGCGTTGTCGAGAAGATTGGCGAGCACCCGGTCGATGAGCGCGAGATCCGCGGCCACGGCGGGGAGCGTGGGCGCGCAGTCGATCACCAGTTCCACGCGCGCCTCGAGCGCCTGCGGGCGGAACTTGCCGACGATGTCGTGAATCAGTTCCGCCAGCGAGAACGTGTCCACGCCCAGCGGTCGTTCGAAAGCGTCGACCCGGGCCAGCGTCGACAGCTGGCGCGCCAGCCGGGTCAGCCGGTCGGCGTTGGCCAGGATCGCAGCCAGATGGGCCTGACGGGTCTCGGCCGGCAGGTTGTCGGCCTTGCGCAGCTGCTCGGCATAACCGCGCAGCGAGGTCAGCGGGGTGCGGAAATCGTGCGACAGGTTGGCGACCAGTTCCCGCCGCTGGCGGTCGTTTTCGCGCAGCGCGTCGAGCTGGGCCTCGATGGTCGCGGCCATATCGTTGAACGCGCGTGACAGATGACCGATCTCGTCGGCCCGACCGGGCGCGATGCGCTGGCCATAGTCGCCCACCGCGAACCGCTCCACAGCCGCGGTGAGCTTGCGAAAACGCCGGGTCAGCAGCGCGAACAACAGCAGGCCGAGCGCACCGGCAAGCACCACCGCTAGCGTGCCGGCGATGAGCAGCGTGCGCGTGATGCTGCTGGTGCGCAGCATGGCGAACATGGACATGCGCGCGCCGGCATCGAGCACGGCCAGCAGGTAGCCCGGTCGAGCGGCCGCCCCGAAGCGCACCGGCGCCACCGAAAAGACGCTGTCGCGATGCGAACACGGCGCGTTGAGCAGTACCGGCAGCATGGGCTCGTCGGCCAGCAGATCCTCGAGCGTGCCCACCGGCACCCGCGCGTTGGCGCTGCAGCCGGGCTCGGCGTAGTTGCCGACCACGCGGCCTTCGGCGTCGAGCAGGTAGAGCGATACCGCCGGGTTGATCGACAGGATGCGCTCGGCGGCGCGGTGCGCGGCCGGCGAATCCGGACCGGCGCCGAGCGGCTCCCGCATGATCTGCGCGAGATTGTCGGCGAGATCGATCTGGGTGCGCTGCTGCCACTCGCGGCCAAGCTGCTCGAACTGACTCACCGCCACCCAGGCCGCGGTCACCGACAGCAGCAGCAGCCCGGCCAGATAGACGAACACGATGCGCGCATAGAGGCTGCGCGATACGTTCGCGATCCGCTGCC
This sequence comes from Salinisphaera orenii subsp. orenii MK-B5, assembly GCF_003788635.1. GTDB lineage: Bacteria > Pseudomonadota > Gammaproteobacteria > Nevskiales > Salinisphaeraceae > Salinisphaera > Salinisphaera orenii. Next base: position 95,728 of record NZ_AYKH01000008.1, read on the forward strand.
AGGCGCGCCTCATGCGTCGCCCGGCGTGTCGTGCGGGTCCACGAAGCGGTAGCCCACGCCCCAGACGGTCTGGATATAGCGCGGCGCGGCCGGGTCGGCCTCGATCTTGCCGCGCAGCCGGTTGATATGGGTGTTGACGGTGTGATCGAAGCCGTCGAATTCCGGGCCCCACACCTGATCGAGCAAATCGCTGCGCGAGAAGCCGTGGCCGGGATTGCGCGCGAACAGGGCCAGTAGCGCGAATTCCTTGGCCGTGAGCGACACCGGCACGTCGTCAATACGCACCTCGTGCTTGTCGATGTCCACGCGCAGCGGCCCCACCACGATGGGGGCCGACGTGGCACCGGCCGCGCTCGATACCGACTCGCGCTGGCGCCGGCGCAGCAGCGCCTGCACGCGGGCCAGCAGGATCGCGGCGTCGAACGGCTTGGTGATGTAGTCGTCGGCACCGATCTCGAGGCCCAGCACCACGTCGCGCGTGCCGGCGAGCGCCGTGAGCATGATCAGCGGTATGCCGGCATCGTGGCCCCGGATCTCCCGGCAGACGGCCAGCCCGTCGATGCCCGGCAGCATGAGATCGAGTACCACCAGCGCGGCATCACGCCAGCATTCGAGCGCGCGCTCGCCGCTGGTCACCCAGTCCGCCGGATAGCCGGCCTCGCCGAGAATGGCGACCAGCAGCCGCCCGATATCGGGGTCGTCCTCGACGCACAGAATGCGCTCCGCCATGCCGTTCTCCCTGTCGCTGGGCGCCATTCTCGTCGATCGGCCCGCCGGGCACATCACGAAACGTTAAACCGGCGGCCTGTTATCGATTCGTGATGATTGCGCGGCGGGCCGGGCCTAGCTTGATGTGCAGCCGCGCACCGCTGCGGCCGGCCGGGCAGAAACACATGAATCAAGGCCCGTCCGTCTTTTCTTTCTACGGAGAACTCTCATGACGCAATTCAAGACCCTTCGCAACCCGCTGCTGACCGCCCTGCTGTTCTCGGGCGTGCTGGTGTGGAGCGCCGCCGGCCTGGCCATGGAAGAAGACAGCATGTCCCATGACGACGGCGCGATGTCGCAGGACAGCGGCATGACGCACGATGATGGCATGTCGCATGACGATGGCATGAAGGCCGACGACGGCATGGCACACGATGACGGCATGAAGTCGGACGACATGTCGCACGACGACAGCATGTCCGGCGAAGACGGCATGTCGCACGACGACGGCATGAAAGAAGACAAGATGTAGGTCGTCCCCGGCTGCCGGCCGGCTTCGCGCCGGCGGGCAGCCTTTCTTTCGAACCGGGCCTATCGATGAACAAACACAACGACAATCCATACGCCAACCCGCCCGAGCGCGCCCGGGTGATCAAGCGCCACGGGCTTTTCACCCGCGTCTGGCACTGGGTCAATCTCGTCTGTCTGGTGATCCTGCTGATGAGCGGGCTGCAGATCTTCAACGCCCACCCGGCGCTCTACTGGGGCAACGATTCCAGCTTCGACGATCCGGCGCTGCAGATCACCGCGATGCGCGGCGACGACGGCGCGCCCATGGGCGTGGTGCGTATCGGCGGCTACCGCATCAATACGACCGGCGTGCTCGGCCTGTCGCGCAACGACGGCGAGCTCGATACGCGCGCCTTCCCGGCGTGGGCCACGCTGCCCGGCCCGCAGTGGCTGGCCATGGGCCGCTACTGGCATTTCGCCGCCGCCTGGGTTTTCGCGCCGCTGCTGCTGGCCTATCTCGTCTACACCCTGATCAGCCCGGCCCGACGCCGGCTGGTCTGGCCGACCGCGGCCCAGTGGCGCGGCCTGCCGGCCACGATCGCCCACCACGCACGGCTGAAGTTCGATCACAGCGCCGACTACAACGGCCTGCAGAAGCTCACCTATCTGCTGGTGCTGTTCGGCCTGCTGCCGCTGATGGTGCTCACCGGGCTGACCATGTCGCCGACCATGAACGCCGCCTGGCCCTGGCTGCTCGACGTGTTCGGCGGCCGCCAGAGCGCACGCACGCTGCATTTCATCTTCGCCTTTTTGCTCGTGGCCTTCTTCGTGATTCATCTCGGGCTGGTCCTGATCTCGGGCGTGTTCAACAACCTGCGTTCCATGATCACCGGCCGCTATCGCCTGGGCGACGACGCCCCGGCCGACAAGGACAACCGTCATGCGTGACTCGAAACTCATCCTCCCCGACCCGAAACGCCGGCGCCTGATCACCGGCCTGGGCGCGCTCGGCGCGAGCGCCGCCCTGACCGGCTGCGACAGCCTGTCGCGCAACGACCGGGTGCAGGACCTGCTCGGCGCGACCGACCGCCTCACCCGCGCCGCCCAGCGGCTGGTGTCTTCGCGTGAGTCGCTGGCGCGCGAGTTCGGCGAACGCGATATCGCGCCGACCATGCGCGCCAACGGCAGCACCGATCCGAGCAACGACGACTACAAGCGCCACGCCGCTAACGGCTTCGCCGACTGGCGCCTGCGTATCGACGGCCTCGTGCGCCAGCCCGGCGATTTCTCGATCGATGACCTTAAAGCCATGCCGTCGCGCACCCAGATCACCCGTCACGACTGCGTGGAGGGCTGGAGCTGTATCGCGAAATGGACCGGCGCGGTGCTCGGCGAGGTACTCGACCGGGTGCGCCCGACCTCGGCCGCGCGCTACGTGGTCTTTCACTGCGCGGACAATATCTACGGCGGGCCGGTCAAATACTATGAAAGCATCGACATGGTCGAGGCCTATCACCCCCAGACCCTGCTCGCCTACGGTCTGAACGACGACCGCCTGCCCATCGCCAACGGCGCGCCGCTGCGTCTGCGCGCGGAGCGCCAGCTCGGCTACAAGATGGCGAAATACGTCATGCGCATCGAACTGGTGGACAGCTTCGCCTCGATCCAGGGCGGCAACGGCGGCTACTGGGAGGATCGCGGCTACGAATGGTGGGCCGGCATCTGACGCCGCTCGGCGGCGGCCCAGCCACCACGGCCACCCGTCCGGCAGGCGCCACCCGCGCCGCCCGGGGCCGTCGATCGATTGCCGTCCGGCGTAGCATCGCCATCCGTCCGACTCCGGATTGCGACACGTCGGAAACCGCCCTAGGTTGACGGGATGACCATAGAGGGCCACATGTCCGATGCGAATCGCGGTCGCCGTGACCGCCAAGCGGCGTGCTCGCAAACGCCAGCCGGCGATGCGAGCCCGCTCGCCACCGCTCGGCGCGGTCGACCGGCACCTACGGACGCGTCGCAACGAAGCCGGCACGGCCGCGGCGCGCCTGTACGGCGATCGCCGGCCACGCCGATTCGCGCAGCCCGGCCTCCGGGCGCGCCCTGAACGCGGCCCATCGTCATGCAACCCGCCGATACCGCGCCGCGTGCCGCCGACATCGATGCCGCCCGTGCGGTCGTCGCCGAACGGCTCCCCCCCCCCCCCCCCCCCCCC